>NZ_JAFBEB010000009.1 GCF_016908525.1 Brevibacillus fulvus
CCAGATCAGTCAGCGAACGTTGCCATTCGCCGAGTCGCGGGCTCAGACAGATCGTCATCACCGCCGGTCGGGATTTTCACCCTGCCCTGAAGGTTTTCTTATTCATTTGTTTCAGTATACCACAGTTTTATCCAGACTCTACACTTTTGTCCGATGGAAAATCCCCCCTTCTGGGCATATCCGGTCTATGAGCCAAGCTTTTACACATATAGTTGTAAAGCAAAGGAGGCGACCGCGATGGAAAGCAACCAGAAGGAACAGCGGAATACACCGAGTCCGAAAGCTCTGCGCATGGCCTTGCAGTACATCGTAACCACCGTTCTCCCCCGCATTCTCAGGGAAGACAGCGCACAAGAACCCGGTAAATCCCCCCCATTTCTACTCAAAAGGGACAGAATGGTTCATACTAACGGTAACCATTTCTGCAGGAGGAACAGTCAGCATGAAAATCAAGCTGGTGCAAAACGGGCTGTTCAAAGAAATTGAGGATATTGAAGAAACACGCCGTCCGCCTCGAAACGGATTCTACTGGATTGACGCAGGCCTGTTCGATTTGGATCTTTTGCAACAACGATATGGATTGCATGACTTGGCGATCGAAGACTGCATCGACGAGGAAGAACAACGTCCCAAACTGGAAATATACGAAGACCATTATTTTATCGTGATCAACAGCATTCAATTTGCCAGTCAAGAGATTATGCTGCGGGAAGTCAATCTGTTTTTGGGCAAGGACTTTATTATTACCGTAACCAAGCATCCGATTGAGGAAATGCAAAAAATAACCCGGATTTTGCGCGAAGAGGAAGTGAGCAAACCGGATTATTTTTTGTACCACCTGATTGATCTGATTGTGGAATCGTATTTTCAAGTGATCGAAAAAATTGAAGATCTTATTGAAAAACTTGAGGAAGAAATCTTGCTCAATGCCCACAAATCCCACCTCAACCAGATTATCGGCTTGCGCAGCGAAGTTTTGTACGCTCGAAAGATGCTGATCCCCCAGCGCGATCTGATTGCCGCTTTAAACAAAAAGGAACTTTCCCTGATCCATGACAATCTGCAAAAGTATTTTGGCGATATTTATGAAAACGCCGTTAAAGTCGCGGACAGTTTTGAGACCTTTCGCGAGCTGATCAGCAACTTGCGCGAAGCGTACCAAGCTTCCTTATCCGGGCGGGCAAATGATATTATGCGTGTCTTTACCGCCTTGACGACCATTTTCATGCCGATCACGATCGTCACCGGGATATACGGAATGAACTTCCCTAATATTCCAGAGTTGCATATGCCGTATGGCTATTACATGGTGCTGGCGTTTATTGCATTGCTCGGTGTAACGATGTATCTCGTGTTCAAACGAAAAAACTGGTTATAGTTACATTGGTGGAATTAACGGGTCTGATTCGACAATGACCAAATTAAGCTGCTTGGCCAAATCAATATCATAAGGGTGGGACAGCGCTTTTCCCGCCGGATCGTTCAAAATGCGGACGGTCGGCCTGGTAGGCGCACTCTGTTTGTATTCCACGACAATTCCCGCTTCGCCTGTATTCAAAGTGACATTCATCCCGACCGGATAAAGGGCAACGGTTTCCCGAAACTGCAAGACGAGTTCTTCGACAAACAGCCGCTCAACACCAGCGTACAAAAATTCCATGGCCGTATGCGGCGGCATCGATTTGCGATACACGCGCTGTGTTGTCAAAGCGTCAAATACATCACAAATTCCCATGATCAATGCGTACCGATGAATTTGCTCTCGCTTCAATTGGCGCGGATAGCCGGACCCGTCACAGCGCTCATGGTGCTGATAAGCGCAATGGGCCGCCAGCAAGGAAATTTCATCTTGTTTCCGCAAGATTTCAAATCCGTATTCCGTGTGCTTTTTTACAACTTCAAACTCTTCTTTGGTCAATTTCCCCGGTTTATTGAGGATTTCTTGGGGAATCAGCATTTTGCCGACATCGTGCAAAATGCCGCCCAAGCCAATCTCACTCAATTCTTTGTCGTTGAGTCCAGCTTTCATCCCCAGAGAAACGGAATATAGCGCTACATTGAACGAATGAGTAAAAACGTAATGATCGTAGCCGCTGATGCTTCCCAATAAGTTCATCGCCGACCGGTTTTGTTTCAATTCATCAATGATCGCCGAAATAACTTGTCGAAAACGCCGGTCTAACTGCCCATTGACCATCCGCAATTTATGCGGTTGCTGATCATGCTGCATGCTGCGAAACGTCTCCTGAATCGCCTGCATCGCTTCACGTCGCGTTTCGGCTGAGACAATATCTTCTACTATAATGTCATCGGTCCGGCTGTCATGTATATAGACGCTCGTCACATTTAATGCCACAAGTCGGTCGAGCATCTTTTGAGTCAGCTCCACTCCTTCTCCGATCAGCGTGGTTCCATTGTCGGTGTAAAGGGGTTTGGCCAGTCTATCTCCAGGCTTGCACTGATGCACGGAAAGAAGTCGCATTCTTGTTAACACCTTTCTTTGGTCTCTACTAGTATCTATCGGCAAAACAGCGGTCTTCGTTCAGGCGTGTTAACAGAAGAAAAAAGCTTTCCCCCAGGGAAAGCTTCAAAACATCTTGCGTATTGCTTCACGTCCCAGCATACCGGGGTGGATGCCAATTTGCTCGGCAGTCGTCGTGACCGATTCCAGCGGTGCTTCAAGCAATTCCTCAATTGTTTTGACCCCTACAGCCCGCCCCGCAATGATTTCTCTGCTGGCAAGACGTTCATTCAATAATCCTACGTCGAGTGCTCCGCACATAATATACCCTTTATCCGTGCTGATCGAAAGCAAGGTGGTTTTGGGCAAACGAACCGTTACGGCGATTGCCGTTCCTTCCGCAAACTGAATGGGGTGAACCTCAATCATTTTTCTCTCCCCCTCTGTGACAATTCGTTAAACAGCAGCAGTGAATTGTCTGTTTCCATTCATTTATACTTAGCCTACCATATTCTATGTGAATTGTGTCAAAAAGGTGTATTCCCATCCTAATGGACAAACGAAGTAGAGGGACGTTCATCATCCATCGCCACTTTTCGTCTCAACACTTCAATCATGTAGATGGCCAGCATGTGAAACAGCTCCTCTTCATCCATCGCCTTGACGATCGAATGAAGTTCCTCTTTTGACTGTTCTTCCAATACGCCCACAACAATCGCCGTGATATCCTCCTCATCACCATTGAAGTGTCCCCGATACAATTCGTACAGTTCGTCGATAAATCTCATCTTTTCCCTCCTTGTTTCCCGACGGCCCAAACTGGAACGAGAAAATCACCTTGCTTGCCTACGCTAACTTGTGCCAACGCGTTGCAAAACAGCTTTCCAACAAATGTTCGTCGCTGACGGTCTCCAAGATGATTTCACGCAACATCTCCGGAAGAAAAAACGTCAAGTCGCGGCCTTCCTGCAATTGGGGAAACAATCGATTAAAAATGAACATATCAACAGTCGCAACCCGATACAATTGATTTCGCTCGATCGGATTCCCCGCCAGTCTGATTTGGGTAATGACCGGATGCTCGTCATCCCGGTAATCGATCTCCAAACCATCTACCGCCATCCAGCCCATGACTTTGCCGCGAAAGCCGAATCCATGCAGTTGTCTCTCGATCAGCCTCGGTTGCAGACAAGCCTGAAGCAACTGCCACAGCTCTTCGCCCGTTAAGAGCAACGTGCATGGATTAATCGGATGAGGCAGCGATTGAAGCAAATCCAGCTTGGTTACCGAGCCTGCCGGCAACGATTTTAACAGCAACCCGCTATTGGCCAGACCGATCTCTGCGCCGGTCCATTGGCGCAAGCTGGCGGCCAAAAAGGTGGCCAACGGCGACTCCCTGTCCCACGCAACCGGCAGATCTCTGCGCAAGATCGCGGCTTCCTGACACAACACCTGCCGCGATTTTTGCTCTTCTTGTTCCAAAAAGGAAAGCAGCGCCTGATCGGCAGGATAATCAGCTGCAGCCAACAGTTCCGATTGTGCAGCCGTGACCGATTTTCCGGACAAATCAATCGTCAGCTCCACGTGCCCGATATAATCGCCATACTTGCCTGCTTGGGTAATCAGTGTATGCCCAATTCGTTCACCTTGCTTCAACAAATGATGGCTATGCGCTCCCAAAATTACATCAATCTGGGGAAACTGTTTGGCTAATTCCACATCTTGATTGTAGCCGAGATGAGACAACAGAATGATGGCATCCACCTGCTCCCGCAAAGAGTCGATCTGTTGCCGAAGCAACTCATGCGGCTCCTGGGAGTTCCAGCCGATCGTTTCATAGACAGACGCATACGAAACGGTAACGCCGAGAATGGCAACCTGCAATTGATTCCAGCGATGGATAGCAAACGGCACCGCCCAACGGGGGAGAGTTCCGTCTAATTCGAGCAGATTGCTTACAATGACCGTAAAAGCAGCATGCTGATAAAGAGCATCCAATTTGTCTTTCGGCAGCGTAACGCCTTCATTATTCCCAATCGTCACATATTGATAGCCGCTTTCGTTCAAAACCTGGACATTGGCATGTCCCCAACTTGCTTCCGTCTTGATATTGTAACGATCCAAATGGTCGCCAATGTCGACGGTAAGCACATAATCTCCCCGCTCCTCCCATGCTGCCCGCTGTTGTTTCAGGCAGGAGGCGATGCGCGGCATATTGGAAAATTGGCTGTGCAAGTCGTTGGTGTGCAAAATATGTAAGGTACAAGTACTCGCCATACGTTTTCCTCTCCCCCGAATCTATCTATTGGAATATCGCCTCACCGATCATTTCCAGCGCAATTCCTAACATCATCAGCCGAAGCAAAATAACGATCGTTTTTCCCTTCAGACGAGCGGAGATCACGACGCCCAGTTTTCCGCCGACCCACGCACCCGGCGCCAACAACACGGCATAAAGCCAGTTGATGTAGCCATGAACGCCATTGGTAACAGAACCGACGACGGCCGATAAAAAAATGACCGCCATGGAGGTCGCCGTGGCGATATGGGGCGGAAAGCGGAATAAAACCAGCATTGTCGGCACCATCAGGATTCCCCCGCCTACGCCGAACAAGGAAGAGACCACCCCGACAAAAAAGGCGATCAGGACGACCAGCAGCGGGCTGTAACCATATTCGTGCTTCATCCCGTTTTGTTCGATGAACTGGCGTTTGACCTTCCAATCGATCGCTCTTGGCGACAGTTTGTCTTTGACCATCAGGACGCCGAACATGACCAACTGGAATAATCCGAATAACAAGGAAAAAGACTGGGCATGGAGCATGCCGTTCAAATAAACGCCCGCCACAGAACCCGGTGCGCTTCCGATAAAAAAGAGCAAGGCACTTTGCACATCTACCTTCTTCTGTTTCAAGTAACCGGCCGTCGATGACAGGGCGGTCACGGCAATGACCAACAGCGAGGTAGCCGCCGCGATTTGCGGGGTCATCGAGCCTGGTTGATATTGATTGGCGAAGGAAAGCAAGGCCGGAACAAAAAACAGGCCGCCTCCCAATCCGACCAAGCTGCCGATGATTCCGGCAAGCAAACCGATGGCAAGAAACAAGATGAGCATGATCATAAACATAAGTGAGGTCCTCTTTCCCTAAAACGCTAAAACAATTCCATCTGACGCGGATACAGGCCTGTTGGCTCGATGTTTAGCAGTTGCATCAACCGCTTCGCATTGTTGACCGCATCTCCCCCAGAGTTATTATTAAACAGAATGCAAACTTCATCCGCAGTTTCCTGCAGTTGCTTGATTTTGGGCAGCCAGCTCTGCAGTTCGGCTTCACTGTAATTGTACAAATAACGGACATCCCGCCAATTCGTCCCTTTGCCGGGATCGCGCCATCCCGCCGTATTTCTGCCGTGAAAGCGCACCAAGGCCAGTCTTGGCTCCGTAACCGCGACAACAATCGGAACAGAGCCGTTCGGTACTTGCGGTTCATCACAGACCACATGAGTGACCGCCAACTGTCTTAAAAATTGCAAGGTTTTGTCACAATAGTTCTCGCTAAACCAGCTTTGATGGCGAAACTCTACCGCTAGCGGCAGATCCGGGTAAAGCTGGCGGCAGGCGGCAAGATATTGGACATGATCCTTGGTACAGTCAAACCAGGGCGGAAACTGAAAAAGCACGGCATGCAGCTTTCCCGCCTGGCGCAACGGCTCGATGCTCTCCGCAAAGCGAAGAAACATCTCCTCTCGTTCCAGCTCCGCGCCGCCGCGCCGATGCCCAGTCATCGCCTGATAAGCTTTTACGACAAAACGAAACGCGTCCGGTGTGTCACGCACCCACGTTTCATAGTTTTTTTGTGGTAAGATAGCATAAAACGAACTGTCAATTTCCACGCGAGCGAAATGGCTGGCGTATACGGACAATTTATCTCGATCGCGTACACCCTGCGGGTACAACTCATCGTGGTCTCCCCAACCGCATACGCCGACCTGCAGGTTTCCTTTGTTCATCCTAAATCCTCCAAAAATGTGAAAGGGGGCACCAGCTTGTTAACCGATCTGCTCGGCGATCCCTTTGCGAATAAGGATACCAAAATCTGTATAGATCGAAAAGTGTTAAAACACCTGCTTGCCGAGGCCGAAAGCGCGCTGCCGTTCGAATATTCGGCGTTGTTGGCCGGCCGGGCAAACGCGATCAGCCAATTTGTGGCAGCACCCGCCGCGTCCAGACAGCCTGCCGCTTTCGTCTGGGAAGGACCGGATTTTTTCGCCTCCCTGCGGAAAATAAAAGCAGACGGATTGCTTTGGCAAGGTGTGCTGCATACCCATCCCGCCACGCTCCCGCTTCCGTCCACCGCAGATCGACAAGGCTGGCATTATCCGATGCTCAGCTACTGGATTCTTTCCTTCCCGGGCGGAAAAGCCGATCTTCGACTGTATCGTTACAGCGGCAACCGGTTTGTCCAGCACGACTATGAAATCAGGTAGCAGTGGGTTCGTCTCCGCGCTCAAGATAGAAACGCATCTGCATCTGCATCAGCAATCGCTCAATCGTCGCGCTGTCAGGCTGATCGGGCAAGCGTGTGTTGGCATGGGCTGCCTGCAGCTGGTCATACAAGCTTTGCGCATAAGCAAGCAGATCCGTCAGCTTCCATTGACCTTGCCGAATCGAAAGCAACTCCGCTGCGTTTTCGCGTTTCACCCGCAGAGCGCCTTCCTGCAAAAGTTCGATACCGCATTGCAGCAGCCGAATCAAATGACTGGCATCTTTGCCGTGGTAAGAAGCGGAAGGGTTGTCTGCCTGCGCGGACAGTTTTTGCAGATGTTTGTAAGCGTACCCGCCAAATGAATAAAAAACCCGTTTGGAGAGAAACAGATGGCGATGAGCCCGCAACCGTTCGCCCTCTTCCGTGCAAATTAACCAATGTTCCGTCTCGGCGAACAGCATTTCCAACAAAGTTGGATTCCCTTTCATTGCCAAGCGCACAAATTTGGGCAAACTGTAAATAACCGTATCCGGTTCCGCCAAAGTCGTCTGCTCATACGTTTGCAGCCCAAAAACAGCTTCCGGCGGCGGATAGGCGATGCCACGCAGATCGATGTCGCTTGTCTCTGTGGCCATTCCATAACCGTGACTGCCGGCCAACACCAGACTGATCAAATGCCGGCGAAGAAACGGAGCGGTCTGGTACAAAGGTTCCAACAAAAGATTCACGGTTGCGCTCCTTTTGACTGGACGATATTTCCGATATAGGCAGGTCTGTATCCGGAATCGCTCAGCGCTTTAATGATCTGCTGCTGACGTTGGTCGTGGTAAATCGGCAGCTTCTGAAAATCGTCAAACCGAACCCAGCCTGTCCATAAAATCTCTTCGTTTTCTACACCGCCGGGAATCGGCGTCGTCTCTTCCCCGGCCAATTTGGCCAACACACCTACTCCAACCGTATGTTTTCCTTCACCTGCTTGATCAATCCGCTCATCCACCCACAGCAATCGCTCAAAGTGCACCAATAATCCCGTCTCTTCCCACACTTCCCGCTGCGTGGCTTCCGGTATCGATTCCAAAAATTCAACACTGCCGCCTGGCAAGCTGTAAAAAGCCTCCTCCCCGTTTCTTTCCTTGATCAGCAATATATTCCCCTGGTGTTCAACCACCACCGTTACTCTGAGGCGAAGTTCACTCATCGTTTTCCCCCTTGTGAGTTGCAAGCACCCGCTCGCACACGTACCATTCGTATCATTAGTATAGTATGTGAGACCGGCCAACTCAAACAATGGTGTTGTTCATTTCGCTGCTCCTTTCCGCTTGCGATACGGATTATGCTCCCCGCTAACGGCATCCATCATCATGTCATTTTTCCGATTGGATGGCGGTCACCGAGAAAAGGAAAGAAGACGAACTTAACAAGTTCGTCTTCTACACGAAAAGCAAAATATGAATCGATACCGGCGGGAGAGAATTATCCAATCGAACCTTCCATCTCGAACTTGATCAGACGGTTCATCTCAACCGCGTATTCCATTGGCAATTCTTTCGTAAACGGTTCGATGAAGCCCATGACGATCATCTCGGTCGCTTCCGCTTCCGACAATCCGCGGCTCATCAGATAGAACAGCTGTTCTTCCGATACTTTGGATACGGTCGCTTCATGTTCCAGCGTAATGTTATCGTTCATGATCTCGTTGTACGGGATCGTGTCAGATGTAGACAGTTTATCCAAAATCAGCGTATCGCATTTGATGTTGGATTTGGAGCCTTGCGATTGACGGCCAAACTGCGACAGACCACGGTAGGTTACTTTCCCGCCATCGCGAGAGATCGATTTGGAAATAATCGTTGACGTGCAATCGGGAGCCAGATGCACCATTTTTGCGCCGGCATCCTGATGCTGTCCTTTACCGGCTACCGCGATGGACAAGACCGTTCCTTTGGCACGCGGCCCTTTCATGATCACAGCCGGATATTTCATGGTCAATTTTGAACCGATGTTGCCGTCGATCCATTCCATTGTAGCGTCAGCATAGGCAACCGCACGTTTCGTTACCAGGTTGTAGACGTTGTTGGACCAGTTTTGAATCGTCGTATAACGCACGCGCGCACGTTCTTTCACGATAATTTCCACGACTGCGGAGTGCAACGAGTCCGTACTGTAAATCGGTGCGGTACAGCCTTCTACATAATGGACGAAGCTGTCCTCATCCGCAATGATCAAGGTCCGCTCAAATTGTCCCATATTTTCAGAATTGATCCGGAAATACGCTTGCAACGGCGTCTCCACTTTTACGCCTTTTGGCACATAAATGAAGGACCCGCCGGACCATACTGCTGAGTTCAACGCGGCAAACTTGTTATCGGCTGGCGGAATCACTGTGGCGAAGTACTCTTTGACAATCTCCGGATACAGTTTTACCGCAGAATCCATGTCGGTAAACAGCACGCCTTTTTCTTCCAGGTCTTCCTGCATATTGTGATAAACGACTTCGGATTCGTACTGGGCGGATACCCCGGCAAGGAACTTTTGTTCCGCTTCCGGAATCCCGAGTTTGTCGAAAGTCGCTTTGATTTCCTCAGGAACCTCATCCCAACTGCGGCCGGTTTTTTCCGACGGTTTTACATAGTACGTAATGTCATCAAAATTGAGTCCATCGAGATCGCCGCCCCATTTTGGCATCGGAATTTTATTGAAAATGTCCAATGCTTTCAAGCGGAAATCGAGCATCCACTGTGGTTCTCCCTTGATGCGGGAGATTTCTTCTACGATCTCACGAGTCAAGCCTTTCTTGGTCCGAAAGACGGAAACGTCCTTATCGTGAAAGCCGTATTGATAATCCTGAAGTTCTGGGGCTTTCTTTGCCATAGCTTACTCACTCCTTTTTCTGTTCAAACTGCTTAACACCTTGCTCCAACGCCTTCCAGGCCAAGGTAGCGCATTTGATCCGCGCCGGAAACTTGGCGACGCCCTGCAACGCTTCAATATCACCCAGATCAAGCGAGTCATCTACTTCATGTCCCTGCATTAACTCGGAAAACGCATGCGCGTACTTCAACGCTTCGTCCACCGGCTTGCCTTTGACGGCTTCGGTCATCATCGATGCGGAAGACATGCTGATCGAGCAACCTTCCCCAAGAAATTTGGCATCGGTC
The DNA here is from genome assembly GCF_016908525.1 of Brevibacillus fulvus. GTDB lineage: Bacteria > Bacillota > Bacilli > Brevibacillales > Brevibacillaceae > Brevibacillus_G > Brevibacillus_G fulvus. The sequence goes on from NZ_JAFBEB010000009.1 coordinate 10,107, forward strand.
ACCTTGCCGTCTTCAATTTTCAGCGACAACGAGATGCGATCTCCGCAAGTCGGATTATTCAAATGAACGGTCAAACCATCCGTTTCATCCAGCGTACCACGATTGCGCGGTTTTTGATAGTGATCCATAATCACCCGGCGGTAAAGATCATCAAGAGAGGACATTGCCAAAAAACTCCTTCGTCTTTTTCAACCCGGCTATGAATGCATCAACATCCTCTTCTGTATTGTAAAGGTAAAAGCTTGCCCGTGCGGTAGCCGTTACATTAAACCAGCGCATCAGCGGTTGGGCACAATGGTGTCCGGCTCGTACGGCGATACCGTATGAATCCAGCACGGTTGCCAAATCATGCGGATGCAGGTCAGCCAGGTTAAAAGTTATTAAACTGCTGCGGTTGCTTGTCGGACCGTAAATTGTCAAACCCTCGATCTGTTTCATCTGTTCAATCGCATACGCGACCAGTTTTTTCTCATACGCTTCAATCTGCTCCAAGCCGATCTCACTTAGAAAATCAATTGCCGCCCCCAAACCGATCGCACCGGCGATGATCGGGGTACCGCCCTCAAACCGCCACGGCAACTCTTTCCAGGTCGAATCATACAGATCGACAAAATCAATCATTTCGCCGCCGAATTCAACCGGTTCTACGCGTTCGAGCAGATCGCGTTTTCCGTACAAAACGCCGATCCCCGTCGGACCGCACATTTTGTGTCCGGAGAAGCAATAAAAATCGCAGTTGAGGTCTTGCACATCGATTGGTTTATGCGGAGCGCTCTGCGCACCGTCCACGAGCAAAAACGCGCCATGCTGGTGAGCAATCTCGGCAATTTCCTTGATCGGTACAACATCGCCCAGAACATTGGAAATATGATGGATCGCAACAAACTTAGTATTGTCCGTAATCGTCTCTTTCACTGCTTCCAGTGTGACCGTGCCGTCCTCTGCAAGCGGAATAAACTTGAAGGTGGCGCCGGTCGCCTTGGCAGCTTGCTGCCACGGAATGAAATTGCTGTGGTGTTCCGCCACAGTCGTGACAATCTCATCGCCCGGTCGCAAAAGTCCTCTGACAAAGCCGTGGGCAACAAGGTTGATCGCAGAGGTCGTTCCCCGTGTAAAGACAACTTCCGCCGCCTCTTTGGCGTTAATGTATTGGCGCACCTTTTCGCGTGCGCCTTCATAGCCGTCGGTTGCCTTGGTGCCCAGCGTATGAACACCGCGATGCACATTGGAGTTATACTCCCGATAGTATTTGTTTACAGCTTCAATCACTTGCACCGGTTTTTGCGAAGTTGCCGAACTGTCCAGATAAACCAGCGGATGATCGTTCACCTGCTGGTTTAAAATCGGAAAGTACTGGCGGATTTCCTTGGCATTCATTTAGCCCAACTTCCTTTCAAGCGCCTGCCGAAGTCGATTTTGCACTTCTTCGATTGGGATTTCAGCTACGACTGGTTCCAGGAATCCGAGAATGATCAAGCGTTCCGCTTCTTGGCGCGAAATACCGCGAGACATGAGATAGTAAATGCTCTCTTCGCTCACACGTCCAACGGATGCCGCATGGCCTGCTTTTACGTCATCTTCATCAATCAACAAAATCGGGTTGGCGTCACCGCGCGCTTTTTCACTCAGCATCAAAATGTTCTCCGCTTGTTCGCCGTCGGATTTTTCCGCACCCTTTTCAATTTTGGTAATCCCGTTTAAAATGGTGACCGCTTCCCCGGTCATCACCGCTTTGCTGACCATATTTGATTCCGTGTAAGTGCCGATATGCTGCACTTGCGAGGTCAGATTTTGCCGTTGTGCGCCTGTACCGACGGAGACTGTTTTGGTCTCGGTCTGCGAAGCGACACCTTTCAAAATGGTCGTGTTGTTGGCTACGGTGTTTCCGTCATTGATCTCGCCCAAAATCCATTCCATCTTCCCATCGCGCTCAACAATCGCCCGACGGAACGCATAGTCGTGAACTTCAGTGGAAAGGGAGCGAACAGAAGCAACCTGAACAGAAGCTCCATTTCCAACAAACACTTCGACAATACTGTTGGAGACGAGCGATTGTCCTTCTGCGGAAACGAATGTATCCACATAGGCAACCTTGCTGTTTGCTTCCGCTACGATCAATACGTGCGGGCAAAGCAAGGAAGCGTCGCCTGCCACTTCAAAGACCGCTTGCAGCGGTGCTTCCAACTCGACATTTTTGGGCACATAGACGAACACGCCGCCGTTGACCACTGCTGCATGCAAAGCGGTCAATTTATGTTCATCAAAGGCAACAGCCTGCATCCAATATTTTTGCACCAGATCGCCATGCTCGCGCAAAGCGGTAGCCAAGTCGGCAAAAATCACGCCTTGTTTGGCCAGCTCCTCTGGGATACTGCGATAAACAATGGAGGCATTTTTTTGCACCAGCAAAGATTTTGCCGCGGTCAAATCAATTTCCGCTTTGACCACTTCATCCAGTTGATCGGCCGTTGAAAGCTCTTGTTCCTGTTGAAATGGCTGAAATTGATCAATGTTCCAGTTATCAATTTTGGTTTTCTCCAATTTTGGCAAAGCCAACTCAGCGAAAGAATCCAGGGCGGTCAATCGTTTTTGCAAAAACCATTCCGGTTCCTGATTCGCTTTTGAAAATTGGCTGATAGCTTCGCGGTCGAAGCGGAGTTGTGTTTCAACACTCATCATCAGTACCCCCTCTCCTACACGCTTGCATTAACGGTTTCATCAACGATACCGAGCTCTTCTTTTACCCAATCATAGCCTTCCGCTTCCAGTCTTTCCGCCAGTTCGGAACCGCCGGATTTTACAATGCGTCCTTGCATCATCACATGCACAAAATCAGGTTTCACGTAGTTCAACAAACGCTGATAGTGGGTGATCACCAGGAACCCGCGATCGGCGGAACGCATTTCATTGACGCCGTTTGCGACGATTTTCAGCGCATCGATGTCCAGACCGGAGTCGATTTCATCAAGGATGCAAATGCTTGGTTCTAGCATCATCATTTGCAGGATTTCGTTCCGTTTTTTCTCTCCGCCGGAAAAACCTTCATTGAGGTAGCGATGGGCGAAAGATTCGTCCATTTCCAGAGTGGCCATTTTTTTGTCCATTTCCCGGATAAACTTCATCAGAGAGATTTCGTTGCCTTCACCGCGGCGAGCATTGATCGCAGAACGGAGAAAATCAGAGTTGGTTACCCCGCTGATTTCCGAAGGATATTGCATTGCCAGGAACAGACCGGCGCGAGCCCGCTCGTCCACCGCCATTTCCAATACGTCTTCGCCGTTCAGCGTTACGCTTCCGCTGGTAACTTCATATTTGGGATGCCCCATCAAAGTCGAAGCAAGCGTAGATTTTCCCGTACCGTTCGGACCCATGATGGCGTGAATTTCGCCGCCTTTGATCTCCAGCGAGAGTCCTTTCAAAATTTCCTTATCTTCAATCTTGGCATGAAGATCTTTTATCACCAAATGTGGCACTGCAGTCATTGCTTTTTCCCTCCAATGAACATATCTAAATTGTACTCGATTGATTCCACTCAGCCATTCATCTTAGTATCTCAAAGCCAGAGATTCTCAATCCATTCTCAATTACCATTCTATAATAATAATAATTTTAAATCAAGGAACGCGTCGTTCTTTTTATAAATATTCTTGTTTAGTATGTAAAGAAATCCCAGTTTGAAAAAAGGAGAAAACCGCCTGCCCTGTGCGGGCTTCTGACGGTTTTCCTACATTATCCTTGTAACAAAGCGAGAATCTCTTTTCGCTTGGATGCATACTCTTCATCCGTCAAGACCGGGGTCAGATCGGTTGGAGCAACGCTCTCCAACAGATGATGCCAGGATTTGCACCCTTTGTATTCATCGGCAATCTCAATCACGCTCGGTTGATTTAATTTATATACACGGGCAAACAAGATATGCAGCGGCTTTTTCTTTTTCCAATGGAGACGGACGTCGGCAAAGTTATCGGTCCAGATGTGGTATGGCGCCAGCGCGCGCAGCTTTTCCTCATCAAGCAGTTCGACGTCATCTGTAATATGTGCGATATATTCAACTGTTACCGTCGTTTTCTCCGGACTCCATCCTTCAAGCGTTGATTGCAGCAGCGGATGAAACTCCGGCTTCACCATTTCCGCTTTTTGATGCTCGTAAGTCGGATAGAGATAAAAGGTGTCGTTTTCCAGTTTGAACTCACGCGTTTCTTCATATAAACCGCCTTTGCGGATGGTAATAATCTGGTTTCCCATGCCAAGCGCCTTTATGGCAACAGCCCATTCTTTCAAAGCCAGTGTAGACGTTGGTTGCTGTATTGCGGTAAGGATAACAATCACTCCCCTCTTTTGTCCAAGTGCAGCCTTGATTGTTCATCCTCATTATTGTAGCAAAAGAGGCGGGGAGTTGAAAGTTGGAAAACCGCAAAAAAAGAGTTTTGCCACCAACAGGCGACAAAACTTTTTTTCCATCCAGATGAGCAGGATCGGCTATGCTTTTGGTCCTGCCTGAGCGATTTGTTTGTGTTCAGGAAATTTTTTGGCGAAGTTTTCGGCAAAGCGTTTGGCCAACTCTTCTGCCTGCTTGTCGAAGTCCGCCTTGTTTTCCCACGTATTGCGCGGTTGCAGCACCTCTGCGGGAACGCCCGGACAGGAAACCGGCACTTGCACGCCGAAGGTTGGATCAGTAACGTACTCCACATTGGCCAGTTCCCCATTGAGCGCAGCGGTGACCATCGCACGGGTATAGCCCAGATTGATCCGTTTGCCCACACCGACCGGACCACCCGTCCAACCTGTATTGACCAGGTATACTTGTACATTGTGCTCTTCAATTTTCTTGCCGAGCATCTCCGCATATACGACCGGATGCAGCGGCAAAAACGGCGAACCGAAGCAGGTGGAAAACTCGGTTTGCGGAGTGGTTACGCCGCGCTCTGTCCCCGCCATTTTACTCGTATATCCGGACAGGAAATGATACATCGCTTGCTCTTTGGTCAATCTGGAGATCGGAGGTATTACCCCAAACGAGTCTGCAGTCAAAAAGATGATGACATGGGGATGACCGCCGATACCCGGGATGACAGCGCCAGGGATCATCTCCACAGGGTAAGCGGCACGAGTGTTTTCCGTATAGGTTTTGCTGTCAAAGTCGGCTTGGCGCGTTTCCGGATCAATCACCACATTTTCCAACACCGTGCCAAACTGGATCGCCTGCCAGATTTGCGGTTCTCCCTCTGCGGACAAGTTGATGCATTTGGCGTAGCAACCGCCTTCAATATTAAAGACGCCGTTATCGGACCAACCGTGCTCGTCGTCACCGATCAGATGGCGATTCGGATCAGCCGACAACGTTGTTTTGCCCGTACCGGACAGACCGAAAAACAGCGCAACATCGCCTTCTTTGCCAATGTTGGCGGAGCAGTGCATCGACAGCACATTGCGTTGTGGCAACAGCATGTTCATAATGCTGAAGATCGATTTCTTCATTTCGCCTGCATATTCGGTACCGCCAATCAGGACGATTTTTTGCGTGAAACTGATAATGATAAACGTTTCCGAATGGGTTCCGTGTATCGCCGGATCGGCTTTGAAGCCCGGAACGGAAACAATCGTAAACTCCGCTTGATGCTGTGCCAGCTCTTCCGCTGTCGGACGAATAAACAATTGGCGGGCAAACAAGTTATGCCAAGCATACTCGTTAATCACCCTGATCGGTAAACGAAAGGATCGCTCTGCTCCGGCAAATCCGTCAAAAACGAACAGCTTTTTGCCGTGCAAATATTCCATGACATCCTGGTACAAACGAGTGAAATTGTCTACAGAAAGCGGCTGGTTGACTGGTCCCCAGTTGATCTTGTCGTGAACCGACGCTTCATCGACGACAAACTTGTCTTTGGGCGAGCGGCCTGTATATTTGCCTGTCAACGCATTCAGCGCTCCTTTGTCCGTGAGCACCCCTTCTCCGCGTTGAACAGCAAGTTCCACCAGTTTCGCCACCGGCAAATTAAAATGCGCTTCCGTCGCTTGCAATACTTCATCCAGTTTTGCAGCCGTCTTCGTTTCCATTCGTAAACGAACTCCTTCCCAAAATGAGGTCACCGTGTATGTTTTTTCTTTATTTCGCAAAGTTGATTTGCAATTAGTATATCACATTAAATAAATTGAGACACACCTTTTGGGCGCTTTCTGTTAAAAAAGTGTGAAATGTTTAAAAAAGGTTGGTTGTATCCCTTTTGAGATACAACCAACCTGATCGAGTTCGCTTAACCGCCTTTATTTCGACAGTTTGTCAAACGTGCGCACGACTACTCTTGCCAAAATTTCTACACCGCTCACCAGCGCTTCCCGATTAAAAGTCATTTCCGGATGGTGCAATCCCGGCGTAAGATCGCAACCCAACGCCAGCATTGTCGCTTTAATCGCCGGCCTTGAAACGGTATAGTGATGAAAATCTTCCGCACCTGGCGTCACCGGTGCCTCTCCCAGCTTGTCTGCGCCAAGCGTGTCAACGATCGCTTGCGCCATCAACTGCTTGGCTTCTTCGTCGACTTCCGCTGCAACCATGCTCGAGCCGGGAGTGAGCTTGATCGCAGCGCCATACATGGCGGCAGCACCTTGTACAACCCTATTTACGCCCGCGACCAACTCTTCCATCGCCTGATTGGTTTGTGCCCGCAGATCAAGCGCGAACGTGGCATAGTCAGGGATAATATTGTAACTTTCTCCCCCGGCCTGCAGCATGGTCATCTTGACCGTCGCCGGAACGACCGGATTGATATGAATATCGGCCAAGCCATTTACAATGGCGCTTGCTACTTCGATGACGTTGACCCCGAGATGCGGCCGCGCTCCGTGAGCGGCTGTCCCCTTGATCTCGCCTTCGATAAACATGGCGGCACCATTGTAAATCGCCGGACCGGCAAAACCATCTTTCATCTCCTGCACCGGGCGCAAATGAACCCCAAACAAATACTCGATATCATCGACCATCCCTTTTTCCACCAGCTTCAATGCGCCGTTGCCCTTTTCCTCCGCTGGCTGGAACAAAATTTTCAACGTCCCTTTTGGTTGAAAACCGGCTGCGATCAGGCTTTCGACCGCCTCGAGAACCATCGTCATGTGTGCATCGTGCCCGCAGGAGTGATTGGCCCGCCATTCGCCGTCAACGATTTGCCAAAGAGCATCTATGTCCGTTCGCAATCCGACGACCGGTTTCCCTTCCCCCCATTCCGCAACCAGTCCGGTACAATCCTCAAAAGTGGTCACGCGCAACCCCAACCGGCGGGCTCTAGCTTCCAGATAGCGGGTCGTTTCTACCTCTTTCCAACTGATTTCCGGATTGGCGTGCAAATGGGAAAATGTGTTCAGGATCGCTTCTTTGCGTGAAGCTACCGTCTCTTTTAACGCAGCTGCTATGTCCATCGTAATATCTCCCTTGAGCGAAAAGTTTAATCTTACTCCATTATTATAACGCAATTTTGGCAAAATTTCATTTTTAACGAACTTAACTTAACCGAATCAATGTTTCCAGCTTCAGTTGATCGCGCAGATGGCCGCTGATCTTAATTTCCTTTTTGGCGTATAGATAAGACAAAGCATCTCCGGCGAACAATAATTGAAAGTTGCGTTCGGTTCCGGTTAACAGCAGGTCAATCGGCTGTCCTTCCTGCCATTCACACCATTCCATCTCTTCTCCGCGAAAAGTAAGGCTGAACCGAAGCTGTTGATCTTCCACAATAATCCCCACCCGGCGCGTCCAGTTGTGCCGAATCGAGTTTAGGTATGGCTTTCGCTTTAATCGTTCAATGAATCGTTGCAGCATCGCCGCCATCTTTTCCAACCCCCTCATCGTCTCGCTCTCTCCTGTTTTTCGTGAACAGCAAAGTCGAATCCTTTGGCGAGAGTTTAGAGGTACTGTCGGTTGCTGTCTTCCTGTCCGAAAACTTCTCGACAGGAAGCGCAAAAGGCCGCTTTGTTCATGCGGTGGCCGTCGGGGTCTCTGCCAGGGCGCTACAAATAAAATAGGCCGCCGAGCTTTGCCAACTCGACAGCCTGACGCCCTGCTTCGGGCATTTTTTATTCTTCCACTTCATCTCCGTCTATGTCCAACCGCACTTCCAAATGGTGACCATCCGGAGTTTCAAAATAAAGATTATAACTGCTCTCTCGTTCAATCGGACCACGATAGCAAATATTTTTGGCCTCCAGCTTATCCACCAAATAATCCAGCTCTGCCCGCGTTTCCACAGCAAAAGCGATATGGTCTACATAGCCAATGCCTTCGCGGCGTTCTTCGTTGGATGGATGAAGGCCGATTTTCGTGTAAGAGCCAATTTCAAAATAAACAGGCGCTCCGTCTGCCATATTTTCTGCAGGGATCGGTACTTCCAGAATCTCTTTAAAAAATTGAGCTACTTTCTGTACATCACGGCAGTTTAACGCGATGTGATGAACGCCCTTTAATTGAAACATTTAAACAGCCTCCCAAGCGGAACTCTCTTATGCACTATGCTGTGTCGTTTCTTTCCGTTTCTGATATGCCTTCAATCGCTCGCTCAGTCGTTTTAAACGGTTCATCAGCTCTTCTCGCCACATATCTTCTTTCAGTTCTTTAGCGACTACTAACAAGTCAAGCGATAGGTCGATTTGCTGTTTTAATACTTCCACAAATTGACCAGCTTCGTCAACCATGGCGCAGTTTTCAAAAAGATCTGGTATATTTTCAACACTGACGAAGTCGCGGAAATCGACTTCAAGTGCATTATCTCCTTGTGCATATTCTACAAGAATCTCGTATTCCCCTTCAATCGCAGGATGAACCTCAATTCGATCACAAGCGGGACAGAACAAAATCGGCACATTCAACACCAATGTTTTGTAATGGCGAACGTTCCCGATCGATCCGATCATTCCTGCTCCACAACAAAAGCCCATTTCTTTTCCCTCCCCATTATGCCCTCAGCTGTTTGTAAAATGTCAACATTCCGAAGAGTCGGGCACTTTTCGACAACAAGGCGCGGTGAACAAAAATAACCCCCCACGGGGGGCACTTCCGCCCCGGCCGGCTTTCAGGCTATCTCCACGCCAAGACATCTTCTCTTGATTGTAGCGCAGATTCCTGTTTTGCACTAGTCAAAAAGTATTTCCATGTCAGTTTAATTTTCTCATGGGGAGGAGAAAGGCGGAAGAACTCCGGGCCTATTCCTTAACCATCGCTTCGTATTTGTCGGCATCGAGAAGTTTTTCCAACTCACTCGTATCAGAGATTTCCACCGCGATCATCCACGCCTTATCATAGGGCGAAGAGTTGACCAGTTCAGGGGCGTTCTCCAATTCTCCGTTGACCTCAACCACTTTTCCGCTAACCGGCGCGTACAGCTCGGATACGGTCTTGACCGATTCGACACTGCCAAACGGTTCATCCTGTTGGATGGTCGTGCCGACTTCAGGCAATTCCACAAATACGATATCCCCCAGCTCATCTTGTGCAAAGGAAGTAATGCCAATATACGCCTTGTTGCCTTCAACCCGTACCCATTCGTGCTCTTCGCTGTACAGCAATTCTTTCGGATAACCCATCTTGAACTTCCTCCTATCGATTATCAAGCAAAAACACATTTGCGTATTATATTGGACATCGTGGCAAAGATTCCTCTTTCATCTGCAAAATTCAGCAAGCTGTTTTTTCAAGCTCTTGTCGGATGCTGGCCAGTAAAGTTTCATTGCCGCCGCTGAGTCCATTCTTATGGCAAATTCTGCCTTTTATTCCTGCGGCCAAGCATGTTTTCCGCTGTTATGTACGCCAAAAAATTACGGTTGCGCCCAGGTTGCGTCCCACTGCTCTTCGTTAAAACCGACTGTTACCTTTTTCCCGTCCGTCAGCAGCGGACGTTTGATCAATTTTCCGTTGGAGGCCAGCAGTTTCAGCATTTCCTCTTCGCTCATCCCCGGCAGACGCTCTTTCAAATTTAATTCTTTGTAAAACTGTCCGCTTGTATTAAAGAACTTTTTCAGCTCCAACCCGCTGTTTTTCCACATCTGGCGAAGTTCCTCCTGCGACGGGGGCGCATCGACAATGGGAATCGTCTCGAACGGAATTTCCTTGTGTTGCAGCCATTGCTTGGCTTTGCGGCAGGTGCCGCATTTATCGTAGAGATATGCCTTGATCGTCATACGTTCTCCTCCCTAAGCGGTTACCCGAATTTGGTATCCCGCATGTTTTTTCGCGTGGAAGACCCCATTATCGAGGATTAAATACTGGGCCTTGACGCCAAGCAGTTTTCCTTCGATCGTTTCCAGCTTGTCCAACGACAAGGAAGTAATTTTGTCCAACGATTCGAGGATCGGATAAGTAATCTCGATCCACTCCTCCTCCCTGTATTGAAACGCTTTGAACGGTTCCGGAAAAAGCCCGTACACTTCTTCGCGCAGCGCCAGCAAATCCACTTCCCGCACATCGCCCTTCAGCATTTTCCGCCAGTTGGTCTTGTCCGGCATAAACTGGCTGAGATGGTACTCCAACTCTCCCGCCATTCGCCGGGTAGGAAGTTCGGCAATCGGAATCGCCCGAATCGCCCCCTGATCGACCCAGCGTTTCAATTCGTTATGTTTGCGGGTCAGTCCCACTTTGACATCGCTGGAAAGCGCCAGATAAACATAATGAGGAATCATGCAATGGGTCTCCCCAAAGCTGGAATCGCGACAAGTACCTTGCTCAAAATGGCACTCATGCGGCTTGACGATGCATAAATCGTTAACCGGCAAAGTTGTAAAACAAGGGTAACAGTACCCGTTGTTAAAAGTTTTATTTGTTTTGCGACCGCATTCGATACAATTCTTTTGGCCAAGGTAGCTGATTGTTACCTGCTGACCCAACAGTTCATTCAAAGAAAGTTTGTCCTGTTCAATCTGCATATAGTAATCAACCGGCTGGTCTTTCCCCTGATATTGGTGGACAAGTCCGTGCAACAGTCCGTTAATTTGCAATTTTGTCTCCCCTTCGATTCGTTTTTTTTTATTGTAACATACGATCTCCTGTTCGGTAGACTGTTTTCATTTACCTAGCATCATTTCAAGGGATTCGGTGAAGATAAAACCATCCCAGCTTCACGGCAGCGGGATCTTTGCCAGTTTCTTGCACCGCAAAGGAGGGAATTTATGCGATTGAAGCTGATCATGCTGTCCGTCTTGCTGCTGTGCGCGTTCGCAGTGTCGGCCAAACTGGCGATTGAGCCCGTTTACGAGCCCATTCACCGCATTGATACAAAAAAGAAGGTGGTTGCGCTCACTTTTGACGACGGACCCGATGCCAAGTATACCCCGCTGATTCTGGAGCTGCTGCACCGCAACAAAGTTCCGGCCACTTTTTTCGTGTTGGGTTCACAAGCGGAGAAATATCCCAAAGTGATGGACTGGATCAAAAAAGCCGGGCATGAAATCGGCAACCACGGTTACTACCACTACGACCTCCACAAACTGACGGAACAGGAAATTTACGACGAAATTAAACGAGCGGAAAAGTCCATTTTAAAGACAACCGGTATTCTTCCCCAGTATTATCGTCCGCCGGGCGGAGTGATGACCCCGGACGTAATGAGTGCCGTGCAATCGTCCGGTTACGACATCATTCATTGGTCTGTTGATCCGCGCGACTGGTCGCTGAAACGAAGCGCCTCCGTGATTACCAACAGCGTAAAAGAAAACTTGACAAGCGGGGATATTGTTCTGTTTCATGACGGAGGGCAAAATCAGCGGCAAACGTTGTCCGCGTTGCAAGGACTCATTACCGATTTGAAGAAAAAAGGCTATAAATTTGTCACCGTAAGTCAATTGCTTGATGCCGCCAGCTGACATCCGGGAAGCAAAAAAATGCAGCCAGCTTCTCAAGAAGCACGGCTGCATCCATTTTGCACGACGGGGAAAGCTAGGCCAGCACTTTTCCCAAAAAGGCACGGAGCCGATCGTTTTTCGGATCGGTGAACAAATCCTCCGGCTTGCCTTCTTCCATGATAATTCCCTGGTCCATAAAGATCACCCGGTCTCCCACTTCCCGCGCAAAACCCATCTCATGGGTGACGACGATCATCGTCATCCCTTCTTTGGCCAGATCTTTCATGACATTGAGCACCTCGCCGACCAATTCCGGGTCAAGGGCAGATGTAGGCTCGTCGAACAGCATCACCTTCGGATTCATCGCCAAAGCGCGCGCGATTGCCACCCGCTGCATTTGTCCACCGGAGAGCCGGTCAGGATAAACATCGGCCTTGTCTTTCAGACCGACTTTTTCCAAGAGAGCCAGTCCAATTTTTTTCGCTTCCTCGGGAGCCATTTTCCGTACCTTGATCGGAGCCAAGGTTACGTTTTCAAGCACGGTTTTATGAGGAAAGAGATTAAACCGCTGAAAAACCATTCCTACTTCTTCTCTGACTTTATTAATATCCGTCTTTGGATCGGTAATTTCTTTTCCATCGATCACGATGCGTCCGCTAGTCGCCTCTTCGAGTTGATTGAGACAGCGCAGAAAGGTGCTTTTCCCCGAACCGGACGGGCCGATAACACAAACCACTTCTTTTTCGGCGATCGTTGTCGTAATCCCTTTCAATACTTCCAGTTTGCCATAGCTCTTATGCAGGTCTGTTACCTGGATAATCATTCATGCTCCCCCTCGTCAGATTTTTCTTTCTCTTTGTATAACTTTAATTATATGCCAGCCGGGCTGCTGGGGAAAAGTGTATAATTTTCCTTTACTGATTTAATTCGTGAGCGATCGCTTTTTCTCGGCGAAAAAAGAAGCTAAGCACCGCAAACAGCAAGATCATCATCCCCATCACCGGGAACATATACGACGGGGCACCTGTTTCCAAAATCAATCCATTAATGTTGGGCGCTACAATGCTGCCGATGCTGAAGTTGATCGAGGCGATAATTCCCGCAACAGGCACCATCCCCGCCGGCAATATATCTGCCGAAAAGGCAAGCCCCAACGAGTAGAAAGAACCGACAACCGCACCGGCCAGCGCCAATAGCAGCATCATCAACCAGACATTGGCTTCCGCCAGCGGAAAGAGCGTAAATAAAGTGCCGCCGATCAGCGCGCATCCCGTCATCACCTTCTGTCGTCCCAGCTTGTCGCTCAAGATGCCCAACGGAATCTGCAGCATGATGCTGCCGACAACAAAAGCCGGAAGGATATAAGACACCATATCGACAGAGATGCCGACACGCAGGGCATAAACCGGAAAACTGCCGTTTAGCGAGGCTTCCATAAATCCGTAAAGGAAGGCCGGGATCAGCGCCAGCCATCCCATGCGTATGACGCGAAGGTATCGATTCTCTTTGTTTGACGAAGGCTGCACTTGCAGCGGAAAGGCATTTTTCATCGTAAAAACAAGCAAAAAAGCGATCATGTATAGCAAGCAAAGCGCCACGAAAGGCATCCATTTGCCAAATTGCAGCAAACTCAAGCCCAGGGGGCCAACACTAAACCCAATGCCGTATGCCAAGCCGTACAGCGAGATGTCCCGCCCCCGCCGCTCCGGTGCGGCGATCTGGGTCACCCACATTTGGCTGGCATAATGCATGCTGGAATCGCCAATGCCCATCAATAGACGCATCATAAACCAGACTGTCAGACTGGAGAAAAACGGCAGAGCGACTGTGGCAACCATCAGCAGGCCCAGTCCGCAAATAATCGTTGAGCGGTAGCCAATCCGCCGCAGCGGAATCTCCAAAAAAGGAGAGACCAGAAAGACGCCGATATAAAGAGCCGCCGCATTAAAACCATTGGCCAGGGACGATACGCCCTGCTCCTCCAGCAAAATCGCCAACAACGGCAGCGTAAGCCCTTGATTCGCTCCTGCGATGGCAACGACGATAATCAAAATCCAAAATAAATGTCGTGAAGCATGCATTGCCATGAAGCTCCTTTCAAGCACCTTCTTGGTGTGTTTCTGTAATCGTGGCCATCAGCCAACTTGAACTTTACCGGCTCCCAGCTGGAGCTGATACATCTTTTGATAAATACCGCCCTGTTGCATCAATTCTTCGTGCGTTCCGCGTTCCGCAATTTCGCCGCGGGACAAAACAAGAATTTGGTCGGCATGCTGAATCGTGGACAGACGGTGCGCAATAATAAAAGTCGTCCGGCCGGCAGAAAGCACCCGCAACGCTTCCTGAATGGCCTGTTCCGTCTCACTGTCAATGCTTGCCGTCGCTTCATCCAGAATCAAGATCGCCGGATCATTGACCAGGGCGCGGGCGAAAGAGAGCAGTTGACGTTGCCCTGCCGACAAGGTAGCCCCTCGTTCCACGACAGGTTCCTCATACTGTCTCGGCAATTTGCTGATAAAGGCGTCTGCCTTGACCGCCTTGGCCGCTTCGATTACCTGTTGGTCGCTGACCTGTTGATTGTAAAGCCGAATATTGTAAGCGATGCTGCCGGTAAACAGAAACGGATCTTGCAGCACAAGCCCGAAATGTTCCCGCAGCGCTTGCGGATTCAATTCGCGCAAATCAACGCCATCGATCAGGATTCGTCCTTTGGTTGCCGGATAAAAACCAAGCAGCAAATTCATCAAGGAGCTTTTGCCGGAACCGGTATGGCCGACCAGCGCAATCGTTTGCCCCGGTTTCGCATGAAAGGATACATCATGCAATACGAATTGATCTTCAAGATAAGCAAAAGACACCCGCTCGAAAATCACTTCTCCCTTTGGACGCGGCAGCGGCGCAGCATAATCCGTTTCCCGCTCGTCCACGGGAGTATCCAGCACGGCAAAGACGCGCTGCGCAGAAATCGCCGCCTGCTGCAGCTGGGAAAATCGATTCATAATCATATTGACCGGTTCAAAAAATCGGCTCATATAATCGACAAATGCATATAACGCGCCAAGCGAAATACTATCGTCCAACGAGCGCGAGCCGAAGTACCAGATAATGATCGTTAGTGACACTTTCCAGATCAAATCCACGGCAGGACGAAGCATAAACGACTCCAGATTGGTTTCTTGCAAGCGCGCTTTGGCATAGTCGCGATTGATTTGGTTAAACTCTGCTTGCATATCCTTCTGCCGCCGAAATGCTTGCACAACCATCATGTTTTGAATCATTTCATTCAGCGTTCCGTTCATTTCACTCAGTTTACCGCGAATCACTGTGTAAAAACGATTGCTGAATTTCTGGTAAATCGTCACCAACAGCAATAACACCGGCAACAACAGACAGCACAAGACGGCCAATTGCGGCTGAAGAATGAACAGTGCAACCAGTATCCCGACCATATAGACGCCATTTTGCACAAACGTGGCCAGCACGCTGACATACAATTCGCGGATGGCCTCGGTATCGTTGGTGACGCGGGAGACGAGCTGTCCGACCGGCGTCTTGTCAAAGAAGGCGACGGACAGCTTTTGCAAGTGCGCAAACAAATCCATGCGCATTTGCTGGATGATCCGTTGCGCCGTTATTTGCAAACTCAAATATTGCATGTAGTTCAGGCCAGCCGAAAGCAGGACCAACACCCCGTAGCCTGCCAACAAGCCGGCGATTGGCCAGACGTCATTCTCGTAAAGCGTCTTTACCTCTTCGGGCAACAAATGAATTCCCTGCACCGTTTGAGCGCCGGCGGAGACAAGCACAGTTTCCCGTCCGGCTGCTTCGCTCACCGGCGAGATTGTGACACCCGCTTCTGTGGCAACAGGTTCTTCCAGCAAATAGTACGCCGTTCCTTCCGTCAATACTTGCGCTTTATGCGCCGTTCCCGGCGAGGGCGAAGCGACCTGGCCGAGCCAATCCTCCCGAACATAATACTTGTCGGCCAACAAAATGCCAAGCGGTTCATCTTCCCTGGTCAAAGGCTGCTGGTCAAACGCGTACCAGTCCTGCTGAATGGCCAAAATGTGCTGGTCAATGATCGTTTTGGCGATAAACGGGCCGGACAAATCTGCGCTTGCTCCGACCAGAAGCAGCAGCAAGGCGAGCATGATGCGCTTGCGGAACGGCTTCGCATACTTGGCCAGCCGCCGCCAGACCCTTCCTTCCTTCATGTTTCCAGCCCCCTCTCCGCGCCGG
Source organism: Brevibacillus fulvus (assembly GCF_016908525.1). GTDB lineage: Bacteria > Bacillota > Bacilli > Brevibacillales > Brevibacillaceae > Brevibacillus_G > Brevibacillus_G fulvus. The sequence continues at coordinate 26,166 of NZ_JAFBEB010000009.1, forward strand.
CCACCTGCCGCTCCATCTGTTGCCGACGGAATTGTTCCGCATACCAGCCATTAGCCGCCATCAATTCATCATGCGTCCCGCGTTCGACGATTTCCCCCTGGTCCAACACGAGAATTTGCTGGGCATGCTGCACTGCCGACAAACGATGCGCCGTAATAATCGTCGTCTTGCCCTGACGTTCCTTTCGCAAATGTTGAATGATTTTTTCTTCCGTCCGGGCATCGACTGCCGACAGGGAATCGTCGAGAATCAGGATTTCCGCATCCAACAGCAGCGCGCGGGCAATGGAAATCCGCTGCTTTTGTCCGCCGGAGAGCATTACCCCTTTTTCGCCGACCATCGTCTCCAGCCCCTCCGGAAAGCGCTCCAGATCGTGACTCATCTCAGCCAAAGCCAATGCTTGCCAAATTTCCTCTTGCGTCGCGCCCGGACGGCCAAACGCGACGTTCTCACCAATGCTACGGGAGAACAGGAGATGTTCCTGCGGGACGTAGGCGATTTTTTCGCGCAAGGTGCCGAGCGAAATTTGTTCGAGCGGAGTTCCCGCCAAAAAGACCCGCTCCGCCGGCACCGGATACTGGTGCAGCAACACACGGCACAAGGTGGATTTGCCGCTGCCGGTTCGCCCGACCACGCCGATCGTCTCCCCTTTTTGACAAGCAAACGAAATTTTTTGCAGGGCAGGATGGCTGGCGCCGGGATAAGTAAAAGTCAATTCGTTGATCACAATGCTGCCGGCGGGAACTTCCCGCACAGCGTCATTTTGCTCCTGCACATCAGGCTCGACTTCCAGCAATTCCTGAAGCCGCTTCGCTGAAGCGCTGCCACGCTGCAAAATGTTCATCAGCCAGCCAAAGGCCAGCATCGGCCAAATCAACATGCCAAGATACAAATTGAACGCAACCAGATCACCAAGCGAAATCTGACTGGAAAACACCAAAAAGGTTCCGTAGCCAAGGCCGATCAGAAAACTGAAGCCGATGATCACGCCGATTGTCGGTTCAAACAGCGCATCCACCTTGGCCACACTGACATTCCGCTCCAAGGTATGCTCGCTGACTTTGCGAAATGACTCGACATCGTGTTTCTCCTGGACGAACGCCCGGATGACGCGGACACCCGAAATCGATTGCTGCACATGATCGTTCATCACGCCAAACGCTTCCTGCGCAAGCAAAAAGCGGTCGTGCAGCAGCCTTCCGTAATAGGCGCTTGACCAGGCCAGAAACGGCAATGGGACAAGCGCGGCAACAGTCAACTTCCAATCGATCGTATAAACCATAATACCGAGTGTCAGCACCGACATAAACAAAGAATCGACCAGCGTCAATACGCCCATCCCCGCGGTTTGTTCGATCGCTGGTATATCGTTGGTGGCTACCGCCATCAAATCGCCCGTTCTTCTTGTTTGATAAAAAGAGGGCGTCATCTTCGTTAAATGGGCAAAAAAGCGCTCCCGCAAACGCTGTTCCAGCATGAGCGAACCGCCAAACAGCAAAAAACGCCAGGCGATGCGCATTCCGTACAAGCCAATGCCCAAACCTAGCAAGAGCAAGATGCGTTCGGTCAGTTCGGTTCGAGACAGCGTGCCATTGCGTATCTGGTCAACCGTTTGTCCGATTAATCCGGGCGGCAGCAGCATGAGCAAATCGACGGCAAGCAACAGCGCAATGCCGAGAGTGTAACGCTTCCAATACTTTTTAAAAAACCAGCCGAGTTGTAGCAAAGTGTGCATGCCGCTCAACCTTCCTTTATCATCCAAAAACTTCATCAGACCGTTGCCCAATTCAGACTTGGGTAGCAAAAAGAAAGGGATGCGTTTTTTCGCAACCCTTGATCGCATAATACCCATGCTATCTGACAATTTTTTCCTTGTCAATCAGACTTTTTTCTATTTTATAAAAACTTTATATCCCTTTCCATTCGTCAGCCAACAATCCATAAACCGCATGATCGACATAATGGTCATACAAAAATTCATTGGCGCGCAGCACGCCTTCCAATTGAAAGCCGAGCCGTTCCGGGATCGCCCGACTCCGCTTGTTGCCTGTGGCAGCGCGAATCTCTGCCCGATGCAAATTCCATTTGCCGAAAATCCATTCGTCGAGATAGGCAGCGACAGCAGAGGTCATTAACCCTTTCCCTTGAAAACGCTCGCCCAGCCAATAACCGAGCGTCGTATGACGGTTGTTCCAATCGATGCCATGAACGCCGATTGTTCCGGCCAATTCTCCTTTGTACCAAATGCCAAAATGGCTGCCTTGCTTATTGTTGGCCTGACGGATCGTCATCATAATGAAGGAAGCTGTATCTTCATATGTTTCCGTATCTTCTATCCAGCCCAGCCATTGTCGCAAATGGACACGATTTTGCTGAATCAATTGAAACATCGGCAGCGTATCCTGCAAATCCAACGGTCTCAGCCATGCATCAGGAGCAATGGTCAGCATGTACATGGGGCACCCCCCTCTTTATACGCAAATAGATCGAAACGCAGCGTAAATTCGCTTCAGCCTGTTTTCTACATTGTAACCTGGCCTGGACGTTCCGGCCATCGCGATGGAAACGAAAAAGCGTCCGTTGCTTTCATAAGTAGCACGGACGCCAGACGATTATGCCTCTAATTTTTACTTTTGGCAATTTCCTCCGGCTTGAAGATGCCGGTTTCTGTCACAATCGCTGTAATAAATCGGGCCGGCGTCACATCAAAAGCCGGATTGTAAACCTTGATCTGGTCAGGCGCGACCTGTTTGCCGAAACCGTGCGTAATCTCTTCGGCCGGACGTTCCTCAATCGGAATTTCCGCCCCGGTCGGCGTGTTCAAATCGATCGAAGAAAGCGGCGCCGCTACATAGAACGGAATTCCATGCGCCTGGGCCAGTACGGCAACGCCATACGTGCCGATTTTGTTGGCGACATCTCCGTTCGCGGCAACACGGTCGGTTCCCACGATCACAGCTTGCACTTTGCCTTGGGCCATCACCATCGCCGCCATATTGTCACAGATCAGGGTCACGTCGATACCGGCGCGTTGCAATTCGTAAGCGGTCAAGCGCGCTCCCTGCAACACCGGTCGTGTCTCATCGGCGAACACTTTCAAATTCCATCCCCGTTCTTTTGCCAAATAAAGCGGAGCGGTAGCCGTGCCATAAGCGGCCGTCGCCAGTGCGCCCGGATTGCAGTGAGTGAGAATTCCCATGCCATCATGCAGCAAACTGAGCAAATTTTCCCCGATCGTCTTGCAAACTCGCTCGTCCTCAGCCTGGATCGCCAATGCTTCCTGCAAGACGGCTTGCTTGATTGTCGAGAGCGGTTGCTCTTTTTCTTGCTGGACGCGGTCTTTGATCCGTTCGATCGCCCAAAACAGATTGACTGCGGTCGGTCGGGAGGTTGCCAGATAAGCCGCTTTTTCCTCGAACTCTGTCCAGAACGCGGCAAACGAAGCGGCGCCGCTGTCGCGGATTCCTAAATACAAACCGTATGCGGCCGCCATTCCGATCGCAGGCGCGCCGCGTACCTGCATATGGCGAATCGCTTCCCACACCTGTTCAATCGTGGTCAATGTCAAATATTCAGTCACCACAGGCAGTTTGGTTTGGTCCAGCAGGAGAAGATGGTCTTGCTCCCACTTGACCGGTGTCAATTGACTTGCTGTCGTCATACCGTTTCCTCCTGATAAAATTTCGCCGCTTCACGGCGCACGATCGCCGTAATATCCGTTGCTTCCACAATCGTCTTGCGCTCCAATACAAGCGCTTGCCCAATCTGCAAAGCCAGGCGTTCCGCTTCGGCCCTGACGTGATCGTCCGCAATCGAATTCAGGTCAGCCACCCCGGACAGCCCGATCACCCGCCGCATCATTTTGCATCCGGCGTAGCCGGCAGAATCTTGAATCAGCCGATTGACATACTCTTGCCAGAAACCTTCGACATGGGCGCTGCGTTCCTTGGCCTGTTTGTGCCACAATTGGACAAACTGTGAGACAAACTCGTTCCAAACCGCTTCTACTGTGTCCAGCAAATAATTGCGGAACGACTCCCGTTCTTCCCGATCCGGCTGCAGTCCATGCTGTCCGGCGAAGTTAAGCAGCAGGTTGGCAATCAACGCCCCAATGTCAAAGCCAAGCGGACCGTAATACGCAAATTCGGGATCAATCACTTTCGTGCTCGTTTCCGTGACAAAGATGCTGCCTGTATGCAAGTCGCCATGCAGCAACGCTTCGGCGCGGGTAAGGAAGCCGTATTTCAAATGGGCAATTTCACGTTTTAACGGAATATTATTCCAAATGGCTTCCACTTCGTTCCGAATCAATGGGTTAAAATTGTTGCCCGGATGATCTTCATACGGATCGGTGAATACCAAATCCTCGGTAATTTTGCATAATTCAGGATTAATGAATTTGCCGACCCACGCTTTTTTCTCAAACGGATGCGCGCCCAAGTCAGACGTAAAGAACAGCGTCTGGGCCAAAAAGCGGCCAATCTGTTTGGGGAACTGCGGATAACGGTTGCCTCCGATCAATCCTTTGCGCAGCAAGACGTGGTCGCTGACATCCTCCATCACGGTCAAGGCAAGCTCATCGTCATGGTGATAAACTTGCGGCACCAGCTCGGGAACGAACTTGTGCTGAAAAACCAGCGCTTCGCTTTCGATCCGCGACCGGTCCAACGTCAACGGCATCGATTCTCCGACCACCCGGGCAAACGGCAAGGCTTGCTTGACTATCACACTCTTTCCTGTGGCGGCGTCTTGTATCTGAAAAACGAGATTTAAATTGCCATCGCCAATCTCTTTGCTGGAAAGCTCCGCTCCCTCGGAAAACAAGTTTGGCAATCTCTTTACATAGGTTACTGCTTCCGCTTCGGTTAATGGATGGTAAGCCATCGTGTTCATTCCCCTCTCTGCATTCAATAATTATCACCAAAAAGTAAAAGCCTCTTTCCGAAGAAAGAGGCACCTATATGCGAACGCTATTGGTTCCCCCTTATCTTCCAGAATCATTTGTTTCTGCAGGAATTAGCACCGTGCACAGCGCAGACAATCTGCACCATGTCGGTTGCCGGGTTTCATCGGGCCAGTCCCTCCACCTTCTCTGGATAAGGTATCCAATCCTATTTAACTGTAAATTCTAGTTCGAATCATACAACTGGTTCCAACCCATGTCAACTGGTTTTTTACAGCAAGTGTGCTCTCGCCGCCTCGGAAAGAAGGGTTGACTCCCCCAGCCGGTTCATCATATGATTTGGATAGTTATGTCGGATAAAGAAAGTTTTCCAATAAGAAAGTAGACTCTTATCGTGAGATGGCAGAGGGACTGGCCCGATGATGCCCGGCAACCGGCGCTTATGACGAAAAATAGCGTAACGGTGCTAATTCCTGCAGGAGCATTACCAATCTAACAATGAACGAAAAGTTCGTGTTATCGATGAACAACGCTCCTGAGAGATGAGAGGAGATGCCCAAAACAGACACCTCCCTCCTTGGGAGGTTTTTTCTTTCCGGCGGTTTATCGATCTAAAGGAGGCTGTTGATACATGGCGGAACAACGCATTGAAGTCACCTATTTGACGCAAGCAAAAGATTTGCAAAAAAAAGCGGAAGCGATCGCGGTCGGCATGACAGTCGGCTCATGGACAGATTTGCCCGCAGCCAAGCAAGCAGAACTGCAGCCGTATCTCGGCGAAGCGGTTGGAGCCAATCCGCTGGAAACATTGGAAAACGGAGAGATTAGAGGGACGATCACCGTCAGCTATCCCGTTCGCAACTTTACCAAGGATGTCCCTTCCCTATTGACCGGCGTCTTTGGCAAACTGTCGATGGACGGCAAAATCAAGCTGGTAGACATCAAGCTGCCGGAACAGTTTGTCTCCGCTTTTCCGGGCCCGAAATTCGGCATCGAAGGTGTGCGCGAGCGTCTGGGCGTGCACGATCGGCCGTTGCTGATGAGCATCTTTAAGTCTTGCCTCGGGCTGCCCTTTGACGATCTGAAAACGCAATTCCGCGCGCAAGCCATGGGCGGAGTCGATCTGGTAAAAGACGATGAGATCTTTTTCGCTGATGAACGCGCTCCTTTTCTGGAACGGATCAAAGCCTTTCGGCAAATCGCCGCCGAAGTCGAACAACAAACCGGAAAACCGGTTCTCTATGCGCCCAACCTGACCGGTCCGGTCGATCGCCTGAACGATCGCGCCAAACAAGCGATTGAAGCCGGCGCCCCATGTCTGCTGTTCAATGTGCTCCCGTACGGCTACGACGCCTTGCACCGACTGGCTGCTGATCCGGACATCACCGTTCCGATCATGGCCCATCCCGCTCTCGCTGGCGCCTACTATCCGTCCGCTGACTACGGAATCACCGTCTCGCTTCTGCTGGGCAAATTGTTGCGACTCGTAGGGGCCGATCTTGTTCTGTTCCCGTCTCCATACGGAAATGTGGCCTTGGACAAGGACGAAGCATTGGCGTTGGCCGGACATCTGGTCAGTCCGGAATTGGCGTTGAAAAAATCATTCCCTGTTCCGTCGGCGGGAATCCATCCGGGATTAGTGCCGCAGTTGTTCAAGGACTTCGGAATGGATCAAGTGGTCAATGCCGGCGGCGGTATTCATGGCCATCCGGGCGGCGCAACAGCGGGAGCACAGGCGTTCGTCGCAGCAATCCGGGCAGTAGTCAACGGACAAGAACTGCAAGAAGCGGCCGAGCAATCGGAACCATTGAAGACAGCGCTGGCCAAATGGGGGAACGGTCGATGACAAAAAAACTCGTGTTATTTTGCGATTTTGACGGGACGATTACGGAGAAAGACAACATCGTCGCGATTATGAAACGTTTTGCTCCCCCCGGCTGGGAAGCAATTGCTGACCAAGTGCTTGGCCAACAGATCAGTGTTCGCGAAGGCGTGGGGAAAATGTTTGCCATGCTTCCGTCGAGTTTGCGCCAGGAGATCATCGATTTTATTGTGAAAGAGACGAAAATTCGCCCCGGCTTTGCCGAGTTTGTGCAATTTTGCCGGCAGGAGCAGCAAGTTGAGCTGTTGATTACGAGCGGCGGCATCGATTTCTTCCTGGAGCCGATTCTCGAACCTTTTGACCTGACGGTGCCGATCTACTGTAACGGCAGCGACTTTAGCGGCGATACGATTACGATCACCTGGCCGCACGCTTGTGACGAACACTGCGCCAACGATTGCGGCATGTGCAAAACTTCTATTATTCGCCAGTACGATCCAGCCAACTATTACCGGGTGGTGATCGGCGACAGCATCACCGATTTAGCCGGGGCAAAGATTGCCGATTTCGTGATCGCCCGTTCGCTTTTACAAGAAAAATGCGCTGAGCTTAAACTGGCCTATGAGCCATTCACCACTTTTTTCGATGTGATTGATATTGTAAAAAGCTTACAAACGAAACTGGAGGCAAAAGCATGAGCCTGACCATTGAACAACGCCTGGATGCATTTAAACGCTTGGATGAAGTCAAGCTGACGTTTGCCAAACGGGATTGGTTTCCCGGGACAAGCGGCAATCTGTCGATCAAACTGACTGATCAACCGCTGCAATTCGCCGTAACGGCAAGCGGAAAAGACAAGACGAAACTGACGCCGGAAGACTACCTGATCGTCAACGAAGACGCGGCTCCCGTGGAACCAACCAGCCTGAAGCCTTCTGCGGAAACTTTGATTCACGCCGTCGTCTACAAAAAAATTCCTCAAGCAAAAGCTTGCTTTCACGTTCATACACTCGGCAACAATCTGATTTCCGAACTTTATTTCGGGCAACGGGCCTTTTCGATTCAGGGACAAGAATTGATCAAAGGGTTGGGAATCTGGGAAGAGAACGCCTCGATTGCTGTTCCTATCGTGGAGAATTTCGCCGATATTCCCAAATTGGCTGCCGCGATCGAGAAAGTGATCACCCCTGACATTCCGGGCGTGTTGATCCGCAATCATGGCATTTACGCCTGGGGCGCGTCCGATTTTGAAGCGAAACGCCATCTGGAAGCATTCGAATTTTTGTTTGAATATCATCTGCGCTGGCTGCAGCTTCGCCACGTAAGCTTGCCGGCTACCTGACCGGCCGCGCGCGGACGAGACAAAAAGACCCACTCGACACTGTGTGCCTGAGTGGGTCTTTGCTGTCTGCTGGCTGACGAGTCAAATCCTTTCAAATACGCCCGCCGCACCCATTCCGCCGCCAATACACATCGTCACTACGCCGTAGCGCTGTTGGCGTCTTTGCAATTCATGCAAAAGGGAAACCGTCAGTTTCGCACCCGTACAGCCGAGCGGATGCCCAAGAGCGATCGCCCCTCCGTTCACATTGACTTTCTCCCGATCAAGTCCCAACTCGCGAATGACGGCAATCGCCTGTGAGGCAAACGCTTCATTTAATTCAAACAAGTCCACCTGCTCCAAAGAAATTCCCGCGGACTTCAACGCTTTGGGAACAGCCACGACCGGACCGATTCCCATGATGTCCGGGGCAACCCCGCCAACCGCAAAGGAGCAGAAGCGGGCGAGCGGTTTGAGCCCCAGCGCTTCCGCCTTTTCCTCCGACATCAGCAAGACTGCTGCCGCTCCGTCACTGGTTTGGGAGGAGTTCCCTGCGGTTACCGTACCATCCATGCGGAATACCGGTTTGAGCGTAGCCAGCACTTCCAAAGAAGTATCCGGGCGAACCCCTTCATCCACGGCAAACGTTTTTTCCGTGACGGTTTCCACTCCGTCCGCATCGACAATTTTTTCGTGGACAGTCAGCGGGACGATCTCATCGGCAAATTTGCCTGCCGCCAACGCCGCTTTTGCCCGCCGATGACTCTCTACGGCAAACGCATCCTGCTCTGTCCGCGATACGCGATAGCGCTCCGCCACCCGTTCCGCTGTCTCCCCCATCCCTATGTAAGCTTCCGGCATCGTTGCAACCAGTGCAGGATTAGGCTTGACATGATGCCCTTGCATCGGGACGAGACTCATGCTTTCCACACCGCCGGCGATGACAACGTCACTGTCGCCAGACATTATCTGATAAGCCGCGTACGCAATTGTTTGCAATCCCGAAGAGCAAAACCGGTTGATCGTCACACCCGGCACACTGTCGGGAAGGCCGGCTCGCAATCCGATCAATCTGGCCATATTGGTCCCTTGCTCCGCTTCCGGCACTGCGTTTCCGATCAGCAGGTCATCGATTTCCTCTGCAGCCAGCTGCGGTGTACGCCGCAGCAATTCCTCCACGACAGCCGCTCCCAGATCGACCGGGTGTACCTCTCGCAAGCTGCCTTTCTTTGCCTTGCCAACTGCGGTTCGCACCGCGGAAACAATCACTGCCCGCCTCATGACATACCCCTCCTTTGTCACTATCCACCAACGCCAAAGAAAAGATTGAATATACAGAAAAGAAAAACAACCGTTTCTCTTCCAGTTTACCCCAGGAAGAAAACGGTTGCAAAGACAATTTTCCCATATATTTACTGAAGCGCAATGATCGAGTTTTGTTATTTTTGCGGAACAAAACTGCCGTCACGCAGCATAACCAATTCTCCCATAAGAAATGCCAGATCTTCGGAGTCTTCCAGTTTCCCGCTTTGTTCCAAAGCTTCCAACCGCATGAGCAGCATGTTGGCGAAGTCTTGAATTTGCACCGGATGTGCTTGCAAATCTGCTTCATCCAAGATTTCTACATGGGTGGCCGCTTCGATATGGGTCATAATGCGAAACCCGCCGATTTCCCCGATATAGTCCTTTTTGTTAAGCGGAGAACGCTGCAGTTTTTTCAGCATGCTGACAATGTCATTCGCCACAATACTCGGAAAGGCAACCTGATACAGCGAACGGTTCTGGCTATCAACCGCGATCAGCAACAGGTCCGTCCCATCCGGTTTTTTCTCCTTTTTGCTAAAACCAAACATTTTTCCACCTCAGCTACGTGACTTTATTCCTTTCCATGATAGTTGGAAACCGGGCAAGAAACAACCCCTATTATCTGGTGATCTCCTGCTGATCAAGCGATTTGGCGGGCTTTTCGCCGGCTATGTTAAATATTGCCCTTGACATTTTTTCGGTTCATCCACATAATAATGAAAATAAATTGACTTGCACACGCTACAATGATTCATATATGGCATTGCGTCGAAGGGAAATAGTAAAACCCTCTTTCTGGCTCAGAGAGCGAAATCCGGCGGCTGAAAGATTTCGTCCATGAAACGGTTTGAACCCATCCCGGAGCAGCCAGGGATATAACCTGGCCAGGTTGCTTTTACCTGTTATCAAAAAAGAGAGCCGGATAACCTGCACTGGTCTGCCGAAAGATCAGCTTGCGGTTGTCAAGTAAGGTGGTACCGCGGAAGTTACCCTTTCGTCCTTATTTTTTAGGGATGAAAGGGTTTTTTGCTTTATATTCCATTGTGGAGGTCTTTTCAACATGCAGTCGGAAGGAAAAAAACGAATTGTCGTCAAAGTGGGCAGCAGTTCTCTCGCTTCACCGCACGGCGGTTGCGATTTCGCTAAAATGAAGCTGTTGGTTGAAGCGTTGTCGCTGCTGAAAAATGAGGGGCATGAGGTACTGCTCGTATCATCGGGAGCTGTCGCCAGCGGCTATACTCTGCTCGGTTACCAGCAGCGCCCGCGGACTTTGGTCGCCAAGCAAGCAGCAGCGGCCATCGGGCAAAGCGTCTTGATGCAAAGCTATGCTTCCCTGTTCGCCGAGCATCATTACAACGTGGCGCAAATTTTGCTGACGCGCAGCGATTTTTCCGACAAGGAACGTTATCACCATGCTTTTGAGACTATTTCTTTACTGCTTTCCCGCGGCATCGTACCGATTATTAACGAAAATGATCCCGTCTCGGTCGCGGAATTGACATTTGGTGACAACGACATGCTCGGCGCGCTCGTTTCCGGATTGGTTCATGCCGATCTATATACGATTATTACGGATACCGACGGTCTTTATGACAAAGACCCGCGCAAACATAAAGACGCCGTGCGCATTCCTTATCTTGCGGAGATTACGGCGGAAGCGGAAGCGGCGGCAGGCGATGCCGGTTCATTGGGCACCGGCGGGATGCGCTCAAAAATTATCGCCGCCAAAACCGCGCAAAATTTGGGCATTTCCACTTTTATCGGGCGGGCTACCCGGCCGGACAGTTTATTGGAGATTGCCGCTGGCCGCGGCGAAGGTACCTATGTGAGCGGCAAAAACGAAAACTTGCCTACGCGAAAACAGTGGATCGCCCTGCATTCTCCGGTGAAAGGGCAAATTTTTATCGATGAAGGTGCAGCCCATGCACTGACGCGCGACAGACGAAGCCTTTTGATCGGCGGTGTGCGCGACGTAGCCGGCGACTTTCAGCCGGGCGAAGTGGTGGAAGTGTTTTGCGGAAGTCAACCGCTCGGCCGGGGGGTCAGCCGCTACGGTGCCGAAGTATTGCGATTGGCTCTTTCTCCACAACAGGGCGTTCGCCTGGAAAACGAAGTCATCCATCGGGACCAATGGGTCTTGGTGCCATAAATCCAACTTGTCACGAAAGGAATGATCGATTATGACGCATGTAGACAGTGTTGTCCAACAAGCTTTGGCAGCGAAGCAAGCAGCGCGAAAATGGGCTTTGCTATCCACAGAACAGAAAAATGCCGCTTTGCGCAAAATTGCCCAACAGCTGCTGGAGAACGAATCAACGATTCTCGCCGCCAATGAACAAGATCTGGCTGCGGCCGCAAACAACCAGTATCCGCAAGCCTATCTTGACCGCCTGCGGCTCAATCACCAACGAGTACTCGACTTGGCCAACAGTTTGGAGGAGCTGGCCGCTTTGCCTGATCCAATCGGCGAGGAAGTTGCTCAATGGCAAAGAGCCGATGGGCTGTCTTTCCGGCAAATCCGCGTGCCGCTCGGCGTGATCGGGATGATTTACGAAGCCCGTCCCAATGTCACGATCGATGCCGCCGCGATTGCCTTGAAAACGGGAAATGCGATTGTCTTGCGCGGCAGCCGTACTGCGCGGCAAACCAACCAGTCGCTGACAGCAAGCATTCAGCAAGCATTGCGTTCGCTTGATTTGCCCGAAGAAGCGGTCCAATACTTGACCGCTGATCAGCGGGAAGCCGTCGATACATTGTGCACCTTGAATGGATTGATTGATGTAATCATTCCGCGCGGCGGAGCAGATTTGATCAATCGTGTGGTCAAAACATCCACTGTCCCTGTCCTGGTGACCGGGGTTGGCAACTGTCATTTGTTTGTCGATCAGTCTGCTGATCCGGACAAAGCGATTCCGATCGTCATCAACGCCAAAACGAGCCGCCCCGCCGTCTGCAATGCGGCGGAAAAGCTGCTGCTCCATAAAAATTGGCCGTACAGCGAACGATTGTTGACGGAGCTGGCCGCAGCCGGCGTTCAGCTCCGTGCCTGCCCGCTGACCCGTGAGCAGCATCCGGAACTGGCTCACCTGCTGCAGTCAGCCACCGACGCCGACTGGGATACGGAATATTTGGATTTGATCATCGCGGTACGGACCGTCGCTGATCTTGACGAAGCTCTGCAGCATATTGAACAGCACAGCACCGGTCATTCGGAAGCGATCATTACCGAGGATACCGGGAAGGCAGCGCGCTTCCTGGGCGCCGTCGATGCCGCAGCCGTGTATCACAATGCATCCACACGCTTTACGGATGGCGGCGAATTTGGCTTTGGCGCGGAATTTGGCATCAGTACGCAAAAAATTCACGCTCGCGGTCCAATGGGCTTGACCGCTCTGACGAGCACCAAATATCTCATTGTCGGAAATGGCCACATCCGCTAAGAACAGAAAGGGATGAGCACAAACATGCGAACTCTGGAAAACCGCGATACCTTGCGCGTCGGCTTTGTCGGCGCCGGGTCCATCGCGGAATCGATATTGGGCGGGATCATCAAGAACGAGATCCTTTCCCCCGCTCAAATCTATGTCACTAACCATCAAAATGATCAACGGCTCCTTTATCTTCAGCAACGCTACGGGGTTTCCCCCACTCGCGACCTCGAAACGATGGTGAAGGACAGCACAATGTTGCTGCTGGCGATCAAACCGAAGGAAGCCAAGGAAGTATGCCTGCGCCTCGGAAAATACATTCGCCGCGACCAGTTGATCGTCTCGGTGATGGCGGGCATTTCAACTAAAAATATCAACGAATGGCTGGGAGTCGACTGTCCGATTATCCGAACCATGCCCAATACTTCCTCTTCGGTCGGCTTGTCCGCGACCGGAATCGCCGCCGGCCGATATGCCAGCGAATCTCATCTGGAAATCGCCGCGCAATTATTCCGGGCGATCGGCAGCGTATTTCAAGTCGCCGAAGCAGATTTGCATATCCTGACCGGACTTTCCGGCAGCGGTCCTGCGTTTATCTACTATATGGCCGAAGCGATGGAACAGGCCGGGGTAAAAGCGGGGTTGCCAGCTGATCTGTCGCGCGAACTAACCGTCCAAACGTTATTGGGGGCTGCCCACATGCTGTTGAAAGCGGAAGAGGAACCGGCTGAATTGCGCCGCAAAATCACCAGCCCGGGAGGTACGACCGAAGCCGGTTTGGCTGTGCTCAACTCCTACTCTTTCCAACAGGCAATGATTGATGCGATTTTGCGAGCTGCGGAAAAGTCTGAGGAATTAGGCAAACTATATCGCTAACGACCCACCCCTGCCGAATGGACAGGTGATCGTGGCAAAGTGAGGGGATCAACCGATGCATATCTACGCTTTGTTTGGAACCAGCGGCACCGGGAAGAGCAGCAGCGCTTTGAAATTGGCCCACCAGCTGCAAGTCGATACGATCATTGACGATGGCATCTTGATTTACCGCGGACAAAAAGCGGCGGGCTCGTCGGCCAAATATGAAAAGACAAAAATTCAGGCGGTCAAACGGGCTATCTTTCACTATCAAGACCATGCCGAGGAGGTTCGCCAGGTTCTCTGGCAGCTGTCTCCGGAGCGATTGTTGATTTTGGGCACATCGCAACGCATGATTCACCGTATCATTGACGCTTTGCGGCTGCCCGCGGCCAACCTTACGTTCATTCCGATCGAGGATGTCAAATCGCTGTCGGAAATTGAAGCGGCCAAGTATATCCGGGAGACGCAGGGGAAGCATGTCATCCCGATTCCCCGCATCGAAGTGGAGCGCGACTTTTTCCAGCGGATTATCGCCTCAGCGCAGCAAATTTTTTCGGCGAAAAAGGAGATCATCGGCGAAACAACGATCGTCCGCCCCACCTTTTTTGGCGGCAGGATTCAACTCAATGAACAGGTATTAAAAAAATTGGTGCAAATCACCTGTCAGCGTTTTCCGGAGGTCGGTCCGCAACTGAAAACAAGCTATACGTTTGACGATTTGCCGCGGTTAACGATCAGCCTTTCTCTTAATATGGCGTATTTGCAGCCTGTATTGCCGTTGCTATCCCGGATCCAGCAAGCGGTTTTTGCCGAAATCAGCTACTCGCTGGAAATTGCTCCGGCCAGCATTGATCTGTACGTCTCAGCCATCTCGTTGCACAAAAAGGACCAGGCATAAATCAGACGGGGTTGTCCATGCTATTACCGAAATCGAATCGAAAGGAGAACCCCAAATGCCGGCAACTTTAGTCCCTCCACAACAACAACAGCAACAGCCGCCCATTTCCGCGCCGCCCCGCGTCATTACAACAAAAGATATTGCCTATTTGAAGGACGCGCTTTCCTGGGAGCTGCTTGCCTTTAAAAAGTTTCATTTTTATGCACAACAAGTGCAGGATCCGGAAATCAGCCAAATTCTGGAGAAAACCGGACAAATGCATCAACAGCACTTTCAAAGGCTGCTCCCCCATCTGCAAGTCAACAATGCGCAACAAATGGCAAATATGCCACAGTCCAACTAAAGGCGGTGGAGACAATGAGTCAGCCAAATTCCAATATGATCGCCAACCCGCAAACCGGGCAGCTGCCAAAAGTGAAAAGTCCGGAGATGAACGATCGCGATTTTATTAATGATGCTCTGGCTACCTGCAAATATTTGACCGACAGCTTGAACGTCGCGGTTCGGGAAGCAAGCCATCGCGAACTTTATGAGGAAATGCTGCAAATTTTGACGGAAACGCATCAAAGCGCGCGGGAAATGTATGAAGTGATGTTCCGCAAGGGATGGTACAAGCTGGAGGCGGAAGAGCAGCAAAAACTGCAGCAAACTTACCAGCAATTTAGCAATTACGCTTCCCAGTTTCCTTACTAGAAGCAAAGAGCACCGCTAACAGTCACTCTGCGTAAGAACACCATACAAAAAAGCCAGTCTTACACAAAACTCGTGTGTTGACTGGCTTTTCTGTATGGGTCGGTTTGTCCGCAGGCTCTACTTTTGGTAGACCAGCTTGCCTTCCACGAACGTTTGCAATACTTCAAACTGATTGCTGACGATGGTGACGTCGGCATCATAGCCGGTTTTCAGCTGCCCTTTCCGCGCGGAGACTCCGATAATTTCCGCTGGGGTCAAGGAAGCCATCCGAACCGCATC
Source organism: Brevibacillus fulvus (assembly GCF_016908525.1). Classification (GTDB taxonomy): domain Bacteria; phylum Bacillota; class Bacilli; order Brevibacillales; family Brevibacillaceae; genus Brevibacillus_G; species Brevibacillus_G fulvus. The sequence continues at coordinate 41,673 of NZ_JAFBEB010000009.1, forward strand.
CGGCAACGGCACGCCTGAGAGCGTCACCAGATTGGCCACCGCCCGGTTCAAGGTGAGAACACTGCCGGCCAGCGTACCGTCTGGCAGTGTGGCCATTCCGTCTCTCACCTGAATCATTTGTCCCCCCAAGTCGTATTCTCCGTTGGCCATTCCGGTAGCCCGCATGGCGTCGCTGATCAAGGCAATCCGCTTCTCCTGCTTTACTTTGTACAAGATTTTCATGACCGCCGGATGAACGTGAATGCCGTCGGCGATCAATTCCGTACTCAATTCGTCGTGGACCATCGCCGCGCCGACTACTCCCGGTTCACGGTGATGCAGCCCGCGCATCGCATTGAAACAGTGTGTAAAATGGGCGACCCCTTCTTTGATTGCCTCCTCGACCTCGGCAAATTTGGCATTGGTGTGTCCCGCTGATACCGTAACTCCCTGCCCTTTCAAGAAACGAATCGCCTCCGCTGCCCCCGGCAGTTCAGGCGCAATCGTTACGGTGCGCAGCAGCCCCTGGGCTGCGTGATAAATCCGCTCTACCTGTTCCCGGGTCGGATTAACCACAAACTCGCCATTTTGCGCCCCTTTCAGCTCAGGATTAATCCAGGGACCTTCCAAATGAATGCCCAGCAGGCGAGCGCCGCTTAACGCTTCCTGCGGCTCCCGCGCCTTGCGGACGGCATTTTCCACCACTTCTACCAGTCGGTTTACCTCTGCCGTCATCGTTGTCGCCAAAAAACCGGTTACGCCATATTTGGCCAAGCTTTGCGAAATCACCGCCAATGCCTCTGGTGTGCCGTCCATAACATCGCTGCCGCCAATGCCGTGAATATGGGTATCAATCAATCCCGGCCAGATCCAACCGTCCACTTGCTCTGCGTTGGTTGCAGAAAACGGACAAGCGGCACGAGAACCGGCGTAGATGATTTTGCTGCCCTCTGTCAACAAAACGCCTTCGTCCACAATCTGATCCGGCAGGACAAGCCGCCCTGTCCACATTTTTGTTTCGTTCATTATTCGTCCCCTCGATTTCTTGGTTCGCCTTTCCCGCCATATGATTGACTGCAGACAAGCGGACGGTGATCCGTTATGCTTAGTCATATGGGATTTTTTTCATCGGGAAAGGAGAACAAGGATGTTAAGCGCATTTATGCACGGCTTTTTGCTCGCCATCGGCTTAATTTTACCCCTCGGCGCCCAAAATGTTTTCGTCTTTACCCAAGGCGCGACCCAACAACGCTTTTCACGGGCGTTGCCCGTCGTCTTCACAGCGGCCATCTGTGATACGATCCTGATTTTGCTGGCTGTGCTGGGCGTCTCGCTGGTTGTTTTGACTGTTACATGGCTCAAGACGCTTTTGTTTGCGATCGGAATCTTCTTTTTGCTATACATGGGCTGGTTAACTTGGAAAAGCAAGCCCGAAACAGGCTCGAGCCAGCAGGCGGAACGCTTCTCCCCGAAAAAACAAATGATGTTTGCCGCCTCGGTCTCCTTGCTTAATCCCCATGCCATCCTTGATACGGTCGGAGTAATCGGAACCAGTTCGCTTGTCTATGCGGGCGGGGAAAAATGGAGTTATACCATTGCCTGCATTCTCGTCTCCTGCGTCTGGTTTTTCGCCCTGGCTCTGGCCGGCAGAATGGTCGGACAACTTGATCGTTCCGGTCGGCTGCTGCGCATCCTCAACCGTCTCTCCGCACTGATCATGTGGGGCGTCGCCGTCTATATGGCCGTCAGCTTGTATCACACGCTCTCTTAGCATCGTTTCCGTGACAAAACCTCAGCGAACTTTGGGGTTTTTTTGGCGTTGATTCGGGAAACCCTAATTTTAACACCAAATGATTTGTTACAGACGATGGTATAAGGAGTTGATACAAGCATGATGAACAAACAACCTCGCCTTAACCAGTTGCTATACCCGCTGATTGCCTTGGCATTGACTGCCGTCTTGCTGATTTTGCACAGTCAGTTGTCGGTCAAATCTTCCTCGCTGACGATTAACAAGAAGAATCAGCCGATCACGATCACTCATTCCGGCTTTTTGCCCCAAAACCTTCATTGCCGTCAGGGTGAAACCGTATCGCTGATGATCACCAATATCGACAACCATGTCCATAATTTTACGATACCGGACTTACGAGTGTTTTCTGCCAATATCCAACCCAACCAAACCGCGACCTTGGAGTTTAAAGCCGGGCAAAAAGGAACGTATCTGTTTGTCTCTAACAGTCCCGGATACCCGGAAACCGGATATCGCGGAACCGTAACAATCGAATGACTTCAGGAAGCGGTTTGCCGTTTCCATGGGCCAAAGCAAATGAGCAGAACAGGAATCAGGCCAAGTCCTGAGGCCAGCCCAAGGAAGAGGTACGTTTGCAAAATGCCAAAATATTGCATGACGATTCCGCCGAGAAAGTCGCAAAAAACCGCACCCAATCCTTGCCCGAATGACATAAATACAGCCAAGGCTGTCACTTGCAGCGTCCCGGGAGTATTCTCCCGCACATATTGGGCAGCTGCTGCCAAATAAAAGCCAATCGAGAGGCCCTGGATAAAAAACAGCAGCAGCACGATCAGCGTGTTGGGAGCGGTGCTGTACCAGAACCAGCGTGCCGTTGAAATAATGCCGGCGGTTAACAAGGTGTATTCCAGCCCCCAGCGACGGGTAATCATCGCGGCCAGTTTCATGCAAGGGGCTTCACTGCCGGCGAACAGCAGAAAGGCAAGGCCGACGCCCGCCACCGATCCGCCGATATGCTGGTAAAACAGCGAAAAATACAAATTGTGGGCATTGACGGCGCCATAGATGAAAAACGCGCCGAACAAAAACAAGGTAAAGCGGGGGATCTTCAGCAAACTGCCAATGCCCGAAAAGATGCTTGCATGCAGGCGCGCCCCTTCCGTATCATCGGGGATTTTTTTCAAAAACAAAGTGGCCAGCACAAAAGCCGCAGCAAAAACAAAAAACAAAACTTTCGGCCCCCACAGCTGGATCAGCAAACCGGTCACCAATGCGGATACGGCAAAGCCGACCGCTCCCCACATGCGCAAATTGCCGAACGGCATATTATGCTTCTTCCCATAAGCCAATGCCAAACTGTCGGAAATCGGGATAACGGCGCTCTGAAAAACAGACAAAATGGTCAGCAAAACAATGACCTGGCCAAACGTTTGCGCGCGGGTAAAAAACAACACGACCAAGCCAGCGGCAAGCAGAGTGAGAAACAGCACCCGCTTGCGCACCTGAAACCGGTCGCAAATGATTCCCCACATCGGCTGGGTGACAATGGAAATCAGCGGGGTAATCGAACTGATCAAGCCGATTTGTGTTCCTGTCAGGTGAATCGAATGATAATACTGGGCAATGAGCGGCGTAAAGGCACCGATCCCGTAATAAATGGCCAAATAGAGGCCGCTGATCATCAGGTATGCCCTTGACGCCGCCTTGCCTTGCTCTTGTAGAAACTGTTCGGTTTGCCCATGTTTCATGGATGGATTTCCTCGCTTTACTGAACTAACCCATTGTTTGAGGAGAACGGACCGCTTTTATGTTTACTTGACAGTCGGCAAGATTTTCTGCATATTGACCGTGCGTTGTTTTACCCATGTTTCCGGGTTGTTTTCGTCATACTGCTCCAGAAATTGAATGACTTCTTTTGTCAACGGCGTAGGCGTGGATGCACCGGAAGTAACCGCCACTTTCTTTTTCCCCTTCAACCAGTCCAGTTGCAGTTCCGACAGATCGGCAATGCGATAGGACGGCACGCCGGCAATTTCTTCGGCCACCTGGGCCAACCGGTTGGAATTGTTGCTGCGCGGATCGCCCACGACAATACACAGATCCGCTTCACCCGCTTGGGCAGCAACCGCTTCTTGCCGCACCTGTGTCGCCAGACAAATTTCGTTATGCACTTCGACACCGGGAAACCGTTTGATGATAGCATCCATCAAGTGCTTGACATCCCATTGGCTCATCGTCGTTTGATTCGTGACAATCAGCTTATCCGCCGGCAGGGCAAGCTGTTCGATCTCCTCCAGCGTTTGCACCAGATGCACTTTGTCGGGAGCGATGCCGACCGCACCCTCCGGCTCCGGATGGCCTTTTTTCCCAATATAGATGACATGATAGCCGTCAGCCACTTTCTCTCGGATCAAATCATGCGTTTTCGTTACATCCGGGCAAGTGGCGTCGACAACTGTCAGCCCTTTCTCGCGAGCTTTGCGGCGAACCTCCGGCGATACGCCATGGGCGGTGAAAATGACCGTCCCTTCGTCAATTTTGTCCAGCAGCGCAAGCCGATCATCGCCATCCAACGTCTTGATTCCCATGCTTTCAAATGATTCGACGACATGCGAATTATGGACAATCATCCCTAAAATATGAATCGGACGAGGCAAATCAAAATTTTGTGCTGTTTTCAACGCCAACACCATCGCGTCGACGACACCGTAACAGTAACCGCGGGGGGAAATTTTTACAACTTCCATCTCTGCCCCTCCTTTTTTATGTTGGTTCATACTTGATCCAATCCAGCTTTATTATACCTCAATGCTGGCGGCACGTTTTATTTCATAAACCTTCAAATTATTGTAAACAATTCTCAACAAAGGCACCTGTACTCCGTTGGCATCAGCAAGCCGTAGCAGGTGGCCCTGCAAATGCTCGGCTTCCACAGGCAACCCTTTTTCCATATCGCGCAGCATCGATGCTTTCATCTTATATCCTTGGTTCAAAAAGACTTCGGTTTGCATGTCAACGACATGATCCGCTATTGGCGCGCCAACCGCTCGCATGATCGCCGCGACTTCTTCCGCCAGCTGGCGGGTCAGTTCTTTTCCATAAGCCGAATCGCGGATGGGGCCGACCGCAGCATTCATCAGCGTGGTCATTCCGGACAGTGTGGTGATGAACAAATATTTATGCCACATCTCCCGTTGAATAAATTCGCTCATGACGAAATTGGCATTGGCGCCCGCAAACAGCTCTTCCAGTACGGTTACCCGCTCGCTGCGCCCGCCTTCCCACTCGCCATAGACCAAATTGTGATTTTTGCTCGTCTGGATGACATCGCCTTCCGAATTCAAGGTGCTTTCAATAAAACAAAGTCCGCCGAGCACCCGTTCCGCGCCAAATCGTTGCTTGAGAGAATCGATATGCGCGATCCCGTTCAACATCGGCAGAATCATTGTATGAGTTCCTATATAATCGGCAATCGTCTCTACGGCGGCGTTTAGATGATACGCCTTGGTCGCCAGCATGACCAAATCATAAGCCTCCTTGCCTTCGCCTGCCGTTAGCAGTTTCGGTTGCAAATGGGCGTCGCCATTGACGCTGGCAATGCGCAAGCCGCGCTCTTCCAGCTGTATTCGCCGCTTCTCCCTGACGAGAAAGGTTACGTCCGCTCCTTTTTCCGCCAACCGCCCGCCGAAATAACCGCCGACTGCACCCGCTCCCAATACCAATACTTTCATTGTACAACCCCTCCCGCAATCATCCAGATCATTCCATGTTTCCATTCTACAAAAGATGCACCTTTTTCGAAAGCAACAATATTATGTAAGAAAATCTAACACAAAATGTAACCAAAACTATTGACACCTTGGGTGTTGATTACTATAATCCATATTATAGATAACATGAGGTTACGAACAATGTTTAACGTAATTTTAAATAATATTCGTAAATGGAGTGAACAACATGGATGCTAAACAAATCTTGACCTTGATTGAGACTGAAAAAATTGAATATGTGGATTTCCGGATCGTTGACATGCTTGGCCGCCAGCACCATGTAACAATTCCCGCCTACGCCGTTGACGAAGAAACGTTCGTAAACGGTGTCGCATTCGACGGCTCCAGCTTGATCGGATACAGAGGGATTGAAGCGAGCGACATGGTTATGATGCCCGACCCTGCCAGCGCGTTTGTTGATCCATTTGTGGAAGCCCCAACTTTGAATATTGTCTGTGACATTCTCGATCCAGATGGAACTGTTTATGAACGCGATCCGCGCAGCATTGCCAAAAAAGCAGAAGACTATTTGAAAGCGACCGGATTGGCAACCGCTGCTTACTTTGGACCGGAGTCAGAATTTTTCATCTTCGACAACGTTCGTTATTCCTCCGGACCAGACGGTTCTTATTTTCATATCGATTCCGAAGAGGCTTACTGGAACACCGGTGCGGAAGGCAAAAACCTCGGATACAAAGTGCGCAACAAAGGCGGTTACTTCCCGGTTCAACCGACTGACACGCAAACCGATATCCGCAACGAAATGTCTACTCTGATGAGCCAAGCAGGGCTGAAAGTCGAACGCCACCACCATGAAGTAGCAACCGCGGGCCAAGCGGAAATCAACTTCCGCTTTGATACGTTGACTCGTACCGCAGACAATCTGTTGCTGTTCAAATACATCGTTCGCAACGTAGCGGCCAAATACGGAAAAACAGCTACCTTTATGCCGAAACCCATCGTAGGGGATAACGGCAGCGGGATGCACGTTCACCAAAGCTTGTTTAATGGTGATACTCCGCTGTTTTATGAAAAAGGCGCTTACGCCAACCTGAGCGAAATGGCACTGCATTACATCGGCGGGATCTTGCATCACGCTCCGGCCTTGATCGCTTTGACCAACCCAAGCACCAACTCTTTCAAACGTCTGGTACCGGGCTATGAAGCACCTGTGAACCTGGTATTCTCCAAAGGAAACCGTTCAGCTGCTGTACGGATTCCAGTCGCTGCTGTTACGCCAAAATCGGCACGTGTTGAATTCCGTACACCAGATTCCACTGCCAACCCATACCTTGCTTTCGCTGCCATGCTGATGGCTGGCCTGGATGGTATCAAGCGCAAGCTCGACCCGCGCGAGTTGGGATACGGACCGGTTGATAAAAACATCTATGAACTGAGCGATGTGGAAAAACATGAAATCCGCAGTGTGCCTGGTTCTTTGGGCGAAGCGCTCGATGCTCTCGAAGCGGATCATGACTTCTTGCTCGAAGGCGACGTCTTTACAAAAGATGTCATCGACAACTGGATTTCCCTGAAACGCGCTGAAATCCAACAAGTCGAACGCACGGTCAATCCGAAAGAATACGAATTGTACTACGATCTGTAAGATTCAGACTGGCTGCAGCCAGAGATATAGATAGAAAAGACAAGAAAAAACATTTAGGGGTTATAAATATTGGTACGGTCAAGCCGATTGCTCTCTTGGGGCAATCGGTTTTCATATGTAATAAGGCACCTTCCGCGCGAAGGTGCCTTGCCATTTTTTATACGTTTATTTGCTTTTCGCATCTTGGCCGACAGCCTGTCCGATATGGTCAAAACCATCTCGCTGCAACAGCTCCACCAACCGTTTATTGATCGAAGCAGCCAGTCCAGGGCCCTGATAGATCATGCCGGTGTAAATTTGCACCAAACTTGCGCCGGCGCGAATTTTCTCATAAGCGTCGTCTCCGTTCATGATCCCCCCTACCCCGATAATCGGGACTTTGCCTCCTGTCTCCTGATAAATCTCCCGTATCCAGGCGGTAGAACGCTCTGTCAGCGGTTTTCCGCTCAGTCCTCCTGCCTGTTCGGCATGGACGTGTCCGCTTACCGGCTCTCGCGACAGCGTCGTATTGGTAGCGATGATACCGGAGATCCCTTCCTCGATCGCGGCCTGAACGACATCTCTCATCTGCTCGTCCGCCATATCGGGAGCGACTTTCAACAGGATCGGCTTTGGCTCGATCCCTTGGTCTTCCAGCTGTTTGGCCTTTGCTCCAATCCCGCGCAACAACGCGCGCAGACTGGCTGTCTCCTGCAAATCCCGCAAGTTTGGCGTATTGGGAGAGCTGACATTGATCACGAAATAATGACCGTAGGCATACAGCTTTTCCAGACATTTCTGGTAATCGCTGCCGGCATCTTCATTAGCGGTCGTCTTGTTTTTGCCAATATTGACCCCGATCGGTATATTTGCGTTCGCATAATTCTCCAAATTCTTGGCAGCTGCCTCTGCCCCGTGATTGTTAAAACCCATTCGATTAATGACTGCCGCATACTCAGGCAAGCGGAACAGGCGGGGGCGTTCATTCCCCGGCTGCGCCAGCGGCGTAATCGTTCCCACTTCCACAAAGCCAAATCCCAATGCGGCCAGCGCGTGATACACCTCGGCATTTTTGTCAAATCCTGCCGCCAGTCCGACGGGATTGGGAAAAGTCAATCCCCACAGCGTCGTCTCCAGACGTTTGTGCTGATAGCCATAAATCGTTTGCATCATGCTTCTGCCCAGCGCCGACCGTTCCATCAGTCGCAATGCCGCGATCGTCCGCTCGTGGGCTTCCTCAGGGTCAAGCTGAAACAAAAACTTTTTTAACAGCTGGTACATCGCTCTTCCTCCGCTCCTTGTCCTGCTCTGTACTATATCATATTTACGGTCCGTCGACATGCAAAAAAGCGGATTCCGCTCATAAAAAAACTGCCTGCCCGGTCAACAGGCAAGCAGTTTGGCTACAGCATGATCAGTTTCTTACCAGCATGATATTTTCAACTGGTTCATAAGGTAAATTGTGCGCTTCCGCAACCGCTTTGAATGTTACTTTGCCATGCGCAACGTTTACCCCTTTGGCTAACGCCCGATTGGAAGCGATCGCCTCCAGATAGCCTTTGTTGGCAATTTGCACAGCGTACGGAATTGTCACATTGGTCAAAGCCAACGTAGCGGTCCGCGCCACCGCACCAGGCATATTGGCAACTGCGTAATGGATCACGCCATGTTTCACATAGGTCGGATTGTCATGGGTCGTAATCCGGTCAACGGTTTCAATCGAACCGCCTTGGTCAATGGCCGGGTCGACGATGACCGAACCTGGCGACATCGTTTTGACCATTTCTTCCGTGACCAAACGCGGCGCACGCGCTCCCGGAATCAGAACAGCCCCGATCACCAAGTCCGCATTTTTCACAGCATTGGCAATGTTAAAGCTGTTTGACATCAAAGTTTGCACTTTGCCTTGGAACATATCGTCCAATTGGCGCAAACGATCCGCACTAATATCGATAATGGTTACGTTGGCTCCCAGGCCGACCGCCATCTTGGCTGCATTGGTGCCGACGATCCCGCCGCCGACGATGACCACTTCTCCTTTTTGGACGCCAGGCACGCCACCCAACAAGATCCCTTTACCGCCGTAAGGTTTCTCCAAAAATTGCGCACCGATTTGCACAGCCATCCGTCCGGCAACTTCACTCATCGGTGTCAGCAACGGCAATGCGCCATTGTCGAGTTGCACCGTTTCATAGGCGATGGCGACCACTTTCTTGTCAATCAACGCACGAGTAAGCTCCGGTTCCGGTGCAAGATGCAGATAAGTAAACAGGATGAGGCCTTCACGGAAATAACCGTATTCCGATGGCAGTGGTTCTTTCACCTTAATGACCATTTCAGCCGCCCAGGCTTCCGCTGCTGTTGCCACGATTTCCGCGCCAACCGCTTGATATTCCGCATCGGTAAAACCGCTTCCTTCGCCAGCTTTTGTTTCAATTCGAACGGTATGTCCATTTTGAACCAATGCAGTGACTCCGGCAGGTGTGATCGCTACACGATTTTCATTATTTTTAATTTCTTTCGGAATCCCCACGATCATATTCATGTCCCCCTTGAGTACAATCCATCTTCTTGATTACTATTGTACCGCGGTTCCATGCAATCTTCTTTGGTGATTCAATTAATCGTAACCCCTGCCTTTTGTGAATTTTCACAAATCGCTGTTTTTACTTTCCCGTTGTATCCGGCATCTTGTTCAGCTTCAAATCAAGATAAAGCGAGGTGCGCTGGTTTTGATCATCCAAGTCAACCTGAATGATTTCTTCAATTCGGCGCAACCGATAATTCAAAGTATTAATATGAATATGCAAGTGTTGTGCCGCTACATTCACTTTTCCTGCGCTGTCCAGGTACGTTTCCAGCGTTTCCAGCAAGTGCGTCTGATTGTCCTGATCATACGCTGCCAGCGTTTTCAATTGTTCATTAACGTACCCTTCCGCGTCGCTCCAACTTTTCAATTGGCGCAAAAACCGATAAATGCCCAATTGGTGATACCCTTTAATCTGTCGGGTCTCCTCGAAAAACAACCGTTTCACTTCCAGGACGTGCAGCGCCTCCCGATAGCTCCTGACAATATCGCTGTATTCACTGTAAATTTTGCCGTACCCCGCCGTCGCCTTGCCGTGCGGCGTATGATCGACCAGCTTTTCCAGAGAATCATCAAGAAACTGCTCCACCTTGCGCAGCAGCAGCGCGTTCTCTCTTCCCCCTTGCGAATTGAGGCCGATCAGCAAAATCAATTGCGCTCCGTCCATGACCCAGAGCAATTTGTCCCGCAGCAGGAGCGGATACAAATACTGTTCCAGGCGCGTCTCCTCCGCTTCAATGACGCAAATCAAATATTGCGCAGGCAATTCTACCTGCAAGCTTTCCGCTTTTCTTTTGATAAATGACTCGCTGGTGTGGTTGCCGAGCAGCAGTTCCCAAAAAAATTCTTTCCGCCTCTGTTCTTCCGCTTTCCGTTTTCCTTGGCGCTGGACGAGGCGAGGCACGGCGACCCGGGCAGCCTGCCGCAAAATCTCATCGTCTTTTTCGGTAATGGGCTGGTTCTCTTCCTGCGCCCAAATATAGCCTAACACATCTGTCCCTTTACGAATGGCGATTGCGACCCGTCTGCCCAAACCGATATCCTCTTTCGGCGGAATATGTACCGGGTCTTCTTTTGTCAGCAGTTGCTGGAAGACGCCATCTTTCCACAAGCGGGTCAATACTTTTTCCGGCACACGACGTCCCATGATCGTTGATCGACGTGCCAAATCCGTACTTTCCCCGTGCGAACTATACGCGATTAATTTATGGTCAGCATCCTCGATTGTAATCGGATTTTGGAGCAGATCGCCGATTGCGTCAGCCAACTCGTCAATATCAGCATGTTGGAACTGGTCAAAGTAGCCAGGTTGAACGGACATGCTTCACACCCTCTTCGATATTCACCGTCATCTCATCCAATTATAGCGGATCGGCGGAAACATCGTAAACATGTGGACGAAAGCAAGCGAACCCAACTTCCCCGAACATCCGGAGAACAGATTGGGTTCGCTGTTCATTTGCTCTTATTTGCCAAAACCGATTTTCGCAGACTCGCTGAATTGTTCTGCTTGCGGAGAGGAAGGCTCGGGGTGGATGGTAGTCTCGCCAATTTCGGGACGCTCTACCTGTGTCACTTCATCGGGAATGTCGACCTCAGGCAGTTCAATCGTTGATTTCTCCAAACGGAAAACCTCCTGTTCTCGCTGCTTACGCGTATAATTTGCCCGGTTCATCCGTGTCTCATTCACCCGCCTTACCGTCGTCTTCAGCAAACAAGCGCAACATTCCGCAAGCGGATACACCCTTTGATAAAAACCGGTTTGAAAAATACGCTGAGAATGCTCCCGCTTGACCAACTTGCGACAATATATGCAGTAGACCGTGTCGCTGCAAAGCTCCATCGCTTTCCTCCAACATCATTTTTCCATTACGATATGCGCAGGCAGCTTAAGTTATCCCGGCTCAACGTCCGGACTTCATCTGGAAACATTAGTTTTCTTTGTTGGTAGCTATAACTTTCTGTTAGCCCATCTCCATTTATTTTTCCTACTTTGGTACTTCGACTGGCATTTTGGATTTTAATGGTCGTTACACCCAGCAGATTGCTAAGATAATCAGCCGATCCTTGTTCGTTTACACCAAGATATACCTGAGTGTCACAATAACTAATGATCTCCTCCCAAGAATCTTTATACCTTTGTTTCATCTGAGGAATGGACTGAAATACCATCATCGGATAGATCCGCCGCCCCCTCATGGTCGGTAATTTTTCAATCAAGTTAGGAATTCGTCCAAGGTTCCCAATCTCATCAAGAGCCATGTAAATGGGCGTATGAAGTTGATGCCCATATAAGAGGAATGCAAAGATTTTTAAAAATCCGATCTAAAATCGTAATATTCACTGAGGATATCAATTTTTTTGCCAGCGATTTCAATGGTTTTGTTATCAATCCACTTTAAACTGTCGATTTTATCGCCACTTATCCAAAAGACTTTTCGTCTTTCATTACCATATTCAATTTCTCCAATGTAAGTATAGTCGGATCTTAACAATACCCCCCCCATTAAATAAGTTTTTAATCTATATTTTCCGTCAGGTGATACACTTTCTGATACAACCTGAAGTTTTTTAGTATCAATACTTTCTAAACTAGGATAAAAGTTTACCTTTATAAAAATTACTATGGCAACCAAAACGGTTAATCCGATTAACTTGGAAATCAACTTCATTGTATCCCTCCTAACTATCAATATACATATGGATTTACATTTAAAAAAAATTACTTTTTTTACCATAAACTAAGAAGGAAAATAGCGAACCGTGTCAAATGTATATTTTTGTAAGAATTTAAAAACTTTTGAAATGTTGAGATTTAATTGGCAAAGTTCAAAATCTTTAATGTTGTTGCTGGATTAACCATTGCAACCAGTCTTGTCTCAGGTTACGGAATTGCAAACGCGAACACGTCTTATTTTGTTGCTGCTGCTCAACAAGAAACAACTTTAAAAGGGAAAGCAGGGATTCAACTAATTGCCCCTATTAGTAAAGAGGATCGAAAACTTCACGCAGATGTAATCGCTAAACTGGATGGACAGAACGGTTGGCGCCTAACTGACAGAGGACTTGAGAAGTTTTATCCAGCAAGAACAGGGACGGTTGAAATCAATGGTGAAAAAATTGATGTTAATTCCGATGGTACTTTTGAAGTAAAAGGAATTAAGGAAAAAGAATTAAAGGGTACATTTAAAAGAAAAGACTATACAGCACAAAAGAGTATTAAGCTGAAAGATGGTACTCAAAATGATCTGGAATTGTTTTGCTAGAATCCTATCATTATCCTGAAGCTTGGCAATAAGGAATTTTATGACACGTCAAATGAAATATAGAGTTATCTCAATACTATTGTTAATCTGCTTCACTTCTGTGTTAGTAGCTTGCTCTCCAAAAGAGGGAGGTAATACTAATGTAGGCGAAAGAAAGGTTTCGGCACAGGAGGAACACCACCATGAAACCGAACATGAAGTTGAGCAAAGTTCTGTGATCATTCATCTCTCTAGTGAGATTCCCAAGATTGTAAGTGGTCAGGAGACGGTATTTAACACCCATATAATGCAGTCCGATTTACCACTAACAAATGCAAAAGTTCGCTTTGAGATATGGAAGGAAGGAGAAGAAAAACATTCCTTTCATGAAGCAACCGAAACGGGAGATGGAAACTACAAACTAGCTTACAGATTTGAACAACCACAACTGCATCACTTGATTGTTCATGTTGAGAAAAATTCTCTTCATGGTCACAAAAAGTTTAAGATAAACGTCCGTAATCAACCTTAACAAAGAGGCGCTCAGAAAGCGTGGTTTGCTTTCCGAGCGCCTCTTGTTATCGATGGCTTCCCTGCCCTGACCCCCAGCGGCAGCTACCGGCTGCCGTAACGCCTAAATCAATTGATCCCCCAGGGATAATTTCATATTTTTACGACCAGGATTCAATATCATCATCGTCAATCTCAAAGATCGCTTCTGAATCAGATGAATCGGCATCCTCTTCCTTTTTCGGGATCGTAACCTGATCAACCTCATCCGCAACCGGTTTTTCCATACTCCCTTTTTCATGATGCGGTGATTCGATTTCTTTTCCGGAAGAAGCAACCTCCCCTACCCCTTCTGTCGCATTAAGGATAGGCTGCTGCTGTCGAATCTGAGGAGCCGGAATCTGCTCAATTAGTGGCATTACCGAATTGCTGGCTACCAACTCCGTAACAGGAAAATCAAAATTACGTTTGGCTGGAATGATCAATTGCAAATCAACCACACCACCGCGCCGGATAATTTCCTGTTCGATTAGATAGCGAAACGAATCGGCAAGATTACTCTGTATATTGATCCACTCCATAACGGCAGGGTGTTCGTCCACTCTTGTTTTGAAGGAAACTCCCTTACCAGGGATTTTTTCCGTCTTTTTTCCTTTTGACACTCGATCACCCCCTACCCTTTTTCCACCGATTTAATTAAACAGCTTGTTTTGCTTTTGCCTTCAACGCACTAAATATTTTGCTAACGGTAAAGATGTAAAGTCATTAAGATACTCCCCCCACCATACACACAAATCACATCGATTTCATTCCGTGTCTTAGTTAGTTGGGTCCGAACATTACGAACGATCTGTTTAGCTTGGGCCAATAAAGGCTGTTGCAGGGTTTTTAATGCACGTTCATGATACTTATGGGTCGGCTTTTTAATCACATCACTAAAGAATTGACGTGGGGAATCCGGCAAATGAATCAACCGATTATAGCCCTAGAATGACGATTGCGACACAACTCGACGTTTTTTGTCCTTCCTCCGTTTCCGGAGAGCCCCGGGCATTTTCTGCTGAAGTTTGGACATACTTGTAGGGGCAAAGCAGTCTGCTGCTGCCTTGCAAATTGGATCATATTAGGAGGAGACGCCCTATGTATAGAAGCTCTGTCCATGATATGGCTCAGGCACATCATCAACAGGCTCAATTCCATCAATTTCACGCAGACGCACATCAGCAACAAGCCCAATTCCACCGTCAGCAAGCCGATATGCACAGGCAGCAAGCATTGTCTTATGGCCCCAACGCAGCTTTTAACCAAAATTACAGCAGCCGTCAGACAGCCTATGCCGATCAGGTATCGCCAGTCGCTCTCGTCTTCCACGGGCAAGTTACTCCTCAAGCGCTTGCGTCATTACAACAATTCCATAATCCTTACGCATTGCAAAATCCCGGAGCGAACCTTGCTCCCCACGCAGCCCACGCTGTAGACAACCGCTCTGCTTTGAATCTGGGACATCGTTTTTGAGTTATCCCCCACGCATACAGCGTGGGGTTTTGTATTTTCCAGCGAGTGTTAGCAGGAGTTTCGACAACTCGTGCAGAATTTGTCATACTCACTCCATGCCAACCCGAGGGGGATTTTATGACGAATTGGAACAAACCTTTCCCCGTGTTATTCGTCACCATAATCTTGCTTTTGCTACTGGCAATTACTGCGCAATTTATCAATAACTTACAACAAATTAACCTGATTTCCGCGCCCCAACCGCCCCGGCCTAAAGTGGCTCTGTTACTGGAAGGACCAACTTATGACCAAAGCTGGAACAGCAGCGCGTGGGTCAGCATGAACCGGTTGAAGCAAAAATACAACTTTCGGCTGGATATTAAAAGAAATTTGACCGCGGAACTGATTGAGCCAGTGACCCGCGCTTATGCCGAGCAAAACTACCAATTGATTATTGGCCATGGCCGTATTTTTTCAGATGCTTTTGCGAAGGTCGCCCCACACTATGCCAATACCCGCTTTGTGACGATTAACGGAAATCCCTTGCATGCCAATCAAACCGCTATTTCCAGCGATGTGGTCAAACAAAATTATTTCGTTGGCAAATTGGCGGCGATGATGAGCAAAAGCCATAAAGTGGGTTATATCGCGGTAAACAATGCCGCGGAAAAGCGCCAGGCCCTCTCTTTTGTGAATGGCGCAGCCGCGGAGCACGCTTCGACCATCATCAAACAGGTCGACACCTATTCCGATACGGACTCGGCAATCGCGGCGACCCACGCATTGTACAATGAAGGCGCAGACGTGATATATACCACAGGCGACAGCTTTAACCTGGCCGTTATTACCGAAGCGCAAAAATTGAACATTTATGTGATCGGCTACATTTCCAACCAGCGGTTTATCGCTCCCGATCATGTGATTACCTCGGTAATTGAAGACATCGATAAAATGTACGACAAAATGTTTGAACAATATTTCAACGGTACTCTTCCTTCGGGCAAAGTTACGTACGGGATCGAATCAGGCGTCAATTATTTCAGCCCGTATGGCACAATGGTCCCGGCCAGCGTGAGGGAAGCGATTGAACAAGAGATCAAACAGCTCGGTGACGTTACACGTTAAGCGGAGGGAACAACATGTTACTGTTTCGTTCTTTAGGTTTCCAACAAAAAATATGGCTCAGTTACTTGATCATGACGCTGTTAATCGGCTTGATTGCCTTTTTATTCAGCTACCAAATGACCACACTCATTTCCCAAGAAACGCATTTGACACGGGAACTGATCCCGCAAGTCAAATCGATGATCCGGGTGAAAAACCAGATCTATACGAAAACCTACGCGTTAAAAATGTATACCGTTACGCGACAGTCGCAATATTTGCAAGAGTATCACCAAACCTTAATCAACAAGCCGGATTTGGAGGTGTTGCCGAAGACAGACGACAACACCGCGCTGGTCCAGGTAATGAATCTGATTGAGGATCTGGATGTTGTCTTTTTGAATAAAATCAATCCCTTGCTTAAAGTAAACAATGTAACAGCGGTAACGTATGTGCTGGAACATGATCTTCAGCCCCTGCTCGATCTGTTGGAAAATACGCTGACTCATTCGCTGAATACATTGGACGAACAGACTGAATCGGAGTTTGCCAAAACCAACAAAGTGATGAAAATGGTGTTGATTGTCACTTACTCCATTTCTGCACTTTTCCTGTTTTTCGGTTTGTTGTTTGCTTTTTACTTTCGCAAGGAATTGCTGCATCCGATTGAGTCGCTGATCGGACAAATTCGCCAGATCTCGCAGGGCGCATTTGGCAAGCAGGTGGTCTATCAGACCAATGACGAATTTTCAGAGTTGGCCCGCGAATTTAATAAAATGTCTGCCAGCATCGCGCAGTTGTTTCAACAAAGCCAGCAACAACAATTGGTCCTGGAGGACGAAAAGCTTTTTCGCGAACAAATCCTCGATTCCTTGCCGATCGGTGTGATCACGCGGCAGTCGCTGACAAGCGAAGTTCATATTAACGAAAAAGCCAAGGAACTGGTCATGCTCGATCAAGATTTTTTCCCTGTTTTACCTGACGGTACCCCTTGGGATATTTCGTCGGAGAATCCCTGGTTTGTGAATCGGAGAATGACTTTGCTCAAACAGGATGGCAGTTCTTTTTTAGGCCTCGTTTCGTTTGTTCCCTTGTTGAATCAGCAACGCAGCGAATCCGGATGGGTCGTGGTGCTGGCCGACATAACGGAACAAATCAAAATCCAGGAATTCATGCATCAATCGGAAAAGCTGGCCCTTGTCGGGCAGTTGGCCGCCGGAGCCGCGCATGAGATTCGCAATCCGCTGGCCGTCATTTATGGCTTTATCCAGTTAATGCAGAAGGGGCTTCCGGCAGAAAAGGCCAATGAGTACCATCTCTCTCTCGTTTTGCAAGAAATCGAACGGGTCAACCAAATTGTCACGGAAATGCTGCTGCTGGCCAAACCTTCTCGGCCCAACTATCGCGAGGTAAAGCTGGCGGAAATCCTCTCGTCCATCTTACCGTTGATGCAGGCGGAGGCAAGATTTCGCGGTGTGGAAATTTTGAACCGGTCTGCACCGGACATCACGCTGCATGTCGATGTGGAACAATTGAAGCAAATTTTGCTGAATTTGATGAAAAACGGGATAGAAGCGATGCAAAACGGCGGGAAATTGACCATCGAGAGCCAGCAGCTTGAGGGTCACGTTGAAATCACAATCCGGGATACAGGGGAAGGCATCCCGGCTGAATTTCTCAACCGAATTTTCGAGCCATTCTTTTCCTTGAAGGAAGATGGCACCGGTCTCGGCTTGCCGGTCACCATCCAGATGGTGAGAAATCATGGGGGCGAGCTGAGCGTCAAGAGTGAGCCGGGTCGAGGCTCGGAACTTACCATCCATCTTCCGATAAAGCCTGTCCGTGATTAAACCGGCTGGGGGACTTGACGGTTCAGCCATTCAAACATTCGTCTGGTATACGCTTCATTCAGCTCCGGCAAAAACAAATGCGTCGCCCCTTCCGCCAGCCATAATTCATACGGTTTGTCGTGAAGCTGCAAGGCATTGGCCAGCCGATAGGCATGCTCTACGCCCACATTCTGATCTTCTGTACCGTGAATGATCAGGACCGGACAGCGGATGCGATCGGCCGTAAAAACGGGTGAACGCTCCCGATAAGCCGCTTCCTGCTTGCGTGGATGACCGACGATTCGGCGCAGCATGCGGCGAAGATCGACCCGTTCTTCATAGGTGAGAAACAGGTCGCTGACACCTCCCCAGACCACCGCAGCCAGAATGCCCTCACACTGCATCGCCGCAAACAGGGCCATCATGCCGCCTCGAGAAAAACCGTACAAACTAATCCGCTGCGGGTCAACCTGTGGGAGCGTTCGCAAAAGTTCGTAAGCCGAAAAAACATCTTGGCGATCATTGCCGCCGAACTCGTCGCGCCCTTCGCCTCCCTCGCTTCCGCGGTAATGAGGCGCAAAGACAATATAGCCAAAAGCGGCCAATTGCGAAATCCGCTCAGGCCGAACCTTGCCCACATTATTCAGCCCTCCGCGGCAATACAGCAACGCCGGCATCGGGCCCGCCTGATCCGGGACAGCCAATGCGGCCTTGACTCGCAGTCCTTGGCTTAAATAGGTTACCCGAAACAGAGACACCCCTTCCATCACCGCCGGCTCCGGAGTTATCTCCAGCAATAAATCATTTTGGGTCGACAAGCCAATCGCTCCTTTATACTCCAGTACCTTTTTCAAGTAGAAAAAAGAAGGAACGCTGACGTTCCTTCTTTTTTCTGTAGGATGCGCAAACTCGGCGGAAACCATCGATGGTTTCATCGACCTTCCGCTTCACTTCGCATCGTCTATCATCATCCCGGCTTAATAGCCGCGTTTTGCTTGTTTTTTATTGATCGTTGCCAGGTTTTCTTCGCTGTGTTTCAACCATTTTTTCAACTTGTCTTCGAAGGTCGCAGCGCTATCCCCACGCTTGGCATTTCCTCCTCGGTCACCACCCCGATTTCCACCACGGCGCTCTTCACGTTCCTCACGTTCTGGAGCAGGCAGTGCGGCACGAACCGAAAGCGAGATTTTTCCTGCATCATCAATCGAGAGAACCTTTACTTTTACAGGGGAACCGACAGAAAAGTGTTCATTAATATCCTTTACGAATCCATTCGCCACCTGGGAAATGTGAACCAGACCTTGTTCCGTTTCACTGATTGCTACGAACATCCCAAACGGTTTGATCGCCGTTACTTTTCCCTCGATGATGCTTCCCACTTGTACTGCCATTCAGTTTGCACTCCTTATCTTTTTCCAAAAGTGTCTTCGAACCTAAATTATAGTCAGGCTCACTAATTAAGTATAGCAGAGAATATGATTTGATGAAAAGCCTAATTTAAGCAGGATTACGGCCTTAACTGTTTTCTGCCAAATCTTGTTCTCGTCCTGTTTTTACGGTAGGTCCTCCATCCCAGTATAAGCAAAAGCATGGTAAACATTCCTGTCGAGTCCAACAAAATATCGGTGATGATTCCTGTCCGGTGGGGGGTAAATGTTTGATGCCATTCATCCAAGACGGCGGCCAAAACGGCCAACAGTCCGCTCCAGGGAAGCGCCACCGGAGGATGGTACCAGTTGCGCAGCAGACGGTAAAAAAGCAACGTCAGCAAGGCAAACGTGCAGAAATGCGTTCCCTTGCGGACAAAAAATTCAATATAGCCGGCTACCCCGTCTTCTTCGACACTGACTTCGCTATGACCATATGTGAAAGAGAACCCGTCCAGCCGTTCGCCGACGCTCTCAGCATCAGGGATCAACTGGGAAATGTTTCCGCGAATATCCTGATTTTCATACGGTTGTGAAGAAGAATAAAACAAACCTAACAGCAATACCAGCACCAAAATACTATCAATCCAACGTTTTTTCCTGTTCAATGTTTGCCTCCCAGCCATGTACTCCGTTTTTTAGTATACCATGCGCAGCGGAGGCAACGAAAAACAATAACACGCCGCTGTCTGCTTACGAGTCCCGGGACAGCGGCCGGAAATCATCTTCCGTCAGTTCCCGGCACACCCTCCCGCTTTGTTCCGACTGCGCGAGCGATGGCAAGGAGTCCAATTTATCCGCTTGTTTGGCTCGATCCCGTCGCTTCACCAAATAATTGGACCATTCGGTTCGCAACCATCTGCGGAACTCCGCTGCCGCTGACGGGTCAACAGCGGCCGCTCGTTGCTCTTCCTTCCCCAAAAGCGCCGGCAGCAAGACAAGCAGACACCAACCGGCCAAAATCACTCCGCTTCCCAAAGCGGCGGCAAACGACGCGGAATAATCGCCACTTTGCCCCATGCCCATTGCCATTGGAAACAATCCAAGCAGAACGGAACCTAGCAAGCCGATGGTTGCCGGGGCATGTGAAAAAACACGCTGTTCCAGACGGTTCAACGTCCGGCGGGCAGCCGAATCCATCCACGGCAAAGCCTGCTGCAAAATCAGGCCGCAACTGGCCAGCACACCATAAAAAGCCATGAGATTATACGGCCGGTAAAGGGCCAACAGCGCCAAAATGACTGCCCCGGACAGCACAGGAAGCAGCAGGAGGCCAAGCAACACATGGCGTACCTTGAATCCGAAAGCGCTGCCGAGCGACAAAGCGATCAAGCAGGCAATGGCCGTAACGGTCAGTCGTGTTGGCCAATCCGCCTGGTCGGCCTCTTCTTGCTGTTCCTTCTCCGTCTCATCCGCAGTTTGAATCGTATAACCCGGCGGTATTCTGCCTTCCTGACGAAATTGATACGGCAAATAGTAAGAAAGCGTATCCCTGCGCGACGGTTCCGACAATTGGGCGCTTACTTTCATCACATACAGGCCGTCTTCCCGCATAAATTCGGCCGGAGGCGGGCCCAATTCCGCTTCTGCCAACTCAGCCAAAGGAACCGTCCCTTCTGCCGTGCGGATCAGGAACTTTTTGACTTGCTCGGGATGCTCCCTTGCCATCTCCGGAAATTTGGCAATAACCGGTACTATGCTGCCATTCCAGAGCAAATCGCCAATTTGCTGTTCCTGCAGATAAAACGCCAGTTGATCGCGAATCTCCTCTTCGGAAATCTGATAGCGCGCCAACATTTCCCGTTTCGGTCGAAACTGAATGGCCGGAACATCGCTGCTTTGCGTACTGATCCGTTCATCGGTAATAATTTCCCGATCCTGCTTGTCGACCCACCGCAAATTTTGCAAGTATGCCAGCACTTGGTTGGCCAACTCCCCGGTCGTTTGTAAAGCAGGACCCTTGACCGTGAATTCAATGCTGCCCGTTTGCCCGTCGATCGCCAGCTCGTACGGATCGGTTCCCGGAATTTGCCGCAAAGTCTGCTCGATGGTTTTTTCCAATTGCGGCTTGCTTTGCTCCCAATCGTACCTGTCCTTGAATCGCACCTCAAAGCGGATCAGCTCTTTGCTAACATTTGCCTGCAGCTCTTGGATTTCCTTGATTTGGCGAAGCTGCTGCTCCGCCTGTCTCTCCGCCGCGATCGCCTGATCGAGACTGCTTCCCTTGATCATCGGCAAACGAATGTGCATTTCATGGGTATCCAATTGAAGAAACGGATCGACCGTCACAAACGGCTGAAAAAAGAACGACAGCAGCAATGAAGCGGACAGGCTGACGACATATGGCAGATAACCTTTGCGCATCAGAGCGGACCAGCGCTGTTTCTGATGCTGTGCCCATCTTGAGACTGGACGAACCGCTCGCGGAATCGGAGCTTTGCTGAGCCATTTGTGGCAGTAGGCCGGCAGGATCACGCCGTAGACGATGATCATGGATAGAGCGCCCCAGCCAAACAGCGGCAAAGCGGGCAGCAAAGTGGCGCGATCCGTCACGCTGAGCCAATCGGAATACACCGCGATGAAGACAAGCAGAAACACGATCACCAATGCCAACAGCATTGCTTGAAGCGTTCGTTTTACGCGCGCCGCGATCGCGTCCAGATTCCAGTCCGCCAATTGGGTCAATTGATGAAACAAGGCCGTACCCGCCCCGACAAACCAGACCGCGAAAAAGAGCAGCGCGCCCAACGTAGCTATATTGATCGCAATTCCGCCGAGCCAGATACCGCCAAGCAACGCAAGCAACGCCAGGCCAACCGCCCCGCCGAACAGAAGACCGGCGGCCAGTTGACGAAACCGCCAGCCAACGCAGAACGCTGCGCAAGAGACGGCGAGCCCGACCAGCCAGAAAGCATTTTGCAATGTGCTGGCCAGCGCCAGTTGCTCATCGGGAAAACGGATCAGCCGAAAGGTGCCGTTGGCCTGTTCATTGAGCAGGTCGACCGCTGTCCGCACCGCATTTCTGATTTTTGGCTCTTGCCCGTGCTCCTCGGCGTATACCCGGACCCCGACAAAAGGTTCGCCCTGATACAGCGAGACGGTCTCTCCCCGGCTTGCCCGCTTGTCCTGGACAATAGCGATCTGTTTAAGCGCAACATAGCCTTCACGGGTAGCAATCAAGCTGTTTCCCCACTCCTGGGGACTGTTCGGTTGACTGGTCCACTGCAGACTGGTTTTTTCATCGTCTGTGCCGATTTCGCCGATTCGTGCGGTGGCATGTTGCCGCTGAAGCTGTTCGCTCACTTCTTCGGGCGTCAGACCGTACTGTTTTAATTTCGCCGGCTGGAGCAGCACCTCCACTCGCTGTTGTACCGCGCCCTGCTCAAGTTCAACCCGTGCCACGCCCGGAATTTGCTGCAAAGTCTCGCGAACCGTATGCGCAGCCGCATCCCACGCCGTTTGCAGATCGTTTCCTTGCAGCAGCAGATAGGCGATTTGCCGGTCACCGTAAGGGACTTGCTCCCACCGGACACTTTCACGGCCGCCAGGCAAAGCGGGGGCGATTTCCGCGAGTTTTTTGTCCAGCCGCTGTCCATAGTCTCCCGGAAAAGGAGTGCTTCTTTGAACGGTCAACTCGGCTTGCCCGTCGCGGGAAAGCGTTGACAGATGCTCAAATTCTCCCAGTTGGCGAATCGCCTGTTCCAACGGTTTTCTCACTTTTTCGTCAATATAGTCTGCCGGCATCCCTGGTGCGACAGCATGAATGAGATAAACAGGCGTTTCTTCCGCCGGATAGTTTTGCAAATCGACTCTGGCCACGGCGGCGAAGCCGATGACCACAATCAGGGCGACAAGCAGGTTGAGAAAACTGCCGCTTCCGACACATTTACGGATCACGCACCTTCACCGCCTCTCCGTCGATCAGATAGGACAGTCCGGTTTTGACAATCACATCCCCTGCCGCCAGGCCGTCCAGGATTTGATAATAGTCGTCATAGAGAGCACCAACGGTTACAGGAACTTTTTTGACGCTGTTGTTGCTCACTTGCAAAACATAATAGCCGTCTTCTGCAATGCCTACGCTCGACACCGGCACGAGCACGCCTTGGGCCAGCTCTACCTGATAGCGGCACATCACACTCATGCCCCCTTTCCAATTGAGCGCAGTGTCCTGCAGGACGATTTCCACCGGATAAGTTCCGCTCGCTTTGTCCAGCACCGGCGAGACAAAACTGACGGTTCCTTCCGCCTGTGCGCCGTCAGCCGACTGTACCGTGACGGTTTTTCCCGCTTGCCAATGGCCAATCTGATCCTGGTCCACTTTCAGCTCCACGATCCACTGTGCTGTATCGACAAGTCGAATCACTTCTTCCCCTTGGGAAATTTGCTCGGATTCCCGATGGCGCAAATCGGCGACAATGCCGGCAAACGGCGCCATAATGTTCGCATTGTTCAATTGCTGTTTTGCTTTGGCCAGCTGGGCATTCGCTTCTTTCACCGCCGCATTTGCCGTTTCCAGATCCAATCGGTCTGCACCTTCCGTCAACTGCGTCAGGCGGAGCTGCGCTTCCTGCAAATCCAGACCCGCTTGCTTGTCCTGCAAGGCCAGCTGTTCCAACTCATCCTTGGCGATCGCTCCGTTGGCGTACAATCGTTTCCCCCGGTCATACGCAGCGCTCGCTTGATCGGCCAATTGTCTCGTTCGTTCCACCTCGAGCTTCTGCTGGTTGATGTCGTGCAAGTCAGCCCCCCGCAACGTCTTTTCCCGCTCCAGTTGCGCGCTGTCCACTTGTCCCTGCGCTGCGGCAATTTCTTGCTCCCATACCGTTGCATCCAAGGAAGCGAGCAGAGCTCCCGCTTCAACATGGTCGCCTTTCTTGACATGAATTTTGGCTATTTTGCCGGAAGCGCCAAAAGAAAGCGCCAATTCCTTTTTCGGAGCGACCATCCCGGCAATCTGCATGTGCATGCCCTGCTCATTGCCAACCGTGAAGCTTTCCACCGTCTTGACCTTTAATGCCGCTTCTTCTTGATCATCCCGCAGTTTGTCCACTTCCGCTTCGAGTTTGTCACATCCGCTGGCATACAACAACAACGCCAGAGTCAGGCAGATTGCAAAGCAATTTCGCACTTGTACCCCCATAAAGACGAACAACCCACCTTTAATCATCCGTTTTTTTCTAGTATAAGGGAAAAGAGGAAGTTTGCAGAAAACTTTTTAACGGCAAATCAAACATGCTACGATGAACGATAGGATGACCTCGACGACGAAAGGAGTGAAAAGCGTGTCCACGGTTGGCTTTTTGATTTTGCACGGTTTTGCCGGAGATGTTCACGAGGTGCTTCCTCTGGCTCGCTATTTGCATGAACAAGGTTATGTCATTGAATGCCCCACTCTGGAAGGACATGGCTTGGGGCGCCGGTTTCTGGCGCGCAGCACGCGTCAGCAATGGGTTCGCTCTGCGGAGGAGGCGTATAAACGTTTGCAAATGAGGGCCGAGACGATCATCGTCATCGGGTTTTCCATGGGAGGACTGCTTGCTTTCCATGTTGCCAGAAAGTATCCCGTGCAGCTGTTGTTTACGATCAACACACCTTACAAGTACTGGGACTTAAAACAGGTATGGCGAAACTTGCGCAAAGATCCGGCTATGCACCTGTCGCGCTACTGGCGAAGCACGCGAAAAATTCCGTTGCGCAGCATGCTGCAGTTTCGGCGGTTGCTCGCGGAGACCAAGCCGCTGCTGCCGGAAGTGACCTGTCCGTACGTCATTTTGCAAGGAAAAGAGGACGACACCGTGAAAGCGATCAGCGCCGTCCATTTGCAAAAACAGGTGGGGAGCAGCCAAGTTACGGTTCAATATTTTGCCCACTCCGGTCATTTGCTGCTGCAAGGAACGGAAGCGGCAGAAGCAATCCGCTTTATCGATGAGCAAGTCAAGCGGTATTTGGCAGATAACCTTCCCGAGGGGTAAGCGTTATGGAAAAACGATCGTCTTGTTTTGGTAAACGAGCACTTTATCCTGCAAATGCCAGCCTACCGCGCGGGCCAACACAGTGCGCTCGATCTGTCGGCCCAGTTGTTTTAAATCTTCGGCATCGTGCTGATGCGTTACTCTTTGCACATCCTGTTCGATGATCGGACCGGCGTCCAGTTCTTCGGTAACATAATGGGCGGTGGCGCCGATCAGCTTCACCCCACGCTTGTACGCCTGTTCATAAGGCTTGGCCCCGACAAAAGCCGGCAGGAACGAATGGTGGATGTTAATGATTTGTTGCGGATAATCTTGCAAAAAGCGGGGGGAAAGAATTTGCATATAGCGGGCCAATACGATCACATCGACTTTTCCGCTCGTCAAAGCAAGTTGCTCTGCTTCCGCCTGTTCCTTTCGTTCTTTGCTGACAGGTACATGATAAAACGGTATTTGAAACGGTTCGACCAGTTCTTGCAAATCGGTGTGATTGCTGATCACCATGGCAATATCGGCATGCAGTTGTCCTGATTTCCATTGCCACAGCAATTCCAGCAGACAATGGTCTTCCTTCGATACGAAGATCGCCATTCGCTTGCGTCTTTTCGCTTCAATAATCGACCAATCCATGCCAAAGTCGTTGGCGACTGTCGCAAACCGCCGGCGCAGCTCTTCAATCCGTTCCTCCAGATCGACGACGTCAAACTCGACCCTCATGAAAAAATTCCCTGTTTCCGGATCGGTCGTATATTGGTCCGATTGGACGATATTCGCCCCTTGGGAAAACAAAAACTGGGAGACGGCGGCGACAATTCCCGGCTGATCGGGACAAGCGATCAACATGCGTCCTCGGTCCTTGTTTTTAGTGCGATACGCCATCCATTCGCGGTCTGACAAATGATTCACGGTTCCTCTCCTCCATCCAATCATTGCTTCATACGTAACAGAATGGCACAGAAGCCAACCGGTTGGCAAGCCCTTGGCGCAGAGATCGACACGATGTAAAAAAACATGGCGGTCTTCCCTTGCCGGAAGCCGCCATGCGATTCATTACTCTTTGCTGTTATTACAAAATTTGGTCAACTCGCTATTGCGGTAACCGTAACTGAAATAAATCACCAGGCCGATCAAGAGCCAAATTCCAAAACCAATCCAGGTGCTGGCCGGCAAGCTCATCAGCAAATACCCGCAGAAAAGCACCGCCAAAATCGGCACCAACGGAACCAATGGTACGCGAAACGCCCGTTTCAACTGCGGATTGGTGACTCGCAATACGACCACGCCAATCGATACGACGATAAACGCGAACAGCGTCCCGATATTGGTCAGCTTGGACAAGCTGTCCAACGGAATGAATCCGCTGAGAACGGCAACCATCACGGCAACCAGAAGCGTACTTTGCAGCGGTGTTTGCCGTTTGGCGCTTACTTTGGAAAAGAGCGGCGGCAACAGTCCATCGCGGCTCATCGAATAGAACAGACGGGCTTGTCCGTACAACAGGACAAGCAAAACCGTCGTAATGCCAAGAATCGCGCCCAAAGAAATAAAGCCTGCAATCCAGTCTTGATGAACGTAATTCAACGCAAACGCGACCGGATTGTTTACATTTAGCGATTGATACGGCACGATTCCGGTCAGGACAAACGAAACCAGGATATACAAAATGGTACAAATCGCCAATGACAAGATAATTCCGATCGGCATATTGCGCTGCGGATTTTTCACTTCCTCCGCTGCCGTGGACACAGCGTCAAACCCGATAAAAGCAAAAAATACCGTCGCTGCCCCAGTGGCCACCCCCGAAAAACCAAACGGCATGAACGGAGTCCAGTTGTCCGGTTTTACATAAAACGCTCCGACCGCGAGGAAAATCAGGACGACCGCCACTTTGATCACAACCATAATATTGTTGATCCGGGCCGATTCGCGTATGCCCTGAATCAGCAAGCAGCTGATCACCATCGTAATGATGACTGCCGGCAAATCGACGATCGTGCCCTTGGCGGGGTTAAATGCGCCGGTCAAAACGGTTGGCAAATGGATGCCAAATCCGTTCAACAATCCCTGGACATAACCAGACCAGCCGCTTGCCACCGCCGCTGCCGCCATTCCATATTCCAGGACTAAATCCCAGCCCAAAATCCAGGCGGCCAACTCGCCGAAAGTGGCGTAACTATACGTATACGCACTCCCCGATACCGGAACGCTCGAAGCGAATTCGGCGTAACAAAGCGCGGCAAACACACAGGCAATGGCAGCGATGACAAAGGAGAGCACCAGTGCCGGCCCGGCATGTTCCGCCGCCGCCACCCCGGTGAGCACAAAAATGCCTGTCCCGATAATCGCTCCGATCCCTAACATCGTCAAATCAAAAGCGCCCAATGCCTTTTTCAAGCCGCTGGGGCCGTTTGAACCTTCCAACATTTGTGAAATCGACTTTTTCTGAAACAAACTCATGTTGTCTTTTTACCCCCGAATGCTATACTCGCTGTAAATATTCAAAAAATACATAATGCCAATTATAATCGTTCGGTTCCAAAAGATGTAGTGTAAATTGCACGCAAGAGATCTATGTTTTGCCTGTTGCGGGAGTCCAACCGCCAAGCGATTAGGGAGAATCTACCGATGACGAATCGGTATGGCGATTCCCCCCGTCAACGAATACAGATAGCTTTCCGCCACATTCCGCTTCCAAATTCGCTCGACCGCTCGCACATAGTAGCGGATCTGCTCGGCATAGCGTCGGGTCAAAACAGCAGCCGCAGCATCCGGCGACTCGTCCCCTACCCAGTCTGTCTTGAAGTCAAGCAAAGTTAACCGGCCGTCCGCTTCTTCCAGCAGACAATCGATTACCCCCTGCACAATAATCGGCTCATCGGCATCGGCTTTCTCCGATCCGGCGGGCGCCATTACCTCACGGGCAGGAAGCGCCAGCGTAAAGGGCAGCTCGCGATAAATCCGTTTGGCTTGCTTCACGCGCTGTCCCAATGGAGAAGCGAAGAATGCGCCAAGCTGTTCCAAGTCTACCTGTGCCGCCTCTTCCTCGGTCAAATATTGCCGCAATACCAATCCCGACAGCTGCTCCCGGAGATTGGCTGTATCCAATTCCTGGCGCAGATCAAGCTGCTGCAAAACCGTATGCATGATCGTCCCCACTTCCGCTCTCGTATAGCGGTGTTCCTTTGCTCCCGTTATAAAGCGGGGACTTTCGATCAGTCGCGGCAGCTTGCCGGCGGTTCCTGACGCGACTGCGCTTTGCTTCAGATCGCTGACGCTCCATTTTGCGGCGATTTTCGCGCTGTGCGAAAGCGGATCGGTCCAGGAGAGCCTCCGCTCGATTTCCCGTCTCCAGACCGGATCGGCGGGGCGTTGCTCAATTTGCTCCCGGTGAATGATTCGCGTCAACAAAGTCTGCTCCACGCCGGTTTCCGCCGTTTGGCTGCTTAGCTGGTCCGCTTGGTAGAAACAAAACGACCAGCAGGACGGATCGTGAAGCTGAGGAACCTGCCGCGCCTCCTCTGTCTCGCTCATGCCGTATCGACGCAATTGCTCAGCCGCCGGATGCCGCAGCAGCGCCCGCCCGATCCAGTCAAGCAGCCCTTTTGCCTGAATCAGATCTTCATCAGCCAACACCTGTTCGGCAGAGGAGAAGTTGCTCCAAGCCTCGACACTTTTCGCCAGATTTTTCGCGGAACCGACCAACACCAGCTTTTCCCGCGCCCTCGTCAAAGCAACATATAGCACCCGCATCTCTTCCGCCAACAGCTCGCGGTGAAGCTGCTGCTTGATCGCCATGGCGGCAAAACTCGGATAGCGCAGACGCATATCAGGATCGATGACCTGCGGACCAAATCCAAGATCTTTATGCAAAAGAAACGGACTGTTCAAATCGATCGTATTGAACCGTTTGCCCAAGCCGGCGACAAACACAACCGGAAACTCCAGCCCTTTGCTCTTGTGAATCGTCATCATGCGGACAACGTCTTCGCCTTCCCCGACCGTTCTCGCTTCGCCCAGATCATCTCCCGCTTGCTGCAAGCGGTCGATCAACCGCAAAAAGCGAAACAAGCCGCGGTACGAGGCCGCTTCATACTGCCGCGCGCGGTCATACAAGGCGCGCAAATTGGCCTGACGCTGTTGGCCATTTTCCAAGGTCGCCACATAGTCCAAATATCCGGTCTGGCGGTAAATTTGCGAAAGCAGCCCGGCGAGCGAGCTTTGTCTCGCGATCGTGCGCCATTCGTCAACTTGCCGCAAAAAACGGCGCAGGCGGCGCTGCCACTCCTCTTCCTCGTCTCTTTGTTCGGCGGCGTATTGCAAGACCGCCTGGGCAAAGGAGCCGCTCGGATAATGGATGCGAATCTGCGCCAGCTGTTCCTCCTTGAGCCGGACGAGCGGTGAGCGCAACACGGCAGCCAGCGGAATATCCTGAAGCGGATTATCGATCACGCGCAGCAGGGAAAGCATGACTTCAATCTCCGTTGCCGAAAAATATCCGCCGCTTTGCTCCGCGTAGACAGGGATGCCGGCTGCCCGCAGCTCCTCCATCATCGTCTCGCCCCAACCGCTCGTCGCCCGCAGCAGGATGACGATGTCGCGGTATGCAAGCGGCCGCATTCCCCCCGTTTTTTTGTCAAATACCAGCAGCGGTTGCTCACCGGACCCCGGTTCCATCCAGCGTCGGATACGCTGGGCAATCAACCGCGCTTCCAGTTGCGCTGCGGAAGCCTCCTCCAGCAACTGCGCCGCTTCGCCGCCAGCCGGCTCGTCTTCCGTCTCCTCCGCCTCCGACATATGTCCCCCGGCGGCGGCGTTATGGCGGTCGATCAGGTGCACCTCCACTCGCATCGAATCGGCGTCTGCCGCCGGATAATCGGCCCGGCAAATCAGCTCTGCCGCCGGATCGTAGGAAAGTTCCCCCACACCTGGCGACATGATCTGGCGGAACAAATAGTTCACTGCATCAACCACTTCGCGCCGGCTGCGAAAGTTGGCGGCGAGATCGATCCTTGTTCCCGGAATTGCCGCTGCTTCGTCAACGGGGTGACGGTAGGTATTGTATTTCTCCAAAAACAGCTTCGGTTCTGCCAGGCGAAAGCGATAAATGCTTTGCTTGACATCCCCCACCATAAAGCGATTGGCCGGACCATTCGACGCATCGCGCGAAACCATTTGCAAAATCGTTTCCTGCACCAGATTGATGTCCTGGTACTCATCGATCAGCACTTCGGCAAATTGTTCGCGCAACTGCCGCGCGATGTCCGAAGGCTGCATCTGTACGTCGTCTCCGTCCTCCGCTTGCGGCGCGAGCAACAGCTTCAGCGCAAAGTGCTCCAGGTCGCTGAAATCGACCAGCGAACGCGCCCGTTTCTCCCGTTGATAAGCCTCGGCAAACGACTGGACTAGCCGCGTCAATGTTTTCAAATAAGGAGCCATTTTTTGCAAATCGCGCAAATAGTCGCTGCTCGACACGGCAAAAAACTCGTCCTGCAGTTTCTTGACCCGATCCTTGGCCAGACCGCGCAGCGATTGCACCTGCTCCTTGACAAGCGGATCAGCCTCTTTCGCCGCAGGCAGCCGTTGAAAGGAAATTTGCCGCACCGCCTGTTCGATTGCTTCCCAACCTGCCTCGCAGGCAAGGCGGGCGCGGCTAATCGATTCTTTTTCCTGTTCCAGCAATGGCAGATACACGGCTGGTCCGTCGACTTCTCCCGCCAGGCGAATCGCATTGCCGATCGCTGTCTCCGCCGTCTGCAATTCCAGCCGGATCGTTTGCAGCAACCCCCGTGTCCACTTTCGCGCCGACAATGGCTGGTCCTCTTCAAACATCGCAACAGCTTGCTCCATCCAGCGGTACGGGGCTGGGTGACTGTGCGCGAAATCATACAGCCGCAGGATCAGTCCGAGCAGGCTGCTGTCATCCTGTCCTTCGACCATGATATCCGCCAGTTGCTGAAACTCGGGATCATGATCGTACCATTGTTCCAGCAAATCCTCCAGCACGTCCTGGCGCAGCAGTTCAATTTCCAGCTGATCGGCAATGCGGAAGTCGGGATCAAGTTCGAGATAGTAATAATATTGCCGCAAAAGAGCCAGACAGAAGGAGTGAAGCGTCGTAATCGTCGCTCTTGGCAGCAAGGCCAATTGGCGGCGCAAATGAGCGGAACGGGGCGCCGACTCCAACGCCTTGTTCAGCGCCTCGCCAATCCGATGGCGCATTTCCGCGGCGGCAGCGTTGGTGAATGTGACGACCAGCAGTTGATCGACACCGATCGGCTCGGTCGGATCGGTAATCTTGCGGATAATACGCTCAACCAGCACCGATGTCTTCCCCGAACCGGCGGCTGCCGCGACCAGCAAGTTTCCGCCCTGTCTAGTAATCGCCTGCCATTGTTCCGCTGTCCAGCGATCCGGTTTGCTCTCACGACTGTTGCTCATCTTGACACCCTCCTCCGAACTTGTCCGCTAACTTCTGCCAGATCTCCTGATCTTTCCATTTCCCCAACACTCTGGTTTCCGTCTTGGAAAGCTGCTGGTCATACTGGCAGACGGCCTTGAACGAACAAGTTTCACAAGCGGTAAAAGTTCCCAGAGTATATGGATCAATTTGAATGTCGCCTGCGATCATGCGGGCGCTCAATTCTCGCACAGTATCCCTGACGTGTTGCTGCAGCAGTTGAAACTGTTCCGCGGTGGCCACAGAAGAGTAGGCAGAGAATGTTCCGTCCTTTTTCAGCCCAAACGGCAGAAGCTCTGAACTGCCCGATTCCACTTGCTGATCCATCAGCCTGGCGACATCGGGATCCGCCAGCATGAGCCCTTTCATCTTCAGCTTCGCTGTTCGCTGCTTGGCAACTTCATCCGCCGCCAGCATTCGTTTGGCTGTAACGAAAGGATCGGCTACCTGATAATAAAAAACACCGCCGATTTCCGCTTTTTTCCCAAGCCATTGCTCGGCGTTGCTGAAAACGACATCCAAATAAACGAGCAGCTGCAAATTCAGCCCGTTCCAAATGTCGGACAAGGCTAACCGTTTTGCGCCGGATTTGTAATCAATCACGCGCAAATAAGGACGGTCCTCGTCAATGGACAAATCAACCCGGTCAATCCGGCCAATCAACTGCACAAACGACTGCTGATCCAACGGCAATGTCAGACCCGGCAAATCTCCGCCCGGACCGAACTTAACCTCCAGACCGACCGGCGCAAAGTGGCTGCGTCTGGCATGCTCACCCAGCACATAGATCGCTCGTCCGACCGCCCGCTTCAGCTTGCCGGACAAATAGCGGTAGCGCGCTGTTCTCGTCAAGATACTGCTGCGAGTTTGCGGCACTACTTCCTCGACCACCTCATCGGCCAAAGTCATGCTTTCCGCTTCGCTCAATCGTTCCCACTCCAAATGTTGATCCTTCATGACTTCGACGGCCCGTTTAAGAGAAGCATGAAACAGTTCGCCGACATCGAACCGTTCCAGTTTAAACAATTCCCGCTCCGTCAATCGCAAGCCATGGGACGAAAAATGGGAAAACGGACAAGCCTGGAACCGTTCCAGGCGGGACACACTCATCCGCAGTTGGCGGCCGTACAAGGCAGCGCTGATTTCTTTGGACAACGGACGAACCCGATTGTCGTAGTTCAAGCCGGACAGAAGCCAGCTTTGCCTCGTTCGCTGCTCATCGGAGCGGACAAACCAATCATAAATCTCCCACCAGAACGGCGAGAGCGGCTGGCCTTTCTTGAATTCCCGCAGCAATGTCAGCAAATGGCCGAATACTTTATCCGGTCTGCCCAACAGAAAACTGTCCTGTTGCGCCTCTCCGGTCGGTTCATTATAAAAATAGCGCAGCGTCAGTTCGGGAAAAAGTTCCTGCAACCGTTCAAACACCGGGGAAGGAAGCAAAGCTTTTCCCTCTTCATCCGCCAAGGAACAGCTCAGCCACAAGCGTTCGGACGGACGCGTAAACGCTTGATAAAGCAAATACTGTTCCTCCATCAACCGCTGTCTGGCGCTGGGAGCCAATTCAATCCCCAGCGCAGCCAAATGCTCGCGTTCCGCTTCATCGAGGATGCCTTCTTCCACCGGGCGAGCCGGCAGCAGGCCATCATTGGCGCCCAATATCAGCAAGGCCTTGACATCCGGTTGCCGCGAACGCTCCATCGAGCCGATCAACACCTGATCCAGCGCCGGCGGAACGAGTCCCAGCTGGATGCTCTCCAGACCGCTGTCGAGAATCCGGGCATATGTGGCAAGCTCAATCTGTTCTCCACCCATCACCTCGACAATTTGGTCCAGCAATTCCAACAGGTCGTTCCACACCTGACCATGTTCGCGGGCCGTTTCCAGCTCCCCCGCCGCCTCGGCTTGCTCTTGCCATTCCGCCAGCTTTTGCGGTACGCCCAACTCAAGCAAAAACCGGTACAAAACGGTGGTCAGCGCTCTTACGTCAGTCTGCTCCGCCTGTTTCATTTCGCGTTCAAACGCCAACAGCGGCGCGGCATACCGGCGGCGAATCGCATCGATTTCGAAAGCGTCTTGATCATGCCGGGCGTGAAAACTCCAGTCCGTCTCCTGCGACCAATGATAAGCTTGTATCCCGTAAGCCAGCACATAGTTTTCCAGCAGATCCACTTCCAAACGGGTCGGACGTTCCCCGCCCGCCGGGGTCACGAGATCGGTCTTCAAGCAGCGAAACACCGCTTCATACCGCCAGCGGCTGACGATTACCTCGAGGGAAGAGCGGATCAGTTCGATCAACGGATGGTGCAATACGGTGCGCTTTTGATCAAGGAAGAATGGAATGCCGTATTCGGTGAACACCGCTTCGATTTCATCGGCGTAAATGCCCATTTCTCTCAGCAGGATGGCAATATCGCGCCAATGGTAGCCATGATCGCGGACCAGCGACAAAATTTGCAAGGCGGCAGCTTCTACTTCCGCTCGCCGATTGACGGCCGCTACCAGGCATAGCTCATCGGTGCGAGCGGGCTTGGCGTTCACTGGCAGAGCATCCCAGGCAAAATACGATTTCTCCAGCTTGGCCAACAACGGTGCACCGGCAAAGCGATAGCTTTCTTGACGGACAATGGGCGCCTCGAGCGGAACGGCCACTTCACGGGCAATTTGCGCCAGGCGGTGGTACGTTTTCAACGTCGGAGCAAACAGCGCCAACTCGTCCGTCGACTGCGCGAGCTCCAGCGGGTCCAGCGAAAGGGCGACCGTTACCCGCTTGGCATGCACCATTAACTGTTCAATCATCCGGTATTCTTGATTGGTAAAGCCGCTGAAGCCGTCGATAAAAATTTCGGCTTGCCGAAGATATTCCGATTGGCCCACCAGCGTCGCCACGCGGGTCAACATATCATCGGTATCATAGTAAATCCCGGACAAATACGCCTCATAAGCGTTCATAATCAGGCTGATGTCTTTGATTTTTTGCGTTAGCGATGCGCTTCCCCAATCGAGATTGTCCAAATCGTGAAAAATCACGCCGTATGACTTGCATTCGCTGATCATCCGGCCCAACTGGTTGACGAAACCGGGCTGCTGAGCAGAACGCTGAAACATCTGAAGCTGGTCTTTGTATCGCTCCAACAGCATCCGCAAGACCATTTGCTTGCCTCGTTCGTCGACCGGCAGCAGCGTCATACCGCCCAATTCCTGCAGCAAACGGTAGGCCAAGCGGTTGAAACTGAGCACTTGGGAACCGATCACGCCGCCCAGCTCTGGCAAGGTGGCCAGCGCATACTCGGCCTGAAAAGTGCCTTGCTCCGGAACAATATAAATAAACGTCGATTCTGCCGGGTCCGCTTTCAGCCTTGAATGGATATAGCCGAGAATATGGCTTGTTTTTCCTGTACCAGCCCTGCCAATCACAAATTGCAGCGACATTTTGTTCATTCCCTCCCTTGCTGATCGTCAATCCATTTCCAGCCTGATCTGGCTGCCCGCCCCCAGCGGTTCCGCCGGTGTGATCACCAATCTTCGCGGCATTCGCAGCCGCATCTCCGGCACGTGACTGATCAGGCCGATTGTAAACCGGTCCATCCGTAACCGTTCCAACGCATCCATAACAGTTTCCAAAAGCTCCGGATCAAGCGTACCAAACCCTTCATCCAGGAAGAAAAATTCCAGTTTGCCCCCGCGCATCTGGATTTCCACGGACAAAGCCAACGCCAGCGCAAGGGAAGTGAGGAATGTTTCACCGCCGGACAAGGTGTTGACAGGCCGGCGCATTCCGCCCGCGCCTTCGTCCCGCAAGACGAATTCGCCCTCGTCGCCAATTTCCAGGGCATACCTGTTTTTGGTCATGCGCTTCAGATGGTAGGAAGCATCGGCAGCGATCGCCGCCAACTTTTCCTCGGCAATAAACTGGACAAACGCCTTTCCTTCAAACAGCTTTTTCAATTCTTCCAGCCGGCTTTGTTCATCCACCCGTTCGAATATTTTCGCCTGCAAGCCGACCCACTTGTCATGGTTCGCGGAAATTTGCTGCAGCGTTTGCCGGGCGACCGCCACCTCATCCTTAAACGCCTCATAAGTGCGCTCCAGCTGTTCCCAGGCCAGCAGCATGGATTGCCATTCTTCCTCGGTAACGCTTCGTCCGGCCAGCAGTTGTCCGAGCCGATCCCGCTCGTACTGCAGCTGAGTTTGTTGGCGATTATAGCTGTCTACCTGTTCTCGATACGCCTCCAATCGTTCGCTTTCCTGATAAAGCGCTTCAAGCCGGGAGACATCATCAGCCAGACCAGCCTGCTGCATGCCCGTCTGCCAAACCAGTTCCGCTTCCATCCGTTGCCGATTGAGCAAAGAGCAGGCTTCTTCTGCTTTTAGCAAGCGCTCATGGACTTGCTGTCTTCGCTCCATCGCTTGCGTGCGTCTTTGCTCCGCGGTTTGGACTGATTTTTGCAGCTGGGCGAGCTTCGATTCAATTTGTGTCAGCAAACTTGCTGCCGCTTCCCCCTGTGTGACGGCAAACAGCTGCCGCTGCCTTTCCGTCTGCAGCTGCGCCCGCTCGTGCCTTCGCTCCTGAAGCGCTGTCGCACGGATTGTCAGTTGCGTTCGCCGCTCCTTCTCCGTCTCGCTTTGCTGCGCCAAATCTTTGCGTCTTTTCTCCAGCTCTGTCCGCTGCTGGGCAAGTTGAATCAGCAATCTGTCCCGTTCTTCCAGTTGCCGATAACGGCTTTCGATCTCCTCCGGCAACAGCTCCCCGCGCAGTTGGGTAAATTTGCTTTCCGCTTGCCGCAACTGCTCCGTCGCTTCCGCCAGCCGAAGATCGACAACGGCAAGCTGATCTTGCAGCCGATTCAACAATGCCTGTTTGGACTCCTGGGAACTTCGCCGCAGCAGTTCTTGTTCGCGAACTTGCGCCAGCCTTTGCTGCAGTTGTTCGAGCATGTCTTTTTGCCGCGCACGCTCTTCCGTTTTCACGCGAAAGGCAGTCTCGTTCTGTTTATAGCGCATCAGCAGCGCTTCAAAATCTTCCGTCTGCCAATCCGCCCCAAGCGCTGCGCACTCCGCCTTGATTTGGGCGACTCTTTCGTCGATTGACGCTTTCTCCTCCTGCTGGCTCCGCCGTTGCTCGGCAAGTGCCGCCCCGTTGATTTTCGCCGCCTGCAGACTGTCCGTTGCCTCGCGAAGCTGCCGCTCCGCTTGGGCGACTTCCTCTTCCATCTGCGCCAATTTCTGTTCCCACCGCTGTCGCTCGGCTGTCTGCGCTTCCTCCGTCAGCTCGGTATGACGAAGCGGATGATGCGTAGAGCCGCACACAGGACACGCCTCACCGTCGGAAAGCTCTTTCCGCAGCATCCGGGCGAGGTTTTCCCGTTGCCAGCTTTGCCATTCGCTGCTGACTTGTTCATAGGCGTCCCGAGCCCGCTGATGAACTTCTGTCAGTTTCCGCTGTTGTTCTTCCAGCTGCAGTATGTCGCGCTCCTGCTGGCCCCAGCGTTGCTCCAGCTCGGCCCATTTTTTGCTCCAGGCGTTAAGCAAGTTGACTTGTTCCCGCCACTCTTTGCCCAACTGTTTGGCTTGCATCAATTGTTCACGCAGGCGTTCCAGTTCTGTCTCCGAGAGAAGCGGCTTCTCCTGGCAAGCGGCCAGCTCGTTTTGGGTCCGTTCCCGCAGCGTCGCCTGTTGCCGCACCTCGTCCGCCAATTGCTGCAAATCTGCCGTCAATGCCTGCCGCTCTTTTTGCAGCTCCGCCTTTTGCGCAACCAACTCCTGCAGTTTCTGCTGTTCACGGCTCCAGCCCTCTTTCACTTCCCGCAGCGCAACCAAATGCTGCCGTTCCTCGGGAGTAACCACCACCTGCTGCACTTGCTGTTCCAGCTCGGCCCACTGCTTGTCCAAATCAACCAATGCCTGCTCCAGCTGGTCAATCTGGCTATGCAGCAAATGGAGCTGTCCGGTCAGCCCTGCTTGCTCCCGCTCCGCTTCCTGCAAGTCACGCGCCAGTGCTGCCAATTCCTTTTCCCATTCCACCGCTTGCAGCAGCTTTCCTTTTTGTTCGGCTAACAGCGGCTCCTGCTGGCGCAGCGTTGCGGCAGCCGACTGGTACTCCTGGTCGGCCTGTTCCCATTCGCTGGCTGCCGATTGCTGCTGCTGGCGCAATTGTGCCAAGGCCAGTCCCAGCTCGTCCCATTCCTTGCTGAGTTTCCGATACTTTTGCCAAAGCGGCCAGATCTGCAGGCTGGCCTCGATCTCTTTTACTTTTTGCCCGATCTGTTCGATCTCCGCCTGCCTGGACTGCAGCGCCGCCGCCTGTTGCTCGATCGCCGCCCGCTCCACCTGCCATTGATACACCTGCTCCATTTCCCGTTTTTTCGCCGACAGCTCTTCCCGCTGCGCCGCGTACGCCTTGCTTTGTTGCTCCGCCAGTTCCAGCGTTTGCCGCGCATGTTCCAGCGCTTCCGGTCCCACGTCACCGATGGCTGCCAGCTCCAATTGCAGCCGGTGCAGTTCCGTTTTGTTTTGCTCGTACCTCGTGCGAATCCGTTCGTTCAATTTTTCGCCGTATTCGTGCAGTTGAAACATTCGCTGCAGCATTTCATTCCGTTCACTGCCCTTCAGTGTCAAAAAGCGGGAAAACTGACCCTGCGGCAAGACGACTGCCCGGGTAAAATCCTGCAAGGTCAAACCGATCAGCGACTCGATTGCTTGGGTGGCCGCCGTTGCCTTCGATTCCAGCACTTTGTCCGGGGTGACGCCATCGGTTCCCCGCTCGATCAAGCGAACCTCCGGCTGTCTGCGGTTTCCTTTTTTATCCAGGCCAAATTCCCGCTCGATCGTGTATCGCTTGCGTCTATCTCCTGCGCCAATTTCAAAGGTGAACGAAACAAAGACGCGCTGTTCCAACTGGTTCAGCACTTCCTTGGGATGCGTTCCTCCCCCCAGCCGGACGACTTGTCCGTACAGCGCAAGGGTAATCGCGTCCAAAATCGTCGACTTGCCGCTGCCCGTCGGCCCAAAAATTCCGAACAGCCCGGCCTCGGACAATTTTGCAAAATCGATTTCCTGCAGCTCACGATAACTATGCAAACCTGCAATTTTAAGCCAAATCGGTTTCAATGGCCTGTCCCTCCGCGTCTTCGTCTCTCTCCTGCATCAGTTGATTAAACAGCCTGATCACCTGCTCATCCGGCTGCATGCCCCGTTTCCGTTCATAAAAGCGGCAAAACA
Source organism: Brevibacillus fulvus (assembly GCF_016908525.1). GTDB lineage: Bacteria > Bacillota > Bacilli > Brevibacillales > Brevibacillaceae > Brevibacillus_G > Brevibacillus_G fulvus. The sequence goes on from NZ_JAFBEB010000009.1 coordinate 80,606, forward strand.
GCTGTTCTGCGCTCAGCTCTTCCCTGTTCTCCTGCTCAGCGCTCGTTCGCTCGCCAGTTTCGTCCCTGAGCAACACGCGCTGAATTTTCACGAAGTCATCGCTTAATTTACGCAAACGTTGAAACTCCGCCGGATCAATCACATCTTTCACATGCAGCTCCAATTCAATCCAGCTTCCCGCATCCCGTCCTTCTGCCAGCCATTGTTCGACCTGGGCAATCCCTTCGGTCGCTTTCCACCGTACCAACGGCTTTCCGCTCTGCAGGTAGATGATCTGCTCCTGAACCGGCTGCTGCGGCACCGCATCGATAATGACCACCGCTTTGCTTTGACCCGCTTCGGAAAAACTGTAAGCCAATGGCGATCCGCTATAACGAACCAGCGGCTGTTCGCTCAACTTTTGCAAGCGATGCAGATGGCCCAGCGCCACATAATGAGCATTCGGCGGAAAAGCGGACGGACGGACGGTCAAAGCCCCGCCAATTTGAATAGGACGCTCCGAATCGCTTTCCTTTCCCCCCATTACAAATAAATGGCTCGTGACCAGATTCACCGTATCGTCTCGGAAATGTTGCGCCAGCGCCGCGAACAGCTGCTCTATTCTGTCGGAAAAAGCTTGCTGCATCTGTTCCTGGGTAAAGCTCTCGCTGAGCAGTTCTTTCAACCGCGATTCGGACGGATAAGGCAGAGCAAGAACCACCGCCGTATGCTCCACACCGGGAATTGCCAGTTCAAACCAGGAAGAACCGCCGGCCACAATTTGCACCTTTGTCGGGTCTGCCTTCTCGATCACCGGCGCTTCTTTCGGCAATCCCAGCAAGACGATGCCGTGCTTACGCGCCAAAGGAGCTGCCGCCCGCACCCGTTCCGGCTGATCATGATTTCCCGCGATGACCACGACGCCTCTTTTCCCGCCATTCGCCAACCGTTCCAGCGCATCGTAAAAAAGCTCCTCCGCCCATGCCGGGGGATTGACCGAATCATAGACATCACCGGCGATCAATACGAGATCGACCGCCTGCTCCTCGACAATATGGCAAATTTCGTCCACAAATGCCGCTTGTTCTTCCCGCCGGTCGATACCTTCCAACATGCGGCCAAAATGCCAATCGGCTGTATGTAATATCCGCACAAGCTCACCCCGTATCAGATCATTTGTTTGCCTTATCTCTACATTGTATCAAATCTGGACAGGCATGGTTCAGGCAAAAAATAAGGAAAAGCGCTGTTCAAACAAAAAAGCAGCCGCTTCTCTTGGAAACGGCTGTTGGCGCTATTGGTTGACTTTTTGCTCGACGCTGCCCTTCAGCGACTGGACGCATAGATAGCAAAGCACTCCGAACAGACAGGTGATCACGGCCGAATGAAACATCGTTGCATAAAGAACAAGATGCGATTTGACGACCCAACCGCCGCTCAACACCTGAACGATAATCAACGAGAAAGCAAAAATGGCGGCGCGGTAAATGTCTCTTCGCTGTTCTTTCAAATAACGGACCGCATAAATCAGCAGAATGGTGATCAACACAAACAACAGCGCAGCGCCGAGGCGATGCACAAACTGAATGCCGGTTTGACCGGACAATTCCGGGATCAATTTCCCTTGACAGAGCGGCCAATCGGAACATCCCATGCTGGAACCGGTATGCCGCACATACGCGCCCAGGTAAACCACTCCATAGGCAAAGACCGTGACAAACCAAATATAATTGCGAAAACCGCCGGGCACTTTCCCCTTGATCACTCCGCTGATTTTCTCCCGTTGCAAAACAAACAACGTCAGCAGGAAGACGCCGGAATAAGCCAGCAAGGAAAACCCGAAATGAAGCGCCAACACCGGATCGGATTGCGGCCATATGACAGCCGATGCCCCTAGCATCGATTCCAATACAATAAAAAAGATACCAAAGCACGCCAAAGCGCGAACTTCTTTATTCCCCCGATAACGGAGCCAAGCCATTATCGAAAAGACTATCACGACAATACCCGCTAAACCGGTAACCATCCGGTGCGTATATTCAATGATCGATTGCAAGGTATATTCCGGTACCCATTTGCCGTTGCAAAGCGGCCAATCGTTTCCGCAACCTAAGCCGGAATTGGTTTTGGTCACCAGGGAGCCGGCAATCATCGTCAAAAACATGACGACGGTTGCTGCAATTGCTGCATATTTTATGATTCGATCCTTTGTCATCTCAATCAAGTCCACCTCTCTCTTCCCGCAGTCCGACAAATTTCGCCGCTAACGGCGGGAACTGGCTAGGTTCTGTTTACGACCCCCTATATAAAAATATAGAAACATCTCTTGCGGCGCAAGAGATGTTGGAGTGGCAAATTTGATCGTTTTATGTCAGTTAAAGACGGCACTGATCACCATCGCCAGACACATCAGCATCAAATACAGAATGGAATAGCTAAACAGTTTTCTGGCCCACTTCAGTTCGTCTTTGACCGAGAACCCTTGGAACAGCAGAACCAAATAGATTAACCCCAAAATCGTCATAGAAACAAGATAAATGTAGTTGACGTTTCCATGGAAAAAGAGCAACAGCGAAGCCGGTACCAAAGCCGCGCCCCACAGAAACATCTGTCTTTTGGTCTCAGCGAATCCTTTGACGACCGGCAGCATCGGAATACCGCCCGCGCGATAATCTTCCACCTTCAGCATAGCCAAAGCCAAGAAATGGGGGGGCTGCCAGAGAAACAGGATCAGGAACAGAAGCCAGGCACCCATATCCATCGATTGCGTTACCGCGACCCAGCCAATCACCGGAGGGGCTGCTCCCGAAATCCCGCCGACTACGGTATTCAGCGAACTAACCCGTTTCATCGGCGTATAAATCAGTACATAAAAAACATGCCCGATCAATCCCCAAACGGCAGCCAACGGATTTACCAGCATAAATAAAATAACCAAGCCGGCCAGCAACAGAACGATTCCGATTGCCAAAGCATTGCGGGGATGAATTCGTCCGGCCGCAATCCCGCGGTTGCGCGTCCGTTTCATCTTCAAATCCAATTCACGATCGTAATAATTGTTCAAGGCAGCCCCTGAAGCGATTACCAGGGCTGTCCCCACCAGCGTATAGAGCAGAATCGTCCAATCTGGCGAACCGGCTGAAGCCAACCAAAACCCGGCAAAGGTCGTCATCAAATTGGATATGGTAATGCCCGGTTTGGTTAAATGGAGATAATCACTCCATGTCGCCGGTTGAACCGTCTGATGCTCTATGGCAGAGTCCGACTCGATCGTCTCATGATACGTCACTTGTTGGTCCAAAACCTTACCTCCTGTTCATTGGAGCTATAATTCTTCAACACTCGCACTCACCTATGCGATAACCTGTCTATCATGCCTAAATCACATTGTAACGAATTCAGCAAAGGCGAGTCAACTTGATTACATTGTTACTTTATCAGAAGCAGACCCCTCATAACGCAATGATTCTTGACAATATTTCAACAAGAACTGCGATCGTCCGCGCCTTGTTGAATGCTTTTGTTGCGGGGCCGCTGCGATCTATTCGGCATTCGACCCCCCAAAAAAAAGGACCGCTTTGCCGAGCGGTCCTACCAACCAAATATGACCCTTAGGACACCCGTGGTTGTCCCTCCCGGGTAGATCACATACAACAGGACATAAACAGTAACTCCGGTGACAGCCGTCGCCAGCCAAATCACAGAAGTCCACGGTCCAATCCGGCGATGTTTCGCAAATTGCTGTTTATAGGCGCGATACAGCGTGACCAACCCCATAATTCCCCCGACAGTCGCCAGGATAATATGGAAAACCAAAAAGGCTTGATAGATGTGCTTGATATCCTCCGGACCGCCAAACATCGTATTCCCGATGAAAGCGGTGCGGGATACATAGGTGAGAAAAAACAAGGTAGCAAAAACGGAGCCGATGATCATTGTTTTTTTATGTGCTTCCCGTTTTCCCTGTTTGATCTGATACCAGCCGATCGCGATAAAAATGGCGCTTAAAACGATAAAAGAAGTACTAATGGTTGGTACAATCGTATACATGCAAAATCCTTCCTCCTAGCCTAACCTACACTCGTCCTTTATTTTCAATTGCCGGAGTTAGGATGTTGATTGACTCTTGAGAGGCCTGGTCAAGTTCTGGAATGTCGGTTCCCTTCTCCTTGTTATACCATTTGTAGAAGGTATATGCTAAAACGCTGCCATAAACGATTTCCTGGACTGTTTTCATGATAATCCCGCCAAGCCGTTGGTCATCAAAGGCGGCCAACATCGAGAAGACTTGCGGTACGTTGCTGTACGTCTCGTAAATAAGATGATCAGCAAAAATAATCAACGCGCAGGCAGGCGTAATCAAAACGCCGTTTCCAAAGATATAGGCCAGTTTGCGCAGATCAGACATCTGCTGTTCTTCGGCGATCGGGCTGATAATCGGCCACCACATTTGAAACGCGGTAATCACCAATACAATGTGATACACCGTCATAAACCAGTGGGCTTCCATAGCCGCATCAAAGATAAACGGCATATGGTAAAAGGAAAACAAAACATTGAAGGTAAACAACGCAATCAATGGTCTGGTCATAAACGACCAAATATTGTCGACCACTTTATTTTGCAGCAAGCTGCGAAGCAGCCAGTCCGGTGTCCCCACCAGGATCAGCAGCGGCATCGTAAAATACAGCAAGGCTTGCTGCAGCATATGTGCACTAAACAAAAAGTGGTGCCCATAATAACTGATGGGACTGCCCTCTGCAAGATAAAACACCAATAGTCCTATTAAAAAAGCCGCCTTCTTCTTTCCGCTGACGGGAGCAGAATGGGCAAACTGTTTTCTCCACGATCCAACAACTGCTAAATAAAGAACCGCTATCAAAATCGCAATCAACATAATTTCAGGACTCCACAGCTCGGTAAAAGAAGGAGCAGCGAGATGTCCCCCATGGTTGTCGTGCATGTACGTTTCCTCCTCTCTATCGAGAAAGAGCAGATTTTTCGTTCCTACTACAACCTAGCGACAAACAAACCAACGTTTTTACATTACAGATCAAATGGTCAAATTTCTTAAAAAAAGGGGGCAGTTACGCCCCCCTGTTTTATTACCAAAGCCAATAAACAAACGTAAAGACTGTTGCGGCAACAACAACAACACCCATGAGAATTCCGATACGCGGAAATTCATGCCCTTTTTGATCCAAATGCATCCAGACAAAAAGCTGGAATGCCGCTTGCACGATTGCCAACAAAATAATAAATGGAACGGTAAAGCCAATTGGAATGACTTCATACCCGACCGCGATAAACGCAAGTGCTGTTAACACGATGGAAACAATAAATGTGACCAAATGCGCTTTTGCACCAGATTTCTTGACTTTCGGGGTACGATGCGTCGATTCATTGGATACATGTGCTGACATTGGTTACCCCACCTTTCCGCCAACGATGCTCATGAGATAAACAACCGTGAAGATGAAGACCCAAACCAGGTCAACAAAGTGCCAGTACAAGCTGAACACATAGAACTTCGGAGCTGTTACAACCGTCAGTCCTTTTTTAATCGCCTGCAATTGCAAGGTGATCAACCAGAGAACCCCGAACAGCACGTGGCCTCCGTGGAAACCAACCAAGGTATAGAAAGCGGACCCGAATGCGCTGCTGGACATTTTATGTCCTTCGGCAACATAGTGACTGAACTCGTAAATCTCCAATGCCAGGAAGGCAATCCCCAAAATAGCGGTAATCGTCAACCATACTTGCATCTTCTTCAGGTTGTGTTGGTGCATGGCCAAAACGGACATCACGCTTGTCATACTGCTGACCAACAGGATCACCGTAGCAGCTGCGGTCAGCGGCAGTTCGAACAATTCGTGTCCGGTAGGACCGCCGTTTGTTTGATTGCGCAGCGCGATAAACGTAGCGAACAAAGTACCGAACAGGATCGTTTCACCGCCAAGGAACAACCAAAAACCCAATACTTTATTTTTTCCCTCAAGGGTGGCTTTTTCCGGTTCATCAGGCAGAACCGAATTTACGGTATGATCAGCGCTCATTAAGCCTTAACCCCCTTCTCTTCAATCTCATCGGGTTCAATATGATAACCGTGGTCGTCTTTCAACGAGCGCATCAGCATACATGCAAAAGCAATGAGAATCCCGATTACAGAGAATACATGATGTTCGAAAATAAAGCCGTATCCGGCAATAAACAAGCCAATTGACATCAGGAACGGCAAGAACGAAGGCGACGGCATATGGATCGAACCAAGCGGTTCTGCCGGAGTCATGCCTTTATTGCCCGCCATTTTCTCAACCCACAATGCGTCAAGACCGCGAACCAGTGGGGTTTGTGCAAAGTTATACTCAGGCGCAGGCGACGGGATAGCCCATTCCAAAGTACGTGCATCCCACGGATCGGCAGGAGCTTGCTTTTTGCTGCGTGCTGCAACAACTACGTTTGCCAGGAACAAAATCGTACCGATCGTCATGCCGATCGCACCGATCGAACTGATAAAGTTACCCAAATCAAGGTCTTGGTTTTTCAAGTAAGTGAATACGCGGCGAGGCATACCCATCAAACCAAGGAAGTGCTGCGGGAAGAACGTCAAATGGAATCCGATAAAGAAAGTCCAGAAGTTCCATTTTCCTAATTTTTCGTTCAACATTTTCCCAAACATTTTTGGCCACCAGTAGTACAAACCGGAGAACAAGCCAAACACCAAACCACCGACGATTACATAGTGGAAGTGGGCTACTACGAAATAACTGTCATGGTACTGATAGTCAGCTGCTGGCAAAGCCAACATAACCCCGGTCATCCCACCGATCGTAAAGGTCGGGATAAAACCGACTGCAAACAGGTTAGCAGTCGTGAAGCGAATTTGACCGCCCCACATTGTAAACAGCCAGTTGAAGATTTTAATACCTGTTGGAACAGCAATCAACATAGTTGCAATCCCGAACAACGTATTCGCAATTGGACCGAGACCTGTTGTGAACATATGGTGAGCCCAAACCATGAAGCCCAGGAAACCGATCATCACAGTCGCGAATACCATGGAACTGTATCCGAACAAGCGTTTTTTCGAGAACGTGCTGACAACTTCGGAGATAACACCGAATGCCGGCAAAATCAGGATATATACTTCGGGGTGACCGAAGATCCAGAAAATGTGTTCCCAGATCACAACGTTACCGCCTGCATCTGGATTAAAGAAGTTTGCGCCGAACAAACGTTCAAACATCAGCAAAACCAACCCAACGGTAATCGCCGGGAAAGCAAACAGAATCAAACCGGAAGTAACAAATGCGGACCAGGTGAACATTGGCAAGCGCATAAAAGTCATACCAGGTGCACGCATGTTAATAACGGTAACCAGGAAGTTGATACCCCCGATTAATGTACCGAGACCGGCAATTTGCAGCCCCAACACGTAGAAGTCTACCCCAATGCCGCTATATTGTTTCAGAGCGAGCGTGGTGTAAGATGTCCATCCGGCATCAGGCGCTCCACCTAAAAACCAGCTGGTGTTCAAGAGAACTCCACCGAAAAAGAACAGCCAGAATCCCAATGCGTTAACAAATGGGAAGGCAACGTCGCGTGCCCCAATTTGCAAAGGAACAATCGCATTCATCAAGGCAAAAATAACTGGCATGACGGCCAAGAAAATCATGGTCGTTCCGTGCATGGTGATCAACTCGTTAAATGTTGCTGCACCGACAAAATCCGCTTCAGGAACGATCAACTGGAGACGTATAAGCAGAGCTTCAAGACCGCCGATCAGGAAGAAAAATCCACCTGCAATCAGGTAAAGAATCCCGATCTTCTTATGGTCAACTGTGGTTAACCAATCCCACAGGCCCGATCTTTTATGAGAGTGTGCATGACCAGACACAGTTTTACCTCCTTTTTAAGGATGACTAAGTATAAAGCAAATCACATTAAGGTTGGTACACTTTCAATGTGGACATGTAATCAACAAGCGCTTTGCGATCTTCAGGTTTCAGGTTGAGATTAGGCATCAAGTTGCCTGGTTTTACCGCTTGCGGATCAGCCAACCATTTGTCGAGGTTTTCCGGATTGTTTTCCAGAATACCTGCTACGCGTTGACGATCGGCAAAGTTGGTCAGGTTTGGCGCCAATTTTCCACCTTCAGCACCGATTGCGTGGCAACCGAGACAGCTTTTTTGGAAGATTTGTTGACCTTGTTGAGCAGAAGCGGTAGCCGGAGTGGATTCAGCCGATTTCATCGCAGTTGCCCACTCATCAAATTTTGCTGGTTCCAATGCATTTACTTTAAAGTCCATCAAAGCATGGGATGCGCCGCAAAGCTCAGCACATTTTCCGTAGTAAATGCCAGGTTTTTCTGCTTGCAACCACATTTTGTTGGAGTCGCCAGGGTTGGTATCCATTTTACCGCCCAACGCCGGGATCCAGAAAGCGTGCATAACATCTGCGGAAGTAAGGTCAAATTGGATTTTCTTTCCGGTTGGAATATACAAGTCCTGAGCGGTAGAAATGCCGAGATCAGGATATTCAAATTCCCACCAGAATTGGTGTGCTGTTACTTTGACAACCAAAGCGTCCTTATTGGTGTATTCCTTCGAAAGGTCAAAGGCGATTGTTACCGTAGGAACCGCCATCACAATAAGCAACAAGAAAGGAATTACTGTCCATAAGATTTCAAGCTTATGATTTCCTTCTACCTGTTTTGGAATTCCGTCTTGTCCGGGACGTTTACGGTAACGAATAAGAACATAGGTAAAGATTAAGATTACTACTACAAAGACACCGATCATGATCAAAGCGCTAAGCTTCATCAATGAAAACTGCATCTCTGCTACTGGCCCTTGCGGGGTTAAGGCAGATAGGTTTTCTCTGCCGCAACCGGCGAGGAAGAGCGCCAACATACCAAACAAGAACAGTTGACGCCAAAGTTGCTGCCATCGACTCTTCATAACTTTTTTTACCCCTCTTTCCTTTCCATGTTGTAATAGTTCTAACTGCTGTACGCAACTAGAAATCTATTATTGCCCTTTTCTAATCCACAGATGGCCCCGGCTACTTACTTTCCATTCTATATGATAACCAAAGAAGAAAATAAATAGCAACCTTTCTATAGCGTGAATTAAAAAAGAGTAAGGGTCGACGCAAACCAGAATCCAAAAGAACAGCAAACTTTTGAATTCATTTGTTGCCTGACTAGCACTTTCATTGTTTTCTTGCAATTAAAATCTTGGGGCCACAATAAAAATGTTAGCATAGATAGTATACATAAAATAACCAACGATTAATATGATAATTTGTTATAATTCTGTTACATTTCCGCCATATTTCCTTCGGATTTACACATTTTTTTCATCACTGCAAAAAGGAGGATTTCCTTGAAAAACAAAGTGGCAGTTATTACTGGTTCATCGAGCGGTTTCGGCTGTTTGACAAGCATTGCCCTGGCCAAGGCCGGCTATCATGTCTTCGCCACCATGCGCACGCTGGAGCGAAGCGGTCAACTGGCGGACACCGCACGAAAAGAAGGTGTCAGCGAACGCATCACTTGCATCCAGTTGGACGTGACCGAATTTTCCCGGATTCCCGCCGTGATCGAGCAAATCGTCAAACAAGCCGGGCAGATTGATCTGTTGGTCAACAACGCCGGCTACGCGGCAGGCGGGTTTGTGGAGGAACTTCCGTTGCCGGAATGGCAGCGGCAGTTTGCCACCAATGTATTTGGCGTTATCGCCGTTACGCAAGCTGTCTTGCCTCATATGCGGGCACGCAGGCAGGGCAGAATTATCAACGTCGGCAGCATCAGCGGCCGAATCGGCTTTCCCGGGCTCGCCCCCTACGCTGCCTCCAAGCATGCGCTCGAAGGATTCAGCGAATCGCTCCGTCTGGAAATGAAACCGTTCCAAATCGAGGTGGTGCTGATTGAACCAGGCGCTTACCGCACAGCGATTTGGGACAAGGGTTTTCGGCAGTTGGCCGCTGTTCCCGATTCCCCTTACGCGACACTGCTCGGCCGCTTATTGGCAGAAGTGAAGCAAATCACCGGCGCTGCCCAAGACCCTTCCGAAGTGGTACAAGCCATCGTCAAGGCAGCAACCGTCGGACAGCCGAGATTCCGCTATCCCGTCGGCAAAGGTATCCGGATGTTGCTGCTGGCCAAAGCGCTGCTTCCCTGGAATTGGCTGGAGAAGCTGATCGCTAAACGGCTGAATCATTAAGCGGTTTTTTCAATTTGCGGTTCACACGCGGTTGGGACACATAGCTATGCAGGATCATCCCGGCAATGACCAGCAACATCCCGATCCAAGAACCAAGATCAGGAAGCGCCGCTTGCAAAATCAGCATTTCCAGCAAAACCGTAAAAATGACTTCTCCTGATTGCGTTGCCTCAACGGCGGCCAGCCGCTGCACATTTCCCCTGGCCAGATCGGTGGCGCTGAAAAACAAAACCGTGGCGATCACTCCGGATGATAGCGCAACGGCCAACGACTGAACCGTTTGCCCATAACTGGGAAACCCGGATGTCATCCACTCGTATCCGGACAGAACCACCCAGAGCGGCAAACTGGCCAAAGTCATTCCCAGCACCCGTTGATACGCATCGAGTCTTCCCTGTATGGCCGCCATCATTTTGCGATTGCCCAACGGATAGGCGACTGCGGCAATCAGCACCGGCACAACCCCGAAAAACATCTGCAGCGGCGACAAGGCTTCCGCATGCTGCAGCTGCATGACGATCACCCCGGCCAGAATGATCAATGACATCAGCAATCCTTTGGCAGGAATTTTTTGCCGGCGGTCGATCAACGGCACCAACAGCGAACCGGCCACAATCGTAATTTGCCACGTACCGGCGATCAGCCAGCCAGGTCCGTAAGCTGCCGCTATGCAGAGAGGGGCATAAAACAAGCCAAAGCCAACAAAACTCCACAGCAACCATACGCCCGGTTTCTCTCGCATTTCTTGCATAAGCGGACGCAAATTGCCCCGCCAGCCAACAATCATCAGCAAAAAAGGAATCATAAAAATATAGCGGAGCGACGCACTCCAGATCCAACTGCCCCCGTCAAGATTCATTGCCCTGTTCAGGACAAACGTAAACGCAAAAAAGAACGAAGAGACCACGCCAATTAAAATCGCCTTCACTCAAGCCCTTCCTTTCAAACAGACGCCTGCCAGGGAACCGCTATGTTTTTCCCATCCACTATCTTTATGCGCCTATTTTTGTACTATACTTCCCTCCATAACAAAAACACCTCCCAAGATCGGTCTTGGGGAGGTGTTTGTTCAGGCTACGCCAAAATGAAACGGTCTTCCGCAAACGCTTCTCCGCCTCTTGCCTGCTCAAAAGCCTGCAGCAAATCCTTGGTGGTCATCTGCTGTTTCTTTTCCTGCGGCAAGTCAAGAATGATTCGACCTTCATGCATCATCAACAGTCGATTTCCCATTGTGAGAGCCTGTTCCATGTTGTGTGTGACCATCAATGTCGTCAATTTGTTTTTTTCCACAATCTTCACGGTCAGATCGACAATCAGCTGAGCTCTTTTCGGGTCAAGCGCAGCTGTATGTTCATCCAACAGCAAAATTTTCGGTTGCGTAAAGGTAGCCATCAACAGACTGAGCGCCTGCCGCTGCCCCCCGGAGAGAAAGCCGACTTTTGTTTTCAAGCGGTTTTCCAACCCTTGATCCAACAGAGCCAATTGCTCCTGAAAAATTTTCCGTTTCTTCGCATTTACCCCCAGCGCCAATTTGCGCCGATGGCCGCGAGCATAGGCGATGGCCAAGTTTTCTTCAATCGTCATATTGGGAGCAGTTCCAGCCATCGGGTCCTGGAATACCCGGCCAATAAACGCGGCCCGCTGATGTTCAGCCAGCTTGGTGACGTTTTTGCCGTCGATCTCGATCGTCCCTTGATCGGGTAAATAACCGCCGGAAATGATATTCATCAGCGTCGATTTGCCGGCGCCGTTGCTTCCGATCACGGTAATAAAATCACCGGGCGCCATCGTCAAGTTGATTTCCTGCAGCGCAATTTTTTCATTGACGGTTCCTGCATTGAACACTTTGCGAACCTGCCTGATATTAAGCATCCAGTTTCCCCCCTTTTGCCGCTTTGCTGCTTTTCTTCCAAATTCCTTTGGCTACATTCGGGAGTGTCAACGCAATGATGACGATCAATGCCGTAATAATCTTTAAATCGGATGGATTAAAGCCGGCGCGCAGTGCTACCGCAATAACCAGACGATAGACGATCGAACCGCCGATCACCGCCAGACTGGCGCGGAAGATGCTGCGGCTGCCAAATAATACTTCCCCGACGATGACAGAAGCTAACCCGATGACGATCATGCCAATCCCCATGCCCACATCGGCAAAACCTTGGTACTGGGCGATAAAAGCACCAGACATCGCGATCATGGCGTTGGACAAAGCCAGCCCGATAATCGTCGTCCGGTCGGTATTGGCGCCAAAGCTGCGAATCATTTTGCTGTTATCGCCGGTCGCCCGGATGTCCAAACCAAGGTCGGTGTGCAAAAACCAGTCCATGATCAATTTGACCAGCAAGACAATAACAAGAAAAATAATGGCTTCTCCGGAGATCACACCGATCCCCGGAATATGCAAACTTTGAATCATTGTATAAAACGTATCTTCCCGCAACAGAGGCAAATTCGCTTTTTCCATGATGCGCAAATTGATCGAATAAAGAGCGTTCATGGTTAAAATCCCGGCCAACAAGCCGTTGATTTTTCCCTTTGTCGTGAGCAAGCCGGTAAAGGCGCCGGCAGCCGCCCCTACGACCATCGCTGCCAAAGTGGCGGTGACCGGGTTCCATCCTCCGATAATCAGCTTGGCCGCCAACGCTCCGCCCAAGGCAAAACTGCCGTCCGCCGTCATATCAGGGAAATTTAAAATTCGAAAGGTAAAGTAGACACCTAGTGCCAAAAAGGCAAATAACAAGCCTTGTTCAATTGCTCCGTTTATCGCTACACCCATTTTGTTCTCCTTCTATCAAGCTGATTACTTGTCAATAACTTCCGCGGCGCGATCCAGCATAGCTTGCGGCAAAGTAACCCCCATTTTTTCAGCTGCCAGTTTGTTGACGACCAGCTTCATTTCGGCTTGTTTTTCGACCGGCATATCGGCTGGTTTCGCTTCCCCTTTCAGGATTTTCAACGCCATGTCAGCCGTTTGTTCGCCCAATTTTCCGTAGTCGATGCCGTATGTTGCAATCGCTCCGCTCTTCACGGAATTTTCTTCACCGGCAATCACAGGGATTTTTTGTGCCTCAGCTACGGTCAAGACAGCGGAAATCGCGGAAACAACCATGTTGTCGGTCGGTACGTAAAACGCGTCTACCTTGCCGACCATCGATTCAGCAGCCTGTTTTACCTCGGTTGCGCTGGTAATTGCCGCTTCCTGGATCGTCATGCCCAGTTTGCCGGCCGCTTCCTTGGCCATATCCACTTGCACTTTGGAATTAACCTCCCCTGAATTATAAATGACTCCAACAGATTTCGCATCGGATTTTAATTCCTGTATCAGTTTTAATTGTTCTTCCACCGGGTTCATGTCTGTGGTACCGGTTACGTTTCCGCCCGGCTTCTCCATGGAAGCGACCAGGTTGGCTGCAACCGGATCGGTGACAGCTGTGAACAAAATCGGGATCTCTTTGGTTGTTTGCAACGCTGCCTGTGCGGTCGGCGTGGCGATCGCCAGAATCAGGTCATCGCCATCCCCTTGAAATTTTTGTGCAATCGACAGCGCATTGCTCATTTCACCTTGAGCGGATTGGAGGTCATATACAACATTTTTGTCTTTCTCAAAACCGTTTTTGGCCATTTGTGCAATAAATCCTTCGCGCGCTGCATCCAACGCGGGGTGTTCAACAATTTGCACGACACCGATTTTATATGTTTTGCCTGCTTGATCTTCTCCTCCAGCTGGCGCGGAAGCTTCACCCTGAGGGGCTGCTGATTGGGGCTGGGTATTAGCGCTTTGCTGCCCACACGCTGTAACGAGTAAAAGCGACAGCGCAAAAAAAGCCGCGGGTACAGTCTTGGTTAAAAAGTTTTTTGAAAGCACGAAGAATTCCTCCTTAATGGCATCTGTTTTTTTGTATTATCAGAATCTTATCACGATGCGATGAATAAATGAAAGCCAAATTTGCAAATCCGCCCTGGAAATATATCCAACTCCCTCTTCGCCCCGCTCAAAAAGGGAAAGAAAAAGAGAGCACCAAGGCTCTCTCTTTCTGTTACTGAAAGACTTCTTTGGCGGATTTGGCCAGATCTTCCGGGACCTGCAAGCCAAATGTTTCGGCTGCTTTGGCATTGATATACAAGTCGGTTTCTTTGGACACTTCTACAGGTGTATCGGCAACCTGTTGGCCGCCAAGGATCCGCGCTGCCATTTCCCCTGTTTGTTTGCCCATTTTGTAATAGTCAATCCCAAAAGTAGCGACAGCTCCGCGTTTGACCGTATCGGTGTCGGAAGCGAATACCGGCAGCTTCGCTTTTTCGGCGACCGAAAGCACCCCTTCAAAGCCGGACACGATTGTATTATCGATCGGGATCAGTACGGCATCCACGTTACCGACGAGCGATTGCGTGGCATTCTGGATTTCACTGAGGCTGGAAATGCCCGCTTCAACTACTTCTATCCCTTTCTGTTTGCCTGCTTCCTGCAGTTCTTTCACCTGTACCCCGGAGTTTACTTCGGAAGTGGTATACAGAACCCCCAGTTTTTTCAGATTGGGCAGAAATTTTTGAATCAGTTCCAACTGTTGTGCCATCGATAATTTATCGGAAGTGCCTGTGATGTTTTTGTCCGGTTTTTCCAGCGAACTGACCAACTCGGCGGAAATCGGATCAGTGACGGTACTGAACACAATCGGTACATCCTGAACCGTTTTGGCTACTGCCTGCGCGGACGGCGTAGCAATCGCAATGACCATGTCATCCTTGTCGCCGGCAAATTTCTGAGCGATCGTCGTCGTATTCGCGATCTCTCCATGCGCATTTTGGAAATCGATCGCGATCTGTTTCCCGTCTTCGTAGCCAGAAGCGGCCAATCCGTCGACAATGCCCTTGTAAACGGAATCAAGAGCGGGATGCTCCACAAACTGAGTAATGCCCAGTTTCAATGTTTTCTGCTCCGCCGGTGCATCGGAAGTTGCCGGAGCGGAAGGCGCCGCCGTTTGTTCCTGATTTCCTGCCGTACCGCATGCTGCCAATGAAACCGCCAATAAACCTGTCGCGAATAAACCAATTACTTTTCTCATCTTCTCTCTCCTCATCTCATCTGAATATACTTGGCTCAACTGTTTTTCAATTATAGCAACATTTTGTGATCCATGCCAGCACTTTCAGATTGTGCTATTTTCCCCGTTTTCCATGCCATTTGAATCAGCGGGACGCCGGGAGCGCTTTGCTTCCCGCGCTCTTTTCCAGCTGCTCAAAGGCCGGCTGCCCCAGCAAACCAAGCCGCCAGATGGCAATTCCCTTCAATCCGTACCTTTTTGCAATACCGATTTTGCTGGCGATCGATTGCTCATTCTCGCTGCCCATGGAAATTCCCAGAATCAGCTTTTGCTTGGGCACTTGCTGAAGCGCCAGTTGGACCGCCTCGTTTACTTTTGCCAACGGTTCCGGCTGCGTTTCGTTTTCATAGGCATACGCCATGACGATCAAGTCATCGGCAAGCTTGCCCAGTACGGCGTAATCATATCCTTGGTAGGCGCCATTCAGCGGATGAAGCACAAGCGACAGCTGCAGGCCCGCCGCTTTTGTCCGTTGGGCCAATGCCTGGACAAACTGGCTGTAACGCTGTTTTGCCTGACCGGGATCGCCGCCAAGCCCCAATCCTTCAAAATCAAGCACAAGCCCGCCAAATTTCTTTTCCTTGGCCAACTGGATCATTTCGTCGATCGCCTTATGTTGCAGCGAGGAATCAGCCAGCAGCCGGCTCAACTCTCCGCTGCCGTCAACCGCAAACACCATCAGATAAGGGACGGTCCCGGCATTTGCCGCATTCTGGACAAGCGATTCCGGAGTCACTTCTCCTGCCGGCTGCGGCCAGTAAAAATCTTTTCCGTCAACCGTCAAGGAGCCGTCTTCGGCAATCCGGCTCCAGCCAAATGCCACCGAATCAAACTGGTCAATATAAGAGCGCTCGGAAAAGGAGGAGATCGCATAAAAAGCCATTTTATACAAATCGGCTGGCGGTGAAACAATCGAAACCGTGCGGGTCGCTTCGTCCCAGCTTACTTCCGCGCCAAACTGCTTGCTGAAAAAGCTGAGCGGAATCAGGCTGTGTCCGCCGCGCTGAATCGGCTTGACCGGCAGCGTTACC
Organism: Brevibacillus fulvus; assembly: GCF_016908525.1. Lineage (GTDB taxonomy): Bacteria > Bacillota > Bacilli > Brevibacillales > Brevibacillaceae > Brevibacillus_G > Brevibacillus_G fulvus. The sequence continues at coordinate 96,947 of NZ_JAFBEB010000009.1, forward strand.
GGACTGCCGTCGACGGTGATGACCGGATTGTCGATTTGCATCATAACCGTTTTCCTGTCTTGTCCGGTCCCTTTAACCGCTGTTATCGTTTTATTGGCTTCATTCCAGCTCACGGTTACGCCCATCGCTTCCGCTACGGCACGGAACGGCACCATTGTATAGCCGTCGATAATTTCCGGATCGGCGGGAAAAGCGAGCGGAAAACCGTCCAGCAAAATGGTTGGACGAGCCTGGGCCGCCGAGCCGGCGCCGTGTACGGTTATGATGGCGGTCAAGGCAAGCAGAAAACATAGCATTCGTCGTATCATCTGTTGCATAACCGGTCTCCCCTCAAAAACTTTTCTCTGTCATTAATCGATCAGTCCCAATTCTTGCAGAGCGAAAGTGATGCCGCCCTGATCCATCCGGTAGGTCACTAAGTTGGCGTAGGGCAGAAGTTCGCGATTGGCGTTTTCCATGGCGACTCCCATGCCGACATATTGGAGCATCTCCTTGTCGTTCAGACCATCGCCAAAGGCAACCGCTTCTGTGCTGGAGATGCCGTAGTGACGCAGCAAAGCCTCAATGCCGCGCGCTTTTGATCCATGCAAAGGCAAGATGTCTACTACTTTTGGATGCCAACGGTGAATGGTCACCCTGCCCACCAGCTCACGGTACTGCTCTTCCTCATCCGCTCCACAATATAAAAACGCTTGATAAACATCGAAGTTTTTCCAGTAATCTTGCTGAGCCGGCGGCGGGGTTAAGCCCAAGTAGCGGAACGTTTCGCTCACATCGGGATGAAGTTCGGTTGCATAGCAAACTTCCGCACCCAAATGAACGAGCGGTTTATTATTTTGATCGGCCAGTTGTTGCAACAGGTTCATCTCATCCTTTTGCAACGGGGTGCTGTGGATGATCTCCCCTTTATCGATCACAAGCGAACCGTTAAACGTAACCATCGTGTCAATCTCCAACTCTTTTGCAATGCCGGCGGAGTGATATGGCGAGCGGCCGGTGGCCAGAGAGACCTTGATTCCCTTCTGCTGAAGTTGGCGAACCGCCTGCTTGGTATCCTCCGGGATCTGATTTTGCTGGTCCAACAAAGTTCCATCTACATCAAAAAACACAATTTTGTATGCCATGGTTTTTCTCCTCTCCCCCTCATTTTGCCTGATCAGCCTTTATCATAGCATGACATACAAAATTTTACCCACTATAACAGGAAAAATTAGCAAGATGTTAAAATCTTACTTATTATCGCGTTATCGCGAAAAAGGGTGTCGCAAACCTTGGCTTATGAGGGAGGATTTTGTCATTGAGTATCGCAAGCATTCCGTTAACAAGCAAGATCAACATTACCACCGGTTCCCACATTTTGTATTTTTACAATGATTTGCAAGGCTATGTTGAAAACGCCTCCTCATTTATCCTGAGCGGAATCCAAATGGGGCAACACGTCATCTTTATCGACAGCCCGGAAAGGTACCAATTGATCCTGGACCAATTGGGAGAGTCCCTGGGGCCTCATCAGGACAAGCTGCAATACATCGATCATTATCACTTTTATGAAATGTACGGGGACTTCCATTTCGAAAGAGTCTTGCTTAACCTCAACAACGCGATCAATCCTTACATCAGTGAAGCTATCCCGATCAGACTTTGGGGGCACGTCGACTGGGTCGATCAGCCAGGCATCTTAAAAAAACTGCATAGCTACGAGTCTCAGTGTGACATAACGATTAGCGATCTCGGTTTTTTGACGGTATGTGCATACGATGGCACCTCCGTTCCAGCGGCGATCCAGATTGAAATGATGCGCTCCCATGAATATTTGATGACCGATCATGAACTTGTCTTATCCAACTTGTATCCGAAAAACAAGCTGTCCCAGACAACCTTCCCTTCCCTCTCCGTGCAATCGAAAATCGACACGGAAATGGATTTGTACAAGCAAAAACTCGATTTCGTTCACGTGGTTTCCCATGAAGTACGCAATCCTTTAACGGTCATCCGCGCTTACGCCAGCTTGCTGCTGGCCAGAGAAACAGACCCCGAAGCCATACAAAAACTGGAAGCTATCATTGATTACGTCAAGTTGATTGACAATGAGTTGACCCATATCATCAATACGGAGGAAATGCTGACTTCCGAAGCTTTATGGCGCAAGAAAGTCATCCTGGTCGAATCACTCCTGGAGGAAGTATTGTCGGTGATGCGGGTAAAAGCGCGCACACAAAATATCAACCTGGATGTCAAACTGGACCTTCCCGTCAATTTGCTGCTCCGCTGCAATGCCAACGGGTTCAAATTGATTGTCTCCAATTTGTTAAGCAATGCGATCAAATACAGCGACGAAGGCGGCACCGTCCGGTTCACTGCATACGCAACCGACAAACATTTGACGATGATTGTCGAAGATAACGGGATTGGCATGAATCAGGAACAAGTAAATATGTTGTTCCGCAAGTACGGGAAAATAAACGAAGAGAAAAGCGGGCAAGGAATTGGCTTGTTCATGGTCAAGAAATTGATTGAGAATTTTGAAGGCGAAATTGAAGTAGACAGTCAACTGTATGTCGGGACGACATTTACCGTTTTGCTCCCCATCTAGTTGTGTTCATTTCCAGCAATCTCATATTTTTTGCACCGCCAATCTTTGCTATCCTTAGTTTGCCGAAACTTCCATCAATCTCCCATAGATTTGCGGAAGTGCGGGGGACAGCTTTTCGATGCCGCGGTCAGTAAACGGCCGTTGCAACTGGGGTGAATCGCTTTTGAGCGTAGGGTTGTATCCTCAATCCGAATCCGACAACTAACCTCGTAGGACAAACAAAAGGAGTGAACCCAATGAAAAAAAACAGCATGAAAAAATCACTTGCCGCCCTTACGCTGACGCTTGTCGTAGCGAGTCTTTCCACGTCTGCATTTGCTGCTACTTACAAAGTGCAGGCTAATGATACGTTGTTCAAGATTGCCCAAAAGAAAAGCTTATCCTTGAACAGCTTGATTGCTGCCAATCCGCAATTGACAGATGTAAATCGGATCTATCCTGGAATGCGGCTGAATCTTCCCGCCAAGGTTTATTCCACTCCAGCCAAACAGCAACAGCAGTCCCAGCAGCCACAACAACAGCAAACTCAGCAGCAAACTGCGTCCGTCAGTGCTTTTGCCAGCCAGGTAGCTGACCTGGTGAATCAAGAGCGGGCAAAAGCAGGTCTGAAACCTTTGCAAATGGACAGCCAGTTGTCGGCGATGGCGACAGACAAGGCGAAAGATATGGCAAACAACCATTATTTTGATCATAACAGCCCGACATACGGCTCACCTTTTGAGATGATGGAACAATATGGAATTAATTATTCTTACGCTGGCGAAAACATTGCCATGGGGCAGCGCTCCCCGCAACAAGTAATGGAAGATTGGATGAACAGTTCGGGTCACCGCGCCAACATCCTCAATGCCAACTATACAAAAATCGGCGTCGCTTACTATAACGGCTACTGGGTGCAAGAATTCACCAAGAGCCGTTGAGAAGCAACTGCCTAAAACACAAAACATGCAGCCGCTCGCGAGCCGGCTGCATGTTTGTTTATTCTTTTTTCTTTCTCCGCAGTTGTTCATTTCATTCGCGACAGCAGCGCCCAACGCCGCTCCTGCCGTTTCTTGTATTTCGGAAGTCCGTTGTACACTTCAATCGCCTCCCGAAAGGCGGCCTTGGCCTCATCCTTTCGCTGCAGCTCCAAATAAAGCTGTCCCATTCTGTAAAAAAGCTCCACCGATGAAGAATGCAGCTGCTTCAAGCTCTCCAAATAGCTCAACGCTTTTGCCGTATCGCGGTGGGCGAATGCCTGGCTTAAATGAAGAAAAGGTTCGCCATATTTCACGCGGGGGTTTCGCGCCAACGCGAGCCGAATCTGTTCTTCCCCTTCGGCAATGCGCCCCGTCTTTAACAAACTGATGCCGTAATCAGCCAAAAACTCGGCGGAATCATGCAACGTTTCCTTTATTCCTTCCAGATAGGTCAAAGCCTGATCGTACTGTTTCTTCTCCATGTAAATACGGGCAGTTTCAAGTTTGGCCGAGGTATCATGCGGATTTACCTTTAAGCTTTGCTTTAATTTCGACAAGCGATTGTTAAGCTGAATTGGCCTGAACCAATTGGGAAGCAGGCGCACATATCGCAAGTCGACCAAGTACAAGATGACAAGCAACAAAATTATCGCCAAAAATGGATTGCCTGTCAGCCAAAACAACAACGAAAAAAGGAAAAACTTGCCCATGCCAATCCCCTCGCATTGTCAAATGACGTGTTTCTTTCTGGTAATCGTACCACAACTGCGGTTGACCTCCAAATCTGCCATTCTGTTTTGAAATGAGCAAATTATTTGACAGCATTTAAGTTTCTGTAATATTCTATTAGATAAACTCATTGGACAGATACGAGACAGTTCACGATAATGAAGCTATTCTCGTTCATTATGACTTATTTTTTTGGGCAGGTGTGCAGAGTGACAGTCAAGGGCCAGAATATCGATCGGCGGATCATCCGGACGAAACAGCTTCTAAAAGAAGCGCTCATCACGTTGATCAACGAAAAAGGGTACGACGCGATTACGGTGCAAGACTTGGCAGATCGGGCTACCGTCAATCGCGCCACTTTTTATTTGCATTATCACGACAAACAAGATTTGCTGGACCATAGCATGGCTGAAGTGCTGTCCTCTCTGGAAGAGAGGTTGCGCTCGCTGGCGACTCATCAGCCCGTTGGCGCGACCGCTTTAATCTCACTCTTTGAACACGTCGCCGAACATGCCGATTTTTATGCGGTCATGCTCGGCAAGCGAGGGTTTCCCGGGTTCATGGCCTCGATGACACAACTGTTTCAAACTTATTTCCAATCGCTGCTGGAGAACTGTTCGAAACATGATAACCGTTCCGATGTTCCCAAAGAAATCACGATCCGTTATATTACCTCAGCCTATCTTGGCGTTATTTTATGGTGGCTTGAAAACGGCATGCCCTACCCGCCGGAATATATGGCTTCCCAATTGTTTACCTTGAGCCGGGCAAAAAGCTTGGCCGGAACCGCCCCATCATCAGTCTGAGGCGGAAAGACAAAGTGACTCCATGTTTAGCCAACGGCCGGTTCTTCGGGCCGCATCGCTCATCGCGGCCGCGGAAGACGCTCCGGCCGGAGAAGCCGCTTTTTTTTGCAACATACTGCTCTGCATTCAAACAGTGACTGTCCATTGGACAGTCTTTTTTGCGGTAATTTATAGGCAGATGGCACCAACAGAGAGTTCCAACAAGCTCCTCGATTGGTACCAATCTCATTTGCACTCCCGCCCGCTCTCATGTATTTTTAAAAAATGCACGCTATCCTGTTAAAAGAAGCAAAAATCTCGGATGGGAGAAGATCCATCATGCCCACAGAAAAGAAGATATTGAAGACGGTATTTTTGATCCAGTTGATCTCTTCTTTTTTGGTAGTGGTCGGCCACTATACAGCTTCTGCGCTTAATTATACCGATCATTTTTGGATTCTTGCCCTGAATCAACTAAGTCGTTACGGCACTGTGCTCCTCACGATCGCTACCGGATTTATCACCGCCTACTCCTTCGACCGGAAGCAACCGCGGTTCGCTCCTTATATCATGGGCAAAATCAAATTTATTTTTGTCCCGTTTGTACTGGCGGGTATTCTGTATCATTATTTGCTGTTTGGCGGACTGCCGAAAGATCTGCCGGCTTTTCTCAATATTTTGCTGGGGAAAACCGGCGGCCATCTTTACTATATTTTTATGTTATTCCAGTACTACTTGTTTGCCTATCTGTTTCGCAATCTCATCACAAAACGCAATATCGTTTACTGGCTCCTGCCGTTGATGGGAATGCAGTATCTTTACATCCATGTGTTGCATCACGAGTGGCTTGGGTTGACGACCCGCCACTTTCTGCCAACCTGGATTTTTACCTTTTATCTTGGGCATACGCTGTATTGGTATCGCGAAAAATTGTTCGCCTGCCTGCAGCAGCCGCTGTTGCTAGCCGGGGGAACGAGCCTCGTTTTGCTCAGCGCGGTGTTGTTTGTTTTATCGGACACGATGTATGTTGCCGTTCATCTGCGGTTTGTCCTGGCTACTGCTCTTTCGTTTTTGCTCATGCTGTTTTTGGGGCAACGCATAGTCGATCGGTTGCCGATAGCCTTCCGCAAGGGGTTCACTTACTTCATCTACCTGTTTCACTCCGCGTTTATCACCATGTTTAACCGATTTGCGGAAAAATTCGGCGGAGATCTGGAGTGGATCTACGACAATGTTTGGCTGACCTTGACTGGCCTGGCCGTAACGTATTTGTCCACCTGTGTGTTTGCCTTGACCATTGTCCGCCTGATGAAAAGAAACCGAACCAGCCAGTCTGTCACCTCCGTACAAGCGTGACGCATGGAAAAGAACCCTGTTTGAACACATTTGACTCGTGTTTAAACAGGGTTCCGTGTTATTCGTCGAATTTCAGTTTGGATAAAGCCTCCATCAACGCCGGGTTTAATGGTTCATTCGCTTCCCGTTCCTGCTTCTTCAAGTACTGGGCCACCTCTTTGCGAGACAGTTTGCCGCTTTTCTCCTTGGCTCTCCGTTCGGTAAAGGAAGCCAGCTTCTCCTTATAGCCGCACTGACAGACAAACGTTTGGCCGGCTCCCTCGCCGTGCAATTCCAGCCGTTTGTGGCATTGCGGGCAGCGGGCATTGGTCGTGCGGGCCACTGTTTTGCGGTAGCCGCACTCCCGATCCTGACAAACGAGCATTTTCCCGGTTTTCCCTTTGACTTCCAGCAGCAGTTTGCCGCACTCCGGACATTTGCTGCGAGTAAGATTGTCGTGTTTAAATTTATGCTGACTGTTCTTGATCTCCAGCACAACCTGTTTGGCGTATCCTCGCATCTCCCGCAGAAAAGCGTCCTTCGCCAATTGCCCTTTGGCAATCGCGGCCAGCTTTTGCTCCCACTCTGCCGTGAGCGCAGGGGTTTTCAAATCAGCCGGCACCAATTCCAGCAGTTGTTTGCCCTTCGAGGTAATCGTCAAGTATTTGCCGCGTTTTTCGATCAAAAAGCTTTTGAACAGCTTTTCAATAATATCCGCCCGGGTGGCCACGGTGCCAAGTCCGCCCGTTTCATCGAGCGTCCGGGCCAGCTCTTTGGATGATTCGGCCATGTAGCGGGCGGGATTTTCCATGGCAGACAACAATGTTCCTTCCGTAAACAGCTCCGGCGGCTGCGTCTCTCCTGTGGCCAGGTTGACACCGGTGATCGGCAATATCTCGCCTTTGCTTACGTTCGGCAAAAGTTGCTCGCGAATCTCGTCCGCGTCCCCTTCATCCTCTTGCGCCTCTTCATAAGCCTCTTTCCAGCCTTGGGCGATCACGATCTTGCCTTTGGCGACAAACAACTGGTCGGCGAGTGCCGTTTTGATCGTCGTCTGCTCGTATTCAAACGGCGGCAGCAGGACGGCGAGAAATCTCCTCACGACCAAATCATAAATCTTCCGCTCCCGATCGGACAGGTCTGTCAGCGATACACGCTGTTCCGTCGGAATGATTGCATGGTGATCTGACACTTTTTGATCATCGACGAACGATTTGTTGGCTTTGATTGGCTGTTTCATCACTTTCGCGGCAATCGCGGCATACGGCTTGGCACTGCACGCCTTGATCCGCTCCGGCAGCGTCGCGACGATGTCGGATGACAAATAGCGGGAATCCGTCCGCGGATACGTCAGCACTTTATGGCGTTCGTACAGGCTTTGCATCGCCGACAGAGTTTCCTTTGCCGAAAAGCCGAAGCGCTTGTTAGCTTCTCGCTGCAGCTCGGTCAAATCATACAGCTGCGGGGCGTAGCTTTTCTTCAGCACCTTGTGCACCTCGATGATCTCCGCTCTTTGCTGTTTGACCGCCTTCGCGATTTTCTCCGCTCTTTGCTGGTCAAAGATGCGGGTCTCCCCCGATTTGGCGTCTTGCCAGTACAGTTTCAGGCTGCCGCTGGATGCGGTGATGCGGTAATATGTCTTGGGAACAAAGTTGTTTCGCTCTTCTTCCCGCTTGGCGATAATCGCTAGTGTCGGCGTCTGCACTCGGCCGCAGGAGAGCTGGGCATTGTGTTGACAGGTCAAGGCCCGGGTCGCATTGATCCCGACCAGCCAGTCCGCTTCCGCGCGGGCAACGGCCGAGGCGTACAAATTTTCATAAGCCTTGCCGTCCCGCAGCTTCTGAAAGCCATCGCGAATCGCCTTGTCGGTTACGGAGGAAATCCACAGGCGTTTCAGCGGTTTTTTCAACTGAATCTTCTCGATAATCCATCGCGCCACCAATTCTCCTTCCCGGCCGGCGTCAGTGGCGATGACGATTTGGTTAACATCTTTGCGCGTCATCTGCGCTTTGACGATTTGAAACTGCTTGCCGCTCTCCCGGATCACGACCAGCTGCAGCCGCTCGGGCAACAGCGGCAAATCCTCCAACCGCCATGTTTTGTACTGCTCGCCGTATGCCTCCGGATCTGCCAAGGTCACAAGATGGCCCAACGCCCATGTGACAATATATTGATCTCCTTCAAAAAAACCGTTTCCCTTTTTGGTACAGTTGAGAACGCGGGCAATGTCCTTGCCGACTGACGGTTTTTCTGCCAATACCAAGGTTTTGCTCATCATAACATCCTTCCATTTCGCTGGTGCGTTCGTGCTTGCGTATCTATCTATTATAAGGTTTTGCGGCAGGGAAAGAAAACAAAAAACGCCGCTCGTACAAGCGACGTTCTTCCCTGGTCGTTCATTTCCCGGCGGTGATCGGATACGTTAGCGTATATTGCGCATCAGTGACTTGCCATTTTCCGCCTCGATAAGCCCAAGTTGAAGCCACTTGCGTAAAGGTCAGCACGTGGAACGGGCCCCAGACACTTTGCATTCCCCTTAATTCGTATACGCCATCCTGATTCACATCCGTCGGCGTGAGCACGGAAAATGGATCAGAAAAAATATCGGCCGCATTGCGTTGATTCCCCCGGTTCGGATCGCGATATATATATTTGCCGCTAGCGTCGTACACCTTGGCCTGAATATACTGTTCTTTCAATCCGCTGACATCGACAAGAAAACTTTTGTCCAATACCGGGCTGTACAATTCAGCCTTAAAACCGTCCAAATACTTGCCGGTGATTTTCAGCCCCTGATTTTCCTGCTCCCCAAAAATGACCGACGGCTTGCCGCTTGTCCAGGTGGCGATCAAGTGGTTGGAGGTGCCGCCGCTGCCTCCGGTTGCTACTGTCACCATCACATCGCCAACTTTGTCTCCGCTAAAGTCACCGATAAACATCGACGGCTCGTAACCAGCCAAATACTGGCCAGTCCGCGTGTCGGGAAGAGCAGAGAATTGGCCGCTCTTTCCGTCCCGCACGACTACACTCAGCGGGCGATAATAGGATGGGTTGTCCGACAAAGGTTTGCCAACCAGCAACACGTCATCCGGGACACGATCGCCGGTCACATCGGCGCGCTGCACCTCGACGATAACGGTTCCCTGCGGCAACGTTATGCCGGGGGCCTGGAGCGGTTGTCCAACCTGAAAGTTCTGACGCGCCGGTTCCCCTTTGGCGGCAATCGCCGGTCCGTTTCCGGCCAGCAGCGAGACGATTGCTGCCAGCGACAGGATTTGTCCGAGTTTTTTTTGCAAGGTCCTATTCACAGTAAGCACTCCTTCTGCCAAAACTCATGCTTCAACCTGATCCGGGTGCGGCATGGTCATTGGTTAGGATTCGCAAACGGCCCGTTTTGTATAACCAGCACTTGCCAACTGCCGCCCTTTCGCTTATTTATGCTTCCTCACGCAAAAACCAGACCCTGCTGATCAGTCCCTCTTTTACCTCATAGATCGCCAACGCCTGGAACGGCCCCCGATTCTCCCGTCCCGTCACTTCTTCCAAATCGATGACATAGTTGCCAAATACGGTACGATTCTTGATTTCGGCATGATTGTTCGGGTTTTCCCGAAACATCTTGGCGTACCGGTCGCGCAAGGCGGCCTCTCCTTTGGCCAGCAATTGACCGCTTGGATGTTCCAGCAGCTCTACCTCTTTGGCGTACGTTGAGACGAATCCGTCCAAATCCTGCTTGTTATAAAAGTCCAACTGGCGTTGAACCACTTCTTCCGCTCTTTCCTGATGTGCCATGTAATATCCTCCCTGTTCTCTTTTGTAGTGATGGTCAGTCGGCGGATTCCACTGCTTCTGCAACAAGCGTGCCGTTCAAGTAAATTTCACAGTCGATTGCCGCAAGCAAAGAAGCGGACACCGTGCAGTACTTCTCCTTGGCCAGTCGGACTGCCTGCCGCAATCGGGACGGCGGGATTTTTCCGGATACGTCAATCCGAAGCGTAATCCGTTCAAGCGCATGCGGTGTCTCACCCCCTTGCCAACCGGTGGCATCGATCGCCAGGTGTTCGCAAACAAGCCGCATTCTCTCCAGTATCAGCGCCACATCGATGCCCATGCAACCGGCCAACCCCATGACAAGCAATTCGACAGGGCTGTTCCCTTTGCCTTCTCCGCCATATGTCGCATCAGCATCCATGATCACCCGATGACCGGTCGGGCCGCAAGCCTCAAACCGCCGTTTGCCGCCCCAAACCGCACGAACATCGATTTTTCTGCTCATGGTTTGTCTCCCTTCCATTGCTCAGCGCCGCGCCGTCATCCAGTTCCATGTTTGCAAGATACCATCCCGATAAGCGGTCATTGGCACTTTTCCAATGAACTTTTCGTACTTTTCGCCGCTGAGAATCACCGGCTGTTCGGTCAAATACATCATTTCGACCATTTCGCTCATCATTTTGTCAAAGAGCCCAAGGAAACGAAGCATTGGCTTGGTAACGGTACCCACCCGCCGGCGATACCCGCTCGCCTCCCGCAAAATCCGGATAATCTCCGCTCCGGAAATTACCCCGCTCCCCGGTATGTTCCAGTTTTGGCCGTAGGCGAAATCATGGAGCGCCAGCTCAACCAAAGCCTTCGCTCCGTCCGGCGTATAGATGTACTCGCGTTCGATCTGTTGATTCCCGACAAAGTAAGCTTTCTTTCCCGACAGAATGCCTTGCATCGTATAATGGAGCAGCGTATTGCCGGCGTGTGGGCCGTAAAAATCGGGAAAGTGGGCGATTAAGGCAGGAACCGCGCTTTGCTTGATCGTTTGCTCAAGCTGCAAACGAATCTTTCCTTTTTTGCTGGCCGGCTGCTTGGGCGTCTCCTCCGTGACTTTTTGTCCATTGCTGCGGCCATACGCGTAAACGTTATCGACGACGACCAGTTTCGCGCCGGTTGCTTGTGCAGCAGCGAGCAGACGATCGGTCAGCAGCGGCAATTTTTGTTCCCATTGGCCATAAGGCAAATTGACCGCATGAAAAATCACATCGGCATCCGCGGCTGCTTGATCCAACGAGTCCGGATGAAACATATCGCCCGGAAAAAGGGTGACGCCGTTTTGATTGGCAAAAAAAGCGCGCAGCCTTTCTTCCCCGCGGGCAAATGCGGTCACCTCGACATTTCGCTTCACCAATTCCTGGACAAGCGCATAGCCCATGCTCCCCGTAGCTCCCAATACCAAAGCTTTCTTCATCTGACCCTCCCTATTATTAACCACCGTTCAATAAATCTCTAAAAAAACTACTCGTGAAGCAAGCCCTTCAGCAAAAACTCGACATGGTATTCCGCCATGGACCGGACTTCTTCGTATGATTGCTGATTGCGGCAATAATGCGTGACAAAACCGTGCAATGCCAAAAACAATGACCAGATAGTTTGAATGCCCAATCGGTTTTTGGACAAAGACTGAACCGCTTTGGCAAACTTTTCATAACTGTGACTGGGCCCATCATCGACAAATTCCTGAATCTCTTTGTCCCGTATCAAAAACATAATCTCGTAATGACTCCGGTGCGTCAAACCAAACTCGATGAAGCCCAGCAACACGCGGCGCAGCTTTTCGCTCGGCTCCAGCTGCCGGCTTAAAATCTGGTCCAAAGTGTCGTCAAGCAGCGAAAAATCTTGTTTTACGATCGCATAAAACAATTCCGCCTTATTTTTAAAATGATAGTAGAGCGCACCGTGGCTATACTGCAAAGTTTGCGCGATCTGCCGCATGGAGAGGTTTTGGTACCCTTTCTCCTGGAACAAACCTCTCGCCGCATCGATGATCGCTTCTCTGGTTAATTCTTGCGCAACAGCTTTTCTGGGTGCCATGATTTACTCCTTTATTTAATTAACCATCGTTCAATTAACTTGACTATAAAATTTTCCAGTTCATTTGTCAATGTTGGCCGTATATTCCGGATGGCACATACAGCCGATCAGATGGTCATTGGTCATGCCAACCGCTTGCATAAAGGCATAGCAAATAGTCGAGCCGACAAATTTAAAGCCTCGTTTTTTTAAGTCCTTGCTTAACTTGTCGCTGATGTCTGTTGTCACCGGCACTTCGCTCATTGAGGCAAAGTTGTTTTGAATCGGCTTGCCATCGACAAACGACCAGAGATAACGGCTAAACGAACCCCATTCCTCGCACACCCGCAAATAGGCGTGGGCGTTGGCAATCACCGCCCGGATTTTCAGCCGGTTTCGCACAATTCCCGGGTTTTGCATCAGTTCTTCGATCTTTTGCTCGTCATAGTTTATGATTTTCTCGGCAACGAACTGATCAAAGGCGGCGCGGTAATTTTCCCGTTTCTTCAAGATCGTATACCAGCTTAGGCCTGCCTGCGCTCCCTCCAGATTCAAATATTCAAACAACAGCCGATCATCATAAACCGGCACTCCCCATTCCCGGTCGTGGTAATCGATATAAAGCGGATCCTGATTGACCCAGCCGCATCGGTTCATGCTTGCTCTCCTCCTGTTTCCTTTCGTTACCGTAACTATAAAATAACGCCGCGGACTAGACAACCTTGCCGGCCTGAACAGGGCAACCGCTCCTCATCTTTCCGACAAAAAAACGCCTCCGTTCTTTGGGAACGGAAGCGCCAGTTTGCAGACAAATTTGTCTATGTCGTATAAACGGCCGTTTTTTCACGCCATGCAGGCCGCTTCTTTTTACTTTTTCTCGATTGTCGCCGTCCGGATAATGCCGTCCGGAACGTAGGTAAAGCCGGCGACGTTTTTGGACATCGCGATCAAGTTTGCTTCATGGTAAACATACACATATCCTGCTTCGTCGTGCATGATCTCCATCGCTTGACCATACAGTTGTTTCCGTTTGGCTGGGTCCAGTTCAACCCGGGCCTGCAAAGCCAATTCGCCCAATTTGTCGTTATCAAAACGGGAAACGTTGTACGGAGCGCCTTTTACAACGAAATCATAGAAGTTTTGGTCAGGGTCAGGACGTCCGGACCAGCCGAGCGCCAGCGCCTGGAAGTTGCCGCTGACTTCGTTGTCAAGCAATGCGCCAAATTCTACTTTCTCCAGTTCAACATTGATGTTGTACGGCTTCAACATACCTTGCACAATCGCGCCGAATTGTTCCTCTTTTGGAGAAGTGCCAATTTGCAGCTTGAAGGTGAACCCTTCCGGCTTGCCGCCTTGTTGCAGCAGGCTCTTGATTTCTTCCGGATTTGGCTTGCTTGCTTTATCGAAATCGCCATAAGCGAGGTTGCCGGGAGAGAACGGCGAATTCGCCGGTTCGGCATAACCTTCCATCAGCACTTTCACCACTGCCTCCCGGTCGATCGCCCGGTCGACCGCTTGACGCAAAAATTTGTTGGTAAACGGTTCTTTGGACATGTTCAGATAAAACCCGAAGTAGCCCATGCTTGGTTCTGTGACCACATTAAAGCCGCTGTCTTGCAAGCCTTTAATTTCTTTGGTCGGCACGCTGTCGATCATATCCAATACGCCGGAGCGCAGGTTTTGTACCGCTGCGGTACCATTGGTGAACACTTTAAAATTGACTTGGTCGAGTTTTACGTCGCCGTTCCAATACTGTTCATTTTTCTTCAATGTAACATGGTCTCCGGTGACGTGCTCAACAAAAGCAAACGGACCTGTTCCGACCGGGTGATTCAAGTAGTCTTTTCCGTATTTTTTCACAGCATCCGGCGAAGCCATCATGCCGGAGCGGTCAGTCAGCACGGAAATGAACGGGGCAAACGGCTGGGACAATTCGATTTTCACGGTCAGCGGATCAACTACTGTTACTTGGTTGATGATCTTCACTTCTCCGGCACGTTTTGAACCTTCTTCTTTATAGCGATCGAGGTTAAATTTCACCGCTTCCGCGTTAAAATCGGTGCCGTCCTGGAATTTTACCCCTTGCCGCAATTTCAAAGTATAGGTCTTGCCGTCTTCGGAAACCTCGTAAGACTCAGCAAGCACCGGCACGATCTGGCCGTCCTTGTCCAAATCGAACAGTTTATCATAAATGCTGTTTTGCACCATGCGGTCCACCGTTGCGCTTGATTGCGCCGGGTCGAGGCTCGGGGGATCGGACTTCAAACCGATATTCAGCACTTGTTCCTGTGCGGCAGATGTCTCAGCTTTTGGCGCATCGCCAGCGGTACTGGTCGGCGACTGATTTCCGCATCCGGTCACGGCAAGCATCCCGGCCATGATCGTCGTAAACAAACTTAAACGTACTTTTTGTGTGAACATAGATGTCTCCTCTACTTTCAATTTCATTTTTTCAGATCTGAATACTTTGCTTTATGCCTGCAACAACTCACTCCCTGCGCATCCAGTTTTGGAGAGAAACGAATAAAAAAAGCTTCCCGCATAAGAGGAAGCTTGTATGTAAACTCCGCTCTTATCTCCCAAAACAAAGCTGTTTTGCAGGAATTAGCACCTTCTAGCCTGTTCCGCTAGTGGTTGCTGGGTTTCATCGGGCCAGTCCCTCCACCTCTCTGGATAAGAAACAATATTCATTTTTTAAATCACTATTGAAAATATTAGTGCATTATTATACTTTTGTCAACATCTGTCGAAACTGTTTATTGATTGTTGCCATTTTTGTTCATGTTGAAGCAGCCACTCTTTTCTCCACAAACCTCCCGCATAGCCCGTTAAACTGCCGTCAGCGCCAATGACGCGATGGCAAGGAATCAATAAAGCCAAGCGGTTGCGGCCATTGGCCCGTCCGACCGCGCGGATGGCCCGGCTGCTTCCGAGCAACGCCGCCACTTCTTTATAGGAGGACGTCGCCCCATAAGGAATCGTTTGCAGCAGTTGCCAGACTTCCCGCTGAAAAGCGGTTCCTTCCACCGCAAGCGGGACGGTAAAGGTTTGTCGTCTGCCGGGAAAATATTCTTCCAATTCGGTTACGCAATCTCGTAAAACTTGCGGGACATCCGACTGCCCCGCCAAACCGCTTGCGGGCCGCTCAGAGAACGCCACGGACCAGACCGCCTCCCTTGTTCCGCAAACGTTGATTGTACCGATCGGCGACAAATAATCGAGTTGATAGAACGCATTCAACCGCCAACGACCTCCTCACGTTCCGCATGTTCCTTGCGATAAGCTGCAGGTGAACACTGTTTCAAGCGGCGAAACGCCTTATAAAAATTGGACGGGCTCTGAAAGCCGACCTCGTAGCAAATTTGCAAGTTGCTGCGCTTGCTTTTTTTCAACAGATAGGCCGCCTTGTCCACCCTGATCTTCTCCAAATGCTGACGCGGCGTCAGGGAGGTCGTCTGTTTGAATAAACGCTCGAGATGATATGGGCTGACGCCAACCGCCTCGGCGATATCCTGCAAAACGAGCTTTTGCCGATAATGTTTCATTAAATATTCGAGCGCATCCGTAACAAGCTCCAGCTGCGGCGAAAGGTCGCAGTCCGGCCGGCACCGTTTACAGGCGCGAAAACCGGCTTGCTCCGCTTGCGCACGGGTGCGATAAAACCGCACGTTTGTTTGTTTCGGCTTACGGGATTTGCAGGACGGCCGACAATAAATTTTCGTCGTCGTAACCGCCGCATAAAAGAGATGATCATAGGAACTGTCACAGGAAACAAAAATCTCCCACAGTTCCGCAAAGTCAAGCTGGGGATCTGCCATCGCCAGGCTCCTCCTTTTCCTGCATCAGTATCGGCCGGTTCGTCAGCTTCCAAAAACCAGCTTTGAACATCACTTTAGCAAAGGAATTACCGTCCTGACATCCTCTTTCTTGCTGTTAGGGTCGAATGAGCTTTGCCTCCTACACCAATATCTCGTACAACTCTTTCAGTCTGCGAATTTGATAAGTGGGGGCGATGCTTGTCTCATTCGGTTTCTGCGTCGGATTAAACCAGCAGGTGTCCAAACCGGCCAGATTTCCCCCTTTGATGTCCGAACTGAGCGAATCGCCAATGATCAGCCCTTGTTCAACGGAGAACCCCGGAATGCGGGCAAAAACATAGTCGAAGTATTCCTTCATCGGTTTTTGAAAACCGGTGTCTTCGGAAACAAAGATATTTTGAAACAGCGGGAATAATCCGGAAGCCCGCAAACGCTTGTGCTGTGTGCCGGATGTTCCGTTCGTCACAATATACAGATCGTATTTGTCTTGCAGGCTCGTAATCAGTTCGAGCGCGCCTTCGATCAGTTGATGGCCATCCTCCAGGTAACGGCGATAGCTCTCTTCCAGCACCGCACCATCCACCTCTTGCCCCCATTCTTTGAACAAAAGGGCGAAGCGGGTATTCAATACTTCCTCCCGATCGATCTTGCCTTCCTCAAACGCCCGCCAGAGCCCTTGATTGATTTGCTGGTAACGCGCCTTCACTTCCGGGGTCAACGTAATGTTTTGCTCGGCAAACAGCGAGCGCAAAGCCTCGTCTTCCGCTGCGCGAAAATCAAGCAACGTGTCGTCTGCGTCAAACAGCAATGTTTTGTATTTGCCCAAGATGCTCTCTCCTTTTGCGATGCCAGTTTTGTTTAATTAGATTTAACATATTTCACTCAAAAATGTCCATGCCTCCGCAAAATCCTTTATCTCTTCCGACCTTCCTAGATAGTCGCGATTTTCATGGTCAACCCGTCTGTACATTTCCCAATCCCAGTCCGCTTTTTCCGCTGCACTCAGCTCTCGGTACTGGATGTTTAGTCCTTTGCCGCGTCCATTGTAACGGGCTTTTTCAGCCAACCGTTTGGCCAATCGATAGCCTGTCGCTTGCAGTTGTTCGTCCTGGCTGTTTTTGAAATGGCGAAAATCGATATTAAACTTCAACCCCAACTCCCCCGGCAATCGATGCTCAATCGGAAAACTGGCATCGAAATCGACCCAACCGAGATGAATCCGGATCGGCACACCGTACTTCGTCGGCATATCGACAATGAACGCTTTCGTATTGGACTTGTACCGGCCATCCCAGTTAAGCAAGCGCAGCTGATCGAGACAGGAGAGATAAAGCGGTTGAATTTGCGGAGCCAAATAGAGACCGACCGTCTCTGGCGTCGGTTTTACCCGTCTCTTCTCGTGAACCAGCTCCGTCCAACTTTTTGCCTGCGCACCGTAATCGTTGTCCGTCACAGCGGCGAATCGATCTCCGGTCATTACGGCGGTCGCCTGGAATTGTTCCGCTCTTCCTTCGACTACGATATAGCCGTACGGTTTATCGTCAGCGGGCCGTCCCTCCCAAACATCTTTGCGAAACGTGTCGGCCATGACTGCGCTGATGACCGTTTCGTTGGCAATCTGTTTCATCGTCTGATTGTACAGCCAACTGCCCATCGCTCGATCCATCCCTTGATGATCAGCCCAGCTGCAAAAAGCTTCCAGCAAACTGTCGCAGTCGGGAGACAAAAACGGATGCGCCAATCCCAGCTCTCCTTTATTCAATAAAAAGCGTCTCGTTTTCAGCGAGACTTCCTCAGGCGTTCGCCGGGCAAGCCCTCTTCGATAATTGACAATCTGGTTTTCCCAGATTAGAGGAGACAATTCGGGATTGGCGCTTTGTTTCGCTTCGATCAGCCAGACATTTCCCGTCTCGTCCGTTGCCAGCAAATCGATCGCTCCCGTATAACCTTTTTTCCCGCCTTCGGGCAACCACAATTCATGTCCCCAAACGAACAGTGAGAGAGCTTGGCCACTGGCCAGGCACAGTTTGCGCTTGTGCGTATAGCGGATAAATTCTGTTACCAAATGCTGTTCATTGGCGTATTCGCAAATCATCATGTCGATAACCACCCTTTTTCGGCAGAATTTTTGTTAACTCGAATGTACCGCGCATTTAGGCACTATTTTGTCAGATTGAAAAATTTTTGCGCATCTCTTCGAGTTCTTCCCGTAATTCTTCCCGCAAAGAAAGCGGTTCGACTACTTGTACTTCCCGCCCCATACCGAGAATCCAGCGCTTCACGTCTTCTTTCCCTTTCAATCGAGCGGTAAAGATTACCCCTTCACCGCTGGGACAAGGTTCAATGCCGTATTCGCCCCCCCAAGTTTGCTCGAAAATGGCTCGCGCTTCCCAGCCGATCAAGCGCAGTTTGAGGTCGATCACCTCGTCGTCAGACACGCCAATCCGGCCGGAAATATCCGCCAGCGGATCGTAGGAATGCAGCCGCTCAAACGACTCAGGCAAGTTCTCCAGTTGGCCAATCCGGTTTAATTTGAACGTCAACAGTCGGTTGCTGTTTTCGCAAAATGCCCGTACATACGTAACATGCTGATGCTTCCAGATCGCATAAGGTTGAATCAATCGCCAGCTTGGCTTGCGACTGACGGGATGATAATACACTTTCAGCTTGTGCCGTGCCAACACCGCTTGGTATATCTGCCAATAATGGTTCTTGTCTGTGTCCGACAGCTTTTCCATCGGCCCCATCCGGAACATGACATGGCGGTCATCACCGTTGTAGCCAAGCGTATTCATCAAGCTGGCCGTCTGAAAAATTTTCGCAAACGACTGGTCGATCTCCTCGAGATAGTCGGCTTTGTTGGCGGCGAGCTCATTTCGAGCCAAGTACAACGCCAACTGCTCCTCCCGGGTAAGGCCGATGAGCGGCATCAGCCGATGGTATTGCGATTGACGGGTCAGGAAATATCCGCCGTACCGGCCTCGTTTTGTCCCGATTTCCCAGCCTTCATCCTGTAAAATCCGGATGTACTCGCGGATGATGCGCGGTTTGAGTTCCAGATGTTTGCTTAAAGCTTCCACCCCGATCGGATTTTGTTCGGAATGGTTTTTTAAGATCATCCAAAGCTTCAGCATGCTACCGAGCCGGCCCATCGGATGCCTCCGCCGAAACCGCTGCCGTTTGGTTCACTTGTTCCGGTTCCGGCAGCAGCAGATTGAGCAGAAAAGCGCCGATCAGCAACAGGATGGACGCCATAAAAGAGAGCTGGTAACTTCCCGTCTGACTGTACAAGACTCCGGGCAAATAGGCGCCCAATGCCGAGCCAAGCTGGTGGCTGAGGAACAACCAGCCGAGAATGAAGCCGATCGAATACCGTTTGAAATATTGTGTCGCCAACAATTGGGTCGGCGCGACCGTGGCAAAATCAACCAAGCCAAACAGAACGGAAAATGCCAACAGCAAGAGCGGTTCGTGACTGTATATTAGGATGACAATCGAGATCGCCCGTGTTCCATACAACAAACAGAGCAATTTTTTGCTGCTCCAGCGGTCGGCGACGATTCCCGAAATCAGAATGCCAACGATATTGCAGCCGGCGAGCAAACTGACGGCAGCGCTGGTTACTTCCGTGGAAAAGCCATGATCGTGCGAAATGGGGATCAGATGCGTATCCATCAAGCCGGTCGTCGTAATGCCGCAAACAAAAAACGGAAGCAGCAGGAACCAAAACTGCCTCATCCGCAAAACGCGCCATGCCGGAACAGTTTCCGTCCGCGCTGCCGTTCCTTTTTCCGGCGATTCCTCGGTTCCATCCGCTCGTCGTCTCGCCGCTGCTTCCTCTGCTCCCAACGGCTGCAAGCGCTTTTCCGCCGGTTTGTTGCGCAGCCAAAGCAGAACAACCGGAAACACAAGCACCAGCAGGAATAGGCCCTGAACCAGCACGGCCTGTTTCCAGCCAAACCAATCGATAAAAAAAAGCGAAGCTGGCACGAGCAGCATTTGCCCAACGCCAACCCCCGCTTCCATTATCCCGAAAGCAAGTCCTCTTTTCGTCTGAAACCAGTTGGTAATGATCACCGTCGCGGCGACATTGGACGCCCCGCCAACACCGAGCGAAGCGATCACTGCATAAAGCGCAAACAACTGCCAGGAGGAGGTGGCGAAGCGGGTCAACAAGATGCCCAGCCCGACGAGCAAGATGCTAACCGACAGAATTTTGCGAACTCCGTATCGATCGATCAGTCTCCCGACAACAGGCTGCGACACCCCGTAGATGATAAAGCTCCCCATGGAAAGGAGCGAGATCGTTGCGCGGTCAACCGAGAACTCCTCTTCCCAAGGCTGGATAAAAGCTCCGAAAGAAAGCCGGACCCCTTGGACCGCCAATAAAGCCAAAAATGTCAAAAACAGGGCCACCCATGCGTAGTGGATCGTTTTGTTCATTGCTGTCTCCCATCCTTTTTCTCACAGCGGGGACACAATTCGCTCCCCGCCATCCGTGTTACATGTAAAATACGCTCTCTCCATGGGAAACCCTCTTTTGCGTGCAGGCTGTATTGATGACAGAGGCTGCTTTGACGTGTCCGGTATATATTCTTTTTCCTTGCTCTTTAAGGCGTCGGCGTAATCGTTACGGTCTTGAGGGTTGTAAAAAATTCGACCGCGGCTTGCCCTTGTTCGCGAGAGAGAGAGCTGGAGTCTTTCATCCCCCCGAACGCTGCCTGCGGTTCCACGCCGGCCGTTTCGCCGTTTACTTTTACCATGCCGACGTCAATTTTTTCGACGAAAGCAAGCGCCTTGGCCAAATCCCGGGTAAACAACGATGCCGCCAGGCCAAAGCGGGTAGCATTGGCTTGTTCCACCGCCTCTTCAAAACTGTCGACCTTGATCAAGCACAAAACCGGGCCAAAAATTTCTTCCTGGGCAATGACCATCTCGTTTTTGACATTTTCAAATACGGTTGGCTGCACAAAGAACCCATGTTGATAGGGGCCTTCCTCCAGCGCCTTCCCGCCGTATAGCAGAGCGGCCCCCTCTCTTTTCCCTTGTTCGATGTAGCTGATGACCTTTTCGAACTGTTTTTGCGATGCCAACGGTCCCATGTAGACGCCTTCCTCCAGTCCGGAGCCGACTTTGATCGCTTGCACTTTCGCCAACACTTTTTGCTTGAATGGCTCATAAACGGAACGATGCACAAAGCAACGACTCGTCGCCGTGCATTTTTGGCCGGTGTGCTTCATCGCCCCGCTTACCGTCAGTTCGGCCGCCAACTCCAAATCGGCGTCTTCCAGCACGATCACCGGATTTTTCCCGCCCATTTCCAGCTGGAATTTTGCTCCGCGCGCAGCCGCTTCCGCCGCCACTTGTTTGCCCACCTGATTGGAACCGGTAAAGGTGATCGCCTGAACTCCGTGATGCCGGACAATTGCCGCTCCCGCTGTCGTGCCCGAACCATGCACCAGATTCAAAACTCCTGCCGGCAGTTGTGCATCGGCGAAAACTTCGACGATTTTTGCGGCGGTAATGGAGGTTTCCGCCGCGGGCTTAAACACAACCGTATTGCCGTAGATCAAGGCGGGGGCCATTTTCCAAAGCGGGATGGCAATGGGGAAATTCCACGGTGAAATCACCCCGACCACACCGAGCGGCACCCGTTGCGTATACAGCAGATTCCGCCGGTCGGCCGATGGAATGACGTCCCCCTCTTTTCTTGAGCCTTCTTGCGAATAGTAGCGGAGAATCGCGACCCCTCTCAACACTTCCCCTCTTGTTTCGGCCAACGTTTTGCCCATTTCTTTGGTTGCGGTTAGCGCAATTTCCTCGACCCGTTGCTCCAGCAAGTCGGCTGCCCGGTGCAGAAATTGCCCTCTGCTGATCGGAGAAAGCGCCTTCCATTGAAGAAAGGCGTCCTTTGCCGCTGCGACGGCCCGATCGACGTCCGCTTCCGAAGAGTCCGGAAAAGTTCCGACTCGCTCATGTATGTTTGCGGGGTTTATACTATGTAAAACCACTCCGCTGCTCGATCCAACCCAATTGCCGTTGATATAGTTCAAAACGTTTTGACTCATGACAATCTGCCACCTCCTGTTACCTATCTTATGAGTGAGACTTGGCGTTTAGCAGACGAGTTTTCACGCGCGAAGGACGGCTGCTGGATCAGCCGTGGATAGCCTGGCCGGTGGCGTTGTGCACAGCCTCCAGCAGCGCTTCCGACAGGGTCGGGTGGGCAGCCATACCGTTTTCCAGCGCATCGGTGGTCATCTCCGCATGCAGCATGAGCGCTGCTTGGCCAATCAACTCCGTCGCGCGCGGGCCGACAACCGACAGACCGACGATTTCATGGAACTTGGGCTCGACAATTACTTTGACTTTGCCGACCGGTTCGTCAAGAATCAGCGCTTTTCCATTCGCCGAGAACGGAAACTCGCCAATCCGGACGTCTCCATGCTTCGCTCTGGCTTGTGTTTCGGTAAGCCCGACACTGGCGATCTCCGGTGCGGTATAAATACAGCGGGGAACGGCGTGATATGCCGCCGTCTTCTTTTGGCCGCAAGCATTGCGCGCAGCCACTTCTCCTTCGTGGAACGCAACATGGGCCAACTGGATCCCGCCAATCACATCCCCGCAAGCATAAATATGGGGAACCGTTGTCTGCATCTGTCCGTTGACCTCGATTCCGCGCGCCGAATATTGTACGCCGATCCGTTCCAGTCCGAGTTCGTTTACGCGCGGTTTACGGCCGATGGCGACGAGAACTTGCTCGGCGCGTAGTTCGACCATCCCGCTGTTCGTCTGCAGCACAGCCGCCTTCGCCGCGTTATCCAAACGGCTGAGCGCCGTTCCGGTATAAATGGTGACGCCCGCCGCACTCAGCTGTCCTGCTAACAGATCGGCGATGTCGCGGTCTTCGCCCGGCAAAATTTGTTCCGCCATTTCAACAATCGTCACCTTCGTTCCCAAACGGCTGTATATGCTGGCAAACTCGCAACCGATCACTCCGCCGCCGATAATCAGCAGCGACGTTGGGATGGCCGGCAATGACATGGCCTGGCTGCTGTCGATGACCCATTGCCCGTCAAACGGGGCAAAGGGCAGCTCGGCCGGTTGGGAACCTGTGGCAATAATCATTCGGTCAGCGATAAGCTCCTGCTCGCCGTCCGGTTGCTTCACCTGCAAGCGATTGTCTGTCAGGAAGGTTGCCTTGCCCTTGATGACCTGCACTTTGTTTTTTTTCATCAGGTAGGTCACCCCAAGGACAAGTTTGCTCATCACCTTGTTTTTGTACTGCTGAACGCCTGGCCAATTGACCGTCACGCCTTCGGAGGCGACCGTAATCCCGAAAGCTGCGGCCTGCTTCACCTTTGCATACGTTTCCGCGCTCTCCAAAAGCGCCTTCGTCGGGATGCATCCTTCATTCAGACAGGTGCCTCCCAATTGCTGACTTTCGATCAATGTCACCTGCTCGCCAAGGCGAGCAGCCGTGATCGCCGCCACATAACCGGCTGGTCCTCCGCCAATAATCGCTACAGTTCCCACGGTTCTCCTCCTTACAGCAACAGACTATACGGATTTTCCAAAGACTCCTTGACGCCGGCCAAAAATTGCGCGGCGGGCGCTCCATCCAGCACGCGGTGATCGAACGTCAAGCTGAGCGGCAGCAGACTGCGGCGTTGCAACTCCTCTCCGCGGTAAACGGGAACTGCCTCGACAGCGCCAACGCCCAAAATTCCGGTTTCCGGCGGATTCAGAATAGGCGTAAAATATTCCACACCAAATTGGCCCAAATTGCTGATCGTAAAGGTCGACCCTTTCATCTCCTCACCCGTCAACTGCTGGCTGCGGGCGCGCTCGCTCAGCGCTTTCAGCGCCTTGGACAAATCAAGCAGGCTGAGCCGCTCGGCGTAGCGGATTACCGGGACAACCAATCCTTTCTCAAGGGCGACAGCGATCCCCAAATGAACGTGGCCATATGTTTCAATCCGCGCTTCTGCGCCATCCGTCAAATAGGCGCTGTTCATCTGTTTGTGTTTTTTCAGCGACAGAACAACCGCTCGGGCAATAAAGTCGGTCAAGGTAAGCTTGCCTTCCTGCCGTTTTTGCAGTTCGCTCGCCAGTTGCTGTTGCCATAATAACAGCTCGGTTACGTCCGCCTTCGCTGTCATCGTCAATTGGGCGCTCTGCCGCAAGCTGTCCAGCATCCTGGCAGCAATCACCTTGCGCATCCCTACCACCTGACTGCTCTCGACCGCTCCCGGGTCAAAAAGCGCATCGGCGCCAGCGGCGGAAGGAGCACCAGCACCCGAAGCAGGCGGTTCACCCGCAACAGCCGCCCGGTTTTCCAGCGCCTTTTCCACGTCTTCCTTCGTTATGCGTCCTTGTGGCCCCGTGCCGGTGAGGGAGTCAAGCGACAGTCCGGCCTCCTCCGCCATTTTTTTGGCGACCGGCGAAATCTTCACATGACTGCCTCTTGCCGCCGGTGCCGACGTTGCCGGCGTTGCTTGCTCACTTGTAACCGGCGGCGTTGCTGCCTGCTCCTTCGCTGGTTCCGCCACAGCGGCAGGCGCAGCTTCGATCTTCTCTCCATCCTGTCCGATGTAGCCGAGCACCGTTCCGTAGGGGACGGCTTCTCCTTCCGCGACAGTGATGGCCAGCAATTTGCCATCCGCCGACGCCTCGACCTCCATTTCGATTTTTTCCGAACTGATTTCGACGACCACCTCGCCTTTGGCAATCTGCTCGCCGACCTGTTTTCTCCAGCGAAGCACGGTTCCTTCCACCATCGACATTCCCAGTTTGGGCATGATCACTTCCGCTGCCATCTATGCAACCCCTCCTTGGTTGTTCTTGCAGGACACCCCTCCGGGCAATGGGGAGGAGTGCCCCTGTTGTTTTTTAGGAAACGGCGAGAATCGACTCGTCACCGAGCAATTCGGAGACAACCTCGACCACTTTTTTCGGGCTGGGCAAATAGAGATCTTCCAACGGCGGCGAGAACGGCACAGGGGTATGCGGAGCGGTAATCCGTTTGATCGGCGCATCAAGCGTATCAAATCCTTTGTCGGCAACGAGCGCGGCGATGTCGGTGGCGATGCTGCACCGCGGATTGGCTTCGTCGATGACGATCAGGCGGTTGGTCTTGGCGACGGAAGCCAGAATCGTCTCTTCATCCAGCGGCGATAAACTGCGCGGGTCAACCACTTCCACTTCAATGCCTTTTTTCGCCAGCAGCTCGGCGGCTTGCAAGGCGGTTTGCACCTGCTTGCCGATCGCCACGATCGTCAAATCCGTACCGGAACGTTTGATGTCGGCTTTGCCCAGCGGAATCGTGTAATGCCCTTCCGGCACTTCGCCGGTCATGTTGTACAGCGTCTTGTCTTCAAAGAAAATGACAGGATCATTGTCGGCGATCGCGGTCAGCAGCAAGCCTTTGGCATCGTACGGCGTAGAGGGAACAACGACTTTGATTCCGGGAAGGTGGGTGAAGAGAGCGTACAAACTTTGCGAATGTTGCGCCGCAGCGCGGAACCCGGCACCATGCATCGTGCGAATCGTAATCGGCACTTGTGCCTTGCCGCCGAACATATAGCGGAATTTCGCTCCTTGGTTCATGACCTGGTCAAGGCAGCTGCCGATAAAGTCGTTAAACATCAGCTCGGCAATCGGCCGTAACCCGGTAGCCGCTGCGGCCATCGCCGCCCCGACATAACCCGCTTCGGTGATCGGCGTATCGAGCACGCGGTCGCGGCCGAATTCCTGAACCAATCCTTTGGTTACGCCAAGCACTCCGCCCCACGCTTCATCATCCTGCAAATGATCGACCTGCGCGCCCCCGGCGACGTCTTCTCCCAGCAAAATCACATTTTCGTCTTGCCGCATCGCGATCTGCATCGCTTCATTGATCGCTTTGGAAAAACTGATTGTTCGCGCCATACCTGCTCCCCCCTTTGATTAATAAGAAACATATACATCGGTCAGCAATTCATTCTCGTCCGGGAACGGACTTTGCTCCGCAAACTGGATAGCCGCCTGAATCGCCTGTTCCACTGTTTCTTCCAGCTGGGTCAGTTCGCTTTCGCTCAAGAGCTGCTGCCCGCTCAAATAATCGCGGAACATTTTGATCGCATCTTGCTCTTGCAAATGTTTTTGCTTGTCGCTTTCTTTTTTATATTTCTGCGCGTCCCCTTCAAAATGTCCGTAGTTGCGGTAGGTGATGCATTCAATCAACGTTGGCCCTTCGCCTCTCCGCGCTCGGTTCACCGCTTCTTCGGCAACGCGGTACACTTCCAAGATGTTTTTGCCGTCCACCGTTACGCCGGGGATATTGTAACCGCTTGCACGATCGGCGATATTCGTACAGCTTGAGGCATAGGTAAACGGGGTCGCTTCTGCGTAGCCATTGTTCTCGGCCACGAAAATAACCGGCAGCTTCCAAATGGCCGCCAAGTTGATTCCTTCGTGGAACGTGCCTTGATTGTTCGCGCCATCGCCAAAGAAACAGACGCTTACCCCCTGGGTCTTTTTCAGCTTGGCGGTCAACGCCGCACCGCAGGCTAGAGGAAAGCCGCCGCCAACAATTCCGTTCGCGCCCAGCATCCCTTTATCCAGATCGGCGATATGCATCGAGCCGCCTTTTCCTTTGCACAGCCCTGTAGCCTTTCCGTAAATTTCCGCCATCATGCCATTCAAGTCACAGCCTTTGGCAATGCAATGCCCGTGCCCGCGGTGCGTGCTGGCAATCGTGTCTTTCTTCTCCAGATGGGCCCCGACGCCGACCGCGATCGCTTCCTCCCCGGCATACAAATGGACAAACCCCGGCAATTTTCCCTGGGCAAACAAGTCATGCACTGCGTCTTCAAACTTGCGGATCTCCAGCATCTTTTGATACATCCATCTCGCTTTGTCCGGTGTCAGCACCTTGTCTGCTTGTTCGCTTACCTTCATGTTCATGCCTCCCATCTTTCCGTTACTATCCCATCGGTCTGGCGACATCGCTCATCCCGCTTATTTTCCAATCGCTGTCCACCCGCCCCCCTTTCCCTTCTCTCTTTTAGCTCTTTAAGCAAGGGATATGCCAACACGGCTAACGTCGCATCCGCCTGAAAAAACTCGCGCTTTCCAAAGTGTGCCAAAACCGGTCAGCAAGACAAAATGAGACGCATCCCGAATCGTCTCATTTTGTCTCAAAACAAAAAAGCCGCAAATAAACAAGCCATCCGTGCGTATACACCGATGGCTGCCGTTATTGCCTAAAATCAGCTGGGCAACGGGTATCTTGCCCGATATTCATTTACCATTCGCTGTGTCTGTTCCAGTGTCTCCCGCGCGGCGAACTCGCCCTCGATCAGCTGTCCACGGCGCCGCAGCTGCTGTTTGAGCAACCCGATGAACGACGCTGCGCTCATCTTTCCGATCAGCTCAGACAGACTGGCCATGCGGGCGCACTGGACACGGGGGAATCCGCTTTGCGCCCGATCTTTGGCGGCGTGCTGATAAAACTGTGTGACCAGCCTTCCCCTTTCTTCCCCGCTTCCTTCCACCAGCACAAACGCCTGGATAATCACCGCCCTCGTTTGCCTTCTTTGGGCAATCCCGCAAAACTTTTTGCCATCCAGACTAAGGTCATATTCTCCCGGACAGTAGGCGCCGCTTACCTCACCAGTCTCAATCCTGTCCGTACACGTTGCCAGGCTGTGCCGAATCAAATCCGCCATCAGCACAAAATGGCGCTGTATATCGAGTTCCCCCGGCCGAGTGGGCAAGATCAAGGAAAGGTTCACGACACCGCAATCGAGCGGAACAGCCGCGCCGCCTGAATTGCGGATACTGACCTGATACCCTTGCCCGCGCAGCCAGCTGATGGCAGCTCCGGCATACGGCAGTTTGCCATCTCGTGCTCCCAGGACAAAAGCTCGTTCATGTCTCCACAGATGAACGGCCGGTTCCAGCCGCCCTTCTCCAACCTGCTTTCCGTATGCTTCATCGAAGGCAAACGGCAGCATGATCGCTTCGCACGTCCGGGAGGTGCGGTCCAGCAAGCGAAGCCGCGCCGGTACATTTGCACTGTCCATCTCTGCTCCTTTCCGCGCTGCGCTAGAGGCGATATTTTTGCAGTTTTCGGTAAAACGTACTGCGGGGAATACCCAGCAGTTTCGCCGCAGCGGAAGCGCTTCCATTTGTCTTGTGCAAAGCCTGAACAATCGATTGCTTTTCGAGCTGTTCGCGATAAGACCATGATTCCTCCCGGCTGGAGCTCCGTCCATCCCACTCGGTCGTTGCCGCTGTGGCAGCTAGCAGGCCAAAATCGCCGCCAAACAGCTCGGGCAGCAGCAGGGGAATCTCCTCTTCAGTCATGACGCTGAGCCGCTCCAGTACGTTAAACAGCTCCCTGACGTTTCCTGGCCAATCATAATGCATAAACTGATCGATCAGCTCAGGAAACATCGGCACATCGAGATTGTTTTTTTGGCAGTAGTAGCGAACAAGA
Source organism: Brevibacillus fulvus (assembly GCF_016908525.1). Lineage (GTDB taxonomy): Bacteria > Bacillota > Bacilli > Brevibacillales > Brevibacillaceae > Brevibacillus_G > Brevibacillus_G fulvus. Next base: position 125,485 of record NZ_JAFBEB010000009.1, read on the forward strand.
TGAGGGATGTCTTCTTTTCGTTCGCGCAAAGGTGGAATAGAGAGAGGATAAACGTGGAGTCGGTAAAAAAGGTCTTCGCGAAACGTTCCTTCCTTGACCATTTGGCTCATATCCCGATGCGTTGCGCTAATAATCCGGAGTTGAACCGGGATCTCCGCAGAACTGCCGATCGGCGTAACCTTTCTTTCCTGTAATACGCGCAGCAAGGCGACTTGCATCTGCGGCGGAATTTCGCCAATCTCGTCGAGAAACAAGGTGCCGCCGTTCGCTTGCACCAGCTTTCCTTTGTAGCCGTGACGACGCGCACCCGTAAAAGCCCCTTCCGCGTAGCCAAACAGCTCGCTTTCAATCAGTTCTTTCGGAATTGCGCCACAGTTTACGGCAATAAACGGGCCGTTATTGCACGGACTATTATCGTGGATGGCCCGGGCAACCAACTCTTTGCCCGTACCGCTCTCCCCCTTGAGAAAAACGTTGATGCTGCGCCGGGAAATGCGCTCAATCTGCTGTAAAACTTGCCGAAATACGCTGCTGACGCCGGTTTCTCCCCCAAAGCGAATCGGTTGCGCGGAAAAAGAGGCGGGAAGCAAACTGCGCCGGGAAGGTTCGCTGAGCATGATCGCGTACCCAAGAAGCCCTCCGTGCTGCCGGGAGTAGACAGGCGTTCGCTGCCGCTCTGCATATCCGTACTCACGCAAGAAATCCGGATACGTCCATCTTCCGGAGGATGGCGCCGTTTTTTCCCGAACAGCTTTGTTGGCCAGGACAATCTGCTGTCGTTCGTTGACAATCACGCCCGGAAACACCGTTTCCAGCTGTTCCCACGCCGTGCGAATCAGTTCCAGTTCATCTTGTTGCCGTCGTCTTTTCCATTCCTGTTCAACGGTATAGGCGAGCGTCGAAACGATCGCCAGCATATAGGGATGTGTCCGCTCGATCGGACAAGAGAGATCGACGATGCCGAGCAGCTGCCCTTGTTCATCGCGGATCGGCGAGGCCGAGCAGCTCCAGTGATGCGAGGCAACGGAGTAGTGTTCCGTCCCGATCACCATGACCGGCTCTCCTGCGTACAGGGCCGTCCCGATCGCATTGGTTCCCACTTCCTCCTCTGTCCAGCGCACACCTTCCACAAAATTGATCTCCCGGGCGCGCTGCAAAACAGGGCTTTGCCCGTTCATCGAGAGCACGTAGCCTTCCGGGTCAATCAGCAAGGCGAGCATCCCCGTATCCTCGATGAAGGAAGTCAGCTTGCGGACATGAGGCAAGGTAAGTTCGAGCCATTGCCGCGACTTCTGCTTTTGACTGTCAAAAGCCTTGCCGCTCAAGACGCTCCGCCCTGTTCCCGAATACGGGTTGACGACCGCCTGCTTGCAGCGAATCCACGACTCCGATATTCGCTTGTTCATGCGTGTCGAATCCAGCACACCCTCTTGCACAAAACGTTTCCACATGCTTGCAGAAAGCGTTTCGTTTAACAAGAAGCCACCCTCCCTTCGTATTCTCCTAAGTGCTTCGCCCGTTATCCCGTTTTTGTCTGACATAACCATATGTATGAGCGGATTTCCATTACATGCCGGGTTGAAATTCTCATCATCGTCTCCATGACGCAAACAACCGCATCGACCATTCGAGCTCCTTTACTGCAATGCCTGTTCTTTGTATGCGGCAGCCACAAACTCCCAATCTTTCAGAAAATAGCTCCATAGATTGGGACGACGGCGCACCGCCAACGGATGATAGGAAACGGCCGTTTTTACGCCGCGCGGTGAATGCCACGCTTGTCGAAGCGTTTTCACCTCGGCTTCCGGTTCTCCGAAGAAGGACTGAACCGCGACATTCCCCAGACAAACCACCATTTGCGGAGCCTTGCTGTCCAATTGCGCCAGCAAATGCTGCATGCAGATGGCCCGCGTCGCTGTCTTGTCGTAGGCCTTGGTGGGGCGGCGCTTTAAAATGTACGTGACGTATAAATCCTGCTGATCGAGTCCCGCCGCATACAGCGCCTTTTGCATCGTTTCCCTCGTTCCACAGAGGAGGGGCTGCCCTTCCCGATCTTCTCTGGCCCCCGGATTATCAAGGACGATCATAATCGGGGCTTGTGGATTTCCTTCGCCCCAAACCATTCTTGACCCGTGCTGGTAAAGCCCGCAATCTGTACAATTTTCCAAACCAGCCGGCGGTTGTTCCTCCAGCCAAATCGTCGGGCATTTTCCCTCCATGCTCATACACTCCTCCTGTTGGTTTTCTTTTCCTAGCATGGGAGAAAGGGCGGACAAATAAACACAACCACCCTCATCAGGTGGTTGTGTGTTCGCTAACGATATTCGATTACTTATTTCAGCGTTTCAGCCGGGTAGTAATCCTGGTTGTTCTGTCCTTTAACAGGCATTTTTATCGCCAGCCCGATGGCGCATCCGATCAATGCAGGGATGATCCAGCCCAGCCCGATGTTATAAAGCGGCAAATACTGGCGAAGAAAGTCGTCGAGAAAGGCTACGTTTAGCCCCGTTTCTTTTAAACCATCTATGAGGCTGATCAAAAAGGTCAAAAGCAAGCTGCCTTGGTAGACGGAAGCCTTTCCTTTGAACCAGGAATGAAAGAAGGTTAAAAACATCAGCACAATTGCGACGGGATAAATAATCGTCAATACCGGAACCGAAAACGAAATCAACTGGGCAAGCCCAGCGTTGGCGATAATCGTACTGAAAACAGACAGCCCGATGGCGAACGTTTTATACGAGACAGACGGAATCAATTTATGGAAGTAGGCAGCGCAGGCAGTGATGAGCCCGACGCTCGTGGTCAGGCAAGCCAAAATGACGATCAATCCCATCAAAATGCTGCCAAACATTCCGAAATAAAAATGAGATACTTGCGATAATACCGCTCCGCCGTTATCGAGGTGGCCGAATTGTTCCACGCTGGTCGCCCCGATATACGAAAGCACGGAATAAATGATCGCCAGGATCGAGGAAGCAATGACCGCAGCCTTCAAACAAACGCTCATCATCTGCTTTTTCGCTGTTGCCCCTTTTGCCTGAATCGTATTAATGACGATAATCCCAAATACAAACGCGGCCAGCGCATCCATCGTTAAATAGCCCTCTTGAAATCCGTGAAAAAACGCATGGGCAGTATACTTCTCTGTCGGTGGCTGCAGTTTTCCAATAGGATTGACGACTCCAACAACTGCTAATATTCCGACAAATAAAAGCAACAGCGGCGTCAAAATTTTCCCGACAATATCGACGATCTTGGAAGGGTTAAGAGAAAACAGACACGTTACCCCAAAATAAACGATCGTAAACACCAGCAATGGAACAAATCCGGCGCCTTCGGGAAGAAACGGTTTGATTCCGATCTCAAAGGAAACACTGCCCGTTCGCGGAATCGCAAACAATGGGCCAATCGTTAAGTAGAGCACAGAAGTAAAGACAACTCCAAACACCGGATGAACCCTGCTGGCCAAAGAAAGCAAGTCTTCTTTTCCAGAGAATCCAAAAGCAAGCACACCCAGCAGCGGCAACCCCACGCCTGTAATTAAAAATCCGAAATTGGCCGACCAAAGGTTTAATCCGGCCGATTGACCAAGCATCGCCGGGAAAATCAAGTTGCCTGCGCCAAAAAACAGTGCAAACAGCATGAACCCGATAATAACAATTGATTTAAATGATAGCTTCGTTTCCATAAATAACCCCCATGAATAAAATAACAATTGCTTACGGAAGTTTCCTTTCCTATTTTACAAATACCAAAGAGTTTGCCGCGCATTGGGATCGATATGCACAAACCGCAAATTTGATTATTAATAATTTGCATAATTGCAAATTATTTTCACTCTTACTCAACTTATTCATTTATGATACATATTTTCCTCTCCATGCATCAAGTCCAAATTGTGGGGATTCCATTTCGGCGGAAAACTGTTCATAACCGCTGCTCCTGCCAACCGGGTTTGAAAGCCAAGAAGTTATTTTACTCGCACACAGTCTGTCTTGTCAAATCAAAAGCTCGCCCCCCTTTTTTGGGAAGCGAGCTTTCTTTGGCTTTCACGATACGCAATCAATTTATCCCCAAATTTCTTTGGAAATCTCGACGATATATTTCAACTTCGCCCATTGCTCTTCTTCGGTTAAAATATTTCCGTGATGAGTGGAGGCAAATCCGCATTGCGGACTGATGCACAATTGCTCGAGTGGCACATATTTTGACGCTTCTTCCACCCGCGCTTTAATATTGTCCTTATCTTCCAACTTTCCATGTTTTGATGTGAATACACCCAACACTACTTGCGGGCCGCCGTTCGGAATGTATTCCAGTGGTCCAAAGTCGCCGGAACGTTCATCATCATATTCGAGGAAAAAGCCGTTTACTTTTTCTTTTGCAAACAATGTTGGCGCAATTTTCGCATAACTTCCTTCAAACGCCCATTTCGAACGGTAGTTTCCACGGCAAAGGTGCGTGGTTACAATCAAATCTTCCGGTTTGTCTTCCAATACTCCGTTCACCACGCGCAAAGCCAAGTCGATTAATTGTTCGCGAGAATAGCCGCTATCATTAAACGGAATTTCCGGAGCATTCAGACCAGCAATGTAAACATCGTCCAGTTGTAAGTAACGGCAGCCTGCATCATAAAAAGCTTTGATCGCATCTCGATATGTTTGGATAACATCCTTTGTATATTCCTCAATGTCAGGGTAAATTTCCAAATTGCGGATACCAGCGTTAAACAATTGATTCGGACTTGGAATGGTTTGTTTGGCAACAGCCCGCTCCCCAACGATTTCTTTAAACTCGAGAAAATCTTTGATATGCGGGTGATCCGGGTTAAACGAAATTTTCCCGACAACGCGCACATCGTATCTTTCCGTTTCCTCTCCCTTGAATGCAAATCCGCGCTCTGGAATGTAGCCTTCCACTCCATTCAAATGTTCGAGAAAATCGGTATGCCAAAATCTGCGGCGAAATTCTCCATCGGTAACAGCCTGGAGTCCGACTTCGATTTGCTTGTCAACGATTTTTTTAATTTCTTCCGTTTCAATAGCGTGCAGTTCTTGTGCGGTAATATTGCCTTCCTGAAAATCCCTTCTGGCCTGATGGATGCGCTCTGGCCGCAATAAACTCCCCACATGATCTGCTCGAAATGGAGCTTTCACTCGTGTCTTCGTCATAACTGATCCCTCTCCCTCTTTCCTTTACTTACTGTTCGTTCGATGTAAGGAAAGAATAGCACAGGAAGCTCATTATAACGTAACACGATTAATCTATCCCTTGTTATAGTTTCAAACTATAACTGACGCAATTCCTCTTCAATTGACTCTTTTAAGTATTGAATATAAATATTGGCCAACGGACTGTTTGTAACGGTTTTATGCGTGATATAGCCGACATTGATCCGTTCTTTGACTTTCAGGGGAACGGCGATAATGTCCTTGCTGTTTAATTGATGACTAATGAGACCAGTTGAAATCGTATAGCCATTTAAACCAATCAGCAAATTAAATAAAGTGGCCCGATCCGACACCCGAATATTTTTGGGCCTGGAGAGCGTACTCAAAATTTCCTCGGAAAAATAAAAGGAATTATAATCGCCTTGTTCAAAAGAGAGGTACGGATATGGAAGCAAATCCGTCAGCGTCACATATTCCTGTTTGACCAGCGGGTTTTTCGAGCTGATAAACACATGGGGTTTTGCCTCAAACAGCTCATGGAACAGCAAATTTCCTTCTCTGAGAAACTTTTGGATCACCTTTTCGTTAAAATCATTGACATATAAAATGCCAATCTCACTGCGCAAGTTTTTCACATCATCGATAATTTCATAAGTCTTCGTTTCCCGCAAAGTAAACTCGTATTCTTCCCGGTCGTATTCTTTTAACAGTCGTACAAAAGCACTTACCGCAAACGAATAATGCTGGGCCGAGACAGAGAAATGTTGCTGCGGCGATCTTGTATTCGTATAACGATTTTCAAGAAGTTCAGCCTGTTCCACTACCTGTCTGGCGTAACCGAGAAACTCCGATCCTTCAGGAGTAATCAAGATTCCCTTGTTCGTTCGCAAAAAAATGGTAATTCCGACTTCCTCCTCCAGCTCTTTCAACGCATTGGAAAGGCTGGGTTGACTAATAAACAGCCTTTGCGCTGCTTTGTTAATCGAACGGCTCCTCGCTACTTCAATCACATATTTTAGTTGTTGTAACGTCATCTTTCTTCCCTTTTCCTCACATCATCGTTATTCTGAATTATACACTCATTCTCACGATAATGATTATACGAACCTGGCCGATATGCGTAAAAGGGCGCTGCCCTTGTTCAAGGATCGCGCCCGATGTTAGAGGTTGAACTCCGAAAAAATGTTCACTTTTCAGCCATTACAGGCAAACTGTTCCGAATCATCTCTGGAACCCTTTTCCTTTGTTGCGAATGTCAATTTGCCTGCGAATGCAATAACTGATAATCTCTCGTCTTACATGTTCCTTCATGTCAATAAATTCCACGGAAATTCGCGAAAACTTATCTTTCTCCTGTATCACGTTCACGATTTTGCCTTGGAACGAAATATCCTTGGCTTCCGGATGGTGGGCAACCAGCAACGAGCCTTTAATTTTTTCACCGACTTGAAACAGATCGTGGTTTTTGGCGAAAAAAGCCATGCCTCCGCCGCTCACGTCTTCCGTTGTAAACCTTGCCTTTTTTCCTTCCTCTGTCTCAATCGCAACCGCCAATGCGGCCGGAACCCGAAAATAATTGCGTTTCTCCGTACGTTTAATTTCTTCCGGACGAGGCGTTAGCATGGATAATTGATTTTCCAACAGTGTCAGCGTGGAAGCGAACTCATACATGCCCTGCCCCATCATATGAAAGTAGACATGGATGCGTTTTCCGTAATCGATATTCATCCGTACGCCGCTTTTGCTCAGCGGATATTGAACGCTCAGAAAGTTTTCGGTAACCTTCAAAATTTGGGTAAAGTACGTATTCTCCTCGTATTCAATGACAAGCAACTGCCCGTCCCAAAACTCGACGATTTCCATCCCCAACCACTCCTCATTTCAATCCCCGTATAAAATGAAGGCTTTTTTTGCTTGCCCCCCTGGACTGTTCGAAATGACGATGCACTTTTTCGCGGTACATTTTTTGCTCAGCCACTCTGATCAAATCATTCAGGAGATAAGCTTCATTTGGAGCGGTGGCCAATCCGACAGAAATCGAAACTCTGGTGTCCAGTTCTTTGGAAATGGCATTGAATTTACGTTGCAGTCTTTGCAACAGTTCGTTTACCGACGATTCTTCCTTGCAACATAACAGAAGCAAAAACTCATCTCCGCCCCATCTGGCGACATAATCGTTTTTTCCCGCGGTTTGCGCAAGAATGCCTGCGGTTCTTGTTAAAACCAGATCGCCCAGCTCATGCCCATAACAATCGTTAATCTGTTTAAAATTATCAATATCGATATAAGCAACAACCAGCTTTTCTCTCCGTCTCAGACAGCGCTGATATAACTTGCGGAAGCTTTTTTCCATAATCACTTTTCGATTAAACACGTTTGTTAGCGGATCTCTTTCCGCATGGTACTTTTTGATGTCATATTGTTTGCCGAGCCACCAGGCGATCGGGAGCGTCACCACAAATGCGGCGATGGTAAAGGCAGAGTTTGCATTGTGCAGGATGAGAACAAGGAGCGCGATGAATGCGGTCAAAACGATTCTTCCTTGATATTGCATACACAACAACCATCCTTAGTCAGCGAGTTTCCTCACTGTTGTTTTTATGAAAGGTTCCTTAGGTTTGGCCAAGCAGTGAAAATGATTTCTTTAAGGGATGATTTGTTCAATTTGTATCGACGGCTCTTTGCGTAAATCCACAAAAGATGCATCGGTTTGAATCATGGGATGAATCGGATCAAACGGATTAATCATGACGATGACTCCGCTCGAACCATCCGTCAGGACGACTTTGTTTCCAATCAGACATTGCATCAATTTGGCGATCAGTATGCGAACAATGGCAGGATTAAGGGCTCCATAGGAACTTTGGTTCATTTCATCCAACACTTGAAAAAAGGGAAACGCGCCGCCGTACACTTTATTCGAGGTGATGGCATGAAACACGTCCGCGATCGAAACAATTTGACTGAACAGATCGATATTTTCCTCCCGGATGCCGAATGGGTAGCCGGTTCCGTTGTTTCTTTCATGATGCTGAAGCGCTACAAGCGCTTGTCTGCTGCTGGCTCCAATCGTTTCCTTGATCATCGTATAGCCGTGGATTGTATGTTTTTTCATCATTTCAAATTCATCGGAGGTCAGCTTGGTCGGCTTGTGCAGAATCTCAGACGGGATTTTGAGCTTGCCAATATCATGGAGCAGGGCGGCCGTTGTGAGTTGCAAGAGTTCCGCCTCTTCCATCTGCATCCACTTGCCAATCAAAGTCGCCAAAATCGCCACCCCGATTGGGTGCCGGTACAAATAGTCGTCTTTGGACTGCAGTGCCGCAAGCACTTTTAATAAATTCGGTTGTTCGACAACGGATTGCACAAGCGGAACGACTTGTTTTCTCAATTCGCCAAGCATGATTTTTTTGGTATGTTGGATTTCCTGAAAAAATGGATAGAGCCGGGACACCATTTCGTTAATCAGCTGGCTCTCCTCGTTGGGTGGCACAGGACTGTACGGGCCGGCATTTTTGACGTCCTTGCTGGTCAAGGTGATCTTATGCAGTTGCAGCATGCGCACATGCTCTTTTGTCAAAATTGTTGCGGCAGCAATTAACAGTTTCTTGTTTCTCGTGTAAACATCATGGATCAGCTGAAAACCGATCAGCTCCTCAGGCTGTGTAAACTTTTCCATCATTCTTTCTCCCCCATTTGCCGATAGTGCATGCAAGCAGTATCTTTTCTCAGACCTTTTTTGCGAACCGCCTGGGGTTTTAAACTAGGGTGTAAAAACTATCGCTTAGCTTGTTGCACCTTCTTTCACACGCTTGCAACCAGTTTAGCAATCTGTTCTGAACAATTTCTGACAAAGTTCCGGCTGTTTCGCTATGCAGCAACTGTTGCGAGCGGGATCACGATGCCAAACCGAGTTCTTTTCAAAAAAAGTTCGCAAACAATCTGTTTGCGAACCGTTCCGTCGGCTTTCTGTTTATTCCATTTTCAACATCTCGGTGTACAACTGGACGATTCTCGTCCCCGGCAGGATTCCCAGTTCGTCATGCAACATCTGCTGCAGCTTATTGTAGTGAAGCAAAAAGGAAACCTGGTCTCTTTGCTTGGCATATAGACTCAGCAGCATTTCATGCCCGTCTTCGTCAAAGGGGGATCGTTCGAGCAGGGAACGCAAAAGCTCCACCGCGCGAACATATTCACCCTCCTCATCATACTTGAAGGCCAACTGCTTGGCGAACGTGCAATATCGTTGTTCCATCCTTTCCCGCAACGGTTGGCACCAATCAAAAGGTTTTCCCTCAAATAAAGCGCCTTTGTACAGTTTAACAGCAGCCTCCAGCGTTTGCTTGTCAGCCGATTTGCTGTCCGCCGCTTCGTTGGAAAGTTCCTCGAATTCAATGAAATCGCAATGGTTCCAACCTGTCAGTCTGTAATTGCCCAGCTGCTGCTTCAGTTCAAACGGCATCCGATATTCCGCAAGCAACTTCCGTAACCGGTAAACGGTCGTATGCAAATTTTGCTCGGCCCGCTCCGGAGAAAACATCGGCCACAACTGCTCGCAAATCGTCCATTTCGATGCGCCGGTCAAGCGATGAACATACAAAAACGCCAACAGTTCTTCCACCTTCGCCGTCGGAAAATGGATCGGCTCCAGGCGATCCCCGGCCAGCACTTCAAACCCCCCGAAGCCAACCGTTTGCGCTTCCCACTGCGATTCCGACTGCGTCTGAACGGTCAACCTTGATTTCAGCTTGCGGGCACAGCGAATCATCTCGTCCGGACTGACAGGTTTCAGCAAGTAGTCGATCGCGTTGACGCGAAACGCCTGCACAGCGTACTCGTTGAAGGCTGTCACCATGACAACTTCCATCCCGGGATGAAGCTCCGTCAGTTTTTCAGCCAGCTCCAAACCATTCATCCCCGGCATTTCAATATCGAGAAAAGCGACGTGCGGCCGCAACGCGGAAGCTGCCGCCAACGCCTCCGACGGTTTCGTGTATGCGCCGGCAACCTGAAAATCGGTCTGATCTCTGATCATTTTATATAGCAAATCCAGGCCCGGCTTCTCATCATCGACCAAAATAACGTTGAGCATCGTTCTCCTCCCTCTCTTCTCTTGTTGTGTCGGCTGGTACGCGGAACCGGACCAAAGTGCCCTCTCCCAGCGTACTGTGGATGTGCAAACCTTCTCCGTAACGGTGAACCAAGCGGCGGTGAATGTTGAGCAGACCTACCCCCTGACGCGGCAGCAAGGCTTCCGGGTGCAACAGAGTATCGAGTCTTTCCGGAGAGATTCCGATTCCATTGTCCGCTACCTCGATGATCAATCCGGAGGAATCGGTTGTAACCGACACCCTGATCTTTCCTCCATCCTCGCGTTTCATAATGCCGTGACGTACCGCATTTTCCACAATCGGCTGGATGGTCAGCGGAGGAATCAGACCTTTCGCTCGTTCGTCCAGGTCAAAATCAACGGCCAAGCGGTCGCCAAAACGGACTTGTTCAATAAACAGATAAGATTGCAGCAAGTCCAGTTCCTTTTCGACCGGAACGAGACTTTCTTTATTTTGAAAATCAAAGCTGTTCCGCAAGTAGCGGCTAAGCCTGTCCAGCAAATGCTGGGCATTATTCAAGTCATAGTGGCTAACGGAAATGATCGTGCTGAGGGTATTAAACAGGAAGTGCGGCTTGATTTGCGCTCGTAAAAAGGCCATTTCCGCATCGACCAGCGCGTCAGCCGATTGCTTGACATTTATTAATGTGCGAATCCGCGCCCTTAATTCACCTACTTCCACCGGCTTCCCCAGAAAATCGTTGGCTCCGACTTCAAAGCCGGCTAACCTGTCTTCAGGGCGGTTGCGGGCGGTCAACAACAACACCGGCAATTCCGACAGCGACCACCTCTTGCGGATTTGTCTGCACGCCTCAATTCCCGACATTTCAGGCATCATCCAATCCAGAATGACCAGATCGATTCGGCTGTTCTGCTCAAGCTCGTGCAGCGCTTGTGCCCCGGTTGAAGCGGTGATGACGGTATATCCCTCCATCGATAAAATATTTATCAATACTTGACGATTGGTCGCATCATCGTCAACGATGAGAACGACGGGACCGTTTTCACCCATGCGTTTTGGGAACAGGGCCATGGGATAATCCGCTTGCTCAAATGAATCGAACTGCTCTTGTCCCGACAGATCGAAAAGCTCGTTCGTGTCTTGCAAACTCCTGGCTATTCTTCCGGCAGAGACATTCGCCGATCGTTCCGCTTTTTGCGAGATCGGGAGCGTAAAAGTAAAGGTTGAACCCTTGCCCAATTGCGATTCCACTTCAATCCGGCCGCCATGCAGCTCCACCAGTTTGCGGGTAATGCTCAGACCAAGCCCGGTTCCTCCATACATGCCTTCCACATTGTCCGCGCGTTCATAGGACTCAAAGACGCTTTTTCTTTGATCTTCTGGAATCCCGATACCCGTATCGGTGACGGAAATCGCCAGAAAACCATTCCGCTCACGGGCGGAAATCACGATTTCTCCCTCCGCCGTAAATTTCACCGAATTGCCAATCAGATTGGACAAAATTTGCACGAGCCGGTCTTCATCGACATCTACTGGGGGCAAGTTGTCCGGAAGACGATCAACAAATTGAATCGGTTTTTCTTTCACCAAGTGCCGATGGAATTCAATGACGAATTGGACCACTGGACGAAGCGGAATGGCCCGCGGGTTCAGGACAAGTTCATTGTTCTTAATACGGGACAAATCCAGAATATCGTTGATCAAGCGCGCAGCTCGCCAACCGGTCGACACGATCAAGGCCAAATTCTCCGTTTGTTGCCGATTAAGTTTCCCTGCCACGCCGTCGATCAGCGATTGGGCAATATTGATCATGGCGTGCAGCGGTGTCTTCATTTCATGGGACGTATTGCTGAGAAATTCATCCTTTAATTGGTCCGCTCTCATCAACCGTTCGGACAAATTTTCGACTGTTGCGAATGCATTGGTAAACCGTTCCGACAAATAGAGAACTTGAAACAATACGCCACACAGCGTCGCAAATGGCAAAAAGAAATAAAAATCAGCGATCTGGAGATTCTCCAAACAGATGATCAATGCAGTTGTTACCAGAAAGATTAAGCTCATGACCAAATAGAGGGCACCTTCTATTCTCCGTATTGCGGCAACGATCATCACATAAATCACATAAATCATGGCAATAAACGCACAAACCCAGGAGACACTCTCCAGATGGGTAAAAACTGTGACAGGGGTAAAAAAGATGAGCAAAAACCGGGCTGTGTAAAGGTAGAGAACCACAGGCATAATGTTTGTCACAAACAGGCTTGGGAAAGAGTAACGGGCGTACATTAACAAGAAGATCTCCGTTAATGCTCCGGAGACAAATTGGATTCTCGTAAAAAACGAATATGACATGGAAGGCAAAAGCAACGATAACAGCTTCTCCCCGTGTGACAAGGTAAACAAACAGCTGGCCAGACAAAACAAACCAAAATACAGCCAGGAAAATTCGGGATTCCGCATCTGGTACAGGGATAAAAAGTAGATTCCCAGTACGAGGAAGCCCGTGACAACAATAAAATCGGAGGAGATGGAATATTGGCGCAGGTAACTGATTTCATCCTGCTCCCCAAAGTAGATGGAGTGTGAAATACCGCCAGAATAGTATTCAAAATTAGCTACTTGCACAATAATTTCTGCCGTCCGGCTGTTTGTCCAGAAACTTGCGCTATAAGGTGTGTTCCTTGCCGCTGTGCTTTCCGGAGCGGGGCCAGGGATACCGTTTGAACCGATCTCTCGTCCATTGACGTAAATCCGGTGAGCCGTCTTGATATTGTCCACTTTGAATCCATAGAGCTTCTCGTTTCCCGGGGGCAACATGACTTGCAGGCGGAACGTGCCAACGCCATATGCCTTGAATTTCGCTCCGTCGTGTGTCATGTAGCTTTCCCATTCCTGCGGGACGTGAACATAGGCGGCTGTCTGAGGCTTGTCCGTTTGCTGCTGAAAGTCCGTCGGCGAAAGCAGTTGATCAGGGTAAAATTCCCACTCTCCGTCCAAACGAACGATGCCGGAAGCCCCCAGACCGTGCTCCGTTAAATCGAGCATCCCATGTTTTGCGGTAAAACTGTCGCTTGGCAACGGCACAGTAGGCGATAGCCAGTAAGTAACGGTCAATAAAAGGCAAATGAGCATGAAGTTAAGCAGTGCGATCATTTTTCTGGGCATCGTTGCATTCTCTCATTTCTGCTGTGGTTTTCCCGAAACATTCACAGTCCTGCCACATGACATGTTTATCAAGGATGGTTGGTTATGTCTGTAAAAAGAAGCGGCTGGAGCTTTACAGAATTGTATCAGTGACTTTTGGCCTATTTCTTTTATAAATGTTAGAATACTACAAAAATGGCTTGAAACCAATCTGCTACTGCCGATTTTAACGCAATTTAACATTACCATTTGTCTTGACATGGAGGAACCTCAATCTAAAAAAACCTTGACCAGAAAAGTCAAGGCCTCGGTTTGCAAACAAACCTTTTACCGGTTTGCAAGGGCAGTATCTTCCAAACCGAAGCAACTTGCACAGCGGATCAAAACATTGATTCTCTTGCCGATCAAACCGGCCAGCACAAGGACCGGGATACCCGGCTTTTGGCTTCCTCGGCAATTCCGCTCGAGGGAGGCCGGTTTAGCCCGTCAAGTTGGACCGGTTCTGAGGATAAGCTTCCGTTTGCTCCTACCGCACCATGTAATATGAAAAAGCACTATCGGGCCGGACTGCGAAGGCGAGGCGAGAGGAGGCGAGAGGATAAATCGGTAAACGTTGCATAGGGCGGAGATGTCGGGATTCCTCTTACTGGACCTTTAAAAAAGTGAGAGTTTATAGAGAAACCCTTAGGATTCTCCTAAGGGCTGTACCATCAACTTTTCATTCTCTTAAGGTTCAATGCTAGCATCGCTGCCAGCATCCGTGCCGCTGCCCGTATCCGTGCCGCTGCCCGTATCGGTACCGCTGCCCGTATCTGTGCCGCTGCCCGTATCTGTTCCGCTTCCCGTATCCGTGCCGCTGCTCGTATCTGTGCCGCTGCTCGTATCTGTTCCGCTGCCCGTATCTGTGCCGCTGCTCGTATCTGTTCCGCTGCCCGTATCTGTGCCGCTGCCCGTATCTGTTCCGCTTCCCGTATCCGTGCCGCTGCTCGTATCTGTGCCGCTGCCCGTATCTGTGCCGCTGCCCGTATCTGTGCCGCTGCTCGTATCGGTGTCACTTCCCGTATCGGTGTCACTTCCCGTATCGGTGTCACTTCCCGTATCGGTGTCACTTCCCGTATCGGTTTCACTGCCCGTATCGGTGTCACTTCCCGTATCGGTGTCGCTTCCCGTATCGGTGTCACTTCCCGTATCGGTGTCACTGCCCGTATCGGTGTCACTTCCCGTATCGGTGTCACTGCCCGTATCGGTGTCACTGCCCGTATCGGTGTCACTGCCCGTATCGGTGTCACTTCCCGTATCGGTGTCGCTTCCCGTATCGGTGTCGCTTCCCGTATCGGTGTCACTTCCCGTATCGGTGTCGCTTCCCGTATCGGTGTCACTTCCCGTATCGGTGTCACTTCCCGTATCGGTGTCGCTTCCCGTATCGGTGTCGCTTCCCGTATCGGTGTCGCTATTGTCATCACCGATGTCTCCACCGACATTGTCTCCGCTATCCCCTTCAGTATTTCCGGGTGTTGAATCGACCGGTGGTTGCGGTGCTGGTTCTTCCACCGGCGGCTGCGGCGCTGGTTCCTCTACCGGTGGCTGCGGTGCTGGCTCTTCCACCGGTGGCTGCGGTGCTGGTTCTTCCACCGGTGGCTGCGGCGCTGGTTCTACTGGATCGCTTGGGAAATGAACCAACTTGTGGTCAGGTTTATCTTGTTTCTCTTCTCCAACCGTTGACGTGTTTGCCGGTGCCTGTCTTTGCGCATTCTGAGTCAGTAAATCCTCGCGACTATTTCCGGTTTTGTCAATGTATTTGCTCATTACTTGTACGATTTCTTCTCTTTGCACAGGAATGGTCGGATCGAATTGGTTTTGCCCATTTCCCTGTATCCAGCCCAAAGTGTATGCATACGCGACAGCATCCTTCGCATAAGCAGCAATCGCATTGCTATCCGTAAAAGTTAACTGGCCTCCCATTCCTTGGACATTGGCACCAGCGGAACGAACCAGCATAACCGCCATCTGTTCTTTCGATAACTGTTGATTAGGCCCGAATTGTCCGTTCCCAATCCCGCTGACCAGTCCCGCTTTATAAAGCGCTTCAACATAGGCATATGCATAATGGCCAGTAGGGATATCCGAGAAAGTTGCCTGAGCTGGTACATCGCTTACATTTAAGTTCAATGATTTCGCCAGAATAATACTAAAATCGGCACGGCTAATTTTACCGGTTGGATCAAACTTTCCTTCATCACTATCAGAGATAATCCCCTTTTCTACCAGTTCCTTGATGGCATCCTTGGCATACGAGTTGCTGATATCCGAGAAATCATTATTCGCTGCGGCTACCCCTGCCGAACTGATTGTAGACAGAGCCAGTAAGCCATTTAAAACCATACGTTTCTTGCCTCTTTTGTTGTTCTTATTTGCCATAGGACACCCCTGATAATCATAAATTTATAAATCCTGTAAAAACGAAATATATAGTTACCGGTTATCTACCCGTTCGACGCCAAGCTGAAACCTCGGATTTACGAAATTTTAAAAGTCCTGATCAGCAACCTTTTTTCCATTGTCGCTTCGACTCCTTCGCCTTTCAAGGAAAGATCGATGCGTTCTCTCGCTGCGCTCGTTCCCGGACGAACCTCCCGTCCGTTCGGACTTGCCAGTCCAATTCCTCTCTCTCCTTGACATAAAATAAAAAAGCCGCCCTCCAGGCGGCATTTTATTTTATGTATGGTGGAGGCGGGGGGATTCGAACCCCCGTCCGAAAACAGCGATACATAAGCATCTCCGAGCGCAGTCGCTTTATAAAATTTCGGTGATCAACCTGCGAAACGACACGCCAGCTGAAAACCTAGCCTGATTGCTCTTCTTCCATTGGCTCCAGGCGGAAGCCTCCGGCGTAGCCCGTTAAAGTTGAGCCCTAGCCACGGCACACGGGCCGATACAGTGGTAGAGCCTCACTGGTTATTAGGTAATGAAAAAACATAGTGTAGGCAAGTAATAAGTGACCCGATTACTTAAAATCCATACTTCTCTTGCCTTAATTTAAACGCTCTCTCACCGCCTTCCATTACCTTTTTAATTGCTTCTTTAATTTCTGGTACATCAATGGAACCTACTGTATTTACATGGCCTATGGATTGATTACCTTCATTTCTATATCCAAAATGAACAACCAGTTCCGCATCACCGTTAACAACCAAATTAGCATTGTGACTTGCGAAAATTATTTGCCTTTTCTTTTTTGCTTCCCAAATATCGTTGGCAATTTCCGCAACAATTTCATTATCCAAATCATCTTCAGGTTGATCGATTATCAATGGGGGCCCCTCACTTGAGAGGAGTACTTTTAATAAAGCACTTGCCTGTTGTCCAGCTGAGGCTTGCTCAAAATCAATAGCATCACCACCAGAAACACAATACTTGAAGATTGGCTTTTCTTTAAAACGATACAATAATAACGTAATGAGCTTCTCTGAATCGATTCTTGCCGCAAGCCTTCTAATCTCATTATCAATTAGACCGCTGTTTCTTAAACTTGGTACGTCAGGGATTGTAAAGTCGGCCCCGTTCTCCTCAAACGAGTCCCAAATTAATTGGATTTCCGATACAATCCGTTGCCACTCTTCAAAAGGTGTGGAGCTCGTTTCAATTCTTTCCAGAAGCCTACGAATTTTCTCAGTAGAAATGTTCGCACCTTGAATTGTTTTTGTTACCATACTATGATGCTCTTCAATGTCACCTGCATTTGCCAATGAAGCTTGAATTTGTCCATTCGAGAGACTGGTAAGATAGGAACACTGATCGGAAAGTAACTGGCGTTGTCCGTAATAAAGTTTAATTAATTCATCAATTCTTCTTGCTATATCTTCTTCAGGGTTCATTAATTCAATCAACTCATCAAGGTATTTAGACAAAAGAGATTCTTTCTCTCTAATCTGCTCCTCTTTATCATTTAAGTTTTTCAATTCATTCTGATATTGAATATTTTGCTCTATTGCTTCTTGAAACTTTTCGTTATGAATCGAATATATGTGTTCCCACTGCACAATTGAATTACGCCACTCGGGAATGTGATCTTCATTACCTAATAGACCATTTGTCAAAGAATCTAAGCTATCATTAAATTGACTTACTGAATGAGAAATAGAATCTTGAAGTGCCCCAATGAGTATTCCATTAGGTAAATTATCAATCTTTATTGTCTCGTTTAACGATTCAACCGATTCTTTTAATGTATTTACATCTTTAATGATTTTCTCAAGCTTCTCATTAAAGCGGTTAATGAAGAGTGCTTCTTGCTCGATTAATGGGTGTTGATCAACTGTCAATTTGCTTTCTTCTGGAAGTCCCTTCAATTGTTCTCTAATAGTGCTTGCTTGTTCCTTTAATGATGCCAAAGCCATTCGTTCTCTTGATACGTTCATTGACACTCTTTTTTTGTCCCTTAGCCTAATTACGTCTTGTCTAATTTCTGTTGACAACGATTCAATCTGATCGGACAGTGCATTTAGTTGTGGCCTAATTGGAGTTTCTATGAATCGCCTAAGTTCTTTTATATCAACGCCGACTGTGCTAAGTTCCTTTTGACTGTATGATTGAATGCCAATTAATGATCGTACATCCTGCATTGTAGCTGGTCGAGGAGAATGGGAACCGATTTTTAATTCAATCGTGTTTGTTTTGGAATCTCTTTTTACTGAGTGTTTCACCCCATTAGCTATCCAATCAACAGTCACACTCGCTCCAATACTTTCGAGTGTAGATGATATCAAATCAGAACGCTTTTTTTCAAATGCCCGAATTCCACCATCAGTTGAATTTTCTATCGTCGGATCACATAGTCCCCACCTTAAATATTCAAGAAAACTGGATTTTCCTGTTCCTCTGCCGCCAATAAGAGCATTAAATTGAGGGTTTACCCCCAAATCTACTGGCCCTAAAAACTTACTGTCCGATATCTCCACACGTTGAATGAAGACACTCGGAATTATTGGTTGTCGATGTGATATCCTGTTTGAAATCGAAAGGCATGCTTGTCTTAATGCTTCCACTGAAGGTTTTGACCATTTAACCCACGTAGAAAAAGTACCTAATGTATTTAAATCATCTTGTCTACAATCAGAAGTCTGAAAAACACCATAAGCTCTTGTTGACCAAGCTGGTACCTTACCTTCAAGAATCCTCCTTTCACCTTCTCCTAAATCGTCAAAATATACTCCTTCCACATAGCCGCCAACGCATGGAAGATTAGAAAAAACGGTATGATTACCATGTCTTAAAAAAGTCTTATAACCGCCTGGCTTTACGTTTGGAAGTATAATAAATCTATTAGCAAGTTCTGGAGATTCAGATAAACGGTTCTGAATATCTGCTATTGATAAATTAAGCTGTATTGTCTGACAAGTTTTAGCTTCTGTTTCTGCAGAGGTGGTGATCCCAAGTTTGATTGGAACTTGTGAATAATATGTAATATCAATATCAGGATCAAACAAGATAAGTAATTGTGCAGATGGTTGTGCAATTGAAACTTCAATACCTGGGAAAATTACAATTCTATCTGATTCATCAATAGCCCCGCCATCTTCTGTCACTTCGGATAAAGACGCATCTCTGATATATTTATAAAATACTGTGTCGTGATGATCGGTTATTGCGATTGCATGCAAACCTTTTTCTCTGCAAGTCTTGATAAAACGCTTAGCATACTCAACACGTTCTTGTTCCGTAATATATGTTCTACCATTCCAATTTAAGTCCCTTGGTGAGTGCACCTGAAAATCACAACGGTAATAATGTGTTTTTGGCAAGTAAGAAATGTAGCAAATGGCAATTAAAAATGTACCACTTGCCAACCCCTAAATTATTTACCGTGTAATAGCGATTCTTT
>NZ_JAFBEB010000010.1 GCF_016908525.1 Brevibacillus fulvus
GGATGGATGTCCGAGAGGCCGAAGGAGCACGATTGGAAATCGTGTAGGCGGGGATAACTCGTCTCGTGGGTTCAAATCCCACTCCATCCGCCATTTTGGCCCGTTGGTGAAGCGGTTTAACACAGCAGCCTTTCACGCTGTCATACAGGGGTTCGAATCCCCTACGGGTCACCATATTGAATGGGGTCCCCACAAAGTAAAAGAATTTACAACATGGGTGGTCAACACTTTGTGGGGTGTTGTGGAGGCTTAGCTCAGCTGGGAGAGCATCTGCCTTACAAGCAGAGGGTCGGCGGTTCGATCCCGTCAGCCTCCACCATATCGTCGCGGGATGGAGCAGCTCGGTAGCTCGTCGGGCTCATAACCCGAAGGTCGCAGGTTCAAATCCTGCTCCCGCAACCAAATATTTTACTCATGGAGCTGTGGTGAAGCTGGAGTTCACGCCGGTCTGTCACACCGGAGGTCGCGGGTTCGAGTCCCGTCAGCTCCGCCATTACTTCTCAAAAATGGCGGAAATGTAAATATTGTTTGGCTCGGTAGCTCAGTCGGTAGAGCAGAGGACTGAAAATCCTCGTGTCGGCGGTTCGATTCCGTCCCGAGCCACCATTTAACTCTCTTAGGGGCATAGTTTAATGGTAGAACAAAGGTCTCCAAAACCTTTGGTGTGGGTTCAATTCCTACTGCCCCTGCCAAAAACTTATACATGGCGGTCGTGGCGAAGTGGTTAACGCATCGGATTGTGGCTCCGACATTCGTGGGTTCGATTCCCATCGATCGCCCCATTAAATGTATACTTGTTGGGGTGTAGCCAAGCGGTAAGGCAACGGACTTTGACTCCGTCATGCCTAGGTTCGAATCCTAGCACCCCAGCCATTTCTGCGGACGTAGCTCAATTGGTAGAGCGTCGCCTTGCCAAGGCGAAGGTCGCGGGTTCGAGACCCGTCGTCCGCTCCATTTCTGTTTTTGGAGGCATAGCCAAGTGGTAAGGCACGAGTCTGCAAAACTCTTATGCCCCGGTTCGAATCCGGGTGCCTCCTCCATTTGATCTGTTTAAGGAATTGCCGGTATGGCGGAATTGGCAGACGCGCGCGACTCAAAATCGTGAGGGAAACCGTGGGGGTTCAAGTCCCTCTACCGGCACCATAACCGAATTAATAAATGCGTTTTTTCGCTTTTAAGTGAAAAAACGCATTTTTTCATAGGTCAGCCTGTCACCCATGTTTGGCTGACTACTTCTCCGCCATTGATTTCAGTAAACATTTGAACGGTGCTTCCGATGATTTCTTCACTTGTTGGAGGAGACGGGACCTGCGGAACATAAATGATTTGCATGAAATTTTTTGTTTCTTCCGTAACAGCTGTTCGTTGAGAATCAACGATGGGACTGCCAAATGCGCCCGTTGCGTCAGCCAGCAGCAACTTACCGTTCATATTCATTTCCCTTCCATTTAAACCGATATAATGATCGGCACTTGTGCCTATGCGGAAAACGATCGGGCCATGCAGCTTGTCGGCATCATAGATCCCATAAGGCAGAGCGTGGTAGATGGATAAGAAATTGTTAACATCCACCGCTGAATTAATCCAGAAAAAAGGATTACCTTGCAGCAACCGCCGAATCAAAGATTCCGCAGACGGACGATAGCGGGAAGGATCGATCCCGACTTTTTTAAACGCGGTTCTCCAGTTTTGAATCGACGTGATTTCGCTTATGCCCGTCCGATCATGTTCCAATCTTAACAACTCGACAAAATAATTTATCCTCCCTTGCAGCAGTTTGGGGGAAGGAGTAACATGTGAGTCTTTATAAAAAATCACCCCCAGGCTTGCATCAGGGAGAAGCTGAGTTACGTCTTGTGCAATATTGACCTGCATTTCACAAAACCCCTTTCCGTACGCGTTCATGCGCTTAGTATAACACAGCAATTGGAAGCAAGGGAATTTATCCCGGTTCGGCGCGATATGTTTTGCGTAAAGCCGTTTTCTTTCGTTACAATAACAGTGAGTTCAGAGAGGGGGCCATCCAATGAGAGAGGTAACCATTTATACAGACGGTGCTTGTTCCGGAAATCCGGGACCAGGAGGATGGGGAGCTGTATTGATGTATGGCGAACATATGAAAGAAATGTCCGGCTCAGCGGACAATACGACGAATAATCGAATGGAGCTTCAAGCTGCTATCGAGGCTTTAGCGGTGTTGAAAGAGCCATGCAAGGTGACATTGTATAGCGACAGTGCATATCTGGTAAATTGTTTTCAGCAAGGATGGTACAAAGGTTGGCTGAAAAACGGCTGGAAAAACAGCAAAAATCAGCCGGTGGAAAATCAGGATCTATGGAAAAAACTGTTGGAACTGACCCAAGTGCATCAGGTGCAGTTCTCCAAAGTAAAAGGCCACGCCGATAATGAATGGAACAATCGCTGCGATGAATTGGCTACGGGGGCGATCAAACAAACGTGAACAGTTCAAACTATTGGTCGCAAACCAAACAAGCAATCATTGAGTATGCGCACAAGATCGGAATTGACAAAATCGGGTTCGCTTCAGCGGAACCGTTTGTTGAGTTAAAGCAACGTTTGATTGAACATCGGGAAAAAGGCTATGAATCGGGTTTTGAGGAGCCCGATTTGGATAAAAGAACACAACCGGAACTGCTGTTGGAGGGAGCACAATCGCTGATTGCCATTGCCATCGCCTATCCCTCCAAGCTGGAAAATGCGCCGAAATCCGTGCCAGGAGCGTATCGCGGGTTATTAAGCCGTTCTGCCTGGGGAATGGATTATCATCAAGTACTGCGTGACAAATTGCAAAAACTGACCGAGTATATTTACCAATTAGAGCCAAACGCACGCGTGGAATCCATGGTCGATACTGGGGCGCTGTCCGACCGGGCGGTTGCCGAGCGGGCGGGAATTGGCTTTTCAGGGAAAAACTGCATGATTATTACACCGGAATTTGGCTCATGGGTGTATTTGGGCGAGCTTTTGACCAATTTGCCGCTTCCGCCGGATACACCGATCGATGAAGGATGCGGAGACTGCAGCCTCTGTGTGGATTCCTGTCCGACAGGCGCCTTGGTTCAGGGAGGGCAGTTGAATGCGCAAAAATGCATCTCCTTTTTGACCCAAACCAAAGGCTTCATTCCGGATGAGTACCGGGCGAAAATCGGCAACCGGCTTTATGGCTGCGACACTTGCCAAATGGTTTGTCCAAAAAACAAAGGGAAACATTTCAACCATCATCCGGAGCTTCAGCCCGATCCGGAAGTAGTCAAGCCTTTGTTGATCCCTCTGTTAACGATGGGCAACAAGGAATTCAAAGAAAAGTTCGGGACTTCTTCAGCCTCCTGGCGTGGCAAAAAGCCAATCCAACGAAATGCGATTATTGCCTTGGCTCACTTCAAAGATAAAACGGCTGTACCGGATTTGAGCAAATTGCTGCATGATGACCCGCGTCCGGTCATTCGCGGCACCGCCGCCTGGGCTTTGGGGAAAATTGGCGGAGATGAGGCAAAAGCAGCGCTGGAAAATGCGAAGAACAAGGAAGAATCGGCCGAAGTGCTTGCTGAAATCGACAAAGGACTCGCTTTCTGGCAATCAGCCAAGTAAGCCGGGGGAGGGACAAGCATGGGTGTAAATTTGGATTCGACTGTTATTGGCTACTGCTCCGTGTCATCGCCAATCGGACCGTTGTTTTTGGCCTCAACTGTGAAGGGCGTTTGCCTTGTAGAATTTGGAACCGAACAGCAACGCCTGCCTGGTTTGCTGACATGGAGCAAAAAATACATGGGAAGCGTCAACATCGAACTGAATGAACAGATGAATCAGCCGGTTGCAGAGCAGTTAGCCGAGTATTTTGCCGGCCAGCGGCAAATATTCGAGTTGCCGATCGATCTGTATGGAACGGTCTTTCAAAAACAGGTTTGGAACCAGCTGTCCCGGATTCCATACGGGCAGACCCGTTCCTATAAACAAATTGCCGTGGCAATGGGGAAGGAAACAGCAGTCCGGGCGGTTGGTGGAGCGAACAATAAAAACCCAATCTCCATTATCATTCCCTGCCACCGTGTCATCGGTGCAAATGGCAGCTTGGTCGGATATGGCGGCGGGTTGGCCATCAAAGAATATTTGCTGTCGCTGGAAGGTATTTTACCGACCAGTCAAATCGGGTAAAAAGGAAAAAGGATATAGGAGAAAGACTATATCCTTTTTCATATAACATTAAAAGTCGAAATTGTCCGGGTCTGGACCGACGCGAAGATCTTGATTCAAGCGCTCGATCTGCTGCATATCTTCTGTTGTCAGCTGAAAATCGAACACGTCGGCATTTTCGATGATTCGCTGTTCTTTTGTCGATTTGGGAATCGTGACAACTCCATTTTGCAAGTCCCAGCGAAGAATGATCTGGGCAACTGATTTATGATACTTTGCGGCAATTTGTTGCAAGAGCGGATTGTCCAACAATTGCCCCTGCATCAGTGGAGACCATGCTTCGAGCTGGATGTTTTGCTCCCGGCAAAATGCGCGCAGTTCGGTTTGGATCAGGCGTGGATGAAATTCAACCTGATTAACCATCGGTTTGATCTCCGCCATATTCATCAGCTCTTGGAGATGGTGAATCTGGAAGTTGCTGACGCCAATCGCTTTGACGCGCCCTTCTTTGTAAAGCGTCTCCAGCGCTCGCCAGGCCTCGGTAAATTTGCCGGCTACCGGCCAATGGATCAGGTACAAATCAAGATAATCAAGAGTCAATTTCTGCAAACTTAGTTCGTAAGCGGTTAACGTGGCTTCATACCCCAGGTCGGAATTCCACACTTTTGATGTGACAAACAGCTCTTCGCGGGAAATGCCCGCTTCTTTAAGACCCTGGCGAATTCCTCTGCCGACACCCGCTTCATTTCCGTAGATTGCGGCGGTGTCAATACTGCGATAGCCATGTTTAATCGCTGTTTTTACAGCATGTTCAAGTTCGGGCCCTTCATCCACCTTAAACACACCCAATCCCATCCAGGGCATGTGTACTCCATTGTACAAAGTTGTGGTATCCTGTAAATTTTTTATCATCGTCTGTTTCCTCCCTAACATCAGCTAATTTGTTGTAAAGACAGCATGTGGCTGTTCTGTTGCGAAGTTGCGGCAGATGTTCCGTCCATTAACGCCAGAACCACGTTGAAAAGTAATGCCGTGGTTTGCTCAGGCCGTGCGCTTTTGCTCGTTACGTGCCAGCGCCATACTCCAACTCGTCAGAAGCACGGCACCGAGAACCATCAAACCTCCGATCCAACCGGTATGAATCAAGCCGATCGAATCCGTAATCACCCCTCCACAGTAGGAACCGATGGCGATTCCGGCATTGAAAGCCGCGATATTGATGGCGGATGCCACATCAACCGCTCCCGGAACAAAGCGCTCCGCCAACATGACGACATAGACTTGCAATCCCGGTACATTCATAAAGTGCAGCAGCCCCATCAAAAGAATGGTGAGCAAGCCGACCACTTTCAACGAAGCGGTGAACGACAAGATGATGAGCACGATCGCTTGGAAAAGAAACATATAAAAAAGGGCGACGATCGGATTGCGGTTGGCCACTTTTCCGCCTATCACGTTTCCGATTGCAATCGTGATACCGTAAACAAGCAAAATAACCGTAACGGCTCCCTGCGAAAAACCGGTAATGGTCGACAGTAAGGGAGATAAATACGTAAAGACGGCAAAAGTTCCGCCATAGCCCAAGGCCGTAATGAGAAAAACGAGCAGCAACCGGCCATTGGTAATCAACTTGAATTGATCGCGGATGGACGAACGAACGCCTTTCCTAAGGCCTACGGGGATGAGGATGCTTGTCGCGATCAGGGCAATAATCCCTACGATGGCAATAGCGAGGAACGCTGTTCTCCACCCCAGCTGTTGTCCGATAAACGTTCCCAACGGCACCCCGGTGACGGTGGCGACGGTTAATCCGGAAAACATGATGGATATTGCGCTCGCGCGGCGATGTTCCGGAACCAAATCGGCGGCTATCGTTGAGCCGATCGACATGAACACCCCGTGCGAGAACGCGGAGATAACGCGGGCCGCCAGCAGGACGGAGATCGTTGTGGCCGATGCCGCCAGCAAATTGCCGGCAATAAAGACGAGCATAATCCATAGCAATAAAGTTTTGCGTCCCATCCTTGAGGTCAACGAAGTCAAGACAGGTGCGCCAAAGGTAACGCCGAGAGCATATAACGAAACCGTCAAGCCGGCTGTAGTTACAGGAATTTCCAGGTTTTGGGCAATCAGCGGCAGCAAGCCGACGCTGATAAATTCGGTCGTGCCGATGGCAAAAGCGCTTATTGCCAACGCCAAAAGTGCCCACATGCTTTGTTTTTGATTCAAACTCATATTGTCCTCCTTTACTAATCCTATCCAATCTGTTAGCAACCAGCTTGAGCAAGGCTGGTCTGGTCCGGCCGGCAAATGTTATTATGGTCTATATCGATATTTAGGAAAAGTACGCACTTTTTTGTGCTATAGGCACTTTTAAGTTACATAGGTACTAAAAAGTGCCTGTGAGGATACAGGGGGAAAATTCGATGAAAAAATACAATATCTCCGTAGAGGCAACATTGGAAGTCATTGGCGGAAAATGGAAATGTGTGATTCTTTGTCATTTAACGCATGGCAAAAAACGGACAAGCGAATTAAAACGACTGATGCCGGGAATCACGCAAAAAATGCTGACGCAGCAACTGCGCGAGTTGGAACAGGATGGCATTATTGAACGCATCATTTACAATCAGGTTCCCCCCAAGGTGGAGTATCAACTGAGCGAGTATGGCTGGAGCCTTAAAAACATTCTGGACTCGCTCTGTTCCTGGGGAGAACAGCATATCATCAAAAAATATGGCGACAAGCATGCTGTATTGGAAGAGAGTATTCTCAATAACTGACTGGGCAGAAGGCGACTGGGCAGAAGGCGGGCGACAAGCGGGAGCTGGCCGCTTGTAGCGGGAGATTCCGGTACAGGGTGGGCCGAAAAACAGGAATGTACCGATGATCTGCTTCATATGCTTACTCAAGAAAACTGTCTCGCGGACAGAAGTAACGGGGGAAGCAGCTGTGAATCAATCGTGGAAGGATGCCTTGCGTGCTTATTTGGATGAGATGAACAAAACGCATGTGGACGGACAAGTGGAACGTCTCGCGCCATATTTTCTGACCTCAACGGATTGGATGGTAGAAAAGCAACGGTGGCAACGGAGTCAGGAGCAGTTGGCGAAGCGGCAGGCAAGGCCGGTTAAAGCTTTGACCAAGGCCGTGCCGCAGCAAGTAGTTTACCATAGTGAACGTGAACTGGAGGTTGCCCTCTCACTGTGGCATCGGCTGGAGTATCGCCAAAAGGGCCAGCCTTACCGTCAGGAATATCATCGCTTGCAAACCGTTACCATGAGAAGGGACGACAATGATCATTGGGTATTCCAGCAGCCCTGGGACTGGTTTTTTGAGCAGGGTGCCCAACAGCACGATATCCAGCCGCAAGATGTAAAAGAGCCAGAGCAACTGGAGCTAAGCCAGCCGGGGAAAGCGGATGAGGGGACTCCGCTCCCGCAGGAAGTGGAAGCGATGCAGCGACCGCGGCCGGGGCATCGCTCTCGCTACAACCGTCAGCAGGCCGTTGCTTATGCGGAACAATATTGGAATTCGTATAACCCGGCTTTTCGCCACTTTGATGTCGATTGCACCAATTTTGTTTCGCAATGTCTGTATGCTGGCGGAATCGAGATGATGTTTTCCGGCAGCCGCAGCAAAGGCTGGTGGTATCGGGGCGGCAGGAATGCCAACTGGAGCTTCAGCTGGGCAGTAGCGCATAGCCTGTATTTGTTGCTGGCTTCCGGCAAAGCGCCGTTTTATGCGGAGCGGAAGAGCAGTGCCGACCAGTTATCCGTCGGCGACGTCATTTGTTACGATTTCAACGGCGATGGCAAGTGGCAGCACAACACGATTGTCGTGGCAAAAGATGCCGACAACATGCCATTGGTGAACGCCCATACGACGAACAGCCGGATGCGCTACTGGGAGTATCGGGATTCTTCCGCTTATACACCGCGCATTCAGTACGGCTTTTTTCACATCAGAGCGTAAGCCGGTTCCGCACGGCTGCCCGCTCGTTTTCTGGCCTCCGCTGTAACGGAGGCTATTTGCCTATGCGGTGAATGCGCTGAAGTTTGTCCAGAAGGTGGTAAAGCGATTCGCCAATTTGTATAATAAAAGTTGATAAAGCAGAAAGGGATAATGGACATGCCGTTACATATTGTTTTGCACGAACCGCTGATTCCAGCCAATACGGGTAACATTGCGCGCACCTGCGCAGCGACCGGAGCCCACTTGCATTTGATTCATCCGCTCGGATTTTCCACGGAGGATCGCTATTTGAAACGGGCTGGATTGGATTATTGGCATGCGGTTACCATCCGCCATTATGACAGTTTTGATCATTTTGCCAGCGAGCAGGGTGAACAAGCCGGCCGCTTTTACTTTGTCGAAACGTGGGGCGAGAAGTTATATACGGATGTTACCTATCAGGACGGCGATTATATTATTTTAGGCAAAGAGACGAGCGGCTTGCCCAGAGAGTTGACCGAGAAGTACCGGGAGAACTTGATTCGGATTCCGATGAGCGGTGCTACCCGGTCGATCAATTTGTCCAATTGCGCGGCGATCGTGGTGTTTGAGGCCTATCGCCAAATTGGATTTCCCGGCTTGAGTTAATGATGAAAGGGGTATTGAGTAATGACAGTTCTTCAGGCTTCAGCTATTCCTGCTGTCGATTTTGCGATCATTGGAGGTTCCAGCACTTTTTCCATCAATTTTCCCGAAGATCTTGAGCGAAACGATGTCGAGGTCATTTCCACCGATATGGAGTTCGAGACACCTTACGGGACAAGCCCGGCTTTTAAATTGGTGCAAGCCGGCGGAAAGCAATTTTTGACCTGCAAAATGCACGGATGGCGCCCGAATGTTGTAAAACGCGGTGTTGCCAGCCAGCAGCTTTTTTGGGTATTGCAGCAGGCAGGTGTGAAAAAAATATTTGTTGAGGGCGGTGTCGGCAGCATCAACCATTTGCTCGAACTGCGCGATCTGGTGATTCCGAACGATTACATTGACAACTCGATGCGGACCGACGTCGAACTGGGCGGACCGTACCTGTTGGTGATGCGGGAAGCGATTTGCCCGACGCAAGCGGACGCCTTGTACAAAAATTCGAAAAAACATGTTGCCCATCAAGGCAGACACGTGTTCAAACGCGGTATTTATGTAAATACTGACGGACGGCATTTTGAAAGTCCGGCGGAAGTGCAAATGTTCCGGACCTGGCATGCCGATATGGTTGGGCAAAGCATCGCGCCGGAAGTGTATCTCGCACGGCAAATCGGCGCTTGCTACGCCGGGGTCTACATGGTCGTCAACTATGCAGAAGGCATCATCAAAGATTGGGATCATAAAGATTTGAGCGATATTTTCTATCAGGAATCAAAAACGATCGGAAACATCCTGATCGATTCGCTGCTGGATATCGACGCGGATCAAAGCAAATGCAACTGTTTGACCCATCGCCGCGCAACCTTGCTTCAAGAGAAGAAATAGAAAGGGGCATAACAATGGCCAAAGCCACGACCATCTTGTTCGACTTGGACGGAACGTTGCTGGAAATGCGAACCGACCCATTTATTAAAGCGTATCTGCAGGAATTAGGGCGTTATGTAGGCGATCGATTTGACGCCAAGCAATTGGTTCAGGTGATTTTGGAGGCAACGAAGGCGATGATCCTCAACGATGATCCTGACAAGACGAACGAGCGAGTATTTATGGAGCATTTTTTGCAAAAAACCGGTGTAAGCAAAGAACAGGTGTGGCCATTGTTTGATACCTTTTATCGAGAAGTCTTTCCGACGCTTTCCCATCTGACCTACCCTTCGCCTTGGGGGAAAAAAATCGTGGAAGCGGCCAAGCAGCAAGGATTCCGCGTTGCCGTTGCCACCAACCCGGTATTTCCGCGCGACGCGATTCACAGTCGACTGGCCTGGATTGAACTGGCCCCGGAAGATTTTGAACTGGTGACCGTCTATGAAGAGTCACATTTTACCAAGCCCAATCCGAAGTATTTTCTGGAGATTTGCCAAAAGCTGCAAGTGCAGCCGGATGCGTGCATCATGGTCGGCAATCACATGCAGGAAGATATGGTGGCAGGGCAAACGGGGATGAAAACGTTCCTGGTGACCAATTATCTGGAAGACCGCGGAGAACCGCAATATCGCGTCGACCAGAGCGGAACGCTGGAAGAGCTGTACCGGGCGATTTCGCAACGCAGCGGTATTTTTGCTTGAGCGAATTAATTCGGCCGAGTCCGGACCAAGCAACCCAAAATGATGGAAAACGAAAAGCAGGCTCCGATTAGGAACCTGCTTTTTTTATTCAAGGATGCGTCCGTTCGCTGATGACCACCCGCTCGCCCGGGAAGGATGCGGGTGGGGATTCATGGGAGTCTGGATACGTCCGATCCGGCGTACCCCTAAGTTGCTTAGAGGTTCCAGGTTTTATCTTCGTTATACCCGGCAGTCAAAATAAAAAACAGAAAGGCTGCAAAGACAACTGCTACGATAACTGTGCCCATCGGGACATCTCCTTTCACTTCCATTCTCCTCCCATTATAGCGTAGCGTTTCCATTTTGAAAATGTTTCACGCATGGCGAAACAGACAGGCGGTTAGACCTCGTCCATAGCCGGCTTCCGGCAGTTTTTCGTGATCTGCTTGAACAGGTTTGTCGGGAACGCATAAAAATAAACAAAGACAGTTTGCACTTCCCGTCTCATTTGTTTGGCAAAATACGAATGCCTGACTGTCTAAACTCATATATATGGAAGTACATTGTTGTTCGAAGTGATGTGGCTCAAAAGGAGGAGTGGCGTGCATGGATATTTTAAGGCGTATCGCAGAACACCGGGCCCGAGAAGAAAAATTGACGTGGAGAGGCACGTTTGCAGAATATCTGGAACTTGTTCGGAAAAATCCGACAATTGCGCAAACAGCCCATTCTCGTGTCTACAATATGATCAAAAGCGCTGGAATTGAAGAGAATGAGGATGGCAGCAGATCGTACAAATTTTTCAGCAAAGAAATATACGGACTGGACCGGGCGATTGAACGGCTGGTCGAGGAATATTTTCATTCGGCAGCGCGACGTTTGGAAGTGCGCAAACGGATTTTGCTGTTGATGGGGCCGGTTAGCGGCGGAAAGTCCACCATTGTCACGATGCTGAAAAGAGGCCTGGAGGATTTCACCAAAACGGATGAAGGCGCCGTCTATGCTTTGGATGGCTGCCCGATGCAGGAGGAACCTCTCCATCTGATCCCGCGGGAGTTGCGTCCGGAAATTGAAGCCGAGTTGGGTGTCAAGATTGAAGGGGAATTGACTCCTTACAACCGGATGCGGTTGGAAACCGAATTTGGCGGACGGATTGAGGACTTCCCGGTTAAACGGGTGATCTTTTCGGAAGCGCAGCGTGTCGGGATCGGGACATTCAGCCCGTCTGATCCAAAATCGCAGGATATCGCCGATCTCACCGGAAGCATTGATTTTTCCACGATTACCACCTATGGTTCGGAATCAGACCCGCGGGCCTATCGCTTTGATGGGGAGCTCAACAAGGCCAACCGCGGTCTGATGGAATTTCAGGAAATGTTGAAATGCGATGAGAAGTTTCTGTGGCATTTGCTTTCGCTGACCCAGGAAGGCAATTTCAAAGCGGGCCGGTTTGCATTGATCTCCGCTGATGAATTGATCATCGCGCACACCAACGAAGCGGAATACAAGTCGTTTATCGCCAACAAGAAAAACGAAGCGCTGCAATCGCGGATTATCGTCATGCCGGTGCCGTACAATCTGCGCGTCAGCGATGAGGAAAAAATATATGCCAAACTGATCAAACAATCCGACCTGAGCCATGTTCATATCGCTCCGCATGCGTTGCGGGCATCCGCCATTTTCTCTATTTTGACCCGTTTGAAGGAATCGAAAAAACAGGGAGCCGACCTGCTGAAAAAAATGCGCCTGTATGATGGCGAATCGGTGGAAGGGTTTAAAGGAGCCGATTTGGAAGAACTGCGCAACGAACATCCGGATGAAGGAATGTCGGGGATCGATCCGCGCTATGTGATCAACCGCATTTCCAGCGCTCTGATTCGTCGCGACACCGAATGCATCAATGCTCTGGATATTTTGCGCGCCTTGAAGGAAGGGCTGGATCAACATCCGTCGATTACAAAAGAACAGCGCGAACGTTACCTGAATTTTATTTCCATCGCCCGCAAGGAATATGACGAGCTGGCCAAAAAAGAAGTGCAAAAAGCGTTTGTTTACAGCTATGAAGAGTCGGCCAAGACGATGATGGACAATTACCTGGATAACGTGGAAGCGTATTGCAACATGAACAAAATGCGCGATCCGATCACCGGCGAGGAGATGGACCCGGATGAACGGCTGATGCGCTCCATTGAGGAACAGATCGGTATTTCGGAAAATGCCAAACGGGCGTTCCGCGAAGAGATTTTGATTCGGATTTCGGCATACGCGCGCAAAGGGAAACGCTTCGATTACAGCACACATGATCGTCTGCGGGAAGCGATCGAGCGGAAGCTGTTCGCCGACTTGAAAGATGTGGTCAAAATTACGACCTCGAACAAAACGCCTGATGAGCATCAGCTGAAGAAAATTAACGAAGTGACCAGACGGTTAATTGAGGAGCATCACTACTGCCCGATTTGCGCAAATGAGCTTCTTCGCTATGTCGGCAGTCTGTTGAACCGCTAACCATCGAGAAACCGGGCAGCCTCATCCAAGAGAGAAACGCTGGAGGTGGTTCCATGCAAGACTCGTCATCGTTTGTCGTTTCCAAGGAAGACTGGTCCTTGCACCGCAAAGGACACCAGGACCAGAACCGTCACCAGGAAAAGGTCAAGGAAGCCATAAAAAAGAATTTGCCCGATCTGGTCAGCGAGGAAAATATTATTTTGTCAAACGGGCGGGATGTCGTGAAAATTCCGATCCGCTCGTTGGACGAATATCGGTTTCGCTACAATTTTCAAAAAGGCAAACATGCCGGGCAAGGCAAAGGAGACAGCAAAGTAGGCGATGTGATCGCCAAGGACGGTGATGCCGCGCAAGGCCCGGGAAAAGGGGCGGGTGCCGGAGATCAGCCGGGGATCGACTACTACGAGGCGGAAATCACGGTCGAGGAATTGGAGGAAATGCTGTTTGCCGAGTTGGAGCTGCCGAATCTGCAGCCAAAAGACGAGCAGGAAATTATCGTGGAAGAAACCCGTTTCAACGATGTGCGCAAAAAAGGTTTGATGGGCAATATCGACAAGAAACGCACCTTGATGGCGGCGATTCGGCGCAATGCCTTGGCCGGCCACAAAAACTTCCAGCTGGGCATCACCAATGACGATTTGCGCTTTAAAACATGGGAAGATATTGTCAAACCGCACTCCAATGCCGTCATATTGGCGATGATGGATACGTCGGGATCAACGAATGTGCCTTAATTAACTAATTGAGGTGACGCCTATGATTTTCCTGTCAGAACACATTAAAAAGACTATCGACATTGCAAGTGGCTATACAACCGGCCAACTGGTTGTGGAGGGCGAAATGGTAGGCTTGCTACGTGATAGCGGGGAGGTAATAGAGTTGGACGAAAAATCCCTAATTGAGGTACGCAACGGGGACGTGTACGAACAGATAACAATCAAAGAAGCATTAACTACGGAAACGATTGAAGGATGGCCCCTGTACGCAGGGCTTTATACAAGAGTGAAAGGAGCAATCAAATGAAAACCACTGTCCAGCTAATTCAGTATTACACACGAAAGGTAGCGCAGTACGGAGCCATTCATCCGTCTAAGCCCCGACCGAAAGCGCACAAACACCGCCATGCTCGTTTAATGGCGTATAAGGCGGCTATGCATCGGCGGATTGAACTGGAAAAACAAAACCCGTCATATGCCTTCTAGGGGACGACAGACGAAAGACTCCAGCCAAAGAGTGATATATAAAATTCGCAATTTGAAAGGGGGGTAACGCCCCCCGAACATTAAAAGACTTCCAGGTGAGAAAAGAAAACAACCCCCTAAAGAAAAATACACTATTATATATTATCTATATCTAATAACAATTATTATTTATATCTATCTATTATTTATTTTTAATAGTATCTATTTATAGATACTATGGGGGAAGCCTTCTTAGCCTGGAAGTCTTGCATTTTCTAACAAAGGGGATGGCAGGGCATGGCGAGATTTGAAGGATTCATTAGCAAGAAGGTAGTAAAGGCCTGGCTGGAAACATACGAGTACATGATTGCTGGGGACAGGCCCCCGGAAGCCCTGCCTGGAAACAGCGGCCCAAAATCGGCAGACGGAATTAAGGCGGGTTTTCTGAATCGGGTTATGCTGGAACAGGCAATAGAAAGCCTAAGCCCGTTGACAAAGGCCTGCTGCAAAGCCCGCTGGGTACATAAGCTGCCCAGGAAGCAGGTACTGGACACGCTGGGAATCAGCAAGGAAGTTTACTATAACCGATGCGATCAGGCAGTCGAGGAAATCTACCAGTTTGTAAACGGGGGCCTTCTGCCGGTTAAAAACCTGGTGGAAGCAATCACTGCTGGGAAAAGAGGTGCTTGACAAAATCGACTATCAAAGCATAAAATTATGGTAATCTGCTAGTATTATGTCCACAGGACATAATAGATTTGTTGCTAGATATTGGAAATGATTTTAAGGGCGGGCGCTTTCCGAAGCGCTGCGCCCTTTTTTCACGAATCAAAATCCATAAAAATAACTTCACTACGCCGAAGCACGGGAAGGGGAAAAGCGAAATGGCAAAAAACGAAAAACCGAATACGCCAGCCGCTACACCTGACCCCTACGATATGAATATAAAACGGCAGCTGCACCCAAAGGCAGACGCCAAGAATTTTGTAGAGCAGCGGAACGGGCGGCTAGTTTTGTGTTGCGGGGCTGCGCCAAAGAAAAACCGTTCCACGAATTGCCGCAGCCTGGCGGGGGCCGGTACTGACCACGTAGGCTATGGCCGCTGCAAGTATTGTGGGGGCTTGAACACTGGCCCGAAAACAGAAGAAGGTAAAGCCCGTAGCAGCCAGAACGCCAGGAAACACGGCCTTTATAGCGCCGTGCTGGATGAGGACGAACGGGAAATATACGAATCTTTGAGGGCTGACGAAAAGGTAACGCTGCTGGATGAAATCTTTACCCTAAAGGCCAAGATTGTTACCTACTTGCGCCGGTTTAAGCTGCGTAAACAGGGCGGCGGGGACGCTGCTACAATTGTGTATTTCAAAGATGGCAACGAACTTGGCAAGTATCACGCTGGTACGATAGAGGACAGGGCGCTGCTTAGGGCATTGAACGAATTGGGCCGCCTTGTACGAATACATGCCCAGCTGACGACCGGCGACACAGACAACCTGGTAAACCAAATCAACCAGGAACTACGTACAGCTTCCCAACAAGCAGCCGAAGCTTCATGGGGCGGTCAAGCGCAGCACAGGGAAGCAGAAAATTGATTGCATAAACGCTGCATAAATAACGGGAAATAATTTAGGTGAAACCACGAAAAACCTTGATATTATGCGTTTTGTATATTCGTTGCATAAAGATTGAAAATCACCGCAACGTACAAATGCTGATATATCAGGGTTTTTTGCGTTTTGTCTGTGTCCGATAGGAATTATTATGTCAACCTATTTTGCATAAACTCTGCATAAAGGGGGTGGGTGCGTTGGCCGAAAAGTTGTATGATACGCAGTTTGATTATGTGGACGATATTGACCCAATAAGCGGCGCACCTACCGTTGTGGCCATACCCAAAACGGTAGCAGCTGCAAAGCAGGGCGTACCCTACAATACAATCAACGACCTGGGGGATTTATTCAAGCGTGAGAACCTACGGGAAGCCTGGCGTATATTGCGTAGGAATGACCCATTTGACTACCAGCTGCGGGTAGCTGACGCTATCCTTTACAGCGCCTTGAACGGCCTGGGCTGGTATTTTGTCGTAATGATTACCCGCCAGGCTGGGAAAAACGAAATCAGCGCCTTTATCCAGCAGTATATCCTTCTTTACGGCTGGTACTACGGCAAACGGGTAAGCGGCGTGAAATTCGCACCCGTTCATAAGCCCCAGGTGCAGGCGAGTATGGACAGGCTGGAAGGGGCCGACACACCTGACAGCGGCGGCCTGGCCGGTAGTGTAGTGACACGGAATATCTGGCGCAAGTCCGATGGGTACAAATACCATATAGGGACGCCCAGGGACAGCAACAAAATAGCCTTCCTGTCTATCAACCCCAACGCAAACGTAGCTTCACAGACAGCTTTCACGCTGCTGGAAGGGGACGAAGCGCAGGACATTGATAGAGACAAGTGGGAACGTGACGCCCAGCCTATGGGGGCCTTCAACAACGCCACAACGGTACTATGGGGCGTAGCCTGGACGAAAGAAAGCTTTATCTACCAGGGCGTACAGCAGGCCTACGAAATGGAAAAGCGCCTGGAAGCCCAGCTAGGGTACAGGCCGCAACTGGTCTATAAGATTGACGCACCGGCGGTAATCGCCAGCGGTAACGAAAACTACGCAAAATGGTTTGAAAACCAGGTGGCCCGCCTGGGTATCAATCACATAGCGGTACAAACGCAGCTGCTTTTGAATTTCATAGACAGTATCGGGCGCTTTTTCGACCCCGAGCACATAACCCGTATGAAGCAGGGCGGCTTCAAGATGCAGCAAGTCCCCAAGCAGGGCAGTACCTACGTGTTTGCCCTGGACGTGGCCGGCCAGGAAGAACAGCCTACCACGACAGAAGAAAACGTAGGACAGCACACCAGGGACGCCACAAGCCTTATTATTGGCGAACTGCTGAAAGACGGGACGGTATACCCCGTGTGCATTTACCAATGGGTGGGCAAGGCACACAGCAAGCAGCGTGAACAAATCCTAGCCATTCTGAAAAACTGGCGCATAATCGGCGGGGTGGCCGATGCTACAGGGATAGGGGAAGCCCTGGCCTACTGGTTAATCGAACAGCTGCCCAACGCCGTAATAGAAGCGTACAAATTCAAAGCTGCTGGGGATGAGAACAAAAGCAAGCTGGGCTACCTGGCTTACAACTTTGTGCAGGCTGACCAGGTGAAGATTCCTGATCGGCCCGTAAACGACCCGCAGCAGGCCGAACTATGGGACGAAATGGTATGGCAGCTTGAAAACCTGGTACGGGTAGCGAAAAAGCAGCAAAGCATTAACTTCCACGTACCGGCAAACGCAAAGCCCCGCAGGGAAGGCCACGTACCGCATGACGACCTGGCCATAGCATTTTTCCTGCTTATGCGGGCAGTATTCATGCTGCAAGACCCGCAGGCCCGCAAAGCGAAGGCCTTTGACCGTGAACAGGCTATGTAAGGGGGTGCTGCTATGCGAGTATGGGAACGTGAAGCAGACGGGTACAGCATAGTAGGCCGCCCGACAGCCTGGCGCATACGGCAGCCGATGAAAAACGGCCAATGGCTTACGGTATTCTTCCGCAGAAAGCGAGTAAAAGGCGACACCAAGGAAGAAATAAAAGCCTGGGGTGATATTCGCTATGTGTGGGACGTGGCCATTCACATAGGCAAGACCAAGCGCCAGGCGAACCGGTGGTATCATGGGTGGAGCCAAAAAGACCATAACAGAAGCACGGGGGACGGGAGCCTGGCAGCGTTAAGCCAGGCCCTTGCTTATATACGAGCCTTTGTAGTGGGCTACATGGGCAAACGTGATGAATTGCAAATATATTGGTCAGACGAAAGACGAGCCAGGGCCTACCGCTATTTACTGCGGTATCCTGGCTTTTTCATTGACAAGGACAGGCCCAACGCAATAACGGCCTGGAATCCTAGCATTTACGAATTTACAGGCGAAAGGGGATAGGCGTGAATGGCCGTTATGAACACCGTACCGAAAACATTAGCGCAGCTGCACCAGGACAAGCCGGCCACGGCAGCCGATGCCCAGGCCTGGATTACGGAAAACGGCAGTTGGCTACGCAATCTATTGGACAAGCATAAACACTGGATGGAAGAAGCCCAGGTAGAAACCTTCCAGGCGGCGTATGATGGGTTTTTACAATCCATTGACGAACGGGATAGAAGCCGTGGGGATGATGTGAACAACAAGCTTCAAGTCAACTACGCCCAGCTGATTATTGATACAGTGGTTGACTACATGCTGGGTAAGCCTATTGTATGGGCCTTTGACCCAGGGGACGAAAAAGTACCCGAAGCGCTGCTAGAAGCTTATCGAAAGGAATTACTGGCGCTGTTGCGTGGGGGAAACGCCCAGCGTGTGCTTGCG
This sequence comes from Brevibacillus fulvus, assembly GCF_016908525.1. Taxonomy (GTDB): domain Bacteria; phylum Bacillota; class Bacilli; order Brevibacillales; family Brevibacillaceae; genus Brevibacillus_G; species Brevibacillus_G fulvus. Next base: position 18,450 of record NZ_JAFBEB010000010.1, read on the forward strand.
GAACAGCTGCGCCAGGGCAGTATTGCTTATTACAGTGGCATTATCGCCTGGGTGGATGAAAACGGCGAAATTGACTATGAAGAATTTCCCGTACAGGAAATCGTGCCGGTATACGATACCAGGGGACGCTTGCAGCTGGTCATTCGCTACTACCAGGTGGAAACAATTGCAGCCGGTAGCGACCAGGCCGTAACCCGTACCAAAGTGGAACTGTACGACAGCCGGTATATTACGTACTTCTTGTCGGATGAAACGGGCCAGGGCTATACGCTTGACCAGGAAGAAGCGATAACCGGCAACCCGATTGAACACAAGGCGGGCCGTATTCCAGTAAGCATTTACGTGAACGGGACGCCGGCCAGGTACAGCAAGCGCAACCAGCGGGCCGGTACAAGTGACCTGGGGAACGGGGTGCTTACCCTACTGGAAAACTACGCCGCCGTTATGAGTGACAAGTCGAATACGGTAGACCGTTTGCTAGACCAGTACCTTTTGCTGGCTGGGGTGGACGTGGACGAAAACGAAGTAATCAAAATGCGGAAGGCCAGGGCGATTGCGTTAAAGAGCAAGGAAAGCAACGCCCAATTTATTGCGCCGACCCAGGACGACCAGGCGGTAGAAAATCACCTGGACAGGCTGCGGGAAACGATTCACGAAATGACGTTTACGCCGAAGCTTGCCGACCTGACCGGCGCTACGGCCACTGAAATAAAAATCAAGTACGCAAACCTGGACATTAAAGCCGGTAAAAAGGAATTGTACTTTGCGGCTTCTATCAAGCAGCTGGTAGAAATTCTAACCGACCTTCTGAACGCAAAGCGCCTGGCAGAAGCGAACGTAGAAAACGTCTACGCCGTGCTGACTGGTGCAGCGCAGCCCCCAGGTAGCGTACCGCTGTATAACGCAGATTGGGTACTATGGACAATCAACCGTAACATGCCGCAGAACTTTAGCGAAATTGCCCAAATCGTAGCGCAGCTGGCCGGTATCGTACCTGACGAATACCTGTACGAATTGCTATGGTTTATTGACGACCCGCAGCAAGCGCTTGACGATATGAAGCAGCAGAAGGAAGAAGCGCTAAAGGCAAACATGGACGCCCTGGGCTTTGGCGGCGAGTTTGGGCAAACCGGCAACGAAGGCGGCCAGGGCAGTAACAACGGGGACGCTGGCGGGGGAAATACCGGCGGCCAGGCGTAGGGGGCTAGCGTATGGCTGACAAACGACCACGCCTACCGAAAAACGAAAAGGTAGACGCCCTGGTAGCTGCCCGTATGCAACGGGAAATGGAAGGCTTCATAGACCAGTACGACAAAATCCTACTGGCCCGTGAAAAAGCCTACGCCGCCCAGTTGCTACCAATATGGCAGCGCATAGGCCGTAACATTACGGACGAACTGCGGGCTATATATAACGAAATCCAGGACGCTAACGGCGTACCTATCACCAGGCAGCCTATCAAAGCTGACAAGCTGCGAAACATGAAGCGGAATATGAAACGCCTGGCCAGTTTACAGGCGCAGCTTGTGAAGTTGATAGGAACAGAAGAACAAGCGAAGAAGCTAAGTAATAACCTGGCGTTCACTTACGCCGATAGTTACTACTTCCATGCTTTCGGCCTGGAACAAGCTACACAGGTGGCTATCAACGTGCCAACCCTTACACCAGCCCATGTAATAGGGGCCATTATCAACCCCTGGCTGCCCGATGGTAGAACATACGGCGAAAGGTTAAGGGCCAATGCAGGATTATTAGCTACCAAAATGGAAAACACGATAGTAGAAGCTATCGGGAATGGTTGGGACTGGAACAGAACAGCCCGCCGAATACAGGAAGTAGCCGGCGAAGGATATTTTAACGCTGTACGCCTGGCACGAACCGAAATGAACAGGGCGGCCAACCAGGGGGCCAGCCATTTATACATGCAAAACGCCGACATTTTGGACGGTAAGCGCTGGAACGCTACGCTGGACAGCCGCACAGCGCCGAAAGACGCCGCCAATGACGGTAAAGTCTATGACCTGGCGTATGATACACCCGAATGGCCAGGACGGGCCGGTGAACGTATCCCTAACCATCCTAACTGCCGTTGCAAGTGGACGCCGGTAATAAGCGCCCTGGGTGTAAGCAAGCGGGAACGAATCGCCAGGGGGGACGGGGATAGCCCTACGAACTTTGGTGAACGGATTTACACACCGGCCCGCACCTATCGGGAGTATGCCCAGGAAAGGGGATTGCCTGACCTGGACGAACGCCTGGCCAATGATAGCCCCGCCAAATATTTACGGCGTGGCGAAGATATGAGCGCATATAATGGCAAAAGTGGTATAGTCAAGATAACAACAGAAATTGCCGCAGCGAGCGCAGCTACAAACATCGTAAAGCCGCTCCCAGTAGTGGACAATAACGAGCCGCCGCCTAAGACTTGGGCCGAACAGGTGAAGGAGCACCTAGCAGCTGGGGTAAACACGGAAGCAGACATAGTAGAAGTGGGCAACCTGGTACGCCAGCAAATTGAAAAAGACCTGGAAAGTGTCATGGCTGAAATGCAGGCCGAAATTGATAAGGTAGTAAGCGAAAAGCAGTATATTGACCAGCTGATAAAAGCCGCAGAAGAACAGGTACACATAACCCGTAAAGCCGCCTTTGACGCTATGTTTGACGAAGCGAAAGAAGCGGAAGCAGACGCCGCATACGAAAAAGCGGTAGCTGAACGGGACGCCCTGTATAAGAAGTGGCAGGAAAAGCGCCAGCTGGAACTATCCCTAAAACGAGATAAGCACCAGGCAAGGGCTGACACGGCCAGGGATGCCATAGCCCAAGTACGGCCAGTGGGGATTCCCCAGGGTTATAAACAGCTATGGGAAAAAGGCAGCAATAAAGAAGTACAGGACGCCATAGAACGGGCCTACGCCTATCTGCCCCGTGACTGGGTAGTAGATTCTATGAATAACCCCATGATAGGCAAGAAAGTAAAGCGGGGCTACTACAGCGGGTATAGTAATGGCCGTGGTGAAATGGCCCTAAGCGTAGACAGTAGGGACGGAATGAAACGGGTTGCTATCCATGAATTGGGCCACAGGATGGAACACCTACGGCCCGAAATACGAAAGCTGGAATACCAGTTTTACCAACGGCGCACAGCCGGCGAGAAATTGGAGTGGCTGGGCCAGGGGTACGGAAAAAAGGAAAAGGCCCGTTTTGACAACTTCCAGCATAAGTACATGGGTAAAGATTACGGGAATACGGAAAACAGCTACTATGAATTGCTAAGTATGGGCATTGAAAGCTTGTTCTATGGCAGGGAGGACGTAGACCTGACCAAAGACGTAGACTACTACAACTTTATCCTGGGGGTGCTGATAGGAAAATGAAGTACACAGCGAAAGGCAAATACCACGGAAGGCCTGCGGCGATTATCTGGCAGGATGGTAAGCTAATAGCCCCGACAGCTGACGACCTAAGCCTAGTCCAAATGGTTAAGGCCGAAGCTGCCGCCCAGGAAGGGCATAGTGTCGGCGTAATTGGTCAGTACACGACCACAAACCACCTGGCCGACCCACTAAGCGCCCTGGTAATCATTCAAAGCGTCATGGATAGCATAGACAGCCTGGAAGGTGACGTACCCCAGGCAGAAGAATTGCCCAAAGGAGTAATAGGGTAGATATTTAGCTGGCCACTTCCCGCCGCAAGCCCAAAGGGGACAAGAAAAGCCCTTCCTGGGCTTTTTTGCATTTAAGGGAAGGGAACACACACGAAGGCGGGGCCGTGGGGTGGCCGGCGCTACCCAAAAACGAAAATAAAGCAGCCTGGAATTTAGGCAGGAAAAGCCGTTAGGGGGTGGCGGCGAAGTACTGCGCCCAGGCTGCTTTATTCATATACGCCGAATGGCGGCCTACAAAAAACCGTTTACTGGTATCGAGACAAACCAGGCAGCTTACAGCCGCAGGGCTATAAACTGCGAAAGGGGTAAACCATGAACGAATTGAAAAAGCTTCAAGCAGCGTATAAAGCGGGCAAATTGACGAAGGAGCAGTACACGGCCAAAGTTAAGGAATTGCTGGAAGATGGGGAAATTTCACAGGAAGAACACGACCAGGCGCAGGAATTTGACCCAGCCGGTGACGATGATAAAGCGATTTACAGCCAGGCAGACGTAGACCGTATCGTAGCACGAAAGGCTACCAGCATGGTACGTAAAGCGCTGAAAGAAGCCGGCGTAGAAATTGACGCCGACAACAAGACGCTGCTTTCAAAAGTGGCCGAATTGGTGAAGGCGGGGGAAGGCAAAAACCCTGGCGAACTGGAAAAGGAAGTGGCGCAGCTGCGTAAGCAAGTGGCCAAGCTTCCCGACCTGGAAGCAGCCAATAAGCGTCTGACTGTGGAAGCAGCCGTACTGAAAGTGGCCAACAAGTACAACCCCGTCAACCCTGCCCAGGTAGTACGAGCGCTGAACGCTGACTACGCCGACCTTTTGGAGTATGACGATGAAAGCGGCGCACTCAAAGAACAAAGCGTAGTGAAGGCTATCAAGCGTATTGCTGAAGCTGAACCGAATTTGTTCAACAAAGCACCAGGGGAAGGTAACGGCGAAGGTGATGGGGATGGTGGCGAAGGCGGCCAAAAATCATCCTTCCAGGGGAAGCCGCCTGGTGGAACTGGCGAAGGCGGTAGCAAGCCTGGTGATAAAAACCAGGCGAAAGTAAACGCAGCGCTGGAATTGATGGGCATTAGAAAGCCCGAACAAAAATAAGGGGGTAAACCTACATGGCAGATTATCAAATCCGCAGAAAATCTACGAGCGCAGCCCGTGAAATCAAGGCTAGCGCACACTACAGCTACATCACCAACGGTATCACGCTGGACGGTAGCAAGTTTGCAGCTGGGGAATTGGTGGTAGAAGGCCAATGCCTGGCACGTAACGCTACTACAGGCAAGTTTGAAAAAGTGCCGGCTGACGATGCAGGCGGCGTACTGAAAGCCGGTTACGATACGCCGGTAATCCTGGACGAATCCGTACAGTTTGTGCTTAAAGACGATGGTACAAACCCTGACGTAACCGTAGGCCAGGTGCTTGTGCATGGCGTTGTTTACGCTGGTATGCTGAAAAATGCTACAGACGGATTCAAGAAAGCCCTGGCTGGCGCTATCCGATTCGTATAAAACCTGACAGGCCGCAGCTGCGGCTTTTTATTTTTGACAAAAACAAGGGGGTAAACCTTCATGGCTGGATTGGCACAATATAGCGAGTATTTCCAAAACCCAGTATTCACCGAAACTATCAGACAAGTGCCGGTAGAAGCTAAGTATATCGGCAGCCGTTTCTTACCTATCGAAGAAACATACGACATTGACTTCAACGAATCCGTAATCACGCAGCAGGCAGATATGGCCAACATCGTAGACAGCGGGGCCGAATTGCCACTGACTGACCGTGACCCGTTGAGACGAGTAAGCGGGGAAATTGCCGACATTGGCCAGTCTTACATTGTGTCCAAGAAAGAACTGGGCGCATTGATGGACAAGGGCAACGAAGGCCGCTGCAAGATTGCCGAAAAGCAATTGCTGGGCAAAGCTGCTACGGTGAAAAAGAACATTGACGCCCGTATTGAGTGGATGCGTTGGCAAGCCCTGGGTAACGGCGTAATGTCCTATGACAAGGACGGTATCAAGTTTGGCGTGGACTTTGGGGTAACATTCAACAAGACCGCAGCCAACAAATGGGACGTATTGGGGGCAACCATCCTGGCCGACTACGAAGCCTGGGTGCAAGAGTACGTAGACAAAAACGGGCGTATTCCTGACGTGTACGTAACGTCTATTAAAGCGCTGCGTACCGTGATGAACAATGCCGATGTACGCAAGGCTATTACCGGCTTGTCTGACAAGATTATCACTATCCAGGAATTGAACGACTTCCTAACTGGCCGTCAGATGCCACGTTTTGAAGCGTTTGACGCTACGGTAACATACCGTGACGTGAACAATGACGGTGTACGCATTACCCAGCGCTTGCTTTCTGACAAGAAAGGTATTTTCCTTGTCGAAGGTAACGACATTGGCGTACAGCTGCTTGGCCCAACGGTGGAAAACCAAATGAACCCAGGCATTTTTGCCCGCACGTTCACAGAAAACCGTCCGTTGCGTGAAATCGTGGAAGTAGTAGCGGCGTCCTTCCCGAAAGTAACGAACCCTGACCTTATCGGTATCACAAACATTCTGGCGTAGTAAGTGGGGGCTAACCGGCCCCCTTTTTCTATGACCACTTGAAAGGGGTAAACGAAAATGGCTGATACGAAAAAAGTAAAGCTTCTTGCACCTGTTACCTTCAATGGGGCGACAGTGGAAGCCGGCGAAGAATTGGAATTGCACGAAAAGAACGCTGACAGCCTGGTAGCGGAAGGCCTGGCCGAAGAAGTAGCGGCCAAGAAGGGCAAAGCTGCGGCTTCCCAGGAATAGGGGTGTAGGCTATGCTGCTGACCGCTGACGAACTGACAGGCCGATTTTACCCGAAGGCAGCCAATATGGAAGCTGGGGAAGTGGACACGTACCTACTGCGGGCTAACGCCTTTTGCCTGGGGGTAATCGGCGGCGTACCGCCGGCAGTGGACGACACGGTAAAAGCAGCCGTAGGCCTGGCCTTTGAAATCCTGGCCAAGTCCGAAACTGACCAGGTAGACCCCGTAACGGGTAACATTACACCGGCAGCGCCAGAAGGGGCGTTTGTACGCAACAAACAAGCCGACCCACTGCAAACGGTACGGGATATGCTCGCAGCCGCAAAACGGGCTTTTGACAATGCGAATACGGCCCAAGCTGAACGGGGCGTAAAATTCCTATGAGCCGCCGCAGCCTGGACGTACCCGACTTGAAAAAGTGGCAGCGCTGGCTTGCCAACCTTGAAAACGGCGAAGTAGAGAAGGCAAAAGACCGAATCCTACGAACCGCAGCTTTCCGCATAAGCGAATACCTGGACGACCTGACGCCAAGGCGTACCGGCGACCTGGTAAACAGCATGAAAATAGGCGGCAAAGACAACGTATTCAAGCTGGTGGTAGGGCAGACAAGCTACGTATTCGTAGGTACAGCCGTGAGTTACGCCCAGTTTGTAAATGACGGCTTTACCCAGGAGGCGGGGCGCTTTGTGCCTGGGGAATGGCGAAGCGGTACGTTTCACTATATCCCTGGACACAACGAAGGCATGGTACTGACCGGCAAAGTGATACCTGGGGCGCATATGTTCAACAAGGCTATGGACTACGTGGCCGAAGATATGCCGCAAATTGTGGAATTTGAGTTTAGAAGGCTGTATAGGCAGCTTTTCTAAGAAAGGGGTAGCCAATGGCAAGTAACTACCTGGCAGAACTTGAAGCAATACAGCGCTGGGTAAAGGCTACTGCCGGCCTTAATTCCATGCGGCTGCAAACAGCACCGCCGAAGGTAGCCCGCCCCGTAATCCTATGGGAAGCACCCAGCCGAAGTAGGGATAGGAATATAACCCGTTGGCTGTATGTGAACCAGGTTACGCAGTACGGCAAGCTGTACGCTAACGACCTGGGCCAGCTGCTAGACTTCCAGGACAAGCTTTTCAGCGACCTGGAAGAACGGGTAGGCGTACTGCCTGTCTTTGACCAAGCGGGCCAGCAGACAGGCAAGCTTGAAGCGGTACAGCTGACCTTTAGGGAAGCAGAAGGCCTGGACGTACCCATAGAAGTACAGTACCAGGTAACATACAGCCGCACGAAGCCGGTAGTGCCACCAGCACCAACGGCAGTATACACGAAGGTAACATACCAGGAAGGGGGTAGCGCTGATGGCTAGTAAGCCAAAGAGCGAAGCGCAGAAATTCCCAGCAGAAGAATTGATTAACGCAGCGCCCGCCGTGTTTGGGGTATCCCCCGAAATGATGGCGGGCGCTTTGCATGGGACAGCCGAAGCGTCTAAGGACGAAGCGGAAGCCCTGCTAAAACAATTTCAAGACAAGGGGGTAAAGTAAATGGCTGGTACTTACATTGAAGGCAGCAGTAAAGTGCTTTCTGGCGTATATACGCTGATTCGCAGCGCTATTAACGCCGTAAGCCTGGGCGCTAGGGGTATCGTAGCGTACCCGTTTACGTCCAACTGGGGGCCTGTAAATAGCTTGCAGCCGGTATTGTACGGCAGTGAGTTTGACAAGAAATACAATGCCGATAAGACAACTCTTACGGCGAAGAAAATTACAACCCACGCATTTAAGGGCAAGCCGGCCATGCTGCTTGCGTACCGCATGGCAACTTCCGCAGCTGCGAAAGGTACGCTGACGCTGAAAGACAGCAGCAACGCTGATTCCATCCTACTGACCACGAAATACGAATCTGACCGACCATTCCAGGCCGTGGTAAAAGATAGCCTGACAGCTGGTAAGGTAATCGAAATCGTGGAAAACAGCGTGAAGCTGGCCAGCGTGGAAGGGGCAACCGTAGCCGACCTGGTAGCCAAGCTTTCCGCAACAGACTACGTGGACGCCGTGAAGAAAGGCGACCAGCTGCCTGCGAACAACGCCGGCGCAAACTTCACCGGTGGGAACAACGGCAGCACTGTAACCGTGAATGAATACCAGGCGTTCCTTACCGAAGTGGAAGCTGACGGACGGGCTAATAGCTTTGCCCTAGACGCAGTGACAGACGAAGCCATTCTGACCGTGGCCGAAACTTGGACAAAGCGGGTACGAACCGAAGGCACGTATATTACGTGGGTACGTGGTGGCAACTGGGCAAACCTGGACGCAGCTAACACGAAATCCAAAGCCCTGAACCATCGGGGCATTGTGAACGTGGGGAATGGGTGTGACGGGTATACGGCGGCAGAAATGGCTATTTTCGTGGCAGCCCGTGTAGCAAGCGTGGGCCTTAACCGTACCGTGACAGACGAAGTTGTAGACTACGCCGGCGTGAACAAGAAGCTTACGCCTGGGGAACGTGTCACAGCGAAGGAAGCCGGTACGCTGGTATTCACGATGGAAGGGGACGCTGTAGTAATTGACGAAGGCGTAAACACCTTGACCAACCCGTCTACGGATGAAGTAAGGGACATGGGCAAAATCCGTGTGAATAACACGCTTGACCAAATCGCTCGTGACCTTGAAAAATTCGGGAATGAGTACAAAAAGACGAAATCCAATACCCAGCAGGCCCGTGAAGCCTACGCTACTACGGTGGAAGAAACCTACTTCAAACCGTTGGCGGCCCTTGAAGTTATCCAGCCTGGGTACTACTACCGCCCTGACCCACAATATCACGGGGACACTGCGGTATTCCATCCGAAAATTGACGAAGCCTTTTTCGACAGCGGCGTACAGCCGGTGGACAGCATGGAGAAGATTTACCAAAAAATCAACGTCAATTTCTAATGACGGGAAGGGGGTAACGGCATGAGTACCGTATTTGACGACAGCAAAATCATTAACGGGCTGTACGGCTTCCTGTATGACGGGGACGGAAAGCAGCTGCAAACGGCGCAAGAGTTTGAAGCTACGTTAGAGTTTGAAAAGGAAGAAATTAAAGTACCTGGCGTGTTTCTCAAAAAGCACAGGGTACTTGGCGGTAGCGGCAGCGGAAAAATGACGCTGCTGAAAGTGGACAGCCGCCTGGTCAAAGCGATTGCAGACGACCCGACAGCCAAATACAACTTCCAAGGCCAGCTGAAAGACCCGAACAACGGCGGGGAAGAAGCTATCATGTTCAAAGGCGTAAGCTTTGACGCTGCACCTTTGATGAACTACAAGCTGGGCGAAATGGTAGAAACCGAATTGGATTTTACCTTTGACGACTACGAATACAAGAAGTCCATTGGCTAATAGAAATAGGCCTATTTTTTATGCCTATATGGTTGCGAAACGCAACCAAAAAACGGGCCAGTTGTTGCGCTGGCCCATTCACTTTTCCATAGGGGGAAAACAAAATGAGCGAACAAAAAACAGTGACATACCTGACTTTGAAGGACATTTTGGGCCGCAATAAGGACGAACTTACCAGCGTGAAGTATGACGAATTTGAAACCGAAAAGCTGGGCGTAGTACCGTTTGCTTCTATCGACTTTGAAGAAAACAAGCAAATCAAAAAAGATTGTATGCGAATGATTCCGAACGGCAGCGGTGGCATGACCCCTGACCTGGACGATGACAAAATGATGATTCGCATTATCGTAGCTGCTGTGGACAAAGATCCCCGTAGCGACTTCACTTTTGCAAATAAGGAGCTGCTGGCACACCTGGGCGTAACCACGGCAGACGAAGCCGTACAAAAGCTGCTTTCCCCAGGTGAGATTTACCGCTTTGCCATGAAGGTACAGGACGCTAGCGGCTTTACCGACAAGGCGAAAAAAGAGGTTAAAGAAGCGGTAAAAAACTCCTAAAAACCAGTAAGGAAGCGCAGTACCTAGCCTATATATGGAACACCAAAGGCGTAATACCTGGTGACATATACAACCTTCCTGACTGGGAAAAAGAGTTTATCTATCAAGCTACGCAGCTGAAAATAGACGCCGAAAACAAAGAAGCTGAAAAGGCAAGACGAAAAGGCAGGAAAGGGGGAAGGCGGTAAATGCGGGAATTTGTCATGGGGGCCAGGCTGACATTGGCCGATGTGTTCAGCCGGCCTATGTCGGCCATTCGTGAAGCTACGGACATGTTTCGTGGCAGCGTGGAAAGGGCCAACGGTGCTACCGATCACTGGGTAGATGCTAACGGGCGGCTGCGTAACAGCCTGGGGCAGTACGTAGCCAGGGCCAGGGAAGCCGAACACCAGGTAGAAGCCAACGCCCACGCAACAAGTAACTGGCGGGACAAACTCATAAGCTTGCAGGGAGCTATGGCAGCGATAGCGGGCGCTGCTGTATTTAAGCAGGCGTATAACTGGTTGATAGATTCCAACGCCCAAATGGAGCAGTACAAGAACACCCTGACCGTAGTAATGGGCAGCCAGGAAAAGGCCACAAAAACGCTGGAATGGGCCACGAAGTTTGCAGCACAGACGCCCTTTGAAATTCCGCAGATTGTGGAAGCCACTACCCGTATGCAGGCCTACGGTATCCAGGCAGACAAAACCCTGGGCATTGTGGGCGATATGGCAAGTGTCATGGGTAAAGACCTTATGCAAGCCGTGGAAGCTGTAGCAGACGCCCAAACGGGTGAACTGGAACGGCTGAAAGAGTTTGGGATAACCAAGCAAATGATTCAAGACCAGGCCAAGCTTTTAGGCAGCAACCCCATAAACTCGAAGGGACAAATTACCGACCAAAAAGCATTTAACGCCGCCCTTTTTAGCCTGATGGAAAAACGGTTTAAGGGCGGTATGGAAATGCAATCCAAAAGCTTTAAGGGTATGCTTTCCAACGTGTCGGACTTCATGGGGACTATGGGCCGAAAGCTTGGCCAGCCGCTTTTCGATAAGGCTAAGGAAGGCCTGGGAAGCTTCCTTGACTGGCTGAACCGGCTACAAAGCAACGGCAGTATAGACGCCTTTGTAACGAAGGTACAGCAAGGCGGTAAAATCCTGCGGGATACCTTCATGTATGCGTATAGCTGGGTAGTCACGTTGGCCGAAACCATCCAGCCGGTATTGCAACCGGTAATTGATTGGGCGGCCAACGTGGGGCTTCCGGCGGTGGGCGCAGGGCTTAAACAGGTATTCCAGTGGGCGAAAGCCTTTGCTGAATACGTAGACGCCAATTGGTCAACCATAGCGCCGTTTATCCAGGGTATCGTTATCGCCCTGGGTGCATACGTAGCAATCACGAAAACAGTAAGGGCCGTTACCCTAGCGTGGCAGGCCGCACAATGGGCCGTAAACGTGGCTATGGCCTTGAACCCGCTGGGCCTTATCATCGTGGGTATCGGGCTATTGATTGGGGCCATTATTTACTTGCTGGGCGGCTTTGACAACTTCAAAGCGAAGGTAGCCGAAATATGGGGCTACACAGTACAAGCCTGGAATAACATATGGGCCGTAGTGCAGCCTATCCTAGCGCAAATGTGGGCTAACATGGTAGCAACCTGGAACGCTATCCTGGCTGCCGTATTGCCGGTACTGAATACAATATGGACGGGCATACAGAACGTCTTTAACGCAATCCTAAGCTTTTGGAACACCTGGGGCAGTACCATCATGGCCTTTTGGTCAATCCTTTGGGCGGGTATTGTAGGCTACGCCGGTGCAGCCCTACAAGGGCTGTGGACGCTTATAGTCAACGTCTTTAACGTCATTATGACCGTAGTACAAGGTGTATGGGGCGTAATCGCCGGCATCATACAAACAGCCTGGTCAATCATCACTGGTATTTTCAGCGTTGGCCTTAACCTGTTAAGTGGGAACTGGTCAGGCGCATGGCAGGCCATGCTGGACATGCTTACCGGCGTAAAAGACGGAATAGTAAACTTCTTTGGTGGCTTGAAAAACCTGTTTTGGGATAGCGGTAAGGCTATCATTCAAACCCTGGTAGACGGGATTAAAAGCATGGTGGACGCCCCAGTAGCAGCCATTAAAAGCGTACTGGAAAAGGTACGGGAGTACTTGCCATTTTCAGACGCCAAACGGGGGCCACTTTCCGAATTGACGTACAGCGGTGGGGCGATTATGACGACCCTGGCCACGGGCGTAGGCAACAAGGCAGGAACGCTGCATAACGCTATGGCTGATAGTTTCGCAGCTGCGCCGAAGCTGACCGGCAGCGCAAGCTTCCAGGCGGACGTAAACGCAGCGGGAAGCGTCCCAGCAGCAAGTGGGGCGGCCAACATTAACCCTGCTGGAACACCGGCCCAGGGCGGCAGCGTACAAAAAACAGTGACCATTCAGAAGCTTTTCGACAAGCTAGAACTGCATGACGTAGGTAATAAAGACGCTGACAGCCTGGTAGAAGAAATCATGCACAAGCTACATGACAGGCTGCAAAAGGCTGACGAAGTACTGGGCAACGCTGAAATGGGGGCGCTGCTATGATTCAAAACACGAAAGTAGAAATTACGCTGCGGGATAACGAAAAGGGGACGTACTTACAAATCCCTGTACTTCCCGAAAAGATCAACTACAAAGACGGGCAGAAAAAGAGCCTGAGCGTAGACATTGTGAACCTGGGGACGGTGAAATTCCCCAGCGGGGTAGAATTGGATTCTATCAGCTGGGCGTCTTTCTTCCCTGCCAGGTATGACGAAGCCTACGTACAAACGCCACAGCTGAAAGCACCGGTAGACTATCGTAACCAATTAAGCACCTGGAAGGACAACGGCACAAGCTTGCAGCTGGTATGCCCAGCAGCAGGGCTTAACAAAACCGTGTTCCTGGAAAGCTTTGATTGGGATTTTGGCGGCTGGGAAGGCGATATAGTCTACCAGGTGACGTTTTCCGAATACAAGACAGTGAAGCCGCAGCAAATCACAATGGGCAAGCCAACCGTACCGCCAAAAGGCAAAAAGCCGCCGAACAGCCGGCCCCCAGCACCGGCAAAACCGAAGCCAAGTACCTACACGGTAGTTGCCGGTGACAGCCTTAGCAAAATTGCTAAGAAACTGGACGTGGCCGACTGGCACGATATTTACACCAGGAATAAAGAGGCCATTGGCCCGAATCCTGCAAAGATTAAGCCAGGCCAGGTATTGAAGGTATGAGTAACGGGCTTGACGTACAAATCAATGGGCAAAGCCTAAAACAGCTGCTTGCTGCGCCCCCTAAGATTAACGACCAGGCGAACGCAGTTTGCCGAACCCTGGAAATTAAGCTGGTGGGGGCTGACGGGTTGAACGTCCCACTGGGCAAGCAGGCACACCTATGGTACGGGGGTAAACGCTGGTTTATGGGCTTTGCCATGAAGCGGGAATTTAATTCTGACGGGACTATAAGCATATTGGCTTATGACCCGTTATTTTTTATGAAGCGGCATAAAGACGACTGGCTGTTTAAGAACATGACCGGCAACGGGATTTTTTCATTTCTGGCCGGTAAGGTGGGAATTGCAGCCGGCCCGATGGACAGTACGCCGGTACTGCCCACGCTTCACTATGAAGCTGCGCCTGCTGACCAGGTAGGCGTAGACATTCTGGCACGGCTTTATCAGCTGACTGGCAAAAAGTACTGGTACAGATTCGACCCCGAAAAGGGATTGATTTTCTTTGAAAGAAAGCTGCCGCAAAAAGCTTGGGCTTTCCAAACCGGCATTAACCTGACCAAAGCCAGCTACGCCGAAAGTGCCGAAGCTACTGTAACGGGAATCAAGCTGGTAAACCGTGAAACCGGCAAAATTGTACTTAAAACGGACACGGCATCCAGCAAAGAATACGGCTACCGCCAGGATATGCAGGAAGTGGACAAGGACAAGGCAAAGACGATGGACGCCCTGGCCGCCCAAATGCTAAAAGACCTGGCCAAGCTGGACGTAACCATGAACGTAGAAGGGATAAACCCTAACGCCATAATGCCGCAGCTATTCAGCGGTGACGTGATTTACGTAGAGGAAGATTTTACGCAGATCATTGGCGGCTACTTCATCAAAGACATTACCCATACGTTTGAATCAGACAACCTGGTACAAATCGGCATGAGCGTAACCGAAGCGCCAGAAGTGCCGAAGGTACAGTATGAAAAGGCTACAGAAAACCCAAGCAGCAAGGGCAAGAAAAAGAACAAGGGCGGCAGCGGCAAGAAGAAAGAGGAAGCCAGTACGCCAGGCGTCTATACAGACGAAATGAAAAAGGTAATGGAACGATACGGACAATAGAGGGGGTACGGTAGGATGGCCAAGCATGACGTAAGTGTAAGCCTGCTGTCTGTAATGCGTGGGCCGAAACCGAAAGCGCCAGGGCTACGGGTTGTCACGGTGAAAACTACCGAACCCAGTCCTATTACGTTCGTCTTTGAAGGCAGCGACAAAGCGCTAGACCTGGAACTATTTGAAGTGCCGGTAGATTTTTACCCACTACGAATAGGCGACCAACTGCTAGCCTTCCCGATGGTAGACAAGGGAGTAAGCCAGCGCTGGGGGCTACTGCAAAAGATAAACGGCGGCCTGGTACTGGGGACATACACTGGCGGCAAAATCATTGTACCGAACTTCCCTAAACCCATAGAAGGCTTCAAGACGCCGGCCCACGTAACACTGATAGACGGTATACAGGTGGGCATTGTGCCGTACCTAGAAGGCACGACTATAAAATACGCAATCACGACCAAGTACTAAGGGGGCGGGAAGATGGACGAAAACGAACTGCATGTACCCCTTTTCGATTTTAATAAAGGCGAGTTTGTAACCGACTTGGACGGTGCAGTAGTTACGGTGACTAGGGCCGAAGCCGTAAAGATGGTCATTCAAAAAGCTATGAACACGGCCCGCAGCGTCTACCTGATATACGCCGACAATGAATACAGTGAAAACGATCACGTTTACGGCCACGAAATCACGGACGTAATGACCAGGGCAGACCTGAGCGAACAGACCCGAAAAAGCGAAATCAAAAGGGCGATTACAGAAGCCCTGGAATACGACCCCTGGATAGTGAGCGTTGAAAATATCGAAATCAAGAAAGAAAAAGTAACAAACAAAAAAGGTGAGGAAGAAATTGCAGACGTAGCCTATTTCCTGGTACGAACAATTTTTGACCTAGCTGTAGAAGTGCAGGGGGTGAGTTTAGCAAATGGCTGACGCAGTTTGGAAACCACGTTTTGAGGAAGAAGAAGCCCGCATACGGGACAGGGTAGTAGGCACGATACCGGCGAAATGGCGAAAGGCCCCTGGGGACTTCACCTACGATATGGCCACGCTGCTACCGCCCGAAATTAAGGCCCTACAAATCAACCAGGATTACAGCCTAAAAAACGCTTTTGCGCTTTTTGCCGAAGGAGAATACCTGGACTACATTTGTGAAGAAGCCAACGTGTACCGGTCACAGCCTGACGTTTCAAAAGGCATTTTGCGGATTACGGCCCAGGCCGGCGTTGAAATTCCAATGGGCTACGAATTGACCAGTATTGTGCTGGATAAAGACAAAAACCCAGTACGGGTAACGGTAGACGCCCAGGCGACTTTCACCACTGACAGTACGCTGGACGTGGCCGTAACCAGTGTGGATACCGGCGCAGATAAGAACGTACCAGCCGGCAGCGAATGGATTCTAAACCCGCCGATTCCAGGCGTGGAAAAAATCGAGCAGCTGGCAAACCTGGCTGGGGGCCGTGACCTGGAAGATGATGAAAGCTTGCGGGCCAAGTGGAAGGAAAAAAAGCAGAAGCCAATACGTAGCGGGAACAAGCAAAACTACGTAAGCTGGGCGCTGGAAGTAACCGGCGTAGGGAAAGCAAAATGCGTACCCCTTTGGAACGGCGAAGGCACGGTAAAGGTAATTATCATCGACACGGAAGGCCTGCCGGCCACGCCGGCGCTGGTGGCTGCGGTGCAAAATTACATTGACCCCGACCAAACGGGCGAAGGTAACGGCGCTGCGCCAATCGGGGCCATTGTCACGGTGGAAAGCGCCGTGGTGAAAAACATTACCGTAACGGCTGACGTTACGCCGAACAAAAACAATACTGTAGACCAAGTGCTACAACAATTCAACGCCGACCTGGACAAGTACCTGGCCGGCCTTACTTTTGTAGAAGGGCCTGACGGGTACGTGATTTACAGCAAGGTAGCTGGCTTGCTTTCAAACAATCCATACCTGGCAGACTATACGGGGCTTACGGTGAACGGCGGTACGGCCAACGTGACCCTGGAAATTAACGAAATCCCAGTACGTGGAACGGTGACGTTTACATGACCAAAGACGAACGCCTGGCCAGCATGGTAGCAAGCGTACCCGAATACTACCATGAATCGGAAATTTTTCTGGCCATACAAGACGCCTGGGCAACGGACTTGCAGAAAGTAGAGGACGACCAGGTAAGTCTAGTCAATCAGTTTTACATTCAGCTGGTGGACTGGGCCATAGACCTTTGGGAAAACGACTACGCCGTAACTCCCCTGGCAACGGACGACCTGGAAACCAGGCGGGCAAGGGTACTGGCAAAAATACAAGGCCTGGGGACGTTCACGAAACATGCAGCCCTGGGCCTTGCCAATGTTTACAGCAGGGCCAAGACCGCTAAATATATCAGCATACCAGGGCGCTACGCCTTCAAAACGCAGCACGACATTGACGACCTGGTAGACCTGGCCAGCCTTATTTCTAGCTTTGAAGTGATGAAGCCGGCCCACTTGCGGCATATTGTGGGGCTGCTGATTCGCCAGGCTATGGCCCCAGGATACAAAACCCGTTTTCACTTTACCCTGACCCATAAAGACCAATGGATGAAACCGAAAACAGGGCTACGGCTGAACGTGACAGGCGAAGCGCCGCACTTTAGCAAGTATGACGCCCCTTTCGTCAATGGGGTTAAGAATACGCCGCCTACGCTTTACATGAATGGGGCGTGGGATGCAAACGGGTACTACAAGATGGACGGACAAAACCCCGATGGCATGAAGCTATACACTAGGCAGACCGAAACGCTGACGATTACAAAGCGCAGCAAGGCGACTGGCGAAGTGCTGGGCCGGTGGGTGGAAGTAGATAGACCGAAATAAGGGGGAAACAAGATGGCAAGCGTAAAAACCAACAAGTACAGGGAAAAGCAAGCAAAAGCTATGGCAGGCACAGGGACTTTACCCAGGCTGGTGAAAATCCAGCTGGGAACTGGTGGTACGGACGTAAACGGTACGCCGAAGCAGCTGACCGGTACGGAAACGGCTCTTTTTAACAAGGTGCTTGAAAAGATGGCGGTGGTAAGCTTCCCAGCCCCAACTACTTGCCGGTTGACAATCAGCGTAGACGCTGACGCAGACGGGCTGCTGGGCAGAAACATTAACGAAGCGGCCATAGTGGACGCAGACGGGGAACTGGCAGCCATAAAGACCTTCACCAACAAAGGGATGGAAAGCGGCGTAGTATTCGATTTTGACTATGACGCTGAATGTTAAGGGGGTACAGTAGATGGCCATTGACCAAAATGTATTAACCACTCTTACCGGCGTAATTCAAGACGCTGTAAACAAGCAAATTAAGGGCTTCACAACACAGACCCCAGGCCATGCAGATTACTTTAACTACATTTTGCAGCAGCTTTTGGACAACGACACAACCATAGCCGAAGATACCGCTAAAGTAGTCAAAGACATACGTATAAACCTCATGGAACTGAAAATACAGTACGAAACAGATAAAGCAGCAGAGGCCACCGGCGTAAATTCAGGTATGTTTACGGAAACTTTCTTGAACCTGGACGATATAACCCTGTTAAACGGGGCTACAAAATATGACAACGTGAATATGAAGGTTTATTTAGCATGAAGGAACTCCTTGTGTACAAAAAAGCCGAAGTACTTTTACAGAACGTGTACCCGATCATCCGCAACTTTCCAAATGCGGAAAAGTACGCTCTTGCTTTGGAAGTAAAACAAGCATTTTTTCGCTTGTTACGAAACATAGTCTTAGCGAACAACATTAAAAGTAGACGAAGATTGCACCAGGAGGAAGCTGATGCTGAAATTAAACTACTGCTTGTATTGTTTTCAGTAGCGAAAAATCAAAAATATATCAGCAAAGGTAAACATTACGAATTACAAGTAAAGTTAGAGGAAATAGGAAGAATGCTAGGAGGATGGATGAAATCCTCCTAGCTATCTTTGGGGTTTAGACTGTATGGGCGCCAATCGTGCGAACCGTGGGTACAATTCTGCCCGCAACTGGAACAACAATACGGCTTCCAATCGCAACACGAACGTGGGTTGGCGTCCCGCCTTGTTACTTAGATTGATGCGTCTACGGATTCATCAACATGTCCTTGTTTTGTTCAAGGGAGTCTAAATCCCTCGCTTTCAAAGCGTAAACACATGAACAATGCCATTTTGCCAAGCCGAAAGGATGCCGAAATGACAACACTTTATGACCAAATTACTGACTTTAAAGGGTTAGAAAAAAGCTACCAACAAACGCAGAAAGGTTCTCGCAAGTTTAGGCGGGACGCTATCTTATTCTCGATGTATGCAGAAATGAACCTAGTTACATTGTGGCAGAAATTGAAAACAGGTGCATATCGTGTCGGGCCATATATCCGTTTCAAGGTGTACGAACCGAAAGAACGGTGGGTAAGCGCCCCGTACATTACAGATAAAATTGTTCAATTTGCCGCACACGTAGTATTACAACGTGTTTACAAACCTGTATTCATTTCTGATAGTTATGCCTGCCTGGAAGGAAGAGGAACGCACAAAGCTGTAAAACAAGTGCAACACTACATGCGCTTATGCAAATGGAAGCACGGCACAGGTTGGGTAGTAAAGCTAGACGTAGCAAAGTTTTTCTATTCAATTGATCGTAAAATTTTGAAGCGGTTATTACGAAAAAAGATTAACTGCCCAAAAACATTATGGCTACTAGATCAAATCATTGATTCGTCACCAGAAGGAGAAGTAGGTTTACCGCTGGGTAATGTTACATCACAAGACTTTGCAAACATTTATCTTAATGAGTTAGACCAATTCGTCAAACGCTACTTAGGAATAAAGTGGTATATCCGATACATGGATGATGTGATAGCAATTGTCCCAACAAAAGCAGAAGCACAGGAACTGCTGAAAAGGATGCGGGAATTTTTAAAGAAACACTTACGCTTAGACACGAACAAAAAGACACACACCTTCCCCCTGGAACAAGGGGTTAATGCCTACGGTTTCAAAATCTGGACAACGCATAAACTTGTACGAAATCAGTCTAAACGGGCCATGAAACGCCGTATTAAGGCTATGGACAAGAAATTAAAGGCTGGAATCATTAAAAAGAAAGATGTGCAACAAGCCGTCAACAGCTGGTTAGGACACGCACGACATTCTAACAGCTATAATCTAGCGAAAAAGGTATTCAATAAGTACAGCTATATAAAAGTGGAAGGGGAAAGGAAGTTTGGCGACCTACAACGGACTAGTAAAACTCGGAACGCTACGAAGGGGAACTACAATAAAACCTAGACCTACATTGCCTTGGCGACCTGATTCGGAACCCTATACAGGCGCTGGGACTGGTAACATACCAAATTTTTCAGAAGATTTAACCATGACCCACTGGAATATCGGGGACACTGATGCAGTGGAAGCGAACCAGTTATACTGGCACAAAATCACGGATGGCGCAAAAACCCTTCTGGTATGTGACCGTGTAATCCTGGTAGGCGTAAGCTGGGACGACCTAAATGGGGACAATCGTGTTTTTGGGAAAACAATCACGATTGACGGGCAACCGTATAAACTAAGGCTTTTAACGGGTGGCTCAAACTACCGTTCTGGTACAGACGCTTACAGCGGCGGTACACCTACCGCAAATGAATGGGACAGATTTATTACTAACGAAGAATCAATAGCTGGAATACCGACGCCAGCGGCGTCGGATTTAGATTCTACGCTAAACAGCACAGACAAGACGAGCGCCCACAATCAGTTTTGGAACTGGATGGGCGTGTATTCTTGGGCGCAAGAGACTTATACGGGAAATAGCGCCAGTCGTGCGCGCCGTGGGTACGATTCTGCCCGCTACTGGTACGGCAATACGGCTTCCGGTCGCTACACGGGCGTGGGTTGGCGTCCCGTCCTTGAAGCTCTGAACGCTGCCCCTCTGACCCCTGGCAATTTATCACCAGCAGGGACAAGCGCTACCCCAGCTATGGTAGAGACTTTAACACCTACTATTGCGTGGTCATTTAGTGACCCCGATGTAGGAAATACACAAAGCGCCTACCAGGTAATCATTAAGAAAAAATCTGATAACACCGTAGTAAAGGATACAGGGAAAGTACTTAGCGGAAGCACGACTTACGCCGTACCCGTAAGTACGTTACAACCTAACACGGATTACTACTACACGGTACAGGTGTGGGATAATGCTGACGCTTCCAGCCCTGTTAGTGCAGCGCAGTACTTTAAGACAACACAAGCACCAACGGCTACACCTACAAGCCCGCTGGGTACAATCGACGCACCAGCAGGAAGTAATACAGCGCCACGCCTATCCTGGTCATATAGCGACCCCGAAGGACACGCCCAAGCGAAAAGCCAGGTACTTGTCAAACGGGCTAGCGATAACGTGACTGTTTACGACAGCGGCCTAGTGGCAAACGCTAACCCCTATTGGGATGTTCCAGCCGGCAACCTGGTAGCAGGGGTAACGTATTACTGGCAAGTGAAAGTACAAGACGCTACGGGGATGGATAACGGCAGCTACACTACGGCCCAGTACTTCCTAACTAATGTACCACCCCCAACGCCTACGCCTGACCCGATACCTGACATGCTGCGGGTAAGTAAACGGCCTGTATTCGTGGCCACGGCTGGGGACGATGTGGAAAACGATAGCCAAAGTTTTTGCTTGCAGCTGGCAACCGATAGTGGATTTATCCAGGGCCTTCTTACATTCGACAGCCTTGTAGATATTACTGGCTGGGAATACTTTGACGGTACAGCCTGGCAGCCATTCCCTGCGGGCGGCAAAGTATCTGCTGCGAATATCGAAGGTAAGAAGCTACGGTACACCTTGCAGCAAGACCTTGTAGAAGGAACAACTTATTACTGGCGAATGTCTGCAAAAGATGGTACAACCGGCACAGCAAGCGCCTGGACAGGTAACACCCGCATACGCTGCGGTAACGTGTTTGCCCTTAAACTGAAAAACCCACTCGTACAAAGCGCCCCCGTAAACCGTGTGGTATTCAGCAAATTTATGACCGTACCAGCAGGGGCTACTCTAAAAGTTGAAGTATGCAATAACGGCCTGGACGCTTCACCAACCTGGGAAGATTGTACGGCGGCCTTCCTTAGCGGGGATTATTACCGCCTTACAAATACAAACAAGACAGCAGCACAGTGGGCGTTGGACTTACGGGTAACAATCGAAGCCAATGACCAACTGGGCGCTATCGAATTTGACGCTTTCGGCGTAAGCTACGATTAAACCAAGGGGGATACCGGCATGAAAGAGTACAAGAAGCCTGACCTGGAAGCTGAACGTAAGGCCCACCAGGAAGCGGAAGCCCGTATTAAGCAACTGGAATTTGACAACCAGCGCAAGGAAGAATTGATTTTGCAGACGAACAGCGACCTGGCAGCGTTCATGGACTACTATTTCTCACAGCAGCCTTAAAGTTGACCTGGGGGTGAACATTGACTATGGCAGTATTAGCGTTCCGAACATCGACATATGCCCGCCAGATTTACCTTTCTGGCGGTAATCGCCTGACCGCCCGTGATGGCTACCCTGGCGTACCCGCTGACTACTACACGCCGGTAGAACAGTATGCAGCTGCGAACTTCTACCTGTACGAAATTGACGATGCACTTGCACAGGGATGGATTAACCAAAAGGAGTATGACGAAACGATAGCCTACGGCTACCGGCCAAACCCTGTACTGACTTCTGCCCAGGCCGAAACGACAGCATAGACCACAGCAACGCCCCCGTACCTAGCGGGGGCTATTTTTTATGGGCAGGGGGCCGAAGCCAATGGACGCACAAGACCGCAGACAAAGCGACAGCCAGGTAATTGAACGCCTGGCACGGATGGAAGAACAACTGAAACAAGTACCGGCCATCAAGACGAGTATCGACCAGCTTATGGCAGCCTTGGCTAGCTTGAACGCCGTTTACTTACCACGTACTGAATCCCAGGCTCTTAATATGGCCAGGGAACAGCAGCTAAAGAACCTGGAAGATAAAATAGCCGCCCAGGACAAGCGCCTGGAAAAAGTGGAAGGTAACTTGACCTGGGTAACACGGGCAGTATTGCTGCTAGTAATCGGGGCTGTAGTAGGCGGCGTGATTGTAACAAAAGGGGGCTAGCTAAATGACCATTACACTATGGCAGCTGGGGGCGGCCCTGGCAGGAATCATTATTCTGGCTGCCCTGGTACGGCTGATTTACACATTGAAGGCTGGAAAACTCAAAGGATTCTGGAACGACAGGGACGGCGTTACTATTACGGACTTTCTGGCGGTAGTATTCGCTGCTGCCTATATGCTAGTTTCCTGGTTTCTGATAGATAAACTACGAAACGGTAGCCTGACCGACCAAGACGTAAATTTCTTTGAGGTATACAGCTGGGCCATGCTCACAATCCTGGGCGGGTACTTCTTAGACCGCACTGCGGGAAGCGTAATGGACAAGTTGCCGCACCGAAGAAATAAGCCGCCACAAGAACCACAACCTACGCCGAAAGAAGGGAATTAGATACCATGAGCGTATTTGACGCCTATCGGATCACTAGCCCCTACGGGCCACGAACAAGCCCGATAACGGGAAAGCCCGAAAAGCATACAGGTATTGACCTGGTAAAGAAAATTGGAGGCCCTAATGCCCCTATTGAAGCCTTTGTAGCGGGAAAAGTAACCTGGGCAAAGGAAGTACCCGCCGGCGTAAGCGGTACGGGCTTTGGCGGCTTTGGCCTGGTTGTCGGTATCCTGGACAAGTACGGGGCGCTGCATATGTACGCCCACTTACATGATGCCCTTGTGAAATTGGGCGAACAAGTAAAAGCGGGCCAGGTGATCGGCCACCAGGGACGTACAGGTAAAAGCACAGGGGAACACCTTCACTACGAAGTACGCCGAAAAGGTACAGCGCCTTGCGGCGGCTATGGTAGCGATACTGAACCAACGGAGTACCTGGTAGATTACTTCAATAAGGAACCGAAACAAGCGCCGGCTATGACGCTGGAAGCGTCCTTGCAGAAGCTTGCTTCTTTGGGAGTAATGAAGTCACCTGACTACTGGCGAAATGTAGCGGCTGGCCAGGAAGAAGCGAATCCTGCTTACCTGGCGACCCTATATAAGAACATGGCAAAAGCGCTTGGCCGGCCAACAGATTGCCTGGAAACCGCCCTGGCAGTAATGCAGGCGAAGGGCGTAATAAACAGCCCGCAATACTGGGCCAATGCGGCCAACAGCCAGAAAAAACCCGAACCGAAATACGTAGCGCAGCTGCTTATCAACCTGGCTACGAAACTATAAGGGGGGACTGACCATGAACAACAAACCGACATTCGTAGATCGTATTAAGAACCCGTATTTTCTGGCCGCAGCTGCGGGTTTTGCTTACCAGGTAATGAGCAAGTACGGCGTAGCGCCTGACATGGGAACATGGCAGCTGGGCGTAGACCTGGTTTCTTACGCTGCTATCGGCGTAGGTATTTACAACACCTTCACACCAAATAAATAGCCTGGCGGGTTGGGCGTACCTCCTGCCAGGCATTTTGTTTTCCCTACTATCCCTTGCCCCTGGGCCATACACGGCCTGGGGGCCTTTTTCCTATTTGTATTTCTCTCTACCCCCTACCAAAGCACTTGATAGTTTACTATAATTTTCCTTAAACACTGGGAGGGGGAATTATCGTGGGATTTTTCGACAAGAAGATGACGCTTGACGTAGTAGCAGGCAGCCCGCATATCAATAGCAAGAACGTGGTAATTATGAAAGGGAGTACGCCCGACCATTTATGCTTTCAGACAAGCCCGTTTAAACCAAAGCTGGAAGTGAAAATTGAGGATATTTCCTTTGGCGAACAGTCAACCCGCAGCGCTGGGAAAGCGGTAGCCGGCGCTATCGTAGGTGGGGTGCTTACGGGAGGGATTGGCCTTCTTGTTGGGGGCGCTATTGGTGGGCGTAAAAAGGATGATTCCAGGGCTATTGTTTCGTACCTTGATGATGCTGGTAAAGAGCATAAGCTGTATTTGAAGTGTAACGGGAAGCAGTACGCCGAATTGGTTTCCTTGCTGAACGGCTAGCTGAGGACTTCCAGTGGGGTAAGGCTTCCAGCCAGGTCAAGTAATACTACTAATAGTAGTATTACTAATAATAAATACTAGTAGTAGTAATAAATAATAAGTATATGAATTGAATAATATATAAGTATCTTATTTTCTTTGGGGGGTACTAAGCCTTTTTACTTGCTGGGGACTTCAAGTAAGGGGGGCTTATCCCCCCTTTAATTTTTTGAAGTTTATATATCGTGCATGTAATTTATTCCCAGTAAATGGGTCGACAAAATATGACAACATTTGCTGGGTTTTAGTAGTACAATGTTCGGTGTCAAGTTATAGCTTGACAACCAACTCAGGGAAGGGAGTAGAGAATCTACTCTTTCCTGTTGCTGACGATTTTATACAAATCGGTAATCTGACAACCAAGCACATGAGCA
Organism: Brevibacillus fulvus; assembly: GCF_016908525.1. Taxonomy (GTDB): domain Bacteria; phylum Bacillota; class Bacilli; order Brevibacillales; family Brevibacillaceae; genus Brevibacillus_G; species Brevibacillus_G fulvus. The sequence goes on from NZ_JAFBEB010000010.1 coordinate 43,686, forward strand.
GCGTTGATAGCAAAAATGAGGGACATGGTTGCTTCACCAGTGATTAGCTGGTTTACATATTGCCTTGATACCCCCATGCGTCTTGCAAATTCTGCTTGGCTTATGTTTTTTTTGTGTAATAGTGTCAGCAACAGGCATTCCCCAAGTCGGAATGCCATATGAGTCTCCTTTCAAAAAGGCGGTGAGTACATCAATGAACTAGCAGCATGGGCCGATTTACTGCCAATTCAATTCGTTGGCAAAATATTGTAGTACAGTAGACTTGAATTTGTTGGCAAAAGCATAGATAATATAAGAACACACGTTTGGTTCTAGGGGGAGAGGGAATGACCACAGAGTCCCGAAAAAGGCTTCAAATCAACTTAAACTTACTGAAACTAAAGTTGGAATATAAAGCGAACAATACGAACGATACGAACAAAGCGAACGAAAAAGAAAAGCCCAAATAGGCTTACAAAAGAATGGCACTTTTCTTTGTTGTCAAAGAGGTGCCATTCTTATTACTTTTGGTTAAGAATCCGTTTCGCTTTAATAAACGCAACCATATCTAAAATTTCGTCTTTTGATGCTTTTATTCCGTCTACTGTCAGATCATATTTTTCTATCAATTCTTCGAAAGATAGAGTTTGCGAGTGTTCAATAAAGGCTTTCTCGTCTGCTGTCAATTCAGTTTCATTTCCAAGTAACTCATCCAAAGATATTTTATGAAGTTTGGCAACCCTCTTTAGTGTGTCAATATCAGGAGTCCTCCTCCCTGTCTCATACTGGGCATATGTTGCTCTTGAAATTTCCAATTTGTCCGCTATCTCCTGCTGCGTCCATTTCCTCTTATTACGCAATTCCGTCAGTTTATCAGCCAACATTGAAAAATCACCACTTCTTAAAATTTTTTTATTTAATAGCGCAATCACTTAGAAGTCACTTTTTGTTGTTGCTCTCCGCTACAATTATAACAGGTAAATCGTAATAAAAATATAGTATTTGCTGTATTTTAGTCAAGTATTACGTTCATGCAAATTGCTGCTAAATGCTACAAGTTTCACGGAAAAACGGCAAAATAGCACAAAAACTCATTGTTTCGGATTGTTACAACACGTATTGACTTGTGGCGTAGTGTCACAATATAATCAAACTTGTCGATGTTGCTAACTGACACAAACTTAAAAAATTATTGGGGGGGGGGATACGGTGGCACAACGTAGTTGGCTGGTTAATGCAAGAATCAAAGCGAATTTAACCCAGCAAGAAGTTGCAGACATTGCACAGATTAGTAGGGCTTACTATGCTCAGGTGGAAAGCGGAAGCAGAAAGCCCAGCCCTGACGTTGCTAAGAAGATAGCCGAAACGCTGAAATTTGAGTGGACGTATTTTTTTGTCTGACATGTGGCGTTTCGCCACAAAATCACAAAGTAATGTTTCGGTTTGAAAGCACCTGGAAAGGGGGTGAGACAGAATGAGGGTAAGGATGTTTTACGCAAGCCGGCTAATGAAAGGCTGGGAAGTGCGCCAGGCAGCACAAAAAGAACTGGCAAGGGAAACTCTTAAACGCTACGGCAGTAAGGGGGCCTAACAATGGCGGGTATTCAAGTAATACGGCTGAAAGGCTTCCAGTCCCATATCGACAGCAGCGTAGAACTTTCCCCAGGGCTTACAGTAATCACCGGCCCAAGCGACAGCGGTAAGACCGCTGTAATACGGGCGGTACGCTGGGTGGCCTTTGGTGAACCGACAGGGGAAGCCTTCGTAAATGAAGCCGTAGGCGAAGCAGAAGTAACGATTGAACTGTCGAACGGCGTAGCCGTTACGAAGCATAGAAGAAAAGGCAAAACGTCTTACCGGCTTAACACGATGGAACAGGCGTTTGAAAAAGCGGAATTGCCGGTAGAAGTGGAAGAAGCGCTGCAAATCGTAAAGCAGCGCTTCGGGGACTTTGAAACGGCCCTAAACTTTGCTTACCAGCTAGAAGCGCCGTTCTTGATAAGTGAAACGGCTAGCGCTGGGGCCAAGATTTTAGGGAAGCTGGCGGGTACTGAACGGCTTGACCTTGCAGCCAAAGCGATTGCGAAGGACACATACGCCGCCCGACAGGAACGCAGCCATGCTGAAAAAGACATTGAAAGAATCAACCAACAGCTGGGCGCGTTCATTGGATTGGACAAGCTGCGTGAACAGCTGGACGCTTGCGAATACCTGGTAAGCGATATTGAAAAGGTAATCAATCGGCAACAGGTACTACGACAGTTGACAATACAGCTGGCAGCTGCAAACACAGCCCTGGCAGAGTACGCCGACCAATTAGATAAACTGGCGGCAGTACCCAGCCTTGTAAAAGACCTTGAAAACATAGAAAAAGCCCAGCAACGCTACGACACGCTGCTAGGCTTGTACGGAAAGCTAGGCGAGGCTTCCGCACAAATTGAAAGACTAGAAAAATATGCAAGACAGTTTCACGGGCTGCAAGAAGCAGATACAAAACTATGCAGCCTGGAAAGTAACAGAGTTGAAAAATTAACAACATTATCAACAGTATACACACGTTATACACAGGAAGTAAACACTGCTGATAATCAGCTTAGGCTATTGGCCGGCGTAGATCAAGCCGTAACGATTCTGGCACAGGTGGAACAGGCGCAGGAAAAAGCGGCAAGGCTAGACCTTTTGCAGAACACCTACGAAAACGAAACGCTGGTACTGGAAGCCTGCAACCGCCGCCTGGCGAAATCCGAAGGCCTGGAAGAAGCAGCTAAACTACTTGCCGGCATGGACGACACGCTGGCCCGTATTGCAAGGCTGAAAGAACTGCGCCAGTCCAAAATAAGCCGTGACCTTGTGGTAGCCCAGGCGAACGTCAACCTGAACAATACGGAAACCGGCCTACGTGCAGCAGAAGCGGAACTAGCAGCAGCCTGGGAAGCAGCGGGCGGTATTTGCCCGTTATGTGACCAGCCGCATACAGGGGGTGGCTGCTGATGAAAAACTACTACGAAATTCGTCAAGCTGAAAATAGCGTAATGATTCAGCTTAACACCAGGGAAGGCGTAGTACCGGCTTTTATTGACTATGACGACCTGGACAAGCTGCAAGACATTTGCACCCTGGGGCTATCGAACGGAAAAGCCCGCAGCGGTAAAGCAAGCGGCCAGAAGTACCTTCACCTGGTTATTGTGGGCGAAATCCCGAAAGGCAACCGCCTGGAATGGATAAACGGGAACCAGCTAGATTGCCGTAAAAGCAACTTGCAGCTGGTAGACAAAGAAGGCAACGTGACCCGATTCGTGAAGATCCCCGAAACACCCCACCATGTAGAAGTTGACTTGACCGTAACCGGTGACAAGCCGAAAAGCACCGTACCAGGCGTGACCTTCCATAAGGCAAGCCAGCTGTGGAACGCAAGGCCGTACTACCAGGGGCAGCACCACAGCCTGGGGTATCACAAAGACCAGGCCGTAGCTGAACAGAAAGCTTTAGACTTTTGGAAATCGAAAGGGGTAAACATAGATGGACATTAAAAACCGTATCGAAGTGGCGAAAATCAATCTGCGGAGAGCAGAAAACGCAAAGGTACAGGCCGAAACACAAAAGGCTGCTGCGGAAAAGCAGCTGGCAGAAGTCATTGAACAAATGGCTGCCGAAGGGGTAACGCCTGACACTATCCAGCAGGAAATTGCGAAGCTGGAAAACCAAGTGGAAACCGACCTAGGCCGTGTCGAAGCGCTGATTCCCCAGGTGTAAGTAAATGGACAAGCTGAAATACGTCTACGGTAGGATTGCGGCCCTTTTGGACGCAGCGGGGGTAGACATTCGTTATCATCACACCGGCTACGGCGGCGGGCATTTGTACCTGGTGGAAACAGCGACCGGCAAAACCCTGCCCTGGGACTGGAAGGACACGGGGGAAGGTGAAGAAGATGTACCAATTACAAAAGGTGAAAATTGACCTGCGGCAGCTGGCAAATAAGCTGGCTGCTATGGAAGGGCAACGGAACTTGTTGCAGCAACAACAGGAAGATGCCCAAGAACGGAAGGCAGAAGCCGAAAAGCAGCTGGGCTTATACGATAAAGTGCAAATCTTGCTACAGAAAACTAGCGATTACGCAAGGCAGCGGGCCAAAGTGCGAATGGAAGAAATCGTAACCAGCGCCCTAAGCGTGGTATTCGGCAAGGATTACCGTTTTACAATTGCCCTGGACGTGAAGGGCAGCCAGCCAGTAGCAGAATACTGGCTTGAATCAGAAGGCGTAAAAACGCAGCTGAAACCGCCTGACTATGACCGTGGCGGCGGGGTAGCTGACGTGGTAAGCCTGGCCCTACGCCTTGCAATCGGGGAACTGACCGGCGTAACCGGCCCGTTATTCCTGGATGAAGTAGGGAAGCACGTAAGCGCTGAATATGCCCCAAACGTGGCGTACTTCTTGAAGCAGTACAGCCAAAACCTGGGCCGACAGATTGTATTGATTACGCATAACAAAGACCTGGCCGAAATTGGGGACGTGTCCATAGAAGTAAGCCAGCGGAACGGAAAAAGTCATGTAGCTTATGTTTAGACGCCGGCACAGTAGCAGGGTAGAGCCTTCCAGCCTTATTTGCCCCGATTGTGGGAACGTGTTTACCATCTGGCGGCCAAAAGGCCAAGGAAGGCCTGCCAACCATCTTAAAAAGCTTTACTGCTACAGGTGCAAAGAAGAAAAGAATCATATAGAACTGCCCGAATGGGCCATAACGAAAGGGGTAAACGAAAATGGTTAAAGCATTGGCTGGAATTTTGGAAGGTATCTTTGGCGGCGCTGACCGCAAGGAAGTAGGCACGGTAAGCGAAGGGCTGCGCCAGCGTTACGTAGCTTGGAAGCAAGCAAAGCAAGACCTTAAAACCCGTATGGACGCACGTATGGCCGAACTGCAAGCGCAGTTTGACGCTGAATTTAAGGCGCAGCATGACGACATTATGAACCAAAAGCGCCAACTTTGGGACGCAGCCTATGACGAACTGGGCGTAACGGACAGGGAAGCAAAGCACCAAATTGACCCTATCACTGGCCTGGTTACGGTGGAAGTAACCGGCTGCGCTTGCGGTAAGTGCGGCAAAGACAAACAGAAGCGCCACGTAGGTAAGGTAAGCGAAGCGCTGCTGCAAGAATACAAAGCATGGGGCCAGGAAGTAGACGAAACTGCGGAAGCACACGAAGCGGCGCACAAAAATGTGGATGCAGAATTTGAAGCGAAGCAACAGGCCCTAAATGACCGTAAGCAAGCGCTTTGGGCGAAGATTGAAGCGGAATTGAACCTGGACGCCGACTACGAACCAGGCTACAACATCGACCAGGAAACCGGCGATATTTACGCATACGAAGCGTAGGGGGGCCGGCAACATGGTAGTGAAACTGCTGGAAGTAGGCGACATTCACGCCAGGGGGACAAGCCCACGCAACCGCCTGGACGATTACACGCTAGCCCTAAAACGAAAGATGCAGGAAGTTTTCAAGCTGGCCCAGGTACACCAGGTAGACGCAATTATCTGCCCTGGGGATGTGTTCGACAGCTACCAAGTATCAATTGCCGTACTATTGGATTTTGTCAACCTGTTCAGACAAAGCCCTGTACCGATTTTTACGACAGCCGGCAATCATGACCTACCAAGCTACAACCTGGAAACGTACTACCGTACCAGCCTTCACTTGTTGGAAATGCTCGTACCGCAGCTGCGGGTAATCAATGACCCTAGCGAAGCGGTAGTAATCAAAGACCTGGTACAGCTGACCTTTACGCCGTACAGCGGCAAGATGGACGTAGCCGGCTACGGGTACAGCCCCGAAGGGGAAGCAGCGGAACGCAGCGACTTATTCAAGATTCACGTAAGCCACGGTATGCTGCTTGACCATACGCCGCCCTTTGACCGTTACACGCTGGTACAAGAAGTAGAAACGGAAGCAGACGTAGTATTCTGCGGCCATGACCATACCGGCTTTGGAATATTTCACCGGCAGGACGGTAGGACGTTTGTAAACCTGGGCAGCCTGACCCGATTAAGCGCCAGTGTAACCGAAATGGAACGGCCCATACAGGCGGCCCTTATCACAGTAGACCCCGAAAACTACGAGAAGGGCTTTGACCTGGAAGCAATCACCCTGGAAAGCGCCCAGCCTGGCAGCCAAATACTTGACCGCAGCGGCCTGGAAGCCGAACAGAAGCGGCAATACGCTATGGAACAGTTTAGCGCCTTGATACAGGGGAACGATGGCGAAGCGGTAGCCGTGAACGTGGAACAGATGGTAGAAATGATAGCCAAACGGGAAAGCATAGCGCCCGAAGTAGTGGCGCTGGCCCTGGCAAAAATCGAACAGCAAGTAGTTTAGGAGGGGGCTGCAATGAATAGCGATATTTTGAAAGACGAAGAAGTAATGAAAGCTATTCAAACATTGGTGGATAAAGGCGTAACGCTAGAAATGCTTGAGAAATGGTACGGAGAACGGCCGATATGAAGCACTACACTTGCGGGCATTGTGGCCACGTAACCGAAACAGACGACCAGCTGGAAGCTATGGGCTTCCGCTGGTACTCAAACTTCACCAGTAAGATAAGCTGCCCGAATTGTGGCACGTACACGATACAGCAGGCCTTTGACGACACTTTCACGGGCGGCCACTTCCTGGTAGTGAAACCATTCAACCGAATCCGAAAGGGGCAAATAAAATGACCATGTATATCAACATTCTTAAACCCGAAGAACTGCAAATGACCCTACAGCAGCTTGACGCTGCGGCCCAGGACGTGATTAACGCCGGCCAGGCCCGTGAAGAAGCCTACGGCAACAAGGCCGACCTGGTGAAGCAACGCACAACGCTGAAAACGGACGTTGACCTGACCGAATCGGAGGCCATCATGAACATCAAGGGCGAAGGAAAAAGCGCCTACGCCGAAATGCCAGGTGGCGAAAAAGTGTACCTGACCAACGAAACTGCCAGGGAAGCGTACCGCAAGATGGCCAGCCAGGAACAGCGTAAGAGCCTGGCCCTGGTCGAAGCCGACATTAACGCATTGGAAGTGATCTACTACCAGGCAAGCGATAAATGGCAGACCGTGAAGGCGGCATCTGACGCAATTCAGGCAAAGGCGAATTTGCAGGCAGCCATGCTTACCTTCATGGCGAAGCAGGGGTAAGGGGGGCCGGAAATATGAACCTGGCAGAAGTAAAAGCCTGGCGGGACGCTGCGGTAGCCGATGGCTGGGATATAGAGCCGATTTACGAAACCGAAAGCGTAGAAACGGCCGCCAGGCTGGGAAAAGAGGGCTTTACCGCCGTGGTTTACGCTCGCAACAGGGCCAACCGATACGACCAGAGTGTATGTGTTTGGGGGCCAGACCGCCTGTCTGTAAAAGTACCTACGGTTTACGACTGGGACTACATTAAGTCCGGCCTGGAACACTGCGAGAAATGTCCCACGATAGGCCCTACTGTAGGGCTGGCATTTGCAAATCGAGTATGCCCTGCTTGTCGTGCAAAATACGAGGCCCAGTATGCAGGTAGTGGGTGGGCCTACTAGTGGACAAGAAGCAGATGGCCCTACGGAATAAAAACAAGGAAGCGCAGCATCGTGGGGACGACTTCCAGGCTGAAATGCGCCGCAGCTGGCGGCTGCTGCCGAACCTATGGCGTATACGCCTAAAGGACGGGGGCGGCAACAGCGTGGCAGCTGACGAACTGGTGATAGCCGAAGGCGTCAATATCCTGGCTGAACACAAGCGCACGAAAAAGAGTAGTTTCCAACTGGATTTTCTGCGGCCTAACCAAATACAGGGCCTGGTAGATTTTGACCAGGTTATCAAGCGGAACGTGGGCCTGGTATTCGTAAGCTTTTACGACACAAACAAAGACCTGGACGAGTGCTACGCAATACGCCTGGTATACGCCCTGGAATACATGAAGAAAAAAGGGCGGGTATCTATCAGCCTAGACGAACTGCGAGAATTGCAGTTACCAGGTAGGCAGGCATGGAATGGGAAATGGGCCGTAGCCGTACCCCGCCTGGAAGCCGCAGAAAGAACATTCGATTTAAGGGGGGTACTGGATTGCTTCAAGTGTTTGTAACCCACAACATTCGCATACGGGGGGCGTCAACCCCGTTACGAGCTGCGGTAACAAAGGCCCTGACCTTTGACAACCCAGCCGTGGTAGAAAAGATTAAGCGCCGGCAGCCAGTGTACGGCCTGCCCCGTAAACTGGAACTATACGTACTGGACAGGGGCGACATTGTAACGCCCAGGGGCTTCCTGCCCGAATTGAGCGGCATACTAAGGGGCCTGGGAATCGACCCGAAAAAGGTAACAGTCACTAGGCAGACAGAAGTAGCGCCGGTAGACTTTGGGCCGTGGAACGCAAAGTACCAGTTGAAAGACGACCAGCTGCCAGCCGTAGCAGCTGCGGTAGAAGCCGGCAGCGGTGTACTGGTAGCACCGGCGGGCAGCGGTAAAACGGTAATGGGAATGCGCTACATTTACGAAATGAAGCAGCCGGCCCTTTGGCTGACTCATACTGTGGACTTGCTTAACCAAAGCGTAGAAAAGGCCTACGAAACGCTACAAGGCGTGGGCCGTGTCGGAATCCTGGGGGACGGAAAACAGGAATGGGGCAGCGGTAAGCTGATTGTAGCAACCGTTCAGACCTTGCAGCGAAATGAAAGACTGATAGAAACGCTTAACCCGTTGATAGGTACGGTAGTGATAGACGAAGCGCACCACTTCCCAGCGCCAGCGTTCATTGATGTAGCGGGACGCTTTGCAGCAGTGAACATGCTGGGGGTAACGGCCACGCCTGACCGTAAGGACAAAATGGATATGTACCTTTACAAAGGCGTAGGGGCGAAGGTGTACGAAATCAAGCGGGACGGGCTTTACGAAACGGGCCGCCTGGTGAAGCCAGAAGTAAGGTTTATCTATACCGACTTTTCACAGGACACGGCCAGCGACAGGAACGAAAACGACAACGTAGACGCCGGTGGCGAAGATATGGACTACACGGGCCTTATCAAAGACCTAATAGCCGATGAAAAGAGGGCCAAGCTGGTAGCTGAAAGTATCCTGGACAACGCCGCAGGGAATCACAGCATAGTCATTACCGAATCGGTACGCTACTGCTACGTGCTGCGTGACTTGGTAGAAAAGCTTGCCAAGGAACGGTACGGCGTAGTGCCACGAATGGCCGTGGTACATGGGGGCATATCGCAATACACCTGGCGGGCTGCTGGTACGGAATCCAATGCAAAGCACCTGGTAAGGGAAGCCCTGGCAGAAGAATACCGGTATAACAACCGCCTAAGCCGTTGGGAAGTACGAGTAGCCCAGTATACGGATGAAGAAATGGCTGGCTGGCAAGTAACCAGCGCACAGAGGGCCGAAATCATGGCCCAGGCAAAGGCGAAACAGATTGACATTCTTTTTGCAACGCAGCTGGCCCGTGAAGGCCTGGACATGCCCCACCTAACCGTAGGCCATATGGCCATGCCAAAACGTGGGGACGCAAGCGACAGTAAGAACGGGGCAGCCGTTGAACAGGAGATAGGCCGAATCATGCGGCCCGACCCAAACAACCCGAACAAAAAAGCCGTATGGTTTGACTATGTGGACTACAACGTAGGCGTATTCCAGTCGCAGTACCAAAGCCGCCGCAGCGTCTACAAGCGCCTGGGAATCACGCTGCCACGTAAACCCAAAACCGAAAAGCAAATGATTGAGGATTTTCTAGGCAGTATGCCGTGGTAAAAGCAGGCCCGTATTGTTGCGTTTCGCCACAATTACACCGATTTTGAGGGGGTGAAAGCATGAGTAGCAGCCGTAAGCAGCGCCGCCATGAAAAGCGGCTTGCGGAACGCCAGGCGAGAAAGACCCACCTTACGCCGCAACAAGCGCAGCAAGTGTCCCAGGAAGCATACAACACCGGCTGGACTGATGGGGCGCATTACGCAAATATGCGAATTTGCATGGAACTACAGGACACGGTAACGAAGGCTATGCAACAGGTTAAGGGGATTGGGGCCAAGCGCATAGAGGAAGTACACAAAAACATACTAGCCCTGCTGGAAGAAAGGATGAAGGAAATTGAAAGTGAGCGTATTGGACAAGGGCTACGTGAGCCTGGCAGAAACGAACCTGGGGACAATCGGAATCAGCCCCATAATGGGTAGCGACCTTAGCCCCGTAAATGCAGCCAGGGCGTCCTTTATGAAAGCCAGCCAGCAACTGAATGAAGCGGACATAAGGCTGCTGGACTTCCTGGCCAGGGAAGCGCACACCAGCCCGTACAGACACGCTACCGTAACTATCGAAGTCAAAGCGCCCTTTATGATTGCCCGTCAATGGTTTAAATATCGGGTGGGCTGGGAACACGGCCCTGATACGGCAGAACTGGTAGGCGTAGCTGTACCAAAGGAAATAGCCCCAACAGTATTTGACTTCCTAAAGGCAGCCGTTCAATGGCTTCCATTAGGGGCCGACCAGTTTAGGGAATTTCCGATCACAGCCAGAAACGAAGCAAGCCGCCGTTACGTGACGCTTGAACCCGAATGGTACGTACCTGGGCCGACAGAGTGGCGCAGCGCACCCGAAAACATGAAGCAGGGCAGCGGTGAACCGTTACCCGCAGATAAAGGCCACGCACTCACCCACATGCTGAAAGTCAATATACAGGACGGTATGCTGGCGTATAACGCAGCTATGGCCCAGGGTTTAGCCCCCGAAATGGCAAGGGGATTCCTACCAAGTATGTACTTCATGTATACCGTATGGCGCTGGACAGCCAGCCTGCAAGGTGTCGCCTTCTTCATATCTGAACGAACGAAGCATGACGCCCAGGATGAAATTACCCAGTACGCCTACGCGGTGTGGGACTTGATACGCCCATACTTCAAACACAGCCTGGATAAATTGCTAGGCGAGAACACCCGTGGGTAACGAAGGCGGCCCTAATCGCCTTCATCAAATAAATCACTCCTAAAAACGAGAGGGGAAACACGGAATGACAACGGAAAACAAAGACCTGGTAGTACAAGGAAATACAGCAGTAGTGGCTTCAAACGCCGGCGCTAACTACATCACGATGGTACTGAATGACTTGAAACAAAGCTTCCAGGAAGCCAATGACGGGCTGGATATGGACTTTGTACGTGTCGGGGACTGGCTGGTACTGGACAAGAAAGGGCGCTTCATTGAGAAGGACGACCCGAACGTATGCTACGGTGATTCGATTGACGTAGTAATTGGTCAGGGTGAAAAGCGCTACAGCTTGTGGGGCCTGGAAGGTAGCCCAGAAGAAGGTATGCTGATTGTTGCGGAAAAGGAACTGGCTGACGCCGAAGCTGCCCTAGCTGACTGGCTGGCCCAAAACCCGCAAGCTGCTGAACGCTACAGCCTGCAAGACATTGAACTGCGCTACATGGCCTACGTAGTGCCGGTGGAAACATTGGGCAAAGACGACTTCCCGAAGGTTTACCTTATGTCTTTCAGCCCTACCGCAACGATTGAGTACGGACGCTGGGCTATGGGGATTTTCCAGGGTAAAGGAAAAGCTGCTGGAATCCCTGCCCGTACCGGTATTAACAAAATCGTTACCCGCCTTTCCACGGAAGATAAAAAGAGCCGCAGCAACGCTTCCCAAAGCTGGCTTGGCCTTACCTTCCTGGCCGTGGGCATGTTCAATCCAGCTGATTTTGGAATCACGACCGACGAAGCACCAGCACAAGAATAAGACTACTTTTAACGGGGGCCGGCTTATGGGCCGGCCTTTGTTTTATCTGATAGAGGGGGCAGGCTTAACATGGCACGAAGCAGCAAGCCAGAATACAAATACGTGGAAGCCTGGTTTACAGACGTTCATGGAAAAAGTAGTCCGTGGCAGCGGATTGAAGCCACAGACGTACCACGCTGGCAGCAGGAAGAAGCTTTTAACTTCAACTGCTTTGCCACTGTCCAGCGTTTTGCAAGCCAGGACAGGGTAGACGGGGAAGATTACATAGCACCGTTATACTTTGACCTTGACCACGCACAAAACCCAGCGATAAGCCAGGCAGACGCTATCAAGCTGGTAGACTTCTTCACCGAAGAACTGGACGTACAGCCTACAGACGTATGGGTGTACTTTAGTGGCAGCAAAGGCTTCCATATCCTTATCAATTCGCAAGCGCTGGGGATTACGCCCCGTAATGACTTGCACAAGATTTTCAAGCATATTGCAGGCTACCTGGTACACCGGCTGCAACTGACAGCGCTTGACCTGGTAGTATACACAAGCCGGCGTATGCTGCGGCTGCCTAATTCGGTACACCAAAAAACCAAGCTGCACAAGATCGAACTAAGCATAGAAGAACTGAAAACCCTAAGCCTGGACGAAATCAGGGAAATGGCCCAGCAGCCACGCAGGGAATTGCCGTTTACGTCCCAGGAACGAAAAGACGCAGTAGGCCTACGGGTACAGGCGAACAACTTGTACGAAAACAAGCTAAAGGAATACCAGCAAGCAGCTGCTACGGCGTCTGCCCGTTACGAGAAGGAAGAATACACCTTCAAGAAGGGCCAGCCGCCTGTATGCGTACAAGACATTTATAACAACGGATGGAAGAAGGAAGGCGACAGAAACCAGGCCACGGTGCAGCTGGCTTGCTACTATAAGGACGCTGGCCACAGCAAGGAAGAAACCACAACCGCCCTGGAAGCCTGGGTACGTAAGCACACCAGCGCAGAAAATCAGTACGAAGTAGAAAAGCGGGTAGCGAACACCCGCAGCGTAATAGACGCCGTATTCAGCCCTGACAATGAATACAAATTCGGCTGCGCCTTCATTCGCTCGCTGCATGGGGAAAAGACCCCAGGACAAAAAGAATATGATCGGGTGGCCTGCTCCGGTGCGCTTTGCCCTTGCGTGAAGCAGAAAAACGTAGCGCAAGAGGATGTACAAACGCTGCACCTTTCGCAGACGGGAAACGCTGAACTGGCTAACACCATGGTACGTACAAACGTAATGGTAGCAGGTATGCGAGCTACGCCATACATCGTACCATCCAAAATCGAGTACCACTGCTGGGGACGGAAGGGCTGCAAAAAATACTGGTGTCCCTTATTCGATATTCCAACGGGTACGGCGTATAAAGACCTGGGCGTAAATGATAGGGAACTCATTCAGATGGCCGGCAGCGGGGACGACAACATCAAGGGAATCCTGCGGGAATTGTCGGGAATCCCAAACTGCACCAAGTACAATACCGAAGTGGTGGAGCAGACAAACATTGTTGAAATGCTTGTTATCCCGATGGCCGAAAACGGGCAGGAAATCACCGAAGAATCCGTAAACGAAGGCAAGTACGTGCTGCGTAAAGTATACGCCGTGGGAAGTCTGCCTATCAGCGAGAACAAATACTACCAAATCACCGGCTATGTATTCGCCCACCCGAAGACCCAGGAAGCTACCATACTGGTACAGGACGCCAAGCCGTTGCAAGACGTGGTAGAAAGCTTCAAGCTGACGGATGCAGTGAGGGAACAGCTGGCAGTTTTCCAGCCAGCAGATTACAGCGCCGCAGCCATTGAAGAAAAGCTAGCCGCCCTATGCGCTGACCTGACCTACAATGTAACCCATATCGTGGAACGGGACGAGGCCCTTCTCGGCGTACTGCTCACCTACCACAGCATTTTGCGCTTTAATGTCCCCTGGAACACCCAGCCGGTACGTGGCTGGCTCGAATTTAAGATAGTGGGCGACACGGGGACAGGTAAAAGCGAAATGATCGACAAGCTAATGAAATTCACAGGCCTGGGGACGCGGGTAAACGCTGAAAGTACCAGCCGTACAGGGTTGACCTATAAAATGGAGCAGACCGGTTCAAGCGGGGCCTGGTACATCGTGTGGGGGGCCTGGCCACTATCAGACAAAGAGCTTATATGGATTGACGAAGATACCGGAATTCAGAAGGACGAATACGGGGAAATGACCCTCGCCCGTTCGGACGGGAAGCTGGAAGTAAAAAAGGCAGTAACCGCAGAAACGCCTTGCCGTGTGCGGGCCGTTATGTCGGGGAATCCCCCAGGCGGTAAACGATTGGCCAACTATGGCCAGGGCGTGGAAGTGCTAAAGGACATTTTCAACAATGAGGATATACGCCGGTTTGATTTTGCAGCCTTTCTGCGTTCGTCTGACGTTGACCCCGAACAGTACAACCAAAAGCTGGGCCACTTTCCTAGCTTTATCAACGCCGAAGCGCTGAAAAATTCTATATTGTTTGCCTGGTCACGCAAGCCCGAACATGTGATTTTTACGGACGATACCATAGAAAAAATCCTGGAAGTGGCCACGGAACTTTCCAAGATTTACGGGAACGCCACAGACGTACCGCTGGTGTCACCGTCTGACCAACGTAACAAGGTGGCCCGCCTTGCGGTGGCCCTGGCAGCCCTTACGCACAGCGTGGACGAATCGGGCGAACGTATCCAGGTATGGCCTGGGCATGTGGAGTTTATCGGTGCCTATTTGAAGGAATTGTATAACGCCCCAGGCTGCGGCTTGAACTACTACGCCCGCCTTGCCATTCGGGAAGAAGAAATGACCGAAGAACTGTACGACAAAATCACGGCGAACCTAAAGGGCATGGATTGGCTGAAAAATGACAGCAAATTCTTTGACTTCATCAAGCTTTTTGCCCAGCAGAAGTACCTACGCCTGGGTGATATGGAAGCAATGCTAGCCGTGGACAAAGAAGAAATAAAGGAACTCATTAAGCGCCTTACCAAAATGCGAATGATACAAATGACAAGCGGCGGCTACCGCAAGACGCCACGGTTTAACGCCTATGTAGGTAAGTGCTTTGAACTGGGCCTATTCGATAATATCAACGAAGATTTTTAGGAGGGCTGGGGAAATGACATGCAAGAAATGCGGTTGTAAAAACTTTATAGGGCTTTACAGGGTGACAGAAACGAAAAGCGTAGTAGCTTGCACCGATTGTATGACGCCCCATTTTGTAGAAAAAGAGTGAAGGGGGTAGGGAAATGAAATTAGGCTCACTATTCGGACGCCCTAAAACCTTAGCAAAAGTGCCGACAAAGCCCGCACCGCAGCCGCCGGCGGGAACAGCCCAAAACATGCAGTCTCAACTTGCAGCAAAGCCGAAGCCAGGGCAGTTTAACATTATCTGGCCAAAAGTGCAGCCGCAGAAAATGAAGGACTACCAAGCCATATTGACGCTGGCCGACCTGGAAGCCTACTTGCAGCGCTGCATTGAAACCAAGCTTTGCAGCTTTGACTGGGAAACCGCAGCAAGTGAAGCAGAACGCCAGCGCTTTGCTACCTGGTTACAAGACTGGGAGCAACGTAAGGCAGCGGTACAGGCCGTGTATGATGCTTCAAGTGACGGGGACGAGATAAAGGAACTGAACAAGCAGCTGGCGGCCCTGGAAGCCGAACACAAGTCCAAGCTGGAAGATTTTCTAAAGTCGCCCCTTGACCCGTGGCGCGGCGAAATTTGTACGGCTTCCCTTTCCGCAGCACCGCACGAAGCCAGGGTAGTACCGATCAGCCATAAAAAGGGCAAGGTGTTTGAACCGCAGCTATCCAGGGACGAAGCCCGCAAGCTGTTCATGGATACGCTTGATCGAATGATTTTCAGAAATGACCAGGTAATGAAGATTGCCGTAAACCTTAGCTTTGAAACGAAGTACGCAACCAAATACGCCAAGTATATTCTGATGCCAGCAGCTGACCCATTGGTAATGTGGGTGCGGGTACTGCAAGTGGCAGCGCCGCAAAAAATCAAAGACCCGAAGAAGCCGGCAAGCGGCTGGGGCTTGAAGCCGGCCACAAAAAACATATTCGGCGTAGAAATGAACGACTTCCAAAAGCTGCTTGCTAAACACGGCGTACAATTCTTTGACGAAATTGACGCTAGCCAGGGGGACGGGCTGGTATATTCCGCAGAGGACAGCGACTACGGCCTACAACATTACCTGTATTGGGATGAAGTAGCCAAACAGATTACCTTGCCCGAAGATTGCCCCAATAAGAACTACAGCGAATGGCTGCACAACATCGAAATGCCATTCAGCCGTGTTATAGGGCTTATGGAATACTGGGGCATGGCCTGGAACAAGGAACTGGCAGAACAGCGCCGCCAGGAAGCGGAAAACGCCCAGGAAGCCGCAGCAGAACGCATTAAGCAAATCGCTAGGGACACATTCGGGATTGAGATAAACCCAGGCAAGACCGGCAAAACAGGGGATGTGAAGCACGTTCTTTTCGACCTTATGAAAGTGCCGGCGGCCAAGTGGGGCAAGACAGGGGCCAGCTTGGACGAAGAAGCGCTGATAGATATGCGTTTTATGCTCGAAAACAAGCTGGTAAGCCTGGACGAAGAAGAATACCTAGCGGTGGAGCTGCCCCCAGGCTGGGAAAACATTGACCCCGACAAAGACCCGAACTTGGACAAAGCAACCAGGGGCGCAGTACGGATAGCGCAGCGCCAGGAACACCCATACAAAGATGCTGCCCTGGCCCTTATTGCCGAAATGGACAAGATTCAAAAGTACACTACGCTGCTTTCCAGCCATATTGTAGGCCGGCAAAAGTACTTGAACGAAATAAGCGGCAGGATTCACGCAGGGTATAGCCCGTGGACAGAAACGGCCCGCCTTAACAGCTTCAACCCGAACGGCCAGAACGTGCCACGCCTGGACAATGACGAATTTAGAATACGCAGCTTCTACATTCCTGGCCCTGGCAAAATCATGTTCTTTATCGACTTTTCGGGCTTTGAATTGCGTATCATGGCGTGGAAGTCGGGCGACCCAGTAATGATTGAGATTTTCCGCACCGGCGGGGATATGCACCGCAAAACGGCTGCCGAATTGACCGGCAAGCCCGAAGAAGAAGTAACCAAAGTGGAACGGACGGACGCCAAGCCCGCAAACTTTGGAATTGCCTACGGCGGTACGGAACACAGCCTACAAAAAACGTACAAGACAGACTACGGCATGAGGAAAACCCTGGACTACTGCGCTAAGGTAGTCAACGCCGTTAAGACAGCCTATAACCATATCCCTAAGTACCAGCGGGAAATTGTGCTGCAAGCCAGGGAACAAGGATGGGTGAACACGATTTACGGCTACATTCGTATGCTGCCGCATATCAACAGTGCCAACCGATACGACAGGGGCAGTGACGAAAGACGGGCCGGTAATACGCCGATTCAAGGTACGGCAGCTGACGTTATGAAGAAATGCCAGAACCAGGTGTATGACAAAATTGGGCAAGACACAGCGGTATACTTTGAACGCCTGGCGGCTGATATGGCAGAAGCCACAGCGCTGGAAGGCCTGACGCTGGTACACGGGCATACCGATATGATTGCCCAAATCCATGACGAAATCATTTTTGAAATGGACGATGATCCAGACGTAGTAGAACGGGCAAAAGACTTTATCAAGGGCATTATGGAACAGCCGCCTATACCCGACTTCCCAGTACCGGTAGAAGCGGAACCCAGCGTAGGATACAGCTGGGGCGACAAGATGGACGTAAATAAATGGCTTGAGCAAAAAAGGGTATCGTAATCCCTTTTAGGCTTGTTTTCTTATACCTATGTTGTTGCGAAACGCAACAAACGAGAGGGGAACCCATTATGAATCTGAATGAATACCAACGCCTGGCGCTTGTCACAGCGAACAAGGCGCTTGATGAAAAAGAGCAGCTAACAAACGTGGCCCTGGGCCTGGCGGGTGAAGCTGGGGAAGTGGCTGACATGATTAAAAAGCATTTGCACCAGGGCCATGAATTGGACAAGCAGGCCCTTGCTAAAGAATTGGGCGACCAGCTTTGGTATATCGCCCTGGGCTGCGAAGTGCTGGGAACGACCCTGGAAGAAGTGGCTGCGGCCAACATTGAAAAGCTGCGGAAGCGATACCCCGACGGCTTCAACAGCCAGGCAAGTATCAACCGGTCAGAATAGGGGGCAAAACCATGAAACCAATCACACGGGTACGGCTTGCCACCCTACGACAAAAGAACCCAAAGGGGCGGGTGGTCGGTGTAATTGCTGTGCAACCGAAGAACCACAAGCCAGGGGATTTTAACCCTCTGGTACTTGCCTGGGTAGTCAGTCCGTTACGGCGAGATCAACGCCACGGGCCAATAAAGCGGGGGGAATAGCGTATGAAATGCCCCAGCTGCGGAAGAACGGCCCAACTGATAAAGAGCGGCCAGCTAAGTAACGGCGTAATAAAGCGCCGGTACTCATGTAACTACGGCTGCCCGCCATTTAGCACCGAAGAATGGCTATCAAGCAAGCTGCCGGCGGCACAAGCGCAAAAGACCCAGGAAGAAATTGAACGGCTAGCGGCACAGAAGGCAAGGAAGCTGGCCGAACGTATGGCAGAAGTCATGGCAAAGAGCCTGGCTGAACAGATGGTAGAAGAACGCATGAAGGCGGTACGGGTGGAATTTAGCCGAATGGTAGACGCCCTGCAAGTGTACCGCAGCAAAGTAGGTTTTTAGGGGGGAAGCACCGTGGAAAGAAAACTGACCGAACGCCCGAAGGTATCCCAGCAAGTGATTGACCTGTTTACCAGAGTGGTAGACGCCCAGGACGACAAGGGCTACGACAAATACGGCAAAACCATAGACGCAGCTGACGGGTACGACTGGAACGCTATGGCCCTGGAAGAAGCCGTAGACGGGCTGAAATACCTGACCAAAGAGAATAACCGGCTGCGGGACACAGTACTGGGCCTGGGCCGCATGTATGACGAACTGGACAGGGAAAACCAGGAACTACGGGCGCAGCTGGAAGGAATGCGAAAGCAGCGGAACGATGCGGAAGAAACAACCTACAGGCTGAACAATCAGCTTTTGCTTTACACAGAAGCCCTGGAAAAGCTGGCAGACGCAGAAGGGTACTTTGGGGAAATTGCCAGGAACGCATTAAGGGGGCCGGAATGAAAAAACAGCTAGCAGTAGGGGCGGTGCTTGTCGGGGCTGCCTTCTACCTAGCCACGTATTGGGGGCTGGGGTATGACCATGAAAAAATACAAGACCCCCCGCAAGCACCACGACAAGCCACTACGAGCGCCAATGGGGAGCAAGAAGGGAATGGAACGAATGGGCATTTTGAAAGAAGTAGCAGACCTGGCAGCGGAAGTACAAACGCTGCACCGGCAGCTGGAACAGGAACGGGGCCTACGGGAAGCCGATCAAACGGTAATCAACCACCAGGCGGCTTACATTCAAAAGCTGCTGAAAGACAAGAAAACAGCTTTCAGCAAAGGCTGGCTAGTAGGGGCGGTAGTGTCAAGCGTAGCCCAATTACTAGGATACATGCTGGGACGTTTACTATAACAGGCTTCACCGCCGGCTATGAATCCACCCAAAAGCGCCCAGGTGAACCAGGCTACGGGATAACCGCAACCGGCGCGAAAGTAGCCCAGGGCCGCACGATTGCCGCCGATTGGGACGTACTACCGCCAGGAACGATTGTCTACATAGAAGGCCTGGGAGAACGAATCGTAGAGGACAAGGGCGGGGGCGTAAATGGCCGGCACATTGACTTATATTTTGACGACCTGGACACAGCCCTGGAATGGGGCAGACAGAAACGCCAGGTATGGATTGTGAAGAAGGGGGCAGGGGAATGAGGGCAGCAGAAGTGTTAGAAGCCCTGCGAAGATACCACGGGCCTGCTGGTAGAGAATGGGCCTTTTTTGAAGAATTACGGGCTGGTACAGGTTATGGCCCAAAATCTGAACAGCGTTTTGATGCCTGGGCAATTAACCTTTGGCCTAGTAAGGGCATGATGCGTAGATGCTATGAAATTAAAGTAAGCCGCAGCGACTTTTTACATGAACTGCGTAACCCTGAAAAGAGACAAAAAGGGCTGGAACTATCCAATGAATTTTATTTTGTAACGCCAGCCGGTCTAGTAGACCCGAACGAAATACCCGAAGAAACCGGCTTAATCGAAGTAAGAGAAATGGGCTGCCGTATCGTGAAAAAAGCACCTTATAGAACGGTAACAGACCCGCCTTTAAGCTTCCTGGCCACTATTGCAAGAAGGGCTGTAGAGTACGAACAAACTGCTACAGAATTGCGGAAATATATCAGAAACATGGAGGGGGCGGCCCATGAATGATACGGGAATACGCCGAAGTCAAGTACCGGCAACGCATTGACCCCCAGCAGCCAAAGCCGAGGGTAAAGACCAAGATAAAGCCGCTTCCTGCCAGGGGTATACGGCAGCTGCTACGTGAAATTGAGCGCCACGGCCACGACCTGGTAAGCATAAGCCGCATGACGAAAGACGAATACCTGGCCAGGAAGGACGAACTGGCTAAGAAACGGGAGCTGAAGGCACATGATAAAGGCTGAAATTAAAAAAGGCTTGCAAGCCTACGTGATTGATTTACCCATGTTCATTAGCTTGGAAGAAGCATATAAGTACGCCGTAATCTTGGCCACTGGTCAGGAATACCATACGCAGAACGACCTTATTTTAGACCTGGGGACAAGCCAGCACTACGACCATATCAAAGTATGGTACGAACAGCCGCAGCTTCCAGGCTTGCCGATGGTTGAGCCGCCGCAGGCGGCAGGGCCGAAGGAAGGGCCGATACCGTTTACGGCCCGCCTTACGTTCCTAGAACAGAAGATACAACTGGAAGGCGCACAGGAAGAGTACGCCGACAAAACGTACTATCTGCCGGCATTTATCAACGGCGTAGCTGCCCTGGATGCCATGAACAGCGACAGCCTGGAAAGCCTGCTGCTTCATTACGCCGCAAGTACCGGCGTACTGGCTACAAACACCGTGGTAGTCATGCCACACGCTGCGCTGCCCGACTTAGAAGAAGCGGTAGCATACCTGGGCGATTATGTGGACGAAATCCGAAAAACTGCCGGCGTACCACCCCAACGTAAGACCGCCAGGGCGTACACGGGATGGAACGAAAAGGGGTAAGGGGGCGCTGCCATGTTCGTAAAATATTGCCCCAACTGCAAGACAGAATCTTTCAGCAACGAAAAAGGCGGGGCTTGGCCCTGCCCCAACTGCAAGACTGACCTGGCCCATGAACCGGCGTACCCGATTGCTGCGGCTGAAAGCGACCAGGATGATACGCCGAAGGCCAGCCAACCATTCGGCGTACAAGACGCAATAAACACATTCCCGCCAACCGGTGAAGAAATTAAGCACGGCGTACTAGCTTTTGTCTGCGAAGTGTGCGGAACGCCGCACTTTATGAAATCGCTAGAAGCCGAAAGTATCCTACTGGACTGGGAACGTGTCGTATGCGGCTTTTGTAACCAAAGCAGCCCGATACCGGCGCAGCTGCTGCATGAAGTACGCCAGGCGAACGGCTGGGACTAACTACAATTACTGTGGAGGCTCTTTCTATGAAATTGACGGTAAAACAATCAGCGGTTTTAAAAGCAATGACTACAGAGTGGCAAACACCGACACAGATCGCGCGTGTGATGCAAATGCAGGGAACCTTGGATGAGCATAAATCGAGCGATTATTGGGTTGAAATGAACGGCAGCTCCTATGTTAATCAACCATTAAAAGCGCTAATACGCAAAGGACTCGTTAAGATGAACCCCGATAAACGTGGGCAATACCGTTTAACACCAGGTGGGGTAGCAATTCAGGAAACAATTTGAGGGGTAGGGGGTTGGAATTATGACGCAAAAGGAACGGGAACTACAAGGGACGTACTGAACGCCTGGAAAGCAGAAACGGCCCGTATCCTGCGGGGCGTGGTATGAAACGCACCTGGTACGAAGCAGCTGCACGTAAGGCGGGCCACGTTAAAGGCATACGCTTTCGGATGTACCGGCGCTGGGGCATGTACCCGATTAAGGCATATATTCCCCACGCCGACCCCCAGGACTTCAAGACCTGGAAGGAAGCCTATGAATGGGTAAACGGGGTGTGAAACGTGATAAAACTCAACCTATCGGAAAAACAAAAAGCAGCCGTACGGCAATACGCTGAATGGGCAGAATCGGCGGCCAATGACCCTACTAAAACGAAGCTGGCAAAAAGCGTTTTGCTAGATCAGGCAGCCGCCTACCGTAAACTGCTGACCATTGACATAACACATACAGGGGACATAAAGAAAGAGATTCAACGGGCGTTTTAATCCTAACAAGGGAGGAAAGCCATGAACTGCCTAGATTGTGGCCATAAAATGACGTACCTGCGGCCTGGCATAAACAGCCGCAAGCGTGGGGCCTGGCATTGTTACCAATGCGGTAAGACGTACAGGCAGCTGACAATTGACGACTTCCTGCACCCGATGGACAAGGCCAGGAAGCGCCTGGAACGTAGAAGGCGTGGCCAGGAATAAATATGGGACGCATTAGAAAAACGGACAAGCGGCCCCGCATAGACTTTTAATGAGGGGGGAGGGCGTATGGCTTTCAAGGTGAAGGTAACTTACGGTGACGTACACATTAGAGACTGGTACGCCGAATGGATAAAGAAATACGCAAAGGAAACCCTGGGTATGGACGTAAGCGTGAAGATAGTACCCAAAGAAGAAACCGAAGAAGTGAAGGAAGCGACATAGAAATATGTCGCTTTTTAGTTAATTAAGGTACTTCTATTTTTGTTGTAGGTGTGGCATAATTAACCATAGAAAGGAGGCCGCAAATGAAAAAAGTCAAGTGTGCGATTTACGCCCGTGTCAGTACGGACAAGCAAGGGGATTCCATCGAAAACCAGATAAGCCAGGCCAAGGAGTACATACAAAGGCTTGGCCCCAATTATGAATATGACGAAGAATTGATTTTTGTTGATGAAGCCGTTTCTGGCTACTATACAAGCGTGTTTGACCGGCAGGCCATGAAGAACGCCAGGGAAGCCGCCAAGAAGCAGAAATTCCATGTGATTCTGTTTAAGGAAATCAGCCGTGTAGGAAGGGACAAACAAGAAAACCCTGCAATTATCGGCTCATTTGAACAGTACGGCGTCCGTGTAATTGCGATTAACGACAACTACGATTCCCTTAACAAAGACAGCCTGACATTCGATATTCTTTCTGTGTTATCGGAACAAGAAAGCCGGAAAATTTCTGCTAGGGTTAGTAGTGCGAAGAAGCAGAAAGCGAAACGGGGGCAGTGGAACGGGGAACCGCCGATAGGCTATAAAGTGAACAGCGAAACAAAAAAGCTGGTCATTGACGAAGAAAAGCGGAGCATACCCGAACTGATTTTCAGATTGTATACCACCGAAGGGCTGGGGACGTTCAAAGTGGCCCAAACGCTGAACGCCCAGGGCTTATTGACGAAGAACGGGAATCTGTGGAGCAGAAAAACGATCAACAATGTGCTGACCAATCGGGCGTATATCGGCTGCGTGGTGTACGGAACAAGACGAAATGAACTAGAAAGAACGTATGACGACACAGGGAAAATGAGTAAGCGGAAAGTCCAGCGGCTAATTAAAGACGCAGAATGGACAATCATCGAAAATGCCCACCCGCCGATCATTGACGAAGAAACATTCTACAAGGCGCAACAAATTTTGAACCAACGAAGCCACCACAGAACGCCACGTAGGGCGTATCACCCCTTAACGGGTATCCTGGTTTGCAGTAAGTGCGGGGAAGGCATGGTATGCCAGAAGCGAACGCATAACAACAAGGAATACCGGTACTATATCTGCAAGACCTACCACAAGTACGGCAGAAGTGCCTGTGACGTGGCGAATGTCAATGCAGACGTGATAGAGGGGCATGTCATTGAGGTAGTCCAAAAGCATTTTGATTCGCTGGAACTGGACGAATACATGGTTGACCAGGGCAAGGACGATGTGCTGGAAAAAATCGAAATGGACATTAAAGCCAGGATGAAGCAAAAGGAAAAGATTCAGAAAGACCAACGGGACTTATTCGCACAACGGGACTTGTTCACCGAAGAAAGCTACACGCAACAGATGATGGAACTAAAAGGCCAGGCTGAATTTATCGAAAAGGAAATCCAATTCATCCAGCACCAAAAGCAGCTGCATCTTCAATCGGAAAACGATAAATCGGTACTGCAAAAGCTGCGTGAATCGGCCAAGGATTTGCGAAGCTTTACCACCAGGCAGCTGCGGGACTTCCTGCATGATGTTATCAACGAAATCAAGTTTGACGGTGAGGAAATCGCTGTAGACTTCAAATACAAATTTAGTTAATTATGAAACGTGCGTAAGTATGGGCTTCCCTTAAATAGACTAGCTTATTTATGGGATACGCATATCGATGGGCGTCTTTGAAAAATACATCGCTCGCAGCTTTTTCTTCTGGATGCTCCGCTTTTTGCGCACCAAATACGAGCATGTGGAAATTGTGTTCATCGCCCATCACACGGAAGCAAAAGAAGTGACGGAAGATGTGTTTTTCTCCAAAGGGGAGAGCGGGGGAACGATTTGTTCTTCCGCTTACAAAAAAGCGATCGAGATTATCGACAGCCGCTATCCGTTGACGCAATACAACATTTATCCGTTCCATTTCTCCGACGGGGACAATTTAACTTCGGACAATGAACGCTGCCTGAAACTGGTCAAGGAACTGATGGATCGCTGCAATATGTTCGGCTATGGCGAAGTCAATCAATACAACCGGCACAGCACGTTAATGTCGGCCTATCGGCATATCAAGGACCCGAAATTTATGCATTGCGTCATTCGGGAGAAGGGAGAGGTCTATAAGGCGCTCAAAGAGTTTTTTGGCAAGAAGGAGCAAGTGGCGACCTGACCCGCCTGCACCTCGACCAAACCAGGCAAACTGACACCTGCGCTTTTACGACAAGAAGCCCCCATCAACTGTGTTCAACCACGTTGGTGGGGGCTTTGGCGTGTTCGCTATACTTTAAAACGGTGAATCAGTGCGTAAAGCTGCTCGGCCATTGCCGACAAATTGTCGGCAGCTTTGGCGACTTCCGCCATCGAAGCGGTCTGTTCTTCCACGGACGAGACGATCGTCAGCGTATTGTTTTTGGCTTGTTTGGAGATTGAGACCACTCGCTCCATGGAAGCGCCCATTTCTTCGGTACTGGCATGGGCGTGTTCAATCGTGGCTGCTACTTCGGCGGCTTGTCCATTCAGATGTTGAATGGCCGACAAAATTTCCCGAAAGGCAATGCCGGCCATATCCGTAATCGCCAATCCTTCCGCGATAAAGCCTTTTCCTTCCTGTGTCGAGTGGACGGCCCGATCAATATCTTGCCGGATTCCATCAATGATCGTCTGGATTCGCGTCGTTTCCCGCTGGGATTGCTCGGCCAGCTTGCGCACCTCGTCAGCGACAACGGAAAAGCCTTTGCCGTGTTCGCCGGCCCGCGCTGCTTCAATAGCCGCATTGAGGGCCAACAGATTGGTTTGTTCGGCAATGCCGTTAATGGCTTCCACGATGCCAAAAATTGCTTGCGACTTTTCGCCAAGGGCGTTTACCACTTCTTCTGTCTCGGTTGAATGTGTCGAGAGAGCGGTCATCTGGTTACGCACCTTCGTGATGACCTCATTCCCGCTTGTTGCCTTTTCCGTCGCCAACTGCGAGCTGTCCGCGACCTGTCCCATGCTGACGGAAATATCATGCATGCTTTTGAGTATCTTTTTCATCGCTTGATTGGAACCGTTCACGCTTTCCATTTGATATTCGGCGCCATCAGCTACTTCCTGAACCGATTTGGAGATTTCTCCGGTGGCATAAGCAGTCTGGCTGGAAGAGGCGGTCAATTCTTCCGAGGTGGCTGTCACGTCTTGGGCGCGATTCGCTACCTGCTGGATCATTTCCCGCAGGTGAGCGGTCATTTGGTTAAAATCTTTGGTAAGGAGCCCAATTTCATCTTTACTCCGAATTTCCAACGGCTCCAGGGTAAAATCGCCTGCCGCCACCAATTCCACTCGCTTGGCGACTTTCACGATCGGACGGGTGAGGTAGCCAGAGAGGAGATACCCGAGAATGATCGCTGCGAGCAGTCCGATGAACGCAAAAATAGGGGCCATCTTTTGTCCGTTCTCGCTTGTTTGGACGGCTGCTTCTTTGGCGGCCTCGGCATTTTTTTCATTAATCTCAATGAGCTTTTCCAGAATCGGGCGCGCTTGTTCAAAGGCCGTGTGGGAAGAACTCATAGCTGCTTGCAATTGTTCCGGTTGGTTCGCCTTTACGGCGGCTATCGTCTCGTCGACACTCTGCTGGTATGTTTTCCAGTTGGCGGAAAATTGCTTGTATAATTGCTTTTCTTCATCTGTGGTCATCAATGATGCGTAACGGTTCCAGTCTTCGCTTGTTTTTGCTACGGACTCTTGTATGGCTGTTTCAATCTCTTCTTGATGGGTTGGATCAATTTGGGTTGCATAGGCCATCAGCATCCTCTGTGAATCGACCACATCCGTACTAAGTTTTTCCAGATTGATCACATTAGGCATCCAGCGGTATGCAACTTCATTCAACTGTGTATTTGCATTGAAAAGATTGTTTATTCCCGCACTGTTCGTGAAAAACAGAACAGCCGTTAGTCCGAGAAACGCTGTCATGATCTTTTTGCGGATTGTCCACTTCATTTGCGTAAAAAACCTCCTGTTTGTTTGCCGCTATCCACTGATTGATCGGTTCTGATCTATATGTACCACGGATGGGCGAGCGTTAAACCTTTTTAGCTCGTGTCGGCCAATCTTTCGGTTAAATCTTTGAGTTGCCAATGAGACAGTCTACTTGACGTCGGCGGCGGTATTGAAAAATCTGGTAATATATGATTATAATGTAAAATTGCCTCATATGCTTCGCTGTAACCTTTTGGAACGATGCCTCGTCTAAGCAACTGATCGCAAGAAATAATTCACTAACCCCAGTCTTTTAATAAAGAGGTGTTTCTCCCTTTGCGAAGAACATTCGAAATCATTTGGATACTCATTATTTTGCTTGCCGCAGTAGTGCTGCGCATTGACTTTAATTTGAGGTATCCGGCCGAGCTGTTCGGCGATTCCGTTTATATGGCCAGATTTGCCGAAGCGGTTGCGCAAACAGGGGCTTATCCGACAGATTTTGGCATCTATTGGTCGCCAGGTGTTGTCTACTTCCTGGGATGGCTGATTCCGCTGATTGGCAATGAACACAATTATCTCGCTTATCGGCTGCTGCAAAGCGTGCTTTCGGTCAGCTGTCTTGCCGGGTTTTACCTGCTGGCCAGACTGTGGTTCGGCCGTCTGCCGGGGATGCTCGCGCTGCTCTTGCTGGCGTTTTACCCGCCGCTTGTTTTCTACAGTTCATTGATCTTTGCCGAGAATTTGTTTTTTTGGTTGGTTCCCTGGCTGTTGCTGGCACTCTACAAATGGCGTGAAACTGGAGGACTCTTCTATCCGGTGATGAGTGGAATACTGTTTGGCTTGATTCATTTGGTTCGGCCGATTCTGATTCCTTTGCCCGTCATTTTTGTCGTCTGGTTTCTGCTTACAAAACAGCGGGAGACGTATCGGTCTTTCTTTTTCCGGCAAATCCCTGCCTGCGCGATCGCCGGCTTATTGATCCTCACTCCCTGGATCGCCCATAACTATGCACTGTACGGCAAAGTCATCACTTCAAGCGCTGTCGGCGGTCTCAACTTTTATATCGCCCATAACGAGAAAGCCAATGGCAAATGGGTCCAAGTGGATGTCAACAGCGATGTGATCAAGCTTGCCGGGACGCCGGAGGGTGAGAAGCGAGGCTATGAAGAAGGATGGAACTATATCCGCACCCATCTGGACGAGGAACTGAAGTTGCTGGGAACAAAATTCAGTCTGTTCTGGACGAAAACGGGGCAGTTTTGGGACGGAAGTGCCACGCAGTTTTGGGAGCAGACGTATGGAATTCCGCTGATCGAGATGAAGTATTTGACGTATCTGTTTCTGATGTTCCTCGTTATGGAAATCAGACGGTGGAAAAGCTGGTTCCCCCTCGTCGGGTATGTTGTCGCTTATCAGACGATGATCCTTGTCCTTTACTATGCCGACCGATATCGATCAATCGTGGAACCATTTCTGCTTATCTTTGCTGCAGTTGTTCTGGCAAGGGTCTGCGTTTGGCTGAAGCAAGGGTGGATAGGCTTGTTTCGCTACCTTCGCAGTGTGCAAAAACAGGGGGTGTAACGAATGGGAAAATCTCTTTTGTTGATCTTGCTGTCCGTGCTGCTTGGTGCTGGCGGACAGGTGGCGATGAAGTGGGGAACGATGCAGGTGAAGGCCTTGCAGAGCGGCGTGCTGCATCAGCTTCTTCAGTATTTGCTTCATTGGTCTGTATTGCTGGGACTTTGTTTATATGCTCTTTCCGCACTTGTCTGGATTCTTGCCATCGCCAAAGTAGACTTGACTTACGCATACCCGATGGTGGCTTGCGGGTATGTCGTGGTGTTTCTGCTTTCCTACTGGCTCTTTCAAGAACCGGTTTCCTGGCAACGCGCAATTGGATTAGCGGTTGTTGTAGTCGGGGTGTTGATTATTTCACAATCGTAGTCGGAGGGGGTTGTTAATCACATGAATAAAACATACGAAGCTCATTTGGAACATTCACGCAAAGAAGGCCTTTTGGGAACAATCCGTCTGTTATGTGTCCAAATGCGTCCGAAACAGTGGAGCAAAAACTTGCTTGTTCTTGCTGCGCTTGTGTTTTCATTCCCAAACGTGACGATGACGATGTTTATGCAGTCGATTGTCGGGTTTTTGCTGTTTTCCTTTGTTTCCGGCTGTGTCTACATTTTGAATGATTTTGTTGACAGGGAAGCGGATCGCCAACATCCGGAAAAACGAAACCGTCCGATGGCCTCTGGGGCATTGAATCCGTATATGGCGCTCTTATTTGGTCTCATTGTATTGATCGTGTCTATCGCAGGGGCGTTTGTTTTTAATGTTTCGTTTGGCGTCTTGCTTACCATCTATTTTATGAATAATCTTGCATATTCGTTGCGCTTGAAACATGTGGTGATTGCCGACATTATGGTCATTGCTTCCGGCTTTGTGCTTCGCGCGATTGGAGGCGCATTGGTCATTCAGGTGCCGTTTACGCCGTGGTTTTTGATTTGCACCATGTTGCTTGCCCTGTTTCTAGCCATCAGCAAGCGCAGACATGAATTATACCTGCTGCAAGAGAACAAGACGGAACACCGCAAAGTATTGGAAAGCTACAACCCCGATCTGCTCAACCAGCTGAACAGTATCGTCACCTCGGCAACCATTACCAGCTATGCGCTGTTTACATTCACATCCGGTCGGACGCTTTATTTGATGTGGACGATTCCTTTTGTCCTCTATGGGATTTTCCGCTATTTGTATTTGATCCATGTAAAAGGAAAAGGCGGGAAACCGGACAAGATCTTGTTCGAAGACAAACATATTTTGTTTACCGTCATTTTGTACGCGATTTCGGTGATGGTAATTTTAAGCAATTTTGAACGTTAAGAAGTGTCTACAATTTGGTCAATGACAGGTGGGACGCAGAGTGGCTTACTTTTTAGCACCTTTCATCGGATGGTTGGTTTCCGGAGTGGTGAAATTCGTTATCAATTATTTTCGTTTCGGCGCTGAAGCCAGGCATCGTATCGGAAATGGCGGCTTCCCGAGTACACATACGACTGTGATGGCGTCAACCGTCATGCTGATCGGTTTTCAAGAGGGATTCTTTTCGCCGGTTTTTGGTTTGGGAGTTGCCGTTGCCTTTATCGTCATCATCGATGCGACTGGCCTCCGCCGGGCGGTTGGCCGACATGCCGAGCGACTCAATCGTCTGGCCAGGGAAGGCTTTCCCCAGGAGGGGATGGACAAGCCGCTTCGTGAGAGCATGGGACACACACGGCTTGAAATTGCCGGGGGCCTTGTCTTGGGCTGCTTGGTCGCTTATATGCTCCACGCTTTGTCACGCTTCAGCTGACGGGCGAAAGGGGGGGGAAAGATTCGGCTTTGCGAGCCGAGAATCTTTCCCCTTTTCCTGTCCTTGCTTAGCGGGCAGCCCACGCTTCCACCTCGACCTTAACAGCGGGTTGGACCAGTGCCGTGACATAGGCCAACGTGGTTGAGGGAGGATTGCCGCCATGGAATTCGTTCCAGATGGTCACGAAGGCAGCCCGATCGATCAACTCCGTCATCCAAATATTGATTTTCACAATTCCTTCAACGGAAACGCCTTCGCTTGCCAAATTTCGCAGCACATTGTCAAGGGCGTTTCGCAGTTGTGCTTCAATGTTTGTGGGGAAGTTTCCCTCAAGATCGTTTCCTACCTGTCCGGACAGGACAAGAATTTCCGCATCTCTCGGGATGATGGAGAGATGAGCGTAGGAACCTATCGGTGGAGCAAGGTTTTCCGGGTTTTTGCGGATGATTTTCAAAACGTATCCTCCTAATTGTTTGTTTGCGAATTTAGACAGAGGCCTGATCCGCTTGCGTGGACGGGCTCTTTTTTCTGTTCGCTGTTCCCCAGATCAGACGCTGACAGACAATTCCGCCGAGGCCGATCAATATGATCGCATAACCGATCCAGCGAAACGATAGGCTGGCTCCGATCGTTTCGATCAACAGGCCCCCCAGCACAGGCGCGGCCACAAAGACGGCACTTTGCATCGTTTCAAAAATGCCGATCATCCGGCCGACTGCTTCTTTCGGGCTCTCCTTTTGCAATAAATAATTCGAAGCGACGGAAGCAAGGCCTGTGCCCACGCCGCCAAGCAAAGCGGGAAGCAGCAGCCAAATCAAGGATTGACCTGCTTGATAATGGCCAAAAGCGGCGAACAGCAGTCCGACCAGCAACATTCCAGCGCCAAACATCCAGCCGTATTGACGGATCTGTTGCCAGCGATTTAACCAGGTTACGACCGACAGGGCGCCGATCCCGATAGCCGAGACCGTCCAACCGACCAGTTGGGGATAGGCTGGCGCCTGTTCGCGGAACAGCACTGGAAATTGGGCGTCAACCATTTGAATCGCCATGATCCCGATTAACGAAAACAGCAAACTGAAAAACAGCTGGCGGTTGCCGAACAAGATCGCCCAACCCGCAGTCCAGGCTTGAACGAAGCTCTCGCCCGGTTGACTGGATTGCGGCGAATCCGGGAGCAGGCGAAATGGCTTGATTTTTCGTAAAAAGCAAACGGACAGCAGGAAACAGCCGGCGTTGATCAAGAGGCAAAGCTTGGGTGAGGCGATCGCGGCGAGCGAACTGCCGATCAGCGGACCAAAAATTTTGCCGGTTTGAAACACCATGCCATTGAGCGTGGTAGCTTTCAACAGCTGCGCTTCGCTGACGACGGCCCGCGTCATCGCTTGTTGGGCCGGTGTATGGAAGACGGCGGCGACGGAACGGCAAAAGATCAGCGGCAGCAGCCAGTAGACGTTTGGGGCCACAACCATCAGCAATGTGATCAGCACTCGCAGCCAATCGGCCAGCAGCATGATCGTCAGTTTGTTGCAGCGATCGGCGATAATCCCGGAAAGCTGCCCAAAAAGCAGGCCGGGCCCGGCATACATCAAGGGCAATAAGCCGATTGTCAGCGGATCGGCGTGCCAGACATAGGCAAGCAGGATGGCAATGGCGATAAAGTCAAACCAGCTGCCGAGCGTTGCCAAAGCGTAGGCGATAAACAGATTGCGAAATGAGCGGTTTTGCCTCAGCATCTCAGGTCATTCCCCTTTCACGGATTGTTCCTTTTATGATAAAGGGGAAATGTCAGAAGAATATCAGAGAGAGCGGGCAAACAGCCGATCGATTTTTGGCTCCAATTCCATGAGGCGAAAGTGGTTGACATATTGTTGCCAGCGCTTCTGATAGCGATCCAGCCATTCCGCATCGCAGCGCCATTCGTGCAGGAAAAAACAAAGATGACGGATTCCTTGCAGCAGATGCGGGATAAATCTTGTATGCAGCAAAATTTGATACCCGGAATCGACCGTTTCCCGCGCGGCCGGTATATTGCCGGTTTGATACAGCCATAATCCCCGGATCAAGGCCAGCAGTCCTTCTTCGCGTTGGTACGGTTGCCGGGCCGCGTCCAATCGTTGGCGAGCCTGATCGATCCACTGTTTGGCCAAAGCGGTATCGTTCTCGAGCAATGCAAGATAGCTTTTGGCAAACAGCAGATGCAGCGTAAAACTGTCTGATCGGATGACGGCGGTTTCCTGTTCGGCCAGGTCAAGCTGTTTGGCTGCCTGGGCAAACTGTTTTGTCTCCGCATACATCGTCACCAGGTTGATCTGCAGTTCGGTGGCCCAGTTTCCGGGAAGGTTCTCTCTTTTTTGAAGCAAGCGCAGGCAGAGCTCAAGCGTGCTGTTCGGCTCTGTTTTGATCATCCAATGAAGGTGGAGCAAATAGATGAGCTTTTCCCAAAGCGGCAATTCATCGGCATCGGCAATCCAATGAAAATCCCCGGTGACAAAATGAAGATAGACGGAGTAAAAAGGATGAGGGTCCGCTCCGAGCAGTTGATGGTGCTCAGACAGTATTTGCATTGCTCCGCCCATGCCCAGACCGTGATACGTTTGCAAAAGCTGATGAACGTTTTCGGTAAGCTGCGGCAGGGGGGCGGGCGGATCGAACGGTTCCGCAAGATGAAGCCGGTAGCCGTAGCCGCGAACGGTCTCGATGCGGAGGATATCGTTCCAACGGAGCAGTTTTTTGCGCAATCGATAAATATGGTCGTCCACCGTTCGATCGGTCGGCTCTTCCAACCCCCATACCCTGTCCAATAACTCCGCTCTTGATAAGGAACGGTTTTTGCTTTCATACAGGCAGAACAACAGCGCATATTCTTTTGGAAGCAGCGCGATTTGTTCATGGCCGCGCGCTACGGCATACTGGTCAGGATAAAAAAGCAGGCCCATCCGCTCACCTCAAAATTGTCTCGGGTTGAAAAGTTTTCCGTTTTGTCATCGGCGATTTTTCTTGCCGCAAGTCTCGTTTGGTATAATCCATTATATAAGAAGAAGAAAAATATGGATATGCGAGGTTGTCATGCAACAATTCCATCCACTGTACGAAGAAGCGGAACGATTCATCACCAGCTGTTATGAGGAGCTGGGCAAGACCTCCGGCCAGATTGCGGACAGGCTGGAGCAAATTCGCCGGGAGATTGCCACCAGCGGGTTCTATGATCACACGTATGAAGAATTGGCGCATGGAGCGAGAATGGCTTGGCGCAACAGTAACCGGTGTATTGGCCGGTTGTTTTGGCAAACATTGGAGGTCTTTGATGCCAGACAGCTGGACAGCGAAGATGAGCTGGCGGCGGCAGTCTGGAAGCACATCGAATTTGCGACGAACGAGGGGAAAATCAGGCCGGCGATTACGATCGCCCGACCGGAGCGCGCGGGAAGACAGATACGCATTTGGAACCATCAGTTGATTCGCTACGCCGGTTACGAATCCGAGAGCGGGGTTGTCGGCGACTCTCAATCGCTGCGCCTTACAAAAGCATGTCAACGCTTGGGCTGGAGGGGAGAAGGTTCCTCCTATGATGTGCTGCCTTTGGTTATTCAAATCGATCAACGGCCGCCAAAATGGTATGAAATTCCCCGGTCGCTCGTGCTGGAAGTGCCGATTCGCCACCCGGAGCGGAAGGAGTTTGCGCAACTGCAAGCTCGTTGGTACGCCGTTCCGTTTATCTCCGATATGGTGTTGGAAATCGGCGGGATTCGTTATACGGCTGCTCCGTTCAACGGATGGTATATGGGTACGGAAATCGGGGCCCGCAATCTCGCCGATCCGGATCGTTACAATCTGTTGCCGGAAGTGGCCGCCTTGTTCGGGCTTGATACCCGAACGAATCGCTCGTTGTGGAAGGATCAGGCACTGGTTGAGTTGAACCGGGCTGTGCTGCATTCCTATCGGGAAGCCGGTGTTAGTATCGTCGATCACCATACCGCTGCGGAACAGTTTCGTTTATTTGAACAAAGTGAAGCGGATCACCGGCGTCAGGTGACCGGCAATTGGGCTTGGTTAATTCCGCCAATGTCTCCGGCCGCGACCCATATTTATCATAGACGATATGACAACACGATCCAAAAGCCAAATTTTTTCCGCCAAGCGCCGTTGTATGAATAAATTTTCCATGCAGGCTCACACTAAGCGCAAACAGGACGAAAGTCAGATGGAAAGGTGAGAGCTTTGAAAAAGGACAACGAGGAAAAACAGGTCAATGATCTCGATTACAATCCGATCGACCCGGCGTTTACGCCAAAAGAATTGGCCGAACACAAACCCAGATATCGCGTGAATGATCCGCTTCCCCCCAAAACGGAATAACCGTCAAAAAGAGCACTGGCGCAGTGCTCTTTTGCGTTGTACCGGCAGTCTGACTGTTTGGTTTGCGAGGTGGCGCACTCTTGGTAACGCATCGCTTCAACCAATCGATCGTCTGGGCTTTCCCACAACGGGAAAAACATTTCCGCTTTTGTCTGGAAGGTGGAAAGAAACTTCCCGGGAAAAGCAGCAAGTACTGCCCAATACCGCTGGCACCAAACTTGCTTTTCCTGAGTAGGTATCAGTTCATTAACTTTTGCGGGGGGAAGCGGACATGGGTGCAATCAATCCGAATCAAGTATCGACACATTCTTTCAACTGGGGAATGATCAAATGGTTTGTCACGCCGGAGCAAACGGAATCGGCAAAGGTAACGTGCGGAGAAGTGATCTTGCTGCCGGAACAAGGGCATGAGCGGCACAATCACCCTGATGCGGAAGAGATTCTATATGTATTGTCCGGTGAAGGAGAGCAGATGGTGAATGACGAACAGCCTTTTGCGATCAAAGCCGGCGATATTATCTATATTCCCCAAGGGATTTACCACTCCACCTACAATGTTGGCTGGGAACCGTTGCGCCTGCTCGCTTTTTACAATCCCGGCGGAGCGGAGAAAGGTTTGACTGCTTTGCCCGATTTCAAGGAAATACCAGCAGGGAAAATGCAAGGTTATATTCGCGCGGAATAATCGGATTGACAGAATCGAGAGAATGGGGAAGCATTGTTGCAGAGAGATCTGCGGGCAATGCTTTTTTTTCGCTGATCGTACCTGCCGCGGTAAATCTGTCAACAAATTGCGACATTCTGCCGATGAATATCGCAACGGGTTACCAGCAAAAAAACTCCCAACCGCCGCAAAATTCTTTTTCGCCAGCAGTTGAGAGATTCGCTTCAATCTTCACAGACTTTTTACTCATCAAGCCGAAGGATTTGTTATATAATGGGATGGATGCTTTCTCCAAGCGCTATTTTACAAGTTTATGGCGAAGCGCCAAAGCAACCGCTTGTGTCCGGTCATCCACGCCCATTTTTTGCAGGATGCGATGGACATGCGTTTTAACTGTGCCTTCGGAAATAAACAAATTTTGCGCAATTTGATCATTGCGGTATCCATAGCTTAATTGCTGAAGCACTTCCAGCTCCCGTTCGGTCAATTCGTCGAGCAGAAAATGATGCTCCGCCGGCGCAGGCTGCGGTTCAGCGACTGGTTGTGTCTTCAGGATTTCTGCCAGCGCCTTGGCGGCGGTAGCTGTGTGAAACAGCGCTTCTCCCTGATAGGCTCGCCGGATCAACTCCAGCATTTCCTGCGAATCGGCGTCTTTGAGCATATAGCCTACGGCTCCGGCGCGGATACCGTCCACGACATAGTTTTGCACATCAAAGGTGGTCAGGATCAAAATCTTGGTCTGCGGCAATGTTTTTAAGATCTCTCGGGTCGCCTCAATTCCGGAGCATTTCGGCATTTGCACGTCCATCAGGATCACATCGGGACAGAGCTTGCCAGCCAGTTCAATGGCTTCTTGTCCGTCTGCTGCCTCTCCTACAACTTCCATGTCGGATTGAACTTGTATCACGTAACCCAATCCTTGCCGAATCATCGTCTGATCATCGGCAAGCATCACTCTGATTTTGCGTTTTGAACTGTTTTCCGCCATGATCAAGTATCCCTTTCTGTTTCATCTTGAAAAGGTACTGCTGCAATAATCTGAAAACCATGCGGCTCGCGCGGGAAAT
The DNA here is from genome assembly GCF_016908525.1 of Brevibacillus fulvus. Classification (GTDB taxonomy): domain Bacteria; phylum Bacillota; class Bacilli; order Brevibacillales; family Brevibacillaceae; genus Brevibacillus_G; species Brevibacillus_G fulvus. The sequence goes on from NZ_JAFBEB010000010.1 coordinate 79,680, forward strand.
ATTCCAGCGTGCCATTCAGCTTGCCAATCCGCTCTTTCATTCCCGTCAGTCCAAATCCCGGTGAAAAGTTGTCCGCTTTAGTAATTTTTCCATCATCGAGAATCGTGAGGATGATGGCACCCGCTTTCTTTTCCACGATCACTTGCAGATGCTTGGCATTGGAATGGCGCAGCGTATTGGTAACGGCTTCCTGCAGCACCCGATAGAAGACGAGGGTGATTTCCTTTGAGATATTCATCTCCTGTTCAGGGGCAATCAGCTCGCAAGCAAGCCCGGTATTGCTTGCGGTTTGTGACAAAAAGGCGCGCAGCGGTCCCAACCCGATGGAATGTTCGTCAACGGCCAGCGTGTGCACGGAGCTGCGTATTTCTTCCAGACTGCGCTTCGCCACAAACAGCATGTTGTTGACGGCTTCTTTGGCATGCGCGGGCCCTTCGTGAAGCATGTATTGCAGCGCATGAAGCTGGACAATCAAAGAAGTGAGGCTGTGTCCCAGGGAATCATGGATGTCGCGGGCAATTCGCGCACGTTCTTCCAGCACGGCGATTTGCATCGTCTGGACCGCCGCTTCCTGCAGTTCATTATGGGCATCTTGCAGTTCCTCGTGCGCCTTTTGCAACTCTTCCAGGTGTTGTTGGTTTAGTTGATAAGCCCTTTTTTCCACCCGGTAGCCGCGGGCGCCGATATAGCAGCCAATATAGGTTAATACAAACGAAACGACATTTAAATAGGAACTTTCCGTAAAGAGGATGAGCGCTGAAGTGACGGCGAAAAAAATAACGGCGTAAACCAGGGACAGCATCGCTTCCATATGGACGCCGATTACAATACAGAGCAAGAGCATCATGCCGAACGAATCGTTTCCGAAGAAAAACCCTTTCAGCAAAGTGATGATCCCAAGTACGAGCACCGCCGCCTGAATCCGCAGATTCGTTTTCCAGTATTTTACCGTAGCGAACAAACACAGGTAACAGCAAAACAGCAAAAAGGACAGAAAAAATTGCAAGGGAGGAGCCTTTGCATAGGCATTGGGCAACCAGGTGAGCAGCATCATCAAGAACAGCCAAATAAACGCAAACGGCTTTCGGATCGCTGCTGTAATCAGTCGGTCAAACAACACAGCATCTCCTCTCCTGAATCTTTAATTTTAATTCTAACATGGAGTGTCATCCATCTCCAGATAGACCGGACCCGCAGAGTATTGTATCATCTGATAGAGCAATTGAATTAATTTTTAACTTTCTGGTAGACTTATTTGCTTCGGAGAAGACTTACAATTAGAATGTATAATTATTACCGAGCATTTGGAAATGAAAAACAATTGAGAAGGAGAAAAAAGTGTGGGAGGATCATACTGATGGAGAACGAGCTGTAACTGGCCGACGATTCCAACACGCAAGACAGAGCACATCGTTATTGTCCAGTAAAATCTTGCAATATGGCCGCTGGTTCAAACAGGTTTACATAGCGGCGGGCTTAACTTGATTAAGAGAGGTGAATAAATTGAATATATCTGAATTCTCGATTAAACGACCGGTTACGATTATTATGTTGACGGTCGCTATGTTAATTTTTGGGATGGTTTCGCTGCCTCGCTTGGCAATTGATTTGATGCCAGACATGGAATTTCCGGTGGCCGTCGTCGTAACCTCCGTGGACGGCGCATCGCCGACAGAGGTTGAAAAACTGGTCACAAAACCGATTGAAGATGCGTTGGGGACCGTTTCCGATCTCGATTCGATCCGGTCAACGTCCAATGAGGGTGCCTCGATGGTTATCCTGCAGTTTAACTGGGGGACGGATCTCGATCAGGCTACCCTGGACATGCGGGAAAAGGTAGATCAGGTGCGCGGACAACTGCCCGATACGGCTGATGCGCCGCGGGTCATGCGATTCGACCCGAACAGTCAGCCGATTATTCAATTGGCCATGACCGGGAAGCAGGATGTCAACCAATTGAAGCAAATCGCCGAAGATATGATTGAGGCTCCGTTGGAGAGAATTGATGGTGTCGCCGCCGTTTCTCTCGCCGGCGGTCAAGACCGCATTGTTGACGTGACTCTTGATCCGGACAAAATTGCTTCCTACGGACTGACGATTGATCAGATCAAGCAGGCCATCGCCAGCAACAACCTCTCCGCTTCCGCAGGGGAAGTGCGGGAAGGGGAGAGCAAGCTGAATATCCGTGTTGACGGAGAATTCGCCGATGTTGAGCAAATTGGGCTTACACCGGTTGTTACCGGCAATGGCTCTCTTCGCTTGAAAGATATAGCCGAAGTAAAAGATACGCGGGAAGAAGTGAGCCAGGTCAGCTATGCGGATGGCGTACCGAGCCTGGGCATCTCTATTACAAAAGCTTCCGGCGGCAATACGATCGACATTGCCGATGCCGTGAAGAAAGAATTGGCGAAGATCGAGAAAACCTTGCCCGAAGGGGTTCAGGTGAAAACCGTCATCGATACATCTACCTATATTAAAGATTCGATTTATTCAACCGGCGAACACGCCTTGCTCGGCGGATTGATCGGGATCGTTCTGTTGCTGTTCTTCTTGGGCAGCTTCCGCTCGATGCTGATTGCCTTTATCGTACTGCCGGTTTCTATCGTCGCTACCTTCTTGCTGATGTATATGACCGGCCAGACGATCAACCTGATCTCTTTGTCGGGTCTTACCTTGGGCTTAGGTTCGCTGGTTGACTTCGCGGTCGTTATTTTGGAAAATATTTTCCGCCACCGTGAACAAGGAAAAGGCATGATGGAAGCGGCTTTGGATGGTTCCAAAGAGGTAGGCACGGCCGTTATGGCATCCGCGTTGGCTCAAATCTGCGTATTTTTGCCGATCGCGCTGACAGAAGGCATTGCCGCCGAATTGTTCGGACCATTGGCTTTGACCGTTGTGTTTTCCCACATTGCCGCATTGGTTTTCTCGATTATGCTCGTACCAATGCTCAGTTCACGCATTTTGAAAAAATTACCGAATCATTCTTTGCATGAAGGATATCGCGGGATCAACCCGTTGGTCTGGTTTAATATTGGCTTCAAAAAGGTGGAGCATGGCTACTACAGACTGTTGAAATGGGCTTTGGGCCACCGCAAAACGATTATTTTCGCCACCATTGTCATGCTGGTCGGTTCCTTGGCATTAACGCCGATGATTGGTGCGGAATTCATTCCGAGCATGGATCAGGGTCAAGTTACGATCAATATCAAGATGCCGAATGGGACGGTCTTGGCCGAAACCGAGAAAGTGGCAAAACAGGTGGAGCAAATCGCTGCCAAGGTACCGGAACTTGATATTATGGCCACATCGGTTGGGGCTACCTCTTCCCCTGTTGCCAGTACGGCTTCCTCCAACCAGGCGACCATCTATCTGATCCTGGTCGATGTGGAAGAACGAACGCGTTCTTCTGTAGAGGTGATGCAGGATTTGCAAAGCAAAGTGAAAGATATTCCGGGGGCAGAAATTACCGTTTCTTCCGAATCCGGGTTCTCAACCGGCTCTCCAATCTCGATCAGCATCAAAGGTGACGATCTGGATGTCCTGCGAGACATCAGTGATGTTGTGAAAGAACAAGTGCAGGCGATTCCGGGAACAACCAATGTGGAAAGCAGCCTGGAAGATTCCAAACAAGAATTCGAAGTAAGTGTAGACGCCGAAAAAGCCAGTCTCTACGGCTTGACGACCAGTCAGATCATCTCGGCGGTCCAAACCGCTTTCCAAGGGCAAACAACGACGAAATACCGGACTGGCGATGATGAAATTGACGTTCGGATCAAAATGCCGGAGAATTATGAGGAAGATGTCAATTACCTGAAAAACTTGCGGATCACAACGGCCAGCGGTGCGCAGATCGCGATCAGTTCTGTCGCGCAATTGGTTAAGACCGATATTCCGCTCTCCATCAACCGCGATAATCAGACCCGGACAGTTGAAATCACGGGTGATGTCGCTGGACGTGACTTGAACTCGATTATGACGGACATTCACGCCAAACTGGATAAAATGTCGCTGCCGGATGGCTATTACTTTGATTTTGGCGGACAAAGCGAAGACATGGCTGAATCGTTCAGCAGCCTGGCACTGGCCATCGTGCTGTCTGTTGTGCTGGTTTATATGGTTATGGCCGGTCAGTTCGAATCGTTTTATAGTCCATTTATCATCATGTTTTCGGTTCCGCCGACGATTACCGGCGTGCTGATCGGTTTGCTCGTCACGGATACCCGCCTGAGTGTAATGGTGTTGATCGGGTATATTTTGCTGGTCGGTCTCGTTGTGAACAACTCGATCGTGTTGGTCGATTATGTCAACCAGCTGCGGGCAAAAGGATGGGAATTGCGCGAAGCGATCCTGCATGCAGGACCGATCCGTCTGCGTCCGATCTTGATGACCACGTTGACGACGATTTTGGCGATTGGGCCGCTGGCGCTTGCGCACGGTTCCGGAGCCGAATCGCAGAAACCGATGGCGATCGCCGTTATCTTTGGTCTGAGCTTCTCCACATTGATTACGCTCGTGCTTGTTCCGGTTGTCTTTACCGTATTCAATGACATCGGAGCCAAGTTTAAAAACAGACGGGAAAAGAAACGGCTGAAAAAGCAAAAAAACAATCCGGTTATAGAAGCATAGCCATATGTGGGAATAAAGGAGGGAGAATCCAATCATGAAGAAACGGAATATCACCATCATCTTATCAGCATTGCTTTTGCTGGCCGGTTGTTCCAGCAAGGAAGCTGCCGAGCCGCAGCCTGCCCAACAGGAAGAAACGGTAACACCGGTGATTGTCGATACAGTCAAGAAAGGGGCAGTAAATCTGGAAGCCGGCTTCACCGCCAAACTTGCTCCTTTCCAGGAAGTCCAGGTCAGCTCGAAAGTCAGCGGCAAGATTACTTCTCTGCCGGTGAAACTGGGACAGTATGTCAACAAAGGGCAAGTATTGTTTCAACTAGATAAACAGGATTTGGAAAATTCGGTTCGCCAGGCGGAGGCAGCTTTGCAGGTTTCCCGCGCCAATTTGCAACAGTCCGGCAACAGTTCGACTTCCGGGCTGGAGCAAGCGAAAAACAGCTTGAGACAGGCAGAGCAAGCGTTGGCGGATGCCAAACGGGACCAACAACGGATGCAACAATTGTTTAGCCAAGGCGCGATCTCCGCGCAGCAAATGGAGCAAGCCAACACGGCCTTGACCAATGCGCAAACGGCTTATGACAATGCCAAGCAAACGCTGCAATCCGCGCAGCAGATGAGCAGTGTCGTCGTTTCGGAAGCGTCGGTCAAACAGGCCGAAGTCAGTTTGCAAAACGCCAGGGAGCAGTTGGCAAACGCAACGGTTACCGCGCCGATCAGCGGTTTTATCGCCAGCGTTGACGGAGAAGTAGGGCAAATGGCCTCGGCGCAAACGCCGGTTGTGACCGTGGTCAACACCAATCCGCTGCTGGTGAAGGCGAATCTGTCCGAGAACGATATTCGCAACGTCAAAGTGGGAACAGTCGCGAAAGTCACCATTCCTTCATACGATCAAACGATCGATGCGAAAGTGACCGCGGTCAGTCCGGTAATGGATGAGCAATTGAAAGCTTATCCAGTGGAAATTTCCATTCCGAATCCAAACAACGAACTAAAACCCGATCTGGTCGTAAATGTTGTCTTCCAAACCGGGTCTGGTGACGACAAGTTGGTGATCTCCCGCGCTGCCGTCGTCGAAAGCGGAGGCAAGCAGTATGTTTACAAAGTGGAAGGGGACACCGCCAAGCAAGTCGAAGTGACCACCGGGCAAAGCAGCAGCGATTATATCGAGATTGTTTCCGGTCTAGCCGAAGGAGATCAGATCGTGGTCAAAGGGCAAACGATGTTGAAGGACGGCAGCAAAATTTCGATCGCCAAGTCCGAAACAGAAAGCAAATAAGCAGCATTCACCAAGAGCCGTTAACGATCATGTTAACGGCTCCTTCTTTGCAACAGGATTTTGCTTTCTTTGGGCAGAATTATGTGGTAAGCAACTGGAAAAGGAGATAGGTAAAAATGAATGCACAAGATTGGTTGCATGAAGTAGAGAAACGAAAGGATGCATTGATTGCCGTCACCCGACAATTTTTGCAAATTCCCAGCGTCCTGGATGAACAGACAGCGCGTCCGGGTGCGCCGTTTGGCGAAGAGATCAACCGCGCGCTGGAATTTGTCGTCGGTGTATGTGCGGAAGCGGGGATGACAACGAAAAATGTTGAAGGGTATGCTGCTCACGCGGAATTCGGGCAAGGCGAGGAATTAATCGGGATTCTTGGCCATGTTGATGTCGTTCCTGAAGGGGAAGGCTGGAGTACGCCTCCGTTTGCAGCGGAAATCGTGGACGGAAAGATCGTCGCACGGGGGGCGTTGGATGACAAAGGACCGACAATGGCCGCTGTCTTTGCAGCCAAACTCATCCTGGAACTGGGCCTGCCGCTGCGCAGACGGGTCAGACTTATCTTCGGAACGAATGAAGAAAATGAGTGGGCTTGCGTGGAACGCTATTTTCAAACAGAAGAGATGCCGACGATGGGCTTCTCACCGGATGCCGACTTTCCTGTTATTCATGCCGAAAAAGGCTTGACCCATTTGATCTATCGTCAGTCGTACGAGCAGCATCGCCGGATGAGCGGCACCGATCCTTCCCCTAAGGGAGCGTGCCAGCTGGTCTCGTTTTCGGCCGGCTCGCGATCCAATATGGTACCGGCACGGGCTGTGGCAGTGATTGAACCGGGAGATAAAACAGCAGATGAGTTGACCCGGCTGTTCCAAACCTGGCTTAGCGAACAGGGAATTACGGGAGAAGCGAAAGAAGAGCAAGGCAGACTCCAATTGAGTATCAACGGTGTGGCAGCACACGGTTCGACGCCGGAGAAAGGCGTGAACGCGGGGACGATGCTCGCCCATTTTTTGGCAAAGCTGACATTGGATCAGCGGGCCGCACAGTTTGTTTCCTTGATTGCGCGCTATCTGCATCAGCAGCATTTTGGCGAGGCGCTGGGCATTGCCCACGACAATCGGGACATGGGGCCGCTGACCGTTAATACAGGTGTGATGCGCTATGAAGCTGAAGGAGAAAGCAGGCTGGACATCGATATCCGTTATCCGCATACGATTCGCTATGAGGATTGGCAGCCGCTGCTCAACCGCCCGTTTGCCTCGCTCGGCTACGAACTCGAAGTGATGATGCATCAAACACCGCATTATGTTGATCCAAAGCATCCTTTGATTACCACTTTGCAGCGGGTGTATACGGAACAGACCGGTCAGCCCGCCGATTTGTTGGCGATTGGCGGCGGTACATACGCTCGTTCGCTAAAGGCGGGAGTTGCTTTTGGACCGCTGTTCCCCAACCGTGAAGAATGTGCGCACGAAGCGGATGAACACCTCTATGTGGAAGACTTGCTGAAAGCGACCGCTATCTATGCGCAAGCGATCTATGAACTGGCCAATGTCTAAATGAAACAGCAAGCAAAACAGCCACAACGGCAGACTGCAGGCAAATTTTCGCCTGTGCTTGTCCGTCATGGCTGTTTTCCTTGTGTAGACCGGCTTCCCCAAAACAGCCAGCGATTGCCCAGATGCATAAAATACCAGCTAATGCCAATAGTAAAAAGGACGCTGTTTGTTTGACGAGGAGGGAGTATATAGATTGAGCGGTCTTGTGCTAAAATTGATCATCGTTCCGGCGCTTGTGCTATTCCTCGACTTTTTGATTGGTCCGGTCTTTTATCCAGCTTTTGTCCAGACGATCCTGATCGGCATCATGCTGGCGGTGGTCGGCCACTTTGTGGAAATTTTGTTTCTGCGTCCGGGAAGGCTGTGGGCAACTACCATTGTTGATGTCATGCTGTATACGGCATTGCTTATGCTCAGCCCGTTCGCTTTTGACGGTGCGCGCGTCACGCTGGACGGCGCGTTGCTGCTGGCCTCGTTGCTAGGGATTGCGGAATATCTCTACCACCAATGGATTGTTCGCCGCCAGATTTTGCAAGGCACTTCCTGACCTGCCGGCATTTGCCGCGAGCGGCTTAACCTGCCCGTCAAGCATGGTCTGTCTTGAATTTGCTGATCAAATCGTTGAGATGATGGGAAGCTTGGGAAATCGATTGAGCGGTCTCGGCGATGACTTGCATCGACGCAAATTGTTCTTGCGAGACAGCCGTCACATTTTGCACACTTTGCGCCACCGATTCAGCGCTCTCCGAAATCAGGCGTATCGATTCGACCACTTGCTCGGCCATCGCAGACATCTGCAACGCGGCCGCGGACACATCGGCCACTTCCCGGTCCGTCTCTTGCACACTTCGTTGAATCGATCGGAAAGAGTCTCCCGCTTGATTGACGATTTTCTTTCCGCGAGCTACTTCTTCCAATCCGGTTTCCATGGAGATGACGGCGCTTTTCGTCACGCTTTGGATCGTTGCGATCAGGCTGCTGATTTGCTGGGCAGATCGGGAAGATTGCTCCGCCAGCTTGCGCACCTCATCGGCGACGACCGCAAAACCTCTGCCATGTTCACCCGCTTTTGCCGCCTCGATCGCCGCGTTCAACGCCAGCAAGTTGGTCTGTCCGGAAATATCGGTAATCACCTCAACGATCTGGCCGATTTCACTGGAATGGCTGCCCAACTGATGGATGATCGCGGCAAGCTCTTCGATTTTGGCTTGAAGCAGTTCCATCTGATCCACTGCTTGTCCCACCGCTTGGCTTCCGCTGTCTGCCGTGACGGAAGCGTTGTTTGTGACCTCTCTGATCATTTCTGCGCCATTTGCCACCTGCTTGGCCCCATTGGACAGCTCATGGACGGAATGATAGCTTTGCTGGGAGCTTTCCGCCTGACTGACGGCACTGGCGGCTACCGATGAGATGTTGTCTGCGATCTGTTCCGACGCTTTGCTAAGCTGACCGACATGCAACGTGAACTGCTCCGCAGCGTTCGTCACTTTGTCGGACGCTTCCGCCACCTGCATCAGCAGCAAGTTCAGTTTGTTGCGCATCTGGTTGTAATGGCGGGCCAGCTGGCCAATCTCATCTTCACTCTGTTCATCAAGCGTATAGGTAAAATCGCCTTCGCCCGCGCAGGCTACCGCTTGGGCAATTTTATGCAAGCGCTTCCGCAACTTCCGCGAAAACAAATAAACGAGACAAAGCGCAAAGGCGATGACCAGGACGAGAACAAGCAGAAAATACGTCATCATGGTCGCTTTGCTTGTTTCGATCAACGCTTGCGAAGCTCCCACATACCAAATGCCGATAATTTCGCCTTGCTCGTTTTTGAGCGGCTGATAGGCCGATTGGTAAAGTTTGCCGACAACGTTGGCTTCGCCCAAATAAATTTGCCCTGCTTTCAGCACAACCTGGGCCACCTGCTCCGACACTTTTGTGCCGACAGCCCGTTTGCCTTCGGCGGTTTGCACATTGGTAGCAATCCGGGTATCCCCCTGAAAGATGGTGACGGTATCTCCGCCCGTTAATTGACCGATTTCGTCAACCAATGCAACGTTGTCATTCATTTTTTCGGAACCTTTGTATAAGGCGCCATTCTCAATCTTCCATTCGCCCGGATACTTTTTGTCAATCAGTTCGTAACCGAGCATAAGATCTGACTTGGCTTTTTCCAGCGCGGTTGCTTTAATTCCCTTTTCCAATTGATTCGATACCAATACAATCGTGATCAGGGCAAATAGAATCAGAATGGAACTGAAAAAGAGATTGATCTTTGTTCCCAACCGAAGTTTCCGAAAAAATTTTTTCATGCCTTCCCTCCTAAAGCAATGAGAAAAATGGATAAAGATTCAAATAAAATGTAATATTTGGTTATAATAAAAGCAAATATTTTTTGAGGTCAGGCAAAAAAGGATGACACGGATGGACGTTTGCGGAGTTATTTTGGCCGGGGGGAAAAGCAGTCGAATGGGGACCCCGAAGGAATTGCTCGATTGGGGAGGTCAACCGCTGATCTTGCATTTGGCCAAAGCGATCGTGCATGAGCAGTTGCCTTGCCTGGTGATCAGCAATCGACCGGAACGACTCCCTAGTTACGAGCTGAGCAAGCTCGGGGTAACGATCAAACCGGACGAGGGCGGATCTTACGGGCCGATCAGCGGCATCGTCACCGGATTTCAGCATACAGAGGCCGAGACGCTGCTGGTCGTATCGTGCGATCTGCCGTTTCTCGACGAACAGGCAATCGGCCAGTTGCTTGCTTTTGCTCGCCGCGAGCAGGAATGGGACGCGCTCGTGGCGGCAAGCGGGCAGAAACTTCACCCGTTGCTGGCCGTCTATCATCGGCGGACGGAAGCATGCTGGCGGGAAGCTTTGCAGGCTGGACAGTATCGCCTGATGGATACGCTCGCCCGCCTGCGGATGAAAATCATTCCGCCAAAGCTGCTTGATCGCTGGGCCACATACAATGCCAACACGCCGGAACAATATCGCGAAGCGCTGTTGGAAAAATGCCGCAGGGAAGCCGAGGCAAAACAAAAGCAAGGTGGGCTTTAAGAGCCCACCTTTTTTGCCGCATACTCGGCGATGCGGTCCGGATGCGTATAGATGTTCATGTTTTCGTTGCGGACGAAGCCGATGGCGGTAATGTTCAGCTCTTCGGCCAGTTGCAAAGCCAATTCGGTCGGTGCCGATTTGGAGATCAAAATACCACAGCCGATTTTTGCCGCTTTCAGCAGCACTTCCGAAGAAAGCCGGCCGCTGAAGACGAGCAGCTTGTCAGCGGTATGGAGCTGATGGCGCAAGCAGTACCCATATATTTTGTCCAGGGCGTTATGTCTGCCGATATCGGCATACTGCAATTCTACTTGTTCCGGGGTGCAGAGCGCGGCATTATGTACACCGCCTGTTGTCTGATGAATCACGGAAGCGGATTGCAACTGTTCCATCAGGCGAAGGCATTGCGCCACCCCGATTTTCAAACTGGTCTGCACCGGTCTGGCTGTGCGGGCATCGCTGAAAAAGTAGAAAGATTGGCGGCTTTTCCCGCAGCAGGAAGTGATTCGTCGCTTGGAATAAAAACTTTGCTGGAGCTGTGTTTGTTTTTGCAGATCGACATAGGCAAACCCTTGCTCGGTATCAATCGAAACTTGTTTGATTTCGTCATAGGACCGAATCGCTCCTTCGGAGGCGAGAAATCCGATTACGAGCTCTTCCAGGTTGGTTGGGGTGCAAACAACGGTCGCGAACTCTTCGTCATTTAAAAAAATGGTCAAGGGATACTCCGTGACAATCACATCGTCTTCTTGCAAAAATTGCCCTTGCCGCACTTTAATGACCGGTTTCAAAATCGTATCAGCCAGATTGGACATGGGAAATCCTCCTTGTAAAACCAGTTTATGAAAATTTTTTGGCGGAAAATATTGTCTCCCTATGTTTTCCATGGTAGTATACTACTTGAGAACTAGATTGTCACAAAAAATTCAAAAAAGCAAATTGTCAAACGGAATGATACGGGATAGCGCGCCTGTCACCGGTTATTCTTATGACGCGATCTGACATAACGCTGTTAATGCGGACGTAGCGATCCTGCCGAAGATTAACTGCCGTTGATTCAATGTTCATGTACCCGCTGCAGTTTCATGAACATTGATTGATACGGGAGTTTTTTCTTATTTTTGGGGATATATCCCTGCAAAAATCCACTGATCAAAAAGGAGATGAAGAAACATTGAGTCAGAAAGTGAAAAATCGCTGGCTAATCGCCTTGGCAGCCGTAGGGATACACATTTCCATCGGCTCCGTCTATGCCTGGAGTGTGTTTACCAAACCGATCCAAAGCCAGTTGGGCTGGGACTTATCCGCGGTTACTTTTACTTTTAGCATCGCGATTTTGTTTCTCGGTCTGTCTGCCGCTTTTCTCGGCCATTACGTTGAAAAGCACGGCCCGCGCAAGGCAGGGATTTTGGCATCCTTGTTTTTTGGGGTCGGTATCTTCGGTTCCGGCTTAGGCATCCACTTTGAGAACATTTACTTGCTCTATTTCTTCTTATGGCGTACTCGGCGGAATCGGCTTGGGAGTCGGGTATATCACACCGGTATCGACTTTGGTCAAATGGTTCCCTGATCGGCGCGGGTTGGCCACCGGTTTGGCGATTATGGGCTTCGGATTTGCCTCATTGATCGCCAGTCCGATTATGCAGGCATTAATTGAAAGCGTTGGCATTGCAGGTACCTTTTATATTCTTGGTATCATCTATTTCATCATCATGTTTGCGTCTGCTCAATATCTCGCACCGCCGCCTGCCGGTTGGCTGCCAGAAGGCTTCCAAGAGCAAGTGGACGCGGGCAGCAAACAATTGAAGCGGGACTTGGTTCAATTGACCGCCAATGAAGCGGTAAAAACGCGTCGTTTCTATTTATTGTGGTTGATGCTGTTTATCAATGTCACCTGCGGGATTGCGATTATTGCCGTAGCTTCGCCGATCGCGCAAGAGCTTGTCGGGTTGACTGCCGTTCAAGCCGCAGCGGTCGTAGGTTTGAACGGCTTGTTCAATGGCGGCGGACGGATCGCCTGGGCATCGTTGTCCGACTACATCGGCAGACCGAACACGTACACCGCCTTCTTTATTATCCAAATCGTTGCGTTTTTCCTGATGCCGAATCTCAGCAGCGCGATTTTATTCCAAGTCGTTCTCTACCTGGTGATGACTTGTTACGGTGGAGGATTCTCTTCCATTCCCGCCTATATCGGCGATTTGTTTGGCACTAAGCAGTTGGGGGCAATCCACGGCTATATCTTGACCGCCTGGTCGGCAGCGGGGTTGGTAGGACCATTGTTTAACACCTGGCTTTACGGGGTAACGCACAGCTATGTCACTTCGCTGATGGTGTTCTCGGCGATGTTTGCCGTCGCTTTGCTGATCTCGCTGTGGATTCGCCAGGATATCAAAAAATTGAAAGCGCAAGCATCAGCACATGAATCTTCCGTTGAATTAGCTGGAACAATGCGGTAAATTTGTAATAGATGGACGAGATTGACGAAACTTACGATTAAAGGTGACCGACTACCATGAATAAATACGAGGCAGAGTTTAGCAACCTGGTAAGGGCTTTCCGCAAACGTCATATGGGAAAAGGCCCGAGCAAAATTGTAACCACCTTCTGCAAGTGCTGGGCGATATGCGAAATGGAAGGCAATTTGTCGCCCGTGGAGAAATTTATCGCCACTGCCGAGGAAGGAAAACAGATGCTCAGGGCGGCACGGACGGAAATGGTCAAAGAAATTTACCGGAAAAACCGTCCGGTCGAAATGGAAGCACTTCTAGGCGCAAACCTTGTCGACTTATTTGTTGATATTGATATCGACCGTGACTTTGGCATGTCAATCTTTGTCTTCGATCAAGACATTCAGAAAAAGTTTTGCGAGTAATCCGCCGATTCAAGGCAGCGTTCCTGCTGTTGGTCTGGCACAATATAGCATCCATACGGACCGTAGACGCTTGGCAGCGTTCCTGCTAAAGAGATACCGCCGTGATCCCGTTCTTGTCGCAGTAGGCAAGTTGTGGTTCATGGCGTTTTTTTAGTTAAAGTCAGGTGCAAAGGTTGGCCAGATCCGCTTTTCGGTTCTGCTGAATACAGATAGCAGCAAGGCGGAAACGAATACGCAGCAGGGAAACAGATGAGCGGAATACACGGAAAGGAGTGTTTCAGATGGGAAAAACAAAACATACGGGTCCGATTAAATTGGATACATCGCTGAAACCGTCGCTTTGGGCCGGTCTGATGCCGATGGGACTGGGCAAAATCAAGCCGCATCATATTCGTGATACGATGAAGGTCGTTTATGATAACCGCGACAATTTGCCGTACGCTTACCGCATCCTGACCCAGGGCGTTTGTGACGGCTGCGCATTGGGGGTATCCGGTCTGCATGATCAAACCTTGACCGGACCGCATTTGTGTACCACGCGGCTCAATGTGCTGCGATTGAACACCATGCCCGCGATCGATCCGAAGTGGCTGGAAAATGTGGAGGAGATGCGCAAGCTGAACAGCACGGAGCTGCGAAAGCTGGGACGGATTCCGTATCCGTTGTCGCGCAAACCCGGGGAGAAGAAGTTTACGCGGATCACTTGGGATGACGCCCTGCAGCGGATTGCCGACAAAATGAAAGCGGTTGATCCGAAACAGATCGCTTTCTTCCTGACTGCCCGCGGGATAACCAATGAGGTGTACTATACCGCTGCCAAAGCCGCTCGCTTTATCGGAACGAATAACATTGACAACGCCTCGCGGATTTGCCACTCCCCGAGTAAAACCGCATTGAAACGTTCTGTCGGGATCGGCGCATCCAGCTGCAACTACAAAGATTGGATCGGCACGGATGTTTTGGTGTTTTGGGGTTCGGTCGCCGCCAACAATCAGCCGGTATCGACCAAATATATGTATGCGGCCAAAAAGGCCGGCACGAAAATTATTATGATCAACCCGTACCGCGAACCGGCGATGGAGAAGTACTGGATTCCGTCGATTGCGGAAAGCGCGCTGTTCGGCACGAAGATCGTCGATGATGTTTATCAGGTCAACATTGGCGGCGACATCGCCTTTATGAACGGTGTGATGAAACACTGGTTTGAAATGGAGGACGAGCGGCCAGGATCGGCCATCGATTTGAAATTCGTGCAGGAGCATACGAACGGTTTCGCGGAATTGAAGGAACACGTGCAACGGCAGGATTGGGCGCTGCTGGAACAATCAGCCGGCGTCAGCCGCGAGCGAATGCTGGAATTCGCCAAACTGCTGGCCAATGCCAATTCCGGCGTGTTTGTCTGGAGCATGGGCCTGACCCAGCACCGCTTCGGGACGGACAATATCTCACAAGTCGCCAATTTGGCTTTGCTGCGCGGCTTTCTCGGCCGGGCGCACTGTGGCTTGATGCCGATTCGCGGTCACTCCGGTGTGCAAGGCTCAGGCGAGATGGGCGCAGATCCGTTCAGCTTGCCCGGCGGTGAGTTTGACGAAAAAACGGTGCAGCGGATCGAAAAAGTGTGGGGATTTGAGCTGCCCAAATGGCAAGGGGATATTGTCGGCGTCTCGTTGGAAAATGCGCTGTTGCCCGATCAGCATGAACGAAAGACCCGCGTCTTCTATACGAGCGGAGGAAACTTCCTGGAGACGATGCCGAATCCTGACTTTATGAAACAATGCTTGGAGAACGTTGAATTGCGTGTTCACCAGGACATCATTTTCAACACTTCTACTCTGGTCGATGCGAAGGAAGAAGTCATCGTCCTGCCTGCGATGACCCGTTATGAGCAGCCGGGCGGCGGAACATCGACCAGCACAGAGCGGATGGTCTATTTCAGTCCGGAGATTGAAGGCCCGCGCATTGAGGAAGCCCGCTGCGAATGGCAAATCTACGTCGATCTGGCTTCCCGGGTCAGACCCGAGAAAAAGCACCTGATTGCGTTCCAGACGGCCGAGCAAATTCGTGCGGAGATCGCTGTCGCCAATCCGAACTACGATGGAATCCAGCATTTGAAAAAGCGGGGGGATGTGTTCCAGTGGGGCGGGGCGTGGCTGTGCGAAGACGGCATTTGTCCGACACCCGATGGCCGCGGCAATTTGCTGGCGATCGAAATTCCTGAGCTGCGCAAACCGGAAGGCCATTTCTATGTGACGACGAGACGGGGAAAACAGTTTAATTCCATGCTTTACAGTGACACCGATCCGTTCAACGGCGCCGATCGCTACGATGTGCTGATTCATCCGGAAGACGCAAATAGTCTTGGAATTAAAGACGGCGAAGCTATCGTCGTATATAATGAATATGGGACTTTCCACGGAAGAGCCAAATTTGCCACAACCAGACAGGGCAATATTCAAGTGTATTGGCCGGAAGGAAACGTCTTGATCCCCAAAGGGGTATATGAGCGCTATGCGGGAATTCCCGAATACAATACAGCGGTAATTGTGGAAAAAGCGGAAACATTCCACGCTCACAAAGATACAAAATACGTGGAAAAACGGATTGCCGAACTGGAAACAGAGATCAGTTAATCACCAAGGAAAACAGGGTGAAATGGTAGAGGAGGACAAAGGGTGCGCTTTCATCGCCAAACTATAACCGTGGAGCAGGCACGCAGCAAATTGTTGGCCCGAATCACGCCGACTACGCAGGAAAAAGTATCGCTTGGCGAAGCGTTTGGGCGCATATTGGCCCAGGACCTGGTTTCTCCCTGCGATTACCCGGGCTTTGACCGCTCGCCGCTCGATGGCTATGCGGTCAGAGCGACCGATACAGAAAGCGCGACGGTACAGCAGCCGGTCTACTTACAGGTGGTGGAAGAGATTGCGGCCGGAGATGTGCCGAAAATGGCGCTAGGGCCAGGAATGGCCAGCCGGATCATGACCGGCGCCATGCTGCCTGTTGGAGCGGATGCTGTGATCATGTTTGAGCAAACGGTCAATCCTGGCGAGAAAGTGCAACAGGTCGGAATCAAACGCAAGTTGACCGCCTGGGAAAATGTTTCCCGCCGGGGCGAAGAAGTGGAGCAAGGGAGCGTAATAGCCCGAAGCGGCGAGGCCGTTGATGCCGGAATGGTCGCTCTCTTGGCCTCCTTTGGCATCACGGAAGTGCCGGTTTATCGCAAGCCAACAATCGGCATTTTGTCTACCGGCAGCGAGCTGATCGATTTCGATCAGCCGCTCCGACCGGGCATGATTCGCGACAGTAACTCGCTGATGTTGCAAATGCTCGTTTTGCAGGCGGGGGGAATCCCCGTCCTGTTTGACAGACTGTCCGATCATTCCCCAGCGGTCAAAGCGACGATCCAACGTTGCGCGGACCGTGTGGATCTTCTGGTTACAACCGGCGGCGTGTCCGTCGGCGACAAAGATATTATCGCTTCGCTGGTCGATGAGGCGGAGGTTGAACTGTTGTTTAACCATGTCGCAATGCGGCCAGGCAGTCCAACGACAGCGGCGATGATCGGGAGCACGCCCCTCTGCGCTTTGTCCGGCAACCCGGGAGCTTGTCATTTGGGCTTCTTCCTGTTTGTAGCCCCTGTGATCAGAAAAATGGCAAATTTGCCAGCGGAGCCTCCTCGCTGGCGGGCGATCCTCGCCGCCGATTGTGAAAAGCCGAGCCCGTTTCCCCGTTATTTGCGCGGACGAATTGAAGTGCGGAACACGACTTTGTATGCAATTCCTGATCCGCCTGTCAAATCGGGAAATGTCAGCAGGCTGAAAGGCAGCGATTGTTTTATCGTGATTCCGGCAGGCGGGCGCGGCAAAAGAGCGGGTGAGGAAGTAGAAATTCTCTGCTACCAGCATTATTTGCAATGATTCGCGCAAACACACCCTCGATCCCCACCGTACGCGGCCAACACGAAACCGCCTATCCGGTGTGGTCGAGGTTTTTTTGCGAATGGGTTCAAACAAACGGGCTGAGGGGGACAGAATATGTTGACGAGCAGGAAGCGGCCAATGGTCATGCAGTTTGTCGGTTATGCCAACTCCGGCAAGACGACATTGATCGGCGAACTGATCAGCCGTCTGCAGCACGCCGATCCCAAGCTGCGCATCGGCGTGATCAAGCATGAAGGCGGCGGGCATGGCATAGCCATTGATCAGCCGGACAAGGATACCTGGAAGTATCGGGAGAAAGGTGCGGACTTCGTGGCGATTACTTCTTTTAGCCAAACCGCGTTTATTGAGCAACGCCCGGTTTCTTTAGGCGCATTGGTGGAAAGAATGCGCGAATCGGGCGCCGACTATGTGTTTGTGGAAGGATTTAAACAGGAGAGTTACCCCAAGATCGTACTTCTGCGCGACCCGCGTGATCGCGAATTAATCGGGCAGCTCAGCAATGTGCGGGCGATTGTCAGTTGGACGCCCATTTCCGTTGACGGACTGCCCGTATTTGCGATTGACGATCTGGACCGCTTGACTGCTTTTTTGCTAGACTCACAATCGTGAGAGAAAGTGGGAAAGAAGTCTCGGCAAAAAATTCGCTTGAACTGGCGGAATCAGGAAGAAAGGGGAAAGGTATGATTCAACGGCTGCTGGCCGGATTTCTCTCCGGTTTATTGTTCACTTTTGGCTCGGCCTTGTTGATTTTTTTTGATCGCAATATGGTGATACCGCTTGCCATGTTTACATTTCCCACGATCTTTCTCTTGGGAATTCCCATGTCGATCGGCATTGATTTGCTGCTGAAACGGTTCAGAAAATCGGGCAGCAAAGCCGTTTTCTTGGCGGAAAGTGTCCTCTATCTGCTTGCCGGGTATGTCGCAAATCTGATCTTGTTCTGGGCAATTGCCAAAGAATTGATTCTGCCTACGGCAATGTTTCAACTGATGGGCGTCATTGCCGCCTACCTGTATTTTCTTAACTTGTACGCGCTGAGAAAGTGGAAAAATCGCCATGACCAGCACTAACTGGCAAGGCTTTAACAACTGCTACAGGCAGCCTCCTGTAAAAAGTTCGTGGAGTGGAGGACGATGTTGGACATTCAAACGCTGATTTGGCTGTTTCCGATCGTGTTTATAGTGCATGATTTGGAAGAAATCGTGACGGTGGAAAAATGGATCAAACGGAACCGGGCGAATCTCTATGAAAAGCTGCCGCGAAAATGGGCAGAGAGGATGATTCGGCAGTTTTCCTTGACTACCGCACAATTTGCCGTTTCCGTTCTGGTTATCTTTCTTTTGATCAGTTGTTCGGCCCTGATGGCCAGCCAGTATGTCAACCATGCTCCCGTTTCCGATATTTATCTTTTCCTCGTTTGTCAGCTTGTGTTTTTTGTGCATGCCTTCGTTCATATCGGGCAGGCGCTTTTTTTCCGTTCGTTTACACCGGGAGTCATCACCTCCATCGTCATTATTCTTCCTTATAGTACCGCCCTGTTTCAGGAGTTATTTGCCCGGCAGATGATTACCTGGGAAACGATTGCCATCAGTATTCCTTTTGCTTTTCTATTCTTTCCTTTTGTTCTGTTCGCGCATTGGCTGGGGAAAAGAGTGGCCTAAACCAAGCAGCAAACGGCCACAAGCGGGCGAGGCAGGTCGCTTTCCTCCTGACCGTACCGGTCGAGAAAAGCAAGCGGCCCCAACAAAAAACGTTGGGGCCAAGGCGGTCAGTTATAACGTAATGTCAGTACGTTCCTCGGAATAGTTGGCGATCAGCAGAACGGCCGGTTCTTCGCCGGCATTTTTAATCAGATGCGGAACACAAGCTTTCCAACTGAAAGAGTCGCCTTCTTCCAAGACGGCGGAGTCTTCCCCTTGCCGAATCAGCACTTTTCCTTTCAAGACATAATGGACCTCTGAACCGGCGTGAACCATCATCTCTTCATTTTCCGGAGCGCCAACCGGCAATTCAATCATCACCAGCCGCAAACCTGCGTCGTCGATCAAATGCTCGACGCGAATTTGTTCCTTGCCCAAAACCGTTTGCTTACGCTCATCCTTCCGCACAATGCGCAGCCGTTCTTCTTCATGCAAGAGCAAATAGGGCAGGGGGACATTGAGAAACTGGGCGATGCTGTCGAGGGTAGCGATCGATGGCGATGTTTTGTTGTTTTCCACATGACTCATAAAGCCTTTGGATAAACCGGTGCCTTCACACAATTGAGCAATCGTGATCCCTTTTCGTTTGCGAATCGCACGAATCGTTGAACCGATCTTCATGTTTGCTTAACTCCAGTCTGTTAGTTCTTAGGTCTTGTATCATTCCACTCTAATACTAGCAAAATGCAAGGGCTCCATCCAGACAACAAGGCCAGCCAAATCTTTTCAGTCACTGCTGTCACTGGAGCGCTCGGCAAATAGCCCCTTTCGAAAAAGGGGCTAGTGTCGCATCGAGTGCTGGAGTTGTTTGATCGCCTCGGCAATCGCTGTGGCGATTTCCGTATAATCCATGCCTTTGGCAAAAGTCATCGGCTTGCCGTAAACAATGCCCGCTTGCTGCCGCCAGCCTTTCTTCACACCATAAATATAAGTGGGAATGACCGGCGCTTCGCTTTTTCCGACCAAAAAGCCAATTCCTTTTTTGGGATCTTGCATTTCTTCCGTTTTGGAGCGCGTTCCTTCCAGAAAGATCGCGAAGATTTTTCCTTCCTGCAACAAACGGAGCGATTGTTTGAGCGATTTGACATCCGCTTGTCCGCGTTTTACCGGAAAGGCGCCAAATTTTGACAACAACCAGGCAAAGATGCGATTGCGAAACAGCTCTTCTTTGGCCATGATGTGCATTTTGCGGGGAACGTGTGAGCCGACCATGAGCGGATCATAGTTGCTGGTGTGGTTCATTCCTAAGATACAGCTTCCTTCTGGAATGTTCTCCATTCCTTCTATTTTAATGCGGAAGCGGATGTGCAGCCAAAGGTAGACCGCTGTTCGGCAAAACCAGTAAATCATGCGCGTAACTCCTTTAAATCATTTCGAATTTCTGATCAAGCGACGCTTTTCCAGCCGTGAATGGCCAGCATGATCCAGCCAAGCAGGAAGAGTACGCCGCCGATCGGCGTAATGGCTCCGAGAACGCGAACGTTGCTGAGTGCCAAGGCATACAAACTGCCGGAGAAAAAGATGATGCCGGCAAAGAAACTCCAGCCCGCCCAGACGAGATACGTGGAGTCTGGATACCATTTGCTTAAAATGGCCACAAGGATGAGAGCGATCGCATGAATCATTTCGTATTGGACACCCGTTTGAAAGACGCCCAACAAGTAATCGGACAAACGCGATTTCAAACCATGGGCGGCGAACGCACCGAGCGCTACGGCAAGAAATCCGTTCAGGCTGCCCAACAGCAAAAAGGTTTTCACCATGTAAATCTCCTTTACTTGCAATAATTTTATCTGCTTTCATTTTACATGAAACGGCTGGAAAATGCCTAATTGAATTTGGACAAATTCGTGGACTCCGTCGGGCGCTTTGCGTGATTTCCTTAGCTTCTTTTTGCTTGAATCAACATATATATGAATCAAGCTGCAAGCAAGGAGCTGAGAACAATGAAAAATGACGAGAAGCTCGAACTGGAGCGGGCGATCGATGAGATTACGGAAATCGCCAAAGGTTTTGGACTCGATTTTTATCCGATGCGTTATGAAATTTGTCCCGCGGATATAATTTATACGTTTGGTGCCTATGGGATGCCGACAAGGTTCTCGCACTGGAGTTTCGGCAAGACCTTTTACCGCATGAAATTGCAGTACGATTTGAACCTGAGCAAAATTTACGAGCTGGTGATCAATTCCAATCCGTGTTATGCCTTTTTGCTCGATGGCAACAGTCTGATTCAAAACAAGCTGATTGTCGCCCACGTCCTGGCACACTGCGACTTTTTCAAAAACAATGTGCGCTTCTCCAATACCAATCGCGACATGGTGGAGAGCATGGCTGCCAGTTCGGAACGTATCCGCCAATATGAAATCAAGTACGGCAAGGAGGAAGTGGAAAAATTTCTCGATGCTTGTCTGGCGATCCAGGAGCATATCGATCCCGGACTGTTGCAGCCCAAGCTTCGCTGGAAAAAAGAGCAGGAGGAGCCGGAACAGGCAACGGTGAAGGCAGAACGGCGGACACCGTATGATGATCTGTGGAATCTCGATCAAAAAGAGGAAGCGGAGCCGCAGCCCAAAAAGACAAAACGTTTCCCGCCGCAACCGGAAAAAGATTTGCTCCTGTTTATTCAGGAATACAGCTCCATTCTGGAAGAATGGCAACGCGACATTTTAACGATCATGCGCGATGAAATGCTTTATTTTTGGCCGCAGCTGGAAACGAAAATCATGAATGAAGGCTGGGCCAGCTACTGGCATTGCCGGATTTTGCGCGAACTGGATCTAAGCGAAGAAGAAACGATCGAATTTGCCAAACTTCATTCGTCGGTCATTCAACCGTCAACGACCAGCATCAATCCATACCATTTGGGACTAAAGATCTTTGAAGATATTGAAAAAAGATATGATCATCCGACAGCAGAGGAGCAAGAGCGATTTGGCCGCAAACCAGGGCAAGGAAGAAACAAAATTTTTGAGGTTCGGGAAATGGAATCCGATATTAGCTTTATCCGCAATTACTTGACCAAGGAACTGGTCACCGATCTGGACCTTTATTTGTTTGCCAAGCAGGGGAACGATTGGGTTGTCGAAGAAAAAGCATGGGAGCAGGTGCGGGATGGTCTGGCCAACAGCCGGGTTAATGGCGGATTTCCTTATCTGATGGTACAGGATGGCGATTATTTAAGGGTGGGCGAGCTCTATCTCAAGCACAGCTATGAAGGATTGGAATTGGATTTGAAATACCTGGAGAAAACAATCCCTTACATTTACCAGCTTTGGGGCAAAAATGTCCATTTGGAGACGATCGTTGAAGAACGTCCCGTTGTCTTTACGTATGACGGGAAGAAAGTACACAAGCGGTTTTTGTGAAAGGTGAAGAAGAACCTTGAGAGAGCGCCACAAGCGCTCCTCAAGGCTCCGGTTATGCGGATGGATGGTTTACACCAAAGAACCGCCTTTTTGCAAATATTTGAGAATCCCTTCTGCGGCGAGGTAGGACAATGCGCCTACGGTACCGGTCGGGTTGTAACCGCTGTTGTGCGTAAACGAAGAAGCGCCAACGACAAACACGTTTTCCGCATCCCACATTTGACTGTAACGGTTTACGGCCGAAATGCTTGGATCTGTTCCCATTACGACACCGCCTGTATTGTGTGTCGATTGGTATGGAGTGATGTCATATGGTCCCAATTCACCGGAAACTTGCATTTTCGATGGACCCATTTCTTTCAGGACTTCGCCGGCTTTTTCAGCGAGGAATTTGGTCAATTCTCTGTCCTGATCCTCGAAATCGTAAGTAATGCGCAGCAATGGCATGCCATATGCGTCTTTATACACAGGGTCAAGATCAAGGAAATGGTGTTTGTAAGGCAGGTTTGCCCCTTGCGTACTTACCGTAATAACCGAGTTGGCATATTTGATGGAAGTGCTCTTGAATTCTTTCCCCCACGATTTGGTGCCTTTTGGAACCGAGTTGCTGGCAATTGGACGAGCGCCGGTTTGCGCGACGCGAATACCGCCGCCATGCAGGAAGTTCAAATCGCTATGGTCGAAGTTGTCGCCGTTGAAGTCGTCAAAGATCGTACCGAGAGCTCCGGCACCCATAAACGTGTTGAATTCTTTGTCATCGTAGAAGCCGATTGCTTTACCCGCTTGCACTTGATAGGCATAGTTGCGGCCAATTACCCCGGTTCCCGCAACCGGATCGTACGGTTTGCCCAGCTTGGAGTTGAGCAAAATGCGCACGTTGTTAAATACATAGCTGGCGAGAATGACGACATCTGCAGGTTGCTCAAATTCCTCTCCGGTCAAAGTGTTTACATAAACAACGCCGGAAGCTTTTTTGCCATCATGAATGATCCGGGTCACATTGGAGTAGGTGCGAACTTCCAGATTACCGGTATTTTGCGCAACCGGAATAACGGTAACGACTGGATCGGCTTTTGCGCCGTATTCGCAACCAAAACGTTCGCAGAAAGCGCAATACTGACAAGCAGCGCGTTCGATGCCGTCCGGGTTTTTGTAAATGTCGGTCAAGTTGGCAGAAGGAATGGTGTAAGGATGGTATCCCAGTTTTTTGGCAGCCTCTTCAAACATTTTCATGATCGGCGTCTTTTTCATCGGGGGCAGCGGGAATGGGTTGGAACGTTTCCCAACCATCGGATTTTGCTCCTGATCGCCAGCGATCCCTGCCATTTTTTCAAACTTGTCAAAGTAGGGCTCCAATTCATCGTAGGTAATGCCCCAGTCTTGCAGCGTCATGCCTTCCGGAATCTTTTTGGCGCCGTACCGTTCGATCGTTTTGGACTTGATTTCAAAGTCATACGGCAAGAAACGGTAGGTTTGTCCATTCCAGTGAGAACCAGATCCGCCCAGTCCGTCACCCAGCAGGAACGAACCGTATGTACGCATTGGCAAAGAGCGCTCTTTCGTATTATGCCGGAACGTGATCGTTTCTTTGGACAGGTCTTGCATCATTTCGTTGCGTTGCGCATAACGCAATTCATCGTGAGCCATATAGTAATCGGCCGTGCTTCTGCCTTTACCGCGTTCCAGCCCGACTACCTTGATGCCCGCCTTGGTCAGTTCAGCAGCGATGATTCCCCCGGACCAGCCCATACCGGCGATCACGACAGGAACTTTAGGTAACTTGGTTGCCATCTATTTATTCAGCCCTTTCTTGATTAATGACCCATGTGGTCGTGCAAACTTTTGGGTTCGATCGTCATAAACTCTTCTTTTTCGATGTCTTTTGCATAACCCATTTGATTGCCAGGATATTTTCGCATTTTCCAACCTTGCATATCTTTGTTGCCGCCATACATCGGGTCCGCGTATACGCCTTCAAGTGTCAGGCTGCGCAGCATTTTGAAAAATTCTTTCGTTGTCGTTCCGGTAAGCTGAAACTCCTTGCCTTCCTCAAAAACGGTCAAAACTTCTTCATGTTCGGCTTCAGACAATTCTGCGAATTTTTTGTTGTACTTCTGTTGACTGTAGGTGTTCAGTCCTTGCAAACCGATAGTAAAGATTTCCGCACGGCGAAGAGGCGATTGCATGCCTTGTGTCGCGGATCCTTTGTAGAACGGACCTTGCATGTAGTCTTTCGCATTGATTCCCCATGGGCTGGCCAACTGGTGATCGATGTAATAGGCGACACCCAACTCTTTTGCGCCAGGTCCGTGCTCATCCTGCGGAAAGATGCATTCAACGGCAGCTTCCGTAGTTTGGAACTGCTCTTGATTGAAAAACATCAGAGCTTTGTTGTAATCGACCGGTTTTTCAACAACTTTTTCCGCTTCTTTCGTTGTTGCTTCTTTCTGACCAGTCAAGGAACCGCCGATGACTCCGCCGACGATGAGACCACCCAGTGCAAACCCAGAGTTTTTCAAAAAGTTGCGTCGGGAATTGTCTACTGGTTGCTTACTATCTTTTTCCGGCAAAATACTTCCCCCTAACAGTGAATGAGATTTTTGTCGAAATTTATTATATATTAGCAATTACGCATACGACAAGGTTAAATTAATAAAATAAAATTTTAATCATATGTTAAAATTATGGAAAAGTGGTGATAATACACTGAATAACGATGTCGTATTATGTAAAAAAATGTTTTTGATTGTTGACTAGTTATAGCAAGTAGTGTTTAATTTTGACAGATCCTTTTTTACTAATACGATAATGGCAAACTCTGCCGAAAGGGGAGGACGCAAAGCCACGGGTCTAATGGATGGCAACATCCGATGATCGCCGGGCTGCCGAAGTGAGGAAGAGGGTTCAGCTGATCTCACTTTCCAAAAGTGGGTTTTTTTTTACCCAAAACCGGGAATGAGAGTACCAAGCTCGAAAAAACGAAGAAGAAGGAGAAGAAATGAAAACGAAATTTAGTTTCAAAAAGTTCAATACGACTTCGTTGCGCTTCAAGCTAGCCGTAATATTACTGCTTGTCGCCTTGTTGCCGATGCTCTGTACTACTATTTTTTATTCGGCATATTTTGACAACATGATGACCCAGGAGATTCAGGAAAAAGAGAACAACCTGGCGGAAGCGAATGCCACGACAGTTGACTATTTTGTCAACAAAAAAATTGAACTGACGCAGGAAATTATCAAACAGCATCCCGAATTCCGCAACGGTGATGTCGAACAAATCAAGAAGACGATGAAAGCGTTTGCGGAAGTGGACAGCGAGGTTGAATATTTTGCTTATATTAACAAAGACGGCATCAGTGTGAATGCTGAAGGTGTCCTGACCAATGTCACCGACCGGGATTATTTTATTCAATCCCGCGATACGAAAAAGCCATTTATCAGCGACTTGCTGATCAACAAGAAAAATGGCAAACATATTATCGTCGCCGCGGTTCCCATCCTGGATGAAAACCAAAACTACATCGGTGGAGTAAACTGTGTGCTCAATCCGGATATTTTGTCGCAGCTGACCAAGGGTATCAAAGTTGGACAAACCGGTTATGGTTATTTGATTTCTGCCAACGGTATGATATTGACACACCCTGAACCAGATCGGATCGGAAAAACGCTGGATGAAGCCTTTACCCCCGAACTGGCCAAAGTGTTTAAAGATAATGTAATTGCCAAAGAAAGCGGTACATTTACCTTCACCGCGCTCGATGGCTCCGAAAAAATCGGTTCGTTTAAAACCATTCCCAATCTCGGCTGGAGACTGGTGATTGTCGTTCCGGCTGAAGAAGTATTCGAACAGTTGACCACATCCATGCAGTTGGCGATCACCTTGATTGTCGTCGTGGCGATTTTGGCGATCATTATGGCTATCTTCGTGGCACGCCGGGCGATCAAACCGATCCTCCAAGTATCCGGTGCGATCAAGACACTGGCAAATGGTGATTTGACTCCGCGGCTGCAAATCAATTCCAAGGATGAAATCGGTCAGCTCTCGCACGATTTGAATGCCACTCTCGATTCGTTAAGCGCGATTATTGAACAAGCTCGCCAAGTGTCGGAGCAAGTGGCGGCATCTTCCGAACAGTTGACAGCGACTTCGGCTGAATCGGTTCAGGCGTCAAATCAAATCTCCCGTTCGATTCAAGAAATTGTGGGCGGAACGGAAAATCAATTGCAGGCTTCCGAGCAAACATCACGCGTTATGGACGAGATGGCAATCGGTATTCAAAGAGTGGCCGAATCTTCTTCGTCGGTTTCGGAAGCATGCCTCTCTTCGATGGATGAGGTGCAGCTGGGCAATCAGCGAATTGCCGATGCAATCTCGCAAATGAAGAAAATCAAGAATTCTGTCGGCTCGTCTGCGAAAGATGTCCAGATGCTGGAGGAATATTCGCAAAAAATTGGTCAGATCGTTTCCGTTATTACGGAAATTTCCAATCAGACGCAATTGCTCTCGCTCAATGCCTCGATTGAAGCGGCGCGGGCAGGTGAACACGGCAAAGGCTTCGCTGTTGTCGGGAATGAAGTGAAGAAATTGGCCGAGGAGTCAAAAAACTCTGCCGCCAACATTACCGAATTGATCACCGAAATCCAGGGGATGATCGTAAAAGCGGTAACAGCGATGAATGAAGGAGTCGTGGATGTAGAGAAAGGCGCAGAACTGCTGGATGATACCGGCAAGGTCTTCCATACTATCTCCAACACGTTCCAGCAAATTACCGAGCAAATTCAGGAAGTATCTGCCGCATCCCAGCAAATGTCGGCGAGCACAGAAGAAGTTTCCGCAACCATGACCGATATCGTCAATGTGTCGCAAGCGGCATATGACCGTTCGCAAGGAATTTTGACTGGGGCCCAGCAACAGTTGGCGGCGATGGAGGAAATCTCCAGCTCGACAAACAATTTGAGCAAACTGGCGCAGGAACTGCAGGAAGAGTTGGCCAAGTTCAAGATAGCCAACCGCTCTTAACCATCGCAAATATCGTTTTTGGGGCTGTCGAGCAACGTCTCGGCAGTCTTTTTTTTGCTCAGACGAGTTTTATCTATATATAAATAGAAAGCAGTTGGCAGACAAAGCTGGTTGTGATTTTTTGGCGTTTCCGTTTAGAAATCGAAGCTTCCAAGAAAACTAAGGAAGAAGGTGCGAGTCCAAAATTCGTAATAAAGGAGTAGGTTCTGCAATGAAGGCAACAAACGCACAGATGGAAGAGGTATTGAACAAACAGATTGCCAATTGGAGCGTGCTGTTTGTCAAATTGCACAATTACCATTGGTACGTCAAAGGCAATCAGTTTTTTACGTTGCATGCCAAGTTTGAGGAATTGTACAACGAAGCCTCCGGGCACATCGATGAATTGGCGGAACGGTTGTTGGCCATTCATGGCCGGCCGCTTGCGACGATGAGCGACTACCTGAAGTTCTCGACGATCAAGGAAGCGACCGGTACGGAAACAGCCGATCAGATGGTGCGGACGATTGTCTCCGATTTTTCGGCAATGATCGAGGAATTGAAAAAGGGCATGGATACAGCCGCTTCTCTCCATGATGAAACAACAGCGGACATGCTGCTGTCGATTCATACTTCGCTGGAAAAGCATGTATGGATGTTGCAGTCGTTTCTTGGCTGATCTCCGCAACGATCTCCCCTGCCTTCGTTCGTATATGGGGAGATTTTTTATAAGCCTCGTTGACAGGAGTCAGAATCAGGTGTACTATTATTTCAAATTTAAGATATGCAAATTCAAAACAATTTGCCGGAGGGATAACGGTGAACAAGCAAACAACAGGCATTCATCATATCACCGCATTTGCCAAAAATCCGCAGCAAAATATTGATTTTTATGTGGGTGTACTGGGACTGCGATTGGTAAAGAAAACGATTAATTTTGATGCGCCGGAAGTTTATCATTTTTATTTTGGCAATGAACAAGGAAGCCCCGGAACGATTATGACCTTCTTCCCTTGGCCAACGGCTCGCCGCGGCAAGATTGGCGGCGGTCAAGTGGGAACTACCAGCTTTGTCGTGCCGCCTGGTTCGCTGTCCTTTTGGGAGGAGCGGTTAGGCCGGTTCAACGTTGAAGTGCGCAAGTCAATGCGCTTCGGTGAAACCTATCTGCAATTTAATGACCATGAAGGCTTGCAGTTGGAATTGGTGGAACGGGAAGCAGGCGAAGACAGCAAGTGGTCGTTTGGCGGTGTGCCGGCAGATAAGGCGATCAAAGGCTTTGGCGGTGCTGTTTTGTTTAGCACGGTACCTGATCGGACCATGAAAACATTGGCAGATGTAATGGGCTTGCAAAAGGTTGCGGAAGAAGGAGATCTCGTTCGTTTTCAGGCAGCCGGCGATCTGGGCAATGTGATCGATATCAATGCACGACCGATGCCATGGGGAGCGGACGGAGCAGGTGTTGTCCACCATATTGCTTGGCGGGCCCAAGATTTTGACGACCACGAGGCATGGCGAACCCATCTCTTGGCCAGCGGCTTTCGGCCAACGCCAATTATTGACCGGCAATATTTTCACGCCATTTATTTCCGGGAAGAGGGCGGCATTCTTTTTGAAATTGCTACCGATCCCCCAGGTTTCCTGGTCGACGAGGAGTTTGACCGGTTGGGCGAAAAATTGATGTTGCCGGAATGGTTTGAAGCAAACCGCGGACAAATTGAAGCAGGCTTGCTGCCGATCGAAGTCCGGGTACTGGAGGAAGATCGGCAATGATCCACCTGTTTTCGCAAGGAGAAGATCGCAGCGCGCCAACGCTTGTCCTGTTTCACGGAACCGGCGGGACGGAGCGCGATCTGCTTCCGTTGGCGCGGATCGTTTCTCCCGCTTCGTCCGTTTTGAGCATCCGCGGAAATGTACTGGAGAACGGAATGCCGCGTTATTTCCGGCGACTGGCCGAAGGGATTTTTGACGAGGAAGATCTCGTTCTGCGCACAGCGGAACTGTACCAATTTTTAGAGGATGCCGCCCGGCAGTACGGAGTGGCGCGGGACAATTTTGTCGCCATCGGCTATTCCAATGGCGCCAATATCGCCGCCAGCCTGTTGTTTCATTATGGACAATCGCTGAAAGGAGCCATTTTGCACCATCCGATGGTTCCCCGGCGTGGCATCAAGCTGCCGGGACTCATGGATACAGCGGTGTTCATTGGAGCGGGAGCAAACGATCCGATCTGTTCCCGCGAAGAGACGGAGGAGCTCGCCAGCTTGTTGCGAGACGCGGGAGCGGACGTTTCTATCCACTGGGAACGGTCCGGCCATCAATTAACGAAAACGGAAGTTGATGCGGCAACCGCATGGTTTGAACGAAATTTTGGCTAAACAAAGCAGCCCAACGCGTGTTTCTACGGAGAACGTGTTGGGCTAATTTTTTTGGCGAAAGCGGGGAAAGGGCGGCTGCCCATCACTCTCTGTGCGTTTGCCGCATATTGTAATTTCGAAATAGTTGAATACACAAAAATACGAGGAGGATTTCATTTGCATCATTCACAGATCAGGGCATGGCGCCCTTATATCAGCCCGTTCGATCCGTGTCCGCCGCAAAAAGTGAAAACGTACATCGTGCCTCCCAACCTGTTTGTTGGCTTCCAGCCTCCGAACCTGCAGCAATTCCCCCCGGCGGCTGCCTTGAAGTACGGGACGTTGTGGCCAATTTTTTACAGTCCTTATGAAGGGCGAGGAGATCGAGAAATGAGTGATATCAAATGAGCGATATGAGACAGGTGGATGAACGTTATTACCAGTTGCTTGAACAATTGCAAGCGGTGGACTTTGTGCTGGTTGAACTGAACCTCTATCTGGATACGCATAACGATGACGTCGATGCGCTCAACCAGTTCAACTATTATGTGCAAGAGCGCTGGAAAATCGCGCGAGAAATCGAAAGCTCCTATGGACCGTTGCAAGGCTTTGGCAACAGCGCTTCCGGTTTTCCGTGGCAATGGGACGACACACCTTGGCCGTGGCAAGTGTAAGGGAAGGAGAAAAAGAATATGTGGTATTATGAGAAAAAACTGCAATATCCGGTTAGAGTGAGCAAATGTGATCCGTATATGGCGAAATTATTGTTGGAGCAATATGGCGGCGCCGATGGAGAACTGGCCGCGGCGTTGCGCTATTTGAATCAACGCTACACGATTCCCAACAAGGTAATCGGGCTGTTGAACGATATCGGCACAGAAGAATTTGCGCACTTGGAAATGATCGCGACGATGGTCTACAAACTAACAAAAGATGCCACCCCGGAACAGTTGCGGGCGGCCGGGCTGGCTGATCATTACGTAAATCATGACAAGGCGTTATATTATCAAAATGCTTCGGGAGTTCCTTGGACGGCTGCCTATATTCAGGCCAAGGGCGATCCGATTGCCGATTTGTATGAGGATATTGCGGCCGAAGAAAAGGCGCGGGCTACCTACCAATGGCTGATCGACATGACCGACGATGTTGATTTGCAGGACGGTTTGAAATTTTTGCGGCAGCGCGAGGTCGTGCACTCGCAACGATTCCGGGAAGCGGTGGAACTGCTAAAAGAAGAACGGGATCGCAAAAAAATCTTTTGACATCCCATATGTATGAAGATAGCCCGGCAGCACCATTCGCCAGGCTATCTGTATTTTAACCCCAAACAGCGGTTCGTTATGATGCGAAATAGACAGCAAATCGTTGGAACAGATGGTTGTCCACCAGGGACTTCCCGTACTCTTGCAACAGAGAAACGGTGAGATCAGCGTGAACGGCGTATTCCTCCATTATGGAAACAATCTCGGCAAGAGCCTGTTCTTCGATGGACTGTGATTTATCTAAGACGACATAGTACTTGTCCTGATAAAGGAACAACTGTCCGTCAATCTCTGGCGTGTCCGCCAGCCGAATGCCGCAAGAAATCAAATCCTCCACATCTTTGAAGTGAAAGACCAGGTTGTCTTTGGTGGGAACGGCAGTGATAAACACTTCCGATTCCGTAAGTTCGGGCGCATCCTGGAGCATCGTCACGGTGATGAAGGCTCCTTCGCCTGGTACATAAGAAACTTCCGTTTTGAAGGGGAGGTCATTGCTGAACTGTTGAGTAGACTCGGCAAACAACAGCAGTTCGTCGACCAAATCATTGATCATTTCGACATTCTTGGCATAATCGCCGATCGTGAAGCCTCGTTCGGTCAATTCGGCATGATCCAAGTAAGCAGAGATTCGTTGATTCCCTTTAAATTCAATTTTCATGGCAAGCCCTCCCGATGTGTACAGAATATACAAAGACGTGATATCAAAAGTGCCAGAAACAGGGGACGGTTGCAAATTGTAATTCAATTTGGATACCAAACAATATAACCGGAAACGACCGAGGAAGCAACAAGCAACTTATGGGAGCAAAAGGACAAACAGCGATGTTTTTATTTGTGGACGTCCGCGATATAATAAAGGAAGTAGAACCGAAATATTCGGGCTGGCAAATTCTCTGGAATTTTACGAAATATTTGATACAATACTAGGGAGAATTCAATAAATTCCGATTGGAATACTATGGAGAAAGAGGGATTGGCAATGGCTGAAATTCGCATCCGCAATACAAACGAGCGTATTAAAGGAAATGACAATGTGAAAGCATTTTTGGAGAAGCAAGGTGTCTTGTTTGAACATTGGGATACGGACAAACTGCCGGAAGAGCTCCGGGAAAAATTCGTACTCAGCGATGAAGAAAAAAATCAGATTCTCGCTACCTATGATGCGGAAATCCGCGATCTGGCCGAACGCAGAGGATATCGCACCTGGGATATTATCACGCTGTCGGAAGCAACTCCCAATCTCGATGAACTGCTGAAAAAGTTTGAGTCCGTGCACACCCATACCGAAGATGAAGTGCGGGCGATTACCGCCGGCAACGGCATTTTTATCATCAAAGGCTCCGATGACGTCGGCTATTTTGATGTTGAACTGGAAGCAGGGGACGTTATCTCGGTTCCCGAAAACAATCCGCACTTCTTTACCTTGATGGACAACCGGCAAGTGGTGGCTGTTCGTCTGTTTATTGAAACAGAGGGCTGGATTGCTCATCCGTTTCAAGATCCCGCTTTCCAAAAATAAGCAAACACCTGAAAAAAGCGTCTCAGCGAGCGAGACGCTTTTTTATTTGGAGGACGGCTCGCCAGCCTTGGCCGCTGGCGGCGGCATTTTAGGTTGTCGGATACTTTTCCGTCAGCAATTTATCCAGTTTCTTTTGTTTCTCTTTCAATCGCCCGCGGTATTCCCGTTCCTCGTCTTTTAACGACAGGTACAGAGAGATGCACATGCCCAGCATAATGACGGCAAAAGGCAAGGCCGTGACAATCGAAGCTGTTTGCAGCGCGTCAAGTCCGCCGCTCAGCAATAAAACCACTGCGACCAACGACTGAACAAGCCCCCAGGAAATTTTGATCCGGTTGGAAGGATTGAGATTTCCATTGGACGATAACATGCCCAGCACAAATGTGGCCGAATCGGCCGAAGTGATAAAAAAGGTTATGATCAGCAAAGTTGCCAAGATGACCACGATGGTACCGAGGGGGAGGTGCTGCAGAGTAATAAACAGCGCCGTTGTAATATCGTTTTGGACAGCCTCGCCAACGGGCAGATTCTCAAACATTTCTTGATGCAGCCCGGTCCCGCCGAATACAGAAAACCAGAAAAAACTGAGCAGGCTGGGGGTGAGCAAAACCCCGATCATAAATTCCCGGATCGTTCGGCCCTTGGAGACGCGAGCGATAAACGTTCCGACAAACGGAGCCCAAGCAATCCACCAAGCCCAGTAAAATAACGTCCAGTTTCGAATCCAGCTGCTTTCCACAAATGGAGTCAACCGCATGCTCATTTGAATAAGATTTTGCAAATAACTGCCCAAGGTGGTGGTAAAGGTGTCAAAAATAAAAAAGGTCGGGCCGAGCAACAAGGTAAACAGCAATAAGGCTGCCGCCAGCATGAGATTGGCGTTGCTCAAGATTTTCATTCCTTTATCCAGTCCGGATGTCGCAGAGATCAAATAAAGGACGGTGATCACTGCGATAATCAGCAACTGTATGATTATTGCGTTCGGAAGCCCCAGCAGATGCTTGAGCCCGCCGTTAATTTGCAAGGTGCCCAGTCCCAACGACGTCGCTACTCCAAACGCGGTGGCGATGATCGCCAATATATCAATCAACTTCCCGATCGGGCCATTGACGCGTTCCTTTAGCAGCGGATAAAAGGTAGCCGATATCAGTCCTTTTGTCCCTTTGCGAAACTGAAAATAAGCCAATGACAAGGCAATGACGCCATAGATTCCCCAAGGATGCAGTCCCCAATGAAAAAAAGAGTAGCGCATAGCCGCCCTGGCTGCTTCCGGAGACTGCGGGACAATCTCTGCTGGCGGCTCGAAATAATGAGAGACCGGTTCCGCCACACCCCAGAAAACAAGGCCGATTCCCATTCCGGCGCTGAACAGCATGGCAAACCAGCTTAGGGTCGAGTATTCGGGTTCGTCATCATCGTTGCCAAGCCTTATGTGTCCAAATTTACTAAAAGCGAGATAGAGACAAAAGATCAAATAGAAAAAGGTAACGATTAAATAAAACCAGCCAAACTTAGCTGTTGTGAAGGCCAGCAGCTCGTTCGCGGTTTCCGCGAAGTGCACGGGAGAAACGATTCCCCACAATACAAAGAGGAGAATAATTCCGATGGAGGTGATGAAGGTCATAGCTGAAAGAACCTCCTACTTATTGATGTACTTCTGATGGTGTAGGATTCCCCAAGCGTTAGCTAAACATGACAGAAACGGCAAAAATGAACGTTTCCCAGGCAGTAAGCGGGATATTCGCTGAGACGACACATTTTTCAGGCGGGACAGGATTCCGTTTTGTCCAAAAAGATAGTAAAATAGTCACGATTCCAGCCAAATATAAGGAGAATAGTTCGTATGAAGCAAATGTCCACAAAAGTCCGTCAACGTTTTGCCATGCTTGTGTACAACCTTATGTCTGAAGGGGTACTGGTTACGGACCGAGATGGGCTGATTCGAGAAATAAATCCAGCGTTTACCAAGGTGACCGGATACACCTTGCCGGATGTATATGGGAAAAAACCAAGTATTCTGAAGTCAGGACATCATAATGAACAGTTTTACCAAAACATGTGGGCATCCATCCATCAAAAGGGAAGTTGGGAAGGGGAAATTTGGAATCGGAAAAAAGACGGTGAAATTTATATCCAAAAACTAAAAATGATGACGCTGCTCGATGAAGAGGAGCGGACTCTCGGGTATTTGGGGATTTTCAGCGATATTACCACCACGAAAAAATTCGAGAAACGTCTGCATTTCCAATATACACACGATCCGTTGACCGAACTGGCCAATCGCAATTCCTTTATGGCCAACTTGCAGACGGTATTGGCCACCGCAGACGGCCAGGACCGGATTCCGACAGTCGTAATGCTGAATCTTGCCCAATTTCGCCAAGTGAACGAAAGCTTCGGTTCACACTTTGGCGATCAACTGTTGCAGGCGGTCGCGCAGCGCTTGGCGCAAATCATCGGACAGCAAGGAATGGTTGCCCGAATGGGCGGAGATGAGTTTGCCATCCTGTTGTTATCGATCAAACAGCTGGATGAAATAACCAGCGTGATACATAAAATTGTGTCGGCTTTCGAACAACCGTTCAGCATCGAAGATCAAGATCTGGCCGTTCATTTGAATATCGGCATCAGCATTTATCCTTATGATGGGACAGAGGGTGAGTCCTTGATCCGGAACGCGGAAATGGCTATGTTTTTGACCAAGGAAACGGGTGGGACGAGTTATCGTTTCTATACTTCGGATATGAACGATATGGCCGGGAAAAGGCTGAAGCTGGAAATCGGTTTGCGCAAAGCACTGGAACGTGGTGAACTGACCGTCTACTACCAGCCCAAAATGGAATTGGCGACCAATCAAATCAAAGGTGTAGAGGCGCTGATTCGCTGGCAACATCCGCAGCGCGGGTTGGTTTCCCCGGGTGAATTTATCCCGGTTGCCGAGGAAACCGGCCTGATCATTCCGATCGGAGCATGGGTACTGCGGACCGCTTGTGAACAGGTTGTACGTTGGCAAAAGGCGGGTCTGCCTCCGCTCAAGCTGGCGGTCAATTTGTCCGGCAAACAGTTTAGCCAGGAAAATCTGGTCGGAATGATCAAGCAAATTTTGCAGGAAACGGGATTGTCGCCAGAATGGCTGGAGCTGGAAATTACGGAAAGCACGGCAATGAACAATGTTGCGCAGGCGATCGAAATCATGAATGAATTGAAGCGGCATGGCATCAGCCTCTCCATTGACGATTTTGGCACAGGCTATTCTTCGCTCAGCTATATCAGCCGGTTTCCGATCAGCACGTTGAAAATCGACCAATCCTTTATTCGGGAAATGATCGAGAGGCAAGACCATATGGCCATTGTGAAAGCGATCATCTCCCTGTCGAAAAGCTTGCAATTAAAAGTGATCGCCGAAGGGGTGGAGCATGACCAACAACGCGATTATTTGGAACAACTCGACTGCCATGAGATTCAGGGCTATCTGATCAGCCCGCCGGTGCCGGCGAATGATTTGGAAAAACTTTTGCGCGATTAATGGGATCAAATGTGTGCGGACCGTTTGTTGACATTTTGTATCAATCTTGCTACTATTCATTCATATTGTTCAGAAAACACAGCTCTTATCGAGAGAGGCGGAGGGTCTGGCCCGATGAAGCCCGGCAACCCCTTGAAGCGATGGCTTCAGGAAGGTGCCAATTCCTGCAGGATTTTCCTGAAAGATAAGGGAGAGTGCACATGAAAGACAAGCCTCTTCCTAAGGAAGAGGCTTTTTTGCTGTCAACGTTTTCGGAATTGAAAAAAATTTGCAACCAATCGGGAGAGGGAGCGGGAGAGAAAGATGAAAAAGGCAATGATGGCATTATCGTTCGTCGCTTTGCTGGCGGCTGGCTGCTCGGGGAATAACCAGGCGGCGACGGAAAACACCGGGGGAAACGGAGAGCAGCCTCAGCAGGCGAAGCAGAAGGTGGCGCTCATTCTTCCTGAAAAAATTGGGGTAAACCCGTTTTTTCAACTGATGGATGAAGGGACGAAGAAAGCGGCAGAGGAATTTGGAGTAGAGGAAAAAACAATCGAGTCGACCGATCAGGCCGCCATTGAGCAAAATTTGCGGGTAGCAGTTGCGGAAGGTTACGATTTGATCATTACGTCTTCGTTTGAATCGGAGGATGCTTTGAAAAAAGTGGCCGCCGAAAATCCGGACAAAAAATTCGCTGTCATTGACACGGTCGTCGATTTGCCCAATGTGCGCAGCGTCGTCTTTCGCGAACAAGAAGCAGCTTATTTGGTGGGGGCAGCTGCAGGGTTATCGACCAAAACCAACAAGCTGGGCGTCGTAGCCGCTCAAGATATCCCGATGTTGAAAAAGTGGACGGTCAGTTTTCAAGAGGGTGTAAAAGCGACCAATCCAAACGCTTCCGTGTCGGTCAACTATGTGGGCAGCTTCTCCGATCCGGCGAAGGCGAAAGAATTGGCCTTGCTGCAAAACTCGCAAGGAGCTGATTTTGTCTTCGGCGCCTCCGCGGTCGGCGATTTGGGTGTGTTCGAAGCAGCCAAGGAAAAGAATTTCTATACATCGGGACAAGACGTAGACCGGACCGAAATGGACCCGGCGCATATCGTCTTGTCACAATTAAAAGATACCGATGCGGTAGCCTATGATACGGTCAAACAGTTCGCGCAAGGAAACTATCAACCGGGCGTATCCGAATATGGCTTAAAAGAAAACGGGGTGGGCGTGACCTATATCACCCATGAGAGCAAAACGCCGGTCAATCCGTTTATTTCGCAGGAGACGATCAAAAAAGTCAAACAGATCAAAGATGACATCATTTCCGGCAAGATTACGGTCGCCGATCCAACCAAGCAATAAAATTGCATAGAACCGAACCGGCTGCGTCTCGCGCAGACGGTTCTCTTCTTTTTCGACTGCTAGATCGTCAAATATCGCTTTGGCACGAAGACTCGGCTAAACAGAAAGGAAGGCGCGACAGTGGAAACCATCTTGGAAATGGAGCGGATTACGAAAAAATACGGGCAATTTACCGCTAACCAGGAGATCAGCTTTGCTTTGCGCGAGGGGGAGATTCACGCCATCGTTGGCGAAAACGGGGCGGGGAAAACGACGTTGATGCGAATTTTATACGGGATGGAACAACCGACTTCCGGCACGATCCGTATCCATGGGGCAGAAAAGCGGTTTGCGAATCCTGCGGAAGCGATTGACAGCGGAATCGGTATGGTACACCAACACTTTATGCTGTTTCCTTCCCGAACGATTGCAGAAAATATTGTAATCGGCAACGAACCGCGAAAATCGATCTGGTTTGACCGGAAACAGGCGATTGCTCAGGTGGGAGCGTTGGCCGAACGGTTTCGGCTGCCCATCGCCCCTGGGCAAAAGGTAGGGGATTGCCCGTTGGGGACACAGCAGCGGGTGGAAATTTTGAAAGTGCTGTACAACGGTGCCAAAATCATTATTCTCGATGAACCGACCGCCGTTTTGACGCCATTGGAAGTAAAGGAATTGCTCATCACTTTGCGCGGGTTGGCCGAGCAAGGGAAAAGCATCATCCTGATCACGCACAAACTGCATGAAGTGATGGAAGTGGCGGATCGGATCACTGTGCTGCGCAATGGTCGGGTGACCGGACAGCTTGAAGCCAGTCAAACGACTGTGGAGGAAGTTTCCCGCTTGATGGTGGGCCGGGAATTGGACGGCATCAGACGGGAAACGCAACAAGCCGGGCAACCGCTTTTACAAGTAAACAGGCTGTTTATTCGGGGGAAAAAGGGAAAACCGCTGCTGGATCATGTTTCCTTTCATGTGCGCAGCGGCGAAATTGTCGGAATTGCCGGTATCTCCGGAAATGGGCAGTCGGAGCTTGTCCAAGCCTTGACCGGTTTGCTGCCGGTTGATGAAGGAACGGTCCTGCTTCAAGGCAAGGAGATCACCAATCGCTCCGTTAAACAGATCAGGGAAGCGGGGCTGGCGCATATTCCCGAAGACCGGTATTTGTGGGGAACGGCCAAGGAAGCCAGCGTCAAGGACAACGCCATCATGGGGCATCACCGCTTAAAGGAATTTCAACGCGGGGGCATTCTTCGCCAGCGAAAGTTGGATCAGCTGGTTACCGGTTGGATCAACTCGTTTGCGATCAAAACGAGTTCACTTGCCAACAAGGCGCAAAACTTGTCGGGGGGGAATTTGCAAAAGGTGATTGTTGCGCGGGAAATTGGACACGCAACTCCTTTTTTGCTGGCTTGCGAACCGACGCGTGGCGTCGATATCGGGGCGATGGAGTTTATTCATCAGCAACTGATGGACAAGCGGAATCGGGGCGAAGCTGTCTTGCTCGTCTCTTCGGAATTGTCGGAGATTATGACGTTGTCTGACCGGATTCTGGTCATGTTTGAAGGAAAAGTGGTTGGGGAGCTAAACGCAGAAACAGCCACAGAAGAACAAATCAGCTTGCTGATGGCCGGAGGTAAACAGCCGTGAAACAATGGAAACAAACACTTTCTTCGCTGATCCATCCTTTGATCGCCCTGTTGATCGGGTTTCTTGCCGGCGCGATCGCGATCTCGGTGACCGGAACCCCGATCTTGCAAGCATACCAAGAGATGTGGACCGGCGCGTTTGGCAATTTATATTTTTTGACAAGCACATTGGCCCGCTCTACGCCAATCATTTTGCTCGGTTTGGGGATTTCGCTCGCTTTTCGCTCCGGTTACTTTAATCTGGGAGCGGAAGGACAGATGGTGCTGGGGGCGGTTGCCGCTGCCTTGACAGCGCTTTATATGCCCGGATCGGGGATCGTCAAGCTGCTGGCTGCTATGGCGGCAGGGATGATTGCCGGCGGGCTCTGGTCGCTGCTGGCCGCATGGATGGACGCCAAATTTAAAGTCAATCTGCTGATCTCTACCCTGCTCTTAAACTATATTGCCAGTTTGTTTGCCGGCTATCTGGTGACCGAACCGTTTAAAGATACGACCGGCTCCGCAGCGTTGGCGCAAAGCCGAATGATTGAACAAGGAGCGTGGCTGCCCAAGCTGTTTGCGGGAATGAGCCTTCATGCCGGGTTTGTTTTGGCTGTAGTGATTGCCATTTTATTGACCTTATTGCTTCGTTATACGGTGTTTGGATATGAATTGAAAATTACCGGTCAAAATCCGCTGTTTGCCGCCTATGGCGGGGTGAATCGGACGAGAGTCATGATTTTGTGCATGTTGACCAGCGGGGCGTTGGCAGGATTGGCGGGGACTGTGGAAGTGTTGGGTTCGCAATACCGCTATATCGATGGATCGCTGACCGCCCCGGGATATGCCTGGACAGGCTTGATGGCCACCTTGCTGGCCAATTCCAATCCGCTTGGCACGACGATTGCCGCCGTCTTTTTGGCTGCTTTGCAAACAGGGGCAATGGGATTGGAGCGGAATACGAACGTGCCGTTGGAAATCTCCAGCGTCATTCAAGCGGCCTTGATTTTGTTTATTTCCGCCCGGTTCACCTATTCTTTTTTGAAACGGAGAAAGGAGGAGAAAAACAATGGAGCAACTGTTTGATCTTTCTCTGTTAAATTCGACGGTTCGGATGGTCACGCCCATCCTGCTGGCCGCGTTGGGCGGGTCGCTTTGCGCCAGAGTGGGGATTTTCAATGTAGCTTTGGAAGGCTTGGTGCTTGTCGGGGCATTCGGAGCCATTTTGGGCAATGCGCTGACAGGCAATCTGTTCCTCGCCGTTCTGATCGCCATCGGCAGTGTACTGTTGTTTTCTTTGCTGTTTGCCTATATTACGATCCACTTGCGGGCGAACGAGATTGTGGCGGGTGTGGCGCTCAACTTTTTGGCTGCCGGATTGACCACTTTTTTGCTTCGTACCATTTTCTCCGTGAAAGGCGCTTATTACGATAACGAGATGCATGGCTTGCCTGCCTGGGATTTGCCGTTTCTGCAGCAGATTCCGGTTCTGGAACAACTGTTTTCCGGCCATACGCCGCTCGTCTGGCTGGCTTACTTGTTTGTGATCGGGTTGCACCTCTTCTATTTTAAAAGCGTAGCAGGCTCCCGACTGCTGGCGGTCGGCGAAAACCCGGTGGCAGCGCAAAGCATCGGTTTGAAAGTGCGGAAAATTCAATATGCCGCTATTCTCGGCTGCGGGCTGTTCTGCGGTTTGGCAGGCGCCCAGCTTTCGCTCGGACAAGTAACCATGTTCTCCGAAGGGATGACAGCCGGTCGGGGCTATATCGCGCTGGTCGCGATGATGCTGGGGCAGTCCAACCCTGTCGGTATGCTTGCTTCCAGTCTGCTGTTTGGCTTCATGGACGCCTTGAGCATTCGGCTGCAAGGGTTGTCGATCCCGACGCATTTTACACTGATGCTGCCTTATGTGATGACCGTCATCGCAATGTTCTTTTTCCGCGACAAGAGTTATCTCAAAAACACCGGGGCGAACAGCAGTGCCAGATAGGAAAGCGGCAAGCGAACAAAAGGAGAGATGAAAATGAATGATAAAGCCGATAGAATCAAGCGAATGAAACTTCCGCCGGTTGATCCGGCGTTGGCTCATCGCTTGCCCCCAGGCCAGATTTTGACGGAACGGTTTCCGATCCTGCACGAAGGTGAAGTGCCGACCTACGATATGGACAAGTGGACACTGCGCATATTTGGGGAAGTCGAAGCGGAGAAACAATTTTCGTATGCTGAGCTGATGCGGTTGCCGCAACGCAAATTGGTCACCGATATCCATTGTGTCACCAGATGGTCTCGCTTTGACAATGAGTTTGAAGGAATCCGGTTTCGCGATTTGCTGGAGACGGTGCAGATCAAACCGCAAGCCAAATATGTGATGATTCACGCCGACTACGACTATGACACCAATTTGCCATTGTCCGAACTGTTGGGGGACAACGTCTTGCTGGCGCATAAATGGGGCGGAGAAAAGTTGACCGCAAAACATGGGTGGCCGCTGCGATTGGTCGTCCCCCACTTGTATTTCTGGAAAAGCGCCAAGTGGATCAGAGGAATCGAGCTGATGAGCGAAGATCGGCCCGGATTTTGGGAACGCAACGGTTTTCACAATGAGGCAGACCCGTTCAAGGAACAGCGCTTTTCCGGGGAAGCGTTGCCGATTCCGGAAGATGAATGGGAGCGAAAGGAGTACGATTGAGATGTTTTTGCCGATCTTG
The DNA here is from genome assembly GCF_016908525.1 of Brevibacillus fulvus. Taxonomy (GTDB): domain Bacteria; phylum Bacillota; class Bacilli; order Brevibacillales; family Brevibacillaceae; genus Brevibacillus_G; species Brevibacillus_G fulvus. The sequence continues at coordinate 121,380 of NZ_JAFBEB010000010.1, forward strand.
GAAGTTAACGCGGAAGATTTGCCGCAGCGTGCGATCGTTTGCGGTGACCCGCGCCGTGCAGAAAAAATCGCCAGTCGCTTGACCGACTGCCGTGAGTTGGCCTTTAGTCGCGAATACCGCACGTTTGTCGGGAAATGGGACGGAATCGAAGTGGCAGTTGTCAGCCATGGCGTGGGATCGCCGGGAGCGGCGGTCTGTTTTGAGGAATTGATCAAAGGAGGAGTCACCATCTTGATCCGGGTCGGCACAGCCGGCTCATATTCCGCTGAACTTCCGCCAGGCAGTCTGGTTGTCAGCACAGCGGCTGCCCGGGAAGAAGGGCTGACGCGCCAACTGGTGCCGCTGGGCTTTCCTGCTGTTGCCGACGGACAGATCGCGCAGCTGCTGTATGAAAATGCCGCCAAGCTGGATGGAATTGTAAAGAAGGGGATCACAGTCTCCTACGATGCCTTTTTTACAGGGGTCGAGCCGCTTCCCCATGACAAATACAAACGGGCCGGCATCGTCGCAGCCGAAATGGAAATCTCCGCTTTGTATGTGGTCGCTTCGCTCCGGGGAGCGCGGGCCGGCGCAATTGTCGCCATCGATGGTTTTGCCGATGCCGATCTTGCCCAAGAGTACAATCCGCACAAATCCGCTGTCAGCGAGGGCGTCGAGCGGGAAATTGAAGCGGCGCTGGCAACGATTGTAAAAGTATAGGCGGGTTTGTCCAACGGCTTTTGGCTCAGAAGGATCGCTTCTTGCAACAATTATGATAATCTTAAAGGAAGCACTGAACTTTTGCGTCAAATGGAGGGAAAAGCCGTTATGCTGGAGCCAGCTTTTTTCACAGCGAAACGAACAGAAGTGGGACAATATCTGGAAGACGATTCCATTCTTGTGCTCTTTTCCGGATTCGCCCCGCACAAATCCGCCGATGCCACCTACACGTTTACCGTTAACCGCAACTTTTATTATTTGACCGGCGTGGATCGGGAACAGATGATCCTTTTGATCAGCAAGCAAGGTGGAAAAACAACGGAAACATTGTTTATCGAACGGGCTGATCCGGTTATGGAAAAATGGGTCGGAAAAAAAACGACGGTTGAAGAAGCAAGGGCCGCTTCGGGAATCGCGCAGATACGCTTTGTCGACCAGTTTACGGTCCAATTGAACCGCATCATGAGCAATGGTCGCTATCGTTACCTCTATCTTGATTTGGAACAAACCGGATGGGACAGCCCTGTCGGCAAAGCGCAGCAATTCGCCGATGAAATGTTGAAACGTTACCCTTACTTATCCGTCCAAAATGTGTATCCGCAGCTTGCCAAAATGAGGACGATCAAATCGCCGGAAGAAGTCAGCCTGATTAAAAAAGCGATTGAGATTACGAAACAAGGGATTTTGCAAATGTGGGAACATGCGCGCCCCGGGCAGATGGAATATCAACTGGAGGCTTATTTTAACTTTACCCTGCGCGCCGCGGGGGTAAAGGAACATGCCTTTGCGCCGATTGTCGCCAGCGGAGGAAATGCAACGATTCTGCATTATGAGGAAAATCATCATCCAGTCAAAGACGGCAGTCTCGTCCTGCTCGATCTCGGAGCCTCCTATCAATATTATAACGCCGACATCAGCCGGACGTTTCCGATCAACGGCAAGTTTAGCGAGCGCCAGAAGCTGATCTATCAAATCGTATTGAAAGCGGAGCTGGAGACGATCAAAGCGGTCAAGCCGGGAGTTCCTTTCCGCAGCCTGAACGAACGAACCAAACAGGTGCTGGCCGAAGAATTAATCAAGATCGGGTTGATCAAAAAGCCGGAGGAACTGTCCCGTTACTATTACCATGGAGTCAGCCATTATCTCGGTTTGGATACGCATGATGTCGGCGAATATGACCGCGTGTTGGCGCCGGGAATGGTGTTGACGATAGAACCGGGACTTTATATCGCAGAAGAAGAGATCGGAATTCGCATTGAGGATGACGTGCTTGTGACGGAAACGGGATGTGAGGTGCTGTCCCAAGATTTGATCAAAACCGTGGACGAAATCGAGGCGTTCATGGCCAAGGCGAAACAAAAGTCGGTCTGGATTCGGTAGAGGCGGCCCTGTTTGGCAAAACAAACAGGTTTGTCATTTAAAACAAGCAGCGAGGCAATTTGCTCGCTGCTTGTTTTCTTCTATGATAGGGGGCTGGCGGCAGCAGACAAGCAAACGGCCAGCTTTACAGGTTAACGGCTTCTTGCCATGCCCATCGCCTGTTCGACTTTCTGCAAGGTCTGATTGGCGACCGAATTGGCTTTTTCTGCCCCTTGATCAAGAATGTCATCCAGCGCCGAGGAATGGTAAAGTTCATTAAACCGCTGCTGAATCGGCCGCATGGTTTGCAGAATCGCTTCAGCCAAGTCGCTCTTGAATTGGCCATAACCGACTCCTTGATATTGCTGCTCGAGCTCATCGATGCTTTTTCCGCTGCAGAGCGAGTAGATCGACAGCAGATTGGAGATAGCCGGTTTCTCCTCCGGATTGTAGTGAATTTGATTGTCCGAATCGGTCTGTGCCCGTTTGACTTTTTGCACAATCGTCTTTTCGTCATCCAGCATCGAGATGAATCCACCCGGGTTTGGATCTGACTTGCTCATTTTCTTGCCGGGATCTTGCAGCGACATGATGCGTGCGCCGACTTTGGGCACGCGAATTTCCGGAATGGTAAAAACTTCTCCATAGCGCTTGTTGAACCGTTCTGCCAGATCGCGGGTTAATTCCAGGTGCTGTTTTTGATCATCGCCGACCGGAACAAGATTCGTGTTATACAGGAGAATGTCGGCCGCCATCAACGGAGGGTAGACGAGCAATCCGCCGGGGATTGCTTCACCGCGTCCTTGCGCCTTGTCTTTGAATTGCGTCATACGCTCCAATTCACCGAGGTAAGCCGTACACATCATGATCCAGCCCAGTTTGGCGTGTGCCGGGACTTCCGATTGGATAAACAAGGTAATTTTCGACGGATCGAGTCCGACAGCCAAATAAAGCGCGGCCAGTCGTCTGCTGTTTTCGCGAAGCGTGCTTGGATCTTGCGGGACAGTGATCGCGTGCTGATTGACGATGCAAAAGTAACAATTGTAGTCATCTTGCAGCTCGACAAATTGTTTCATTGCCCCCAGATAGTTGCCCAAAGTGATAATGCCACTGGGCTGAATACCGGAAAATATCGTTGCCATTCAAACCACTCCTTGTGGGGAAAATAAAAAAGGTCCACTCTCTCCCTCTAAAAAGGGACGAATGAACCGCGGTGCCACCCTCATTATTTCAACAAAGTTGAAATCACTTACTGCGCATAGTTTCCTATGCGATACCCGGGATAACGTTCGGGCGCAACGCCAAAGCCTACTGTAACGTTCGGTTTGGTGCTCGGAAGCCCATTCAACATGGAGTCAACGCTGATTCGCAGCGACCATCAGCTCTCTGCAGATTCCTCCGATGTTTACTCTTCTTCTTCATCGCAACAACAGATGGATTACTTTCCAATTATGATATACGGAATGGCTGCGGAATTCAAGCCTTCACCGGCCTGACAGCTACCTCAATTTTAAGCAGGTAATACTCTCCGACAAATTCCAGTTCGTTCAGGAAAAATCAAGAAAGCAGGAGGGAACCTCCCGCTCGCAATCGATCAAGCAAACAGATCGTATATTGCATTGTTTGTCTACTGTTGTCAAAGGATAAGACGGTTATGAATAATCGGGGACACGCTTGCGGCGAATGGCTGCCAAATTTCTGCTTTGCACTTCCACGATATATCGATCCAATTTCTGACTAATTTCTACAAGAGTTTGATCGGATAAATTTTTCTTGCCCAGCGATGCTTGGACCAGTTGATAACGCAACTCCTCAATTTTGTTGAATAAAGCTTGGTCATTGCTTGTTTCTTGTTCTCTCATTGCTTCCTTTATCATATCAGATCGCCCGTTTTAAAGAACTTCGAACAGACTTGCAAACCTCCTGTGCTGAACGTATTTGTGCTATGTAAAATAGTAGTGCTTGTATCAGAAAAATTTCCAAATGAAGAGTTGTTGAAACATCTGGCAGCATTCGATGTTTTTCTTCAATAATCTACAAAGAAATGAATTTTAGTTAATTTGTATATTTTTGATATATATAAAAACAAGATACGACAAGTTGAATAATAATTTATTGAAAACTATCGACGTGATTGTATAATAATGGTATCAACAGCTTTTTCTTACAAATGAATGTTGGAAGATGCGATGGGAATCAAGCTCTTTGTCTTGGGTCCGAGGTTTAAGGGAATTTTTCGTTTCTGATTAACCGGATTACCAGAAAATTTCGAGAGACCGATGGTTTTCCCATTGTGGAAGACCATTTTTCTTTTACCTAAGATCTACAGGTAGAAGGGCAGGGGGAAAAGGTGAATCTATGTGAATCACAGGCACTACAAAAGCACAGCCTTGAGATTCTATGGAAGGAGCAGTTGGCAAGCAAACAACTTTATCGTTCGCTGTTCGAAAATAATCCTGATGCCGTGTATGCATTGGATCTCGAAGGTAACCTTTTAAGTGGAAATTCGGTTTGTGAGAAGATTTGCGGGTATACGCTGCAAGAATTGCGCAAGCGAACGGTGCTGCGCTCCCTTTTGACAGAAGAGGACGTCGAGCGAACCGTTTCTCAATTCAGAAAATCAGCCAAAGGGGAACTGTTGGAAAACTGGATAACGATTCGGCATAAGAGCGGTTACCTGCTCAAACTGTTCAACAAAACCTTTCCGATCGTCGTGGATGATCAGATTGTCGGTGTTTACGGGATTGCCCGTGATGTGACGCCCAATTACATCAAAAAGGAACGGCTGCGGGAAAGTGAAGAACGGTACCGATTGCTTGCGGAAAATTCCTTTGACATCATCTCCAAGGTATCGCTGAATGGAAAAATCAGCTATGTTACGCCATCTTGCCTGCTGCAAACGGGCTACGCGCCGGAGAATTTGATTGACCATTTTCTGTATGAGTTTATCCATCCTGAAGATCTGGATGTATTGTTCAAGCTTGATCCAAGCCGCATTCTTCGAGATGAAGTGTTCCTATTGACATATCGATTCCGTATTAAAGATGGTACATACAAATGGTTTGAAACGTCTTGCAAACTTGTAGACAATTCAGCGGCGGAAAGTGCACAGCAATTTATTATGGTTTCTCGCGATATTACGGAGCGGCGAAACGCGGAAGAGAAATTGCGGCAAAATGAAGAGCGCTACCGCAATCTGGTAGAAAACTCGCCTGACCCCGTTATCATTTTTCTGCGGGATCGATTGGTCTTTTCCAATCAGGCGGGCATTAAATTGCTGGGGGCGGAAAACCTCAGCGAATTGTTGGGCAAATCGCTTTGCGACTTTATGGACAGTTCCAGCCATGAACGCATCCGCGAGATGTTTAAGGAATTGCAGCAAGGGCGGGAAATGGAACTGATCGAGCAAAAGCTCGTCTCGCTCGACGGCAGAGTGATTGATGTGGAACTGAAGGGCATTTCGACCTTTTACTATGGAGAGCCAGCCGTACATTTGCTCGTCAGAGATATAAGTGAACGGAAAAAGACCCAGGAATTACTGCAAAATTCGGAAAAACTGACGCTTGTTGGCCAACTGGCTGCCGGAATTGCTCATGAAATTCGCAATCCGCTGACCGCCTTGAAAGGTTTTTTGCAGCTCATGCAAAAAAATGAGCAGCATAAGCAGGAATACTACTCCATTATGTCTTCCGAATTGACCCGGATTGAAATGATTGTCAGCGAACTGCTGGTGTTGGCCAAGCCGCAAACGAGATATTTCCAACTGCGCGATGTTGCGCCCTTGATCAGGCAGGTTGTCACATTGTTGGATACGGAAGCGATTATGAAAAAAGTGCAGATTGTGACCAAATTTGAACAATCGCTCCCGATGATTCGCTGTGATGAAAATCAACTCAAGCAGGCGTTTATCAATTTTTTGAAAAACGGGATCGAGTCCATGCCGAACGGCGGCGAAATGATCATTGAAGTAAGGAAGTCGGCCGATGAAGTGGAAATCTGCTTTATCGACCAAGGATGCGGCATTCCCGCTGAGATGATTTCCCGTCTGGGCGAACCGTTTTTTACGACAAAAGAGTCCGGCACAGGACTCGGCATGATGGTCAGCAACAAAATCATTCAAAACCATCAAGGCACTATTCAATTTATAAGCAAATACGGTGAAGGAACAACGGTAATTGTCGCATTGCCTGCATGTTATCAGCCGGAAGAACCGGATCAGGAGCTGCGCAATTAGTTGATTTGATACAAGTGCTCGATATACAGCGTCTGGGCGAGCGCTTTTTTCTTTTTTTTACAGAATGTGTCTAATTGCCGAGCTGCCGCTGATAAACATAAGGAAACGGTGCCATTGGCGGAAGGGGGGAATCAGGATGACGCAAGCGATTGTCTATGTGGCGGATCATTGCCAATACTGCCAACAAACGGTCGCCTTACTGACTGCACAGAACGTTTCGTTTGAGGAACGCAACATCGATCAAAATGAGACTTATCGGGAACAGTTGGCCCAATATGGAACCATGTCCGTCCCGCTGACATTGATTGAAGGAAAACCGGTGTTTGGTTATGACCCGGTTCGCATGGAAAAATTGCTCGCCGATCTCAAGGGGGAGGGGCAACAAGCATGAAACCCGCTGTTCGACAGTGGGTTTTTTTGTGGAATCTGCTATACTACTAAGTAAAAATGTACGATGGCTACATGGAATGGAGGAGCCTGACGTGAGAGATGTCCCCAACCGGTACCGTCAATTGCCGCCGCGTACCCCGGAGATGCTATTCAATATTATCAAAAAATTTTATCGCGGTGCTCGTAACCACGTTGACTTTGTGCAAGCAAAAAAACAGGATGTTTTGCGGGCCTATGAGCAATACCAGCAAACAGGTGAGAGCGAGTTGCTGCATAAGGAACTGGTTACATTATTTCTGGAATTTCATTTTTATACGACTTGCTGGCTGCAAATAGACCTAGCCCTGTACCGGTTAGCCAGGATGGAACAAACGCGGCCATTTGAGCGCCTTGCGCAAACCTACGGCCCGATTATCGAAAAACATGTGAAGGTAAGGCATCAGCTGGAACAGACGGAACGTTGCGTGCAAGCGCAATGGGCGCACTTTGGGCCGGACCTGCGCTGCGTTCCGGAAGACCGCTATTGGTTTGACGATTTGTACTTCACTGTCGACCAGGAAAGTGTCAATCAGCTTAACCAACTGTTTGCAGAAGCGCAAACGCTGCAAAAAGAATTGAGTTTCAGCGAGAAATAGGAAGAAGCGAAAAACCCGCTAAGTCAATGCAGAGCATTGCCCAGCGGGTTTTTGTCATTCCATTAGCCGAGGATTTGTTCGATTTTGGCCAGGACGTCCGCCGACAGGGTAATTCCGGAGGCGGTTACATTTCGTTCGATTTGTTCGGGGCGGGTGGCTCCGACAAGAGCACTCGATACTCCCGGTTGCCGCAAAATCCAGGCGAGGCTGAGCTGTACAAGCGTCAACCCGGCTTCTTGCGCCACTTTCTCCAATTGCTCTACCTTCAACAAATTTTCCTCGCTCAGGTAGTTTTTCATCGAAGTGCTGAGAGACGAATCATCGCCGCGGCTGCCAGCCGGTGCCGCCTGTCCGGGACGATATTTGCCGGTCAATACGCCTTGAGCGAGCGGCGAGAAAACTACTTGACCGATGCCATTCGCTTCGCAAAGCGGCAGCACTTCTTTTTCGATGTAACGGTTCAGCATGTTGTAAACCGGTTGGTTGACCACAATCCGGTCCAGCAAGTATTTGTCGGCCGTGCCCAAAGCTTGCTGAATTTGCGCCGCGGTCCATTCGCTTACACCGGCGTACAAAATTTTTCCTTGGCGAATCAGATCATCGATCGTGCGCAATGTTTCTTCTACCGGAGTTTCCGGATCGAAGCGGTGACAGTAGTAAAGATCTATGTAATCGACATTCAACCGTTTCAGGCTGGCATGCGCCTGTTCAAATACGTGTTTGCGCGACAATCCCCGGTCGTTGGGGCCGTCGCCCATTGGCCAAAACACTTTCGTGGCCAGCACGTATGATTCGCGAGGCAATGAAGCCAGCGCTTCCCCGACGACGATTTCCGCCTCGCCGCGCGCATATACATTGGCTGTGTCAAAGAAGTTGACCCCCAGCTCATAGGCGCGGTGAATCGTTTGTCTGGTTGTTTCCTTATCTACCGATTTGCCGAACGTCAACCAACTTCCCAAGCTGATTTCGCTTACTTTCAGGCCGGTTTTCCCCAGTCTGCGGTATTCCATTTTCCTGTTCCTCCTTCGCCATGCTTGTGTTTTTCGCGTCATCTTGATTGTAGCATAAAAAGGAAAAAGAACTGAGCCTTATGTCAAGGTCAGTTCTTTTTGGAGATGGTCGGCTATCCGGTTTCTTCCTGGAGCTCAACCGGCGCCATGCGGGAGACGTGTTGCGCATAGTGGATCAGATTGGACAGAGAAGAGCGCCGGATGGCCGGTTCATCAAATTTTTCCGGTTTGGCGTTCGCTTCAAAAAACCAGAGTTGACCATCGCGTGTCAAGCCAAGGTCCATGGACATTTCGGCCAGGCTGGGAATTTGCTCGTTCAACGCGTTGGCGATTTCCAGAGCCGTTTGGTGAATTTGCCGCAGCAATTGTTCTTTTTCGCTTCCAAACAGCGTCCGCAGCACTTTTGTCGTTGACTGCATCGAACCGCCGCGAGGCACATGGGTTGTAATGCTGCGGGCGCCGGCGCGGCGGATGCCTACGCCGGTGACTCCCCATTCGCCTGCACCATTCTTTTGCACGAGCACGCGGATGTCAAACGGTCTGCCGCGATACTTGGCAAGCGTAATCCCTTCCTGAATCAAATACTGCTTGGAACGGATCTGCTGCTTGATGTATCGCCATACCGTCCGCAAATTGAAAAAGTACCGTGTGACCGATTCCTGTTGATGGACCTGCCGCAAGCGCCAGCGTTTTTGAAACCGGTCAAGCCGCATGATCCCTTCGCCGGCTTTGCCCAACACCGGTTTCAGATAAACCGAAGCATGACGGCTGCAAAAAGCCTCGAAATTTTCGTAGCTGTCCAAACTCTTTGTCTCCGGCAAAAATTTGGCCACATGGGGCGCCTTCACTAGAATTTGGAATAATTGCAGTTTGTTGAAAAAGCGCAAATTAAACAAAGTGACATGCTGCAGTTTGGCAATCTGCTCCAACGTTTTATTGACTTCCGGCTTTTGTTCCCATTTTCGGCTGGGAATGCGGTTATACACCACCTGCGGGAAAGGCAGTGTCGCTTCAATCCACAGCCGTTGTTTTTCATCGTACAAGAAGCCTCGTACTTGTTTTTCCTCCCAATCGATTCCATTGGGGGTAAACACGTAGACGAGCGCTCCCAGCTTGCTGCCGTACTGGATGATGTCGCGGAAATTTTCGCGGTTTCCATAAAAGGATGAGCCTTCTCCTACCGTGAGGATTCCCATCAGCGGCCCGATTCTCAAATGTCCATTCCACATCTTCAAGCGTACTTTGGTGCGGATTCGTCCGGGCTGAATCTGCGGCAAACCCAATATAACCGTTTTGCGTTTGCTCAAGCTGCCCACACTTGCCTTCAACTTTTTTCCGGTGCCAAAGCGGGAGATCAACCGCTGGTCGTGCAAATACCATTTTCCGTTGGGGAAGATTGTCAGTAAGACGGAGCGCGGTTGGGACATGGAGTTCCTCCTTTCTTGACTGGCGAAATGAGTACATCTTTTTTAAAAATTGGCCAAATAACAGCTGTAATCGACAATCAAACTGCGGGAAACCTCGTCAGCCTGTTTAAGGCGGGCATGCTTGAAGATCGAACGGCCTGGCTTGGAATTGGCTTCAAACATCCAGACGTGCCCGTGGCGATCAATTCCCATGTCCAACCCCAGTTCCCCCAAATAGACGCCCTGTGCCTGCTCGATTGCGGTCGCCAAGCGGATCGCCGCCTCTGCCATTCGCTCCTGGACGATCACGTGCTGCTTGCCAAACAAATAGGCCAGCAAGTCTTCACCGGGAATGACCGTCCCCCCTGTGCGCACGTGCGTGGTCACACTTCCCGATCCGGCAATTTTGGCTGCCATGCAGGAAATGACCCAGTTATTTTGTTGGTTCTTATGCAAGTGAACGCGGAAATCAAACGGACGATTGCGGAAGGTTGCGAGCGAAATCCCTTGTTGGGCCAAATAGGAGCTAACCCGGCGGGAGCGGAAAATATGGCGGTACAGAAGTTCCAGTTTGGTGAAAGTTCGTTTGACGTTGCCGCTGCCATTGTGATAATTCACTTCGTAGCCTTTCCCCGGATGATAAACGACTTTCACGATTCCGTAGCCGAGACTGCCGTCAATCGGCTTGAGGTAGATCATGTGATATTTGCGAAGCAGCAGGCGAACGGTACGCAATGAGGGCGCGTGATACGTTTCCGGAATATACTCGTTTACCTCCGGGTTGGGATAGAGCAATTGATGGACGCCCCATTTGTCGAAAAAACCGTGATTAAACATCGGCAAGTTCATATGTTTGGCCCAGCGCAATTTAAATTGCCGGACGCTTTCCTGCCGTTCAGCGGCACGGGAGGGAACCCGGTCATAGACGACGTCAGGCAGCGCTGTGGTAATTTTTTTCCAAGCGTAATTCCCTTTCTTGTCGGGACGCAAAAACCATCCCTTTACTTTGCGCTGCTCCCAATCGACGTCCGCCGGGTTGAAAATATAATAAAAAACGCCTTTGCCTTCCTGGGCCAGCAACAGTTTTTGAAAAAAGGAACTTCGCTGGCCAATCGGTTGACGTGCATTGTCGCGCAGTCCGGTTGTGACGATGCCGATTGCCGGCCCGATGCGAAGCAATTCGCCTTCCCGCTTCAGATGAATCAAACCGGGATGAGGGATGCCCAGGCTGCTTTTGAGCGCACTGGTCACCTTGACGATATCGCTTTGTGGATTTCGCTTGTCTTGAAAGACCGTTGCCACGACCTCTCTTTTTCCCAATGACAAGGTCACTTTTTGCCGAGGTCGCAGCTGTAGTTTCTGGCAAAGATGCAGCGGCAGGATAATTCCGGTTACGTGAGGATAATTCAGAAAGCGGAGCCGCACTGTTAAAGATTCCATGCTTGGTAACCTCCTACATGCTCTTTCATGAGATAGTGGGCATAACTTACCGGTTGTGTTAAAGAGCGGAGCCGGGCTTTTTGATCATTGATCTGGCGGAAGACCGTTCTGCCCGGTTTGCTGTTCACTTCGATAATCCAGACCTGCCCGTCTGTGTCGATCCCAATATCGATTCCCAACTCCACGAGCCTTCCGTGGTATTCTTCCAAAAAGGGAGGAAGCTGTTCGATAATTTGGTCGAGCTCTTCCTCGATCGCTTGCTGTTGTTCCTCCGTATAATATTCAGCCAAAAAATCGGAGAGCGGCAGGGCGCGGCCTCCGCCATGCAAATTGGACGTGATGCTGGTTTTGTCACCGGCACGGACTGCCTTTCCGGTCGTTTGCCACTGACCAATGCCGTTTTTCTGGACAAGAACGCGAACATCAAACGGTGTGCCGTCAGGCGTATGCAAATGCAAATAAGGTTGGAGGAGAAATTTGCGGCCTGCTGTGAAGTTTTTCAGGAAAAGCTGCATTCCCCGGCTCGTTTTGAATATTTTTTGCATGGGCTGGTTTTGCCGATCGCGTCCGCTCACTTCGTATTTGTTTTCGCTTTTGGCGATGCGGATGACCGATCGTCCGTGCGTGCCTGCCATCGGTTTGATCACGGCCGCATCGTATCGTTCCAGCATGTCGCGGAGTCGGACGAATGAAAAAGGATGCGTTTCCGGCAGCCATTTTTCCAACTCGGGCGATTGGGACAAAATTTTGTAAACTTGCCATTTTCCCGACAAGCCCCGCCCGAGAAAAGTGATCTCCGGGTCGTTTTGCAACTTCTCAATAAATGGTTTATATTGTCGATAGTGCGGACCGATAAAGACCCTGTCATAGATCACCTGCGGCAGGGGGAAAGTTTTCCGCTGCCAAATGCCTTGCCTGTAGGCGAAGCCGGTGACCTGTCTCGCTTCAAAGTCGACATGGCGCGGCGAAAAGACAAAGACGCGAATGCCCAGCTTTCGTCCAATCAGGGTAAGCTTTTTGTAATAAGCCTTTTCCAAAAAATGGGGTCCATTGCAGATCGCCATGATCCCCAATGTTTTCGTTCCAGCCATAAGCGTCACCTTCGTTTTAGATTGGTGGTTCGTTTCTCCGTACTTCTTCTGCCCGATTTGAGCGGAAACCCGCACAAGTATGCGGCATAATCCAGTGTACGAAAGACGGAGGGGCGAGGACGTCTGGGTGCTTCAACGGTATCGACGGTCATTTGAACAGCGCTGATCGATTTTGAAGGTTTGCTGTTTACTTCCAATAGCCAAATTCGCCCGTATATGTCGACACCGAGGTCAATGCCAAATTCGGCGTAATGACCTTCCAGTGACGATTCCAGGGAACGGGCAATTTGCAGGGCAACTTTTTTAAGCGTCTGGGTATCCGGGCGGTTCATCGTCTGCCAAGGGCCGCACAAACGCAACGCTTGCAGGGCAGGCAGCATCGAACCGCCGCGGGCGATGTTGGAGACGACACTGTTTTGTCCAAGACGAGCAATCAAGGAAGTAACCGCCCATTCCCCTCGTCTGTTTCTTTGCACCAGGACACGGAAATCAACCGGTTTGCGACGAAACCCGATCAATCGCAATCCTTGTTGAAGAAGATAAACTTTGCCCTTCTTGCGCTGAACCAGGTACTGATGCAGGTTATCCAGTTTCTTGAAGTTTTTCGTGACGCTTCCTTGATCGGTAGCCTTGGTCAGCGAGTACCCGCCTGCCGTTCGCTGAATGCGAAAAATGCCCCGGCCCATGCTGCCGGACGTTGGCTTGGCATAAACCAGGCGATGCTGTGTCAACATATCAGCCAAATCTTTTGCCGTTTGGTAAATGATCGTTTTGGGCAAGTAATCAGATGCCCTGGCGTCATGCTCCAATGCTTTATGGACATTCCATTTGTTCAAAAACTGCTCATTAAAGAAAGGAATCCGGAATTCCTTGCAACGCTGGATCCATGCACCTACCTGGTCCGTCCGTTCAGCCCGTCTGGAGGTAAGGCGGTTATAGATGCATTGAGGCAGCGGCAAGGTCGTCATGCGCCATGTGCCGTCTAGTTGTACCAACCCTCGCAGGGTTTGCTTCTCCCAATCTACGTGTTCAGTACAGAAGGCACAGGCAACCATCCCCCGTTTGCGGCAAATTTCCGCAATTTCGTTTAAAAAGGGGGTAAATGGACCGAACGGAGCGTCCTGATTGTGCGGTTGAATGCTGGAAAGCAGGATCCCGATCAGCGGTCCAAAGACGAGGCGATGCTGATCAGCCGCATAGCGCAATTGCAACGAATTTCCCAGCGGCAGATGCAAGGAGCGCACCAGTCTGGAGTTGGCGCGTATGGACTGCATCGCCTTCGTTTCTTTTACATCAGCTTTGATGACTTTATTGCCGAACTGGACAGATATCGCGGCAGGCAATTGCCACTTACGAATCAGATTACGGGGAAGATAAAGATCAGCTTCAGCCTGGTCAACTTTGATCGCTTGTATCATCGCTCGTACATAAGACATGGCTATCCCCTTCCGTCGGCGTAAGGTTAGTCTATCTTATGAGGGCGCAAGAAAATTGGTTACTTTGCGGAGTAAGGGGGCGCATATGAATAGTTGGTTGCTGTTGGTTGTCAATGTCGTCATCGGTTCGCTGATCGGCGGCTTGACGAATGAATTGGCAATACGCATGTTGTTTCGTCCATACAAGGCGATTTATTTGGGCAAATGGAGAGTCCCGTTTACCCCTGGGCTGCTGCCGCGGCGCAGAGAGGAAATCAGCGTGCAAATGGGCAGACTGGTGGAAACGCATCTGCTGACCACCGAAGGGATCAAGCGGGCAATTGCCGAGGGGAACTTCGAACAAAGCCTGGCCGCATGGATGAACGGCCAAGTCGACAAATGGGCGGAAAGTCCGCGAACCATTCGCAGCCTTGTGCAGCAGTGGTGGCCGGAAATTTTGACGGAGGACGAACAGTGGCATCCGGCGATTCGTCAGCCTTTGCAACGACGATGGAACGAACTTGCCGACAGCTGGTTGCGCCAGTTTGCCGGGAAGCCGTTGCGGGACGTTTTGCCGCCAGACCTGCAGACGAGGCTGGACGAGCTGCTCGATAATCTGGGACAGCAATTGTTAATGCGGTTGCGTCATTATTTGCAAACCCCGGAAGGGCAGCGGACCGTTCAGGAATTGGTTCGCAGCATGCTGAGCGGCGGCGGAGGAATGCTGGGCGGTTTGGTCGGAATGTTTCTGGGCGAGGACAAAATCAGTGCCAAGCTGCTGCCCTATCTGGATGAAACGTTGCGGAACCAAGCGCTGGCTGGACGAGTCTCTGCCTTTTTGAAGCTGGAAGCACAGCGGCTGTTGGACAAACCAACCGATGAAATCTTGCAATCGATCGGTGCGGAACAGCTCACCCGTTGGCAGGAACAGCTTTTTGTCAAACTGGAACAACAAAGCGTCGCCTTAACCGAAAGAACCGTGGGTGAGCTGCTTTCCCCGGTTCGGCAACAGCTGAACGAGCGGTTGATACCGCAATTGGCCGCTTGGGCGATCGGCACCGTTCAGCAAAATCTCGAGCCGTTGTTCCAGCGATTATCCATTAAAGAAATTGTCATGCGCCAGGTCGAACAGTTTCCGCTGGAACGCTTGGAAGAGATGATTTTGGGCATTTCCGGCAAAGAGTTCCGAATGATCACGGTGCTCGGATTTTTGTTGGGAGGTCTGATCGGTATCGTGCAAGGGTTGTTGTTGCTGCTTGTGTAAAGAACAGCGGAGCATTTTTAAAAGTTTTTCACAGAAATGCAACTAAACTGTAACTCGTTTGTAATATTGCTGTAATATTTCCGGGGTATAGTAAAGACACGATGAAAACCCCCTTAATGTTATATACTTTTAAAGTGTGGCTGCTGAAAGCTGCACTTTTTTTTTGCCTTGGCAACCCGTATAATTTTAGCGAAGGAGAGCCGTCTCTCTTTGCGAAACGGGGAACGAGCCTGCAGAAAGCTTGCAGCGGGGAAGGGGAGGTGCAACGAAGAATGCCGACGAAACATGAACAAATATTGCAGTATATCGACCACCTTCCGATCGGAACTAAAATTTCTGTTCGGCAGATCGCCAAAGACCTGGATGTCAGCGAAGGAACAGCTTACCGAGCGATCAAGGAAGCGGAAGTGCAGGGCTATGTCAGCACGATCGAGCGGGTCGGGACTGTTCGCATCGAGAAAAAGCAGAAAGAAAACATAGAGCGCCTGACATTCGCCGAAGTGGTCAATATTGTCGATGGCCATGTGCTTGGCGGAAGGGAAGGCTTGCATAAAACGTTAAGCAAATTTGTGATCGGAGCGATGAAGCTCGAGGCGATGATGAGGTATATTGACGCCGGCAGTCTGTTGATCGTCGGGAACCGGGATCAAGCTCACAAGCTGTCGCTGCAGCATGGAGCAGCCGTGCTGATCACCGGAGGATTTGACACCAGCGATGAGGTAAAGCAGCTGGCTGACAAACTTGCCTTGCCGATCATCTCTTCCAGCTACGATACTTTTACGGTTGCCTCGATGATTAACCGGGCGATCTATGACCGCTTGATCAAAAAAGAGATCATGATGGTCGAGGATATTTTGAAACCATTGTCCGAAACAGCCGTCCTGCATCCATCCGATACGGTCGCCACTTGGCATGAATATACAAACCGCTACGGTGAAACCCGCTTCGCGGTGGCGGATGATCAAATGCGGGTGGTAGGGATTGTCACTTCCAAGGATATTATTGGGCATGGGCCGCAGGTGACCATCGACAAGGTGATGTCGCGCAATCCGATTGTGACATCTTCACGCGTCTCTGTGGCCTCTTCGGCACACTTGATGGTATGGGAAGGAATTGAATTGCTGCCGGTTGTCGACCATCACAAGAAGCTGGTCGGGGTGCTCAGCCGCCAGGATGTCATCAAGGCATTGCAGTATATCCAGAAGCAGCCGCAAACCGGAGAAACTTTTCCCAATCTGATCATGAGCAACTTCCGGGAGATGAAGGAAGGGGAACAGACCGTGTATATCGGCGAGGTGACGCCGCAAATGACCAACCACCTGGGTACGATCGCCAGCGGAATCATCACGACCGTCATGGTCGAAGCGGCCTGCAACGTGCTTAGGGAGCATCGCCGGGGCGACATGGTCCCCGAAAATGTCACCGTCTATTTTTTAAAACCGGTGCAGATGGAAAGCGAGATTGTCGTTCGACCGAAATTGCTTGATATCAGCCGGCGTTTTGGCAAAGTGGAAGTCGCCGTGTACCATGAGGAACAATTGGTTGGTCAGGCGATGATTACTGCACAGATTATCGAACGCTAACAACCCGCATGCCTTTTTGGAGGCTTGCGGGTTGTTTGCCTTGATACGAACTCAATCCGCCGGAGTTGCGGGCGCCATCGTGGACTTGCAATAAAAAAAGGCGACCGTTGGGGATACGGTCGCCAGAAGCGTTTACTTATCACAGTGAAAAGTATAGAACAAACGGTGCTGAACCGCTAGCTGAAAACTTTTGGATAATCCGTTTTTTCCGCGGCAGCGGCCATGTTTCAGCTCTCGTTTTTTGCGGCGTTTTGCCACTGCTGTCTGTAACGGAAAAAGTTGCGCAGACCAAAAATCAAGTTGACGGCCCCGACAAACAGCAGCACGATCCCAACGGCGATTCGCAGGGAACTCAAATCAGCGAACGTAAATTGATTGATGCCGAACAGCAAAACAAGAACGCCAAGCGAGACATTCATTTTGCCCAAAATCATTCGCGATTGCAGCGGATGCAGCCCCCGCTGTCTGGCGGTAGTACTGTAGTAAACGCTGGCAATCAAAGAGGCGATCATGCCGGTCATATAAACTGCAAACCACATTCCGTTTCTTCCTTTCCTCTCAATCTGCTTCTACTGCTCTCATCCTACTAGATGATGGAAGTGCGGTCAAATAGAGCGATTGTATGTTCGCAAGGTCCCTTCCTGGGGTATAATGAAAAAAGCAGAATGCGGAAAATTCGTTGCGGAAATGAGGAGAGGAAATGTGAATGGTTCTTTTGTCCATTTGCACACTCATACAGAATACAGCCTGCTTGACGGAGCGGCGCGGATCGAGGCGCTGGTGCGCAAAACGGCGGAATTGGGCATGCCTGCGCTGGCGATAACCGATCACGTCAATCTGTACGGTGCCGTACCGTTTTACAAGGCTTGCCGGGCCGCGGGTGTCAAACCGATTTTAGGAATGGAAGCGTACATTTTAACCGAAGGCAATCTGCAAGACCGGATACGCAATGCTCCGGCGCCGGCGCATTTGATCTTGCTGGCAGAAAACGAATCGGGGTATCGGAACCTGTTGAAATTAAGTTCGATTGCCCATCTGGAAGGGCATTATCTTTTGCCCCGTTTGACCAAGGAGATTTTGCGCAAGCACAGTGCGGGGCTGATCGCATTGAGCGGCTGTCTGCAGGGGGAAGTGGCCCGCAGCTTGTTGGCGGGGGAAACGGAGCAAGCGAGACTGGCGGCACTGGAATATCGCGAAATTTTTGGCGACGATCGCTTTTATCTGGAATTGCAGGACCACGGGCTGGAGCGGGAACGGCGGTTAAATCAACGTTTGGTTGAACTGCACCGCGAGACGGGAATCCCGTTGGTGGCGACCAATAACGTTCATTACGTGGAACAGAGCGAAGCCAGGCTGCAAGATTTGTTGCTGGCCATCGGCGAGGGAAAAACGCTCGAAGAAGCGGAGCGCTTTCGCTATGAGACGGATCAGTATTATCTCAAATCTCCGGAAGAGATGGCGAAGCTGTTTGCCTATGCGCCGGAAGCGCTCGCCAATACGCTGCGGATTGCGGAACGCTGCACGGTTGAGCTCGCTTTTGGGCAGCATATCCTGCCGTATTTTCCGATTCAGACCGGGGAAACCCCCGATGAGATGCTGAAGCGGCTTTGTCTGGAAGGCTGCCGGGAGCGGTACGGCGAAATTGGGCCGGACATCAGCCAAAGACTGGAACATGAATTAAACATTATTACCCGTACCGGGTTTACCGATTATTTTTTGATCGTCTGGGACTTTATGCGCTACGCCCATGAGCACGGAATTCCGACCGGACCGGGGCGGGGCTCGGCTGCCGGCAGCCTCGTCGCATATGCCTTGAAAATTACCAATGTCGACCCGCTCAAGTACAACCTGTTGTTTGAGCGCTTTCTCAATCCGGAGCGGGTGACGATGCCGGACATCGATATCGATTTTTCCATCGAGCGCCGCGACGAAGTGATTCATTATGTCGCCAACAAATACGGTTACGACCGGGTGGCGCAAATCATTACCTTTGGTACGATGGCGGCGCGGGCTGCTGTCCGCGATGTCGGACGCGCGATGGGGCTTTCGCTGGGGCTGATTGACCGGGTAGCCAAGCAAATTCCGCAATCTGGCAGCATGACGATTGAAAAAGCGCTGCAGGTCAATCCGGAGTTGGCGCGGCTGGCGGAGGAAAACAAGCAGGTTGCGCAGCTGCTCGAATTGTCGCAAGGGTTGGAAGGTTTGCCGCGCCACGCTTCGACGCACGCCGCAGGTGTAGTGATTTCGCGCGAGCCGCTCACCGATTATGTTCCGCTGCAAAGCGGCAGCGAAGGGCTGGCCTTGACCCAGTATCCGATGGAGGTGCTGGAAGAGATCGGGCTTTTGAAAATGGATTTCCTCGGGTTGCGCAACCTGACGATTATTCAGGAGACGCTTCGCTTGCTTCAGCAGGAAGGAGTGCAGCTTGACCTGAACCGATTGCCGCCGGCTGATGAGAAAACTTTCCGCATGCTGAGCCGCGGAGAAACAACCGGACTGTTCCAACTGGAATCTGCGGGCATGCGCAGCGTTTTGCGCGAGTTAAAGCCGACCGGCATTGATGACATCGTCGCTGTCCTGGCTCTGTATCGTCCAGGGCCGATGGAGATCATTCCGGAATATATCGATGCCAAACATGGACGAAAAAAGGTGGCCTATGCCCATCCCGATCTGGAGCCAATTTTGCGGGAGACCCACGGCTTTATGATTTATCAGGAGCAAATTATGCAAATCTCCTCCAAAATGGCCGGCTTCAGTCTGGGCGAGGCCGATATTTTGCGGCGGGCGGTGGGCAAGAAAAAGCGGGAATTGCTGGCCGAGCAGCGGGATAAATTCGTCGCCGGCAGCATCCGTCAGGGATACGATGAGCGGCTTGCCCACGAGATTTACGACTTGATCGTCCGCTTTGCGGATTACGGGTTTAACAAGGCCCATTCGGTGGCCTATGCGATCATCGCTTATCAGATGGCGTATTTAAAAGCGAACTATCCGTTGCCGTTTATGGCCGCGCTGCTTTCCTTGTCGATCGGCAGCCAGGCCAAAATTGCCGAGTATGTAGAGGAAGCGCGACGGCTGCACGTTACTGTCCTGCCTCCGGATGTCAATGAAAGCGAAGCGTTTTTTGCGGTGAAAGCGGGAGCGATCCGCTTTGGTCTGGCGGCGGTCAAAAACGTCGGCTACGGCGCAATCGATTCCATCGTCAAGGAACGGAGCGGAAAACCGTACCGCGATCTGTTTGACTTTTGCAGCAGGGTGGACAGCCGGCTCGTTAACAGACGAGTGATCGAGTCATTAATCATGTGCGGAGCGCTGGACAGTCTGCCCGGACATCGGACGCAACTGCTGATGATGCTCGATGAAGCGATGGGGCGGCAAATCTCGCGTCAGGAAAAAAACGGACAGGCACAGCTTGACTTGTTTGCCATGGCGGCGGGTCAGGGTCAGCAAGAGCCAATGCGCGATCCCGCCACCTATCCGGAAGTTCCGCCGCTTAGTCAAATGCAGCAATTGAAAGAAGAGCGCGATCTGCTCGGCGTTTATTTGTCCGGCCATCCGCTTGATCAATATGCCTTTGTCAGCAACCGCCCTGAAGTTCAGTCCATCGCCGCCTTGCCGGAACTTTCAGCGGATCAGACGGTCAAGATTGCGGGAATGGTCGTGGAGGAAAAGCGCATTCAAACCAAAAAAGGGGCGCCGATGGCATTTGTAACACTGGAGGATAAAACCGCACAAGTCGAGGTGGTCGTCTTTCCGCAAGTGTATGCCAAAGCCCAAGAGCTGTTCCAACGAGAATGTTTGCTGGTGCTGGAAGGAAGACTGGACTTTCAGGAGGATCAGGTCAAGCTGCTCGCCTCCCGTGTCTGGGATCTGACCGCCTTGCCCCAGCCGGCCACTGAACCCGTACTGTTTGTGAAAATTTCGCCACAGCAGGAACAAGATTCTACCTTGAACGAACTGCATCAACTGTTCCAGCACAAACGCGGCTCAACGGCCGTGGTGCTTTACTACGAAAGCAGGAAACAGTCCCTGCGGTTGCCGGATGCCAATCGGGTGCAGGTGGACGCCCTATTTATGCAACGGGCGAAAGAAATCGTCGGAGAAAACAGCGTCATTCAAAAGGAAATGCCAATCAATTGGGGGAGATGAGACAATCTCCCTCTTTTTGTCATTCTCAAAGGTTTACAGATTAGCTTGTTTTGTTATAATGAGAACATAACAATTTAGGTGGTCAGACCACTTAACAGAAAAAACTTCGGGTGTGAAATGGAGTGAATATTGTGTCGAATTTAAGGGAAGAAGCACTGGAACTACATAGAAAAAATCAGGGGAAATTGTCTGCTGTCACCAAGGTTCCTGTTCGAAATGCATACGATTTAAGCCTCGCATACTCACCTGGAGTTGCTGAGCCTTGCAAGGAAATTTTTGATGATAAGACGAGAGTGTATGAGTACACGATGAAGGGCAATCTTGTCGCTGTAGTCAGCGATGGGACCGCTGTACTTGGTTTGGGCAATATCGGACCGGAAGCGGCCATGCCTGTAATGGAAGGAAAAGCGGTGTTGTTCAAGACTTTTGCGGGAGTAGACGCTTTTCCCATCTGCTTGGGAACAAACGATGTAGATAAAATTGTGGAAACTGTCAAATTGTTGGAACCGACGTTCGGCGGTGTGAATTTGGAAGATATCGCTGCGCCTGCATGTTTCGAAATTGAAGAGCGATTGAAAAAGGAAACAAATATTCCGGTTTTCCATGACGATCAACATGGTACGGCAATTGTAACAGCTGCCGGTTTGATCAATGCGCTGCGCGTCGTTGACAAAAAACTGGAAGACATTCGCGTGGTTGTAAACGGGGCCGGCGCAGCCGGTATCGCCATTATTAAGCTGCTGCTCAGCATGGGCGTCAAAGAAGTGATTATGTGCGACACCAAAGGGATCGTCTATGAAGGCCGTCCGTTTGGCATGAATCCAATCAAGGAACAGGTTGCCAAAGTCACCAACCGCGCTCGTTTGGAAGGGACATTGGCGGATGCGATCAAAGGAGCAGACGTCTTTATCGGCGTTTCTGTAGCAGGTGCGGTTACTCCGGAGATGGTGCAATCGATGAACAAAGATGCGATCATTTTTGCGATGGCCAACCCGATTCCGGAAATTATGCCGGAGGATGCGAAAAAAGCGGGGGCAGCTGTCATTGGAACAGGCCGTTCCGATTTCCCGAACCAAGTGAACAACGTGCTGGCGTTCCCTGGGATCTTCCGCGGAGCTCTTGACACTTATGCAACAAACATCAATGAAGAGATGAAACTGGCGGCCGTCTATGCGATTGCCGATCTGGTAGCAGCGGAAGAATTAAGTGCTGACAAGGTAATTCCGGCTCCGTTTGATCCGCGGGTTGCCGCACACGTCGCGGCAGCGGTAGCGAAAGCGGCTATGGAAAGCGGAGTGGCTCGCCGAACTGTTGATCCGGAAGAAGTAAAGGAAAGAACGTTCCAGCTTTCGGCAATTTCCAACTCCTAATCGGCTCTCATCCGGGCACTGCAGATCTGGCTTGGCAAGGGAGCGAATGCGAGGCAGGAGCGCCAGCGGGAAGCACCCTTTCAGGGCACTGCAGATCTGGCTTGGCAAGGGAGCGAATGCGAGGCAGGAGCGCCAGCGGGAAGCACCCTTTCAGGGCACTGCAGATCTGGCTTGGCAA
>NZ_JAFBEB010000011.1 GCF_016908525.1 Brevibacillus fulvus
ACACTTTGTGGGGTGTTGTGGAGGCTTAGCTCAGCTGGGAGAGCATCTGCCTTACAAGCAGAGGGTCGGCGGTTCGATCCCGTCAGCCTCCACCAGAATAATTTTTTGAGAAGCGGCGAAGGCTAACGGGGAGATAGCGAAGAGGCTAAACGCGGCAGACTGTAAATCTGCTCCCTATGGGTTCGGCGGTTCGAATCCGTCTCTCCCCACCACTAACCTTGATTTTTATTGGGGTATAGCCAAGCGGTAAGGCAACGGACTTTGACTCCGTCACTCCTAGGTTCGAATCCTAGTACCCCAGCCAGAAATGAGAGCCATTAGCTCAGTTGGTAGAGCATCTGACTTTTAATCAGAGGGTCGAAGGTTCGAGTCCTTCATGGCTCACCACTTTTTACTTGGATGTGCCCTTAGCTCAGCTGGATAGAGCGTTTGACTACGAATCAAAAGGTCGGGAGTTCGAATCTCTCAGGGCACGCCATTTCGTTTCGTCAAATGAAAGAGAATGGTCAAAAGCCAAACAGAAACGGGAAGTAGCTCAGCTTGGTAGAGTACTTGGCTTGGGACCAAGGGGTCGCAGGTTCGAATCCTGTCTTCCCGACCATTTTATTAAAAAATGGTTATTAGTTCAGTTTCTTGGGGATACTAATAGATAGTCATGCGGGTGTAGTTCAATGGTAGAACCCCAGCCTTCCAAGCTGGTCGCGTGGGTTCGATTCCCATCACCCGCTCCATAACTTTGCCAAAAACGGGCAACCATTCGGTTGTTCGTTTTTTTATTGCCATTTTAACAAGGCGCGGCTAAAAACTGAAAATTGCAACTTATATCTATGCAAAAAGTTGTCGAGTTGAGTCATTGAGGTTGGAAACGCTACAATGAGGGGAGAGATCCTTTTAAGGGGGAAAATCACATGAATGACAAAATATCGGTAATTGGTGTGCCAATGGATCTGGGCGCCGATCGCAGAGGTGTTGATATGGGACCTAGCGCTATCCGTTACGCCGGAATTGCAAAAAAATTGGAAAGATTGGGATTTGACCTGAAGGATACTGGAAATATTAATGTTCCTCAGCCGGAAATGTATGTGGAAGCAGGGAAGTATAAATATCTCGAGCAAGTTGTGAAAGCAAATGAACAACTGGCGGAAGCCGTGAGCAAAGAGATCGGCGATGGCCGTTTTCCGCTTGTGCTGGGGGGAGACCATAGCATTGCAATTGGTACAATAGCTGGAGTTGCCAAACATGTGCAGAACCTGGGAGTAATTTGGTTTGATGCACATGGTGATCTTAATACCGGCGAAACCTCGCCCTCAGGCAATATCCACGGCATGTCCCTGGCAGCCTGCTTAGGTTACGGCCATGAGCGGCTTGTTTCACTCGGCGGTTTCTTTCCCAAACTCAAGCCGGAAAACATCGTAATTATAGGGGCACGCGATCTTGATCCGGGGGAACGGGCATTGATTAAAGAAATAGGTCTCAATGTATATACGATGCATGAAATTGATAAATTGGGAATGGCGCGTGTAATGGAGGAAGCGATTAAGCAAGTGAGCCGTGAAACGGACGGAGTTCATCTGAGCCTTGATCTGGACGGATTGGACCCTCATGATGCTCCCGGCGTAGGAACGCCGGTAATCGGGGGGATTTCCTATCGCGAAAGTCACTTGGCACTGGAGATACTGGCTGAGGCGGATGTACTCGTTTCTGCCGAGTTTGTTGAGGTAAACCCGATCCTCGATCGTGAAAATGCTACGGCGCAGGTGGCGGTCGAATTGATTGGCTCGGCATTTGGGGAAAAGTTGCTTTAAACATATGCTAAAAAAAGGGGGGGGAACCCCCTTTTTCTCTTTTATGGAAACATGATCTTGCCAAACGGCTTGATCCCAACAGTTTTTACCAATAACCCAGTACTCTTTACAAAAAGGCGAAATCGGACTAAAGTCTAGGGAAGAAGTGGAGTTTGTTTAGCAATTGGTCCAGTTTTACACTGAGCTCAACCAATTCGGGGGAGATGATCCCGCTTTTCTTATAGCGGTCATTCAGTTCTTGGCGCAATTGTTCAATTTGTTCCAGTACAAATTCATTGTTCATCCGATCCACTCTCCTTTTCATAAGATATAACGCAGGAGTTTCTTTCTATCTATATAATTAAAGAAGTATAAATATTCCCAATATTAGCCAGTAAGTCATAGGAAAATTTTTTATACGGGAAAAGTGAAACTAAGTTCAGGTTCTATTCGTATAGGAGATTACGGTGTTTGCCGGGGAGGATAGCATGGAATTTGTGGAGAAACGGTTAATCGAACGTGCCAAACGGGGGGATCGGGAAGCATTTGCCGAGTTGATCGAGATATATAAAGATAAAATCTTCCAACTCGCCTATCGCATGGTCGGTAACCGACAAGAAGCAGAGGATATTGCACAAGAAACGTTTTTGCGCGTATTTGCAAATTTACACACATACGACGATCAATACAAATTTTCTACCTGGATCTATCGCATCGCAACAAACCTGTGCATTGACAGAGGGCGGAAGAAAAAGCCCGACTTTTCTTTAGATGAAGAGATTGAGCAAGGAGAAGGGCTGGATTGGTATTCCAGACTCTCCTCAAAAGAACAAACACCGGAAGAAAAAGTCGTGACACAAGAGTTGCAGGAAACGGTGCAGGATGCGCTTTCGCAGTTGGCACCGAAGTACAGGTCGATTATGATCTTGCGCTACATCGAGGATCTATCGCTGCAGGAAATTAGTGACATACTAAAGCTGCCAATTACAACGATCAAAACAAGAATTCATCGTGGTCGTGAGGCGCTACGTGGTCGATTGCGATTTATGTGAAGAAGGGAGTACAACCAAAATGGAATGCAGAGAAATGGCAGGTCGCATCCATGAATTCCTGGACGGAGATCTGGACGAATACAACAATCAATTGCTTCAGCAACATCTCCGAACCTGTGATCGCTGTTACCGTCACATGCGTGAATTGCAAAGGGCGATCGCATTTGTACAAAGCGCTTCCCATATACACGTTCCCGCAGATTTTACGGACCGGGTTCTCGCGAAACTTCCCGCGCCCACGAAATCGTTTCGTTTTGCCAACTGGCTGCGAAAACATCCGATGATCGCGGCGGCGGCTGTTTTTCTGTTGCTGATGACAGGAAGCATTTCCGCATCCTGGTTTGAACGCAATCCGGTCATTCAGGTGGCTTCGGCCAATTTGGATAAGCTGAAAATTGACCATAGCCGCAACGTGGTCATTGTTCCAGCGGGAACAAAAATCGACGGTGACATTGTTGTCCGCAATGGCAGCGTCGAAGTGCAAGGGGAAGTAACCGGGAATGTCGTAGCGATTGAGGGGAAAGTGTTCTTGGCTTCGACGGCTCAAGTGGCTGGAAATACGGAAGAGATTGAAGCGATTTTTGAATGGATCTGGTATGAGTTGAAAAATATCGGAAATGACTTGCTTCCAGCGACTCCATAAGGGAAAATAAAAGAGGTTAAGGTCGGCACGGCTGTGGAGCCGTGCTTTTTCCCAACTCAGAATCAGACAGCGGATAGAAATGGAGTGAAAGATGGAGGCTTCGTTTATGGGTTCGATCGATTATGGGGATATCATCAGATACGCGGTCGATATATTGGCGGTCACGTATGTTATCTATAAATTGCTAATGCTGATTCGCGGTACCAGAGCGGTCCAACTGCTGAAGGGGATTGTTGTTATCGTCGTGACTTGGCTCTTGAGCAGATGGTTTGAACTGACCACTTTGCACTGGCTGATGCAACAAGCCTTCACCTTCGGAGTACTGGCTTTGGTTATTATTTTTCAGCCAGAGCTGCGCAAAGCGCTGGAACAGTTAGGGAGAGGAAGGCTCTTTTCACGAACCCAAAGTACACAGGACCAGGAACAGATCCAGCGCATGGTCAAAGAAGTTTGCAAATCCGCAACCTATATGGCGAAGCGGCGGATTGGCGCACTGATTGTCGTTGAACGGGAGACGGGATTGAACGATTATGTGGAGACCGGGATTGCGATCAACGGCAGAGTCAGTTCCGAACTGATGATCAATATTTTTATCCCGAATACGCCGCTGCATGATGGGGCGGTCATCCTCCGCAAAGATATCGTATTGGCGGCAGCGTGCTATTTGCCTTTATCCGAAAGCACCAATATCTCCAAAGAACTGGGAACCCGACATCGGGCGGCGATCGGGATGAGCGAAGTTTCCGACGGCTTGTCGATCGTTGTATCGGAGGAAACAGGGCAGGTGTCCTTTGTTTCCAATGGAGTGATCTATCGCAATTTGACTGAGGAACAACTGAGCGGCATGATGTTGGAGCATTTAACTCCTCCAGCAAAAAACAGGTCATTTATCGACCGCTGGCAGTGGGGGCGAAAACATGGATAGATGGATCAACAGCCCGTGGGTGGCAAGAATTATCGCATTGTTGTTGGCTTCCATGATGTGGATGGCGGTGAACCTGGAAGCGGAGCCGGAAGCAGCCATGGACAGTACGCAACCTGTTTTTATTGATGGCGTGAAGCTGGAAGTTTATTATGATAGTGACCAATTCGAAGTGGTAAAAGTACCCCAGACGGTAAAGGTCGCATTGGAAAGCAACAATCCGTTTTACCGGCATAACTTTATCCCCCCTGATTCCTATGAAGTGTATGTTGATTTGCGGGGACAGGGCAAAGGGACACATCGGGTCAATGTCCAGTACCGGGGCTTTCCTGAAGAAGCGAAAGTCGGAATTATTCCCAACCAAGTTGACGTGACATTGGAAGAGAAGAAAACGGTGGAAAAAGAAGTGCAGGTGGAAACATTGGGGCAAGTCGCGCCGGGCTATACGGCGGGGGAACCGATCGTCAAACCGTTCCGTGTGCTGGTAAAAGTGCCGGAGAGCCGGGTTGACGACATTGCTTTGGTCAAAGCGACTGTCAATCTGGATCAGGCAACGGAAACGATCAAAACGACCGTTCCGTTAAAAGTTGTCGACAAGGCAGGAAACGAGATTGACAAGGTGGAAGTAAATCCGTTGACCGTCGGGGTAGAGGTACCCGTAACCAGTCCGTTTGTCAAAGTGCCAATCAAATTGAACTTGGTCAATGAGCTTCCGGATGGGTACAGCTTGGCGAGTGTTCAGATGAATACAGAGGAGGCGACTGTATACGGTCCCAAGGAGGTTATTGATCCGGCTAAGCTCAGCACTTACCCGGGGCCGGAAATTGATTTGAGCAAAATTACCTCAGATCATTTGGTTCAGCTAAAAATGCCGCTTTTGGACAAGATAGTAAAAGTAGATCCTGATTACCTGCAGGTCTCATTAAAAGTCGTGAAGTCTTCGACAAAACGTTTGGAAAGGGTCCCGATTCGGGTTACCGGGTTGTCGGAAAACACCGAAGCCAGGGTACTTAGTGCGGATGGAAAAGAACTTTCCACCATCGATTTTGACGTAATCGGGGCTGCGGAAATTTTGCAGCAAATGAAGCTTGATGATGTTCAAGTCGTGGCGGATGTCAGCAATTTGCCGCCGGGCGTGCATGAAGTCGCACTGAATTACATCTATAATCAGCCAGATTATTTGAAAACAGGCCCGACTGCATTAAAAACGGTAACGGTGGAAATCACCAATAAACAGAGATAGGCATATGCTATAGATGTGTAGAAGGATAGAAATGAGGGACAAGAATGGGGAAGTATTTCGGAACAGATGGTGTACGTGGGATTGCGAATGCGCAACTGACGCCTGAGTTGGCTTTTAAAGTGGGACGGATTGGTGGCTACGTACTGACCAGACACAAGAGTGAAGGCAGACCGAAAGTCGTAATTGGACGAGATACTCGTGTTTCCGGAGAGATGCTGGAAAATGCCCTGTTGGCCGGACTGCTCTCCGTAGGGGTAGAAGCGGTTCGACTAGGGGTAATTTCTACACCTGGTGTGGCGTATTTGACAAGAGCAACCGGAGCGGATGCCGGCGTCATGATTTCCGCATCCCATAATCCATATCCTGATAACGGCATCAAGTTTTTCGGGAACAATGGTTTTAAACTGTCTGATGAAGTCGAGTCGGAAATCGAACAGTATCTCGACGCTTCAGAAGATACATTGCCGCGTCCGACCGGTGCAGATATCGGTACGGTCCTCGATTACTTCGAAGGCGGACAGAAGTATTTGTCTCACTTGAAGAGCACGATCAGCGAGCGGTTTGACGGTTACAAAATCGTGCTGGATTGCGCCAATGGGGCGGTTTCCTCTTTGGCGGCGCGTCTGTTTGCCGACGTGGAAGCGGAAGTGGTCACGATCGGAGCGAATCCAAACGGTGTCAATATCAATGAGAACTGCGGTTCGACCCATCCGGAGCGGCTGCAGGAGGAAGTTATCAAGCAAAAAGCTCATCTCGGCTTATCCTTCGACGGCGATGCTGACCGTTGTATTGCCGTAGATGAAAACGGGGAGATCGTCGACGGCGATTACATTATGGCCATTTGTGCCCGCGCGTTGAAAGCGAAAGGAAAACTGAACAACAATACCGTAGTGACGACAGTGATGGCCAATCTCGGTTTCTTCAAAGCGATGGAGGAGTCGGCGATCAATACGACGAAAACGGCAGTGGGCGACCGCTATGTGGTGGAGGAAATGATTCGCGGCGGATACAACCTTGGCGGCGAACAGTCGGGCCATATCATCTTTTTGGATCATAACACGACCGGTGACGGTTTGCTGACCGGCTTGCAGTTGCTCAACGTCTTGAAGGAAACAGGCAGGCCATTATCGGAACTGAAACAAGTGATGAGCAAGTATCCGCAGATTTTGGTCAATGTGCCGGTCGTGGATAAAACCAAACTGAACGGCAATCAGGCGATCGAGCAAGTGATCAAAGAAGTGGAGGAAGAGTTGGCTGGTGACGGTCGCGTATTGGTCCGCCCGTCGGGGACTGAACCGATCGTGCGGGTCATGGCGGAAGGTCCGGATGAAGCCAAGCTAAGCGCACTCGTAGATCGGATCGTCGACGTCGTAAAACAGCAGTTGGTTTAAGTTGGAAACAGGAACGGCACCTTGGCTCGGAGAAACCGCCCGTGCCGGCGTGTCAAAGGTTGTCTATAAAACGGAAGGAAGCAGCACCTCGCTGCTTCCTTTTGCATATGATGAAACATCGAAATAGTTGTTGTTGCCTTGCCAAACCTGTGCTAAAGTAATCATGTACGGAAAGGGGGCAGGTGTTTCGAATAGTTTAGGCGATTGATGACCCGATTTGATTTTCCCAAACAAAGCGCCAGCACTGCGTGGGTCGGAGAGAACGCAGTGGACGAGGTGGAGGTTTATCGAAGGATTCGGCGGATGCCTCCCGGCCGGTTGTATCGAGGCCGAAAATACAGGGACAAAACAGCGGGGTAACCTGTTGCACAATACCTGTATACGATACACAACCATTTTAAAAAATTGCGATGGAGTGACGGGGACACTTCCCCGTTACGGATAGAGTACGGCAGTGTCCCCGTCCGTTCACGAAAGGGGACTTGTTTAAACATGTGCGGAATCGTTGGATATATTGGGAATAAAAATGCGCAGGAGATCATTATCGAAGGCTTGCGGAAATTGGAATATCGCGGCTATGACTCGGCTGGCCTGGCTGTTTTGACCGAACAGGGCTTGTCTTTGGATAAAAAACAAGGCCGATTAGCCAATCTGGAAGAGCTTTTGGCCGCACAGCCGCTGAAAGGTCATGTCGGGATTGGACATACCCGCTGGGCTACGCACGGCCGTCCGTCTGATCTGAATGCGCATCCTCATACAGATGCAAAACGGAAGTTCGCCGTTGTGCACAACGGGATTATCGAAAACTTCCTGTCGATTAAAGAAGAGCTTGTGCAAAAAGGTTATACATTTGTTTCGGAAACAGATACCGAAGTGATTGCCCATTTGCTCGATGACTTGTACGACGGCGATCTCGTCGCCACTGTGCAAAAGGCGGTCAAACGGATGCGCGGCGCCTATGCATTGGGCATTATGAGCGAACATGAACCGGACAAACTGATCGCCGTTCGTCTGGCCAGCCCGTTGATCGTCGGGGTCGGCGAAGGCGAAAGCTTTATCGGTTCGGATATCCCGGCTTTGCTGGAACATACGCGCGACGTCTATATCCTCAATGAAGGGGAAATGGCGGTTTTGACTCGTGACGGCGTCGAACTGTTTGACACCGAAACCGGCCAAAAACTGGAGCGGGACATTTTCCATGTCGATTGGGATTTGGTGCAAGCGGAAAAAGGCGGTTTCGATTCGTTCATGCTTAAAGAAATTTTTGAGCAGCCGCAAGCGATTCGCGACACGATCGGTTCCCGCATTGATCTCGATGAGAAAAAAGTCGTTTTGCCGGAACTGAAAATGAGCGATGCGCAATTGGCCAGCTACGACCGGATTTACATTATCGCTTGCGGTACGTCCATGCACGCTGGTTTGGTCGGCAAAGATGTGATCGAGAAACTGACCCGTATCCCGGTGGAAGTGGCTGTCGCGTCCGAATTCCGCTATCGCGACCCGATTTATACGGATAAAACGTTGATGATTGTGATCAGCCAATCGGGTGAAACCGCCGATACACTGGCTGCATTGCGTGAAGCGAAGAAAAGCGGCGTCACCGTCATGGCGATCACCAATGTGGTCGGCAGCTCGGTTGCCCGCGAAGCCGATGAAGTGCTCTTTACCTGGGCCGGTCCGGAAGTAGCGGTTGCCTCGACCAAAGCGTATACCTCACAGGTAGCGGCGTTGTATATGTTTGCCCTTTACCTGTCACAGATCAAAGGAACGCAGTCGGCTGAACAAATCGCTGAAATTGTGGATCACTTGCTGGAACTGCCGGGGCAAATCAGCCAGATTCTCGCTGATGCGGACCATGTCCGCCAATACGCAGAGCGGATCAAAGATGTGACCAGCTTGTTCTTCATCGGTCGTTCGCTCGACTACGCGGTATCGCTGGAAGGCTCGTTGAAATTGAAGGAGATCTCCTACATTCATTCCGAAGCGTACGCAGCAGGCGAGCTGAAACACGGAACATTGGCCTTGATTGAAGAGGATGTGCCGGTGATCGCCTTGGCGACCCAGCCGGATATTTATGAAAAAATGGTCAGCAATATTGTAGAAGTCAAAGCGCGTGGCGCACATGTCCTCGGCTTTGCTTTCGCAGGCGACAACGATTTGATCAAAACGGTCGATCAAGTCGTGTACGTTCCGAAAACGTTGCCTTTGCTGGCTCCGATTCTTACCGTCATTCCATTGCAACTATTGGCTTACTACACCTCGGCGGCAAGAGGTTTGGATGTTGACAAACCGCGCAACCTTGCGAAGAGCGTGACAGTTGAGTAAAGAGAAGGAAGTTTGTCCAGAGAAATAAAGTTATAGACTATAAATTAACGGTCAATACGTTTCGTGTGGTACTTGTGAGTGGAACCATCACGACGCTACCAATCAGAAATAGTTGTTTATCGAGCTACCTACGGTTAGGTAGCTCTTTTTTCTTTTTCATAATTGTACAGAGCTAATAAAGTTTTAGACTGATGAATAAAGTTCTAGACTGGATAATAAAGTACTAGACTGGGGGCGTTAAACTGACGGGCAGTTTTCGTTGAAGATCGACTGTTTAACTTGTATTCAACAATTGGTCTAGATTCGCTAATAAAGCAAATGGATATTTGTGTTAAAATAAATGGAAATAAATACGGGCAAATGAGAGAGATCAATCTCTTGATTTTCTAGTGCGAACAATTCTATGAAAATAATTCTAAACATTAGGAACTAGAGGTGTAGAAAAGGAACAAACATGAAAGATGTTTTTACAATTGGGGAAGTATCACGACTGTTCCGGATAAAAAGCAGTGCGCTTCGTTACTATTGCGACATTGGCTTACTGACACCGACTTATGTAGATCCTGAAACCGGCTATCGGTACTTTTCAACAGCCCATTTTGAACGGCTCAATACAATTAAATATTTACAGACACTTGGGCTGTCACTGCAAGAAATTCAAACCTTTGTCGACAATCGTGATCCGGTTTATTTACTGGACCAACTACATGCTCAACGTGAAATTACACAGCAAAAAATTAAAGAACTACAAGAAATTGAACAAAAAATAAATAATCGTATACAACAAATTGAAGATGCTCTTACACCACATGTTATTGGAGTCATTCAAGAGCAAGTTTTCCCAACACGAGAAATCGTGGTGTTACGCCAAACTATTCCAAGTGGGGCCGATTTAGAACTCTTCATCCGCAACCTTGAAAATAGCTCGAAATTACAATCGGCGGTTTTTTTGGGGAAAATCGGTATATCGATTGCGAAGCACAAAATAGAGAAGTGTCAATTTGATTTGTATGATGCCATCTTTTTATTATTGGAAAATGAGGCTGTAGAAGAATCGGTACAAGAGGAATTACCAGAAGGTCTTTATGTCACGTTGCGCTTTCAAGGAACACATGTGAATGCCAGTAAGTATTATGAACAGCTTTTACAGTATATAAAACAAAAACACTATGAAATCACAGGCGACTCTGTTGAAGTGACGTATATTGATTATGGGTTATCGAATAATACGAACGAGTTTGTCACTGAAATCCAAATTCCTGTCAAGACTTCTTGACCTTCAAGTTACTTGAAAGTTTATGATAAGCACAGAGGAGGTGAGGTGACAACATGATTGGTACAATTGTGAATACAATCGCTATTATAATCGGCAGTGCAGTTGGTGGCTTTTTAAAAAAGGGAATCAAAGACGAGTACCAATCCGCTTTATTTACAGCAATGGGATTTGCAGCTGTTGCGCTTGGCATCAACGCTGTTGTGCAAAATATGCCAAATAGTGAATACCCTGTATTATTCATCGTAAGTTTAGCGATTGGAGGATTAGTAGGAACTATTCTCGATATCGATGCACAATTTCAAAAGCTTGTTAATCGATTTTCGCAAACTGATTTAAGTAAAGGCTTATCAACTGGGATTTTACTATTTTGTATTGGTACTCTGTCTATTTTAGGTCCTATACAAGGTGCGTTATATAATAATCATACTTATTTATTTACCAATGCCACATTAGATTTGGTGACATCGATGGCGTTAGCAGCGACATATGGTTTTGGGATCGTATTTGCTGCTGTCGTGTTGTTTGTTTGGCAAACATCAATTTACTTATGCGCCCAATACTTGGAACCATTTCTAACGGATGCGTTAATGACGGAAATATCGATTGTTGGAGGAATTTTAATCTTCAGTTCAGGTTTATCGATTTTAGGGATTAAAGAAACGAAATCGTTAAATATGTTGCCAGCGCTCTTTATACCTGTACTTTGGTTTGCCGGATTGGCTTTATTTTCTTAAAAGAAAGTTATTAAGCAAGCTTATTTTCAATATTTTTCATATGGTACTTGTGAATGGAACCATCGCGACGCTACCAGTTAGAAATAGGTGTTTATCGAGCTACCTGCGGTTAGGTAGCTCTTTTTTCTTTATCATAACGAGCCTTCTCGGTTGACTATGCGATGGGAAAAGGAGGACAGTCGCGAGCCTTTTGCTTTTGCTGCCACCCACGCTGCTTGGCAAAGAGTGGTCTTCAGTCCCTTGTTTCCGCTTCGTGTAGTGCGCTGCGCAGCCGGCGAACGTCCCGGACTGGCGGCTGCCCAAACATCCGCGCATATTCCCGGCTAAAATGCGAAGGGCTTTCGTATCCAACCTGAAAAGCAGCTTCGGCCGCATCGATCGATTCCGAGAACAGCAGCCGACGTGCCTCTTGCAATCGGATCTGTTTTTGATACTGGATCGGACTCATCCCCGTGACTTTCTTAAAATATTCGTACAAAGACGAGGTGCTCATGCGAGCTTCTGCGGCCAATTCATCAACGCGCAATGGCAGAGCAAAGTCGCGGTTAAGCTTCTCGACGACCCCCGCAATTCGCTGCGCATGACTTCCTATGACTGCAATTTGCTTCAAGGAAGAGTTATTTTCTTTTTGAATCACTCGGTAAATAATTTCCCGCATGACAGAATGCGCGAGCACCGAGATATCCTGTGGCGTTTCGACCAGTTTCACCAACCGCAGAACTGCATCCAGGAGCATATCATCGATGTGGCTTACCTTTAGACCCCGGCAGGTCTCATTTCCGGCTCTTATCGAATCTCCGGCAGCCTGAATGACGTCAAGAATCTGGTTCGTATCGAAATGGATTTGCACACTTAAATACGGTGTTTCACTCGACGCTTCCATCACCTGTCCAGTAATCGGCAAATGTACAGAAGCTGTTATAAAGCTGCTTGGGTCATACTGGTACATCTCCTTCCCCAGCATGACCACCTTGGAACCTTGGGCCACGACACAAAGGGAAGGTTCGTAGACAGAATAAACGGGCTCGGACGGCCGGGAAGCACGAATCAAGCGCAACCCGGGAACTTGCGTGTCATGCGTTCCGTCTTCCGGTGCGGATTTTTCGATGATCCGCAGCAGTTCCTTTCTTTTTTTCTCGAACCATTCATCCATTTGTTTCCTCCCCTTATCCGCATTATTTACGTTATTTACCACTTTATCTTCTTCTGGAGGATTAGGCAATCATTATGTATGATCCAGCTACCGCCATGCTCTTCGAAGAAGCGATAATAAACATACGGTACGGAAATCCTGGAAACGATGACAAGGCAGACTGAAGTCCAGGATACGAAAACGAAAGGGGAATTATCAATGAGTAAACCAAACGAACAATCCCATCCCTATGTTGGCATGTGGGTGATAAAAGACGGTTATATCCGACACGAACTGCTGCCGAACGGCCGGTATGACGAAGCGCGCGGAAATCGGAAAAGTGCTTATCAAGGCCGGTATACGATTATAGGCGACCATATCGAGTACGTAGATGATACAGGCTTTAAGGCAGACGGCGATTTCCGCAACTCGGTGCTCTACCACGCCGGCATGGTTCTCTATCGTGAAAAATAGCGGGAGATGCGCCGGTTTTTCCCTGTGATTTGTTCGATTCGAGCCATTGGATATTGAGAGAAAAAGGAGAAATGTTAATGTCTGAAATCAATGGAAAGGTTGTCGTTATTACAGGAGCAAGCAGCGGAATCGGTGAAGCGACGGCGAAGCTTCTTGCCAGCCGCGGCGCCCTTGTCGTCATGGGGGCAAGACGTGTGGAAAGGTTGGAAGCACTGGCTTCCCTTATTGAGGCAGAAGGAGGATGCGCATTATATCAACAGCTGGACGTGACGAATATCGATCAAATGCAGTCCATCATCCGCTTGGCGCAGAGCCGGTTCGGACGAGTCGATGTCATTGTGAACAACGCCGGCGTAATGCCTCTCTCTCCCTTGGAAGCCTTGAAAATTGATGAATGGAATCGGATGATCGACGTTAATATCCGCGGGGTTTTGCATGGCATTGCTGCAAGTCTTCCTGTTATGAAGGAGCAGCAATCCGGCCACGTGATTAACCTGGCTTCCATTGGTGCCTATGCGGTTTCACCGACTGCAGCAGTATACTGCGCAACGAAATACGCCGTTCGAGCCATCACGGAAGGTTTGCGCCAGGAAGTTGGTTCAGACATCCGGGTAACGCTCATTTCGCCCGGTGTAACGCAGTCCGAGCTTGCTGAGAGCATTTCGGATGATGAGGCCAGGGAACTGATGAGGACGTACCGGCGCCACGCTCTTCCTGCTTCCGCTATTGCCCGAGCCATCGCCTATGCGATCGAACAGCCGGCTGAAGTTGACGTAAACGAGCTGGTCGTTCGGCCTACAGCCCAGCTTTCGTAACGTTGTGAAAAACTGTACGGAAGGCACAGATTTTACCCACTTAGACTTGGTCTAAGGCAGACGCTGTTTTCATTACCTTTTGCCGGAGGACTCGATTATGTCGTAACCTTTTTGATCCTCTTCTCAATCGTCACGTTGGTCGAAAAAGTAATTATCGAATCTTTGACTCGCCTGCAAAGCGGACCGGGGAAACAGGCTTGAAAAAACTGTAGCGATGCAGTTTTTGCGCTGCCCCCGGTTAGGACACTTTGTGGGCTTGAATGAGCCATTTTTACCGGAAATGGGTTATTCAATCAAGTTTTTTGTGGCCTGATACATCTTTTCGGTGTATTCGTCAATTTCATCTCTTGACATGCGTAAGCGATTCACAGAAGAGCCATAGCCAATTTCCTGTTTCCCTTCTTGCAACCCTGTAAAAATTCCATCGGCGAAGGCATCCAATGGTTCTCCCTGGGTATGTAAACCCGCTCCGCCCAAATCGGTATTCACTGCCGGAGGAGCAACTTCAATGACTTCTACCGATGTTTCGGAGAGTTGGAGCCGCAGACTCATTGTAAAAGAATGAAACGCCGCTTTGGTTGCGGAATAAATCGGAGCGATCGCAAACGGGGTAAAAGCCAGCCCGGATGTCACGTTAATGATCGTCGCCGCTTCTTTTGTCGCAAGATAGGGTGCGAACAACATAGCAAGATGGAAAGGCGCCTCAATGTTGGTGGTAATTTCTTTATGGAAATAACCCCAATTGTTTTTCGCATCCGCTTTTAACACATGGAAGCGTTGCTGAATCCCCGCATTGTTCACTAACACATTCACTTCCGGATAATTGGCTGTCACCCATTCAAACAAGGCGACCCGCTCGGATTCAATCGCCAGATCGCTTACACGGGTAATCAGGCTCGGAACCTTTTCTTTGGCATTTTGCAGCACTTCTTCACGTCTTCCACAAACAATTACTCTGTTTCCGGCCTTAATAAATCGTTCTGCAAAGGCCAATCCGATGCCGGAACCTCCGCCGGTAATAAGGATCGTATTTCCTGAAAGCTTCATGATCGTTCCCCTTTTCCATGTTTTCTCCGCATGCGTGGCATGACTTTTTCTGTAACGGCATGATGCCAGGAAACTCGCACAGGCAAAATGCCCAAGATGATCATTCTTCTATTCTTCCCCGGGTACGTTCCAAATAACGGTTAATTTTTGCTTCGATCCCTTTCAAGGACTCTGTCATGACGGAAATTTCAGCGAGCACAGCTTGCTTGTGCCGGTTCATCATCTCAAGTCTTCGTTCAAGGGTGTTCTCGCCTTCGATCACCCAGTCAACATATTGCTTTATACTGCTGATGGGCATGTGTGTGTGTTTTAAACAAATCACGATTTCCAGAAGGCTCATTTGATCTTCGGAAAATATCCGCCTTCCCGCTTCATCGCGCTCGATTAGGGGCATCAGTCCTTTCTTTTCGTAATAACGCAAGGTAGATTCCGAAATATTGAACTTGGCTGCAGCTTCGCTTATGGAGCAATAGGTCATCGGGAGGCCTCCAGATTTTGTCATTGATCGTCGACAGATACAATGGTACGACTTAAACCATGGTTTAAGTCAAGAGGAAACGCAAAAAAGGCACACCATTGCAGGCGTGCCCTGAATATTTGATGCAAATATACGGTTATTCCTTGCCCATCGTGCTGATGTCGATCACAAATCGATAGCGGACATCTGAAGCGAGTACGCGTTCCCAAGCTTCATCAATCTGGTTGGCCGAAATAACTTCGATCTCCGGGGTGATGCTGTGTTCAGCGCAAAAATCCAGCATTTCCTGCGTTTCACGAATGCCGCCGATCATTGATCCTGCAAACGACCGACGATGAGGAATAAGCGAGAATACTTGCACCGGCAACGGCTCTGCGGGCGCGCCGACATTGACCAATGTACCGTCCAGCGCCAGCAGCGACAGGTAGGCATTAATATCGATCTGGGCGCTCACGGTATTGACAATAAGGTCGAACGTACCGGCCAGTTTTTCAAACGTCTGCGGATCGCTCGTGGCATAATAATGATCCGCACCCAGCCGCAAACCGTCTTCTTTCTTTTTCAACGTCTGCGATAAAACCGTGACCTCTGCTCCCATCGCATGAGCAATTTTCACAGCCATATGTCCAAGCCCGCCAAATCCGACAACCGCTACCTTTTTACCCGGAGCAGCACCCCAATGGCGCAGCGGCGAGTACGTTGTGATGCCGGCGCACAAGAGCGGTGCGGCAACGTCCAGCTCAATACTGTCCGGGATTCGGACCACGAAGTCTTCGGTGACGACGATGTGGGTAGAATAGCCGCCTTGCGTATATTGCCCGTATCGGTCGATCGCCGCGTAGGTACCGGTATGGCCATTCAGGCAGTACTGCTCTTCTCCTTTGCGGCAATTTTCGCACTCTCCGCATGAGTCAACCATGCAGCCGACGCCGACGCGATCGCCAACGGCATATTTTGTGACTGCCGATCCGACCTGTCTGACGATTCCGGCGATCTCGTGTCCGGGGACGAGTGGATATTGCACTGGTCCCCACTCGCCGCGAGCAGTATGAATATCGGAGTGGCAAATACCAGCGTATTTAATCTCAATGAGCACATCATGCGGCTGGAGCTCCCTGCGCTCGATCGTCGTTGGTTGGAACGGACCTTCCGGACTGAAGACAGCACGTGCATTTGCAGTAATCATATGTAACCTCCCGCTTTGCTTGTATTCGGTAATTTTTGAGTGAATAAGGCAAAATAAACAATTTGTGATTAAACAACATCTGTTTATAATTATAAATAGGCACAGGATGCTTGCAATGGTTAAATGAGAGCCATTTGTCGTTTATTGAATAGTTTAAGGCAGTTTGTTGATTATTTTTAAGGAAGTTACAGAGGAACGGCTGCCTTGATAGCGGATATGTAAGCATATGAACCGAACATGTGTCTGATTCAAGAAAGCTGGGGTACGGATCATGGCAAAAGTCGATCGAAGAATTGTGAAAACACAAGAAGCGATAAAAAAGGCAGTCATTGAGCTGATGGCGGAAAAATGCTTTGATGACATTACAATTCAGGATATTGCCGACCGGGCAAACATAAACCGCGGAACCATCTATCTTCATTATCGTGATAAATTTGATTTGTTGGATAAACTCACCGAGGAACATATAAATGAGTTGGCGAAGACGGGGGAATGGGCATGCAAGCTGGATTGGAGCGGTGCGCTAGTCCCTTTCTTTGTCTACTTTCAAGAAAACTACTTATTCTTTTCGACGATGCTGGAAAGCAAAGGGGCTCCCTCTTTTCGAAAGCGGCTGTTTGATTTTATTATCGCCGGGTTCAAAGGTGAGATCGACAGAGAAAGCGGAAGGAATACGGATCTAGATGAAGACGTGATGCTGCAATACGCCGGGGCGGCTTATGTAAGTGTAATTGAATGGTGGATACGGAATGGCATGCCCCATTCTCCCCAGGTTATGGCTAAACAAGTCGGGGCATTGTTGGAGAGAACGCTGTGATTGAAGGGTCTCCCTTTCCGATAACGGAGGGAAAGATATGTAGCGGGAGAACGGAGTCGAGGTGAAATTAGTTCAAATGCCAATCGAAATCAAAGATATTCTAGCGCGTAAGCTTCTGAGCGAGGCGAAAGGCTACCTGGATGTTGGCTTTACCCATTCCTTGAATCCTTATAGCGGCTGTGCATTTTCCTGCACCTATTGTTATGTGAGAGAAATGCCGATTCAAAGGTTCAAACAGATTCCCTGGGGCGAATGGGTGGAGATCAAGAGAAACGCGGCGGAAAACTACCGGAATGAAGTCAGCAAACTTCGTCAAAAAAACAAACCGGTCAATATTTTTATGTCCTCGGCCACCGATCCGTACCAACCGATTGAACGGCAGGCAGCGATTACGCGGCAGATTTTGCAGGCAATGATCGAAGCGCCCCCGGATCTGCTGCAAATTCAGACCCGAAGTCCGCTGGTTACGAGAGATCTCGATTTGCTGCTCAAACTAAAGGAAATTTGCCAACTGCTCGTTTCGATGACGGTCGAGACCGATCGTGAGGACATCAAGCGAATTTTTGCTCCGTATGCGCCCGGGATCAAATTGCGGCTAAAAGCGTTAGCAGAACTGCATGATGCCGGGATTGCCACACAAGCTTCGGTTTCACCTGTATTGCCCTTTACCCCTGAGTTCGCCGATTTGCTGCAAGGGAAAGTTGACCGGATTTGGATTGATACGCTCAATATCGGGGACGGCTCCATGGGAAAACGTTCAGCACGGCTCGGCATGCCACAACTGTTTGAAACACACGGGTTGGCGCAATGGTATGAGAGAAATATCCATGTCAGAGTCGCCAAGTACTTTCAAAAAACATTTCCGCAAGAGATGATACACATCTCCAGGGATCAAGCATTCCCGATTGGCTCCAATGAATGAAACAGCGGCTGTCTAAGTCACGAAGTGAGGTCTTAGATTGCCGCTGCAGTTTTTTATAGCCGATGCTGCTCAGCAAATCAAGCAGCCGTAAACCTTCTTTATCCAATAATGATTCGCTCTTTTGGGTAGTGATAGGAAGTTTGGTTTGGTTTCCCGCCCATAAAGAATAAGAACGTAAATATGCCAATTTTGCCAATAAACATTAACGTCATAATCACAATTTTGCCCGCTGTGGACAAATCCGGCGTGATCCCAAGGGAAAGACCGACTGTACCGAATGCGGACGAAACTTCGAAGACGATTTGCATCAACGAAAGGGTCGGCTCCAGGTATGTAAGCGCAATAACGCCGACGCTGCAAAGCAGCATGGCTGTCGAGAAGACGACGAATGACTTGATAATATCTTCCTCATGAATTTCCCGATTGAAAATTTTTATGGTCATGTTCCTGTTTGCGTAAGCATACATGGTCAGCAATATAACGGCGAACGTGGTTGTTCTGATTCCCCCGCCGGCGCTGCTTGGGGACGCTCCAATGAACATGAGGATACTTAAAAACAAGTGGGTGGCGGTGGAAAACTGGTTGATATCATTGATGGCCATGCCGCCCGTTCGCGATGATATGGAATAAAACAAAGAATGCATAAGCGATTGGAGTCCAGGCTTGTCTGCATATTCAAAGAGGTAAATAAAAATCGTTCCAGCTACGATCAGTAACAAAAAAGTAGCGGTGGTGATTTTCGTAAACAAGCTAAATCGGAATTTTACATTGTTTTCACGGCGAAACCGTTCACGAATTTCCATCAAGACCGGAAATCCAAGTGAGCCGATCATAAAAAGCACCATATTTATGCTCAGGACAAAGTAATCATTTTCAAACGGAACCAATGAGCTTCCTGTAATGTCAAAGCCGGCATTTGTCGTGGCTGCAACGGAGGCGAAGAAACCTTGTAAAAAAGCCTCTTGCCAACTGGGGAAATATTGCAAAAAATACGTTCCCAATACGACAGCCCCGATGAGTTCGACCAGCACAAAGAAAAAAAAGATCATTTGAATAAGCCGAACGATGCCGGACACAGTCGCTCTGTTTTGTTCTGTGGTCATCAGCAGTCGTTCCCGCAATCCAATTCTCTTGCCGAGCAATAACCATAGCATGGTCCCGAAAGCCATAATGCCCACTCCACCGAACTGCAAGATGGCAGCAAAAATGAACATTCCCGGAATGCTGAGCAGTTGACTGATGTCAACGGTAGATAACCCTGTTACCGTCATCGCGCTGATGGCGAGAAAAACGGCGTCAATAAACGGCAACGCCGCATTCGGCTTATGCGTGATCGGGAGCAATAGTAAAACCG
Organism: Brevibacillus fulvus; assembly: GCF_016908525.1. GTDB lineage: Bacteria > Bacillota > Bacilli > Brevibacillales > Brevibacillaceae > Brevibacillus_G > Brevibacillus_G fulvus. The sequence goes on from NZ_JAFBEB010000011.1 coordinate 19,596, forward strand.
TTGACAGAGCCACGGCTACGATGTAATAAAAGACGATCATTTGCGCCGCCGAAAATCTGCGTGTTGTTTTCTCCTTAGTCTTCATCCTATTTCTCCATGATTACTGTAAATTTGCATTGTCTTGATACTGATCGTGCGTGCAAACAATAAACATTCGTACTGCCAGCTTTCTGCTTTACATATTATCCTGCCCGAATGCTTACTGACCAATCGTACGTTATCATACTATATTTTTTCAATCCAAGCATGAAATTTCGCGATTCAATGCTTAATCATCTGCGGTCAGCGTCGAACACTCGAACACTCGAACACTCCAACACTCCAACACTCCAACACTCCAACACTCCAACACAACTTTCCTTGCGATTTAGGCTATCCTATTCATGTTGGCAACAAAGAAGTGTCCGTACGCTTGCATACCCTGGAGGGGTATGGTATTATCTTTTATGGGAGGATGATTGCATGGAGGAACTTGAACAGGAAAAAGCTGAGAGTTGTCACTCACATAGCAGCGAACGCAAGAGTCATCATTCGGATAAAGTCAAGAGCAACTTGATTTCGCGGCTAAACCGGATCGAGGGTCAGGTGCGCGGATTAAAGGGCATGATAGAAAAAGACACGTATTGCGATGACGTGCTGAATCAAATTGCTGCGGTTCAGTCGGCATTAAACAGCGTTGGCAAGCTTTTGCTGGAACATCACATGAACAGTTGCGTGATCGAACGCATTCAAGAAGGCGATCGTGAAGTGATCAAAGAATTGTTGACTACGATGAACAAGTTAATGAAATAATCGGAGGAGAGATGAGCGATGCAATCTATTACATTGAAAGTTGAAGGCATGTCTTGCAATCATTGCGTAAACGCGGTAGAAGGTGCGGTCAAAAAACTTGGCGCAACAGGGAAAGTTGATTTGAACGCGGGATTGGTGACCGTGGAATACGACGAATCCAAAGTAACGGTTGATGCGATTAAAGCAGCTATCGAAGACCAAGGCTATGACGTTGTGAGCTAACGAAGGGGGCCGTTTGAAGCGGCTCCATCCCCGCTGCTCCAGCAGCATATATTTTTTTTCAATCAAATATACCCCATAAGGGTATATTCCCGGTGAGGTGAGCGCTTTAATGGAAAAATGGGAACAGCAGCATGCTACTTTGCAAATTGCCGGTATGACTTGTGCGGCATGCGCCAATCGGATTGAGAAAGGCTTGAAAAAAGTCGACGGCGTTGATGAGGCAAACGTCAACTTCGCGCTTGAAAAAGCTTCTGTTGTGTATAATCCGGCAAAAGTAAACGTGGCCGTACTTGAGCAAAAAATTACCGATCTCGGATACAGCACCGTTAAAGACGAGATCGATTTCACGCTTATAGGCATGACTTGCGCAGCATGTGCGAACCGAATTGAAAAAGGTTTAAACCGAATCCCTGGTGTCAGCAAGGCAACGGTCAATTTCGCCCTGGAGACGGCGCATGTCGAGTACAACGCTGCCGAGGTATCCGTGGCGGACATGATCAAAAAAGTCGAGCAGCTTGGCTATCAGGCGATTCGCAAAGGAGAGGCCTCCGGAGCAGACGGAGATTACAAGCAAAAAGAAATTCGTCACAAGAAGCTGCAGCTGCTCGTATCGGCGGTTCTTTCTGCTCCGCTTCTTTGGGCGATGGTTGGCCACTTCTCGTTTACTGCCTGGATCTATGTGCCTGCATGGTTTATGAATCCATGGGTGCAGCTTGTTCTTGCCACGATCGTACAGTTTGTGATCGGCCGTCAATTTTACGCAGGCGCCTATAAGGCATTGCGAAATCGAAGTGCCAATATGGATGTGCTTGTGGCGTTGGGGACGTCGGCGGCATATTTTTACAGCTTGTACTTAACCTTGCAATGGGCGTCCTCCTCCGATGCTCACCACGCACCGGATATGTATTACGAAACGAGTGCAATTCTGATTACGCTGATTATTCTCGGCAAGCTGTTTGAGGCGCTGGCCAAAGGACGCACCTCGGAAGCGATCAAAAAGTTGATCGGCTTGCAAGCGAAAACCGCCACGGTGATTCGGAACGGCCGAGAACTCTCCATCTCCGTGGAAGAAGTCGTGGTCGGCGACACTGTTTTGATCAAGCCGGGAGAAAAGATTCCAGTTGATGGCCAAGTGTTGGCAGGGCAATCCGCCGTTGATGAATCGATGCTGACTGGTGAGAGTATCCCGGTTGAGAAACAAACGGGTGATGTTGTGATCGGCGCGACGGTGAACAAAAATGGCGCTCTTACGATAAAAGCCACCCGTGTCGGCAAGGAAACGGCGCTCGCGCAAATCATTAAGGTCGTGGAAGAGGCACAAGGCTCAAAAGCGCCGATTCAACGCGTAGCCGATTCGATCTCGGGCGTTTTTGTTCCGATTGTCGTAGGAATCGCTGTCCTTACGTTTCTGGTGTGGTTTATCTTCATTTCCCCAGGTGAACTGGCTGCAGCGCTGGAAAAAGCGATTGCCGTTTTGGTTATCGCCTGTCCTTGTGCGCTGGGGTTGGCGACGCCGACATCGATCATGGCTGGATCAGGCCGCGCCGCAGAGTTCGGGATTCTCTTTAAAGGCGGGGAACATCTGGAATCGTTGCAGAAGGTCCAGACAGTCGTACTGGATAAAACCGGTACGGTAACGAATGGGCAGCCCGAACTGACAGATGTGCAGATCGAAACGATCGATGAGGCGGAAGCGCTTCGCCTGATCGGCTCGGCAGAGAAACAGTCGGAACATCCGCTGGCCCAGGCGATTGTTTCCGGCATTTTGCAAAGGGGCATCTCGCTTTCGCCGGTGCAACAGTTTGAAGCGATTCCCGGATTCGGCATTCGCGCTGTTGTGGAGGGCAGGGAAATACTGGTCGGCACACGCAAACTGCTGAACCGGGAAAAGATTGAATTCGGCAAAGCGGGCCCTTTGATGGAACGTTATGAAACTGAAGGCAAAACAGCCATGCTTGCCGCTATCGATCAAACTTATGTCGGGGTGGTTGCGGTTGCCGACACGATCAAAGAAACGTCCACGGAAGCGATTGCCAAACTGAAACAAATGGGCATTGAGGTCATAATGATCACCGGGGACAACCAGCGGACAGCAGAGGCGATTGCCAAACAAGTCGGGATCGAGCATGTGCTGGCTGAAGTATTGCCGGAGGGCAAAGCCGAGGCGGTGAAACGACTGCAAGCGCAAGGGAAAAAAGTCGCAATGGTCGGCGACGGCATCAATGATGCGCCGGCACTTGCCACCGCTGACGTGGGGATCGCGATTGGAACGGGTACGGACATCGCCATGGAGGCTGCGGATCTCACACTGATGCGAGGCGAGTTGACGGGAATTGCCGATGCCATCTTGATGAGCCGCAAAACGATGGCGAATATCAAGCAAAACCTGTTCTGGGCGCTTGGCTATAATACGCTGGGGATTCCCATTGCCGCGATCGGACTGCTTGCACCATGGGTGGCCGGAGCAGCGATGGCTTTGAGTTCGGTGTCCGTTGTCCTCAATGCGTTGCGTCTGCAAAGGGTCAAACTGTAAGTCTTTCAGTATGGGAGAGGGTTGCTATGGGGATGATGAAGTTTGCCGTCACACCGGGTTTTATGGTCGGCGGGACTCTATTTAAGGCTGAGCAGCTTGCTGTTCTTGGCTCGATCATAGGGGAAGAGGCCAAAATTGAACTGACCAATTTCCAACAGTTGTATGTGGAAATGGATGAAGAGAATGCGGAAGAAGTCAAGCGGAGGCTGTCGGAGACGGGGTTGCAGATTTATCCGGCTGGATATGTGACAAAAAGCGTGATCGGCTGCAATTTTTGCCGTGGGGCTGAAGAAGCCGGACTTGAGGTTGCGAAGAAACTCAATGAGATCATCGCCGGGATTCCGACGCCGGCTCCGATGAAAATCGGCTACGCAGGCTGTGCGCTTGGCACGAGCGAACCGCTGCTTAAAGATATTGGCATTGTAAAAATGCGAGACAGGTACGATATTTACATTGGCGGCGAACCGAAGTCGCTAAAGCCGGCCTTGGCCGTTCTATTGGTTGCCAATGTGGAGGCCGAGCAAATGATTACGATTGTCCGAAAGCTCGTCACTTATTTCCAGGCGAATGGAAAGAATAAGGAGAGATTTGGCAAATTTGTTCAACGGGTTTCAATCGAAAATTTGCGCCAGGCAGTCGCCGGTTAAAGTTAAACCGATGGCATGATATCCGAAAACAGTTCATGGAAGGTGAAAGTGACATGAAAAAACAACATCCAATCACTTTATTTGGAGCTGCCGTGATGCTGGCGGTTGTGTTAAGTGCCTGTGGCAACGAAGAAAATTCGTTTCAAGAGCAGGCGGCAGACAATCAGCGACAAGAGATGAATCACTCGGAAATGAACCATTCCGCATCAGAAAAACTTCCTGCGGGATTGGAGGAAGCAAAGAATCCGAAGTTTACAGTGGGAAGTCAAGCGATCATTCATGCTGATCATATGCCCGGGATGAATGGCGCTCGTGCAACGATCGTCGGAGCTTATGATACTACGGTTTATACCGTTTCCTACGTTCCGACAACAGGTGGGCAAAGGGTTACCAACCACAAATGGGTCATTCAAGAGGAAATCATGAATGCAGGAGATCAACCGTTTTCCAAAGGGGCAGAAGTAACCCTGATGGCCGATCATATGGAGGGCATGAATGGTGCCAAGGCAACGATTGATTCAGCAGAAAAAACGACCGTTTACGTGGTCGATTATATGCCGACAACTGGCGGAAATCCGGTAAAAAACCATAGATGGGTTACAGAAAGCGAGCTTTCATTTCGTTAAACCCTGTTTCATGCAAGTTTTCACATAAAGCCTGAACGGCCAATTCCAGCGAAATGACAAAGGAACATGCTTGCCGGAAAGTCGGGAGAAACCGGGAATGCCGCCCCCGTTTTCCCGGCTTTTTTGCGGAGGGTGCTAATATTTTGGAAATTGCACATCGGGATGTTGGGTTTTTCCGTCCGGATTGTTATAATCAGATTTATTGTTTCTGAAGCTCCAGCAGTCCATTGATCGATTTACATGAGATGCAGAACACCAAGGGCCAAAGGGTCCGTTTTTTCTATATCAAGGACAAATGCGATGATTCCAACAGATAAATCGGGATAAACGGGAGTTCCCAACTGTCCAGCGTTTATCGAACAGTGGGAAGACAGGAGCGACAGGAAGAAAAACAGATAGAGAAGTTTTTTCAACAAAGGGAAAGTGGAGGGAAACAATGAAGCAATTCAATACACGAGCCATCATGGCGTCATTGCTCATCTGCGGTTTCGTCGGCATGTTCAGCGAGACGGCTCTCAATATCGCGATGACCAATTTGATGGACGTTTTTCAAATTTCAGCGGCAACTGCCCAGTGGCTGACGACGGGCTTTTTGCTGACGCTCGGCATTTTGATGCCGATGACCGGGTTGCTGTTGCAGCGGTTTACAACGAGGCAGCTGTTTATTAGCTCGCTCGCAAGCTCGATTGTCGGCACCATCATTGCGGCGTTGGCGGTCAATTTTGAAATGCTGATGGTCGCTCGCGTCTTGCAGGCCATCGGGATGGGGCTGTTGATTCCGCTTATGTTCAATACGATTCTCGTCGTGTATCCGCCAGATAAGCGCGGAGCAGCGATGGGCTTTGTCGGACTGGTTATCATGTTCGCGCCTGCCACCGGCCCGACCGTGGCCGGGTTGTTGATCGAATATTTGACATGGCACTACATCTTCTGGCTGTCGCTGCCGTTTTTGGTCATTGGGCTGCTGGTAGGGCTCAAGTATTTGGAAAATGTCACCGAAGTCACGAAGCCGCGCATCGATCTGCTTTCCGTCGTATTGTCAACGCTCGGCTTCGGCGGAGTTGTTTTCGGCTTTAGCAAGGCGGGGGAAGGCGGGCAAGGCTGGGCCAGTTCACTTGTCGTTGCTTCGATCGGCGTCGGATTGCTCGCGCTTGTGCTATTCTCGCTGCGCCAGTCTTTGATGAAAGAACCGATGATGAATCTGCGTGTCTTCAAGTATCCGATGTATATTGTCGGCTTGCTGTTGGTGCTGTCGTGCACGATGATCATATTGTCGAGCATGATTATTTTGCCGATGTTCTTGCAGGACAGTATGAAGTTGTCCGCGTTCGACACCGGGTTGATGTTGTTGCCGGGCAGCGCCTTGAACGGCATTCTGTCGCCGCGCATGGGTCGTCTGTTCGACAAGTATGGACCGAAATGGCTGGTGATTCCCGGTCTCGTGATCGTAGCGGCCATGTTATGGTTTTTCGCCAGCATGTCGACAGTGTCTTCCATTGTTTTGATCGTCGCGTTGCATATCGGGCTGATGGTTGGTATCTCCATGGTGTGGATGCCGGCGCAAACGAACGGTTTAAACCAGTTGCCGCCGGAACTATACCCGCATGGCACAGCGGTGATGAATACGTTGCAGCAAGTCGCCGGTGCGATTGGAACGGCTGTTGCGATCAGCATTTTGTCCAGCGGGATGGAGAACTATTTGCACGACTCCGCTGCCCCGACCAATCCGAACGAAATAGCCAACGCGATGGCGCTCGGATCGCAACACGTGTTTTTGTTCGCAATGATTGTGACGCTGATCGGTTTGGCTTTGGCGGTGTTTATTCGCCGCGTTGTGGTCAATCATGCAGCCAATCACTCCATGCATTAATTTTGAAAGGGGCCCGCGGGCTCCTTTTTTTGTTGCGCATCGTTGCAAACCCGATAAACGCTGACGATCAGTTCAGCTATTGCCCGTTACCCCGATTGCCGGGAAAAAGGCGAAAATCGCCAAAACGGTTGCCGGCAAGAAATCTCCTACTGTGCCGATCTTGATGGGCGTACCGGGAAGTTACCTGGTTGCGACGGAAAATGCCTACATTGGCAACCTGGTCAAACTGGCCGGCAGTTGCGGTAATGCCATCCATTTCTTTTTCGATTTGCTGCAATCGTTTCATCAAGGTTATTGGGCAGGAAGACGAACGATAGAAAAGATTCATGGCGAGCCATGAAATATCGGTATTCGTTCAGCTGTTCGCCTTAATCTAAAATCAATTGTACAAATAACCTTTGACGGGAGGGCAGACAGGTATGAAAGCAACGGCGACAGACATCTTGCATGCTCGCGCTTCACTAACGATAAACGGAAAACCGTTTACCTACTTTCGCATCAAAGCATTGGAGGAAGCCGGGATCGGCAATGTCTCCAAGCTGCCTTTTTCCATAAAAGTTCTCTTGGAGGCGGCTGTCCGTGAATTTGACGGTGTAGCCATCACAGCGGAACATGTCAGCAAAATCGCAAACTGGGCGACGGAACGGGACCCCAATCAGGAGATTCCCTTTAAGCCGGCACGAATCCTTCTCCATGACACGACCGGCTTGCCAGCGATTGTTGATCTGGCAGCAATGCGTGAGACGATGCAGCGTTTGGATGGAGACGTATCCAGAGTCAATCCGCTCATCCCGGTCGACCTCGTGGTAGATCACTCGGTTACGGTAGATTATTTCGGAAGCGCGGATGCCATGGAACGGAATGAACAATTGAACTTCCAACGCAACTTGGAACGGTTTCGCTTTTTCCGTTGGGCGCAAAATTCGTTTGATAACTTGCGCGTAGTCCCCCCGGCGTCCGGTATTATGCACCAAATTAATATGGAGTATCTGACCACCGTTGTAGTGCAAAAGGATGCGGCTGGTGCCGCCATCCTGTATCCCGATTCCCTTGTCGGTACAGATTCCCATACGACGATGATAAACGGATTGGGTGTAGCCGCTTGGGGCGTCGGCGGCATTGAGGCCGAAGCGGCGATGTTGGGGCAACCGTTGTATTTTGTCATTCCCGAGGTGCTCGGGTTCCGGTTAACCGGCTCTCTTCCGGAAGGGACCACGGCCACAGATCTTGCTCTGACCATTACCCATCTTCTTCGCAAAAAAGGCGTGGTCGGCAAGTTTGTGGAATTCTTTGGTCCGGGTGTGGAAACATTGAGCGCCGCTGATCGGGCGACGATATCCAATATGGCACCTGAGTACGGGGCAACCATGGGCTATTTTCCGGTAGGACAAGAAACTTTGCGTTACTTGCGAACGATTGGCCACAGCGAGGAGCACGTCTCCCTTGTAGAAGCCTATTATAAAGCGCAAGGCATGTTCATGAGCAGCCATAGTCCGGAACCAGCCTATCGTGATCTCATTGAACTCGATTTAGCGACGGTCGAGCCGTGTCTTGCCGGCCCGAAACGTCCGCAAGATCAGATACGTTTGACGGCAATGAAGCATAACTACAACGAACTTATGCGCAAACCGATCGAGCAAGGCGGATACGGTTTGTCCGAGGAAGAGCTGAAAAAAGCGGTCGTTGTGGAACATGCCAATGGGGAAACGTCCGTGTTGAAAAACGGGTCGGTTGTGCTGGCGGCTATCACCAGCTGTACGAATACTTCCAACCCGAGCGTATTGATCGCAGCGGGACTTTTGGCCAAAAAGGCGGTAGAAAAAGGCTTGAGGAAACCGGCGTATGTGAAGAGTTCTCTAACCCCCGGTTCGCGAGTTGTCACGGATTACTTAGCCGAATCAGGGTTGTTGCCTTATCTGGAAGCTCTCGGCTTCCATATCGCCGGTTATGGCTGTGCGACGTGTATCGGCAATTCCGGGCCACTTCCGGACGAGGTGAGTGCCGCTATCGCGCAACATGACTTGACCGTAGCCGGGGTGATTTCCGGCAATCGAAATTTCGAAGGGCGTGTGCACCCTCAAGTCAAAGCGAACTATCTCGCTTCGCCGCCGCTCGTCATCGCTTATGCTTTGGCGGGTACTGTTGACATCGATCTGGCGAAGGAGCCAATCGGGTATGGAGATGCAGATCAGCCTGTCTATTTGAAAGAGATTTGGCCATCTTCCGCGGAGATTCAAGCATGGTTGGGCCATGCGGTTCGTCCAGAGTTGTTCCGGAAAAGGTATGAAAATATTTTGGAGGCAAACGAACAGTGGAATGCCATCGACATCCCGAAAGGTCTGCTGTATGAGTGGGATGAAGCTTCGACTTATATAAAAAAGCCGCCTTTCCTGGAAAATCTTCCGGAAACACCGGCCAAGATTGAGGAAATCAGAGGGGCCCGTGCGCTGGCGGTTTTGGGAGATTCGGTGACGACAGATCACCTTTCTCCGTCGGGGGCGATCAAAGCGGATAGTCCGGCGGGAATATATTTGCAAAAGCGGGGAGTCAAGCCGAAAGATTTCAATTCCTATCCATCGCGGCGTGGTAACCATGAAGTCATGATGCGGGGAGCCTTCGCGAATATTCGTATACGCAATCGCTTGGTTCCCGGCTCAGAGGGGGGCGTGACCAACTACTTGCCGACAGATGAAGTGATGTCGATTTATGATGCTGCCATGCGGTATCTGAAAGAACAAACGCCGCTTGTCGTGATCGCCGGCAAGGAGTATGGAACAGGCAGTTCCCGAGACTGGGCAGCGAAGGGCACGTTTTTGCTTGGGATAAAAGCGGTCATTGCCGAAAGTTTCGAAAGAATACACCGCAGCAACCTCGTCGGCATGGGTGTTCTTCCCCTGCAGTTCACCGAGGGGACGAACGCTTCGGCACTTGGGCTTACCGGTCGTGAAATCTTTGAGACGATAGGGCTTGCCGATGACTTAAAACCGGGACAAACGATCAAGGTCAAAGCTGCGCGAGAAGATGGAACTGCTTTTTGTTTTGATGTGATTGTTCGTCTGGACAGTGTCGCGGATCTTCATTACTATCGGAACGGCGGCATCATGCAAACGGTCGTTCGCCAATTATTGCATCAGTAGAGATCCATGCTGTCCTTTACAAAAAAGCGTCAACAGAAGGAAACCGTTTTTTCGGAAACCTGTCGAAAAGTCCGAAGGATCGCATGGAGGCCCGCTCAGTGAGCTAGCGGGTCTTTTTTCGTATTTGACGGCTGGTCGATCTCCAGCTTGACATAATGGCGGAAAGTTGTATACATTTGGATTCAGAAAATTGTTTGTATACATATGTATGCGATCAGAAGGGGGAGAATCCGTGCGGGAAGGCAAAGATGAGTCAAGGGAGCTTTTCGGTCATCGCGGCCATTGGGAACAATGGCAAGAAAAAGCGGAGAAGCGGAGAGCGAAGATTTGTTCCGAGCCGCGTTACCAAAGCGCGCAGACGTTTCGCCGCGGCAGGGCGATCGCCTTTTTGGAGATCTTGAAAGTAAAGCGTGCGACATTGCAGCAGCAGTTGAATCAACCTGAATATGAATCGATCAAACAGGTGATCAGCGGTGAATTAAAAGCGGTCGAGGCGATTATACAAGAGTTTATGCATGCATTCGAGCTTCGCGAGATATCAATGCAAAGCGAGCGGGAAAACAAAGGAGATGAATGATCAGATGAATATCATTGATGGGATCAAACACCGGAGAACGATCAAAATGTTCAAACCGGATCCGATTCGTGAGGAAGATTTGCTCACCTGGCTGGAAGCTGCCAGCTATGCGCCGAATCATCGGATGAACGAACCGTGGGAAATCCGCTTCGTCGGAGCGCAGACGAGAGCGAAGTTGCAACATAAAACGGACTTCGGCGGCGCGCCGGTCGTGCTGGCCGTCTTGTCCAAACCGGCTCCCACTCCCTTTGAGCGCGATGAGAATGTCATGGCGGTTGCTTGCTTCGTGCAAAATTTGCTCTTGGCTGCGCATGAGGCGGGCGCTGGCGTATTTTGGTCGTCGATGGGTCATTCGCCGCAAAATCGGGAAATTCTCGGTGTGCCCGCTGATTACGACGTGATTGGTGTCTTGGGGATTGGTTATCCGGCGGAAGTGCCTGCTCTCAAAGCGAGAACGCCGATCACTTCCAAAATCGCCTATTTGCCCTAATCCAATCCCAGGACCGCCAACAACAGCGGTCCATCGAGGTGAGAAGCTGTGTGGAAATTGAGAGCCTATTTGCAACCATACTGGAAACCGGCGTTATTGGCGCCGATTTTGATGCTGATTGAGGTCGCCATGGATTTGCTGCAACCAAAGCTGATGGCCCATATTGTGAACGAAGGCATCGTCAAAGGGAATCTGACGCTGATTCAAACTACCGGACTGTTGATGCTCGGGGTTGCGCTGATCGGATTGATCGGCGGCGCCGGCTGTACGATATTTTCGACCATTGCCTCGCAAAACTTTGGAGCCGACCTGAGAAGCGCTTTGTTTCAAAAAGTCCAAAGGTTGCCCTTTCGCGAGCTGAATCGACTGAATACCGGTTCCTTGATAACCCGCTTGACGAATGACGTGATGCAGGTGCAAACCATGGTGCAGATGAGCTTGCGCACGATTCGCGCACCACTGTTGGTAGTTGGCAGTCTGGTGCTGGCTATATTGATCAGTCTGAAGCTTACGCTGATTTTGGCCGTCGCCGTACCTGTGCTGTTCATCGTCTTGTTTTTTGTCATGCGGTTTTCCTTTCCGCTGTTTACCCGGGTGCAATCGAGACTGGACCGCGTCAATACGGTCCTTCAGGAAAACTTGTCCGGTATTCGGGTTGTAAAATCGTTTGTCCGCGCTGATTACGAGCGGAAACGGTTTGCTCGCGCCAACGAAGATTACACCGAGATGGCGATCAAAGCGGGCCGAATTATTGCGCTGAATATGCCGCTGATGATGCTGATCATGAATGCCAGCATCGTAGCTGTGCTCTGGTACGGCGGAGTGCAGACACGGAACGGCAGTCTTCCTGTCGGCGATTTGATCGCTTTTATCAATTATGTGACGCAATTGTTGTTTTCCATGCTCATGCTGGGCAATATGCTGGCGTTTATCTCCCGGGCCCAAGCATCTGCCGGCAGGATTCATGAGGTGCTGGTCATGGAAACGGAGAGCGACAACACCGGGAAGCGGGATGAGAGTAATTTGTTCCAGTCGGGACAGTTGACTTTTGAGAATGTTTCGTTTGCCTACGATCGCGAGCAAACCGATTTAGTGCTGCAAAACATTTCCTTTCGGGTCGAACCCGGGCAGACGATCGCCATCCTGGGCGCCACCGGGGCGGGAAAATCTTCTTTGGTTCAACTGATCCCCCGCTTTTACGACGCGACAAGCGGCAGAGTGCTGATCGACGGTGTGGACGTCAGAGAGATACCGCTGGATATCTTGCGGAAGCGCATTGGCATCGTGCTGCAGCAATCGATTTTGTTCAGCGGCAAGGTTCGTGACAACATTTGTTTCGGAAAGCCCGATGCCAGCCAGGAAGAAGTCGAAGCAGCCGCCATAGCCGCAGAGGCCCATTCGTTTATCATGCAGCTGCCGGATGGATATGACACCGATCTTGGGCAACGGGGCGTCAACTTGTCCGGCGGTCAGAAACAACGGATTGCGATTGCCAGAGCATTGCTGCTGCGGCCGAAACTGTTGATCCTCGACGACAGTATGAGCGCACTCGATCTTGGCACGGAATCGCGCATTCAGCAGGCGCTCAAACATCTGATGAAGCAAAGCACCAATCTTATCATCGCGCAGCGTATCTCTTCGGTTGTCGAAGCAGATAAAATCATTGTGCTGGACCAGGGAAGAATCACCGCAGAAGGCACCCACCATGAACTTTTGCAAAGCAGTTCGGTCTACCAAGAGATTTATCGCTCGCAATGGAGGGAGGAGGATGAAGCTTATGTCAGATCACGCTAACCGAACGCACCGCGATGCCTCCAAACCGCCGAATCCGCCGATCGGGTTCGGAAGACCTGGCCCTGGCAGATTTTTCGGACCGAAAGTGCGGCCGCAAAACGGATTGGCGACAATCAAAAGGCTGTGGGGGTATTTAGGCAGACAGCGCAGCGGAATGCTGATCGCCACGCTGCTCACCTTACTCGGTTCCGCCATTGCACTGATTGGCCCTTATCTGATGGGCAAAGCGGTCGATGACTACATTATCCCGAAAGACTACGCCGGACTCGGCTGGTTATGCTTAGGCATGCTTGGCTTTTATTTGCTCGGCAGCCTTGTTTCGTGGGGGCAATCGTACGTCATGGCCGGCGTTTCCGGGCGAACGGTCCGGGAACTGCGGCAGGATGTTTTCAAGGCGTTTCAACTGCTTCCGTTGAAATTTTTCGACAGCCGCCCCCATGGCGAATGGATGAGCCGCGCGACAAACGATGTGGAGAACGTATCCAACTCCTTGAATCAAAGCGTGATCCAACTGCTGTCCAGCGTCATCACGCTTGCCGGTTCGCTGGTGATGATGCTGCGGCTGAACCTGGTATTGACCTGCGTCAGCCTGGTTTGCATCCCGCTGATGCTGCTGGCGACCAAAAAGATTGCCCAGTTGAGCCGAGGCTACTTTAAAGGCCAGCAGCAGGAGCTTGGCGCATTAAACGGATTTATTGAGGAGATGGTCAGCGGCCAGAAAACGGTCAAAGCGTTTCGCCGGGAAGCGGTGGCCATCGAGCAATTTCAAGCCATTAACAAAAGGCTGAACCGGGTCGGCATCAAAGCCCAGATCGTATCGGGTACGGTCGGACCGGTGATCAACTTTGTGAATAATGTCAGTTTTGCCTTGATTGCGGCAATCGGCGGATGGATGGCGTTTCACGATTGGACGACGATCGGAGTGATTGTCAGCTTTCTTAACTACTCCAAACAATTCAACCGACCGATTAACGAATTGGCGAATCAATATAACATGGTGCAATCGGCGATCGCTGGAGCCGAGCGCGTCTTTGAAATATTGGATATGGACACGGAATTCACGGAGGAACAGGAAGCGCGGGTGAATAAGGAAGTCACAGGCAAAGTGGAGTTTCGCGCTGTCTCTTTCGGCTATACGCGGGAAAAACCGATCTTGCAGCAAGTCTCGTTTACAGCAAAGCCTGGCGACAAAATCGCTTTGGTTGGGCCAACAGGTGCCGGCAAGACAACGATCGTCAATCTGTTGACCCGTTTTTACGACATCGATTCCGGGACGATTGCCATCGACGGCATCAACCTCAACCTTTGGGAGAAAAACAACTTGCGCAGCAAGCTGGGCATTGTCCTGCAGGATGCCTATGTGTTTTCCGGCACGATCCGCGAGAACATCCGCTACGGCCGTTTGGAGGCAACCGATGAAGAAGTCGTGGCCGCGGCGAAGCTGGCTAATGCCGACGGGTTTATTACCAGGCTGCCCCAAGGCTACGATACGATTTTAACCGCGGAAGGCAGCAATTTGAGCCACGGTCAGCGCCAGCTTTTGACGATTGCCCGCACCATCTTGGCTGATCCGGCGATCCTTATCCTCGATGAGGCAACGAGCAGCATCGATACGCGAACGGAAATGCATGTCCAGGAAGCGATGAAAACGTTAATGAAAGGGCGAACAAGCTTTGTCATCGCCCATCGCCTCAACACGATCCGCGATGCTGATCTGATTCTTGTGCTGAACGCCGGGCAAATCGTGGAACAGGGCACGCACCGCCAGCTTTTGCAGGCCAAAGGCTTTTATTATCAATTGTATACGAGCCAATTTGAACGGGCCGATACAGCCAGCGGAATAACCTGACGGGAAACAGTCAGCAGAATTACCGTATACGATTACTGCTCATCTTTTAACTTTTACTGTGTCCCATCCGTGATTTCAAGATGGGCCGATTTTTGCTGCTGCTTTTTGCGAAAAAGCCGTTTCTCCAGATAGTAAGCAGGAACGATCAGCACTGCAAAAATCAGAAAATAGTTGAGAATCACCAGCAACGAATTGGCGCTGCCGCGATGTCCGAATTCGCCTTGTCCGCCATGCCTTTCCGCGAATGGGCCAGCTTGCGGTTTTTCGGGCAGCATAGTGCTGTTAGCTGCACGGTCCGTATTGTTAAGCTGTTTCGCATGTTGGGCAGTTTGACTCGTGTTTGTAGCCACCGCAGAGGAATACCACTGCATTCCTCCGGCCAATACGGCCAAAGCGAGCAGAACGGCAGCGATAACACCTTTCCGCAACGCTCCTTGCTTCGACACAAACGCTTTTTTGCAAATCCCCATCACCCATTGCCAATGGACACCGATATGCAGTCCGACCAGGACAAGGGTGACATTTGCAGAAAGACTGTGCAACCCGCGAATCGCCCGGCTTCCTTCAACGGCAAGATTGGGGAAAACGACCTTGGAAATCAAGATGCCGGTAATAATAATCGTTGACATGGAAATGAGCAAAAGGATGTTCAACAAGTAACTGAAGCGCATTTTCTTGGGCAATTTGGCGTCGAATATTTTCAAGGTGGTCTGTTTTACCCACTGAAAGTTCAGTCCGATATGGGTAAGGATCGCGACACCAAACAGCAATCCGGCAATTTCGTGAAAGGGCAGGCCGTTCAACACTCTTGGATTCATTAACAAGGCAAAAGCGAGAGCCATCAGCAAATCAAGCACGATCTTTATATAATTTTTTTTCACAGCGAATCCCTCCTGGCAGGCTGTCATTTCGTGTTGCTACTGGGTTCATCATAATTGACGCTGGTGAAAATACGATGAAAGAAATAAGGAAATATGATGGAAAAATTCGTACAGGCCGCTTGCCGCAATCTGCGGAGGCGAACGCCCGGTCAGCAACCGGCAGTTGTTTTGCCGCAAGCGAGGCGTGGGATAAGCGATTTGACTGCCAGCCTTGGCTCGCTGTTGACTGGGCTTAAGGCTGGTTTCATTTTCGAGCCGATACCGCAATTTTGGACAATTTTTGAGATAATATTTAAAAAATTGCTTGTCTTTTTTACGGAGCTTGTATTATTATGTTGCTAAACCGATTTACTAAACCGGTTTAGTAATCAGTAGAGGTGTTTTATGAAACCCGTCACGATGGCAGATGTTGCTGCTCTGGCGAATGTATCCAAAAGCACGGTCTCGCAATACATCAATAACCGTTATGACTACATGAGTGAAGAGACCAAGCGCCGCATAGAGGAAGCAATCCGGCAACTGGGATACAAGCCAAATTATGTTGCCAAAAGTTTGAAGCAAAAGCAAACATCTACGATCGGAGTGATTGTCGCAAACATCTTGCATACGTTCTCGACGCAAGTGATTCGCTCGATTGAGGATGTATGCAGGGAAGCCCGTTTTCACGCGATTGTCTGCAATGCCGACGATAATCCGCAGCAGGAAAAAGAATACATCGAAATGCTGCGCGCCAAGCAAATTGACGGCCTGATCGTTTTTCCGACAGGGGGAAATATCGATCTGTACCAGACAATGGTCAAGGAACAATATCCACTCCTGTTCGTAGACCGTTTCGTCAAGGACTTGCCGGTTGAAAGCATATTGCTGGACAACGAAAAAGCGTCGGAGTTGGCTGTCGATCATCTTGTTGAAAGCGGATACAGAAAAATCGGAATGCTCACCACCTCGCTCCATTCCAACATCACGCCGCGGATCGAACGGATCAACGGCTATAAGAAAGCATTGGAAAAGCACGGGCTGCCGATTCGGGAAGAGCATTACAAGGGTGTCGACGTTCGCCAAATGGATCAAGTGTTGGCCGAGATGTTCCGTTTGCCGGAGCCGCCGGATGCTTTAATCGCCGGCAATGATTTAACGCTGATGGAAATTTTGAAGTTCGCGAAAAAACACAATTTATCCATCCCGCGGCAGGTGGCCGTCATCGGGATTGACGAAGTATCGTTTTCCGGCATTTACCACCCGCCGTTGACAACGATCGTCCAGCCGGCATTTGAAATGGGCAAGCAAGCTGCCGAAAGCCTGCTGGCGCAGATCAAAGGTTCCGATCGGGAAAGAAAAGAGATCCAGCGATTTGCACCCAAGCTGATCATTCGCGAATCGACCTGACTCAAAAGGAGCAAAGAGGAAGACATTCTAAGGGGAGATTGACTTGTTAGATGTGATCACCATCGGGGATGCATTGGTTGCAATGACTCCCACCAGTTCAGGGAGACTCAGATTTGTTCACTCATTTGAGAAAAAAGTAGGCGGAGCGGAACTGAACGTGGCCATCGGATGCGCCCGTCTGGGGCTGAAGGCCGGATGGATCAGCCGATTGGGCAATGATGAATTTGGCCACTACATTCTCCAATGCGTACGCGGAGAGGGAATCGACACAACGCATGTCCAACTGGTCGACGGTTACCCGACCTCCCTCTATTTCAAAGAAATTTTTGACGATGGACGGGCAGGTTCCTACTACTACCGAAGCAATTCACCCACATCAACGATGCGTCCCGAGCAGATTGACGAGGCGTATGTAGAGCAAGCGAAAATCGTTCATATCTCCGGAGTGTTCCCTGCGGTGGCCAAGACAAACCGCGAAGTGCTGCTTCGCCTGGTCCAACTGGCCAAGCAGAAAGGAAAGCTCGTCACATTTGACCCGAATATCCGCTTGAAATTGTGGAGCGCGGAGGAAGCACGGGAAACGCTGCTTGCACTGATGCCCTATATCGATGTGGTGCTTGCGGGTGAGGAGGAGGCTGATCTGCTCGTCGGAACAACCGAACCGGCTGAAATATTTGCAAGGTTTGCCCAACTTGGCATTCGCCACGTCGTGATCAAAAGGGGCGAGCGCGGAGCGGTTGGGAATCGGGACGGCGAAGTGCTCGATCATCCGGCAATACCGGCATCGGTGGTCGTCGATTCGGTCGGGGCAGGCGACGGATTTGCCGTCGGCTATTTATATAGCTTGTTGCAAGGCTGGGATCTCCAGAAAAGTCTGCATCTGGCCAATTTGATTGGCTCCATCGTCGTAGGTGTTCGCGGCGACAACGAAGGCTTGCCGTATTTGGATGAAATTGAGGTATATCTTGGTCAGAAACAACGGATTGAGCGTTAACAGGCGGACATGCGCAGCATTCGTTCAGAAAGTTGCGAATGGTACGCCGATTGCCAATATAGCAAGCGCTTACAAAAACCAAAAGAGAGAAGGGGAATCAATGATGAAAAAAGGGTTCAAGTGGACAAAGTTGATTTTTTCGGTCGTAACGGCTTTATCGCTGGCAGCATGTTCGTCCGGCGGCAATAACTCGGCTTCTTCAGGAGCAGCCAATGGTTCTGCGGAAGGCGGTCAGAAAATATCTGTCAATATTGCCTATGGCAACCAGCCAGGCGAACCGATTGACCAACTGGCCAACAAATGGAAGGAACTGGCCGAGCAAAAAAGCAACGGCCGCCTGGAACTGAAGCTCTTCCCAAGCTCGCAGCTCGGTTCTGAGAAAGATGTAATCGAGCAGGCAAAGATGGGAAACAACACGATTATTTTGACCGGCTACGATTTCCTGATGGACTATGTACCAGATATGGGTATCATGACGGCTCCTTATTTGACGGACAGTACGGATGACCTGTTTTATTTGACAACTACGGACTGGTTTAAAGGGCTGACCGACCAGTTGAAACAAAAAGGCCTTGTCGTTGTCACGACGAACACTCTTTACGGCAATCGCCATTTGATGACAACGAAAGAAGTGAAAAGCCCGGATGATATGAAAGGCATGAAAATCCGCGTGCCAAACAGCAACACTTATATCAAAACTTTTGAAGCTTTGGGAGCAACGCCTACACCGATGCCGCTTGCCGACGTATACACTTCGCTGCAGCAAGGTCTGATTGATGGCGCGGAAAACCCGTTGCCTGTTTTGCAAGGTACGAAAACAAACGAAGTGGCCAAATTTTTGGCTCTGACCGAACATACGAAAATTATCAGCCCATGGGTAGCGGGTACGGCGTTCTTTGACACGATTCCGCAAGATTTGCAGCAAATCTTGGTCGAAACCGGGGACGAGGCAGGGGAATTTGCCAAGGCGATCACAAACGAACAGTCGGAGAAAGTGCTGGAAGAGTTTAAGCAACAAGGCGTGAAAGTAACGGAAGTGGATTTGAATCAGTTCAAGGAGAAAACCAAAAGTGTATATACAGCATTCCCGCAATGGTCTCCAAATCTGTATGAAACTGTTCAAGATCTGTTGAAAAATCGTAAGTAGCATGTAAAAGGGGGAGCGATCAGAAAGCTCCCCTTTCACAGGAGGGAATGAGATGCTGAAGAGATGGTTGTATTCACTGGATGATGCCGTTGCAGGCATCGCCTGCGCCGGTGTTATTTTGCTTACGTTTATCAACGTAGTAGCCCGCTTTATATTCAATCATCCGATTGGCTGGGCCGAAGAAGTGACGCTGGGCTTGTTCATCTGGATGGTTTTTATCGGGATGAGCTCTTCCATCAAAGATAATGGACACATTGGCGTTGATTACTTCGTCAGGAAGCTGCCCAAGCCAGCTGCACGGTTTATGCGCGGGTTGAAAGTGGTGATCTTGTATGCAGTTCTGCTCGGTATTTTTGTCGTGTTTGGCTACCAGTTGACCGAGCAGGCCGGCAGCAAAATCACTCCTGTACTGGGAATCAGCTATCAATACATTGACGTAGCCGTGCCGCTCGGCGGAATTCTTGCAACAATTCATTACACCATTTCACTGTTTGCTGCAAAGCTGAAAAAGGGGGAAAACCTCTAATATGTTGCTCACGCTAACCTTGATCATCCTGTTGTTTCTGCTGTTTATCGATATTCCGATTTCCTTTGCGCTGGCGGGCAGTTCGGCCTTCTACATCTTGTTTAACGACAGTGTTCCCGACGCTATCCTGATCCAGCGGATGGTCGGGGGAATCGAATCCGTGCCCTTGCTCGCCATCGTCTTCTTTATCGCTGCCGGTATTTTGATGAACTACACCGGGATTACACAGCGCATGCTCAACTTTGCGCAAGTGATCACCAAGCCTTTGCCGGGACGCCTCGCCCAGGTGAACGTCCTGATCAGTACGATGATGGGCGGGATCTCCGGTTCCAACGTGGCTGATGCGGCGATGCTCTCCAAAATTCTCGTGCCGGAGATGGTCAAAAAAGGCTATCCGAAATCGTTCTCCACGGTGCTGACGGGAGCGACTTCCTTGATCACGCCGATCATTCCGCCGGGGATCGCCATGATTATGTATGGCTTTGTCGGCAACGTGTCTATCGGAAAATTGTTCATGGCCGGGTTGTTGCCGGGAATTTTACTCTGTGTCATCTACATGATTTATGTGCATTTTATTGCGAAAAAACATAAGTATGAGATGGACAATCGCGGCTGGGCCACTCCGAAAGAATTTTTCCTTTCCTTTAAAGATGCGCTGCTTGCTTTTATCCTGCCGATTATCATCATTGGCGGCATTCGCTTTGGTATTTTCAGCGCGACCGAAGCAGGAGCCATCGCGGTTGTCTTCGCGCTGGTTCTCGGATTGTTCATTTACCGCGAGATGAAGTTCAAGCATATGCTCGCATCGGTTATCGAGACTGTGAAAACGTCTGCTTCCATTTTGCTCATTATCGCTGCCGGTTCCGCTTTCGGCTGGATTTTGACGATTGAACAGGTACCGCAAACGTTGACCGGCTTTATGCTGGATTATGTATCGAGCCCAAGTATGTTTTTCGTGATCGTGCTTGTTTTTCTTCTGTTTATCGGAATGTTTGTGGAAGGCAACGTCGCGCTGATCATTTTGACGCCGCTGTTTATGCCGATGCTGCAGGCTTATCACATCGATCCGGTTCAATTCGGTATTTTCTTCATTATTTGCCTGAGTATCGGAACGTTGACCCCGCCTGTCGGGACGATCATGATCGCAACCTGCGCAATTACCAATACAAGGATTGAAGATTTCGTCAAAGACAGCCTTCCGTTCCTGGTACTGTTAATCATTGCGGCGTTGTTGATCGCCTTTATTCCAGGGATTACACTCTGGTTGCCAAACATGATGTTTTGACAAACTTCGGGATAAATGAGGTGGAGCAAGTGACAGAGACCGATCACGGTTTTATCCAGATTCATAAGGCAGACAATGTGTGGATTTGTTTGCGGGATGTCAGGAAGGGCGAAACGATCGAATTGAACGGCGTATCGCTGGTTGCCAGAGAAGATGTGCCAAGCGGTCACAAAATTGCCAATCAGCCGATTGCCGCCGGGACGGATATTGTCAAATACGGCTTTCCGATCGGCAGTGCGACGCGAGACATCGACAGCGGAGAATGGGTGCACAGCCACAATGTCAAGACCAAGCTCGAAGGAGAACTCACCTATTCTTACAAACCGGTTGCGACGACTGTTTTTCCGCATGCAGTTGCGGAAGAGCAAACGTTTCTCGGTTATGTGCGCGAGAACGGAGACGTCGGGGTTCGCAATGAAATATGGATTATCAATACGGTCGGCTGCATTAACAAAGTGGCAGAACAGCTGGCCAAAATGGCAGATCGGACGTTTAAACGGGAAAATATCGACGGGGTCTACCATTTTCCTCATCCGTACGGCTGTTCACAGTTGGGCGATGACTTGGAATATACGCAAAAAATTCTCGCTGGCCTGGTCAACCATCCAAATGCCGGTGGTGTGCTCGTTCTCGGCTTGGGCTGCGAGAACAATTACATTGATCTGTTCAAGGAAGCAATCGGACCGTACCATGCTGACCGGGTCAAATTCCTCGCCGTTCAGCAGGTGGAGGATGAAATCGAGCAAGGGATGGAGCAAATCGAGGAACTTGTTGCCTACGCTTCCCGATTTAAAAGGCAGGAAGTGCCCGTCTCCAAGCTGAAAATCGGGTTGAAGTGCGGCGGCTCGGACGGTTTGTCCGGCATCACCGCCAATCCGTTGGTGGGAGCATTTTCCGATCGGCTCATCTCGTTGGGCGGGGCGACCGTATTGACAGAAGTGCCGGAAATGTTCGGAGCGGAAACGATCCTGATGGAGCGGGCGAAAAACGAGCAAGTCTACGGTCAAATTGTCGAGCTGATCAACGATTTTAAGCACTACTTTGCCAAAAATGATCAACCGATCTATGAAAATCCGTCACCCGGCAATAAAAAAGGCGGCATTACAACCTTGGAGGAAAAATCGCTCGGATGCGTGCAAAAAGGCGGGTTCGGACGGGTGGATGACGTTTTGCAATATGGCGAGCGGATACGCCAGAGCGGGCTTAGCCTGCTGCAAGGGCCGGGCAACGATCTCGTCTCGGTGACGGCGTTGGCGGCTGCGGGATGTCAGATTGTTCTGTTTACAACGGGACGCGGCACGCCGTTTGGCGGACCGGTGCCGACGGTGAAAATCTCAACGAATACCGCTTTGTATGAGCGCAAGAAAAACTGGATCGATTACAATGCCGGACAACTGGTGCAGGGGGCCACGATGGAAGGTACCGCAGCCGACTTTTTCCGCTACGTGATCGAGCTGGCTTCCGGTCGTATTCAGGCCAAAAACGAGCTGTACGGCTATAAAGAAATCGCGATTTTCAAAAACGGCGTGACGCTGTAAGGGGGGGGGCAAAAAGATGGAAAACGAGCGGGCTCCTTCCCTCAACCGAAGCAAGCTGTTGGAAATTGACGCCAGCCGCAAGTCAGCTTTGCACCCGGAGCGTGTCTTGCAGATCGGCGAAGGCAATTTTATGCGGGGCTTTGTGGACTGGATGCTGTACCGAATGAACGAAAACGGCTGTTTTCAGGGCAAAGTCGTAGCCATCCAGCCCACCCCGCGAGGAAAAGTGGTGCCGAAGCTGAATCGGCAGGATGGTCTGTATACGTTGGTCCAGCGGGGCATTGCAAACGGAGAAGCGATGGAGCGGGTTGAACGGATCGATGTCATCAGCAGAGGAATCAACCCATATGAGAACTGGGCGGACGCGCTGCGAACGGCGGAGTCGCCGGAAATCCGCTTCCTCTTTTCCAATACAACGGAAGCGGGACTGCAATGGAATGAGGAAGCCTACGACCCGGCGCAAGCGCCGCTGTCTTTTCCCGGCAAGCTGGTCGCGCTCTTGTATCACCGTTATGTAAAGTTTCACGGAGCGAAAGAAGCGGGCTGGATCATCCTGCCATGCGAGTTGGTTGAACACAACGGCGCGGTGCTGAAAGATTTGTGCAAGCGGGTTGCAACGCATTGGGGATTTTCCGCCGCTTTTGCCCGGTGGCTCGACGAGGCATGCGTGTTCTGCAATACGCTGGTCGACCGCATCGTCACCGGATATCCTCAAGGAGAGGAAAAGGAGTGGGAGTCTCGACTTGGCTACCATGACGAGCTGTTGACTGTCTGTGAGCCATACCATTTGTTCGTCATCGAAGGACCGGTAGAGGTGGAACAAGAATTGCCGTTTCGCCAGGCAGGGCTGCATGTCTTTTTTGACCGGATTGAGCAGTACCGTGAACTCAAAGTAAAGCTGTTGAACGCGCCTCATACACTGCTGGCGGCCGTTGCTTTTTTGGCGGGCATCAATACGGTGCGGGAGGCGGTCGAGGACAGACAGTTACGAGCTTACCTGCTGCATGCGATGCAGCATGAAATCAAACAGGCGTTGCCGGCAGAAATGTATGAGCGTGCTGATGCTTACATCGAGGATGTGCTCGCACGCTTCGCCAATCCGTATTTGCGGCATCACCTGCTCGATATCAGTCTGAATGGATTGTCCAAGTTCACGACCCGGGTGTTGCCCAGCATACATGCCTATCAGGCAGTGCAGGGGGCATTGCCGCAGGCGTTGGTCTTCGGATTGGCGGCCCTGTTGGTTTTTTACCGGCTCAAGCGAAGCGAGGGCGAGCAATTCTGGGGTGTCAGGGCAATTGGGGACGAATATGTGATTCGCGATCAAGCGGCGTTCGTTACCCAGCTTGGTGAGCTATGGAAACAGGTGGATGAACAACGGGTTGCTTTATCCGCAATGGTCGAACAATTTCTCGGAATGAGCGGCATTTGGGGCGAGGATTTGAACGCAATCGCAGGCTTGACCGACAACGTTACCCGTTATGTGGCGGCCATTGCCAGCAAGGGCATCCGGCAGGCATTGCGAGAAGCGGGAGATTTTGCAGCGAAAGGGGTATAAAAATGAAAACAATCGTTTGTTCGGAACCGGGGAAAATGGCGTTAATCGATACGGAGGCGCCGGCTGCACCGGCAGCGCATGAAGTATTGCTCAACATCAAGCGAATTGGTATTTGCGGTACTGACATTCACGCGTTTGGCGGCAATCAGCCGTTTTTTGCCTACCCGCGAGTGCTTGGCCATGAGCTGTCCGGGGAAGTGGTTCAAATCGGAGCAGAAGTCACCAATGTCAAGGCAGGAGATAGAGTAGCGGTCATTCCCTATATGCACTGTGGCATTTGCCTGCCATGCCGCAGCGGAAAAACGAATTGCTGTACCCGGATGCGTGTGCTTGGCGTGCATATCGATGGCGGCATGCGCGAGTCGATCGTAGTTCCCGCTTCGCACGTATTGCCCGTACCGCAGCTGTCCTGGGAAGAGGCCGCGATTGTCGAGCCGCTCAGCATCGGGGCGCACGCTGTCAGACGGGCCGGCATCCAAGCGGGCGAGACCATCCTGATGATCGGGGCAGGGCCGATCGGGCTGGGCGTGGCCCGCTTTGCCAAGCTGCAAGGGGCAAAGGTTATCGCCATGGACATGGATGAGCAACGACTGGCCTTTTGTCAGAAGTGGACAGGGTGCGACGAGATTGTGCTGGCGTCCGATCGGCCAAAAGAGCGCATTTTGGAACGAAATGGGCAAGAGTTGCCAAGCGTCGTTTTCGATGCGACCGGGAACAAGCACTCGATGACGGGCGCTTTTGACTATGTCGCTCATGGGGGAACACTCGTCTATGTAGGGTTAGTCAAAGATCAAATCACGTTCTCCGATCCGGATTTTCACGCCAAGGAACTGACGTTGATGGGCAGCCGCAACGCGACGCAGGAAGATTTCCAATATGTAATCAGCTGCCTGAATGAAGGCAAAATTGACTCTGCTGCCTATATTTCGGAAATGATCCCGTTTGAGCGGTTTGCCAAGGAGCATGTCGATCTGTTGAAACCGAATCGCGGTGTGATCAAATCGATGATTACACTGGAGGAATAGGAGGAAGATTGTGATGGCGAGTCGACTGGAAAGCTATCAACGTTTGCAGCAATCCGGCATTGTTGCGGTCATGCGCCGGATGAAACCGGAAAAGGTGGTGGAAATCGTCGCCGCTTTGCAGCGAGCAGGGGTAACGGCAATCGAGATTACCGTGGAACACGCGGATGGTTACGCCTGCCTGGACGTCCTGAAAAAACAGTTTGGTGCGGGCCTGTTGCTGGGGGCCGGGACCGTGCTGGATACCGAAACGGCGAAGCGGGCGCTGGAAACCGGGGCGGACTTTATCGTCACGCCGGTAGTGAAAACCGATGTCATCGCGTTGGCCAATCGCTACGGCGTGCTGATCGGCGCAGGGGCGATGACGCCATCGGAAATTTTGACGGCATACGAAGCGGGAGCAGACATCGTCAAAGTATTCCCGGCCGATACGCTCGGAGCGGACTATCTGAAGCACGTCAAAGGCCCGTTGGGACACATTCCGCTGATGCCGACGGGCGGGATCAATCTGAACAATCTTGCTGATTACGTCCGCAACGGTGCGCTGTGCGTCGGCGTGGGCAGCGCGCTTTATCAATACGAAACGGCACAAGAAATCGAACAGGAAGCTTCCCGGTTTGTGCAGGCGTACCAAGGTGCGAAAAACGCCAAAAAGTAAGGCCGGTTATGGAGAGAAAAGCGAATAAGTAGATTGGGTTTCCGAAATTGGTTGGCATTCGCTGTTGCATGGCGGATGCATTTTTATTTGAAGCGACTGAGTGCTGACTGTGCCGGAGCATTTGGTTCCCGCGGCTATCGCAAGCCGGTCAGCGCATTTGTGCAATATTTTGCCTGAAAGATGGAACGTTGCCGCGCGTTTTTCCGCAAACTTTCTAAACAAAAAAGTTGAGTTAATAGCCGGTTTTGGATATACTTTAAATACAATGGAAGCGAAACCAGCGCAAAGGAATGAAGCAGCCCGATGAAAATTGAGGTAAAACAGGCGGCATTGGAATGGTTGATGCGTGACTGGGGTTTTAAAAGCGGCGATTTTGTCCGCATTTTTGTCAGATATGGCGGCAGCAGCACAGTACAGGACTCCTTTTCCTTAGGGATTGCCAAGGATGAACCGAACAGCCCGGCTTATACTACCACGATCGAAGGAATTACCTTTTACATGGAACAGGACGATAGCTGGTATGTGGACGGCAAAGATTTAACCATCGACTATGATGCTCCAAAGGAAGAAGTTGTGTTTCTGTTCTCTTGAATCTATTGTACGACACTCACTGTAAAGACCCTGGCATGTCCGACAGGATGGACATCCGCCGGGGTTTTTTGTTGCCCATCCCATAAAGATTGCTCCGAAGCATAACCAAAAGCTATGGAACCTGATGCAAAATCGATATTGTATTTTTGGTCAACTCTCGACTACATTTTTAACAAAACCTCAACAAATTTACATAACGGAAAGGGTTGGTCTCGGATATGACGACTTACAAATTGGGTGTATTATACGGGGATGGAATTGGCCCCGAAATCGTGCAGTCGACGGTAGATGTACTGCAAGCCGCGGTAGAGCGAGCAGAGGGAATTTCCTTCGAATTTGTTGAATTGCCAATGGGCTGGAGCGGAATCAACGAATATGGCGATCCTGTACCCGCTCTGACCAAAGAGGCGCTGGAGACGTGTCACGGCTGGATCATGGGACCGCATGATTCGGCAGCCTATCCGCTGGAACATAAAGCAAAACGCAATCCAAGCGGAGAGCTTCGCCATCATTTTGACCTGTATGCCAACATTCGGCCAAGCAAGACGATTGCCGGGATTAAAAGTATGGTTGGGCAAGCTGACTTGGTCATCTTTCGTGAAAATACGGAAGGATTTTATCCCGACCGCAATATGTATGCGGGCAGCGGCGAATTTATGGTCAACCCGGAGACAGCGCTTGTCGTTGGCGTATTCACGAAAAAAGCCGCGGAACGAATCGCTCACGCCGCTTTTCGCATGGCGCTGCAGCGGCGGAAAAAAGTGGCGATTGTCCATAAGGCCAACGTGATCAAGCTTGGATATGGCTTGTTTCTGGAAACTTGCCGGGAAGTTGGGAAGCAGTATCCCGCAGTTGAGGTGGAGGATTACCATATCGATGCGATGACTGCGCATCTGGTTCGCCGGGCGAAAGATTTTGATGTCATCGTAACTACCAATATGTTTGGCGACATTTTGTCCGATTTGGCCGGGGAATTGGTCGGCAGTCTCGGATTGGCTCCTTCCATCAACACGAACGACAATCAGGCGATGGCTCAGGCCGCGCATGGCTCAGCACCGGATATTGCTGGTAAAAACATGGCCAATCCGGTCGGCGAGATGCTTTCCGCTGTCATGTTGCTCGATTGGCTGGCCAGCCGACATCAGGATGAAAGTTTGCAACAACTTGCTCGCACAGTCGAAACCGCGATCATGAGGACGATCGAAGCCGGCATTTGCACTCGCGATCTCGGCGGTACGGCGACGACAACGGAGTTTACGAAAGCGATTGCAGAACGGCTCTGAATGTGGAAAAAGAGCTCTTCGCTGCACGGTCTATGAACAAGCGGCTGACAATTCAAAATCGTTATCGGCTGCGATGCGCTCTTTTCATTTTTTTTACTCCGTTTCCTCGTGCTAAGATGACGTTAGCTTTTTAAATGAGGAATGAAGGAGGCCATTTGATGTCAGAGCGGTTGATCAAAGCGGAAGAATTGAGGCGGATCGCGGCCAAGCTGTTTGAAGGCGGAGGATTGCGGCCTGAAGACGCGGCGGTGATTGCCTGCGATCTGGTTGAAGCCAATTTGCGCGGGTTGGACTCACACGGCGTTTCCCGAATCCCCATGTATTTGGAGCGGATTCGGAGAGGGGTGGTCAATCCGCAGCCAAACATCAGCGTTCATCAAGTTTCAGCGGCGGTGTCTCTGGTCGATGGCGACGACGGGATGGGTTTTCTTGTAGCTCATCGAGCCATGGATGAAGCCATCGCTCTGGCTGCGGAGAGTGGAATCGGACTGGTAGGAGTCAGGCGCAGCACGCATTACGGGATGGCCGCGCTGTATGTGAAACAGGCCATTGAAAAAGGTTATATCGCTCTCGCTTATACCAATTCCTCGCCCGCATTGCCGGTTTGGGGAGGCCGAACCGCTTTTCTCGGCGCCAGTCCATTCGCCGCTGGAGTTCCAGGAGGAAAAGAAGTTCCTTATGTTTTGGATATGGCAATGACCGTGATCGCCCGCGGAAAGATCAGAATGGCGGCGTTGCATGGGGAACCGATTCCGCAAGGCTTGGCGCTGGATTCCGATGGGGCGCCGACGACCAACGCCCAAAAAGCGTTTGAAGGGGTATGCTTGCCATTCGGCGGGGCAAAAGGGGCCGCGCTCGCCATGCTGATGGATTTGCTCGCAGGGGTACTTACCGGCGCCAACTACGGCGGTGCTGTAAAAAGCCTCTACTATGATCATTCCGAACCGCAAAACGTCGGCCATTTATTTCTGGCCATCCGCCCGGATTTATTCATGACGAGAGAAGAATTTGGGACAAGGATGGACACTTTTGTGGCAAAGGCGAAATCTTCGCCGCTTGCCCAAGGGTTCGAGGAGATTCTCATCCCTGGAGAGCCTGAGGAGCGAACCGCGGCCATCCGCTTGCAAACAGGCATCCCGATCAGTGACGAAGTAGTGCGTGAACTGCTTGATGAAGGAGCGCGGCTGGGACTGGATTTGCACGAGTATTGCTTTCGGAATCTTTGAAGAATGCCATCTGAAAGCCATCGAATATCAGGATTCTATTACGTTCGCGATCGACCAGGGAGCGGACTCCTGCCAGGCTGCGAAAACGGCAATCGAGCACATGCGAATGATCCCAGTTTCACCACAAATAATGGTTTAAAAAGCCAACATAAAGGGAACCAGTTGTTGTAAGCATCGCTACAAGTCAAGCAAAAGGGGACGCAGCAGCATGAATTGGATTCACTCTATCAAAGCAAAATCGAGTATTGCTTTCCTGTTGTTCTCCTTGATTCCATTGCTGGTAACGACATTGGTTTTGTCGCAATACTCCAAAGCAACTACAACCGAGGACACCAACCGGAAAACCATTGATATAGCCAGCGCAAACGCCGCGAATATCGATTACTGGATTCAGCATAAAATCGTGGTTGTTCAGGAATTGATCAAGGCTCACCCGGAATTTAAAAACGGGGACGCTTCAAAGATTCTGTCGATACTGAAGACGGTCGGGGAAGCCGATCCAGAGATTGAATATTACGCCTATGTCGACAAAGACGCGAATAGCGCGAACTGGATGGGACAGAAGTCCAATGTAGCGGAACGGGACTACTACAAAAAAGCGAAAGAAAGCAAAAAACCGACGATCAGCGGCTTGCTGGTCAACCAAAAAACAGGAAAACTGATTATCGTCATTGCTGTTCCCATACTCGACGGGGACAAATTTCTCGGAACGGTCAATGCGGTGGTGAATCCGACCATCCTGGCAACGTTAACGAAACAGATCAAACTCGGCGAAACAGGATTTGGCTATTTGTGGACGAACGACGGAGTTTTTCTCGCTCATGCCAAGTTTGAGGACCGGCCGGGCAAAACGTTGGAGGAGGTATTTACCCCTGAACAAGTTGCCTACTTTAAAGAGACGGTTTACCAAAACGAAAGCGGTACCGTGCAGTACATCAGTACGGACGGGAAGGACAAAGTGACGGCGTACAGCACCGTTCCTGCGACTGGCTGGAAGGTGTTGGTGACGATTGACGCCGAGGAAGTGTACGCAACGGTCGATACGTATCAGCGCATATCGATGATGATGTTACTGATCGTCTGTATTTTGGCTGCCTTGTTGTCCTGGCTGATCGGACGTAAAATTTCCCAACCGCTTGCGACCTTGGCCAGAGCGTTGGAACGAGTGGCTACGGGCGATTTGACCGTTCGCGTCGCGATGAACACGAAAGATGAAGTAGAGTTGATCGCAAAAAACATGAATGTCATGCTGGAGTCGATGACCGGCATCCTTGGTCAGGCGAATCAAGCCTCTGCCCAAGTTGCCGCTTCCTCTGAACAGCTGACCGCAATTTCCGCGGAAACGGCGGAGACAGCCCGACAAATCGGGCAGGCAGCCGAACAAGTGGTAAACGGGTCGGCAACACAAGCGAAAGCAACCCAACAAACGTCTTTGGCCATGGAAGAAATGTCCACGAGCATGTTGAGAATCGCTGAATCGACTTCCAAGGTTTCCGATACAACAAAAGGGACCACGGATGCCGTGACGAAAGGAAATGACGCTGTTGGCAAGGCAATCGCTCACATGGGAACGATTGAGCGGGCGGTTACCCATTCTTCCGACGAAATTGCTGCACTGGGTCAGCTTTCCGTCAAGATCGGGGAGATTGTAAACGTGATAAGCGAGATCGCCCGCCAGACGCAAATGCTTTCGCTGAATGCCTCCATTGAGGCTGCACGGGCGGGAGAACATGGCAAAGGATTCTCGGTCGTTGCCGAGGAAGTGAAAAAACTGGCGGAGCAATCGCAAGCATCTTCGGACCATATCGCGCAACTTATTTTCGATGTTCAACAGACAACCGCTCGTGCGATGAGTGCCATGAACGAAGGGGTAACGGTTGTGGCGGAAGGTACGACGATTATGGGAAGTCTGGAACAGGTGTTTGCCGCTATCTATGAATCCGTACAGGAGGTTGCCGCCCAAATCGCGGAAATTTCCGCTGCCACAGAAGAAGTAACGGCGGGGGTAGAGGAAGTGACGTCTTCGCTCGATGAGATGGTGTCGGTTTCCGATCATGCCGTAAGCAATACGGAATCGATTGCCGGTTCAATTCAAGGGCAGCTTGCTTCGATGGAAGGAATTTCCCGATCAAGTGAGCACTTAAGCCGAATGGCGCAGGAATTGAAGGAAGAACTGGCTCACTTTACCATACACAAATGAACAATTTAAAAAAAAGACCAGCGGTGGTCTTTTTTTCATTCTTCTCAAACCTTTATGTGGTTCCGCGAACAATGAGGTCCGGACTTAAAATAATCTGTTGAGGGGGACCGGCCAATCCGCTGATCCGCTGATGAAGCAGATTCGCTGCATAGGCCCCGATTTGCTGCGGATGGGCAGCAATGGTGGATAAGCCGGGTGGAGTCATCGAAGCCTCTTGAATATCATCAAAGCCCACAATCGAAATGTGCTGCCCCGGTTTTATCCCGATCTCATCAAGATAAGTCAGTGCCCCCAATGCGATAATGTCGTTATAGCAAAAAATGGCCGTTGGCGGGTCAGGTTGCTCCAATACTTTTCTGATCGTTTCATAACCGCCTTGTCTCGTCGTCGGACCTTCCTTAATCAAGGCTTCATCGACCGGAATTCCCGCTTCAAGCAGGGCTAGGCAATAGCCCTCTGTTCTTTCTTGCCAAGCGGATGAGTTGCTTGGTCCGCCTATAAAGGCGATGCGTTGATGGCCTTTTGCCACCAGATGCTGAACGGCCAATTTCGCACCCTCTACATTGTCGATTCCAACGTAGTCAAATTGATGATCAGTCGTAATCCGTCTGGCGGCCAGCACGATGGGAATATCAAACTGGCTTAAACGTTCGACCGTCTCAGGAGAACTTCCCGGGACGGGGCTCAACAGAATTCCTCCAACGCGATGTTCCAGCATCGTCGACAGGAGCAAGTCCTGTTTTTCGACGGAATCAAAAGTCGTTCCTAAAATGACGGTGTACCCTTCTTTATCGAGAGACTCATGGATGCCGATCAGCAAGTCCGAAAAGTAAGGATTTCTGATATCGGTAATAATCAGACCGATCGTATTGGAGCGGTTAGAGCGCAGATTGGCGGCTACCCTATCGTAGATATAGCCTAACTCTTTCATCGAGTTGAATACTTTTTCGCGTGCGGCGTCCGACACATTTGATGAGCCTCGGACGACTTTGGAAGCAGTTGCCCGCGAGACTCCTGCATGTTCAGCGACTTGCTGAAGTGTGACGCGCGACCGTTTTTTGACCATAACGCTGACTCCCCCGTCTTCTATATCTGCGATAAACGTTTGATCTTCGTGCTTTCCAAGCGTTTCCTGAAGTATGGCATTTTTTTTATTATACCAAATATTAAGATAGAGGCTCTCCACGTACAGCATGGGTCTGAAAAAAAATATCCTGCCGAGCTGCCGGCAGCCAATAGGCGCCGGCTGTGCATCTGTTGTGAATCACTGACGCGATCACAAAGATCAGGTAGAATTAGTCTGTCGCCCTCCGTTTAAGAAAAAAGCAGATTAGGACTCCTGAAAGTCTCGTAATCCGCTTCTTTTTGGTTCCCGCTTACGCTTCAAGAGGAATCAAGATTTCAACCCGATTATTTTCCGTATCAGCGTGATAGCGTTCGATGCTGTGCAAGTCGGTTCGCCGCGTGTAACCGTGTTCGGCAAGCCAGCGAAAGACGCTGATGTAGGTATTGGGCACTTCGACGAGCGGACCATGGTGAACGGCATGGGCATAAGTGAGAGCAGGTACGGTATAGCCGATCATGCCGGGAGGGATCTGAAACTGTTCCACCTCGGTACAGGCTAAGATGGTATAGATGCCGTTCGGGTCTTCGAAGGAAACTTCGTAGCGGGTCAGCGGATCGCGTTTGTGCGGAATTTGCGCGAGGCGCGATTGCAAAGTTTTCACCATATTCGGAACACCCTGGCTCAAAGCGGAAAAAGGCCCAGCATAAAATAAGCCGACGAGGTGAAATTCCGGTTGCTTGCCAATCGTAATTTCCATATTGTCACTCCCCCAGGAAAACTTTGTCCTTTTTAATACTACACCCCGCATAGTTTTTCCTCCATTTCCAAATGCTAGTGATTGAAACATTACTGTTTGGAGGAAGGGATACGATGGCAACAGAGCCGATTACCGTGCATGCGATTATTAATGGACAGCCGATTTCAACAGATAAAAAGCAGCCGCGGGAAAATCCGGCCAATCCGGAGGAAATTGTGGGATATGCACCGGTTAATTCAAGAGAAGATACCGTGCAGGCGATTGAAGCGGCCTATCAGGCTTTTGGCAGTTGGAAAACGAGTGCCGTTGAGGAACGGATCGAGCGTATGCGCCGGGCGATCGAAAAGCTGAGAGCTGCGATCCCCGATTTGGCGCGGCTGCTGTCGCGCGAACATGGCAAACCGCTGTATGATGCCGAGGGGGAATTTGCCATTTCGCTGATGTGGATGGAATTTGCCTGCGATCATGTAAAAGAGGTCGTACAGGAAGAAGTGAGGCAGCACGAAAAAGGCAAGACGATAATCAGTCATGATCCGATCGGTGTCGTCTCGGCCATCACCCCGTGGAATTACCCGATCTCATTGTCAACGATCAAAATTGCCCCGGCGATTTTGACGGGGAATACGATGGTTTTGAAACCAAGCCCGTTTGCGCCGTTAGCCGTCAGCAAAGTGGCAGAAATCATTTCCGCCGAATTTCCGCCGGGTGTGCTTAATCTCGTTCATGGAGAGGCTGATGTCGGCGTGGAGCTGACCTCCCATCCGAAAGTTGCCAAAATCGCTTTTACCGGCGGCACCAAGACGGCCAAACATATTATCAAGGCGGCTTCGGAAACGATTAAGAAAATGACCCTGGAGTTGGGCGGGAATGATGCCGCGATCATTTTACCGGGCTTTGACGTAAACGATGAGCGGGCGATGCGCCGCTTGGTCATCTCCAATTTTCTCACCGCCGGCCAAATTTGCATGATCGCCAAACGCGTCTATGTACATCGCTCGCTCTACGATGAATTTGTCAAGAAATATCGGGAAGCGGCGGATAAGTGGATTCGTGTCGGCGATCCATTCCATCCGCAAGTTACGATTGGGCCGGTGAACAATCTTGGCCAAGTGAAGTATGTGCAAAGTCTGATCGACGATGCCCAGCAACGGGGAGCCGAGGTGATCAAGCTGGGGAAAGTGGTTGACCCAGAGCTGTTCGAGCGCGGTTACTTTATGCAGCCGACCATTGTGCTGGGCTGCGACTACCACGATCCGATCGTCGTGGAAGAACAGTTTGGCCCGACGTTGCCGATTCTTCCTTTTGACGATGAAGAGCAGGTAATTGCACTGCATAATGAAAGCATATACGGGTTGACCAGTTCGGTTTGGGGCAAGGAAGAGGATGCGATCCGCGTTGCGCGACGGATCGAAGCGGGAACGACGATGATCAATACAGCCGCCGTCCAGGGGCTTGATGTGCGGTTCCCGTTCGGCGGCGTGAAGCAGTCCGGCGTAGGGCGGGAATATGGCCTGGAAGGCATCCGCTCCTACACGGAAACGCATGTGATCAACATTCCGACCGAACTGGAACTGCCGTATATTCCGGAATGAGCGATTTCTGCAACTGAGCTGCTGAGGGCCCTCAGCAGCTTTTTAATCATATTTCTCATCATCAATGCGGATGATCTTCTCCACGATCAACTCCGCTTCTGTTTCAAAATTCAGCTGCAACGGTGCCGGCAGCCGTTCGACAATCTCCTCGATTTCCGGCAGCTGCCAAAACTCAGCCAACGTTTGCGGCCTTGGCTCGAGATTGTCCGTCCAGTCGCGCACGGCGTCGATCATTTTATAAAATGACGCTTCAAACCGCTCCGCTGTCCAGTCAGCGTCTTCGTGGTCCGCTGTTGCCATACGATTCCAATCCTCCAAAACGACGGCCAGCGCCTGCCTGATATTTTCTTGCATGGCGGACACCTCCTTCATTCCCCATATTATAGTCGTTTCCAAAGTAACAACATAGCGGATTTATTGACAAACATGAAACACGCCATTTTCGCCCGGGCCAAACCAAAGCGGGAAGAGCAGAGAGAGCGGCTCGTTTGAGCGTTGACACTGTGGAGGGGATTCCTTATAATGTAAAAAACGATCGCGTAAA
The DNA here is from genome assembly GCF_016908525.1 of Brevibacillus fulvus. Taxonomy (GTDB): domain Bacteria; phylum Bacillota; class Bacilli; order Brevibacillales; family Brevibacillaceae; genus Brevibacillus_G; species Brevibacillus_G fulvus. The sequence continues at coordinate 54,387 of NZ_JAFBEB010000011.1, forward strand.
TGTGTTGATTAGAAATAGTAGGAGTAAAGGGACCTTTCAGAGAGCCGTTGGTTGGTGGGAAACGGCAGTGTCGATTACTCCGAACTCGTCTATGAACAGCTGCCTGACAATGTAGGGTAAGCCGGAATTCCACCGTTACAGGGATAGATGGTGACAGCCATCGAAGGAGCTTATTTCCGATGGAAATGAATTAGAGTGGTACCGCGGGATCAACCTCGTCTCTATTGCAGAGACGAGGTTTTTTGTTGATAAAAGTCCGGGTTTTATCAGCACCGCTTGAGATAGATGAATGATGATGATGAATCAGGATGAGGGGGAAGGAAAGATGAATCGAAGCATTATCGTGCTTGATACGACGTTGCGCGACGGAGAACAAGTACCAGGAGCAAAAATGAATGTGAGTCAAAAAGTTGAATTTGCCCAACAACTGAAACGGTTGAACGTTGATATCATCGAAGCGGGTTTTCCCGCCTCGTCGCACGGAGATTTTCAGGCTGTTCAGGAGATTGCCCGCAAAGTAGGGGACAGCGTATCTGTCACCGCGCTTGCACGGGCGGTCAAAAGCGATATTGACGCCGTCTTTGAAAGCATTCGAGACGCGGAGGACCCGTTCATCCACATCGTGTTGGGAACCTCGGATATCCATGTGGAGAAAAAATTTAACCGTTCGCAGGACGCTGTGCTGCAGATGGGCGTTGAGGCGGTAAAATACGCCAAAACGCTGCTCCCGAATGTGCAGTACTCTACGGAAGACGCATCGAGATCGGACTTTGAGTATTTGTGGAAAACCATTGAGGCTGTCGTAAAAGCGGGAGCGACGATGATCAACGTACCCGATACGGTTGGTTATGCCGTACCGGAAGAGTTCGGCGATCTGATTCGCAGAATCAATGACCGGTTAAAAAATTTAAATGATAACGTAATTTTGAGTGTCCATTGCCATAATGATTTGGGGTTGGCCACGGCCAATACGCTCAGCGCCATAAAAAATGGGGCGGAAAAGATTGAGTGCACGATTAATGGATTGGGAGAACGCGCCGGCAATACCTCTTTGGAAGAAGTGGTCATGAGTCTGAAGGTGCGAGAGAATTATTACCAATGCCGCACGAACATCCACACGCAGGAATTGTTGAAAACCTCCAGATTGCTTACCTATTTGACGGGGCTGGATGTTCAAGTAAACAAGGCCATTACCGGAGAGAATGCGTTTGCCCATTCCTCCGGTATTCATCAGGACGGATTGCTCAAGGACAAACAAGTATATGAAATCATGTCGCCTGAAGAAGTTGGCGTCGAAAAGATGGAATTGATCCTGACCGCCCGCTCCGGACGGCATGCTTTCAAAAATGCCGTGGAGAAACTGGGGTTTGCTACCGACGATGCCAACGAATTTGAGCATTTGTTTGAGAAGTTCCTTGCTTTGGCTGATGCCAAGAAAGAAGTGTACGATCACGATTTGTTCTATCTGGTGACGGGTCACCGTTCGCAAGCTCAAACCGACCATTCGTTGTTCGAGTTGATTTCTTATGAAGTTGTAACCAATGAGCAAAAGCCAACGGCAGCGATTGTATTGAAACGAGGCAACAAATTGCTGGAAGGCAGTGCAGTGGGTATCGGTCCGATTGACGCTTTGTATACAGTCCTGAAAACTTTGACCCAGCTTGACGTGACGCTGAACAGTTACAAAATTAACAGTATTTCCAGAGGAAAAGAAGCGATCGGCCGGGTAAATATTCAAATGGAGTATCAGGGAAAGCCGTATTTTGGCCGCGCCATGGATACCGATATTATGAAAGCGAGCGCCCTGGCATTTTTGAACGGGTTAAACGCTGTTTTGCTTGACAAAGTAAAAGTTAACTCCGATAAATAGATGTGCAGGATGATTCGGTCAACTGCAACGAGATGAGAAAAAGAGTGGAGAAAAATCATGCTGGTACTGTGGACTGCTATTGTCATTTTTGCTGTTACGCTAACCTTTGTCATCTGGCAACCGAAGGGGCTTGGCATTGGGTGGTCGGCGGCGGGCGGAGCGATTCTCGCCTTGCTGTCCGGCGTGGTCAGCTTTGCGGATGTCGCTGCGGTGACAGGGATTGTCTGGAACGCCACTTTGGCTTTTGTCGGGATCATCCTTATTTCCCTGATCCTTGATCAGATCGGTTTTTTTGAATGGTCTGCCTTGCATATCGCACGGATGGCCAAAGGGAACGGGCGGCTGCTGTTTCTGTATGTAGTGCTGCTGGGGGCGGCGGTATCGGCCTTTTTTGCCAACGATGGCGCGGCATTGATCCTGACGCCGATTGTACTTGCCCAAGTCCGGGCGCTGCGCTTGCCGGACAGGATGGTGTTGCCGTTTATCATGGCCAGCGGGTTTGTCGCTGATACGACCTCGTTGCCGCTGATCGTCAGCAATCTGGTGAACATCGTGTCGGCAGACTATTTTCAAATCGGGTTTATCGAATACGCCTCCCGGATGATTGTGCCCAATCTGTTCTCGTTGGCGGCCAGTATGTTGGTGCTTTATGTTTTCTACCGGAAGGCGATCCCCCGCCAATACGACATGGCTCCGTTAAAAGAGCCCCGGCAAGCGATCAAAGATATGCGGCTGTTTCGGTTGTCTTGGCTGATCCTCGCCATTTTGCTCGCCGGCTATTTGATGAATGAACTGGCCGGGATTCCGATTTCGGCGACGGCCGGTGTGGCCGCGCTGTGTTTTCTGTTGGCCGCCCGCGCTTTCAAAGCGATTGATACGAGACGGGTGGTCAAGGAGGCACCCTGGTCGATTGTCGTCTTTTCGATCGGCATGTATGTGGTCGTCTACGGGTTGCGCAATGTCGGCCTGACGGACATGCTGGGACAATGGATCGAGGCGTTTGCCAACCATGGTTTGCTGGCAGCGACAATGGGGATGGGCTTTCTTTCGGCGATCCTGTCTTCGGTAATGAACAATCTGCCGACCGTGATGATTAATGCCTTGGCGATTCAGGGGACGGAGACTTCAGGTGTGCTAAAAGAAGCGTTGGTCTATGCCAATGTGATCGGCAGCGACTTGGGGCCGAAAATTACGCCGATTGGATCGCTAGCGACGTTGCTCTGGCTGCACGTTTTATCCCGGAAAGATGTAAAAATCACCTGGGGCCAATATTTTCGCAGCGGGATTGTATTGACCATTCCGACGCTGATGATTACGTTATTGGGGCTGTACTTGTGGCTGGAAGCGATCAGCTAAACCAATTTGCAGGAATAAGGAGAAGCAAATCATGGACAAAAAACCGCTTGTTTATTTTCTCTGCACGGGCAATTCCTGCCGCAGCCAAATGGCGGAAGGATTTTTGCGAGCCATGGGCGGTGACCGCTATGAAGTGAAGAGCGCTGGTCTGGAAGCGCATGGTGTCAATCCGCGTGCGATGCAAGTCATGAAGGAGGCGGGGATTGATCTCGGCGGGCACAGTTCTGATGTTATTGATCCGCAGCTGCTGGAACAGGCCGACTATGTCATTACGCTTTGCGGACACGCAGACGAGCATTGTCCGGTTATACCCAATCCCGATGTGGTCAAATGGCACTGGGGTTTTGACGACCCGGCGAAAGCGACGGGAACCGAGGAAGAGATTCAAGACCGTTTTCGGCAAGTGCGCGACTCGATTCAAGCCAGGATCGAACAGTTTTTGCTAACAGGAAAATAAGTGTAATGTTTGCTCCTTCCATACAAGCATGGAGGGAGTTTTTTCTTCTATTTATTTCCAACCGCAATTATAATGGAAAAATAGCAATTTTCTAATCAAGAGAGCGGGGGATCGGCCGTTTCAATTATTGGTAAGTGTTGCTTGGTGCTGGCCCTGCTCACTGGGCAAAGCTGGCTGTTTTATCTATACAATGTTTTGTGGGCGATGTCCGTGACCTTTTTTTCCGGGGCGGAAGAAGCATTAATTTATGATTCGCTCAAGCAAAGCAACGAAGAAGGAAAAATGGACGTGGCCATGGGGAAACTGCAAACGGCTGCGCTCTTGCCGACCGCAATCACGTTTTTGCTCGGGTCATTGCTGGCCAAAGATTTAAGCAAGGAGCAGTTTCTTTTGTTGACCGGTTTAGGCTTGCTCGCTCAACTCGGGCAGCTTGCGTTTTTGTTTCGCGTCCGCAATCCGGCTTCTTTTCATAAATTTCGGGACAATCCTTTTAACCATGTCAAGCAAGGCTGGCGCCTGATTCGCCAGACGCCCGACTTGCTCAAGCTGTTTGTCAACTTTACCTTGATTTTTGTCGTCACCGTGAATATCTTTGGCGTGATGGAACAACCATTGCTGCTGGATGCCGGCTTCCCCGTCGAGTGGCTCGGCTTGCTCTATGCGGCGATTGCCCTGATCGGGGTTGCGATCTCGGAAAATATCCAATGGTTGACCAGCCGGTTTTCTCGCGTCCGTCTCTTGTATTTGACGCAAACAATGATTTTGCTGGTATTTGTCGCCGCTGCCTTGTGGATGAATCAGCTCAGTTTTGCGATTCTCGCTTTCGCCTTGATCGGACTGACCCGAATGATCCGCAATCCAATCTACTCCCATTTGCAAAATGAATATATTCCTTCCGAGAGCAGGGCCACAACGCTTTCCCTGCTTTCCATCGGCGATTCGTTCTTTGATGTCGTGCTGCTGATTTCGTTTGCCAATCTGTCGACAGCCGGAAAATTGCCGATTTTTATCGGCTGCGCCTTGGCGGTGCTGGTTGCCTTCCTGTTTCCCGTGCGTCAGGCTGCAGAAAGGTCGATGAACACGATCCAACGCTCATGAGCGTGATGAAAAAAAATAAACCGTACCCACTCCGCCAGCTGTCGCCAAAAGTTGTTGTATAATGGAAAGAAAACAGCTGACATTCGAGGATTCTATGACGAAACGATATAGGGAAATCTATGAAGATTTAAAAAACAGCATATTGGAGGGGACCGTCTCCCCAGGCGAAAAGCTGCCGTCGGAAACGGATTTGTGCAAGCGCTACGGCGCCAGCCGGGGAACGGTGCGCCGGGCTTTGGAGCTGCTGGCCAAGGAAGGGTTCGTCTACAGTTTGCACGGAAAGGGCGTTTTTGTCCTGGAGAACGATCTGATTTCCTTTTCTGTAGGCGGGCTGGTCAGTTTCAAGGAAGCGGCGCAAGCGAGCGGAAAGGCGTTTTCAACCGTTGTCTCCCGGTTTGCGGAGGTAACCATCGATGAACCGCTGCAGAAAAAAACGAATCTTCCTTTGGGGAAAACGGCTTATCAGCTGTTTCGCGTCCGTAAACTGGAAGGCGAAAATATTATTCTCGATATCAACTATTTTTTGAAGGAGCTTGTCCCTGGTTTGACGGAAGAAATAGCCGCCGCTTCCATCTATGAATATATCGAGGAAACGCTTAACCAAAAAATCGGGTTTGCCAAACGCGTCATCCAGGTGGAAAAAGCGACCCGCACTGACAAAGAGCAGTTGGATGTAAAGCAATATAACCTGATGGCGGTCGTTAAAAATTTTGTCTACTTGTATGATGGAACCCAGTTTGAATATACGGAATCCCGCCATCGCCCCGACCGGTTCATTTTTACCGATTTTGCCCGTCGCCGCTAAAGCGGTTCAGATTTGCAGACATCGTCAATCTGTGTGATAAACGACCGTTTTGCCACACAGGTGAGTCCACAAACTGCGCCGCTCGGCGGCTTTTTTATTTTGGGGAAAGTGAACGAAAAACGGTTTTTGCCGAACTTGTATAAACAAGTATTGACTTAACTTGTATAGACAAGTTAAGCTATAAACAGAAGTCTGAAAGCGGTTGCAAAAAGGAGGATGGCCAGAATGAGCGTAAAAAGGGAATCGGTTGAACAGATTGTCCGTGCGCTTGGGGGCAGTGAAAATATCACAGCGGCAACGCATTGCGTGACCCGCTTGCGCCTGGCACTGAAGGACGAAAGCAAGGTTGATAAAGCTACTCTTGAAAGCGTTGACATTGTGAAAGGCTCCTTTATGGCGAACGGACAGTTTCAAGTTGTCATTGGACCTGGACTGGTGGAAAAAGCTTATGAATATTTTCTTGACCTGACCGGTATGGAGCAGACGACCAAAGAGAAAGTGAAAAGTGCGGCGGAAGAGAAATTGAATCCGTTGCAGCGTGCCGTTAAAACGCTGGGAGACATTTTTATCCCGCTGCTGCCCGCAATCGTGACGGCCGGTTTGCTGATGGGGATTAACAACATCTTGTCGGGAAAAGGAATTTTTTATGCCGATCAAGCATTCATCGATGTTTATCCAGCCTGGAAGGATTTTGCCGGAATGATCAATCTTATTGCCAATACCTCGTTTACTTTCCTTCCGGGATTGATAGGCTGGTCGGCGGTAAAACGCTTCGGCGGCAGTGAACTGTTGGGGATCGTGCTTGGCTTGATGTTGATACACCCCGATTTGTTGAACGCATGGGGCTATGGTGAAGCGGTCGCCAAGGGAACGGTCCCATATTGGAATTTGTTTGGCTTAAGCATCGAAAAAATTGGGTATCAAGGGCAAGTGTTGCCGGTACTTGTTTCTGCATATGTGTTGAGCAAGATTGAACAGTTTTTAAACAAGCGTGTGGCCGATGGGTTCAAGCTGCTGGTGGTTGCGCCTGTCGCTTTGCTGGTTACCGGATTTCTGTCTTTTATTGTGATCGGTCCGTTGACTTTTGCGATTGGCAATGCGATTACTTCTGCATTCGTTTATGTGTTTGACACGCTGCCGGTGATTGGCGGACTGATATACGGCGGACTGTATGCCGTGTTGGTGGTTACGGGGATGCACCATACGTTCCTGGCGGTAGACCTGCAGTTGATCGCCAGTACGGGAACGACGTTTCTCTGGCCGATTCTCGCCTTGTCCAACATTTCGCAAGGTTCTGCCGCGTTGGCCATGATGCTGATCTCCAAGGATGAAAAAGTGAAAGGGATGTCGGTCACCTCCGCTGTCTCCGCCTACCTGGGGATTACCGAACCGGCGATGTTTGGGATCAATATCCGCTTCCGCTATCCGTTCTTTTCCGCGATGATCGGTTCGGCCATCGGTGCCGTGGTGATTACTTTAAGCCATGTCAAAGCGTCCTCTGTCGGGGTCGGCGGCTTGCCGGGCTTCCTGTCCATTTTGCCGCAGCAGTGGGGTGTCTTTTTCATCGGTATGATCATTGCCTTAGTTGTGCCGTTTGTGCTAACCTACTTCTTTGGAAAAATGAAAAAGCAACAACAAAGCAGCCAGATCGAAACAAAGAAGGTGTCTTAATATGAATCAGCCTTGGTGGAAAAAGGCAGTGGTGTATCAGATCTATCTCAAAAGTTTTAAAGATACAGATGGCGATGGCATCGGCGATTTGCAGGGGGTCATCGAGAAGCTGGATTATCTGAAGGAATTGGGCGTCGATGTGATTTGGCTGACGCCGATTTACGAATCGCCGCAAAATGACAATGGCTATGATATTAGCGATTATTACCGCATCTATCACCAATACGGAACGATGGAGACGTTCGACAGCCTGCTGGAGACAGCTCATCAAAAAGGAATTAAAGTGATGCTAGACATTGTTGTCAACCATACTTCGACGGAGCATCCATGGTTTCAGGAAGCCGCCCGCGACCAAGCCAGCCCGTACCGCAACTTTTATATCTGGAGGAACGGAAAGGACGGAGGACCGCCAAACAACTGGCGGTCCAAGTTTGGCGGAAGCGCCTGGCAGTACGATGAACAAACCGGGCAATACTACTTGCACCTGTACGATGTGACTCAGGCCGATCTCAATTGGGAGAATCCGGTCTTGCGTGAAAAAATTTATGAAATGATGAATTTTTGGCTGAACAAGGGCGTGGATGGTTTCCGTCTCGATGTGATCAATGTGATCTCGAAGGACCAAAGCTTTCCCGATGACACGCTTGCTTCGCCGACCGCGGACGGCCGCAAGTATTATACCGACGGCCCGCGTATCCACGAGTACCTCAAGGAAATGAACCAGCACGTATTTTCCCGCAACGATCAGTTTTTGACCGTCGGCGAAATGTCTTCGACGTCAATTGAAAACTGTATCAAGTACAGCAATCCTGCGGAGAACGAACTCAGCATGACGTTTAACTTTCATCATTTGAAAGTAGACTATCCGAACGGAGAGAAATGGATCAAAGCGGACTTTGACTTCCTGCAGCTCAAGAAAATCTTGGGGGAATGGCAAACCGGCATGCAGCAAGGCGGCGGCTGGAACGCCCTGTTTTGGTGCAATCACGATCAGCCGCGCGCCATCTCCCGCTTCGGCGACGATCAGAGCTATTGGCAGGAATCAGCCAAAATGCTGGCGACGGCCTTACATTTGATGCAGGGAACCCCTTACATTTACCAGGGAGAAGAAATCGGCATGACCAATCCCCGGTTTGCCGACATTGCCGACTATCGCGATGTGGAATCGGTCAACGCGTATCATTTGCTGCAAGCCCAGGGGATACCGCGGGAGGAAGTCATGGCGATTTTGCAGCAGAAGTCGCGGGATAATTCGCGTACGCCGATGCAATGGAACGGGGACAAGCATGCCGGCTTTACGGACGGCACCCCTTGGATCAAGGTGGCGGACAACTTTGGGAAAATCAATGTGGAGCAAGCGCTGCAGGACAAACGATCAATCTTTTATCATTATCAAAAACTGATTCGCTTGCGAAAGCAGTATGACGTCATTGCCTATGGCGAGTTTGAATTGATTCTTGCCGACGATCCGCAAATTTTCGCCTATGTACGCCGCTACGCAAAGGAAGCCTTGCTGGTTGTGAACAATTTCTATGGTCAGCCGGCCGTATTTACCTTGCCCCAAGGGATCGGCCTGACGGGAAAAGCGGAAATTCTCATCAGCAATTTTGCCGATACGCCCAATCATTTTGAGCGGCTGGAACTGCGCCCTTACGAATCGGCCGCTTTTCATTTTCAATTTCAAGGCTGAAGACGGTTGTGGCAAAGAGCTGGCGCCTGACAGAAACGGGCGTCAGCTTTTTTATGTCGGCTTTACGGCAGATGTGATAAAACGGAAATTGACAAAATAGTCGGTACATAATAAGATACTTGCATTCATGGTTGGCATAGCCCCCGCTGCGAGCGGGAAAATGAGCGAGGAGAAAGTATGGATACTGTAAAAAGCGTTACGTCCTATCCGAGAATGAGCGGGATTGTTCTGGTCCTGACTGCCGCTGTGTTGTGGGGAGTATCCGGCACGGTCGCCCAATATTTGTTTCAGCAGCACGGATTTAGCCCCGAGTGGCTGGTGGTCATTCGGTTATTGTTTTCTGGTCTCCTCTTATTGGGAATTGCTTATCGGAAAGAAAGACAGCGGATTTGGCAAATTTGGAAGGTGAAACATAACTGGACACATCTGTTGCTGTTCAGTTTTTTGGGAATGCTGGCTGTGCAGTATACATTTTTCAACGCGATTCATTATGGAAATGCAGCCACAGCGACGATTTTGCAATATTTGGCACCGGTGCTGATCACCTGTTTTATCGCGGTGCGCGCTAAACGGCTTCCCACTGCTAAGGAAGTGCTGGCCGTCGGTTTAGCTCTGGTCGGCACCTTTTTGCTGGTCACGCAGGGGAGCTTTCACAGCCTTTCGATTTCTGGCGGAGCCTTGGTGTGGGGACTGAGCTCTGCTGTTGCCCTGGCTTTTTATACGATCCATCCCCGCAGTCTGCTGGCGGAGTGGGGATCGACAATCGTCGTCGGATGGGGGATGTTCATCGGCGGGGTCGGTTTCAGCTTGATTCATCCCCCTTGGGAGTTTGCCGGTCAGTGGTCGGTCTCGTCATTTTCTGCCGTTGTTTTCGTTGTTATCTTTGGAACACTGGTCGCCTTTTACTGTTATATGGAAAGTCTTCGTTATTTGAGTGCATCGGAGACGAGCTTGCTCGCCTGTGTGGAACCATTGTCGGCGGCCATTTTGACCGTCATTTGGCTGCAAGTGCCCTTTGGCTTGGCGGAATGGCTCGGGACGGCATGTATTTTGAGCACCATTATCATCCTAACCGTCGTCAAAGAGAAGGATCAATCGGCAGATGGATGAGCATGCTTGCAGCAACAAGACTTTCATTTCAACAACGCAGCGTCTGGTTAAACGTAGCGGACGATTACGCAAAACGCAGCGAACCTTTTTCCGGGCTCGCTGCGCAGTTATAGAGAAGCGGTTTTCCTGGCGGGCACCTTTGCTCGCTTTTTGTTTTATGATAGTCGAAATTTGCTGAGCATCCGCTGCAGATCTTCGGCCATTTTCGCAAGCGCCTGCGAGGAAGCGGAGACTTCCTCCATGGACGCCAGTTGTTCTTCCGTAGAGGCAGACATGTTTTGCATTCCTTGGGAGATCTCGTCGGCAATCGAGGAGAGCTGTTGCATGATCTGCAACAATTGTTCAGCCCCGTCCGTTACTTCGGTAACCGCATCGGAGACATCGTTCACTTTTCCGCCCACGTCGTCAACAGATTGTTGAATGTGGGCAAACAACGCTCCGGCATCGGTTACGAGTTCCATCCCGGTTGAAACTTCGTCGGTCGTGGAGCGCATGGAAACGACCGCCTCGGATGTATCCGCTTGAATCACCGCGATCAGATGAGCGATTTGCTGGGCAGATTGGGAGGATTGTTCTGCCAGTTTGCGCACTTCGTCAGCGACGACGGCAAAGCCCTTGCCGTGTTCACCCGCTCGCGCTGCTTCAATCGCGGCGTTGAGCGCCAACAAATTGGTTTGTTCGGCAATCCCAGTAATCACCTGGATGATGTTGCCGATTTGCTGGGAGTGGTCACCAAGACTTTTCACGGCGTGCGCAGAAGCTTCCACTGTCGTTTTGATCCGATTCATTTGTGCCACGACACTTTGGATCGAATCGTTTCCTTGCGTTGCTTTTTGCGAAGCTTCCCGCGAAGTGGCGGCGACCAAATCGGCATTTGCGCCAATTTGTCCAATCCGATTCACCACGGCATCGACTAAAGATGAAGCTGATCGTATGCTCCTCGCTTGCTGATCGGTTCCGGCGGCAATCTGTTGGATCGTGCCGACAATCGCTTCTGTTGCTTTTCCGGTTTGTTCTGCACTGGCAAAAAGTTCTTCAGCAGAGGAGGCCACCTCTTCGGAATTTCCGCGCACGTGGAGGATCATGGAGCGCAGCTTTTCGATCATGCGCTGGAAGTTGCCGGCCAAGTCGCCAATTTCATCGTTTTGTGAAAAATTGATTTGTTCCCGCAGATCGCCTTCACTGATTTTGCCTGTCGAGACCATCAAGGTGCGAAGCGGGATTAAAATGGAACGCAAAACCAGGAAAATAGCGGTGGCGGCAACTGCTAATGAGATGACGACCACCCAGACGGTGCTAAGGAAAATACCGTGCGTTGCCTCGTCCACTTCGCTGAGAAACAGAGTGCCGGCTACTTTCCAGCCCGTCAGTTCGTTGGTCAGAAAAATCATTTCTTTTTCTTTCCCTTGATACTCATAGACAAATTGTCCGCTCGGCTGCTGATACAAAGAATCATAAAAGGACTCTTTCGCCTCTGTTCCCAAATTTTGTTCGGGGTGGGCCAAAAAGAGTCGATTTTGATCCAGCACCAGCGGGTATCCTTGCTTGCCGACTTTGGTGTCAGCTGCCATGTTGCTGATGCTTTCCAATGTGATGGTATAGCTGAATACGCCCGAACCATCGGGTAAAGCTTTGGCAATCCCGGCGACCAGTTTGCCGTTGCTGGAAGAGACATATGGGTCGAGGATGACTGTTTTGCCTTTCTGCTCCATCGCTTTTTTATACCAGTCACGTTGGCGAGGATCATAGCCGTCCGGTTGTTCCGCCCGCGGTTCCTGAATCATCAGACCGTCCGTTGTCCCTACGAAGACGGTATCCGTTCCCGGATGCAAATGTAAATATTGGACGAGCTTGGCTCGCAGCAGAGGACTGTCAGCGCCGTCGATCAACGATCGGTCGATCGTCTCGGCCAGATAGTCGGCGTCTGCCACCTTGCTGGAAAAGAAATCTTGCAATTGGAAGTCGATTTGCTTGATGCTGGATTGCGCGCTGAGCAGCAGCTGGTTTTCTACTTCCTGCTTGGCCTTGTTGTATGAAACAAAGCCGACGACCAGACAGGGAAGCAAAACAAAAATGCCACAAAGCAGGATGAGGCGCTGTTTGATACTGAATCGCAAATGATTCACCCCTATTTACATGGTTACTTCATACCGTCGCGTAATCCGGATAGACAGTAATGAGAAGTCCGCCTTTTCCTTACCTATTCCTTTTTTGGCGGCGCGATAAACGTCCTTTTTCTGAAGGCCAACTGATCCGGCGGGTTTTCGGTCTGTTGACTGGCTGGATGGATTGGCCGGAAGGGGGAAAACTATGCGGGAGGGGGTGAACGGTAATGAACAGTATTCTGGAGAATATAACCGGACTGAATGTGATGAGTGACCAGGTTATCTCGATGGATTTGTTAAACTCGGTCAAGGCTGATATTCGCAATTATGCGGTGGCGATCACGGAAACAGCCACACCCGAACTGAAAACGGTTCTTCGTCAGCATCTGCGAGAAGGGATCGCCTTACATAGAGAACTGACCGCTTACCTGATGGATAAAGGCTGGTATCAGCCTTATGATCCGGCCGAACAAATCCAGTTGGTGCTCAAGTCGGGGCGTACAGCGATCGAGACAGCGCAAAATGGCTAACGGAGGCGGGGAGTTGGCAGATGGAACCACGATCGCTGGGTGGGCTGCGCTAACCGCTTGTTTGGGTGAAACCGCTATTTTGCCGAACAAATAGGTTGGTCGACACACGGAAACCCTCTAAAATTAGAGGGTTTCTTTGCGCCTCAAGGCTTGAGAATGACTTTAATGCAATTGTCTGTTTTGGTGTCGAAAATCTCATAGCCGTGTTTCGCTTGGTCCAAGGGGATCACATGGGTTATGATATCGCCGGGATCAACCTTGCCTTCGGAGATGAGCTTGTAAAGATGCGGCATGTAATGAATTACCGGGGCTTGGCCGGTTTTAATCGTAATGTTTCGATTGAACAAATCTCCGAGCGGGAAGGCATTGTAGCGCATACCGTAAGCGCCGGTGATTTGGATCGTTCCGCCTTTTCTTACCGCCTGGGAAGCCGTGACAATCGCTCCCATCGCGCCGCCTTGGAGCTTTAAACCGGTAGCCAAAAACTCCATGGGGGTCATCTTGCCATCCATGCCGACACAATCAATGACGACGTCAGCGCCGCCTTTCGTGATCTCCTTCAGGTGATTGCCGATGTTTTGTTCCTGCTCAAAATTGATAATTTCCACCTGATTATGCTGCTTGGCATGTTGCAGGCGGTAGTCCACATAGTCGACGGCAATCACTCGGCTGGCTCCCTTCAGCCAGGCGAATTTTTGCGCCAGCAGCCCGATCGGTCCGCAACCGAGAATAATTACGGTGTCTCCTTCTTTCACACCGGCGTTGTCAACACTCCAGTAAGCAGTCGACATCGCGTCGGCCAATAACACCAGCTTCTCATCCTCAACCTCGCAGTCATCAGGAAGCCGAAACGAAGTGAAATTGGCAAAGGGAACCCGCAAATATTCAGCCTGTCCGCCGGCATAACCGCCGGCCGTTTCGGAATAGCCGAAATATCCGCCCATGTCCCCGTGTGGGTTGGAATTATCGCATTGGCTTTCCAAATGATTTTTGCAGTAAAAGCATTCGCCGCAGCTGACGGTAAACGGGATAATGACCCGGTCTCCTTTTTTCAGTTTGGTTACCTCGGGTCCGACTTCCTCGACAATCCCTATCGGTTCATGGCCGATAATATAGTCTTCCGGGAAATTGGGCACCATTCCGTGAATGAGGTGGAGATCGGAACCGCAGATCGCCGTGCTGGTAATCCGGACAATCATGTCATCGGCTTTTTCGATCTTCGGATCAAGCACCTCTTTGACCTGAACGTTCTTGATCCCTTGATAGGTAACAGCTTTCATACAAATGTCGGCCTCCTGCCTGGTTTATTGGTTAGGGGTGGCAAACGTTCCCCGTCGGTCAGTGTCCGCAGGAAAGAGCGGCCAGCCGGCAATTTTGGCTGCCGTCTGTGCAGAGGTAAAATCCAGCGTAAACTGTTTGCTCAAATCGATCGGATGCAGCCATCCTTTGTTAATCATCAGCTGGGTCAATTCATCATGCAGATCGATCGCTTTTTCCAGCTGCGCTTCCAGTACGGTTCTGACTTCGGCGGTTGCGGTCTCTGTCAAGGCAAACGCACAGGTTCTCACGCTGTTTTTGACCGCCAGCAAGAAATCAAGGGCAACGGCGGAATCGATCAACTTCGGCATGCCGATTGCATTGGAGACGTCCAAATAGTCATTGTTCATTCATTTCCGCCCCTTCTTTATCGGTTCGCGTGCTGGCTAACAGACGCTGCAAATCCTGAATATCGATCAGCGATTGCTGCACATCTTTTTCCAATAACTGTTTCAAATCTTGATCAAAAACGACGCCTTGCATCAATTTCGACTTGAGCAGATTGACAGTTTTCAGATTAAGCAGCTCATGGGTTTCCATCGTTTCGTGCAGGGCAAACCTTTGCATAGTCATGTCGGGCACCTCCGCTGGTAGTTTCCCCCTGACAAAATGGCACTATGCAGGCAGGCGAAGGGAACCGGACATAAAAAAACCCTTCTCCCGTATAGAGAGAAGGGCGCATGAAAAGGGGCTCATGCTCGTTGCTCATACAGCTTGACAATCTCAATGATGACCTCGGTCGCCTTGAGCATGGTGTCGGCAGAAACAAATTCATATTTTCCGTGAAAATTTTCCCCGCCAGCGAAAATATTGGGAGTCGGCAAACCCATGTAGGAAAGCTGCGAACCGTCCGTTCCGCCGCGAATCGGAGAAATTTTTGGCTGAATGCCCAAATTGATCATCGCTTGATAGGCGATATCAACCACTTCTTTGACCGGCTCGATTTTTTCCCGCATGTTGTAATATTGATCTTTCAGTTCGAGAGCGATTGCTTCCTTGCCGTATTTTTGCTGCAACTCTTCGACAATGCGGGTGATCGTCGCTTTTCTTGCTTCAAATTGGCTTCGGTCAAAGTCGCGGATAATGTAGCTGAGCGACGTCTGCTCAACATTACCGGTGAAGGACAGAAGATGATAAAATCCTTCGTATCCCTCGGTCAATTCGGGCGTTTCCGCAGCGGGAAGCTTTCCGTGCAGCTCCATGCCAATTTTCATGGAGTTGATCATTTTGCCTTTTGCCGAGCCCGGATGAATGTTGTTGCCTTTGATTGTAATTTTTGCGGAAGCGGCGTTAAAGCTTTCGTATTCCAGCTCGCCGAGCGGTCCGCCGTCCATCGTATAGGCATATTTGGCGTTAAAGGCCGCCACATCAAAGCGGTGCGGTCCGCGGCCGATCTCTTCATCAGGAGTAAAAGCCACCCGTACCTTTCCGTGCTTGATTTCCGGATGGGCAATCAGGTAGGCCATTGCTGTCATAATTTCGGCAACACCGGCCTTGTCGTCGGCGCCAAGCAAGGTGGTGCCGTCCGTTGTGATCATGGTTTGCCCTTTGTATTGAGCCAGTTGGGGGAAATCTTTTGGCGACAAGACGATCTGTAAAGATTCGTTCAGGACAATGTCGCCACCGTCGTATTGCTCAATCACTTGCGGCTTGACGTTCGTTCCGCTGAATTCCGGAGCTGTATCGACATGGGCCAAAAAGCCGATCGTCGGCACGTCTTTGTCCGTATTGGCGGGCAGCGTCGCCATCACATAGCCGTTTTCGTCAAGGGTTACTTCCTGCATCCCGATCCGCTGCAACTCGTCGACGAGCATGCGCGCCAACGTCCATTGCCCGGATGTAGAAGGACATGTCTCGCTCTCTTCACTGGACTGCGTGTCCACTTTCACATAGGAGACAAATCTCTCAATCAGTTCCTCTTTCAATTGCTTCCATCTCCTTTACGAGTAGTCTGATATTTATATTATCATCCCGGATCACATAGCACACTTTTTTCCTTCTCTGTCCGGTGTAGCAAAACAACCTCCAGTCACATCTACTGGTAGAAAGTAGGCTACAGCCGATTACAGAAAGGTGAGAGCATGAAAAGCAATCTCCCGAAATCAAAGCTCAAGCTGAATAAATTTGCCGATCCTCTGCCGATCCCGCCCCTTCTCCAACCTGTCAGCAAGACAAGAAAAAGCACCTATTATGAAGTGACCATGCGAGCGTTTAAACAAAAGCTGCACCGCGATCTTCCGCCTACGCGCCTTTGGGGCTACGAAGGAATGTTCCCGGGTCCGACGATTGAGGCGAGAAGAGGGGAGCTGGTGCGGGTCAAATGGAGCAATCAGTTGCCGACGAAACATTTCCTGCCTGTCGATTCGAGCATTCACGGTGTGGCCCATTATCCGGAGGTAAGAACGGTTGTACATTTGCACGGGGTTAACAGTCGGCCGGATAGTGACGGTTATCCGGAAGCGTGGTACACCCAAGATTTTACGGAAGTCGGGCCGCTGTTTAGCCGGGAAGTGTACGAATACGACAATCAGTTGAATGCGGCAGCGTTCTGGTATCACGATCACGCCTTGGGGATTACCCGCCTGAATGTGTACGCCGGTCTGGCCGGATTTTACTTATTGCGCGACCAGCACGAAGCTTCGCTGAACTTGCCCAAAGGAAAGTATGAAATTCCGCTAATGATTCAAGACCGCTCCTTTAAGCCGGATGGCTCTTTGGCCTACCCGGAAACCCCTGATCCGCAGGATAAAACATTGCCCAAACCGTCGATTGTCCCCGGCTTCTGTGGGGAGACGATCCTGGTCAACGGCAAAGTGTGGCCTTTCCTGGAGGTGGAACCGCGCAAATACAGATTTCGGATTCTCAATGCTTCCAACACACGATCGTATACGCTTTTTCTCGATAATCAAATGCCGATCACGCAAATTGGCACAGACAGCGGTTTTTTGCGCAATCCGGTTTCCGTCTCGGAATTGACGCTTGCTCCCGCGGAACGGGTGGATATTATTCTCGACTTCAGTCAACATGCCAATGAAAAAATAGCGCTCAAGAACAGCAGTCCATGCGGGGGTGAGGCGCCCAATCCCAAAACAACCGCTTACGTCATGCAATTTCGGGTCAGTCTGCCGCTTGCCGATAAAGATACAAGCGAGATTCCCCGCGTTTTGGCAAGGCAAACGGCGCCCAATCCTTTGAAAGCAGAGCGAACACGGAATTTGACCCTGTCCGGAAGCGCCGATCATTATGGCCGGCCCTTGTTGTTATTAGACAACAAATCGTGGATGAACCGCATATCGGAAACGCCGGGCGTCGGCGATACGGAAGTCTGGCAGTTGATCAATTTGACAGCGAATATGCATCCCATCCATATCCACTTGATTCATTTCTATGTGCTGGAGCGCATTCCGTTTGATGTGGACTTGTATAACCGGACCGGAGAGCTGGTGTTTACCGGACCGCCGCGGCAACCTGAGCCCTATGAACGCGGACCCAAAGATACCGTGCAGGCTACCCCCGGTGAAGTGACGCGGATTGTCATGCAGTTCGGCCCCCATACCGGACGTTATGTGTGGCACTGTCATATTTTGGAACACGAAGATCATGACATGATGCGGCCGTTTGAAGTCCGCTGATTGAAAAATGGCTTCCAGCAATCAAGCTGCGAAGCTGTTTTTTGTGCGATGGAAGAGCAACTGGCAAAGGAAAAGAGCGAGGCGAGAGCGAATCGTTTCAATTGAAATTAAATCAAGCACGAACAGGCGGGAGGGAATAAGGATGAAAATGAAGGCAGTATTGGTAACCGAACTTGGCGGAACGGAGGGGATGATCTACACCGATGTTGATCTGCCGAGCATCAATGCCAATGAAGTATTGATTCGTGTGGAAAAGACGAGCGTTAATTTTGCGGATATCAAAGCGAGATACGGAAATAAAGGAACCAAGCTGCCGTTTATTCCCGGATTGGATGCGATGGGGATCATTGAGCAGGTCGGTTCGGCGGTGCGGGATTTGCAGGCTGGCCAGCGCGTGATTGCCTTTCCGGCGGGCGGTTCCTATGCGGAGTATGCAGTTGCCAGCGAACAGCTGACGTTCCCGCTGCCTGACGGCATTGACCAGATGACGGCGGCAGCCTGTCCCATCGTTGCGTTTACCGCTTACAAGCTGTTGGCTGATGTCGCCAGACTGCAAGCGGGCGAGACGGTGTTGATCCATGCCGCCGCCGGAGGAGTAGGGACAACAGCGATTCAGTTGGCAAAACTGCTGGGAGCCAGTCAGGTGATCGGAACGGTGGGCAGCAAGCAGAAGGTGGATTCTGCGCTTGAAGCAGGAGCCGATCAGGTCGTTGTCTATACAGAGGGCGATTTTGCGCAATCTGTCAACGACTGGACAAGCGGTGCGGGAGTGGATGTCATTCTCGATTCGATTGCCGGGGCCGTCACCCAAAAGAGTCTGGAATGTCTCGCCTACTACGGACGGTTGGTTCAGTTTGGCAATTCCAGCGGAGCAAGCGGAACGGTTCAAACTGCCGACCTGCATTCCAGCTGCCGCTCGGTGCTGGGGTTTAGTCTGGGAACGACTCGCGCGCGGCGTCCGGAACTTTTGCGGGAGACGGCGAGTAAAGTGTTTTCCTATCTGGCTGCGGGGCAATTGCAAATCAAGATCGGCAGAGAATTTTCTTTGTCCGAAGCAGCCCAAGCGCATCAATGGGTGGAAAGCCGGCAAAGCACGGGAAAAGTGATGCTGCATGTCAAGTAGCAAAGCAGCCCGCTCGCCGCAGGAAAGCCGCAACGGCTGGCAGCAGTTACAGTTGGCAGATCTCCGGCTGACATTGATCACAGTGAATCGTTTCTTTTAAATAAGCCAAATCTTTGACCAGAATGTAACCCTGCGGCAGCAGGTCGATCACATTCTGGTTTTTTAATTCCGCCAGCATCCGATTGACGCTTTCGCGGGTCAGGCCAATAAATTGCGCCAATTCCCGGTTGGTCATCGGCAAGTTGATGCAGATGCCGTCTTCATTCGGTACTCCATACGTGTTGCACATCCGAATCAAGGTGGAGTACAGCGCCCCTTGCTTGCCGTGCAACAGCAGATCGCGAAATTTTGACTGCATTCTCCGATTCATCATGCCCATCCACCGCAAAAACTCGGCCAAAAACAAGCTGTTTTGCAGCAGAAACTTCTCCAGATTGTCGCGGGCAATGACAAATACCGGGCCGGAAGAGAGCATGACCGCTGTGGATGTGTAATGCAGTTCCGGTTCAAACAATCCGCAGACCCCGACCAAATCGCCTTCTCCGCAAACCTCCAAAGTCAATTCTTTTCCATCCAAAGTGGTTTTGGTCAGCTTGACCCGGCTCTCCGCCAACAAATAAATGTATCTGGCTGTGTCTCCGTCGAGAAAGAGCACATCATGTTTGCAGTACGTCACATTGGTGCCGAGTGCATGAAGCTCTTGCAAAAAGACGGGGGAAATTTGCCGGGCAAAAGTGGCAGCTTTTTCAATCACAGATCTCAGCTCCTCAGGCAGCTCGTTTGTACGGCTATCCGTGTTCAGTTTCACTGTAAAAGCTCGGTTTCGCCAAGTAAAGTGACAGTTCTCGGAAACTTGCCTTTTTCCATCCGGAACCGTCCGTTTGTTCACGAAATGGCAAAAAAAATTGTGAGGAACATCACAGGGGCGTTTTGTAAACTGCGTTATTCTACGAACGAGGTGAAAACAAACCGAGGTGAGGTTCTGATGGTAATCGAAGGTCTTTTGCTCGCTTGCTCAGCACTGATATTCATTTGGTTTTTTTACGCGATTGGCAAGCCGTTTACAATCTTGCGCTTGGCGCTTGTTTTAGCTGCCTTAGGCTGGATTCCCAGTCTCATTTATTCCAGCATGCTGATCCACTACGCGGGGTACTTCCTGCTGCCGGCGCTGGTCGGCTGGATCGCAGCGGAAATCCTCAAGCGGGAACGGAGGGAGAGTTCGCAATGAAACAAAGCAAAAAGGATGGGAGCAATCTGAAAGGGACGTTGGTATCCGTCTTTGCCCTCGGGCTGTTGATTGTCGCGAGCTGGTTGGCCATGTTCGCCCTTTATTGGTCCAGACAATAGAGAGAAAGGAAGCTGAGTCATGCATATTCACCGCTATGAAAAATATTGGCTGGGATTTGGATTTTGTGCACTTGTCGCATTTATCATTTTTATGTTCATCACCGCTTTTGTGAACGGACATCATCCTTCCGGCGGCAGCGAAGTGATTGATCCGACCCATGTAGAGAAGACACCGCCTTTTGACAACCCGGGGTTGCACCAAACCGGCGAGAATGAGTACGAGGCCGACATCGTCGCGATGGCGTTCGGTTACAAACCGAACAAACTGGAAATTCCGCTGGGAGCGAAAGTGAAGTTTGTGATTACCAGCCAGGATGTCGTCCACAGCTTTACCATCCCCCAAACAACGGTCAATATGGAGCTTGTTCCCGGGCATATCGGCACGAAGGAATATACATTCAAGAAACCGGGCCATTATCTGGTCCTGTGCAATGAATACTGCGGGGCCGGACATCAGATGATGAAAATGGAAATCGAGGTGCTGGATCATGCTAGCAAAAAGTAAAGATAACAGGCTCGCCTTCGCGTTTATTGCCACAGCCTTTCTCTTTTTCTTCATTGGGACGATTTGCGGGTTGTTGCAGGGCCTGGTTCGCGGCGGAGTGATCAAGCAGCTGCCTTACTGGCTTGATTATTATAAAGTGTTGACCACACACGGTGTTTCGCTTGCGCTGTTGTTTACGACCAATTTTATTTACGGGTTCTTTTTTGCCGGTGTGCACAAGACGATGGGCAATTTGTCCGCGAAAGTGCGGGCGGCAGGCTGGGGCGGCTTTTGGCTGATGATCATCGGTACGATCATGGCAGTCGTCACCGTTCTTGCCGGCGATGCTTCGGTTCTGTATACATTCTACGCGCCGTTGAAAGCTTCTCCTTTCTTTTATATCGGGCTGGCGCTATGGGTGATCGGCTCCTGGGTGAGCGGGATCGCCATGATGGCACATTATTTCCAATGGAAAAAACAGCACCCGCAAGAAACGACGCCGCTGTTCGGCTATATGGTCGTCGGCACCAATTTGCTGTGGATCACCGCTTGTTTGGGAGTCGCGGCGACCGTCGTGCTGCAGATGATCCCATGGTCTTTGGGCATGACGGATAAAATCAACATTTTGCTTAGCCGCACATTATTCTGGTATTTTGGTCATCCATTAGTTTACTTTTGGCTTTTGCCTGCGTACGCTTACTGGTATGTGTCCATTCCCAAGTTGATCGGCGGGAAAATTTTCAGCGACAGCCTGGCTCGCCTCTCATTTATCTTGTTTTTGATTTTCTCCATCCCGGTCGGCTTTCACCATCAATTGATGGAGCCGGGGATCGGCGAAGGCTGGAAGTTTATCCAGGTTTCGCTAACGTTGATGGTCGTCATACCGTCGTTGATGACTGCTTTTTCCATGTTTGCTTCGTTTGAATCGGCCGGCAGACGAAAAGGGGCAACGGGATTATTCGGCTGGTGGAAAAAGCTGCCGTATGGAGATGTTCGCTTCCTGTCGCCGTTCCTCGGGATGCTGTTCTTTATTCCGGCAGGGATTGGCGGGATTATTAATACGAGCTATCAGTTGGATGAAATTGTCCATAACACGCTGTGGGTCGTCGGCCATTTCCATATTACGGTCGGGGCAGCCGTGGTCATGAGCTTTTTCGGCATCACTTATTGGCTCGTCCCGCATCTGACCGGAAGAACGTTCAGCAAAAGCATGAATCGTCTGGGGATTTTGCAAGTCGTCTTGTGGGCTGTCGGGATGTTCATCATGTCTACGGCGATGCACGTTCTCGGCTTGTACGGGGCACCGAGAAGAACCGCGTACAGTACGTATGGCAACGATCCGGTAGCGCTTGACTGGTTCCACGGGCTAGTGGCCAATCAACTTTACTTGCCGATTGGCGCCTTCCTGCTGTTCCTTTCTTCGATGCTGATGGTATATCTGTTTATTCATCTCGCCTTTTTGGCGCCGAAAGCGACCGCGGACGAACGAGTGGACTTTCCGATCTCCGAGGCGGAACATCCGGAGGAAAAACCGCCGGTTATTTTGGACAAGTGGAAGCTGTGGGTAGGAATATGCGTCGTTTTGATTTTGTTGGCTTATTCTGTCCCGGTCATGGATATGCTCCATCATTCGCCTGCTTCGCCTGGATACAGAACATGGTAATCTGAAAAAATCGTACAGGATGCCGCTTATACCGGCAGCCAATTTTTAAAGGAGCAGGGAATCCTGCTCCTTTTCGGTGATCAGCCGTTATGATCGTGCGGAGGTTCTGCTTCCACAGCCAGTTCATAGGCATCGAGAATGGCAGCGGCTTCATCGGGATCTTCGATACCTTCCAAATACTGCTCGTCTCCATCATTGACGACACGCATCAAAATCATGTCATCCTCGGAACGAAGCAGCGCGTACCAATGCTCATTCATATCGAAGAGCGCTTCCACTTCGTAATCCCTGGCTTGTCCATGCTCGTCGTGAACCGTAATCTGTTCCGTTGCCTGAATGTTGTCCATGTTTACTGACGCCCCCTTTACGGCTCATCGACTGTTAGTATCTCCAAACAGTTCGCCTGCCCGCCTGTCATTTTCCGGATATGGCGTACCATCTTCCACTTAGCGCTGGATGTATTCCGCCTGGTAAGAGTTGGCGCCGGCGTGTACGGAGAGCAGCGTGTCCGCGTAGCCGACCAGACGGTTGACCAGTTCCTCGGAAATTTCGTAAACGAGCGGATGCAGTTCAGGAGCAAACAGGGCGGGGTCATCGTAAATAATCGTTGTGTTGATGAACACGTCGCGATTGCCGTATAAGTCGTAGTGAATGATCGCTTTCCCGGCCGCCCCTTTTGTTTGCGGGTCGCGAAAGCCGGGTAAAAATACATACCATTCTTCGGCCGTCGCCGAGCGGAAGTTTTTGGTGAAACTCAGACCGCTCAGTTCCCGTTGGATCTTTTCCTTCATGCTGGGAGAAAGAATTTCTGTTACTTTTGCCATAGCATCCCTCGAGACAAAGCTTACTTTACCGATAGTATACCTGTCCAACTGCCCCTGTACTCGTTTGCATCTTCCTGTAAAAAAAATTCGATATACATTAAAAACAGAACCGGTTTTACAGGTAAAGCAGATTGACAAATCAGTATAAAACGGTATAATCATAACTGTCAAATTAATTGATAATGAATATCATTATTGCTCAATTCACTCCAATAATACATATTTCGCACTGCTGCAGTGCCGGGTGAAAGGAGGACATATGAAAATAAGATATTTGCTTCCAGCATTGATCGTACTCGCATTTGCCTCCTTGTTTATTGGAGTAAAAGATATATCGCCATTGGATTTGTTCGATTTGTCCGATGACAAAGCGCGGGTCTTGCTGATCAGCCGGGTGCCGCGTTTGATCAGTATCCTCATAGCAGGGATCAGCATGAGCATTATCGGCCTGATCATGCAGCAGCTGAGCAGAAACAAATTCGTGTCGCCGACCACCGCTGGGACAATGGATTCGGCCCGTTTTGGCGTATTGGTATCGCTGATGGTGTTTACGAATGCCTCGCCGTTGGAAAAAATGCTGGTCGCTTTTGTATTTTCTCTGTTGGGCACCTTGATCTTTATGAAAATTTTGGACAAAGTGAAGTATAAAGATACGGTGTTTATTCCTTTGGTCGGATTGATGTTTGGCAATATTGTCAGTTCGATTACCACTTTCTTTGCCTATAAGTACGATCTGATTCAAAATGTGTCTTCCTGGCTGCATGGCGATTTTTCGATGATCATCAAAGGCCAGTACGAACTTCTCTATATCAGCATTCCGTTGGTGTTGATCGCTTATCTGTTTGCCAACAAGTTTACGATCGCCGGGATGGGTGAGGAATTTTCCGTGAACCTCGGCTTGAATTACAAGCGTATCGTCAATCTTGGTTTGATCATTGTAGCCTTGATCTCATCTGTCGTCATTCTCACGGTCGGAACAATCCCGTTTTTGGGCTTGATCATTCCCAATATCGTCAGCCTGTATCACGGCGACAACTTGAAAAAAATCTTGCCTCACACCGCTTTGCTGGGTGCGGTTTTTGTCCTGTTTTGCGACATACTTGGCCGCGTCATCATTTATCCATATGAGATCTCCATCGGTCTGACGGTTGGAGTCATCGGAAGTGGCATTTTTCTGTATTTACTATTAAGAAGAAAGGCATATGGGTTATGAAAGCCAAGTTTACTGTGCTGATCGTATTGGCGATCGTGTTGATTCTGGCATTTTTATTTGTTGATGCGGGCGGAAATTGGGATTATATCATACCGCGAAGGCTGAAAAAGATATTGGCCATCGTGTTGACCGGTGGTGCGATTGCTTATTCGACCATGGTGTTTCAAACGATCACCAACAACCGCATTTTAACGCCGAGCATATTGGGGCTCGATTCCCTCTATATGTTCATCCAAACTTTGGTCATTTTTTTCTTTGGTTCGACCAATTTGACGATGGCCAACAAAAATATCAATTTTTTGATCTCGGTTGGCTTGATGGTCGTTTTTTCCGCGATTCTTTACAAGCTGCTGTTTAAGCGGGAAGGGCAAAACATTTATTTCCTGCTGTTAATTGGCCTGATCTTTGGTACGTTGTTTCAAAGCATGTCCTCCTTTATGGAGGTGTTGATCGATCCGAATGAGTTCCTGACGATCCAAGACCGGATGTTTGCCAGCTTTAACAATGTCAATTCAGAGATTTTGCTGATTTCTGTCATTGCCATGCTGATTTTGGCGTTGTATTCCGCGAGATTCGCCAAATATTTGGACGTCTTGTCGTTGGGCAAAGATCATGCGGTCAATCTTGGCCTTGATTATGACTATGTGGTGAAAAGGATGCTGGTTGTCGTCGCCATCCTCGTCTCCATCGCCACCGCGTTGGTTGGCCCGATTACGTTCCTTGGGTTGCTGGTGGCCAATGTTACGCAGCAAATGTTTAAAACGTATTCGCATAAAGTGTTGCTGAGCGGCTCGATCTTGATCAGTATTGTGGCCTTGATCGGGGGACAACTGGTTGTCGAACGAGTGTTTACCTTCTCCACCACGATCAGCGTGATCATCAATTTCATCGGTGGAGTGTACTTCATCTACCTTCTGTTAAAGGAGAATAAGTCGTGGTAGAAGTAAAAAATGTCTCCAAGAAATACGGAAACAAACACGTTGTCGAGAACGTTTCGATTCAGATCGCCAAGGGAAAAATCACTTCTTTTATCGGGCCGAACGGAGCGGGCAAAAGCACGCTGCTGTCGATGATCAGCCGCTTGATTTCCAAGGATAGCGGCCAGATTGTGATCGATGGCCACGATATCACACAGACGAAAAGCAATGATTTGGCGAAAAAAATATCGATTCTGAAGCAGTCCAATGACATCAGCGTGCGTTTGACGATTCGCGAGTTGGTCTCGTTTGGCCGGTTTCCGTATTCCCAGGGACGGTTGACCAAGGAAGACTGGAAGTATGTCGATGAAGCGATCGCCTATATGAGATTGGAGGATATCCAGGACAAATATTTGGACCAGCTGAGCGGCGGACAGCGGCAGCGGGCGTACATCGCCATGGTTTTGGCGCAGGATACGGAATACATCCTGCTGGATGAGCCGTTGAACAATCTCGATATGAAACATTCGGTGCAAATTATGAAAGTGCTGCGGAAAATGGTCGATGAGTTGGGCAAAACGATCATTATCGTCATCCACGATATCAATTTTGCCTCTTGCTACTCCGACTTTATCGTTGCCTTGAAAGACGGCAAGGTCGTGAAGGAAGGGACGATTGACGAGATTATCAATACGCCCACCCTGCAAGAGATTTACGATATGGAAATTCAGGTTGAGACCATCAATCAAAACAAGATTTGCATTTATTTCAACTAGCAAAAAAATACAGCACAAAGGTGGTTCCTATGAAAAAATGGCTTTTGCTCTTGTTTACTGCGATGCTGGCAATTTTTACGGCAGCGTGCGGCTCCAACGGTTCAGCTCCTGCGGCGGCGACAGCGGAAACGCAAACTACTCAGGCAAGCACGGAAGAAGTAACAATCAAGCATCAACTGGGTGAAACCAAAGTGAAGAAAAATCCGCAAAAAGTGGTCGTTTTTGACTTTGGCGTTTTGGATACGCTGGACAAATTAGGGGTGGAAGTGGCCGGCGTGCCGCAGAATAACCTGCCTTCTTACCTGTCCAAATATAAAGACAGCAAATATGCAAACATCGGCGGAGTGAAGGAACCGGATTTTGAAAAAGTCAATGAAATCGCTCCGGACCTGATTATCATTTCCGGCAGACAGCAGGATTCGTATGAAGAGTTCAGCAAGATTGCCCCGACTTTGTATATGGAAGTTGATACAAGCAAATATATCGAGTCATTTACCAGCAACATGAAGACATTGGGCGAAATTTTTGGCAAAGAGTCGGCGATCGAGGAAGAGCTGGCGAAATTGAACGAAACGATCAAAGCGGTCCACGAGAAAGTTACCGCCAGCGGCAAAAATGCGCTGATTGTTCTCGCCAATGAAGGCAAAGTGAGCGCTTATGGAGCCGGTTCGCGCTTTGGGCTGATCCACGATGTGCTTGGCTTTACCCCGGCAGACCCGAATATTGAGGCTTCGACACACGGCCAAAGCATTTCCTTTGAGTATATCGCGGAAAAAGATCCGGACTATCTGTTTGTGATCGACAGGGGAGCCGTCGTTACAACCGGTAACGGAGGATCTTCAGCCAAACAGGTGATCGAAAACGACCTGGTGAAACAGACAAAAGCCTATAAAAACGGAAATATCGTTTACCTGGATCCGAACTACTGGTATTTGGCCGGCGGCGGATTGGTCTCCGTGCAAGGCATGATTGATGAAGTGGCCAAGAGCGTAAAATAACAGATGCAGAAAAAGCGACCCTCTCAGGACGGTCGCTTTTTTGTTTTTCAATCACCATGTATATAACAAACCGGATGCAAGCCATTCTATTAAATGATGGCAACATCTGTTGCGACGAAATCCGATTTTCAATTTATTGAAACAATAATGTAAACGCTTTATATTTGTAGCTAGAAAAGCAAAATAAAACTTTGGCAACAAATCACACAGAATAGGGGGGAAATATTATGGCAAATGCCGTCAATCAAGCGGAATCCGCTGGGGCGCGCGTCCGAATTCAGAAGTTCGGAAGATTTCTTAGCGGAATGGTGATGCCCAACATTGGGGCGTTTATTGCTTGGGGCTTTATTACTGCATTATTTATTCCTACCGGTTGGATACCGAATGAACATCTGGCCAAGCTGGTTGACCCGATGATCAAATACCTCCTCCCGCTGCTGATTGGTTATACAGGCGGGAAGATGGTCCACGATACGAGAGGCGGAGTTGTCGGGGCTGTTGCGACGATGGGGATTGTTGTCGGTTCCGATATTCCTATGTTCCTCGGAGCCATGTTAATGGGGCCGCTCGGCGGCTGGGTGATGAAGAAGGTAGACAAGCTGTTTGAAGGAAAAATCAAATCCGGATTCGAGATGTTGGTCAACAACTTCTCCGCTGGTATCGTGGCAGCGATTTTGGCACTGATCGCCTATAATGCCATTGGTCCGGTAGTGGCTGGTCTCAGCCAAGCACTTGCTGCGGGAGTAGGCGTGATCGTAAATGCAGGTTTGTTGCCGTTGGCCAATATTTTCATTGAACCGGCTAAAGTGCTCTTCCTGAACAATGCGATCAACCACGGAATTTTAAGTCCGATCGGATTGGATGAAGCAGCAAAAACAGGGCAATCCGTTTTCTTCCTGCTTGAACCAAATCCGGGTCCTGGTTTGGGTATTCTGTTGGCCTACTGGCTGGTTGGCCGCGGCAGTGCCAAACAATCTGCACCCGGTGCAGCGATTATCCACTTCCTCGGAGGGATTCACGAGATTTACTTCCCTTACATCCTGATGAACCCACGGCTGATTTTGGCGGTAATCGGCGGCGGCGTGACCGGGACGTTAACCTTCCAGCTCCTTCACGCCGGATTGGTTGCCGTACCTTCGCCGGGCAGTATTTTTGCCTTGATGGCCATGGCGCCAAAAGGCGGGCTGCTTCCGGTATTGGCTGGTGTAGCGGTGGCAACGATCGTATCGTTTTTGATCGCTTCCGCCTTGCTGAAATTGAGCAATAAGAACGAGGAAGAAGAGGACTTGCAAAAAGCCACAGAGAAAATGCAACAATTGAAAGGGAAACCGGCAGCTGTTCAAACAGCAGCGCCTGCGGCTGCCAAAGCAGTCAACAAAGTTGTCTTTGCTTGTGATGCCGGTATGGGTTCCAGTGCAATGGGCGCCTCGATTCTGCGGAAAAAATTCAAGGATGCCGGACTCGATCGGATTACGGTGACTAACACCGCGATCAATGAACTCCCGGCTGATGCAGATATCGTCATTACGCAGCGGACGTTGACCGAGCGGGCACAAGCCAAACTGCCGGAAGCCGAGCATATTTCCATTGAGAACTTCCTGAGCAGCCCAGAGTATGATCAATTGGTTGAACGTTTAAAATAACGAAGGTCACGCTAGTTATGGCTATGCCGACTAGCGTGAACTCTTTTTTCATTTTCGGGGCCGAAAAGCCAGGGCAAGCTCTCCGGGCTTCCCGATTCGTTTGCTGCCCAGGACGGGGTAAAGGGGGATGAAAATGACGGTTACCTCCAGACAGCGTTTGATTTTAAATGTATTGTTAGCAGAACCGCAGGGCGTCACTGTTCGGGAGATCGCCGAGCAGGTGGAAGTCAGCACCCGGACGGTTCATCGGGAACTTGGCGAGCTGGAACATCTGCTGGCCGACTATGACTTGCGTTTAACAAAAAAAGCGGGCATCGGCATTTTTCTGGAAGGTGACCTGGAGAAAAAAGAACAACTGCAGGCTTCCTTATACAACCAAACCAGCATCGAGTATACGCCGGAGGAGCGAAAGCTGCTGATCCGCTGCCAACTGTTGGAAGCGACCGAACCCGTTAAACTGGTTGCCTTGTCCTACGATTTGAAAGTGACCACGGCTACGATCAGTTATGATTTGGACGAACTGGAAGACTGGTTTGCGAAATATGAACTGACTTTGATTCGCAGAAGAGGCTATGGCGTCGAGCTGCACGGAGCGGAATCGGCCAAACGCAAGGCAATGAGCGACTTGATTGCCGAGCATCTGGATGAGTTTGAACTGTTGGGCGTTTTGAAAGAGAATATTCAGTCCAAATCGTTTCGACATATTAACACGGTCTCCGAGCGCCTGCTGGGATTGATTGAAAAAGAGAAGCTGTTCGTCATTGAAGATACATTAAACAAAATGGCTGGCGAACTGCCTTATCCGTTGGCCGACAGCTCGTTTATCGGCTTGGTCATTCACCTGGCGCTGGCGATCGAACGAATCGAGAAAGGCGTACAAATCAATTTTGATGAAGAAGCGCTCGCCGAATTGCGAAATACGCCAGAGTACGGAATAGCCGAACAAATCATTCACCATTTGCGCAATGTGTTTCAACTGGACATCCCCGAAGCGGAAATCGGCTACATTACCATGCATTTGCGCGGTGCCAAATTGCGCAGTACATATGAGCAGCATGCGGAGCATCGGAACATGGAACTGGCGGCAAAAGTGGCGCAACTGATCCATCATTGTGAACAAAAGCTGGGTGTGTCGTTCCACGAGGATCGAACGTTGCTGGAAGGGTTGCTCATCCATCTGGAACCGGCCATTTATCGGGTGCAAAAAAATATGAAGATAAGAAACCCGCTGCTGGGAGAAATTAAAGACAGGTACAGCGAGTTGTTTCGGGTCGTGAAAGAAGCAGTTGCGCTTGTGTTTTCGGAATGGACGGTTCCCGATGAGGAAATCGGCTATCTGGTGATGCATTTCGGCTCTTCGCTGGAACGGATGGCGCAGTCCGGCCAGCGCCATCGCGCCTTGATCGTCTGTTCGAGCGGAATCGGTTCCTCCAAGATTTTGGCAAGCCGCATCCGGAAGGAATTGCCGCATATCCAGCCGATCCAAAATGTTTCCTTGTTTGAAATCGATCGGGTGCCGACCAGCCAATACGATTTCATCATTTCGACGATTCCTTTGCCAAAAGACAAAGCAGACTACATATTAGTGAGTCCTTTGCTGACAAAAGAGGATATTCAAAATATCGATCAGTTTCTTCGGCAAAAAAGTTATCGTCCCGTTCACAATGGATTGTCGATGATCGAAGAAGAGCAGCAGTTGCTGGCAGAACTGAAAGAGTGGCGGGATTCGCTGCATTATGCGATTGAAATCATCGAGAGCATTCGCTGTGAAGAACTGGGCAACGCCGGGCTGGCTTTAAACCAGGTGGTTGCGGAGATCTGCGAACGGCTGGAAGCGCAGCAAGTGCTGACCGATCAGGAAGCAGTCGCCCGCAAGTTGTTGGAACGAGAAAAGCTGGGCGGATTGGGCATCCCCGGGCCAAAACTGGCGCTGTTTCACAGCCGCAGTGCAGAGATTGCCAAACCATCTTTGACGCTCTATTATTTATCACATCCTTTGACACTCCAGTCCATGGAAGAAAAGAAGATGGAAGTCGATAAACTGCTCTTTTTGCTGGGCCCGCAGAGCATGCCAAGGGAAGGATTGGAGATTTTGAGCGAGATCAGCGCGCTGTTGATTGAAGAGGAGATTGTGCCAATTTTGACGGAGCGCAGTCAACAGCGGGTGCGCGCTTATTTTTTAAAACAGATATACAAATTTATAGGAGAAAAGCGAAACAAGGAGAGATAACCCATGAGTCAAATAATGTCCACTGATAAAATCAAATTAGACGCAAACGTTGCCAGCAAGCAGGAAGCCATCCGTTTGGCCGGGCAATTGCTCGTTGACGGACAGCATGTGACCGCCGATTATATCGACAAAATGCTGGAGCGCGAAGAACTCACGACCACTTATATTGGAAATGGCGTGGCCATTCCGCATGGCACAAGCGAGTCGAAACCATTTATCAAATCGTCGGGAATTTCCATCGTGCAAGTTCCGGGCGGAGTGGATTTTGGCGGCGGGAATACCGCTTATTTGGTCATCGGAATTGCCGGAGTCGGCGACGAACATTTGGAGTTGTTGTCCAATATCGCGATCGTATGCTCAGAAGCGGAAAATGTGGACAAATTGGTAAAAGCGTCGTCGGCCGCTGACATCATCGACATCTTCGAGAGGGGGATGTAAGCATGTTAGCGATTCATTTTGGCGCCGGTAATATCGGCAGAGGTTTTATCGGCCAACTGCTGAATCAGGCGGGCTATGAGGTTTGTTTTGTCGATGTAAATCAGGAGCTGGTTGATGAAATCAATCGCCGCAAAGCCTATACAGTAAAGCTGGCCAACCAGGAACAAACTGCGTATTCCATCGAGGGCGTGCGCGCGCTGCAAAGTCAAAACGAGGAAGAGGTCGCCCGGGCGATTGCCGGGGCAGACCTGGTGACGACGGCTGTCGGACCGAATATCCTGAAGCTGGTCGCACCCGTTATCGCCAAAGGGATTTCGCGAAGATTGGCGGAAAACAAACATCCGCTCAATGTGATCGCCTGTGAAAACATGATTGGCGGCAGCAGCGCCTTGCGTTCCTTTGTTGAGCAACACTTGACCGCTGCGGAGCAAGAGCTGGCCAAGCAGCAAATCGGATTCCCGGATGCTGCCGTTGACCGGATTGTCCCGCTGCAAAAACATGAAGACAAATTGTTGGTTACGGTGGAACCTTTCTTTGAATGGGTAGTGAACGAGTCGCAGGTAAAAGGCGAGCTTCCAAAGGTGGAGGGGATTACCTTTGTCCCTGATCTCGAACCATATATCGAACGTAAACTGTATACGGTGAATACCGGGCATGCTGCGGTGGCCTATCTGGGCTATGTGCGGCAAATCGAAACGGTAAACAAGGCGATTCTGCAGGAAGATATTGTGAACCGGACGCGTCAGGTGCTGGAGGAAACGGGAGCTTTGCTCGTAGCCAAGTATCAGTTTGATCGCGCACAGCATGCCGCCTATATCGAGAAAATAATCGGACGGTTTCAAAATCCATTTATCTCCGATGAGGTAACTCGTGTCGGAAGGTCGCCTATCCGCAAGCTGTCTCCCCAGGATCGTTTGACCGGACCTGCCCTGCAAGCTTTGCAGTATGGCATTCGTCCCGTTGGGTTGACCGGCGTGATCGCGGCTGCTCTGCTGTTCGACTACCCGGAAGATCCGGAGGCGCTGCAGCTCCAGCGAGATTTGCAGGAAACCGGGTTGGCCGCTACGGTGGAAAAGTACACCGGCATCACTCCCGATCACGAGTTGTATCCGTTAATTGAAAGCCAATACGAAAGTTTGCGAATGAAATAGAAATAAACGCCAAACAAGCCCCTGTCTGCAAAAGCGACGACGTAAAAAATCGCTGGCAGCAGGAGAGTCCTGCAAAATACCTCTGTTGAGGTTTGCGGATCGGGTAACCCACACTATTTTTTTACAAAAAAGGACTTTAACGAAAAATGCAGTCCATTCTCCTTTAAGAGACGGGCTGCATTTTTTCTGCCAATTTTATCATCCGTTTTACATTTACGACGAAAGTCGTAAGTATTGCCTGTATTCGCATACGAAAGAGACCACGGTACTTGGCCTTGGTCATCCCATGATACCTTTTTAATTCAGCATTTTTGTGCTCAATAATCGGTCTGCGACGAATACGTTCTTTGAACGTATCGCTGTTTTCAAACTCGATTTACGCCTTGTAGGGTTCCGCCACGATCCGGATGGAGTAGGTCTTGCTCTTCGCTCCTGGTTTGAAACAGCCTTTCCCAAGTGGGCATGTCTTACATTTCTCCGTATCGAAGTAAAAAACGAGAGAACGACTTTTGCCACTCTGCTTGCTTCCTTGGACAGCCTTTCGGATACTATGTTGTCCTGCCGGACAAATAACAAAGTCTGCATCAGTTATCTTTACCCGAATATGCGGTGTCAGCAATCACTTCTTGTACTTCTATTCCCACGTCAAGCGATTGGTTCAAAAGTTCTTTGAATTGGTTTCCGTCATCCGTACTTCCTCCGGTAACCTCGGGAGTTTCTTTTCAAGTTTTGGATGCTTTTTCACCACAATACGGAATAAGCGCTTCGCCGCATCTCGCAGTACTTCAAGAGGCTTTTGTTTTGGCGAAGCTGCCAGTGTATAAGTGGAATCCACGATGATCGTCTTTGATTTCACAAGTCCTTTTTCGATGCACTGACGTACAACCGATTTGAGTACCTCGTCTACGGCTCCGGCTCGTTAGCTGGTCTTCCGTAATGCTCACAATAAGAAGAACGAACCAATTCATGAATGAACGTGAAATCGACGATTTCATTGATTTTACGTAATGGGTGATCCACGGGAATCAGTTTATATAATTCGGCATGGAAGGATGCCGTGATTTGTTTAGAGGGCTGTAGCAATGGTTCCAACTCTTTCGTTTTCTTTTTATTGTACATCAAAACCCGGTGTCGAAGCGGCACTGGGTTTCAGCCTGTTGAAAACCTACTGTTTCGGAGGAGAAGCATGTTTCCAGGCCGAGCGACTAGCGGAGTCCAGCCGAGCGGAACAGCGAAGCCCGGGGAGACAGAAGCGCAATCCATGAGTAACCTTCGGAGCTGCGCGCCGTTTTGCGCTTCCCCCGGGATCGCTGTGGAGCGGACAGTTTCACATCCTTGCAGGACGTAGACCGGAGCGCAGATCGGAAACATGCTTCTCCCCACTACAGCTACATTCTCGATAATTGAAATCCCAGTACCTAAGGGCACTAGGGTTACGGTTTACAGATATTAGGTGGACTTTTGCAGGGCTCTCCAGCAGGGGCGTTTTTTTTAAAACGCTTGCCGAACTTCTGCGGAGAGTTTGGCCGAGAGAAAATCTTGACGCTTTGTCCAACTATCACTACAATCAGTAGTGTGAGGTGCAAAAAGGATGAAGATACAGAAATTTAAATATAATGAAAGCGGCCTGAATCGGTTTTTCGGACCGCTGGAAGCCAAGGTGATGGAGATTCTCTGGAACCAACCGGGGGAAATGACGATTCGCGAGGTTCAGCAGCAGTTGGAGGCGGAAAAGCCGATCAATTTCAATACCGTCATGACCGTGATGAATCGGCTGGTCGATAAAGGCTGTTTGCGAAAGAGAGCGGATGGTCGCGTCACGATGTATCGCCCGGTCTTGACAAAACAGGCGTTTCTCGAGCAGCAATCAAGGGAACTGACGCATGATTTGCTTGAGGAATTCGGCTCACTGGTCGTCAACCATATGCTCGATGCGCTGGAAGAAGCAGACGAACAGCTGTTGGAGAAACTTGAGAAACGAATAAAAGAATTAAAAAAGGAACAATAAAGATGGGAAAAATGCGCTCAAAGCTTGTTTTTGCGATTGCCATCAGCATCGCCGGGATGTTGATTGCCCAGATGGTGTTGTACACGTTGCACATGGTTTTCCACTGGGATACGCGGTTCAATCTGATTCAGGTTTGCCACAGTTTCTTGCGGAAGTGGGGAATGGTCTCGCTGAGCTATGCGTTGAATGCCTTGGTTCTCTATACGCTGCTGCTTGCCGTATTGCTGGTGGGCCGACAAATTTATTTGACCGTTCGTTTTACCCGTCAGTTTCAACGGCTGGCGGATTGGAGCGTCACAGGACGGCTTTGCCAGAGATACAAGCTGCGGGACAACTCGCTGCTGGTGATTGCCTATCCGACACCGCTTGCGTTTACGATGGGGTTTCTATATCCCAAAATCGTGCTGTCCGATGCTTTGCTTCAGCTGTTGGATGACAATGAGCTTGATGCCGTTGTTTTTCACGAACGGTTCCATCAGAAACATCGCGATCCGCTGAAAACATTTCTGCTGACCGTTTGCGCGGCGGTTTTATGGTATGTGCCCATCTTAAGCTGGCTGCGCAGCCATTATCAAATGCTGCGGGAAGTTTTGGCTGACCGGGAAGCGATCAACCGGATCGGAACAGCCGCTGATCTGGGCAGCGCTTTGTTAAAGCTATGGAAAAAAAGCAGACAGGCAGCGTTGCCGTTTGTTCACGTCTCGTTTGCCGATTCGATCATTAATTATCGGATTCGCCACATTTTGAATCCGTCTGCCGAATTGTCGTTTCCGCTGCCGGTTCGGCAATTGCTCATATCGTTTCAGGTGTTTGTCTTGTTATGCTTCTTGTTTTGTATGGCCCGGTTGTAACGGGACAGGGCCGAAGTCAGGAGAGGAGAGATAAAATTGAAGAATAGCGCTGCCAGGAAAAATTATATGGAACAAAAAAACCAGGTGCGAAAGAAACAGCAAGCGGCAAGGAAATGGTTGATCGCGGGTACTGCCGTTGTGGCGCTTGCGGTCATCCTGCTGGTGATTTTCTCCAAACCGAGCGCGGGCGAGCCTGCCAATTTTGCTTATGATCAGCTGCCGATGCAAGGGGATGCCAATGCGCCTGTCAAAATTGTCGAATTCGGCGATTACAAATGCCCCTCTTGCCAATATTTTGCGCAACAGATTAAGCCGCAGCTGATAAAAGACTATGTCGATAAAGGGCAAGTATCGTTTTATTTTATGAATATGCCAATCATTGGTCCGGATTCATATACCGCTGCGCTGGCTGCGCAATCGGTTTACCACCAAAACGAAGAGGCGTTCTGGAAATATTACGAGGCCCTTTACAACAACCAAGGCAACGAGCAGACGGAATGGGCAACGCCTGATTTTCTCGCGTTGCTGGCAAAAGAATTAAAGCTGCCGATCGATCATGAAAAATTGCAGCAAGATATTGCCCAGCAGACATATATGGACGAAATTCAGCAACAGAGCCAACAAGCGGATCAGCTTCATGTGAACGGCACGCCGGCGCTGTTTATCAACGGGCGCCCGTTCGCCAATGTGTTTGACTATGATGCATTGAAAGCGGAAATTGAGAACACGTTAAAGGATGTAAAGACGAAATGATAATCGGGCGATTTCTTCAGCGAAATGCGCTGTACCTGGCTTGGCTCGTCTCCTTGGTGGCAATGGGGGGCAGCTTGTATTTCAGCGAAGGATTGGGCTTTATTCCCTGCAAGCTTTGCTGGTTTCAGCGTATTTTTATGTATCCGCAAGCGATCTTGTTAGGAATCGCCAGCTATCGAAACGATCGCGGTGTGATTCCCTATCTGCTGCCGCTCAGTATGGTCGGGGGATTGATTTCCCTGTATCACTACGCGGAGCAAAAAGTCCCCGGGCTAGCGGAGTGGATGCCCTGTACAGCAGGGGTACCTTGCAATCAAAGCTATATCAATTGGTTCGGCTTCATCACGATTCCTTTTTTGGCGTTGCTTGCCTTTCTGTTCATCAGTTGTCTCTTGTGGTTGGGAAGAGAAAAGAATCGTGCAGCCGGAGAAAATCAGAATGAAAACGCAGCCTGAACCAGTTGCCGCAAGAAACCGCTTGTTCGCCGAGGATGGAAGCAAGCGGTTTTTCCTTATCCAGCCGTTAGTCGGTTTCCTCATCCAGTTCGATCCATTCAGAAGACCATTTTTCAATTTCGTGTATTACCGTTTGTAAGGCAAGACCTTTTGCCGTGAGAGAATATTCGATTCGCACTGGTGTGTCGGGATATACGTCCCGTCTGACGATGTTTTCCTGTTCCAGCTCTTTTAACCGTTCTGACAACAGTTTGGCGCTGATCGGCAAAGCGGATTCAATCGTACAGAAGCGTTGCGGACCGGGCAATAGCTGATGAATGATCAAACCCGTCCAACGTCTGCCGAGCAATTGCATCCCTTTTTCAAATCTGGGGCACAAGCTGTTCATGTTCTGTTCACCTCGCTACGGCTTTATTATATATTAATATATTTTAATAAGGAAATAACTTAAATATAATTAATAACTTGACTAACGTACATATTAAAATTAAACTAACTTACATAAAGTAACCTTATTGCTATTTCGAAGGATGTGAGTGAGTATGCTGCCCTCCCTGTTTTTGGCACACGGGTCGCCTATGCTGGCTTTGGAAGATACCGCGTATACCCGATTTTTGCGTGACCTTGGGCAAACCTTCTCCCCGAAAGCCATCGTCATTTTCACCGCCCATTGGGAAAGCGAGCGATTGACGATTTCTTCTCGGGATGATGAATATGAGACGATTTATGATTTCTATGGGTTTCCAGAAGAGCTGTACCGAATTGAGTATCCAGCCAAAGGTTCGAGCCAGCTGGCAGCCAGATTGCAACAGATGTTTGCGGCGGCAGGAATCGCAGCCGATCTGGATAAAACGAGAGGTCTGGATCATGGCGCTTGGACGTTGTTGTACCGAATGTATCCAACAGCGCAGATTCCAGTGGTACAACTCTCCGTCAATCCGTATTTGTCAGCAGAAGCGCAGTATCAAATTGGCCAAGCGCTGCGAAGTCTTGGCGAAGAAGATATTTTGGTCATCGGCAGCGGAGTGACGGTTCATAACTTGCGGCTGGTCCAATGGGGACAATCAACCGCGGAACCATGGGCGGTCGAGTTCGATGACTGGCTCTTGGCCACGCTGGGCAACAGGGATCTGGCGACATTGTTTGACTATGCGCGTCAAGCGCCGCATGCCCACAAGGCGGTGCCGCGGCCAGAGCATTTTGTTCCATTCCTGATTGCGTTGGGCAGCGGAGGAAACGAAGCAACCGTACTCCACCGAAGTTATGACTTGGGCAGTTTAAGTTATTTGTCGATCGAGTTTTCGTCTGAAGGAGGAATCAGTTAAGATGAATCGAAAACAGGATGTAGGGATCTTGATTTTGCGTTTGGCGGTCGGACTAACGTTTTTTATCCACGGACTGATCAAATTTCAAAGCGGGCTTGGCAATATCGGGGGCTTTTTTGAAAGTGTCGGCCTGCCCAGCTTTCTCGCTTACATCGTCGCCATCATCGAAACATTTGGCGGGCTGGCAGTCGTTCTCGGCTTGGCTACGCGTTTCGTTGCCGTGCTGTTCTCCATCGTGATGATTGGCGCCATCATTACTGTCAAGCTGCCCGGCGGTTTCACCGGGAACGGCCAAGGAGCCGGCTACGAGCTGGATCTGTTGTTGCTGGCCGGGTCCATTTGTCTGGTGTTGACTGGTGCAAACGGGCTTTCCCTGGACAGGGTGTTCTTTCAAACAAGCGATGCGGAAAGCATATCGGACTGAGGAATATCTGCCGATGAGAGGGGGTGACCGTAGTGTCGGAGATCAGAATCAAAGTGAATGATAATGGACCCTTGCTCGTAACCGGCAACATTGAATTGCTGGATGGAGAAGGCAACCGCATCGAAACCAAACGGGCGACGTACTTGTGCCGCTGTGGACTTTCTCAAAACAAACCGTTTTGCGATGGCTCGCATACCGGAAAATTCGAGAGTCTGGTTCGAGCAAAATAAAATAGCTAGCGTAGCCGTATTGCAGCTGCAGGAAAAGTTCTTTGGGAGCTTTTCCTGCAGTTTTTTTATGGACTCGTTTTTATCCGGTGTTTATTGTTCGTGGTGGAAAAATTTCAAATTGACACAAAATGCTTAAGTAAAAAGTTACCATCTCCACGGGAAAGGGGTATAATTTTCAAATGGGAGAGGAGAGACTTGGGCTTATGGTGAAGAAGGAACAGATGATGACGAAAAAGAAAATCTTTCTCCTTATTAGTCTGTTCGTCATTTTACTTTTTTCAATTCGAACCGCTTGGTATAGTCTGCTCGCGAAGCCGAATTTTTCAGGTGCTGTTCACGGTGTGCTGGATTTGCGGAATTTCGACTTTGCTGCGGACAATATCCTGACATTGAATGGGCAATGGGAATTTTATCCCTACCAATTTCTCTATCCGGACAATCAGTTGGGGAAGGATCGTCACAACAATCGGACTTTTATTCAAGTTCCCCAAAACTGGGCAGCTACCTTGAATCCGGAGACGAATTCCAAGCTTGGCTATGGAACCTATCGTCTGCGCATATTGGTCAACCCCGATCCCCATCGCGTATACAGCATCAAGCTTTCTTACATCGTATCGGCATCCGCTGTTTATGTAAACGGGCGTTTGGTTGGCGGTTCTGGCAAGCCGGGGGAAAGTCCCGAGCAAAATTTTGCCCGCAATGTACCGTATACGGTTTCTTTTACCTCGGACAAAAGCGAGTTGGATCTCGTCGTTCAAGTGGCCAATTACGACCATGACAGGCGGGGAGGAATAACCACTTCGCTCAAAATGGGAACAGCGGAAGCGATCGAGCAGGATAGATGGTTCTCGATTTGTATGCAGGTGATCGTTTGCGCCGTCTTGGTGCTCCATGCGATTTACGTTTGCATACTGTTTATCATCGGCATCCGCGAGAAGTCTCTGATTTCATTTTTGCTCCTTATCTTGTTTACATTGATGATGACCCTCATAGATGATGACCGATTGCTGCTGGACTGGTTGCCAATCGATTATGCGTGGTCCATTAAACTTTCATACATAGCCATTATCGGAGCAGCGGCATTCCTGATGCTTTTTGCCAAAAGTCTTTTGGCGACCTCCGGGAAAGCTTTGGTTTTTCGCAGTTTTTTTTGGATTTGTTCGATTTCCGTGTTGCTCATAGCGCTTACGCCCGCCTATGTGACGACCGATCTGGCCGGTTTTTATTTTGGACTTTCCCTGATCGCCAGTATCATCTTGCTTTGTTTGTCTATTAAAACTGCGCTTACCAAAGACGAAGATGCGATCTTTATCGCTTTGGGGATTTCGAGTATCCTGACCAACGTCCTTGGCGGCTATCTGAAAGCGTATAAGTGGCCGGATATTGGCTACTATCCGGTCGATCTGATCGTCGCTTTTCTGATGTTCGCCTCCTACTGGTTTAAGCGGTATTTTCGAACTTCGCTCCGCACCAGCGAACTCGCCGTTCAGTTGCAAGCGGCAGACAAGATGAAAGATATTTTTCTGGCGAATACATCCCATGAATTGCGAAATCCGTTACACGGTATGATCAATATTGCTCAATCTTTACTGGAAAACTGGGATAACCCGCGCGGTGAAAAAGGAAAAGAAACCTTGCAGATGATCATTAAGGTTGGCAAGCGAATGTCCTTTTTATTGAATGATTTGTTGGATATAACGCGTTTGCAAGAAAATCGGATCAGTTTGCATGTACGCCCTATACGGATTCAAGCGCTCGCGGCTGGTGTCATCGATATGGTACAGTTCATGCTTGAGGGCAAACCGATCCGACTGATTAATGCCATACCAGACGATTTTCCTGCTGTCGTCGCAGATGAAAACAGGCTTATGCAAATCATGTTCAACTTGCTGCATAACGCTGTGAAGTATACGCAAGAAGGAAGTATCACTCTCCAGGCAACCATGGACGGGGAACTGGCAACCATCAGCGTTATCGATACGGGCATTGGCATGGACGAACAGACGAAACAGCGGATTTTTCTGCCGTATGAACAGGGCAACGAGGCCACAACCGCGATGAACGGCGGTATGGGTTTAGGGCTGAGTATTACAAAGCAACTGGTGGAATTGCACGGAGGGACAATTGTGGTCTCCGCCGTTCCCGGACAAGGATCGCATTTTCGCTTTACGCTTCCGCTTGCGGCCGAAGACGTTCCGCTGCCAGAAGATCGACCGATCATCCAGCCGGGAACGATGGGGCAGCAAGAAACGGCGGCTGCCGCTCCGCTCGTCGCAAATGAAGGAACAGACAGTGAGGATGCGGACGTTTCCGCGGATCGGCCAAACATTCTGGCCGTTGACGACGATCCGGTTAATTTGAATGTGCTAAAAAGCATTCTTCCCTCGGACAATTATGAAATTATTACAGCGACCAGCGGGGAAGAAGCGCTTTCCCTGCTGGAGTTGCGGGAATGGGATTTGGTTATCGCCGATGTGATGATGCCGAATATATCCGGGTATCAACTCTCTCGCTTGATTCGCAAAAGGTTTCCTTTATCGGAATTGCCGATTTTGCTGCTGACTGCACGCGGTCAGCCGGAAGATATCCATACAGGATTTCTGGCAGGTGCCAACGATTATGTAACAAAGCCGGTGGATGCACAAGTATTGCGGTCTCGTGTACAAGCCTTGACGGACATGAAGCAGTCGGTACGGGAAAGGCTTCGGATGGAAGCTGCCTGGCTCCAGGCACAGATTAAACCGCATTTTTTGTTCAACACATTGAATACAGTAGCTGCCTTCCATTTGAAGGACCCCGATCGGATGAGTGAGCTCTTGGAGGCTTTTGGCAACTACTTGAGAGCAAGCTTTGACTTTCGCAATTCGCAGCGTTTGGTTTCGCTTGAACATGAATTAGACTTGTTGCGCTCCTACTTATATTTGGAGCAGGAGCGTTTTGGGGACAGGTTGAACATTCAGTGGGAGATCGATGAAAAACTGAATGTGCAGATTCCGCCGCTGTCCATCCAGCCGCTTGTCGAAAATGCGATCCGCCACGGCGTCTTGAAGCGGGTTCGGGGAGGAACGGTATGGCTCCGGATTACTGCTGTAAAGGATCATGTACAAATCACTGTGACCGATGACGGGGTAGGAATGGACGAACATACCTTGCGCACCCTGTTCGATGGGAACCATCCAAAAAGGTCAGGGATTGGCCTGCTAAACACAGATCGACGTCTGAAGCAAATGTACGGGAAAGGTTTGCAGATGGAAAGCAGGCCCGGGCTGGGAACTACGGTGTCCTTCAGCGTACCCAAGCAACTGGCGAGCGAAATTTGATATAAACTCGGCAATAAATATGGGGAGTAATCGATGAGAACGATCCTTATTGATGATGAACACCATGCGCTGGATATTCTTCAACGACAACTGCAAAAAGTCGCTGATATCAAGGTAGTAGGAACATATACAAACCCGTTGGCTGGTAAAGAACACATCTTGAATGACGAGGTTGACCTGGTGTTCCTGGACATCCATCTACCCGAAATAAATGGCATTGAATTGGCAGAGCAGATCGCGGAAAAAAGGCCCAATTTGCCCATTGTTTTTGTGACAGCTTATGATGACTATGCGATCAAAGCATTCGAATTAAATGCACTGGACTATCTGCTGAAACCGGTAAAAGCAGAAAGACTCGCGAAAACCGTTCAGCGGGTCAGAGAGCAGCTGGCGGGGAAACCGTCGATTGATTCGGTATCGGCCAAGCATGGACTGCGAATTAACATGTTTCAAAACTTGTCGATCTTATCTGGGGATGGGCAAACGGTACCGGTGCGCTGGCGTACGGCCAAAACGCAAGAACTGTTTCTCTATTTGCTGCAACATCGGGGACAACTTGTCCGGAAAACGGCGTTGACCGATTTGCTTTGGCCCGAGTATGAGATAGATAAAGCTTTTTCGCAATTGTACACAGCGATTTATCATATCCGGAAAACAATGGAGCCGTTTGCTGCCTGCGTCCAAATTGCCAATATGATGGATGGTTATGTTCTGAATCTCGAAAATGTCAGGTTGGATGTGGAACAGTGGGAAAAACACATGCAAGCGGAGCAGCCGGTCACCGCCGAAACGATTCAGGACTATGAAAAACATATGGCCCTCTATGCGGGGGATTATTTGCAGGAACATGACTATTGGTGGGCAGAAAGCGAACGCCAAAGGTTGAAGCTGGTCTGGTCACGAATTACTTTTGAGCTGGCTGAATGGTATGTGTCTTGTCAACAGTACGAAAAAGCCGTGGAGAAGTATCTGGAGATTTGCAATCGGCTGCCGCTTGCGGAAGAGGCGCATTTTGCCCTCATGAAAATATATGCCGCGATGAACAACCGCGTCTCTGTGCATTTCCAGTACCGTCAGCTTTCGACATTATTAATGGAAGAATTAAACGAACTGCCCAGTCCAGCGATCAATGATTGGTATCTGGAATGGAAGGAAACGAAGGAATGAACAGCAGCCCGTTCATTCCTTTCTTAATTTTTAACCGATGAACCGGGCTGTATCCATGTTTGTATAAGATTGTCGAGAATTTGTAAAGGACATTCAAAGAGAATATAGGTAGAGTTATGGTAAACGATTCAGAGAAAGAACCGTGGCGGCGAGTCCCGGCCTTCTATCCGCAAACTTTGCGGTTTTTCCAAGAAGTTACCTCTTGAGGAGTTTCATAGTGAAGTTATAATGAGACAAGCTTGCATGATTTTGTAGCCTCCCGCCATTCATCATGTTCCACTATCCCTTGATTCAAGCGGAGCCTTTTTTAAGGATGCAATGTTTTATCTCTGCATATTTGGCGGATTTTTAAGCTGCATTCCTGTACGGATGTTGATTAGATAGTGATAGGAGAGGGATCGGTTTGTATATAGAAGGAGGCTACAATTATTATATCGTTGCGCTTTCGATTCTGATTGCGATCTTGGCATCGTATTCCGGACTGAACATTGCGGCTAAAATCTCACAGGCTGGCGGAAAAACGAGATTTTTTTGGCTGCTGGCAGGTTCTGTGGTGATGGGCAACGGGGTCTGGTCGATGCATTTTGTCGGAATGATGGCGTTTCATCTGCATGTGACGGTGAACTATGATGTTACGCTCACATTGTTATCCATGTTGGCCAGCATCTTTTCCTCATTTGTCGCCTTTTACATCACCATGCCGAAAAACGTACACTGGCCCTCCATTGTGCTCGGTGGATGTATGATGGGCGGCGGAATTGTCTTGATGCACTATATCGGCATGGAAGCGATGATTATGTCAGTCGATTTGACATATGACAAAACGTTCTGGGGATTATCTGTCGTTATCGCGCTTGTCGCTTCATACGCCGCCTTATTTTTATTCCTGCGTTTTCGCAACCATTCGTCCAGAAGTTGGTTAAAGTCGGTGTGTGCCATTGTGATGGGGTTTGCCGTTTGCGGAATGCACTATACGGGGATGGCAGCGGCGCGATTTCATCAACATGCCGGAAGTGTAACCGGCAGCGCCGAATCATCGATGAACCTCTTTTTGCTGTACGGTGTGACGGTGACCATCTTTGTTATCCTGCTGGTGTCTTGGGGAGCGATGTTTCTCGACCGTCATGTGCTGGAAAAAATGGCCTATCGGGATGCGATCACAGGCTTGCCAAACCGCAACGAAATGAATCGTTTCTTTGATACGCACATCGGCAAGGAACAGATCGCGGTATTATTTCTCGATCTTGACCAGTTTAAAGCGATTAACGACACATTGGGGCATCATATCGGGGATTTGCTTGTTCGGGAAGTGGGCGGGCGATTGCGGACGTTTATTTCCAATGATCAGCAAGCGTTTCGCATTGGCGGAGATGAGTTTCTCATTATCGTGAAACAATCTGATCAGGAAAGAGCCGAACAGTTGGCTGAACAAATTTTGCAGAGCATTAAGAAGGTTTATTACATAGACGGGAATGAAATGTATGTTACC
Organism: Brevibacillus fulvus; assembly: GCF_016908525.1. Taxonomy (GTDB): domain Bacteria; phylum Bacillota; class Bacilli; order Brevibacillales; family Brevibacillaceae; genus Brevibacillus_G; species Brevibacillus_G fulvus. The sequence continues at coordinate 98,857 of NZ_JAFBEB010000011.1, forward strand.
GGCAGTATTGGCATAAGCATTGGATCGATTCAGGATTCTGATCGCTCCATGCTGCTCAAAGCGGCCGATACAGCGATGTATGTGGCAAAAGGTCTCGGCAAAAACCAGTATTGTGTGTACAATCAGGAAATGGGCATACAAGAAGTGCGTAAAATGGAATTGGAAAAAGATTTGCGGCGAGCGCTTGAAGTGAAGCAATTTTTTATTGTCTATCAGCCGAAATGGAATGTCAAAACAAACAAGCTGGTTGGATTTGAGGCGTTGCTTCGCTGGAAACATCTCCGGCTGGGAATCGTTTCTCCGGCTGAGTTTATTCCCATTGCCGAAGAGACGGGGCTCATTGTGCCAATGACGAGATGGACGCTTGAGGAAGCCTGCCGTCAGTGCAAAGAATGGCAGTCGCAAGGGATCGATCAACCGGTGTCGGTAAATCTCTCAGTCAGTCTGTTCAAATCCAATATTTTAGCCGAAATGGTTCAATCGGTATTGGAGAAGGTAGAACTTCGTCCAGACAAGTTGGAGTTGGAAAGAATCGATGGTGCTGTACGATATTAACGACATCGTTCGGCAGCTTAACGAAATTCGCAAACTTGGTGTACGGATTTCGATAGATGATTTTGGAACAGGTTATTCGTCGATCGGATTGCTCGACCGGCTTCCGATTGACGCGCTAAAGCTCGACCGATTGTTTACCAATGATCTTGAGACACCCAGCAAACGCGCCATCATTCACGCCATCATGCTGATGGCAGAAAATCTGGACCTGGATGTCATTGCCGAAGGTGTGGAAAATCAGGAGCACATTGAATTCCTCACACAGTTGGGCTGCTATGTTATGCAAGGATATTTTTACGGAAAACCGATGGGCAACGAGGAAATCGCACAATGGGTCAAAGGCAACAATCCGGTTGCAGGCCAGCCATCTCCATAAAAAGAGAGGGCATAGACGGCGTTGCTCTTCTCGTGAAACATTTTCGGATCACGCGATGCGAACAGAACGGATTGAATAAATTTGGGGAGTTGGAGGAGATGACAGCATGACAATCAAAATAACTCCTGTCAAGGTGATTCGGTGGTGCATGGCAATCGCCATTGTTTATGGGGGAACGATCGGAATCAACCATCTTTTTAGCCAGTCAGAAAAGGTGGTGACCTCCCAACAGAATACGGTAAACCGTTTGCCTGGAGAAGCTTTCATTCGCCAGCATTTGCTGAATCCGGATGGAACGATTCGGACGACACTGGCCGCACAGCACACAGAAAATCCCGAACTGGCACAGGGAGCGGAGTCGTTGTCAGAATCGCTTGGCTTATGGATGCTGTATGCCGTGGAAAAAAACGATCAACAGCTGTTCAAGGAAAGTGCGGATGTGGTCAAGCATTCTTTCCGCATGAACAATGGCCTGTTTTATTGGAAGGTCGGGGCAGGGGCCGAGCCTGTATCTACCGATGCGCTGATTGATGATCTGCGCATTATGCAAGCCCTGTATCAAGCTGGGCAAAAATGGCATGAGCCGGAGTATCAATCTTGGGCAGATGAAATTGCCAAGAGTTTGTTGAAGTATCATCGCGTAGAGCAGGGACTCGGTGACTTTTATGATGAAAAAAGCAAATGGACCAGTCCGCAATTGACCCTTTCCTATCTGGACAGCAAAGCGCTTGGGTACATGTACGAGCAGCAAAACCTGGACGAAAAAAGCTATCAATTTCTTCGGGATTTTTTGAAAAATTTGCCTGTCCAGAACGGTTTTTTTCCATTTTCCTATGACTGGAAGCAGGGAACTTATACTTATCAGGAAGAAATTAATTTAATCGACCAGTTGTTTATCGTGTATCATCGGGCGCAAATGGGTGAATCCTCGCCAGCTTTTTGGCAGTTTTTAAAAGACTCGTTTTACCAGGATGGAAAATTGTACGGCATCTATCAGCAGAAAACGAAACAAAATCTTGTTGATTATGAGTCTCCCGCTGTGTACGGGTTAGCGATTTTGGTAGCAATCGAATTGAAAGAACCTGATTTTGCGAGCGATCTGTATTATCGCATGATCCGCCTGCAGACTCTGCATCCGGACAGTGAGCTGTTTGGCGGCTTCATTGACTATCATACAAAGGATACGCATAGTTTTGACAATCTGGTACCGTTGCTTGCAGAAAGGAAGCTCTACAATGAAGGGATTCTTCATTAAAAATCGGATCTATCTGTATTATCAACTCGGCCTGTTTTTCTTTACGGTTGTCGTTTGTCTGAGCCTTGTGCCCGTCGAGTCCATCTCGTCCGTCAACTTGATTCTGCTGGTCACGACACTGGTTCTGTGCATAATCGGAATGCTCTGCGGGCTATTGGTCGGCTTGGGCAGCGCACTTTTGGCACTGTTTTTGTTTGGCAGCCTGCTCGTGTTTTCGGATTTTTTCTCGTTGCCGTTTCAGTTGTCCGTGAAAGAAATCATCTTGTGGATGATGGCGTTCATTGCTGCTGCTTCGCTGACTGGCCTGCTTCACCGCGTGCTGACGGGCATTCTCGAAGAAAACCGCGAGATGAAGCAGAAATTTGCAGATTTTGTGACGATCGATGAATGGACGGGGTTCGATAATGAAAAACGCTTTTATTACGATATGGAGGAGGAATTCAACCGGTCCCGGCGTACCGGTGTGCCCTTCTCACTGTTGATCGTAGAGATTTTGTATTATGACCAGTATTTGGTGCTGTACGGTGAAAAGGAAACGGCCCATCTGATGAAAGAAATGGCTGAGAAACTGCGCAGCAAGACCCGGATTACCGATCGCAAATTTCGGATTGGCGATGGAAGCTTTGCCATCCTGCTTTGTAATTGCAACGCAGAAAACGGAGAGCTGGTCATCCGCAAGGTAGAACAGCTGTTGAAACGGCATACGTTGGAAACAAAGCGCAAACAAGTAGAGTTAACGATCTCGTTTGGATTGGCAGAATATCGGGAAGAGTACAGCGAGTACATGGAGATGGTTGAGCATGCACGGAAAGAGTTGAATGACTATGTGCAATAAAAACGGTCGCCGTCTGTTGCTATTCGTCGGTTGTCTGCTTCTGCTGCTTGCTGCGCCGAGTTCCTTTCTTCCGTCAGCAACGGCTAAAGCAAACCAAAAGGTGCTGGTCGTGTACGCGACAAACAGCGATTCACTGGATGAAAATGTAAAATTGCTGGATTTGTTGCTTGGTCATTTTTCAGCTGAATTTTCTTTTGTCGGGCAGGATCAGTTCACGCCGTCAGACCTGAAGGGGATTACGCACATTGTGTATTACGGTGAACAAGCCAAGCAAGTGCCCGACAGCTTGCGTACAAGCCTTGAGCAATTCCCGGGTATGGTGTTGGCCATCGGCAAGAATGTGCAGGGGTTGGGCAAACGATTTTCATTTTTGACAGTTGCCGATCAGGTTGGCATCCATATGATCGACAAAGGAGCGGGCACACAACAGCTGTGGCTGGACAAAAATGTGAGCATTGAAAAGATCGTTCGCTTGCAGGGAGAGACTCTGCAGCGAGGCTGGAAGGGCAGTTATTCGTATCCTCTTTCGGCAAGAAATACTCATACGTTCTATTTTGCCAGCAGCACTTTGTTCGATCCGTTTCATTTCGCTTTGGGCGATGTGTTGCATGTATTTTTTGAACAGGGCGGGCAACCGCATGAACAAAAGCATTCCGCCTACATTCGATTAGAAGATGTACACCCGCTTTCCGATCCCCGTTTGCTGCGCGAAGTTGGTGATTATTTGGCAGATCAGCAAATTCCTTTTATGATTACGGTGATTCCGGTATTTAATAATCCGCTTACGCATGAGTCGACTCATCTCGCCGACTCCCCGGAACTGGTTCAAGTATTGCGACACTTGCAATCAAGAGGGGGAAGCATCGTCTTGCACGGGTATACCCATCAGTATCGTTACAGCGAGACGGGAGAAGGCTTCGAGTTTTGGGATGTGAAGCATAATGCCCCGATCTCCGCGCCCCCTGACGAGGAGGAAACGTTGCCGCGCTTTGCTTCGGAACAGGAGTATGAGCAGTATCAAAAGCAGCGAGCTCAATTTGAAGAGAACTATATTACGGAGCGGTTGGAAAAGGGAATACAAGATTTGGCGGATCTGGGGCTGCAGCCGCTCGCTTTTGAAGCCCCGCATTATACGATCAGCCAGAAAGGGTACCAGATTGTCAGCCGGTATTTTACCTACATTCTCGGACAGGCTCAGTTAGGCGATCAAAATTGGCAAATCATGAGCGCTCCTCCTTATCAGACGAAGCCCGCTTTTCTGAACGGAATGACGCTTTTGCCTGAGACAATCGGCTTTTACGATCCGGCCTCTTCCAGTCCGGCGGAAGATATGATCACAACAGTCGAGAAGGCGCGGTTTGTGGATGACAGTATGTTTGGCATGTTCTATCATCCCTACCTGGGTGTGGAAGGGATAAAACCAGTGATTCGCTACATGCAAACGATCCCGAATTTAAACTGGATTGATCTGCAACAGATGACAACTTTCACATATTCGTCCGGGAAACACACACCGCAAGCAGCCGGGGAACAGATGCCGGAAGAGATGGATATGCTGGAGCTGATTTTATGGGGAGTGGCAGCGATTGTCACCCTCATGGTTATCCTGTTTGTCGTTTACACGCTGCGCAATCGGATGAATTTACGAAAAGAATTGTTCAAGGAGCAGAATATCCATGGCTAACGTTTTGTTTTATCTGGCACTGTCCCTGATTTGGTTGATGCTTCTTTATCACATGTTTTTGATGCAGGGCGGATATTTGCATTATTTGCGCTATGAAAAACCTATCAAAGAGTGGGAAAAGGCAAACAAGCCTCTTCCGATGGTGTCGATCCTCATTCCCGCCCATAATGAAGAAGTCGTTATCGAACGCACATTAAAGGCGATGGTTCGTTTGCAGTATCCCAAAGATAAGCTGGAGGTTATTGTCATTAACGACAATTCCAGCGACCGTACGGCGGAGATTGCCGGTTCGTTTGCATCCAAATATCCTTTTGTCAAAGTGATTACCACCCAGCCGCCCTATGCGGGAAAAGGAAAATCTACGGCGCTTAATCAGGGATTGCTGCACGCTTCCGGTGAAGTGATCGTTGTTTACGACGCGGATAATACTCCGGAACGAATGGCTGTCTATTATTTGGTGCTGGCTCTGCAAAATGATGAGCGGGCAGGGGTAGTGGTCGGGAAGTTTCGCGTCAATAACGCTGCGAGCAATTTACTGACTCGCTGTATCAACATCGAAACCATTTGTTTTCAATGGATGGCCCAAGCGGGGAGGCACCATTGGTTTCGGATTACCACGATTCCGGGAACCAATTTTGCCATACGCCGTCAGATCCTCGAGCAGCTTGGCGGTTGGGACGAAAAGGCGCTGGCGGAAGACACAGAGCTGACGATCCGTGTATACAATTTGGGCTATTATATCCGGTTTTTTCCCGCAGCAATCACCTGGGAACAGGAGCCGGAAACCTGGCGCGTGTGGTGGAAACAGCGCACCCGCTGGGCAAGAGGGAACCAGTATGTAGTTTTGAAATTTTTGAAGAAGTTATTTTCCTTGAAGCGCAAGTCGATCATGTTTGATTTGATTTATTTCTTTTTTACCTACTTCCTGTTTTTTCTAGGGGTCATTACCTCCGATTTATTGTTATTGGCGAACCTCTTGTTCGATCTCCATCTCGGTGTCGGAATCGTTTCGACGATTTTATGGATTTTGGCCTTTTTCCTTTATGTAACCGAAGTCTTGATTGCGTTGAGCGTGGAAAAAACGGAACTCAACCTGAAAAATATCGCGCTCGTTCTGTTGATGTATTTTACATACTCACAGATTTGGATCGTCCTGGTCGTCTACGCCTTTTGCCTGGAAATGAAACGATCGCTGTTCAAGCAGGAGGTCACCTGGTACAAAACGGAGCGGTTTCAAAAAGATAATGCCGTTCACCCCCCATCCAAATAAACGAATGAATAGGTGTGGAGCATGAGAAAAGTGAGGAATACCGTTGCTATTTTGTTAACGATGGCTCTGTTTTGCAATATGGGGCCAAGCGCAAGCTATGCTGCTAGTGCCTATAGTCTGACGCCGGTGAAAGACAACAGTCCTTTGACGTTAAGCGATAACGTGTCAGGCAACGCTTTGGGATACTCTGTTCGTTTTATAACCGAAAAGCAGCTTTTTCAAGGCGTAGATGATGCGAGAGACTATTATTATGAAGTACCTCGAGCAGATCTGGGAACGAACAATTATGTAGAACTGCATTACAGTCATTCCGAGCTGCTTGATCCAAGCATATCGACATTGACCGTATTCATCGACGACAAGCCGCTGGCCAGCTCATTTCTGGACAAAACCAACAGCAAAAGCGGGCGATTGCGCATCGTGCTGAGCAGCGATCAACTTACGCCTGGTTATCACAAAATCACCATCGCCAAACACGGCACCGTCAGCGACGACTTGTGCGAGGATGAGAGCAACCCGGCAAACTGGCTGCGGGTTGAACCGACTTCCTTTCTGTTTCTGGATACGAAAAACATCTATACGGTGCGCGATCCTTTGAAAGTTTATCCTTATCCGTTTGTGGAAGCCGGCACGCCGGAAGAAGCTTTTGGCACTGTCGTCGTACCGGATCAGACCAGTTCAGAAGTTATTGCCGCAGCATTGCAGATTACGTCTTCTCTGGCGAAAATGACTTCGACGAAGAAAACAATTCCGATCATCAAGGAATCAACCTGGGAACAGTATGAAAAGCGGTCACACGCAATCATGGTCGGTCCTGCAAATGAATGGAAAGGCCCGATTAAACAGCAGATCGGCCAGCTCAAACTGGATGCCGCCAATACGCCTTTTTCGCTGGATAGTTTTGTCCTGAAAAGCAATACGTCGCCGAAGAGCAAACTGGTGCTGCTGGTTACCGGAAGTACAGCGCAGGAGATAGAGAAGCATGTGTCCATCCTGACAGATCCAGCTTTGCGCAAGCAGTTGGCCGGTAGTCATTTGCAAGTCGCCGAGTCGCCAAGTGTGCTTTCCGATAAAAGCGTAGATCCTGCAAAACAGATCACGCTTGCTGCCGCTGGTTACGATCACATGCTGCTTACTCCGACCAAGAGGGAAACAGGGACATTTTCGCTGCAACTGCCGGCCCATTGGAAAATCACCGGTGATGGAACGCTCGATTTGACCGTAAAACTCTCACCGCTGTTTTGGTCGAAGGAGCTGGTTGCCGCGGAAAAGGACAAAGAGGTGCTGGATAAGAGAGGTTTGACCATTACGATCAATGGTCAGCCCGCCACTTTTTCGGCTGCGCAACTTGGGGAGTTGGCCGGGGAGAAGGACAGTTTTTCCTTGAAAGTCCCGGTGGCCAAAGAGCTATTGGACAAAACGAGCACACTGGAAGTCTCATTTACCGGACATTTTGGCACGGTCAAAAACGCTTGCTCGCCCGATCATGGTGAAGGCCAGTGGATTTTCATCGACAAGCAGAGCCGTTTGTCAGCTCCGCATGAGTTGTCGGCGGATAATTCATTTGCCTATTGGCCAGCTCCGTTCGTGACAGACTCGGGGCTCGACGAGACGGCTTTTCTGGTTCCGGAACATTTGGATGATACCGCATATCAACAGCTGTCGTACCTTGTAAACCAACTTGCCAAAAATACGCTGCAGCCGGAACACATTACGGTTTATCAGGAGCCGCTTACGGAGAATCAGCAAAAAGAATTGGCCGGCTACAACGTGATTGCGCTAGGCGGTGCGAAAGCATTGAAGACACTGCAAGCGGCACAGGATAAACTGCTGTTGAAGGAAAAAAATCAGCAGCTTTCCTTGCAACCGTACGGTATTATCAATGAAACGACCCGTTATATCGCGTGGATCCAGCCTTCTCCCTGGGATGCGGAGCATAGCCTGGCGGTTTTCCAATCCGTCCAGCCGCAAGCAAAAGCAGCGGGCTTTCTCGGCGCCACACTGCTCACATACTTGGAAGGGGCGCGAGAAGCCGGACAGATAGCCGTCATGAGTATGTCAGACGCAACGTTCATGGTCAATCTGCAGCAGGAACAGCAGGCAACACCCGCGCAAGCTGCACCTCAGCTTGTAAAACAGGTACCGATATGGCTGATCGCCGTATTTGTCGGAGTGGGGGTATTGCTGCTGATCGTGATAGCACGATTAAGACGCAAGGACAAAAGAAGGAAAAGGAATTAAGGCAAAATAAACAAGAGGCGACCTATCCCCAGGTCGCCTCTTGTATTTATAAGTATTAATGAACCGATTGCTGTCCCTTGACTTGAACATGGCTAGGCGGCTGCCGGTGTTTGCGGTGATGCAAAATAAAATAAGCAGGCGCGGTAAACGCGACAACGATGGCTGAGGTGAAAAACATCGTATGATAATTGGAATGGGTGGCGATGACCCCGAGGACATACGAGCCGATCCCGAATCCAAGGTCGTACAACGAGAAGTAAGTGCTTGTCGCTACACCTTTGCGATTGTCTGGCGATAACTTGATGGCCAGCGTTTGAAAGCAAGGAATCAAAGCGCCGTACCCAAGGCCGATGATCGCTCCAGACAACAAAAAGATGGTGGCTGTATGCGCGCTGCTGAGCATGACCATCCCGACGGCAAACAGGGCAATTCCCGGATAAACCAGTACATGTTCATTGTAACGGTCCAACACTCTTCCAACCAGCGGCCGAGGAAGGACGACCAGCAAAGCAAAGAAAATAAAGAAATAGCTGGCGATTTTGCCAAGGCCAAGTTCATTGGCATAAATCGAGATGAACGTTGTGATCCCGCTGTAAGCAATGGCCAGAATCAAGCCTGTCAGCGAGATCGGAACAGCTTTCGGCTCAACGAAGTTCCGCCAATTGAGCCGTTTTGCATGCATGCTCTCCTGTTCGCGGCTTGTCGGCGGAAATTTGGCTGTACCTCCGCTGAGCAGCGCAAGCAAGGAGAAGACGGCGCAGAGGGCAAACAATACGGTAAAGTTAAACTGATCGATGACGGTCAAACCGATAAATGGTCCGAGGACCATCGCCAAACTCATAAACAAACTGAAATAGCTGATGCCTTCCCCTTTTCTTTCCACGGGAATCAATTCTGCCGCAACCGCTCCGGTTGTTGTCGAGCTGGCGCCAAAGGCGGCTCCGTGAAAAACCCGCAATAACAAAAGAAGTAGGAAACTGCTCGTCCCGAGATAGGCAACGCTGGCAATGAAGAAAAAAAGCAAGGCGATGAGGACGACTTTTCTTTTTGACAGTCGGTCAACCCATTGTCCGGCAAGCGGACGCAAGATAACACCGGCAATGATAAACGCGGTCATGAGCAGACCGACCTGAGATTGATTGCCGTGCAAATCGGTGATGGTATAGACAGGCAGGGTGGTCGCTAACGTATAAAAGGTCATAAAAATAAAAAAGTTGCTAAAACACATTTTTAAAAAATCTTTGTTCCATAAAGCTGGTTTCTCCAAAATGACTACTCTCCTATTCCGTTTGAAAACTGCCGTTACGTATTGTATTATTCGTTCTCAATATTGTGATTGATTTGGGACAAGATGATCTGGAATTTTTCAATTTCCGCCTCTGACAAATCCTTTAACACTTTTTCGATTACCTCTGTTTCGATTGGCGTTAATTTCTCGTTCAAGCTCCGTCCGGCTTCCGTGATATAGGTAAGAAACGAACGTCTGTCCCCCGGATTCATTTCCCGTCGCACCAGTCCCTTGCGCTCCAACTGGTCCAATATTCGGGTAACGTTGGTCGGGTCCTTTTCCGCTCGGACGGACAGCTCTTTCTGACTGATCCCGTCTTGCTCTGCCAAACGATTCAGAACGGTAAACTGTTCCGAAGTCACATCAAATGGCTGGAACCGGACCGTCAAGTATTGGCTTATTTTTCTCCCGGTCGTGCTCAGCATAAAACCGATGGTGCGTCTATCTGCCAAATAGGTTCCTCCTTTATAAAGAAAAAGTAAATATGACAATTATAATCATAGCAATTAAATTGGTCAATAAAAATACTCCTGCCAAGGACAGGAGTTAGGGGTGTTGCTTCATATCTTTGTCCAGCACTCCCAAATAACGGTGGAAAACGAACTCCACAACACCCAGTACGATTACGGTGAAGAGCAGTTCGCCAAAGGACAGCGACCAATCCATGTACGCGGCAACAACCCATAAATAGACGGCAGCCAAGACGGCATCGGCGATGGTCGCAACGACATTGTTCGTTTTGCGCAAGATCAGCTGGTCGCCAATCAAATACGCGATGATCGACAGTCCGATTGAGGTGACAATACTGCTTAACCATCCGGCTTCGGTAAACCAGATTAAAAATGGCACGAGGATGATCCCGTTAAAAAGCACCTTGATCAAAAATTTACTCATTTCCTTTTCCACTCCTTTTGTCGCTGGGCAACAATAGTATGATTCATTTGCCGCGTTTTCATCCTGTGACTAAACAAGATCGGAACAGTTGACGAATTTCGTTTTCGTTCAACGCTGGCTAGATATTTCTAGGCATGGCAAACAAATTGCGATATAATAATTCTTTCTGTAAAAACAGCCTGGTTTGATGGGGAAAGTGATGGTTTATTAGGAAGGAGAATGTATGAACAGTTTTCGAAACAGCTGGTTTTTCAATGTCAGGGCAGATGTGCTGGCGGGGATAACAGTTGCACTCGCCCTGATCCCGGAAGCCATTTCATTTGCCATTATCGCTGGAGTTGACCCGATGGTCGGTCTCTATGCATCTTTCTGTATTGCCGTTGTCATCGCATTTGTCGGGGGAAGGCCGGGGATGATTTCCGCCGCTACCGGTGCGATGGCCTTGCTCATGGTCGATCTTGTAAAACAATACGGTCTGGACTATTTATTGGCTGCGACCATCTTAACGGGAATCATTCAGTTCTTGTTCGGCATTTTGAAGATCGGCAGATTTATCACGTTTGTGCCGCAATCTGTTGTAACCGGTTTTGTCAATGCTTTGGCCATCATGATTTTTATGGCGCAATTGCCCCATTTTGTCGGGGCGACCTGGCAGATGTATGCGCTGGTGGCAGGGACGTTGGCTATTATTTACATTTTGCCGCGCTTTACCAAGAGCGTTCCGTCGCCGTTGATTGCCATTATCGTAATGACGATCATTACCGTCGCGGCGGGTATTGATGTGAAGACGGTGGGGGACATGGGCGAGATTACCCGTTCATTGCCTTTTTTTCACATTCCGCAAATTGAGTGGTCATTTTCTACCTTGCTGATTTTGCTGCCGTATTCGCTACCGTTAGCGTTGGTCGGAATTATGGAATCGTTGATGACCGCTACGATCATTGATGAATTTACGGATACAAAGAGCGATAAAAATCAGGAAGTCAGAGGACAAGGAATCGCCAATTTCGTTACCGGATTTTTTGGAGGAATGGCTGGTTGCGCCATGATTGGCCAGTCGGTTATTAACGTAAAATCGGGTGGAAGAGGCAGGTTGTCTACCTTCGTTGCCGGGGTCTTTCTGCTCTTTTTGATCATTGTGCTGGGCGGAGTCGTTCAACGCATTCCGATGGCGGCCTTGGTCGGGGTGATGATGATGGTGTCGATCGGCACATTTGATTGGAGGTCGATCAAGGAACTGCCGAAAACACCGCTCGGCGATGGGCTGATCATGATTGTGACCGTTGCCGTAGTAGTCGCAACCGATAATTTGGCGATCGGCGTCATTCTCGGCGTCATCCTCAGTGCCCTGCGCTTCGGTTGGAAAATGGCCAAGCTGAAAACAAGCACGCGCGAGGAAGACGGGGTAAAAATCTATACCGTCTCGGGACAGCTATTCTTTGGTTCCGCTTCCCATTTTCTCGAATGCTTTGATTATCCCGCAGATCCCGAACAGGTGATCATTGATTTTGCTCATTCGCATATTTGGGACCATTCGGCGGTGACCGCTATTGAAAAAGTAGTCGAGAAATATAAGGAACAGGCGAAAACGGTCTCCATCGCAGGTTTGAACGAAGAAAGCAAGGCGCTGCTTAATCGGGTGGGCTTGTCCGTCTCCTCAGAACGTTAAAACAAAAACCTTGGTCGCAAACGGCCAAGGTTTTTTGCATGGTTCGGTTTATCGATGCAAAAAATGAAGGAATCGGACCAGCAGCAATGTCAACCAAGAGTGATTATTGCTGGCAGAGGGAGGTTTCGGAGATCGCATAACCAGACAATCATGCGGGCTGCACTTGAAAGCAGATCGCTGCATTGACGGATGTTTCAGCTGTCACTTAGAGTAAAAATACAGGCATTGGCAATTGGCGCAGCGTTAGGGAAACCACAACTTGCCTATCCATGAAGGAGGAATTATAAATGAACACGATTTACGCACCGCTGTTTGAACCGTTGCGACTGCGAAGCGGCATTCAACTGAAAAATCGCATCGTAATGGCTCCGATGACCAATGGAGCATCCCATGCGGACGGCACCGTTTCTGATCAAGAAGTGGCCTATTACGCTCGCCGGTCCGGCGGGGTAAGCATGGTGATAACTGCTTGTACCTATGTGACCGCAAACGGGATCGGCTTTGAGGGGGAATTTGCCGGGGACCGCGATGAGATGATCCCCAGCTTGGGTCGTGTAGCCACAGCGATTAAAGAGAAGGGAGCAAAAGCGGTTCTGCAAATTTTCCATGCGGGACGAATGGCGCCGCCGGACTTGGTGCCGAACGGCGATGTTGTCAGCGCCAGCGCTGTTGCGGCAGAGCGCAACGGTGCTGTTGTTCCGCGGGAGTTGTCGGATCAGGAAGTGGAAGAAATCGTTCGTGCTTTTGGCGAGACGACCCGGCGGGCGATTGAAGCCGGGTACGATGGAGTAGAAATTCACGGTGCGAACGGCTATTTGCTCCAACAGTTTTTTTCGCCTCATACCAATCGGCGGGAGGATCGTTGGGGCGGCAGCCTGGAGAAGCGGCTCGCTTTTCCGTTGGCTGTGGTCGATGAGATCAAAAGAGTGGTGAAAGAGCATGCCGCCGAGCCGTTTTTAATCGGTTACCGCTTTTCGCCGGAAGAAGCGGAAACGCCGGGAATTACCATGACCGAAACGTTCGCCCTGGTTGATGCGTTAGTGGAAAAAGAGCTGGACTACCTGCACGTCTCGATCAATGATTTTTGGTCAACGCCACGCCGCGGTGCCGAGCCGTCCCGTTCCCGCATCGAGTGGATCAACGAGCGTGTTGGAGGAAAAGTGCCGGTGATTGGAGTCGGTTCGATCCTGACAGCAGACGACGCCTTGAAAGCTATGCAAACGGGAGTAGCGCTTCTGGCTATCGGTCGCGAATTGATTATGGAACCGGATTGGGTCGAAAAGATCGAGCAAGGCAAAGAAGCGGAAATTGTCACGACCTTGAGTAAAAAGGATCAGAAACGGTTGGTGATCCCGGATTCGCTTTGGCGGCTGATCATGGGAGCGCCTGGCTGGTTCCCGGTAGTAGATTGAGTGAAAAGGATGCCCCCGACGTTGTGGGGGGTTTTTGGTTTCCGGAAAAAATTGCACTTTGCACAGTTGGTGAAATTGACAGATCAGAACGCAAGGTTTACAATTTATTTAAAGTTAATTTTATATAATAATAACTTTAAACAATATCCCTGTTTTTGACGATTTAGCCCCACTTGGTCAAGCGAGAGCTGAACCTGTGGGGTTTTTGTCTTCTGCATAAATCCTGCCTGGAAGATAAACTCTAGTTTGTGAAAGACAGGGATTTCATCACAAGAAAACTCACCGCGGAAAGGAATTATGAACCATGACAACACAGACAAAATCGAAACTTGCCAACTGGAACAAACAATTTATCGGCGGAGAATGGCGTGAAGGGAAAGGCAAAACTTACGTTGACCAAAATCCGTTTAATGATGAACTGCTGACGGAAATCAGGCTGGCCAGTGTAGAAGATATTGATGCGGCTTACCGTGCTGCCAAGGAAGCGCAAAAAATCTGGGGCAAGGTCAATGCGTACGAACGCTCCCGAGTGATGGAAAAAGCAGCAGAATTGCTGGAACAAAGGAGAAAGGAAATCGCTGAAATATTGGTCGTGGAGTCAGGCAGTTCCTACACAAAAGCGAATGTGGAGATTGACTTCGCGATCGCCATTATCAAGGAATCGGCGTCCTTCCCGCTGCGAATGACAGGGACAATTATGCCATCCATGGTACCTGGCAAGGAAAACCGGATTTACCGCAATCCGGCGGGCGTTGTTGGGGTAATTGGACCGTTCAACTTCCCGTTCTACTTGACGATGCGTTCGGTTGCGCCGGCATTGGCAACGGGGAACGGTGTTGTGTTGAAACCGGACAAACAAACGATGATTTCCGGCGGATTGTTCCTGGGCAAGCTGTTTGAAGATGCCGGGGTACCAAAAGGGATACTGAACGTAACGGTAGCGGATTCTCGGGAAATTGGCGATTCATTTGTCGAGCATCCCGTTCCCCGCGTGATCTCCTTCACCGGATCGACGCCCGTAGGACGCCATATCGGTGAGTTGTGCGGCAAACATTTGAAAAAAGTTGCTTTGGAGTTGGGCGGAAACAACGCGATGATCGTTCTGGCCGATGCTGATGTGGAAAAAGCCGCCGAAGCAGCCGCCTTTGGCAAGTTTATGCACCAGGGACAAATCTGCATGGCCATCAACCGGATCATTGTTGATCGGAAAATTTATGAACCGTTCCTGAAAGCTTTTGTGGAGAAAGCGTCCAAAATTAAAACCGGCAATCCGCAAGATCCTGATGTCATCGTCGGACCATTGATCAATCGCAAACAAGTCGAGCGGATCATCGATCTGGTCGAACGGACGAAAAAACAAGGCGCACGAGTGGTTTTGGAAGGAAAAGCGGAAGGAAATGTGCTGACACCGTACATTCTTGCTGACGTGACCAATGACATGGCGATCGCACAAGAAGAAGTGTTCGGCCCTGCTTGTGGCGTCATCGCTGTTGACTCCGAAGAAGAAGCGATTCGCGTGGCAAACGACAGTGAATTTGGCTTAAGCGGAGCGGTTTATGCCGGCAGCTATGAACGCGGTGTAGAAGTGGCGAAACAAATTGAAACCGGCATGATTCACGTGAACGACCAAAGTGTCAACGACGAACCGATCATTGCCTTTGGCGGCGAGAAAGCATCCGGTTTGGGACGTTACGGCGGTCAATGGGCGCTTGATGAATTTACGACCGTCAAATGGATTTCGGTACAGATGGAAACACGTCAGTATCCTTTCTGATTCGGAAAATCCGAGTCGTAAGGCGCTTTCCCGTTTCGGGGCTGACCTTCAGTCACACAAAAATGGCTGAGGTTAGCCCTTTTGTCTTTTTTGCCCATTACAAGAAGACGTTGTAGTTTAAACAAGATGAAATACGGGTAAATAACGCAAGAAAAAGTTTGCTAATCAACCCAAATTGGCGACGACATCGCGCTTTAAATGAGGTTAAATATCGACTGGGGGCTGGATATGAAAAGCATAAAAACCAAATTGATTGTTTATTTCTCCGTACTGATTTTACTTTCATCAATTGCCATTGGAGCGATTGCGATCTCCAAATTTGTTCAAGCACTGACAGACGTATCGGAGACGACGCTTGCTTCCTCGGTAGAAGACACGGCCAAATTGACGCAAAGCCGCATGGAAACGCATAGAGCGGCTTTGGAAATGCTCGCTTCGCAGGAGAAAATCAAAACGATGGATTGGGCAACACAACAAGCGGTTCTGCAGGAACAACTGGAAGCCGGCAGAATGGGGTTTCTGCAATTTGGCATCGTTTATCCGGATGGAGTGGCCCATTATCCGGATGGAAGCACACTGGATGTAGGGCAGCATGAGTACATCAAAGAAACACTTAATGGCGACAAGGGCGCGTATGAGTTGCTGTTCAGCCGTGCGACCAACAGCTTGGTGATCATGTATGGCGTGCCGATTGAAAGGGATGGTAAAGTAGTCGGCGTATTGATCGGCAGAACCGACGGAAATTCGTTGAGTGAGATCGTCAAAGACAGCGGTTACGGCCAACAAGGATACGCTTATATGATTGACAGCAAAGGCACAGTGATTGCCCATCCTGATCAGGAAATGGTTAAAACGCAATATAATCCGATCGAACAAGCGAAGAAAGATAAAACCTTGGAACCGTTGGCAGCAATCAGCCAAAAAATATTGAACGAGAAAACCGGAGTCAGCAAGTATTCTTTTGACGGGGAGGATGTTTATGCCGCCTATGCGCCGGTTGGCGGAACCGATTGGGAAGTCGTGATTGCGGCCAATGAAGAGGAATTGTTGGCGACAGTACCCGCTTTGCAAAGCTATTTGCTGATGCTGATCGGAATCGTCTTGGCCGTAAGCATCATCATTGTTAATTTGATCGGTCATTCGTATACCAAGCCGATTATTGCTGCCGTAAAACGTTCTGAAAAAATTGCCGGATTGGACATTCAGGGAGACATCCCCGCAATCTTTTTAAAAAGGAAAGACGAAATTGGCTCGTTAGCTCATGCCATGCAAAGCATCTTGGACGGTCTCCGCGAAATTGTCCATGAAACTCGCAATGCTTCCACAAAAATCGCAACCTTTTCCGGAGAGTTAATGGCCGCCTCCCAGCAGTCGGCATCCACCGCCGCAGAAGTGTCCAGAGCGGTTGAGGAAATTGCCAACAGCGCTTTCGATCAGGCGCGTGATACGGAAGAAGGGTCAACCAAGGCGACTTTGTTGGGAAACACGATTGAAAGCGATCAAGGCTACATTCAAAATGTAAACGTTGCCTCCGGTCAGGTCGGCAAGCTTGTTGAAGATGGTTTAACAGAAATCGAAACTCTTGCAAAAATTACGGCAGAAAGCAGCAATGCCACTAAAGAAGTATATGAGGTGATCGCCTTAACCAATGAAAGCTCCAATCAAATCGGGCAAGCCAGCAGCGTCATCGCCTCGATTGCAGCCCAGACAAATTTGCTGGCTTTAAATGCCGCAATCGAGGCGGCGAGAGCTGGGGAAGCGGGGAAAGGGTTCTCGGTAGTAGCGGAGGAAATCAGAAAGTTGGCCGAGCAATCATCGAACTCTACCAGCGTAATTGACCAAATGGTTAAAGAATTGCAAGTGAATGCGCAAAACGCGGTGCAGACCATGCAAAAAGTCTCTGTGATTTCCTCCCAGCAGGAGGAGAGCGCTCGAGTCAGCAAAGAAAATTACCAGCTGATTTCGCAAGCGATGCAGGAAACGAGAGATGCCGTCCGGCAACTGACCATGTCCGGGGAAGAGATGAAACGGATGAAAGACGAAATTCTCGCTGTTTTGCAAAACCTTTCGGCAAACGCCGAGGAAAATTCCGCATCAGCTCAACAAGTAACGGCTTCGATGGAAGAGCAGACAGCAACGGTAGAGTCAATCGCCAAATCTAGCGATGACTTGGTCAAGCTGGCGGAAAACTTGCAAACGATCATTGCCAAGTTCAAGCTTTGAATGAACGGATATACGTCGATAAACAGAAAAAATCGGGACAAGACGCGCCGCTTGCCCGATTTTTTTACTTTCTTTTTAAATGATAACGATTGAGTGGACGGCCGATCCCTCCGTAGCGAATCTCCAGCGACACTTTTCCCGTTTTCTCCAGATAATCGAGATACCGTCGCGCCGTGACACGGGCAATCCCCAAACCTTCGGCTACCTCCTCCGCTGACAAGGAGTTGGCGTGCGTCTCTAAAAATTGCAGCACTTGCTTCATCGTCGCGGCATTGATCCCTTTGATCAGTTCTTCTTGTGAGGAGGCAAGTTCGGGCTGCGTTTCGGGCGGGTGCACTGTGCCGGCTTCGCCATGAATAAGCCGATCCAGCTCCGCCTGCGTCACATCCCTTTGGGCGGCGAGCCGCTCGCGGCGTTCACGGTAAGCCAGCAATGCTTGGTGCACCCGTTCAAAACGAAACGGCTTAATGATATAGTCGATCACGCCGCTGCGCAGCATCTGCTGGATGGTTGCGGCGTCATTGGCCGCAGTTACGGCGATCACATCGGTCGCCAGATTGCGGCTGCGCAGCTTGTGCAGCGTATGGATTCCGTCCTGTGCCGGCATATAAATATCGAGCAGGACCAGGTCCGGAGCCAATTGTTCCACCAGTTGCAATCCTTCGGTACCGCTGCCTGCGATGCCAACAACTTGAAAACCAGGCACGCGTTCGACAAAAAGCCGATTGACTTCCTGGACCATTGGATCATCTTCAATTAAGACAACGCGGATTTGCTCTTCTGCCATTGGTTTTCGTTTCACTCTCCTTCCATAGAGAAAGTGATCGTAAAGCTGGTGCCAGCATCAGGTTCGCTTTCACAGCTTAACGTTCCCTTTCCTTTGGCAACAATTCCTGCGATCAAGTACAGACCGTAACCGTGATTCTCCCCGCTTTTTGTCGTAAATCCTTTTTCCAGCATTCGCGCTCGCGTTGGCTGGTCCATGCCGCAACCGTTGTCCTCGACAATGATGACCAGCCGCTGCTCCCGCTCGCGAATGCTGATGTATACCTCTTTTTCATTCCGATCGGTTGCCAACAGCGCATCATAAGCATTTTCGATCAAGTTGCCGAGGAGCAGGACAAAATCGTGCTCGTCAAGATAGGGCGGGAATCGGGTTAAGCGGCTGTTTGGATCAATTGTAACCGTAATCCCCAACTCCTTGCCTCTGCCGACTTTGCTCAAGAGCAAGCCGGAAATGTTATCAAAGGCAAAATGGTTCTTGAAAAAACGTGAAAGTTTTTCTTGTTCTGTCGATACTTGAAACAAATAGTCCAGCGCTTTCTCTTTTTGGTCCAATTGGATCAATCCGGCGATCGTGTGCAGTTTGTTCATATGTTCATGTGCCTGCACGCGCAGCGCTTCCACAAACGACTTCACGCCAGTCAATTCCTCGGCCATCCGGGCCACTTCCGTCCGATCCTGGAATATTGCCAAAGCGCCTACCGTTTGGTTGCCCACTTTGATCGGCGTGCGATTGCTCCAAATGAGCGCGTCACGCATTCGCAATTCCTGATTGTAAACGGGGTGGTCCAGCTCCAGGATCTCCGGCAGCCTGGAATCCGGAATCACCTCGCGAATTTTCCGCCCGATCACATCGCCGGAAGTGTGAAAAATTTGCTTTGCTTTTTCATTAAAGATCGTGATCGTTTCATCCTTGTCGATGGCGATCACCCCTTCGTGCATTACTTGAAAAGCGGCGGTATGTTCTTCAAACATGCGCGCCAGTTCATGCGGTTCGCGGTTAAACATTTGCCGCTTGATATGCGCAGCCAATCGCCAGGAACCCCATAAGCCAAACAACAAACAGAGAAAAAGCGTCAGCAGAATCGAGCCTTGCTGGCTGGAAATCAGCTCGGGCACGCTGGGGAGGAGAGCGCCCGCGACGACCACCCCGATCTGTTGATGCTCCTGGTTGATGATCGGTACATAGGCGCGGATGGCCGTCCCCATCTCTCCCTTAACTTTGGAAGTATAGGCGTGTTCCGCAAAGGCAGGTTCCGCATCTTCTCCGGAGAAGTAGGAACCGATTCGTTCCGAAGAGGGATGGGACAGCCGCCTGTGGTCCATATCCAGCACGACGATATACGTAATGTCATTGATAATCCGCAGCCGCTCGACAATCGGATCGATGATTTTCCAGCCCTCCGCTTTGGCTACATTCGCCTGGACGGTCGACATTTCCGCAACCGTGCGGGCGATCACCATCAAGCGGCTGCCCAGTTCTTCTTCGCGAAAACGGATCATCGTTCCCAAAATGACGATTCCACCGATAATAATCGAAAACAGGACAATTCCCAGCGACAGTATGGCAATTTTCCATTGAATGGGCAGATGCCCCAACTTCATCGGCAACATGGTAATTCCCTTCCAGTTTTAAACTGTAATTCATTATTACATTGTGCCATAATAAATACAATCTCTGTGTATATAGATAGGTGATGGAGCAAACATGAGAGCTTGGATCAGCATTATCCTGTTTATCGCCGTTGGTCTGGTCGCCGCTTTTTTTGTCGGGTTTCGGCCGGATCTCGAGGCAGGCCCCATCCATTATGATGAAGAGCAGGCCGGCTTAAGCAATCGGATTGTCATCAAATTTAGTCATGTTGTCGCGGAAAATACGCCAAAGGGATTGGCCGCGATTTATTTCGCCGAGCGCGTGAAGGAGAAAACCGCAGGGCGCGTGGAAATTCAAGTGTTCCCCAATGGCATTCTTTATACGGAAAAGAACGAGTTTGCCGCTTTGGCATCGGGACAAGTCCAAATGATTGCCCCTGCCCTGTCCAATTTGTCTGAACAGTTTCCCGAATTTCTGGCGACCGATTTGCCGTTTGCGTTTCCCAATGACGAAGCGGTCAAGGCGGCTTTTCAAGGGAAGATTGGGCAAATGCTGTTCCAGGCCTTGGAGCGGCAAAATATCAAAGGCATGGCATTTTGGCCAAATGGCTTCAAGCAGATGACCTCAAGCAAACAGGAACTGATCAAGCCGGACGATTTTTCCGGACAGGTCTTTCGGATTATGCCCAGCAAAGTGCTGGCTGCCCAGTTTCAACGCTTGGGAGCAAAAGTGGTGCCATTGCCGTTTAACGAAGTGTATCCCCATCTGGAGGAAGGCAAGGTTGACGGCGAGGAGAATACGATTAGCAATATTTATACAAAACGCCTCTATCAGGTGCAAAATTACCTGACGCTAAGCAATCACGGATATCTGGGCTATGCGGTTTTAACGAACGGCCGTTTTTGGAATCAGTTGCCGGCTGATGAAAAACAGGCGATCGAGGAAGCGATGGCGGAAACGACGCAGTGGCTCAACAATCTGACCGAGCGCATGAACGAAGAACAGCTTGCGCAAATTGAGGCTTCCGGTCAAATCAAAATTCATCGGCTTTTGCCGGAGGAGCGGGCTGCCTGGATCGAGCGCCTAACGCCGTTATACACGGAATATGCGGCGACGATTGGCCCCGACCTGGTGCAAGCGGTGAAAGAGCTGCAGCAGACATTCTTGAACAAAGAAAAAGACCAAAAGTAACAAAATGATCAATATGACCGAATTATTGCTCACCTTCCAGCCAGCTTGTAAGATACGAATACGAAGAATTAAAGCGCTTACAAGAGAAGAAGGAAGGTGACATGCGATGAAATTTGCCAAAAACCTGACGGTGCAAGTAATCATTGCCATTATAGCAGGGATTTTAGTCGGTCATTTTTATCCTGAGTTCGGAACGAAGTTAAAAGTATTAGCCGATGTTTTTGTGAAAATGATTAAAATGGTAATCGCGCCGATTGTTTTCTTTACGGTCGTGAACGGGATTGCCAAGATGGGAGACATGAAGAAGGTTGGCCGCATCGGCGGAAAAGCGATTTTGTATTTTGAAATCGTTACCACAGCTGCGCTGGCTATCGGAATCTTCGTGGCCAATTTTGTTCAACCGGGTAAAGGGATTGATCCAAGTTCCGCGCATGCCGATGTAAGCAAATATACCGAAGCGGCAGCCGACTCCAGTCACAGCTTTATCAACTTTCTTGTCGGGATCGTACCGGATAACGTGATTGCGGCGATGGCTGGCGGTGACTTGTTGCCTATCCTGTTCTTCGCGATTTTGTTCGGATTGTCGATGGCGGCAATGGGCCAAAGCTCAAAAACGGTTATCGATTTGTTTGATAAATTGACGCATGCCTTCTTTGGAATTGTCAACATGGTGATGAGAGTTGCCCCAATCGCTGCGTTCGGAGCGATGGCGTACACGATCGGCCAATTCGGGATCGGTTCGTTGTCCAATCTGGGCAAACTGATGGGTTCCGTTTACTTGACGATGCTGCTGTTCATTTTGTTGGTCCTCGGAGCTATTTGCCGATTTTACGGATTTCGCATCATTCGGTTTATTCGCTATATCAAAGATGAAATTTTGCTGGTGTTGGGGACTTCTTCGTCCGAGTCGGCTCTGCCAAAACTGATGGAGAAGCTGGAGAATTACGGTTGCTCCAAACCGGTCGTCGGGCTTGTCGTTCCAACCGGCTATTCGTTTAACCTTGACGGAACTTCAATCTACCTGTCGATGGCGACATTGTTCATTGCACAAGCGTACGGCGTTGAATTGACAATCGTCCAACAGTTAACCATTCTCGCTGTGCTGATGCTTACTTCCAAAGGTGCTGCCGGTGTAACCGGGTCCGGCTTTATCACCTTGGCAGCGACGTTGGCGGCATTCCCGATGATCCCGGTTGAGGGGATTGCCTTGCTGATCGGGGTGGACCGCTTCATGTCCGAGGCGCGGGCGATCACCAACTTGATCGGAAACGGGGTCGCCACCGTAGTCATTGCCAAAATGGAAGGGGAATTTGATCCGGAACGTCGCGAAGACCATGAAACGGTTTTGTCGCACGAGGGAACGAGAGAAGTTACCGCCTGATCCAAAACAACAAACAAGCTGTTTGCCTCAATGGTGCGAACGGCTTGTTTTTTTATAGTTGAGCCGGCAAAAAAGAGTTGCCAACTTTCAGACAGATTGGGATGATAGAGGCAAACAAAGCAAGGCGGGAGGAAAACAATAGATGCTGCGCAAATGGGATGTAGGGATTTTTATGTTTGACGAAGTTGAGGTATTGGATTTTGCCGGACCTTTTGAAGTATTTTCCGTAACGGCATATTCACAAGAAGGCACCGTTGAGGAGAAGCCTTTCTCTGTCAAGACGGTTTCTGAAACCGGTCAGATGGTTACAGCCCGCAACGGGTTGAAGGTCCAACCGGATTACAGTTTCGCCACAGCTCCTCCCTTTGATATTCTTATCATTCCGGGTGGACCGGGGGCGCGTCAACGGGAAATTTACAATGAAAACGCGATTCGATGGATTCAGTCCCGGATGCCTGAAGTCCAATTTATGACATCGGTCTGCACGGGCGCTTTGTTGTTGGCGAAGGCCGGAATACTGGACGGAAAAGCGGCTACGACTCACTGGGCCAGCTATGACCGGCTTGAACAAGAGTTTCCGCAAGTAACAGTGAAACAGAACGTCAAGTTCGTCGATGAAGGAAACATTGTTACATCCGGAGGGATTTCGGCAGGGATTTATATGTCGTTTCATTTGGTAGCCAAACTGCTCGGCTGGGAGACTGCGATGAACACGGCCAAGCGGATGGAGTTCGATCTCGATCGTTCCCACTTTCCCGCCAACGGTTAACCCTTTTTCCGGAAATTGTATTGGCTATAATAAAGACAGGATTGCTCTTTTGTATACGGAAACTTAAAATCGCAGAGCGAGGGAATTGGCGATGAAAATTGGCATGGCACACGAATGGCCGGAGTTACTCGAACAGTGGATAACGCATTACCGCAGCTTTTCGGCGGACGGAAAGCCGGCTTCCTACATCCCGGCGTTGGCGCAAGCGAATCCTTCCCATCTTGGCGTCTATATCATTGGCGCAGATGGAACCAATATGAAGGCGGGCGACTGGGATGTTACATTTACGATGCAAAGTATTTCCAAAGTGATCAGCTTTGTTGCCGTTTGTTTGGAAATGGGAATAGACAAGGTAACCGAATGGGTTGATATGGAACCGACAGGCGACGCGTTCAATTCCATCTCCAGGCTTGAGGAAAATTGGCCGGGGAAACCTTTCAATCCTTTGATCAATGCGGGCGCGATCACGGTTGCTTCCCTGCTGCCAGGAAACAATCCGGAAGAAAAAGTGGAAGTTGTCCTGGACTTGCTGGAAAAAATCGTCGGACAACGGTTACCGATAAATAAACAAATTTATCAATCGGAATGGGAGTCAGCCCACCGGAACAGAGCGATTGCCCATTATGTGAAAGAAGCGGGCTTTTTGAACGGCTCCGTAGATGAGGCGCTCGAATGTTATTTTAAATTATGTTCGATTGAGTTGAATACGGAACAATTGGCTATGATCAGTCTTGTCTTGGCGGCAGATGGCGTTCATCCCTTGCGCGAGCAAACGATTATTCCGGTACAGATCGCCAGAATCAGCAAGGCATTGATGTTGACTTGCGGGATGTATAATGCGTCCGGAAAATTTGCCGCGTTCGTCGGAGTTCCGGCCAAAAGCGGCGTTTCCGGGGGGATTATGGCAGCTGTTCCGGCGCGCAACCGCAGCCGGATATTGCCTTTCCAGAACGGCTGCGGCATCGGCATTTATGGCCCGGCTATCGACAAGTACGGCAACAGTTTGTCGGGGAGCATGCTTCTCCAGCACATTGCCAACGAATGGGATCTCAACATTTTTTAAAACAAGAAAACCATCCTGCTTCCGGCTGATTGTTCTCAACCGGTTGGCAGGATGGTTTTCGGTTACGGATGAAGCGGATCAACGATTGTAGCGGACGATCGCCACGATACCTTCTTCGTCATCAAGCTGAAGCTCCAGCCCGGCAGCGTAAGGGTCGCGTCCAAGCTCTGTTTGCAGCCAGAAACGAATCGCTTCGATCAAGTTGGCCTCAATCAAAATTTGCTGTCTGCCCAAGGCGTCCACTTCCGCGGAAAAGCCTTCGTCCTCGTCCCACATCAACTCAACGTTAACTTGTTCGGGTTTGATTTGCTTTTTGCTGGCAATGAGCAGGCAAACGGCATTGACCAGCTCTTGCTCGCCGATTTTTATCGTTTCCATGGGTCCAGTTCCTGTTTCCGCCGTTGATTTTTAAAGAAGCTGAACAGTTTAACAACCAAACCAATCAGGACGATAACGGCCAATACATTGACAAGCAAGCCAAGGATGGCGCCGAGCGCACCGAGGTTGCCAAACAGACTGCCAAACATCAGTCCGGCCAAACCGCCAAACAGCAGGCCTTTCATGAAGCCGCCTTTGCTTGGAGCAGCGTTGAGCGGTGTTTTGGTACTTGGTGTAACCGTGGAGCTCTTGTTGACTGTGCTGTTTGTACTGCTGTTCAAGTTGCTATTGCTATTGATGCCGCTGTTGCTGGATGGAGTCGTTGGAGAAAATGACTTGGTACCCGAGCGATAGCTTTTCTTTGCATCGACATGGTCGTAAACAAGTGTGCCGTTGGCAAATACGATTGCGAATGCAAGTACCATCATCAATAATTTTTTCATGTATGGTCTCCTCTCAAATGAGAAACTGTCGTTTGTATATAAGTATACAGTAATATGCCGGCGAATTCAAAAAATTTGCAGAGGAAAAACTGGAGGACATTGTCAATCATTTGCTAAGATATTTAAGCTGAAGCTGGCAAGCTGAGCTTGTTTCGATTATTCCCATGCCGCTGTTTTTTTCATCCAGTGCGCTGTACCCAATCGAAATCATGCCCGGATGGTCAAAATTGATTGCCACGATCAACCCGATGAGTTATCTCGTCGATGGATTGCGCAACTTGCTGACACATTCTGCCGGAACGCATTTATTGCTCGACTGGGCGTGTTGCTGGCTATGACCATCGCAATCTATATGGTGGAATATTGTGTTGTATCCGCGGATGATCCGTTGATCTGTTATTCCGCTTGAGACAAAGCAAAGACCCCGAATCGAGCGGGGTCTGTTTTGCGTTGCATTAAAAAATCGGGGAGAGCAATCGGGCCAGCGATTCTTTGAGCAAGGCCGAGACCGGCCGATTCCGGTACTGCTCCAAAGTCATCTCCCGGCAATCCTCCAAGTCGTTAAGGAAAATCTCCGCCAGATGCGTTGCGGCAGACGAATCGTAAATAAAAGCGTTGCTTTCAAAGTTCAGCTTAAAGCTGCGAATATCGGCATTTGCCGTGCCAACGGTGGCGATTTTATCGTCAATCACCAGCGTTTTGGCATGCAAAAACCCTTTTTGATAAAAGTAGCATTTGACGCCATCTTTCAACAGTTCGCCCAGATACGTATAGGAAGCCCAGTAGACGATCGGGTTGTCGGATTTAAAAGGAAACATCACTTTCACATCAATCCCGGACAATGCGGCGATGCGAAGAGCGGTCAGCAAGCTTTCGTCCGGGATAAAATACGGTGTCTGCAAATAGACGTACTTTTTGGCGTCATGGATCATCTTTACATACCCATGGTGAATCTGGTGCCGTTCCGAATTGGGGCCGCTGGAGACGATCTGGATGCCCACGCGCCCGTCGCTGTCCAGCTCGGGAAAATAGCGCAGATCCGGCTCCAACTTGCTGCGGGACGCCAGATTCCAATCGAGAAAGAAGCGGGTCTGGATGGCATGGACAGCACTGCCTTTCAGCATCAAATGAGTATCGCGCCAGTAGCCCAGCTGTTTGTCCAGACCCAAATATTCATTGCCGACATTAAAGCCGCCGATAAATCCGGTTTTTCCGTCGATGATGGCCAGTTTGCGGTGGTTTCGGAAATTGAGCCTGATATTCAGATAAGGGATACGGGATGGAAAAAAAGCGGCTACTTGGCCACCGGCTTCCCGCAACGGTCGAAAAAAGCGGCGAGAAAGTGACAGGGAACCGATATGGTCGTACAACAGCCGGACTTCCACCCCTTCCTGGGCTTTGCGGATGAGCGCGTCGACAATTTTTCGCCCCAATTCGTCCGGCCGGAAAATATAGTACATCAAATGAATATGGTCGGTTGCTCCTTCGATCGAAGCCAGCAGCTGATTAAATTTGCTCTGCCCGTTGGTGAAAATTTGCAAATGATTGTCTTGCGTGTAGAGCGCGTAATCGTTGGCCAGATGCATGGAGATGAGATCACGGTAGTTGTGCATCATCGGGTCGTTTAACGCCAATTGATCCGTATGCAGTTGTTCCAGTTGCTCTTTGACTCTCAGCTGCACAAAGCTGAATTCTTCCTGCTTGATTTTATAAATTTTTCGTTTGCTCAGGTTTTGGCCGAGCATTAAATACAGGACGAAGCCGAGACCAGGCAGAAACAGCAGCACCATAAGCCAGGCCCAGGTAGCCGCTATATTGCGCCGCTCTAAAAAAATCAATACGGCCGCAAAAATCAGGTTGATGATCGACACGATTGTAAAAATTTGCTGAAACACCATCTTCTTGCCCTCGTTACGAATTTGTCTTTGTAAAGATAAATCAAATGATTTCCTCTCCTACTGTAATGAATGGATGAAACCATGTAAAGCTTAGCGGATTCCTTCCGTTCACAAAATGAACAAAATGATAAAAACAATTTTTTTATCGTTTATTTCTGATTTATTCCTCTGTTATTTACAGGTTGTTATAATGAAAACACTTTCAGACCGAATTGAAAGCGCATTCTTTCGGAGGGGGGCGTGAGACTTTTGCTAGCTTTATTGGGATATGGAATGATCGCTGTATTTATGTTTCTGATTATGACCAAACGACTGTCCGCGTTTATCGCGCTGATTGTGTTGCCGATTGCGTTCGCGCTGGTTGGCGGATTCGCCTCTCGTTTGGGAGAAATGATGCTTGATGGCTTGTCTCAGATTGCTCCCACAGGGGTAATGCTGTTATTTGCGATTTTATATTTTGGAATCATGATGGATGTCGGGTTATTTGATCCGTTGATTGCCAAGATCCTCAAAATCGTGAAAGGCGATCCAGTGAAGATTGCGATCGGCACCGGGATTCTTTCCATGATGGTGGCGCTTGACGGCGACGGCACTACAACATATATGATAACGGTTTCAGCAATGCTTCCTTTGTACAAGCGTATTGGCATGAAACCGATGATCCTAACAATTGTCCCGATGTTATCGATGGGGGTTATGAATATGACTCCCTGGGGCGGGCCGACGGCGAGAGCCATGAGTGTATTAAGCCTCGACACCTCTCAATTATTTACTCCGATGGTTCCTGCAATGATCGGCGGGATGATCTGGGTATTATTCGTTGCATACTTGCTGGGGAAAAAAGAACGGAGGAGAATCGGAATCGTTGAAATGGATCGGCCGGAGATACTGTCTGCGGAAACGGCAGAGCAACTGGCCGCAGCGGAACAAACCGAACTGAAGCGTCCGCGGCTGATCTGGATTAACTTCCTATTGACGGTATTGCTGATGGTAGCGCTGGTAATGAGCTGGCTGCCGATCCCGATTTTGTTTATGACCGCGGTCGCCCTTGCGTTGCTGATCAATTATCCAAATTTGAAAATGCAAAAAGAACGGATGGAAGCGCATGCGGCCAATGCGTTTAATGTTGTCTCGCTCGTATTTGCCGCAGGGATTTTTACCGGCATTTTAACGGGGACGAAAATGGTCGATGCGATGGCGACTTCTCTCGTTTCATTGCTTCCGGAATCATTAGGCTCACATTTGCCGGTTTTGGTGGCGATCACCAGCATGCCGTTCACCTATTTTATGTCAAATGACGCCTATTACTTCGGTGTTTTGCCGATTCTTGCCCAAACAGCCGCCACCTATGGGATTGATCCTGTGGAGATCGGACGCGCCTCGATTATCGGCATGCCCGTCCATGTGTTAAGTCCGCTCTACGCTGCCGCGTATTTGCTGGTCGGTATGGTTGGGGTAGATTTTGGCGAAAATCAGCGGGCCATCTTCAAATGGGCTATTGGGACATCTTTGGTAATGATCGTCGTTGCTTTGCTTACCGGCGGGTTCTCTCTGTAAAAAAGTTCAATATTGTAAAAAATGAAGACCGATTTTGATCGGTCTTTTTCTGTTAGACTGATAGAGAGGTGATCTGGTGCGTTTTCAAAGTAAACTGATATTGTTGTTCGGCGTTTTGCTCTTGCTGGTCATTGTATTGCTTGGTCTGTCTTATGAATATATGCTGGCCAATACGCTGCGCCAGGAGATAGGCAACAGAGCCTTGAGCGTGGCCAAAACCGTCGCCAGCATGCCAGAGATAAAAGAAGCTTTTGCCGATCCGCAGCCGTCGAGGATTATCGCGCCGCTGGCGGAAACCATTCGCGTTGAGACCAATGCCGAATTTGTGACGATTGGCAACAGGCAAGGCATCCGTTATTCACATCCAGTGCCGGAACGAATCGGTCAGGAAATGCAAGGAGGAGACGATCAGGAAGTATTCGAAGGCCATTCGATCATTTCGGAAGCGGTCGGTTCATTGGGGCCCTCACTTCGCGGGAAGGCGCCGATTTTTAATGACCAAAAACAGGTGATCGGCGTTGTTTCGGTCGGATTCCTGATAAAAGATATTCAACAGACGATCACCTCTTATCGCAACAAGATTATCGTTTTGGTCTTGGTTTCCCTGTCCTTGGGGATCGTGGGTACGGTGCTGATCGCTCGTTCCGTAAAAAAAGCGATTTTGGGCTTGGAGCCGGCAGAAATCGGGCAGCTTTATCGGGAGAAACAGGCGATTCTGCAATCGATTCGCGAAGGAATTTTGGCAGTGAATGCGCAAGGTTTTATCACATTGGCCAATCAACCGGCAATTCAAATGATGGGTTTAAACAGTCAGCAAGATATCACCGGCATGCACATCAGCAAATTTCACCTGTTGGAAGTGCTCCGCTCCCAGCAGCCTGTCTTTGATGAAGAGGTGACGATCGGCGGCAATGTTCTGGTGGTGAATCGCGTGCCGATTTTGGATGAGCAGAATCGGGTGATCGGGGCGGTGGCCAGTTTTCGTGACAAGACCGAGCTGTACCGGGTGACGGAAGAGCTGTCGCGGATAAAAGACTATGCCGATGCGTTGCGGGCGCAAACTCATGAATATTCCAATAAATTATATCTAATATCAGGACTGCTCCAATTGGAGTCGTATCAGGAGGCAATTGATTTTATTTCAACCGAAACCGATCTGCATCTCAATCACACCCGCTTTATTATGCGCGAGGTGCCCGATCCGATCATCGCCGGTTTGTTGATTGGCAAGCTCAATCAGGCGCAGGAACTGGGTGTAAAGCTGGAATTGGATGAAGAAAGCAGTTTTCGGCAAATTCCCGCCGCCATTGACCGCCGTCAATTGGTTACGATCATGGGGAATTTGATCGATAATGCAATGGAGGCGGTTCTGGCTCCGGGCGCGCATGCGAGACATGTGAAAGTGTTGCTGATGGATATCGGTGAGGATCTTTTAATCGAGGTAGAAGATCGCGGAGCGGGAATTCCCCCGGAACATGCGGAAGCGATTTTCCAGACCGGGTTTTCTACGAAAGCGGAGGGAACCCGCGGATATGGACTGGCGCTGGTCAAACAGGCTGTCGATCATTTGGGCGGTTATATCACTTTTTCAGATCATCCGCTGGGCGGTACGATGTTTACGGTATCGCTTCCCAAACAGGCGGATCAGAACAAAGGGAGGTAAAAAACGCAATGGCAGTCAATGGAGAGGAGAAGCCGATTCAAGTTTTGGTGGTGGAGGACGATTTGCGGATAGCCGAAGTCAATCGCCGGTTTGTGGAAAGGGTGGATGGCTTCCAGGTTGTCGGGATCGCTGCCAGCGGGCAGGAAGCAAAAGATCAATTGGAACTCCTGCTCCCCGACCTCGTGCTGCTGGATGTTTACTTTCCAGATATAAACGGGTTAGAACTGCTGTCTTATATGAAAGAGCATCCGTACCGGACAGATGTGATTATGCTAACGGCTGCCAGAGAGGTCGATACGGTGGCGGAAGCGATTCGGCTGGGCGTGTTTGATTTTATCGCCAAGCCGTTAGTGTTTGAACGCTTGCGGCAAACTTTGCAAAATTACCGAGAGTTTCGAAACAAGCTGCAGCGGCTTAAACGGGAGAAACCGCGGATTCACCAGGAAGAAATCGATCAATTGATGCGGGCAGCGGGAAGCAAAGCTGCCAACGAAGGGAAATTCACCAAAGGAATCGACAAGATTACCTTGGCAAAAATAAGCGATTACCTCAAGGAAAAAGGGGAAGCGACCTCCGAGCAAGTCGGCCAGGAGACGGGGACAAGCCGCTCAACGGCACGGCGTTATCTTGAATACCTGGTGGGGAGAGGAGAGGCCACAACAGATCTTTCGTATGGTGTTGTCGGCCGTCCGGAAAGAGTGTATCGAAGTTTACCATAGCCCGATTTGTCGGGCATTTGTTTTGCACCAACGTTTCCAAAGGAATTCCACCATTTTTCCACAGTTCTCTAAAGCGAGTTTAAGATTCAAACACTACACTTAGACATGTACCCACAAGGGACAAGGACAAAATGATAAGGAAAGGATGATGACCATGTTTAGCAAAGCTAGGGTGGGATTACTGATGGGAGCGCTGGCAACCGTGTTAAGCGTAGGTGGATTCGCTAGCGTATATGCAGCAACAGATTCCTCTCAATCAAATACAACAGCACCGGCACCTCATTTCAAGGGAGGGTTCGCACTTCAGAAGGGAGGGAACTGGAATAACGAAGAGCTGCTGAGTCTGCTTGATTTGAAAGCGGAAGACTTGCAAGCGGCGTTCAAAGAAGGCAAAACATTGGCGGAAATCGCCGAAGCGCAAGGCGTCGCCGAAGACAAAGTGATCGATCTGCTGGTTGAACAGGAAGAAAGCCGCCTGGATGAAGCAATCAAAGCGGGCAAGCTGACAGCAGAACAAGCAGATAGTATGAAAGATGGCATCGAAGAGCGAGTCAAAAACATGGTTGAAAATACCCACCAACCAGGAATGGGACGCGGCTTCGGGCGATTTGACAGCGAAGAGCTGCTGAGCCTGCTTGATTTGAAAGCGGAAGACTTGCAAGCGGCGTTCAAGGAAGGCAAAACATTGGCGGAAATCGCCGAAGCGCAAGGCGTCGCCGAAGACAAAGTGATCGATCTGCTGGTCGAACAGGAAGAAAGCCGCCTGGATGAAGCAGTCAAAGCGGGCAAGCTGACAGCAGAACAAGCAGATAGTATGAAAGATGGCATCGAAGAGCGAGTCAAAAACATGGTGGAAAACGGAATGAAACGCCCTGCCATGGAAAAAAAATCCGAGTAACCATTCCACAAAAAAATAGGTACAATGAGAAAAGTGGTATTCTTGGAATGCCACTTTTCTCGTAATAGAAAGGTGGAAGAGAATGCGAATCCTGGTGGTAGAAGATGACAAGCATTTACTGCAGGCGATAACGAAAGTTCTGACAAGAGAAGGCTATCAGGTTGACAGCGCAGAACGCGGAGACGACGGATTCATGATGGGAGAGCGGGGCAGCTATGATTTGTTGCTGCTGGACATCATGTTGCCTGGCCTTGATGGGTTGACGGTAATCAAACGGCTGCGGGAAAAAGGAATTGTCACCCCCGTTTTATTTCTCACCGCGAAAGACAGCGTGGAGTCGAGAGTGATTGGCTTGGATGCCGGCGCGGATGACTACATCGTCAAGCCGTTTGCCGTGGAAGAGTTGTTGGCTCGAACCCGTGTTGTGTTGCGGCGATATGGCAAGCTGGCTTCGGAAGGAGAATTGGCCTACGGCCCGATCAAGATCAAAGCCGCCGAGTATGACGGATATGTTGGGGATCATGCGCTCAAATTGACAACGAAGGAATTTGAGCTGTTGAAATATTTTTTACACAATCGCGAGCAAATCTTGACCAGAGAACAAATTTTCGATCGTATCTGGGGCATTAACTCGGAAGTGAACTACGGTATCGTCGATGTGTATGTTCATTATTTGCGAAAAAAGCTGGCTGATTACGAATGTGACAACTTTATTCGTACGATTCGCAATGTTGGTTATATGATGAAGGGAAACGTAGGGGATGTTTAGGAAGACCCAGATTCGTTTGGTTATGCTTAATGTAATTGTTGTGATTCTTTTGCTGAATGGTTTGGGAGGAGCTTTTTATTTCACCATGAAATACCGGCTCTATTTGCAAGTGGACGGTGAATTGACCCGGATCGCCGCTCATATGAAGGATGCCCCGATTCCTCCCATGCGCATGGACCCGCCATTACGATTGGATCGGAAAAAATGGTTGGATTTCGACCGGCGGATCATCTTGTTAATGTGGGACGGCAATTATCAAATGCTGGGCAAGGCGTTTGGGGAAACGATGGCCGAAGACGAATTGTTGCAATTTCGGATGACAACGCAAACGGAAGGGATTCGCACACTTACCGTCAATCAACAACCATACCGGGTTTATACGTTGCCTCTCGACAAGATGGTCGTTCTCAACGGAGAGCCGCAAAACGTCCATCAGGTGCAGTTGATCTACAATTTGGAACCGGAAGAAAAGATGCTCAGCACACTGGTCTATGTGTTGGCGATCGGTGAAGTGGTGGGCATCATCATTGCGGTCGTAACCGGAACATTTTTGGCGCGGAGAGCGCTTGTGCCAATCAAACGTTCCTGGGAAAAGCAGCAGCAGTTTGTTGCCGATGCCTCCCATGAGTTGCGCACGCCCTTATCGGTTATTCTCATTAATTTGGAGCAATTATTTTTGTATCCCGAGCACACGATTGAACAAGAGAGCGAAACGATTTCGATCACGATTCAGGAAGGGAAGCGGCTCAATAAACTGATTTCCAACCTGCTGACGTTGGCTCGCTCTGACTCCAACGAACTGCAAATATTGCATCAAAAAGTGCGTCTGGAGGAAGTTGTCAAAAAGAGCGTGCAATCTTTTGAACCGTTGGCCCAGTTGAAAATGATCACGCTGACGACTGATTTGGAAGAGCCGCTGGAAGTTTACGGAGACGAAGGCAGATTGCATCAGCTGATAGTCATCTTGCTGGATAATGCCTTGAAATATACCAATGAGCGCGGGACGATTACGATCAGTTGCAAACATGCCGGAAATAGCGCACTGTTGACGGTGACCGATACGGGAATCGGGATACCCAAGTCAGATCTGCATTTGATTTTTGACCGCTTTTACCGCGGAGACAAGATGCGATCCCGCGCTGAAGAGGGGACGGGTTTGGGACTGTCGATCGCCAAATGGATTATCGAAGCGCATCGCGGAAAGGTTCGCGTCGAAAGCGAGGAAGGGGTCGGAACAAGCTTTTTCATTACGCTGCCGACCAAATACAAGGAAAACGACAAGTCGTTATCGGAAGAGAAAAGCTAGGCTGCCTGTTGTGGAAGGGGCTTGGCTTTTCTCTTTGTTGTATTGAAAGATGGTAATAAAGTGATAGGTGTCGAATTTTGAATTATGCTATAATATAGACTCATCCTTTGTCACATGAAAGGAGGAGTAGAGGATGGGGAAAGACTATTATTCCACCACGACTGCACAATCTTCGCCATTGCCGGCTACGGACAAAAAGACGAGAAGACGGCAAAGAGGCGGGTTGTTTTCCAGTTTGGCCCGGACGGCGACGCAGGAACAGACCGAAGGAAAACGGAAAGTTTTACCGATGGTGCTCAGCGTCGTTTTGTGGGTTGGACTGGCTTGCGGAGGCTATGCCTTTGCCAATTATACGTTAGAGAAAAATCAAGCCCAATTGGAACAGCGGATTGACGAAATAGAGAAAACGAATGCTCAGCAGGTCGCACTGCTGGAAGAGCAAATGAACGATGTCCAGGATGAAATGGAACAGGTAAAAGACGGGTTATCCTCCATTCAAGAAGATTTGGAATTGACAGGAGAGGCGATTGGGGGTACGAACAAAACCAAGGAAGCGTTGCAGGATCGGATCGATCAGCTTAACAGTCAGTTGACAGAGTTGAAAGCTTCGCTCAAAAAATTGGAGGATGCTGCTCGTGCTTGGTAAATTCCATCGGTTTTGTTTGTTTCTCTTTGCGCCAGCGCTCGGGTTTATCGTAGCGTTCTCGCAAGCTGATCCAACCGCCAACTTTACCCAGGATACTCTTCATTTGCCTGTTAGTGACTATGAAAAGCAAACAGCGCTGTTGCAAGATCGGCTCAGTGAAGCTTCGGAAATTGTCGAGGAAACGGGAAGCACAATTGAAGAGATTCAGGAGTCAGCCGAGAAGGAAAAGCAAGCGTATGAACAACAGAATGAACAAGTGAATCAGCTGCTGACGGCAAGCAAATCGCAAACGAAGTATTCAGCCGATGTGTTGGATAGCATTTTGTCCAATTTGCTAGGTGATCCGATAGGACAAACCTTTGGGAAAAATGCGACGATTAAAGTGTATTCCCTTGAAGAGTCCGGATACAGCGGTTATATGGCCAAGGTGCGGCTAACCAATCCCAACGCTTTGAAGGTGGTTTTGGCAAACGACCAGGTGAAAAGCCGGGGGGAAACGACAAGCCATGCGGCGAAACGGAAGGGAGCTGTTTTGGCGATAAACGCTGGCGGATTTAACAGTTCCGGCGGTTATGTCTCTCCAATCGGGATCACGGTTGTAGATGGACAGATTAAGACTTTTTCCACCAATACGAATCTTAGCTTTGTTGGTTTTAATAACAAAGGCCGATTGGTTGGCGGAAAAGTGACTTCCAAGGAACAGATCCAGCGGATGGGCGTCCTGCAAGGAGCGAGTTTCTTGCCTACATTGTTGCAAGACGGCAAGAAAATGAAGATTCCGAGTGACTGGGCCAACGCCAAACATCCGCGTACGTTGATTGGTCATTTTGACAACGGCGATTTGCTGTTTATTGTCATTGATGGACGCGGCAGAGGCGGCAGCCAAGGGGTAACATTGGAAGAAGCACAAAGAAAATTGCTGGAGTTTCATGTGAGAGATGCATACAACCTTGATGGAGGGGGCTCAAGTGCTTTCTACTATAAAGGGAGAGTCTTGAACCACCCATCGGACGGACGTGAGCGTCCAGTTACAAGCAATATCGTTATTTTGCCGTAATTAAATAGACTGCCGTATTTTTTGCGGCAGTCTTAAAAATTTCCTATTGATTTTGAGTCTATCATCTGCTATCATTAATAAACGTTGAGAGGTTTACTAGGAAGTTGAAAAATGGCCCGTTGGTGAAGCGGTTTAACACAGCAGCCTTTCACGCTGTCATACAGGGGTTCGAATCCCCTACGGGTCACCATATTCGAATGGTTCCCCCACAAAGTGACTTTGTGGGGTGTTGCGGAGGCTTAGCTCAGCTGGGAGAGCATCTGCCTTACAAGCAGAGGGTCGGCGGTTCGATCCCGTCAGCCTCCACCATTGGACAGTTATCATTGCAAACGTTTTGGTGTGGTTTTTTTTCATGGAGCTGTGGTGAAGTTGGAGTTCACGCCGGTCTGTCACACCGGAGGTCGCGGGTTCGAGTCCCGTCAGCTCCGCCATTTCAATTGCGAAATACTGTCACTTGCTTTTTGTTGAGTACTATGTTATGCTTGTAAAGCATGCGGTCATGGCGGAATTGGCAGACGCGCTAGATTCAGGTTCTAGTGGTGGCAACACCGTGGAGGTTCAAGTCCTCTTGACCGCACCATGCGGACGTAGCTCAATTGGTAGAGCGTCGCCTTGCCAAGGCGAAGGTCGCGGGTTCGAGACCCGTCGTCCGCTCCATTTTGTGCCCTTAGCTCAG
>NZ_JAFBEB010000012.1 GCF_016908525.1 Brevibacillus fulvus
TTAAGTGTTGATCTTTGGTTCAAAAAGAAATTGCTTGGCTTGTGATTTGATCACTTCAAACGTTTCGCTGTTCAGTTTTCAAAGAACATTTTTAACAACACTTCAAAAGAACAAGATTAAATATATCACAACTAAAAACTACTGTCAATAGATAATTTCATTTAAAATCGCAGTTGCAAGAAACAACCACTAAATCCTCATGCAAAAGCTCCGTAGTGCAATATAACATATCACACTACTATAAATCAATAGTATATACAAAATCAGATAAACAATTGAACAATTCAGACTGAAGACAAAGTGTTTATGCTCTGAGTAATAACCGCACTCCCAACGACGACTCCGTGTTTCGCCCGAAGGAAGGGCCACATATCTTCTCTTCCATATATAGATGATAGTTGCGGCATATAGATGATAGTTGCGGCTCCCCCATTTGAAAGATTCCAAATCTGTTTGATAACAAATTAAACTTTTATATTTATAAAGTATTGACAGTCATATCAATACGCCATAATATCAGTTTGACAGAAAAAATTAACATGGTATTGAACAACAGTCCGTCACCATGCTGAAAATCTCTTTTGCAAAAAAACGAACAGAGGTGTTTAGAAAATGAAATTCCAAGCTATTATCGCTACAACGACAATCGTTGCTTCTCTCGGCTTTGCCGGTTCGGCAAATGCCCTTACTCATGACAGTAAGGATGATGTGCACGTCTATAAAAGCCCTTCCCTGTTTTCGGTTTGGCAAAGTCCCGTTCTCAACTATCCAACTACCGATGTTCAGTCAGCATCATTTAATACAGTAAGTGAGAACAGACTGTCTTGGGTTTTTATCCCGGAGAATCCGGTTAACGATCATCGGCCCTGATCCATTGCTGATCCCGATAATCACTGATGCTTTAGGACAAATAAACTCAAGCCGCAAAGCGGCAAGTTCTTTTAAACCTTGCAACCATCCCCAGTGCCTTGTATCATAAAAAACACTTTAACGATTGACACATTTTTGTAACAATTTTATTATAAAGAAAAAATGTTAGTAAATATACAAAATATACTCACTGAAGGAGTTTTTTAAATGAAAAACTATACAAATGAACCCATTGTCGTCCAAGCGATCATAAACGGTACCAAAGTAACCACCGACAAACTCTATCCCCGCGAGAATCCGGCCAATCCAAGCGAAATCGTCGGATACGGTCCGCTGAATACACGCGAGGAAACTGTCGCAGCTATTGATGCCGCCGCTGCGGCATTTCCGGCATGGGCAGCAACTCCATTAAAAGAACGCATCGACCGGATGCAACGGGCTATCGCCAAATTGAAAGCAGCTACACCGGAATTGGCAAAATTGCTCTCCCGCGAACATGGTAAAGCCCTTTACGATGCTGAAGGTGAATTTGCTGTTTCGATCATGTGGATGGAGCATGCCTGTCAGACCGCCGTGGACATCCTCCAGGATAAAGTCCAAGAACACGAAAATGGCAAAACGATCACTACTTATGATCCAATTGGCGTCGTATCTGCCATCACTCCGTGGAACTACCCGATTTCCCTTTCGACAATCAAAATAGCACCGGCTTTGTTGACCGGAAACACAATGATATTGAAACCAAGCCCGTTTGCGCCGTTAGCGGTTAGCAAAGTAATCGAATTAATTGCCGAAGAATTCCCGGCGGGAGTTCTCAACATGGTCCATGGAGATGCAGAAGTGGGCGTAGAATTAACCACAAACCCGAAAGTCGGCAAAATCGCCTTTACCGGAGGAACCAAAACAGCCAAGTCGATTATCAAGGCAGCCTCCGATACGATAAAAAACATGACGCTGGAATTGGGGGGAAACGATGCCGCCATCGTTCTCGATGACTTTGACGTGAATGATGAGCGCGCCATGCGTCGGATGGTTATCGCCAACTTCCTCACCGCCGGCCAAATTTGCATGATCGCCAAACGCGTTTATGTCCATCGCTCCATTTTTGATCAATTCGTAGAAAAATATGTGGAGGCAGCGAACAAATGGATTCGCGTCGGCGACCCGTTCCATCCGGATGTAACCATTGGGGCCGTAAACAATGCCGGACAAGTCAAATTTGTGCAAAGCCTGATCGATGATGCGAAAAAACGCGGAGCCAAAGTTATTCCACTGGGCCGTGTGCTTTCTCCCGAGCTGTTTGACAAGGGCTACTTTATGCAGCCTACTTTGGTGCTCGGCGTTGATTACAATGATCCCATCGTCGTGGAGGAACAATTCGGACCGACATTGCCTATCCTGCCTTTCGATGATGACGAACAGGCCATCGCCTTGGCGAACAACAGCATCTATGGTCTGACCAGCTCCGTTTGGGGAAACGAGGAGCATGCGATCCGTGTCGCGCGGCGGATCGAAGCCGGAACGACGATGATTAATACCGCTGCCGTGCAAGGACTGGATGTCCGCTTCCCGTTTGGCGGCGTGAAACAATCCGGAATCGGCCGCGAATACGGTGCCGAAGGTTTGCTCGGTTACGTTGAAACACATGTCATTAACATTCCAAAAGTGGGCGAATTGCCTTACATTCCTGAATAACACAAATCAGATGAAACAAGGAGGAAAGACTTCCTCCTTGTTTTACTGTGCGCACTTCAAAGCACCTCATTGCTTTCATTATGTAAGTGATTATGGGTATAATAAGCACAAAATAAACCATACATATTGCGATAGGAGGGTTTCACGATGGCATATTTAGCCGAACCTTTTACGTTAAAAGGGTTGGAGTTGAAAAACCGGATTGTCATGCCGCCGATGTGCCAATACTCGGTGGAAGCAAAAGATGGAAAGCCGACGGACTGGCATTTCGTTCATTATGTATCGAGAGCAGTTGGCGGCACCGGCCTCATTATTATCGAGATGACCGATGTGGAGCCGGATGGCCGAATCACCGATTTTGATCTGGGACTTTGGTCAGATGAACATACGCCGGCATTTGCCCGGATCATTTCTGAAATCAAAAAATATGGCGCAAAAACGGCGATCCAAATTGCTCACGCCGGGAGAAAAGCGGAAGACGCCGCCGTGCCGGTCGGTCCTTCTGATATTCCGGTCGACGCAAATGCGAAAAAACCTCGCGCCCTAACCACAGCGGAAGTAAAGCAAATGGTAGAGAAATTCAAAGAGGCTGCCAGAAGAGCGGTGGAAGCCGGCGTGGATACGATCGAAATTCACGGTGCCCATGGCTATTTAATCCATCAGTTCCACTCACCAGCGATCAACAACAGACAGGACGAATACGGCAAAGACCTGGCCCTGTTCGGCGTTGAAGTAACAAAAGCGATCAAAAGCGTCATCCCCGCTGACATGCCACTGATCATGCGTGTTTCGGCGGTTGAATATATCGACGGCGGCTACGATCTGGATCATAGCATCGAGATCTGCAAACGTTATAAGGAAGCCGGCATCGATATGTTCCACGTCAGCTCCGGCGGAGAAGGACCTGCCGGCAAACGTAAACCCGGCAATTATCCAGGCTACCAGGTGCCATTTGCGCGGGCAATCAAACAGGCGCTGCAAGTCCCGGTCATTGCGGTCGGAATTCTCGATGATCCGAAACTGGCGGAGGCGACTATCGCCAACGGAGACGCTGATCTGGTGGCAGTAGCCAGAGGTATGCTGCGCGACCCGTACTGGGCCCTGCACGCCTTGCAAGCGGTATCCACCAGCGCCAAAGAAGCGGCGCCCAAACAATATCAGGTGGCGTTCTAAACCGAAGAGACAGCACCAAAACGCCCTTCGTCTTTTTGAAAGCGAAGGGCGTTTTTCCATGTTCAACCTATCTTCTGTTCTCCAGCTCGCGCAATACCTGATCGAGCGGCAACTTCTGCTCCCGCAGCAAAACAAGCAAGTGAAACAACAGATCGGCGGCCTCGTAGCGAAGTTCCTCGTGACTCCGGTTTTTGGCGGCAATGATCACTTCTCCGGCTTCTTCTCCCACTTTTTTGAGGATTTTATCTACGCCTTTCTCAAAGAGATAAGCAGTATAGGAGCCTTCCGGCATTTCCGCCTCACGCGCGGCGATCAGCTTTTCCAACTCATTGAGAATGGCAAAGCGCTGACCGTTGCCGCGATCCACTGCCTCTGCCGTTTCTTGCCCCGACAGTGGAAGCTGTTCCGTAAAGCAGCTGTACGTCCCCTTGTGGCAAGCAGGTCCATTCGGGATCACTTGCACGACCAGAGCATCCCCGTCGCAGTCATAGTAAATCGCCGTAATCCGCTGAGTATTCCCGGAAGTAGCTCCTTTGTGCCAAAGTTCCTGACGCGAGCGGCTCCAAAGCCACGTCTCCCCGGTTGCCAACGATTTCTCCAGTGATTCCCGGTTCATGTAGGCAAGCGTCAATACTTCTTTGCTGACGGCATCTTGAATCACCGCCGGAATCAATCCGTCTGGACCAAACCGAAGTTGATCCCACGCTATATTGTCGGTCATGGCCGAATCACGACCCCTTTCTCAATCAAGTAACTTTTCACCGAAGCAATTGAGGTTTCCTCATAATGAAAAATGGAAGCAGCCAGCGCCGCATCCGCCTTGCCTTCATTCAGCACTTCATAAAAGTGCTCGACCGCTCCCGCTCCGCCAGAAGCAATCACCGGAATGCCGACCGCTTCGGAAACCGCTTTGGTAAGGGCAAGACCAAATCCTTTCTTCTCGCCGTCATCATCCATGCTGGTCAGCAAAATTTCTCCGGCTCCCAGCTGCTCGGCCCGCTTCGCCCATGCAATCACATCCAGGCCGGTGGCATTGCGTCCACCGTGCGTATACACTTCCCATTTGTCGTCGGCGACACGTCTGGCATCGATCGCCACTACCATGCATTGCGATCCAAAGATGGACGCCCCTTCGCTGATCAATTCCGGACGCAACACCGCTGCGGTGTTCAGCGAGATTTTATCTGCACCTGCCCGCAATATTCGCTTCATATCTTCCGTACTGATGATCCCTCCGCCTACGGTAAACGGAATGGTAATCTTGGCCGCTGTCCGCTCGATGACCTCTACCATCGTCTTCCGTCCTTCGTGGGAAGCGGAAATGTCCAGGAAGACCAACTCGTCGGCTCCTTCCTGACTGTACTTGTCCGCCA
Source organism: Brevibacillus fulvus (assembly GCF_016908525.1). Classification (GTDB taxonomy): domain Bacteria; phylum Bacillota; class Bacilli; order Brevibacillales; family Brevibacillaceae; genus Brevibacillus_G; species Brevibacillus_G fulvus. Next base: position 5,112 of record NZ_JAFBEB010000012.1, read on the forward strand.
GCTCGACCGGATCGCCAGCATCTCGCAATCCGAGAAACTGCACGCCTTTGACGACTCGTCCATCCTTTACATCGAGGCAAGGAATAATCCGCTTGGCCAACATTTATCAGACACTCTCCTCAATTTGGCGGATCGCTTGCTGCAAATCGATCGCCCCTGTATACAACGCTTTGCCAACAATCGCTCCCGTTACCCCGTCGCCCTCATGCTCTGCCAACGAAAGCAAATCCCCGGTTACACTTACACCGCCGGATGCAATCACCTGTTTGCCGGTTGCTTTGGCCAATCCGACAATCTCGGCAAGATTGGGTCCTGTCAAAGTCCCATCCCGCGCGATGTCCGTATAAATAAACGTTTCTGCGCCAAATTCCGCCAGCTGCTTGGCCAGCTCGACCGCAGCGATATCGGTTGTCGTCAGCCAGCCTCGGGTAGCGACATATCCGCCGCGGCAATCGAGACCGATGGCGATTTTTGCTCCGTATAAGCCCAATACTTTTTGTGTAAACCGGCGATCTTCGATAGCAGCCGTTCCCAGAATCACCCGGGATACCCCCGCTTCCAGGTAGCGAGCAATGTCCTGCTCTGAGCGGATGCCGCCGCCAACTTGAATCGGCACCTCCACCGACCGGGCAATCGAACTGATCAGCTCGAGATGGACTGGTTCTCCGGCTTTTGCCCCGTCCAGATCAACCAGATGAAGCCAGGCAGCGCCCTGATTGACCCAGCTTTTGGCCATTTCCAGCGGAGAGTCGGCATAAACCGTTTCCTGTGCATAATCTCCCTGAAACAGCCGCACACATTTACCTCCCCGGATATCGATCGCCGGATAAATGGTAAAGCTCATCGGCCTTCCTCCTTACATAGGTTCACAAAGTTACGCAGCAAACGCATCCCTGTCTCCCCGCTCTTCTCGGGGTGGAACTGCATGCCAAAAATATTGTTGCTGCCGACGATCGCTGTTACCTCCTGGTAATAATCAGCGGTCGCCAGCAACACTGAAGGGTCTTTTACACGGATATGGTAGGAATGGACAAAATAAACGTAATCGCCGTCGCTAACCCCCTTCAACAAAGGATGGTCTGGATTTTGGAGCGTCAATTGATTCCAGCCCATATGCGGAACCTTGTAATCCCCGCGAAAGCGAATCGCTTCCCCCGCCAGCAAATGGAGTCCGTCATTGGGCGCGTGTTCTTCGCTGCTGTCAAACAACAGCTGCATGCCCAGACAAATCCCCAGTACAGGACGGCCGCTTGCGGCATACTCGTTGATCGCCTCCCGCAAGCCCAATTGATCAATCTGTCGCATCGCATCCGTAAAAGCCCCGACACCAGGCAGCAAAATGCCGTTGAATTTCGCTAAATCGGCAGCATCGGAAACAAAGTCATAACCAACGCCAAGCCGTTCCAGCGCTTTGCTCAAGCTGTACAAATTGCCCATGCCATAATCGAGAATACCAATCATATTACAAAACCCCTTTAGTTGATGGGACTCCTTTGACACGCGGATCAATCGAGGTTGCTTCATCCAGAGCGCGACCCAGCGCTTTGAAAATCGCTTCGATCATGTGATGCGTATTTTGGCCATAGTGCAAGATAACGTGAAGGTTCATTCTCGCTTCCAGCGCGAGTTTCCATAAAAACTCATGGACGAGCTCTGTCGGGAATTGCCCAACTTGTGCGGAAGGATACTCCGCGCGGTATTCAAAATGCGGCCGATTGCTCAAATCGACGACCACTTGCGCCAGCGCTTCGTCCATCGGCACAAAGGCGTTGCCGTAGCGTTTGATTCCTTTTTTGTCGCCGAGCGCTTCCCGCAAAGCTTGCCCCAAGCATATTCCGATATCCTCTACGGTATGATGGTAATCAATTTCGATATCTCCTTTTGCCCGAACTTGCAAATCAAAATGGCCGTGGCGGGCGAACAGATCCAGCATATGATTCAGGAAATGAACCTCGGTTTGCAATTGGCTGCTGCCTTCCCCGTCGATTGCAAACGAGAGGGAAATGTCCGTTTCATTGGTGCGTCGGTCTACTTGCGCTGTTCTGGTCTGTCTCTCCATCTCAATCTCTCTCCTTTTTTTGCTCGAGTTTATCCAAATCGGCCAATCGCTCGCCAATGGCCCGCGCATGGGCGGACAGTCCTTCCTGCTCGGCGATCGCCATAATTTTCTTCCCGTTGTTTCGCAAATCTTCCTTGCTGTAATAAACCACGCTGGACTTTTTCACAAAATCATCGACTGACAGCGGCGACGAGAAGCGTGCCGTCCCGTTGGTCGGAATCACGTGGTTGGTTCCGGCAAAATAATCGCCGACAGGTTCCGAGCTGTATGAACCAAGGAAAATCGCTCCGGCATTTTCCACAAGACCGAGTTGTTCAATCGGATTTTCAATCAACAGCTCCAAATGCTCGGGAGCCAGGCGATTGACCACGGCGAAGCCTTCCTGTAAATCTTTGACCAGACAGATAGCTCCGTGATTGCGGAGTGAAGCTTCGGCAATTTCGCGCCGCGGCAGCAAGGCCACCTGCCGCTCCACTTCCGCCGCTACCGCTTCCGCCAGCTTCCGCGATGGAGTGACCAGCACAGCGGACGCAAACCGATCATGTTCCGCCTGCGACAGCAAATCGGCGGCAACATAGCGCGGTTCCGCTGTATCGTCAGCCAGTACGACAATTTCACTCGGACCAGCAACCATGTCGATACTGACCAAGCCAAACACCTCGCGTTTGGCCAACGCCACGAAAATATTGCCCGGCCCCATAATTTTGTCCACTGCTTCGATTTGTTCCGTACCGTATGTTAGCGCGGCGATCGCTTGGGCACCGCCAACCTTGTAAATTTCCGTTACACCGGCAATTTTTGCCGCAACCAGGATCGCCGGATTCACTTTGCCGTCACGTCCAGGGGGAGTCGTGATGACAATTTCCGGCACTCCGGCGATTTTGGCCGGTATCGCATTCATCAAAACCGATGAGGGGTAAGCTGCCGTACCACCAGGCACATAAAGACCTACCCGCTTTAACGGGCGAACCAGCTGACCCAGCATCGTTCCGCTTGGCCCCGTGGTAAACCAGGACTGGCGCACCTGCCGTTGATGATAATCGCGAATATTATCGGCAGCTTCCCGCAAGGCTTCAGCGACCTCTCTGGACACGAGCCCTTCGGCTTCTGCCCATTCAGCCTCTGTCACCCGAAATTCTTCCAACGCTACCCGATCAAATTTTTCTGTATAGAAACGGAGCGCTGCATCGCCCTCCGCTTTAACTTTGGCCAGAATTTCGCGAACCGCTTCCTGTTGTTCCTTTGTGCCGTTCTCAATGCTGCGTTTGGTGGAAAAATTGGCTGAATCGACAATTTGAATCATAACAGAACTCCTTCTTCTCGTTTTTTACTTTTGATTGCGGGGGATGACTTGCAAAAACTTTTGGGCAATGTCATCAACCGCTTCGCTTTTCATCCGGTAGCTGGCGCGGTTGGCGATCAACCGGGTCGTAATTTCACAAATGTGCTCCAATTCGATCAGTCCATTTTCCCGCAAAGTTTGTCCGGTGGAAACGATATCGACGATTCTGTCGGCCAAGCCGATGATTGGAGCCAGTTCGACGGAACCGTTCAATTTAATCACTTCTACTTGCTGGCCTTGCTCCCGGAAGTAACGGGAAGCAATTTTCGGATATTTGCTGGCCACCCGCGGCGATTCTGTTGGCTTCCAGCCCGGCAAGCCGGCAACCATCATGCGGCAATAGCCGATTTGCAAATCGAGCAGTTCGTAAACATCCCGTTCCTCCTCCAGCAGCACATCTTTGCCGACCACTCCGACATCGGCCACCCCGTATTCAACGTACGTCGCGACATCGGTAGGCTTGGCTAAAATGAATTGCAGGTTGGTTTCCGGCACGGGGATAATCAGCTTTCGCGATTCTGCCAAATCACTGGTGATCTGCAACCCTGCTTCTTGCAAAAAACCGACCGCCTCTTCAAATATGCGTCCTTTGGGCATGGCGATGGTGAGTTTTTGCAGGTTATCGGTCTGTTTCATCAGCCTTCCCTCTCCTCCGTCAAATCAATTATGGTCCAATCCGCCTGCTCTTGCCAAACAGCAAGCTCACCGCGATGTTCAAGCAGTCGGGTCACGACGATCGCTCCTGCGCTGCGCATCTGTTGCGCCCGCATAAGCGCTTCCTGACGATTGGCTGCTCCATAAATCAACAACGTTTTGGACGATGTCGGCACGTCGACCGCAGTCACTTGCATCAGTCGATCAACTTTAATGCCGAAGCCGGTAGCGGGAGCAGGACGCCCAAACTGGGCCAGCAGCTGATCATACCGTCCGCCGCTGACCAGCGGTGATCCAAGATCGGCCGCGTACCCTTCGAAAATAACTCCCGTATAGTAATTCAAATGGCTGGTCAATTGGAAATCGAGCAGGACGTAATCAGTCAAGCCATATGCTTCCAGCGCTTCCCACAAAAGCGCGATCGTTTCGACAGCCTTGCGCGCTTTTCCATTGACGGTCAGTTCTCTGGCTTCTGCAATTTTTTCTTTTCCTCCGCGCAACTGCAGCAGTGCATGCAAGCGGTGGCGCGACCGCCCATCCAGCTCAAGCGAATCCGTCAAATGGCGATAGCCGACAAAATCGCGATCGGATAAAAACTGGCGCAGCTTGGCTTGCGCTCGTTCATCCGGTACAATTTCCTCCAACAGGCCATCTGCAAAGTCTACATGACCGATGGCAATGCGAAAGGAAGGAACATTTACGGACTGCAGACAAAAGATGGCCAATGCAATCATTTCGGCATCGGCATCGACGGAAGCGTCGCCGATCAGCTCGACGCCTGTCTGAAAAAACTCGGCGTTTCGTCCGGCTTCTTTTTCCTGAGCCCGAAAAATATTGGCTTGGTAAAACAGACGAATCGGCAGTGGAACATCTTTATATAAGGAAGAGACAACCCTGGCTATCGGCGCCGTCATATCCGGACGCAATACAACCGTCTGTCCCTGTTTATCGAGAAGTTTAAACATGCGATCAGCCAACGTGGCGCTGGCTGCCCCAACTGTATCAAAATATTCCAATGAAGGAGTCAAAATCTCTTCGTATCCCCACTTCTCAATACAATGTCGCAGCTTCAACTCCAGATGGCGCTGTTTGGCTAGTGAATCTGGAAGAATATCTCGCATTCCCAACGGTTTTTCAAACACCAACGGCTTAGACATCGTATCCCTCCGCTACGCTTTAGTCTGCTAACAAAGTAAAGTATGTTAGTAGAAGATTATCACTAAATACGGATAGGGTCAACGATAACAAGAATTGTCGCACTTTTCAAACCAGTAATCGCTCTCAAAAGTTGTTCGGCAAAGAGGAAAAAAAGCTGCCGAGCGTTTATCTCGACAGCCTGAATGCCTTGTTTATTTTTTGACGCTGATGGAAACCGTCGTTTCTCCCTGACTGGTCTCATTGTTTACCGTGAAGGTCAGCTTATACGAACCGCTCTTTTTCGGGGTAAAGACGAACAACTTCTGATAAAAGCCATCTCGTTCCTCGTCAGCCAAAGGAAGCTCGTCCAGCAGTTCAGGATAGTTGCTGGAAAGTTCCGTCTTCTGATCCGTGTCAATCTGTGTAACCGGATATTTTACCAACAAATACAGCTGATCTCCCTGTTTCATCGTGGCCGTCAACGGACTGGCCGACAGCGAGATTTTGGCCCCTTCTACTTTGATCTCCTTGTCCACTTTGCCCAGCCAGGTTTTCCCTTTGGCATCGACGGCACTGATTTCATAGTGGATCTTGTAAGTGCCAACTTTGTCCGGTGTAAACGAACCGGTGGAAATGACTTTTTTCCCCGAGATTTCATGGGTGGCTTCGATCACATCTGCATCGCCATTTACGGTAAAACCGGCGGTAAACTGATCGCTTTTCTTGGTAGAGGCTGCTTCCAGCTCAATCGTATCTCCCAAATTAAACACTTTCTTGTTTGAATCCGTCGACAACTTGACGGTGAGCTTACCGGTGCTGCTGGCGGCAAATGCCGGCGAAACCGCCGTACCAATGAGCAACGCCATCACCAATAATGCCTTAAACCAAATTTTCATGCCAACCTCCGCTTTCATCCTTCTGCCATTTTTTCTGAAACACTGCCATTTTACGACAAAACTTTCCTGGCTACAACACTTCCGCTTCCTGTTGTATCGCAAGCCTGGCTACTGTGCCGAATCTCCTTGACGAATCACCTGCATCGGGTTGCCGCCGACGAACGCTCCGGCCGGCACATCCTTGTGTACGACAGTACCTGCTGCGACAATGGCCCCGTCGCCGATCGTCACCCCCGGCAAAATCGTAGAATTGGCACCGATCAAAACGCGGTCCCCGATGCGTACTTCGCCCAATCGGTATTCCTCCACAAGATATTCATGCGCCAAGATCGTCGTGTTGTAGCCGATCACCGAATTCCTGCCAATCTTGATCAGTTCAGGGAACATAATGTCCATCATCACCATCAGGGCCACAGCTGTATGCTCCCCTACTTCCATTCGCAGAAATGTCCGATACAGCCAATTTTTTAAGGAAGGAAACGGTGTATAACGGGCGATTTGTATGATCGCAAAGTTTTTGACCACTTTCCAGAAACTGACGGTGCGATAAAGCTGCCACAGCGGATTGGCTCCCTTTACGGTGTATCTTTTCGTTTGTCTCATCTGCACTGCTCCTGTTCTACAGTTCGGAGTCGCTATCCTCAATCGCTTCAGCTTGTCTTTGGGTAAAGTGGACCGCTGCATTGAAGCCCATTCGCTTCAGCCGGAAATTCATCGCCGCCACTTCAATGATCACGGCAAGGTTCCGCCCAGGTCTGACGGGTATAGTAATAATCGGTATTTCCGTATCCATAATTTTGATTTTCTCTTCATCCAGTCCGAGACGCTCGTATTGTTTGCGTTGCTCCCACAATTCAAGTTGCACGACCATGGCAATATTTTTCATACTGCGGACCGCTCCTGCGCCAAACATGGTCATGACGTTGATAATCCCGACCCCGCGGATTTCCAACAAATGCTGAATCAATTCGGGAGCGCTGCCCACCAGTTGTCCCCCTTGTGTTTGGCGAATCTCGACCGCGTCGTCAGCCACCAGCCGATGACCGCGCTTGACCAATTCCAAAGCCGCTTCACTTTTTCCGATGCCGCTTGCTCCCAAGATTAACACCCCTACGCCGTAAATGTCGGTGAGAACACCGTGAATCGTCGTAGTGGGAGCCAACCGATTCTCCAGGAAGTTGGTCAACTTGCTGACCAACGTCGTGGTGGCCAACGGGGATTGCAACACAGGCACTTGCTTTTTCTCAGACACTTGCAAAATCTCTTCGGCAACCGGCAAGTTGCGGGAGATAACAATGCAGGGTGTTTCATCCGCCATCAAATATTCGATTCGCTGCAAGCGATCTTCGCGAGAGAGAGTCTCAAAGAACTTCACTTCCGTCAAGCCAAGCAATTGAATTCGGTCGGCCGGATAGTAGGAAAAGTAGCCCGCCAACTGCAACCCGGGACGACTTAAATCGGTTACGGCAATTTCCCTGCCCAAGCCCTCTTCACCGCTAAGCACCTTCATATGGAAATGTTCAACGACGTGGCTCACTTTTGTCTTACGCATGTTTGTCCCCTTTCTCGCGGGTGTTGGATTCTGTGCGGTTTGTTTTCTTCATTCTATCGAAATCGCCTTGCTCACGACAACTGTTCTGCATGAAAAAGGAGCCGCCGATTTCTGTCGGCAGCTCCTCTTCGCCAATTTCACGCTTCCGCTATTGTTTTCGTCCCACAATAAAGTCGATCATCCTGCTCAACAGGCTCATAAAAATCGCTGCCAAAATCGTGGTAACAATCGATTGCGGCCAATCCCCCAGTTCGAAGCCATCCACCAGTGCGGCAGTCAACGCAAAGGTGATCGCATTAATCACGAAGGAAAACAGCCCCAATGTCATCATCCTGAGCGGCAAGGTCAACAAACGGATGATCGGCCGCACCAGCGTATTGACCAGCCCGAGAAGAAACGCCGCAACGATGGCGACGCCATAACTCTCAATCCGGATGTTTTCAAACACATAACTGATAAACAGCAAAGCGATCCCGTTCAGCAAAAGCCGAATCAGCCAACGAACCATTTCTCTCTCCCCCTAGTAAACCCCGAGCAGCTCTTTCTGCCAGCGTTCGAAAAACTCCACCATGTAACGGTGTCGTTCCGCAGCAATCTGTTTCGCTGTCGGGGTAAACAGCCGTTCCTTAATCGTAACCAGTTTTCGGCGGAATTCCCGTTCTGGCGTATGTTGATCCGGCTGATCCGATTGCAGCGGCTGGCCAAGCACTCCGGAATAGGCAAAGGCCCTGGCCACGCCAATCGCCCCGATGGAATCAAGCTTGTCGGCGTCAAACAAGATTCGCTCCTCGAGGGTGGCGGGCGGGTTTTGTTTGCGATAGCGATGCGTCAAGATCGCTTTTTGCACCGTTGCGATCAACGCTTCGCCGTAACCTTCGCTCTTTAATAAACCCCCCGCTTCCCGCGCGCTGATTTCCGCATGACACTCACCGGTCCGTCGTTCTTCGGCGCGACCGATGTCGTGAAGCAAAGCCGCCAAACGCAGCACTTCCATATCGGCGCCTTCTTCCTGGCCGATCCGCTCACAAAGAACCATCACCCGCCAGTTATGGTACCAGTCATGCGCCGGGTCCTGCCCATCAAAATAACGCTTCGCTTGCGCCAGCAACTTGTTCGGCAAAGCAGCTTGCAGCGTTTCCCCATAATGCTGCCATCCAGTCATCGTATCCCCTCGCTCGCTTCGCGGTTTATTTGGAGATCAGTTCATTCATTCGCGCTTCCGTCCGCGCCCGATCCCGTTCGAGAACCGGCCCCAAAAAGCGACCGGTGTACGACAGTTCCGCTTTGGCGATCTCCTCCGGCGTACCGGTTGCGATGATTTGTCCGCCGCGGGTTCCTCCCTCCGGACCGAGATCGATCACATAGTCGACTGTTTTAATGACATCGAGATTATGCTCGATGACCAATACTGTATCGCCGTTTTCCACCAACCGCTGCAATACTTTCAACAAACGATCGATGTCATCCACATGCAAACCGGTTGTCGGTTCATCGAGAATGTACAAAGTGCGGCCAGAGCTGCGGCGATACAATTCCGAAGCCAGTTTTACCCGCTGAGCCTCGCCGCCGGACAGCGTTGTTGCCGGCTGCCCCAATTTGACGTAACCAAGCCCAACATCCAGCAATGTTTGCAGCTTGCGTTCAATTTTCGGCAAGTTGCGGAAGTACTCCAGCGCATCTTCAACCGTCATCTCCAGCACATCGGCGATACTTTTCCCCTTGTATTTGACTTCCAGCGTTTCCCGATTGTATCTCTTGCCGTGACAGACTTCGCACGGAACATAAACATCCGGCAGGAAATGCATCTCGATCTTGATAATGCCGTCGCCGCTGCAGGCTTCACAGCGTCCGCCTTTGACGTTGAAACTGAATCGTCCCTTTTTGTAACCGCGCACTTTCGCTTCGTTGGTTGAAGCGAACAAATCGCGAATGTCATCAAAAACGCCGGTATACGTAGCCGGATTCGACCGCGGTGTCCGGCCGATTGGCGATTGGTCGATGTCGATGACCTTGTCCAAATGCTCCAGTCCGCTGATCCGGCGGTAGTTGCCCGGTTTCGCTTTCGCGCCGTTCAAATCGCGGGCCAGCGCTTTGTGCAAAATTTCGTTGACCAGCGTGCTTTTTCCGGAACCCGATACACCAGTCACCGCCACAAACAACCCGAGCGGAACTTTCATGGTGACGTTTTTCAGGTTGTTTTCTTTGGCACCTTCCACCGTAATCCACTTGTCGGTCGGTTTCCGTCGCTCCAGCGGAACAGGAATAAACTTGCGGCCGCTGAGATAAGCGCCCGTCAACGAGTGGGGACTTTGCATCACTTCCTGCGGCGTGCCGGCCGCTACGACTTGTCCGCCGTTAATCCCCGCTCCCGGCCCGATATCGATAATATAGTCGCAAGCCAGCATCGTATCTTCATCGTGCTCCACGACAATCAGCGTATTGCCCAGTTTGGTCATGTGCTCCAGCGTTTTGATCAGGCGGGCGTTATCCCGTTGATGGAGGCCGATGCTGGGCTCATCAAGAATATACAAGACTCCCATCAAGCTGGAGCCGATTTGCGTGGCCAGCCTGATCCGCTGCGCTTCTCCCCCGGAAAGGGTGCCCGCTGCCCGGCTCAACGTCAAGTAATCAAGTCCGACATCGATCAAAAATTGCAAACGGGCCTGAATTTCTTTCAAAATCAAGGCAGCGATTTTCGCATCCTTTTCATTCAGTTCCAATGTATCAACAAAATTGCGCGCGTCGACAATCGACAAATCGGTCAATTCCGAGATATTGATCCCGTTCAGCTTGACAGCCAGGCTTTCCGTGCGCAGCCTTTGCCCCTTGCAAACCGGACAAGCCTTTTGCGCCATATAATCTTCGATCGTTTCCCGGATGTAATCAGAGCTTGTCTCCAGATGGCGGCGCTGCAAATTGGGAACGATCCCTTCAAACGGCACATTGGCCTCCCGCACCTGGCCAAACTCGTTTTCATAGCGGAACTGGATTTTCTCGCCGTCGCTGCCATACAGCAGCAATTTCACATGTTCGTCCGGCAATTCCTCAAACGGAATATCCATGCGGATGTCGAAATGGCGGCAAGCCGATTCCAGCAATTGCTGATAGTATGTCGATGATTTTGGCTCCCAGGCTGCGATCGCTCCTTCCGAAAGCGATTTGGTCACATCCGGCACGACCAGCTCGGGATCGACTTCCAGCTTCATGCCAAGGCCATCACATTCCGGACAAGCGCCAAACGGACTATTGAAGGAGAAAATTCGCGGTTCCAGCTCGCCGATCGAAAAACCGCAAATCGGACAGGCGTGCTTTTCACTGAAGACCAGTTCTTCCTGGTCAATAATGTCGACAATCACTTTTCCGTCAGCAAGCCGCAAAGCGGTCTCCAATGAATCAGCCACCCGGGCTCGGGCATCCGGTTTCACGACGATCCGGTCAATTACAACTTCAATGCTGTGTTTTTTGTTTTTCTCCAGCTTGATTTCTTCCGACAGATCGCGAGTCTCCCCGTCAACCCGCACGCGAACGAAGCCCTGCTTGCGAATATCCTCCAGCAGCTTGACATGCTCTCCTTTGCGGCCCTGAACCAGCGGAGCGAGAATTTGCAAACGCGTCCGCTCCGGATAATCCAGAACGCGATCGACCATTTGTTCAATCGTTTGCGACTGAATCTCAATGCCATGCTCCGGACATACCGGCTTGCCGATTCTCGCGTACAACAACCGGAGATAGTCATAAATTTCCGTTACCGTGCCCACCGTTGAACGCGGATTGCGGCTGGTCGTCTTTTGATCAATGGATATGGCCGGCGACAGTCCTTCAATCGAGTCAACGTCCGGTTTGTCCATTTGTCCCAAAAATTGTCTGGCATAGGCGGACAACGATTCGACATAACGTCGCTGGCCTTCGGCATAGATTGTATCAAACGCCAATGACGATTTACCCGATCCGGACAAACCGGTCAAAACGACGAATTTGTCACGCGGAATCGTCACATCAATATTTTTTAAATTGTGAGCACGCGCCCCTTTAACGACGATATGTTCAAGTGGCATGGATTCGTTCCTCTCCTTAAAGTTCGGCTTTCAATTCCAAAATCAGGTCGCGCAATTCGGCCGCGCGTTCGAACATCAGGTTTCGTGCTGCTTCCTTCATCTCTTCTTCCATTCGTTCGATCACCTGCAAGCGATCTTTTTTCGGCATCTTCTTGAATTCGGCATGCGGCAAATAATCCGCTTTCTCCTCGGCGACACGGGTGGCCTCGATCACCTCGCGCACCGCCTTCTTCACCGTTTGCGGAGTAATGCCGTGTTTTTCATTGTAAGCGGTCTGAATGGCGCGCCGTCTCTCCGTCTCGCGAATCGCCGCCGCCATCGAATCGGTCATTTTATCAGCGTACATGATGACCCGACCTTCGGCATTCCGGGCGGCGCGGCCGATTGTCTGAATCAGCGAGCGCTCGTTTCGCAGGAAGCCCTCCTTGTCTGCATCGAGAATCGCGACCAGCGATACCTCCGGCAAATCGAGCCCTTCCCGCAGCAAATTGATGCCAATAAGCACATCAAACTCGCCCAAGCGCAAGGAGCGGAGAATTTGCATCCGTTCGATCGTTTTGATGTCGGAATGCAAGTAACGCACCTTAATCCCGATCTCCTTCAAGTAATCGGTCAAATCCTCGGCCATTTTCTTCGTCAAAGTGGTCACCAGCACCCGTTCATCCTTGGCGATCGTCGCTTGAATTTCGCCAATCAGGTCATCGATTTGGCCTTTGATCGGCCGTACCGAGATCGTAGGGTCAATCAGGCCGGTTGGGCGAATCACTTGTTCAACCATTTCCGGCGTATGTTCAAGCTCATAAGGTCCCGGTGTTGCCGAAACGTAAATCGCCTGGCGGACTTTGTTTGCAAATTCTTCAAAGGTAAGCGGACGGTTATCGCGGGCGGACGGCAAACGGAATCCATGCTCCACCAGCACATCTTTGCGGGCGCGGTCGCCGTTGTACATGCCCCGCACTTGCGGCAAGGTCATGTGCGATTCGTCGACGATCAGCAGAAAATCATCCGGGAAAAAGTCCAGCAACGTATAGGGCGGATGACCAGGCGGCAGTCCAGTCAAATGGCGGGAGTAGTTTTCAATCCCGGAGCAAAACCCCATCTCCCGCATCATTTCCAGGTCATAGCGCGTTCTTTGCTCCAACCGCTGTGCCTCCAGCAGTTTCCCGGCATCGCGCAGTTCAGCCAGCCGTTCCTCCAGTTCCGCTTCAATACTGGCGATGGCCAGCCTCATCTTTTCCTCACCGGTTACATAGTGGGACGCAGGAAAAATCGCCACATGGTCGCGCGTTCCCAAAATTTCTCCGGTCAACACATCAATTTCGGTAATCCGTTCAATTTCATCGCCAAAAAACTCCACGCGAATCGCTTGCTCGCTGCGAGACGCAGGGAAAATTTCCACGACATCGCCGCGTACGCGGAACGTCCCACGCGTGAAGTTAATATCATTGCGATTGTACTGAATATCGACAAGCCGATGCAAAATCTCGTCCCGTCCTTTTTCCATGCCGACCCGCAATGACAACAGCAGGTTCTTGTATTCCTCGGGAGAACCCAAGCCGTAGATGCAGGAAACCGAGGCGACGATTATGACATCGCGCCGTTCAAACAAGGCGCTCGTCGCCGAGTGGCGCAGCTTGTCAATTTCATCATTGATGCTCGCATCTTTTTCAATATAAGTATCGGATTGCGGGATATATGCTTCCGGTTGGTAGTAATCGTAGTAGCTGACAAAGTATTCGACCGCATTTTGGGGGAAAAACTCGCGAAACTCGGCAGCTAATTGCGCCGCCAAAGTTTTGTTGTGGGCCATGACCAGGGTGGGTTTATTGACACGGGCGATGACCTGTGCCATCGTGAAGGTTTTCCCTGTTCCCGTTGCCCCCAGCAAAGTTTGATGCCGTTTGCCGGCAAGCACCCCTGCGGTCAACTGTTCAATAGCGGTTGGCTGGTCTCCAGAAGGCTGGTATTCGGAAACCAATTGAAACCTATCCATTTGGCCGTTCCTCCTTGTTCCTATTCCTCAACATTATATCACAATCATCAAAAAAATAAGCCTGGAATTCGAACAAATGTTTGTCTCATGTGTTTCATGCATTTTTCCGATATAGAGAAGGAACACAAGTCTGCATTCAACAGACGCAGCATACAATGGGGAGGAACCCGGAGATGGCCGATTCTGTAAACAGCACCAGCACTACCCCTTATATACCGGAAAGCAAACAATATAAAAATCAGAAGGAATATACAACCGACACTTTTGATAATCAATCATTTCTCAAATTAATGATTGAACAGCTGAAAAACCAGGACCCGCTGTCCCCGATGGACAACTCGCAATTTGTGGAGCAGACGGCGCTGATGACGATGGTCGAACGGTTGACCAACATCGAAACGATCGTGAAAGATTCCAACAGCAATCTGCTGAATGTGAAAGAGTATGAAAGCCTGATCGGAAAAACCGCCACTTACGAAGTAACCTACTCCGACGGCAGCAAAGAGGAGAAAACCGGTACGATCAGCAGCGTGAAAATGGACGACGGCGACATTTTCTTTACTATCGGCGAGGACACTGTCGCGAAAGAAAATATCAAAGGGTTGGAATCAACCGGTATGAGCAACGGCAGCCTGGTCAACAATGCGATCCAGTCGATGCAGATGATTGGCCAGCGGATCAGCTATCAAACCGCGACTACCGTGGATGCCGACAATGATTCTTCCACTACCGACGATGTGACGACCTCCTATGAAACGAAAGAGGCCGTCATCAGCGGCATTGAACTGAAAAACGGGCAACTTTCCTATCAACTGGATAACGGCGAGACTGTAACCGCGGACGCAATCAACGGATTAACCATCCAATCGGATACGCAGGTCAACAATGCCATGCAATACGCTCAGTTAGTCGGATACCTTGCTACCTATATGAATGAAATTACCAATTCCGACGGCAGCACGACGAAGCAAGAAGAGACCGCGGCGATCAATGCGATCAGCATGAAAAACGACATGGTTGAACTCGTGCTGGACAACGGCGCCCGCATTTCGCCCAGCGCTGTAATCGGTTTGGAATCCGCCAATTGACGGAATGAAATAAAAGTCTGGCCACAAGCTTACACTAGCAATGACAAACGTCGATTGTTGCTGATGTAAGCTTTTTTTCTGTTTGCTTCGCAAAAACAAGAGAGTTTACAAGCGGCCAGGTGTATTTTATACTTACGATACAATTAAGTTAAAAAAGAAAATGAGGTATTCATTGATGAACGCAAGAATCTCCATTATGGCCAGCATTGTGCTGGCGATGCTTGTCAGCTCCATGGATACAACGATTATCAACACTACTATGCCGATTATCAGCAAAGAATTGGGTGGCTTTGAACTGTATGCCTGGAGCTTCGCTTCCTACATGATCGTCTCAACGGTTGTCTCGCCGATTGCCGGAAGAATTTCCGACATCTTTGGCCGTAAGAAAGTGTTTGGGCTCGGGTTGATCTTATTTCTGATCGGTTCCTTTTTGTGCGGGTATTCGAATACGATGCTGCAGCTGGTCATTTTCCGCGCTGTTCAAGGTGTCGGAGCGGGAATTTTGATGCCGTTTCCCGCTATTATCGCCGGCGACCTGTTTTCGGTCAGCCAACGCGGCAAAATTCAGGCTCTGTTTTCCGCGATGTGGGGCTTATCGGCGATTCTCGCTCCGCTGCTCGGTTCTGTTTTTGTCGAAGTGCTTAGCTGGCGTTGGATTTTTTATATCAATATCCCCATCTGCATCATCTCATTGCTGCTGCTTATGCCTTACAAGGAAGTGTATGAACCCAAAAAATCGGCCATTGATTATCTTGGAACCGTGCTGTTTGCCATCGGAGTTAGTCTGATTTTGCTGACGACGGTCGTGAGCAGTCAACAGGTGCTCTACGCTGTGCTCGGAATTATCTTTTTGCTGCTGTTTTTTGTCTATGAACGCCGTCATCCGGCCCCGATCATGCCGATGCGACTGTTTCATAATCGGGCCGTTGCCTGGATGTTAGCCAATTCCTTTTTGTCGTGTGTCGCTCTGTTTGGGACTTCCAGCTATGTGCCGCTGTTTCTGCAGCAGGAAGGCTATTCCACGTTTGTCAGCGGGGTATCTTTGCTGGGGAGTTCGATCGGCTGGATGTCCGTAGCGGTACCGGCGGGAAAATGGATTTTGCGCTATGGTTACCGGCCGTTAATCATCCTGGCCAATGTTTTGCTGGTCCTCTCAGGAATTATTCTGTTCTTCCTCGATGAAGGCAAAGGATTCTGGTACGTGTTTGTCGTGATGATTGTGCAAGGGATGGCTTTTGGTCTGTTAACAACCGTGACGACCATCGGTTCGCAACAATTGGTTGATCCGCACCTCAAGGGGATTTCTACTTCTTTGCAAATGTTCGCACGCAATATCGGGACTGCCATCGGAGTCATTATTATGGGCGTGTTCTTTACCAAAGCGGCTGACTTCTTTGTCGGCATTCATTCCTTGTTCCTGTATGGGTTGATCGCCAGTCTGGTTGCGTTCGCTTCTTCCTTTTTCATTCGGGAAACGACGGGCGCCGAAGCGGACCAAACATAACAAACAAAAAACCCCGTACGAGGCTGGTTGTTCGACCAGACCGTACGGAGTTTTTTTATGCCCCCAGCTTTAACTTTTCCAATCGCTGTTTTAATAGCTGAACCAAACTGGAGCGACGGATATCAACAAACAACTGTGTCGTCGAATCCGGAACGACGATAATGCCCAATTGATGATGATTCCCTGCATATATGGCACATTGGACAAATTTGATTTCCCCACCATGTGTCAGCACTTCCATCTTGCAAAAGGCCGGATTGATCTGCAAGGCCGGATAAAAGTCTTCTTTAGTTTTGACCATTGCGCCGTTCACTTTGACGATAATTTCCCCCGGAAGAATACCGATTTCCGCAGCAGGCGTTCCCGGAATAACCGCCATCACCTTAACCCCTTGCGATGACTGGATAAAATACGGTGAACGGCTGTGCTCCAACGAGCGGCTTAACCAAAGCAAGCCTTCGTGGCCAAAGATCGCAAACAGAGCGGCAATTGGCAACAATGGAGCAAATTGGGCCGCGGCATATGCCAGAACAAGCAACAGCAGCGCATACAAGATCAGCTGCTTGCTGGATACGCGCGATTTTTCCCAAGGCGTCATCGTCTGGGTCAAATCGGAAAAGCCCGTAACCGCCGGCAAAAACATCAACTGCAAGACAGATGTCCCCTCAGCAAACAGCGGCCAGCCTGCATAAAGCGAGAGCGCCAAACCGTCCTCCGGCGCCTGGACAAACAAGACCAAGGGAGTCAGCCAAAAGGAATGAAGCTGATAGGCACCGATGATCCTGCCCCGTTTCCCTTCGATAAACAGCGGCGAAGCATCCCGTCCGCCATTTCCTCTGATCAAACAGGCTTCCGCCAAGTGCAGGACGGCGACGAGAGCCAATAAGGAAACGGCATTCGTTTCCTGCAATAGATTCCAGACGGTTCCGATGCCTGTCGTCTCCGCCCCCCGTGGGAACAGAGAAGCAATGCTTTTCACGATCCCCAGCAAACCGGCAGCATATGCGAAGCATAAAAACCTGATTTTGACGAACGCGAGACAGATAGCCAAAATCCATAGCATCCACAAGTCTTGCGCATGAATGACAATACCCAATCCGGCTGAGACAAGGGAAACGGAAAGACCGCCGACCAGGCCCATGCCAATGGAACGCATCGTTTGGGCAAAGGGAGACTGCAGCTTGGCCGCAAACAATTGACGCTCCAAAAGCATTTGCTTGCGGTAATGCAGATAGATTAACAAGACGAACAGATACAACATTGGATTGAGAAAGAACTGGCCGAAACTGACCAACAGATGACCCGTTTGCTCCCAACCGTCATATGTCATGAACTTCACTCCCTTTTTGGATACTTTGCCGCTTCGCTGCTTCCTCTATCTATGGCAAATCAACTGATCGTTTGCAGACAACAAGGAAAAAACCACGGTTGGTTTACCGTGGTTTATTTCTACAAAAGCGAATCATTTCCCTGCCTTCGGAAATTGTCTTATTTTGTCCCGATTTGTTGCTGTACGACTTCGATCGCTTTTTGCAACTGCAAATCGTTGTTCGGATTGGCAATTTGCTCACGAATCGCATCTTCGATGGCAAAAGCCGTATTTTTGTCAATTTGACCGGTCACCGGAAGTTTTTTGCTTGCCTGGAATCGTTTGACCGCTTCCTCTGTACCCTGGTCATAATATCCGTCATTGCGGCCGGTCGGGAACTTCAAGCCGTTGAGAATCACCTGAACGTTTTTCACGTCGGCGCCGGACATATCCCGTTTCAACGTTTTATCTTTCGGAATCTGTGTCGCCTGGAAGTACGCCGGTTGGGAAACTTTCACGTCAGGTTCAATCCCTTTTTGGTGAATCCATTCACCATTTGGCGTCAACCATTTGGCGATCGTCAATTTCAACTGACTGCTGTCGGACATCTCCATCGTGCTTTGCACGGTCCCTTTTCCAAACGTTTTTTCGCCTACCAGTTTATAGCCGCCGCTCTCTTTCAAAGCGCCTGCCAAAATTTCCGAGGCGCTGGCACTGCCGCCGTCAACAAGCAGGACAATCGGATAAGGTTTGGCTTGATCCAGTGTCGAACGGAACTCTTCCGACTGCTTGGACTTATCGCCATAGACGATCTTAACAATCAAGCCTTTGTTCGGCACCAGCTTCTCGCCAATTTCTTTCACCGCCAGCAAATAACCGCCCGGATTGCCGCGGACGTCGATGACCAAACCGTCAATTCCCTTGCTTTCCAGATCGGCAAGCTGTTCGGTAAAATGCTGTGCCGTATCCACTGAGAACTGGCTCATCGTGATATGGCCAATCTTGTTTGAACCTTTCTCAATCACTTCGCTGTCGACGGTCTCCATTGGAATATCATCGCGGATGCATTCGATCGTCAACGGCTCGCTGACACCTTCGCGCTGAATTTTCAACACGGCTTTGGAACCTTTGGGCCCGCGAATTTTCATGACCGCTTTTTGCAAGTCCAAACCGTCCAGCGATTCTCCGTTTACACTGAGAATCACGTCATTCGGACGCAAGCCGGCTTTTTCCGCAGGAGATCCTTTGATCGGCGTCACGATCGTGACCCGTTCATTTTGCATCGTCACTTCTGCTCCAATCCCCTGAAAAGTCGATTGCAGCGAAGAGTTAAATTCTTTGGCTGACTCAGGGTCCATATAGTTGCTATATGGATCATCCAGCGACTCGATCATCCCGTTGATCGCCCCTTCGACGAGCTGGTCATTGGAAATCTCCTGGATATAGTCGCGTTTAATCGTTTGGAAAGCATCGTTCAGTTTGGAAAACTCGGCCGGATATTTTTGATTCCCCATGGAAAAAAGGTTTTCCGAGGCCGCAGTAACCGCACCGGTGGCATTGTTGTTGCCTGCCTGCATAAAAGCCATCGTCACCAGACTGCTGGCGATCATCGAAACAATTACAATTGAAAAGACCGATCGTCCATTCCATTTCATGTATGATATGCACCATCCTTTGTGACCCGGAAGAAAACTATGCAGCTAGTGTATGCAAACCGGGCGCACAATATTTGTATGGCAGACCAGGTTACGGCAAATAGAGGTTTGGATCAACGGCCACATTATCTTTGTAGACAGTAAAGTGGAGATGATTTCCCGTCGCGCGGCCGGTCATGCCGACTTCCGCAATTTTGTCGCCCGCTTTGACAAATTGCCCAACCTTGACCATAATACCGCCTTCACGGATATGCCCATACAAGGTCGTAATATGAGAATCGTGTTTGATCATCACCGTGTTTCCAAAACCGTTCACATAACCAGCCACAATGACAATCCCATCTGCCGCTGCATGAATCGCTGTACCTCGTGGAGCTGCCATATCTAATCCATTATGCCCAGCTGAACGGCCCGTAAACGGATCTTTTCGCAATCCAAAGCCAGAAGAGATGCGATAATTGCCAGGCGGAATCGGATAGGCAAGCTTTCCGCCCTTATAGTTGCTAACCGATTGCAAGCGGGACAATTCCGCGACTTTAGCCGCACGCTCATTGGCGATCGCCAGCAGTTGCTGTTCTTCTTCCTCGGCAATTTCTTGCAGTTCCTCTTCCTGTTTCTCCAGCTGCGCCTTTACAACCATACTTTCTTTATACTGCTGATCGAGCTGGGCTTTCAAGTTTTCCGCCTCAGCGTACATTTTGGAATAGCTGGCCAGATGCTCGTCCACTTCTTTTTTCTTCTGGGCAATCGTCTCTTTATCCTTGATGTTGTCCTCCAAAATGCGAGTGTCCTGGTCGAGAATCAACCGCAAGGCATCCATCCGGGTGAGAAAATCGCCGAAATCGGAAGAGCCGAGCAAAACTTCCAAATAGGAAATCGACCCGCGTTCGTACATCGATTTGACGCGTGTCTTGAGCAGGTTTTCGCGCTTGTCCACCCGCTCTTGCGCTTCATCCAGCTGTTGCTGTGCTTCCACCGCTTTTTGCTCGGTTTCGTCAATCTGCTTTTCTAGCTTGTCCAACTTTTTTTGCGTTTCATCGCGGCGAAGATCGATCGCCATCAGCTGATCTTCCAAATCTTCTTTTTTCTGCTGCACGTTTTTGATTTGGCTTTTTACCGAACTTAGTTGCTGTTTTTGCGCTTTTTCTTTTTGCTTAATTTTGGCGATCTCTTGATTGATTTTCTCGATGGAGGCCGCATTGCTGGCCGCCAATCCTACCGTTGTCGGTTCGGCGGTTGCAACCAGCAGAGCGGTCGCGATTACGGATAATACGATTCGTTTTTTCATCTTTCTCCTCCCCAAACCGAAAAGATTAAACACGCAGGAAACGGCGAACCGAAACCAGACTCCCCCAGATTCCAATAAATGCGCCGATCAAAATTAACAAAAGCGCCACTTGGTTGGCAAGCGGAAACAGTGGCAACAGTTTAAACAAAGAAGCCGTAATGTAATTGTTCTGCACCGAATCGAGCAAATAGTAATAGCCGGCCAGCAGGATCGCGATCGGTATAACCGCACCCAACACGCCCATCAACAGCCCTTCGACAAAGAACGGCCAACGGATAAACCAGTTGGTCGCACCCACCAGCTTCATAATTTCGATTTCCCGCCGGCGTGCGACGATCGTCAATTTGATCGTATTGGCAATGAGAAACATGGCGGTAAAGCCGAGCGCCACGATAAAGACGATGCCAATGTTGCGAACCATGCGCGTCGTCGCGAACAGCTGCTCGACCGTGCCCTCTCCGTAATTGACATTTTCCACATGGTTGAACGCTTTGATTTGTTTGGCAACAGCCGGCGTATCTTCCGGTTTCGCCGTTTTTACGACAAACGAATCGGGCAGCGGATTCTCCTCTTCCAATCCGTCAAACAGGTACGCTTTTTCACCAAGGCTTTCCTTGAACTGCTTCAGACCTTGCTGCTTGTCAATAAACTGTACACTGCTGACATTCGGAATCGCTTTAATTTGTCCTTCAACTTGGGTCACGGCAGTTTTATCAGCAAGCACATCGAGAAATACGCGAATTTCCACTTGTTTCTCAATGGTTTGCGCCATGTAGTTGACGTTGAGGGCGAGAATTAAAAAGACTCCCAAAATCAACAGGGTAATCATCACCGCGCTGATCGAGGCAAAAGTCATCCAGCCGTTACGCCCCAAGTTCTTTACACCTTCACGAATATGGCGTCCCAGCGTTCTAATCTTCATAACCGTAGTCACCTCTCTGCTCATCGCGCACGATTTGACCGCCCTCGATCGCGATCACCCGTTTACGGATCGTGTTGACGATCTCCCGGTTATGGGTCGCCATCACAACGGTTGTGCCGCGCTGATTGATTTCCTCGAACAGTTTCATGATTTCCCACGACGTCTCGGGATCAAGGTTACCGGTCGGTTCATCCGCGATGATGATGCCTGGATTGTTGACCAATGCTCTGGCCAGGGCAACCCGTTGCTGTTCACCGCCGGACAGTTCGCCCGGCAGCATTTTTGCTTTATGTTTCAGCTTCACCAGCCCCAAAACGTCCATCACACGCGGTTTGATCAATTTCGTCGGGGCTTCAATGACTTCCATGGCAAATGCGACATTTTCAAAAACGGTCAAAGTCGGCAACAGTTTGAAATCTTGAAAGACGACGCCGATGCTACGGCGGACAATCGGTATTTGCCGTTCCTTGATGCGGCTCACATTGAATCCGCCAAGAAAAATTTGTCCTTTCGTCGGCTTTTCTTCCCGATACATCAATTTTATGAACGTAGACTTTCCCGCACCGCTCGGACCAACCACGTAGACAAATTCGCCTTTCTCAATGCGGATATTGATCCCTTTGAGCGCATTGGTTCCGTTCGGATAGGTTTTCCACACATCAAACATTTCGATCAAAAGATTCACATCCCAGCTACAATTATCGTGCAAAATTTGTTTAACCCTGAAGTTGTCATCAAAAAGAAAGGGCTTCCCCGTCATATTCTCTATATGTTCATTTGAACTTCCTGTGTAACCCATTAATCCCCGTTTACAAACCTTCATTGAACGGCGGCAGTCTTGTTGGACAGGTGACGATTATTCGACTGTTCATCCGTTTTGTCTCAAAAGAAAGACAAAATACGACCCAATACACTATCTCTTTCATTATAACATTGGATTGCCGCATTGTTATCCCCCAAATCTCTCATTTCTTGTCGATTCTCTCTTGTAGAGACGAAACTTGTCAAAGTTCCTGTATTTTTCAGCCGCTTCCCAGTTCTCTGCTTGCACTACAAATTGGAAGGATGAAGACAAATTGGGTTAAAATAAAGGGGAAGTACATTTTATACGGAGGTACATACGATGGAAAACTTTATTTACCATAATCCCACCGAATTAATTTTTGGTAAGGGCCAGATTGTTCACCTGAAAGACAAGGTAGACAAATACGGAAAAAATGTGCTGCTTGTATATGGCGGCGGCAGCATTAAAAAAACCGGCCTGTACGATAAAATACTTTCGCTGCTCGGCGAAAAAGGGGCGAAAGTCTCGGAGTTGTCCGGTGTCGAACCAAATCCGCGCTTGTCCACCGTGAATAAAGGAATTTCGCTGTGCAAGAGTGAGAAGATCGATTGGATTCTCGCGGTAGGCGGAGGCAGTGTGATCGATGCGGCCAAAGCCGTTGCCGTTGGCGCAGTCTACGAGGGAGATGTTTGGGATTTTTATACCCGCAAAGCCGTTCCGCAAAATGCGCTGCCATTGGGAACTGTCCTCACCTTGGCCGCAACCGGCTCGGAGATGAACAGAGGCAGCGTCATTACCAATTGGGAAACCCAGCAAAAGCATGGCGGCAGTACGACCTTCCCGTCTTTTTCCATTCTTGATCCGGAAAATACGTTTAGCGTGCCGAAGGACCAAACAATTTATGGCATTTGCGATATGATGTCACACGTATTTGAGCAATATTTTTCGCATACGCCAAATATTCCTTTGCAAACCCGCATTGCCGAATCGATTTTGTTGACTGTAATCGAAAATGCGGAAAAAGCGATCGAAAATCCTCACGATTACGACGCTCGCGCCAACCTGATGTACAGCGCGACGATGGCCCTGAACGGCACGCTTCCGGTTGGGGTGGTGACGGACTGGGCTACGCATTCGATTGAGCATGCCGTCAGTGCTGTTTATGATATTCCGCACGGCGGAGGGTTGGCGATCATTTTCCCGAACTGGATGAAATACGTTTACAAGGAAAATGTGGATCGTTTCAAACGCTTTGCCATTCAAGTCTGGGGAGTCGATCCGGCAGGAAAATCGGATGATGAAATCGCGCAGGAGGGCATCGCCAAAACTTCGGAATTCTTCAAGCGCATCGGCGCGCCTACCCGTTTGGCTGATTACAAAATCGGGGATGAAAAAATCGAGGAAATGGCACAAAAAGCCGTACCGTTTGGACCGATTGGCAATTTTAAAAAGCTCCAAGCGGAAGATGTCGCGGAGATTTTGCGGATGAGCTTGTAATCGCTAAGCCGCATACTAAGAGCAAAAAGGGGGTTATTCTCAAACAGTGGTAAACTGCTTGGGAATAACCCCGCTTTTCTTTCTTATGTCATCCAGCCGGCAGCTGTCGCCGGCGGACAATTCGCTCAGGCAGGTGATCCGACATCGATCAGCGATTCGATCATCACTTTCTGACTGTTTCGCTCAATCCACACCATCGTCTCTTCTGTCCACGTTTTCCCGGTCTCAATTTGTTTTGCAACCTGGCTGCAGGCTGTGCCGCCTTGGGCGCTGCGGGCGTTGACTACCGTCTCGACTGCCAGCGCCGTATACACATCTTCTTCGATCTTGTCGGAAAAGCTGCGGAATTCCTCCAGTGTCAAATCGAGCAAATACTTTTTATGCTCGATGCAGTAAAGGACGGCCCTTCCTACGATTTCATGCGCTTGCCGGAATGGGATATCCTTGCGCACGAGATAGTCTGCCAAATCGGTCGCATTGGAAAAATCGTTTGTCACCGCCTGGCGCATCCGCTCCCGTTTTACCTGCATCGTCTGGATCATCGGCGTCAACAGGCCTAAGGCGCCGTGCAAGGTCGTAACCGTATCAAACATGCCTTCCTTGTCTTCTTGCAGATCTTTGTTATAGGCAAGCGGCAGCCCTTTCAACACCGTTAACAAGCCGATCAGATTGCCGTAGACTCTGCCGGTTTTGCCACGAACCAGTTCGGCAACGTCAGGATTTTTCTTCTGCGGCATGATACTAGACCCGGTACAAAACGCATCGTCAAGTTCGATGAAAGAAAATTCTTGGCTGCTCCAGATGACCAATTCCTCACATAACCGCGAAAGATGGGCCATCAGCAACGAAGCGTTGGCCAAAAACTCCACAATGAAATCCCGATCGCTCACCGCATCCATGCTATTCACATAAATTCCGTCAAATTGCAGCAGATCGGCAACGAACTCCCGATCGATTGGAAAAGTTGTTCCTGCCAGCGCTCCCGCCCCCAACGGCAAGATATTGACCCGTTTCCAACTTTCCTGCATTCGTTCGATGTCCCGCTGCAGCATGGAGACATAGGCCATCAGATGATAGCCCAGCAACACCGGCTGCGCCCGCTGCAAGTGCGTATAGCCCGGCATCACCGTATCCAGATGCAACTGGGCTTGCTCCAGCAAAGCTTTTTGCAAATAGACGGTTAGCTGAATGATCTCCATCAATTTTTCGCGCAGATACAAATGCATATCCAGCGCAACCTGATCATTGCGGCTTCGGCCTGTATGCAGTTTGCCCCCGACCGGCCCGATTTCATCAATCAGCAGCTTCTCGATGTTCATATGTACATCTTCATGCGCAGTCGAAAATTGCACTTGCCCATTTTCGATTTTTTCTTTTACTTTTTTCAACCCGGCAATGATTTGCTTGACTTCATCCATAGGCAAAATGCTGCATTTGCCCAACATGGCCACATGGGCCAGGCTGCCGACAATATCTTGCCGCCACATGATCTGGTCAAACGAAATCGAGGCAGTGTATTCATCTACCAGTTGATTTGTCGGTTTGGTAAAGCGGCCTCCCCACAGCTTCATTGCTTGATCGCATCCTTTTCGTTGATCTTCAGCGCTGTTTTCTCTTTTGCCTGCAAGGCGCCTTCATTCACTTCCGCATAAACTTTCGTCGGCAATCCCCACAGCTTGATAAAGCCGAGCGCAGCCTGATGGTCAAACTGATCGCCTGCATTATAGGTAGCCAGTTCGTGGCTATACAGCGTGGAAGGCGATTTGCGGCCAACGACCGTCGCATTTCCTTTGAACAGTTTTACGCGGACGACACCGGTGACATTTTGCTGCGTTTCCTCAATGAATGCTTGCAACGCACTGCGGATCGGCGAATACCATAGCCCTTCGTAAATGACGTCCGCCATTTTTTGCTCAATGATCGGTTTAAAATGGGCCACTTCCCGCGGTTGGGTCAGGAATTCCAATTCGCGATGTGCTAAAATAAGTGTAGTGGCGGCAGGGGTTTCATACACTTCACGCGACTTGATTCCCACGAGCCGATTCTCCACATGATCGATCCGTCCCACCCCGTGTTTTCCCGCAATTTTGTTTAACTTCAAGATCAATTCGGACAGCAGCATTTCTTCCCCGTTCAGCGCGGTCGGGACGCCTTTCACAAAGGTGATTTCAATTTCTTCCGGTTGATCCGGCGCATTTTCAATCGAGTTGGTCAACTCGTACGCTTCTTCCGGCGGAGCCGCCCATGGGTCTTCCAATACACCGCATTCACAGCTTCTGCCCCACAAGTTTTGATCAATGCTAAACGGATTATCCAAATCAATCGGAATCGGAATATTATGTTTTTGAGCAAACTGGATTTCTTCATCGCGCGTCCAGCCCCATTCACGAACCGGCGCGACAATCTTCAAATTGGGGTTTAGCGCTGTGAACGAGACATCAAACCGCACCTGATCGTTGCCTTTCCCCGTGCAACCATGCGCAACAGCGACCGCTCCTTCTTTTTCGGCAATCTCCACCAGCACGCGGGAGATCAAATAACGAGACAAGGAAGAAACCAAGGGATACTTGCCTTCATACAAGGCGTTGGCTTTCAAGGCCGGCAAAACATAATCGTTGGCAAAAGCCTCCTTGGCATCAACAACGACCGATTTAATCGCCCCTACTTGCAAGGCTTTGTTTTGCACGAAATCGAGATCCTTGCCTTCCCCTACATCAAACGTAACCGCAATCACATCGTAATTGTATGTTTCTTGCAACCAGCGGATGGCCACCGATGTATCCAATCCTCCGGAATATGCCAAGACAATCTTCTCTTTTGCCATGTTTACCTCTCCCTGTTCTATAAAATCATCTGTGTTTAATTATACGTATTAATTTATAAAAATACAACAATAATTCGGTTTGCAACAAAAAAAGACACTCTTAGCTGAGTGCCTTCTCCAAAAACTCTTCCTTTTCCGTTTGTTCCCCTTGCCGTATGTATGCTTTCAATTTTTCCGGAGGCAATTCGCGAATATACTTGACAAACAACTTGGCAATCTCTTCGTCGAACTGGCTTCCATACCCCTCCTCGATGCGGCACAGCGCTTCCGCCACAGGCACCCCTTCCCGGTATGGCCGATTGGAGACCATCGCATCAAAAGCATCAGAGATGGCCAAAATTCTGGCCATCAGCGGGATATTTTCCCCTCTCAACCGATCGGGATACCCTCGCCCGTCGATGCGTTCATGGTGGGAACGAATCGCCGGCAGCAAATTCTGAAACACGCCTGCTTGCTTCAATATTTCATATCCAATCACCGTATGCTGCTTGATTCGATTGAATTCTTCCGGTGTTAATTTTCCATCCTTATTTAAAATTTCATCTTCAATTCCAATTTTCCCAATATCATGCAAAATCCCGCCGAAGTAAACCTCTTCGATCTTTTCCGGAGGCAGCTCAAGCAGGACAGCAATTTCTTTGGCCCAGTGAGCCACTCTCTGTGAATGGCCACTGGTATATTGATCCTTGGCATCAATGGACGCTGCCATTGCAGTTAAAAAGGAGCGATTCAACGCTTTGATTTCATCGACTTTGGCCTTCAAATTGTCCAGACCTTTAAAATATTGCCGTACCACCCCATTGAAGGCAGCAATTACGGCTATAATCGGAAGCAGAGCCAAGAGACCGTATCCTTCCACCAGCCGAACAGCGATGGCGCCGGTCAGCATGAGGATCAAGTAAATCAAGGTTGTCCCTTTGGCCAAGTTTTTAACCGTCGAAAACCAGGCTAACTTGAAATAATACGATATGCCAATTGCGCACAACACAATATTGACCAACCAGTAAACAACAGCCAGGATCATGTCAGAGATCATGCTGTTGACGTGGTACTCGATCAGTACCCGCTGCATAAAGTCGACCAGCCAAATCGTCAACAAGAGTTGGCCGGTATTTGCAAGCGCTTTGATCAGATGAAAACGAACCAGAAAAGCAATGATTAATGTTTCGATTAAGGCTGTCCATACCCCCACCCAAGCACCGTACAGCAAAATTCCCGTAAAAATCACCGCATTGTTCAGCGTAATCGTAGAATTAAGTGTTCTCATGGGCGCAAATGAAAAGATGAGTGTTAAAAGGGTATATGTAAAGAGGACCATCCAGTGCTCGCGCGTCTGCCAAGCAGCGGTTGCTTGAATCAAGATCAGCAATCCAGCGATCGTGAATCCAAACTGGACGATTATCCCCTTCAATTTTTGCGTATGTTCAGCCTTTAGCCGCATAATTTTTACCTTCCCGCAGATGTATTAAAGAAATCGGCTTGTTCATTAATCGCTGAATTAACAAAAAAGCACCTAACATGATAAACAAGTCGCCAATACTTATCACACGGGGTATAATCACAGGCATGTAGATAATATCAGTCAAAAACGGCAAATTTGTCGCTTCTGTCAATACGCTGTGTTTAAAATTCGTCCCGTTGATCACCGGCTCCAAATCATAAGGGAGCTTCTTTGCCTGTTCCAGATCGATTGGCATTCTTCCTTTATTGCTCCAAATCGCTAGAGCATTCAGAAACCAGCCCAATAAAAAAATGCGTATATCCTCATGCTGTTTGTTGAAGAAGAAGAACAGCAGGATGAACAAGTAGGAAAGAGAGATAAAAATCCCTGCTATTTCATGCCAGATGCCTGCACATACTTGAAGTATGATACTGATTGCCAGCAAATACAATCTGTAAAACTTGGGAATATCCTTGATCCTGCCTCCTCTGAGAAAGGCGATCAAAAACGAGATCGCTATAACGTCGAGTAACACGAAAAACCCCCCTCTTGTGGAAAAAACACCACTTATACAAGCGGTGTTTTTTCAGACTTGCAGCTTATCAACCAAAATGGTAGTTTGCCGAAGTAGCTGCTACGATTGCAGCAACCAAAAGCACAGCCATGAACAATTTCTTCATTTCATGTCCCTCCTTAATAGAATTTAAAGAGGAAGGTGGGTTCGCTATTTGCTCCGCACAGACCAAGCGACCATGTACAGTCTGTGTTTCTTCGCTTCTCCCTGGGCAACAGGAAGGTGATTTCGCTACTCACTCCATATAGGCCAAGCGATCAGTTACAGCCTATATTTCATAGTTCTTCCTAAGAGGAATTTTATACCAAAATCTCAATTTTCGGCAATATTCGAAATCTAGTAGTTTTGCTTCAATTATTGAGTAGGTATTTAGTCCTATTTAATATTTTACATTACCGCATTCATGACAGCTTTTTGGGCATGCAGCCTGTTTTCCGCCTGATCAAAGACGACCGAATGAATGCTGTCGATCACCTCAGCAGCTACCTCTTCTCCACGATGAGCCGGCAGGCAATGCATAAAAATATAATCCGGTGCGGCCAGTTTGACCAACGCTTCGTTGATTTGATAGCCGGCAAATGCTTGCAACCGGACTTCATTTTCCGCTTCATACCCCATACTCGTCCATACATCTGTATATATCACATCAGCATCGCTTGCCGCCAGCTGTGGATTATTGGTAACGAGCAAACTGCCTCCGCTTTTTTCCGCATATGATGCGGCCAACTCGGCAATGTCGGACGACAGTTCGTAGCCTTGCGGAGTGGCTATCCGCACATGCAATCCGAGCATCGCCGCCGCCAATATGAGCGAGTTGGCTACGTTGTTGCCATCGCCCACGTAGGCGAGTTTGATCCCTTGCAGTTTTCCTTTGTGCTCTTTGATCGTCAACAAATCGGCGAGCGCCTGGCAAGGATGGAATCGATCGGTCAAACCGTTGATAATCGGAATGGTCGCATGGCGCGCCAATTCCTCGACGTCTTCGTGCGCATGGGTCCGAATCATGATCGCATCGACATAACGGGAGAGAACTTTGGCGGTATCGCTGATCGGTTCGCCGCGGCCCAGCTGCAAGTCCTTGTCGCTGAGGAACAATCCCAGCCCGCCTAATTGGTAAATCCCTACCTCAAAGGAGACGCGGGTGCGGGTAGAAGACTTGGAAAAAATCATGCCCAATGTCTTGCCTTTTAACGGTTGATAGACTTGCCCGCTTTTCTGATTCTGTTTGAGCCGATTCGCCAGGTCAAGCAAATAGAGCAGCTCTTCCGGCTTGAATTCGTCGATCCGCAGCAGGTCCTTTCCCTTAAAGTTGGCTAACGATACGTTTTGATAAGGTGCCAATGTCTTCACAGGCTCCATCTTCGTCACTTCCTTTTCCCGTCATAGTCTCTACAAAGAACCGGAAAGTCTCCCACACCGTAAACAGCGGGATTCCTTTGCCAAGCGCGTGACTGCGCAGAGCAAACCCTGTCCGTTCCTGGCGGTTTCCCTTCGTCGCTGTAATCACAGCCAATGAGACCGGCTCCTCCTGCAAGACTTGCAAAAAGTCTTGTTCCGTTTCGATCTTGCGATATACCGCCAATTGATTTTCCTCCAGCCATCTGGCCGTACCGGAAGTAGCGGCAAAGCGAATCCCCCGGCCGCTCAATTCCCGGATGGTGGCCAAAGCCGCAACTTTGTCTTTTTGCGCCAGCGATAGCAAGCAAACGTCTTCCCTGGTAAGCGCCGCTTTGGCCTTTTGCTGAAAAGCAAACGCCTTGGCCGCCGCCTGCGTGAAGGAACGTCCCAACCCTAAAACTTCGCCGGTTGATTTCATTTCCGGTCCAAGCGCCGGGTCCACTTTTGGCAATTTGACCGTTGAAAAGACGGGGGCTTTCACGACGGCAAAGGGAATGTCCGGCAACAATCCGGTCCCATAGCCCATCTCGCGAAGTTTTTCGCCTAATTGTGCGCGAACCGCCAATTCCACCATTGGAATCCCGGTTACTTTGCTCGTGATCGGTACGGTTCGCGAAGCCCGCGGATTCACTTCCAGTACATATATTTGCTCTGGTCCGATCACAAATTGAATATTGATTAAGCCGACAGCCCCCAATTCCCTGGCAATACGCTCGGTGTATAAACGTAACGTCGCTTTTTGTTCCGCTGTCAACCCTGGCGCTGGGAACAATGCGATGCTGTCACCGGAGTGAATCCCCGCCTTTTCCACATGTTCGAAAATGCCGGGAATCAAGACGTCCTCGCCATCGCTGACCGCGTCCAACTCTACTTCTTGCCCCGCGATAAACCGGTCTACCAGCAAGGGAAAGAACTTTTCCGATTGCCCCGCATGCAGCCATGCTTCAACGGTTTTGCTCAACTCCGGCTGATCCCGGACAATTTCCATCCCTTGGCCGCCGATCACATAGGAAGGGCGAAGCAATACCGGATAGCCAATCTGTTCAGCCGTATGCAGCGCCTGTTCCAGCGAAGTGACCCCCGCGCCGGGAATATGCGGGATATCCAGCCGCCGCAGCAGCTCATAAAAAAGCTCGCGGTCCTCCACTCGATTGATCGCTTCCAGCGGCGTTCCGTAGATGGGCAACCCGGCCTTGCTCAACGATTCGGCCAAATTGATCGCCGTCTGTCCTCCGAACTGGACCATGACGCCTTCCACCTGCTCGCGGTCGGCAACGTTCAGCACATCTTCTACTGTCAACGGCTCGAAATAAAGATGATCAGCCGTCTCATAATCGGTACTCACCGTCTCCGGATTATTGTTGATGACTACAGCCGCTATCCCGCTTCTTTGCAGCGCCTTGGCCGCATGAACGGAGCAATAGTCAAACTCGATGCCCTGCCCAATCCTGATCGGACCGGAGCCCAGCACCAGCACTTTTTTCTTTCCGGTCAGCTCTGTTACCTCATCCATGCCTCTCCAGGCGGAATAATAATAAGGGGTTTTCGCGGCAAACTCGCCAGCGCACGTATCGACGATATTATAAACAGGAAGTATCCCCGCTTCCTTGCGCTTGTTCCGGACGGATTCCACGGGGACCTGCAGCAACTGTGCGAGCGTCTGATCAGCAAAACCGAGCTGTTTCGCTTCAGCAAGCTGCTGATTGCTAAGCTCTGACCACCCGCCATTGCGCAATTTCTGTTCACATGCCACAATTTTGCCGAAACTGCGCAAATAAAACGGATCAATACCGGTCAGTTCCACCAACTGCCGTTCGCCATAGCCCCTGCGGATCGCTTCAAACAAGGCAAACAAACGCTGATCCGTAGCATCACGCAGCAGTTGATCCAATTCCTTCGCAGACAGAGCAGCCAGCTCCGGGCGCTCCGGATGGACAACTCCCAGTTCCAGGGAGCGCACCGCTTTTAAAAAGGCAGTCTCCAAGTTGCGAGCAATAGCCATAACTTCGCCCGTCGCTTTCATTTGTGTGCCCAGCAAACGGTCTGCGCTTTTAAATTTGTCAAAAGGCCACCGCGGAATTTTGACCACGACGTAATCGAGCATTGGCTCAAAGCTGGCATATGTGTTGCCGGTGATCGGATTCAGCACTTCATCCAGATAATAGCCAAGGGCCAATTTCGCCGCGATTCTGGCAATAGGATAGCCGGTCGCCTTGGAGGCGAGCGCACTGGAACGGCTCACCCGCGGGTTTACTTCGATCAAATAGTACTGATCGGAGTGCGGGTCAAGCGCAAACTGAATATTGCAGCCGCCCACAACTCCCAATGCCCGAATGACTTTGGTGGAGACACTCCGCAGCATCTGATACTGCTGGTCGGTCAACGTTTGCGATGGAGCCACCACGATGCTGTCTCCCGTATGCACGCCGACCGGATCAATATTTTCCATATTGCAGACGATGATACAGGTGTCATTTTGATCACGCATCACTTCGTATTCGATCTCTTTCCAGCCTTTAATGCTTCGCTCCACCAAAATTTGCCCAATCGGGCTGGCTTCCAGTCCGGTGGTCGCTACCCGCTGCAATTGCATGGCATTTTCGGCAATGCCCCCGCCCGCGCCCCCAAGGGTAAAGGCCGGACGGACAATTACGGGGTAACCGATCCGTTCCGCAAAAGCCAACGCCGCTGCGACCGATTCTACCGTCTCACTTTCCGGTACAGGCTCATTGATTTGTTTCATGAGTTGTTTGAACAGTTCACGATCCTCTGCATTCTTGATCGTTTCCAACGGCGTTCCCAGCAAAGCGACCCCGTATTTTTCCAAAACCCCCGCCTCTGCCAAGGAAACCGCCAAATTAAGGCCGGTCTGACCGCCAAGGGTCGGCAACAATCCATCCGGCTTCTCTTGTTGAATAATTCGACTGACGGACTCCACCGTGAGCGGTTCCAGATATACTTTATCGGCTACCTGCTCATCTGTCATAATGGTGGCCGGATTGTTGTTGACCAAAATGACCTCGACGCCTTCTTCTCGCAGAGACAGACAAGCTTGGGCCCCGGAGTAGTCAAATTCGGCTGCCTGCCCGATCACGATCGGGCCCGAGCCTATCACCAGTACTTTTTTTATATGTTCCATCTTAGGCATAATGCTTCGCTCCCATGATTCGCATCATCTGCAAAAATTGATCAAAGATAAAAGAGGTATCGCTTGGGCCCGGGTGTGCCTCGGGATGAAACTGAACACTCATGATAGGAAGTTCCAGATGACGCAACCCTTCCACTGTCCCATCGTTTACATTGCGATACGTGACAGTTAACTGGCGCTTATCCAGCGTTTCCTCTTTCACGACATACCCATGATTTTGCGAGGTAATATATACTTTTCCGCTATTCAACTCTTTGACCGGATGATTGCTGCCGCGATGACCGTAGGCCAGGCGTCCGGTTTGCGCTCCATACATCAAAGCGATCATCTGATGACCAAGACAAATGCCCAACGTCGGAAACCGTTCCACCGCTTTTCGCCACTCTGAACAATAGTTGCGCAAATCAGCAGGGTCACCGGGCCCATTCGTCAAGACCAGCCCATCCGGTTGCAATGCTTCCAATTGGGCGAATGTTGTGTCAAAGGGGACAACAGTTACCCGACAGCCTCTGGCCAGCAGTGCATCAAGAATCGATTGTTTCATGCCCAGATCGAGGACAACCACATGCTCACCGTTACCGGAAAAACGCTCGGTTTGCGGCCGGGAAACGTTGGCGACCAACGACTTTTTGCGGTGCTTGGTGCGAAAGCCCGCTACCTGCTCGACGGTCAACGGACAATCGGCGATGACGCCAAATACGTCTCCTTCGGAACGAACCAACTTGGTGATGGTCCGTGTATCGACTCCGGCCAAAATCGGAAAAGAATAATGCTCAGCAATATCTGCCAGCGAATATTTGCCGCGATAGTGGCTCGGCTGCTCGCACAGTTCGCTGACGAGCATGCCCGCCAAAGCTGGACGCAGCGCTTCATTGTCAACATCATTGATCCCGTAGTTTCCAATCAGTGGGTAAGTAAAGGTAACGATTTGTCCGGCAAAAGATGGATCTGTCATGACCTCCTGGTATCCGGTCATTCCGGTCTGGAACACCACCTCTCCGAACCCCGCCATGGGAGCTCCATACAGTGTGCCAGTAAACACCTGTCCGTCCTCCAGTGTCAGATAACCCGGTCCATAAGACTTGTTATACAGATTCAACTCCCCATCTCCTCCCAATCGTAAGCATTGTTGCTCGGTTTATCCGTAAATTTATACATTACACTGTATTAATATACATTCAAGTCCATAAAAATGCAATTTGTTTTTTGCGCGGCAAGTCCGCCTCCAAGCGTTCAACGAACTCGCATAGCGGCTTCAGCCGTTCGCTCCTAAAATAACCTCCTCGAGTATCTCCGCCATTTGGTCGATCTCCGCTTTTGTGGTGATGAAGGATGGCAGCAACCGAATGACTTGCGGTCCCGCTTGCAGCAGCAATAGCCCTTTGTTGCGCGCTTCCGCCAAAATTGCATCAACCGGGACGGTCAGCTGAATTCCTAACATCAGTCCTTTGCCGCGGATCGCCGGCACCAAATCGGGCACAGCCGCTTGCAACGCTTGCAAACGCTCGATGATCAACTGATGCAGTTCCTTTACCTTGGCAATCGCATTTTCTTGTTCCATTGCTGTCAGTGTAGCCAATCCGGCTGTCACAGCCAACGGATTGCCGCCAAAGGTCGTTCCGTGCGTACCGGGGGAAAAGGCTTGCGCTACGGTTTCGCTAGCGGCAATCGCGCCAATGGGAAAACCGTTGCCCAACGCTTTGGCCATGGAGATGACGTCGGGCTTGATGCCGTACTGTTGATAACAAAACCAGCTGCCGGTGCGGCCAATTCCCGTCTGAATCTCATCAACCAACAGCAGTATCCCTTGCTGATCGCAAAGTTGCCGCAATTGTTTCACC
The DNA here is from genome assembly GCF_016908525.1 of Brevibacillus fulvus. Lineage (GTDB taxonomy): Bacteria > Bacillota > Bacilli > Brevibacillales > Brevibacillaceae > Brevibacillus_G > Brevibacillus_G fulvus. The sequence continues at coordinate 40,073 of NZ_JAFBEB010000012.1, forward strand.
CACTCCGGATCGGCCGGGTGAACGCCCCCTTCTCCCTGCACCAGTTCCAGCATAACCGCACAAGTTCTGTCCGAGAGCACCGAGCGCACCGCCTCGATATCATTGTAAGGAACGGTGATAAACCCTTCCGGCAAAGGCGCAAAGCCGTCTTTTACTTTTTCTTGTCCGGTTGCGGTTAATGTAGCGAGCGTTCGGCCATGGAATGATTGCTGAAAGGTAATGACTTCAAAGCGATTTTCCTGTTTCACTTTTTGCGCGTAGCGGCGGGCGATCTTGATCATCGCTTCGTTTGCCTCCGCCCCGCTGTTGCAAAAGAACACCCGGTCCAATCCCGACAGCTGAGCCAATTTCTCCGCCAGCTGCTCCTGTTGGGGAACATGGACCAGATTGGAACAATGCCAAAGCGTATCCAACTGTTGATGCAGTTGCCGAGTCACCGCATCGTGCACATGCCCCAGCGAGTTGACGCCGATGCCGGAAGTAAAGTCAAGATACTCCTTCCCGTCTTTGTCCCAAACTTTGTTGCCTTTTCCTTTCACCAAGTGAATCGGCCATCTTGAATAGTTATTCATCAAATGGGTAACAGCAGCTTCTGTTTTCATCTTTTCGCTCCTCCTGTAATCGGGGTTTCCGCGGTAATGGAGGTCCCCACTGGATTGCCTGCGGCAGCTGCCAGCAAATCCGCTGTGGTTCCCTGACAAATGACGACTTCCTTGACACCTTGCCCGAGCGCGGAACAAGCTGCCCTTACTTTGGGAATCATGCCGCCGTGGATTTCACCGGTGGATATCATTCGTTCGATCTCTATCGGATTCGTATGCGCCAATCGCTGTTTTTCGCCGTTGCGAACTTGCAGAATGCCTGGCACATCGGTAATCATCAGCAGCTTTTCCGCGCGAATTCGGGCCGCGATTGCGCCGGCGGCAGTGTCGGCATTAAGATTCAGCGCCTGGTCGGCCAATGCAGTTAATCCCAATGGCGCGATCACTGGTATATATCCGCCCGACAAAGCATGAAAAATCGGCTCCGGATTTACTTGCTCGATTTCACCAACCAGGCCGATCGGCTGCGCTGTTTGTCTGGCAACCAGCATCCTCCCATCCATACCGCTGATTCCCAGCGCCGAGGCACCAGCCGACAACAATGCTCGCACCAGTTGCTTGTTGATCGTTCCTGCCAATACCATTTCCACCACTTCTATCGTTTGCGCACAGGTAACGCGCAGCCCATCGGCAAACTGCGGTTCAATATTCAGCTGTTTCAACCGGGCGTTGATTGCCGGACCACCGCCATGGACAATGATCAGTTCCGCCCCTTTTGCTTGAATTTGGGCAATCGTCTGAAAAAACTCCGGAGGCAGCTGATCCATCGTACTCCCTCCGCATTTGATCACAATACGCGACTTCATGGCTCTTCCCCCTTTACGGAAAAACAGGCAATTGAGTCAGACCGGCCGTTTCGGCGAATCCAAACATCAAGTTCATATTTTGCACAGCTTGGCCAGCCGCTCCCTTCATCACATTGTCAATGACAGACAGGATAATCACCCGATCTGTGCGCGGGTCATGATGTACAGCGATGTCGCAGTAATTGGAACCATATACCTCTTTTGTGCGCGGATGGCTGCCTGGTTTGCGGACGCGGACAAACGGTTCCTGCTCATATGCCTTCTCGTACAACGCCTGCAATTGTTCGGCGTCAATCGAAGAGCGCAGCCGCCCGTATGCGGTCACAAGAATGCCGCGCGTCATCGGTATCAAATGGGGCGTAAACTGAATCAGCGCTTCCTCCCCGCTTATCTTGCTCAGCTCTTGTTCAATTTCCGGCGTATGCTGATGCTTGCCGACCTTGTAGGCTGAGACGCTCTCGTTTACTTCACTGAAATGCACGCCAAGCGAGACGGAGCGGCCGGCTCCTGACACTCCCGATTTCGCATCGATAATCCAACTGCGCATGTCCGCCAGCCCGGTCTCGGCCAAAGGCAGCAATCCCAGCAAGCTAGCGGTTGGATAACAGCCTGGATTTGCGATTAAGCGAGCGGATGCAATCTTCTGGCGATTCCATTCCGGCAAGCCGTAAACCGCTTCTTCCAGCAGCCCCCCCTCAGCCGGCTCTTTTTTGTACCACTGCTGATAAAGCTGCGCCGACTTGAGGCGAAGATCTCCTGACAAGTCAATTACACGGGTCCGGTTCACCAGTTGCGGCGTCAATTTGGCGCTAATTCCCGCAGGAGTGGCGAGAAAGATCAGATCGTTATCGTCTGCCATCTGCTGCGGATCAATCGCTTCCAGCGAGGGGAGCTGTACCTGGTGCAAATGAGGAAATACCCCTGCCAACGCCTCTCCTTCCGCAGAGCTTGAATACAAACGATGAACCGCCACATGCGGATGGTTTGCCAACAGTCTGATTAATTCCACCCCGCTGTATCCCGTTGCCCCTACGATGCCAACACGAATCATAAGTCACTCTCCATTGAATTTTTATACATAGATATTAATAAACATTCAAACAAATTACAATCTTTTTGTAAAGAAAAAGCGGAAAACGGCTGTCCGGACAAAAAAAGCAGCTGATCTCGCTTGAATTGCGAAATCAACTGCTTTTGTTTGAAACCGTTATTTTTTGTCCGCCAGCCAGGAAGCGATCGTTTGCGCATCGTCACCTGAAACGAGACCGCCGGGCATTGCCCCTTTACCATTTTGCAAAATCCCCAAAATGTCATCTTTGCTGTACCTTGATCCGACTTGTTGCAAGTTAGGCCCGACTGCCCCCTCAAGGTTTTGCCCGTGGCAACTGGAACAATTGTTTTTAAACAAAGCCTCCGCCTGGGCTGCGTCATAATTGCCTCCCCCAGCCGGCGCTGTGGAGGGCGGTGTTGTTGCATTGCCGTTTCCGGCTGGCGCATTCGCATTGTTGTTGTTATTTGCGGGAGGTTGGGTTTGCTGTCCACCTTGGCCGCAAGCACTTAACAGGATAACCATGGCGCCGGCCACCAGATAGAGCGGAAAACGCTTCATGCTGTTTCCTCCTTAAAGGTGATTGGTTTCTCCGTTAAGTATCCCTCAACACGCCCAGTTTATTCCCCTTGGCCGCACCCGTCTATCCGTTAGCGAGCGGCAGCTCCAACGGGCTCCACTCCCGCAACTCCAGCGTTCGCGCGCCTTCCTTGACCACCGGATCGGCTTCGGCCAACGCCTGCGCTTCCGCCATGCTGTCTGCCTTGTAAATTACCATGCCGCCCTGTTTGTCGGTAAACGGACCAGCCATGACGACCTTCCCCGCTCGAAACAGCTGATCCACATACTCCAGATGGGCCGGTCGTACTTTTGCATTCAACTCTTGATCAATGATTGTCAACAGCGCAGCATACAGCATGCAGCTTGCTCCCTTCCCGAAACGCTCTATTTGTCTTCGTTGATTTGCGAACGTAAATAGGCATCGATGAACACGTCAATTTCTCCGTCCATCACCGCTTGCACATTCCCTACTTCCACATTGGTCCGGTGATCTTTGACCAAACTATACGGATGGAACACATAGGAACGGATCTGGCTGCCCCAGGCGATATCTTTTTGCTCACCCTGGATGGCTGCCAGCGTTTTCTCCTGTTCTTCCCGTTTTCGTTCAAACAGGCGAGCGGTCAACATTTTCATTGCCCGCTCCCGGTTTTTGATCTGGGACCGCTCTGTTTGGCATGTGACGACAATCCCGGTCGGCAAGTGGGTAATCCGAACCGCGGAATCCGTCGTGTTAATATGCTGGCCACCGGCGCCGCTGGAGCGATACGTGTCAATCTTCAAGTCTTCCGTGCGAATGTCCACCTGGGTATCATCATCGATTTCCGGCAGGACGTTGCAGGAGACAAACGAGGTGTGACGGCGACCGGATGCGTCAAACGGGGAGATGCGGACAAGTCTGTGCACCCCTTTTTCCGACTTCAAATAACCGTAGGCATTATGGCCCTTGATTAACAATGTAACGCTTTTGATCCCCGCTTCATCTCCCGGCAGGTAGTCGAGCGTTTCCACCTTGAAGCCTTTCGCTTCTGCCCAGCGGTTATACATTCTCAACAGCATGGACGCCCAGTCCTGCGATTCTGTACCGCCGGCTCCGGGGTGAAGCTCCAGGATGGCATTATTTTTGTCGTACTGATCGCTTAACAGCAATTCCAGTTCAAAGCTTTCAAATTCCTTTTTCAATGCTTGCGCACCTTCGTAAAGATCAGGGATGAGCGAGGCATCTTCCTCCTCGATCGCCAAATCAAGCATGATCTGCAAATCTTCGTAGGCCTGATCCAACTTTTTCATCGTGTCTACCGATGACTTCAACGCGTTCAGCTCGCTGATCGTTCGCTGCGCCGCTTCATTGTCATCCCAGAAATCAGGGGCGAGCATGCGTTCTTCCAATTCGCCAATTCGTTCCTGCTTGACAGGTAAGTCAAAGAGACCCCCTAATATCTGCTAAACGCTTAGCCATGCTGGACATCTCTTGCTTGACATCCGCAAAGTCAATTAAAGCCATGAAAAAACCACCTTTTTCGATAGTGTTTGCTATTTAATCATTGTAGCTTATTTTCACTCGAGCGCAAGCCATCAACATCAGGCGAAAAGCGGGCAAAAAGACAAAACACCCGCTCTTCCGTATGCGGAGGACAGGTGTTTGCCAAGGAATTGCCTCATTAGCTGTTTTTCTTTTGCTGCCGCTTTTTCTCTTGATTTTGTGCCCGCCGTTGCGCCCGATTTTTCGGATCGGCGTCACCGGAGGTTGAGCTGACCGGGCGTTCCGATGGTCCCGAGGTATTTACCGCCGGAGTCCCATCACCTTGTCCTTTGATGACTTCCTGACGCTCCAGGTTTTGGCTGATTTCCGCCTTCATGATATACATCGCCACTTCTTCTTCAATGTTGGCGATCATGTTCTGGAACATTTCAAAGCCTTCAAACTGGTATTCACGCAACGGATCGGTTTGGCCATAAGCACGCAAATGAATCCCTTGACGCAGTTGTTCCATCGCATCGATATGATCCATCCATTTGCTGTCGACGGAACGAAGCACGACCACTTTCTCAAATTCGCGCATATTATGCCCGAATTCCTCTTCACGTTGTTGATACTGCCGTTCCACTTCCGCTTTGAGCAATTCAACAATCTCTTCGGCTTCCTTGCCCTTCAGCGCCGACAGTTGAATTTCCTCACGCAGATAGGTGTTGTTGGCGATGTCGACCAATCCTTGCAGATCCCATTCTTCCGGTACTTCTTCTTTCGGACAGAAGGAAGCGACATTTCGCTCGATCACGCTGAAAATCATATTGATTACAACATCGCGCAAGTTTTCCTCTTCCAGCACATGGCGACGCTGTTTGTAGATGACTTCCCGCTGCTGATTCATCACGTCGTCATACTGCAGCACGACTTTACGAGCATCAAAGTTGCTGCCTTCCACCCGTTTTTGCGCAGATTCGACAGCGCGCGAGACAAGGCGGCTTTCAATCGGCATATCCTCTTCCATGCCCAAACGATCCATCATGTTCATGATATTTTCTGCACCAAAGCGACGCATCAATTCATCCTGCAGCGACAGGAAAAATTGCGATGACCCGGGGTCCCCTTGACGGCCGGCACGTCCGCGCAGCTGATTGTCAATCCGGCGGCTCTCATGCCGTTCCGTCCCTAAAATATGCAGACCGCCCAGTTCTGCCACGCCTTCTCCAAGTTGAATGTCGGTACCGCGTCCCGCCATGTTGGTGGCAATCGTCACGGCGCCATACTGACCGGCGCGTGCAACAATTTCCGCTTCCCGTTCGTGATGTTTGGCGTTCAGCACATTGTGGGGCACGCCTTTTTGTTTGAGCATCTGGGACAGCCGCTCGGAGTTTTCGATGGAGATCGTCCCTACCAAGACCGGTTGCCCTTTTTTATGACGTTCGACGATATCCTGGACAACAGCGCGATATTTGGCCGCCTCGGTTTTATAGATCAAGTCCGGCAAGTCTTGACGAATAACCGGGCGATTGGTTGGGATCACCACTACGTCCAATCCGTAAATTTTCTTGAATTCTTCTTCTTCCGTTTTCGCCGTACCTGTCATCCCGGCCAGCTTTTTGTACATCCGGAAATAGTTTTGCAGGGTGATCGTTGCCAGCGTCATACTCTCGCTTTGCACCTTCAACCCTTCTTTTGCTTCAATCGCCTGATGAAGCCCGTCACTGTAACGACGCCCCACCATCAACCGGCCGGTAAATTCATCGACGATGATAACTTCGCCGTTTTGCACAACATAATCGACGTCTTTCTTGAACAGCACCTGCGCCTTCAGAGCAGACGTAATATGGTGGTTCAAGGTCAAATGAGCCGTATCGTACAGGTTGTCAATGTTGAATGCTTTTTCAACCTTTGACACCCCTTCATCTGTCAGCGAAACGATTTTCAGTTTTTCATCGATGGTATAATCGGTTTCCGCTTCCAGCCGTTTCACGAAATGGGCGCAGATGTAGTAAAGCTCGGTAGAACGATTGGCGGAACCGGAAATAATCAAAGGCGTCCGGGCTTCGTCAATCAAAATGCTGTCCACTTCGTCAATGATCGCAAAATAAAGCGGGCGCTGTACCATCTGCTCTTTGTAGAGCACCATGTTGTCGCGCAAGTAGTCAAACCCAAACTCGTTATTCGTCCCGTACGTGATATCACATTGATACGCAGCACGTTTTTCCTCGGCGGACAAGCCATGCTTGTTCAGACCAACGGTCAGCCCCAAAAAATTGTATAACTCACCCATGATTTTGGAGTCACGTTCGGCCAGGTATTCGTTAACTGTGACGACATGCACGCCTTTCCCCTGCAGTGCATTCAGATAGGTGGCCAAAGTGGCAACAAGGGTTTTCCCTTCCCCTGTTTTCATTTCAGCGATGCGTCCTTCCTGAAGAACCATCCCGCCGATCAACTGAACATCAAAATGGCGCATGCCCAGTACACGTTTGGAGGATTCACGCACCACGGCAAACGCTTCGTTCAAAATATCATCCAGCTTGGCTCCTTGCGCCAAACGTTCTTTAAATTCTGCAGTCTTTTGCTTTAGCTGTTCATCGGTCAAAGCGGCAATTTCCGGCTCAAGCGCATTGATTTTCTCTACCCGCTTGAACATTTTTTTAACTTCTCGTTCGTTACTATCACCAAATATTTTTTTTACAATCCCTAACATTGGGACACCCCTTCCACAGTTCCCCTGGGGGAATACCATCTGGCTATCAATGCAGTATATCTAAAAACCTATTTTAGCAAAAGACTATTGACAAACACAAGCAAAGGGAGCCGCCTTATCGACAACTCCCCGTAAAAATTATTTCCCAAGACAGGATCACTCTGGCTCAATTAATCCATATCTGCCATCATTTCTACGATATACCACGTTTACTTGGTTCGTTTCGCTATTCTGATAGACAAAAAAGTTATGTCCCAGCATATCCATTTGCAGCACCGCTTCTTCCGCATCCATCGGTTTCAGATTGAAGCGTTTGATGCGAACGATGTCGATTTCCACATCCTCATCCTGATCGATCACGGTGACAGGTTCAGCGTCGCGAATCGCTACCTTGTTGCCGGCAGCCATCCGCATTTTGCGGCTGAGCTTTGTTTTGTGTTTCCGAATTTGACGCTCCAGTTTTTCCACGACCAAATCAATTGCGGCGTACATGTCAGAATCTGTCGCCTCCGCTCGCATCAATACGTTGGGCAGCGGAATTGTTACCTCAATTGTTCCTTCTCCCCGCAGGACACGCAGTGTTACCTGAACCTCTGTCGGGACCGGATTGTCAAAATATCGGTCTAGACGGCCAACTTTCTTCTCAACGTAATCTCGAAGTGCTTCGGTAATCTGAATGTTCTCCCCACGAATGTTCAATTTCATGGTTTCAAACCTCCTTCCCGTCTATGCCTATAATTATTCTCTGCTCCTCTGAATAATCCTGCCAACCGTTTTACAAAAACTTAATACATAACGAAAACTCGACAAATTTTTACATCTCTGCTAGATTAAAATGGAGGGGTGTAATTAAATGGAAACGGTTTCGATTGAGTATTCTCTTGCTGGCAAAATATTAGCCGAGGATGTCCATAATAATTTCGGCCTGCTGCTGCTTCCGTCAGGAACGCTGCTGGATGACGCAAACATTACTTTGCTGTTGACGCACAAGGTTGAACGCGTTTCCATTTTGCGAACAAAAGAATACTCTGCTGAGAGATATTCCTCTGTCTTTTCACAGCATGCCATCGAAAAAAATTATGGAGAAGCAGGCAAACAATACGTACACGCTTTGCAGCAAACAAAAGAACTATTTCAGCAATTCTCGCAGGGACCCGTCCCATCGCTGATCGAGCTGATTAAATACTTTTATCCGCTGATGGACAATGTTTTGGAAAAAGTCGGCTTTTTGCATCTCCTTCATGAAATTGAAGGCGCTGATGATTATACATACCGGCATTCTGTCAATGTCGGGCTTTTGGCCGCGCTGATCGCAAAATTGCTAAAATTTCCGCAGGAAGAAGTGATTTTGATCGGACAAACCGGTCTGTTGCACGATGTCGGCAAAATGCTGGTGCCAAGCGAGATCTTGTTAAAAGCAGGCAAGTTGACCGATGACGAATTTGAGATTATGAAGCAGCATACGACGTGGGGTGTTCACTTGCTGCGAGCCTCCGGGATAACGGACGAGACCATTTTGTCCGGCACTTTGCTTCATCACGAACGTTTGGACGGTTCCGGCTACCCGGAAGGACGCAAGGAGCCCGATATTCCTTATTACGTGCAAATTCTCAGTGTAGCCGATGTTTTTGATGCATTGAGTGCCGACCGCGTTTACAGAAAACGGCTGTCTCCGTTTGAAGCGGCCAAAACGGTTTCTCAACTCACCTTTCAAGGTCAGTTGAATCCAGAGATTGTCACCCCGTTCATCCACTACATTCTCCAATTTTATATTGGCGCGGAAGCGATCTTGAGCAACGGAGAACAAGCGGAAGTCGTGATGATCCACAAAGACGAGCCGCTGCGCCCTTTGGTACGGATCGGCGAAGAATACGTCGACTTGCGGATAGAGCGCTCGCTGATCATTGAACAGTTGACCCGCTCGTAAACAAAAAAACCCTTATTGCCGAAAACGATACCTCGGCAATAAGGGTCCATGCACATTCAGCTATAGGAAAGCGCTTCCGCTTACAGCTTGACCACGTTTGCTGCTTGCGGGCCGCGATCGCCGTCAACGATGTCAAATTCCACGGATTGACCTTCTTCTAACGTTTTAAATCCATCTGTCTGAATAGCGGAAAAATGAACAAATACATCCCCACCGTCTTCCCTTTCGATAAAACCGTAACCTTTTTCTGCATTAAACCATTTTACTTTACCCTGCATGCGAAAATACATTCCTTTCTTTTTGCAAACTGTATGAGATAGGCTCCCATGAGTCGAATATAGCTTACGGCTATTTGAAAGTCAAATTCACCCTATTTTGGTGAAAAGCGCCTTTCCAGACCTCTGACGACCACACGGGAAAGAAACAAGGTCAAGACTAAATAAATAGCCGCTGTAGTTAAGTATGGCGGATAACGTTCAAAAGTATTCTTGGCTACGCTGAATGCAAAATAACCCAGTTCCTCTGTGGCAATGACCGCCAATAGCGACGAGTCTTTCAGCAAGGCAATAAACTCATTTCCCAGCGCCGGCAGCATCCGCAGAAACGCCTGCGGCAAAACAATCAGCCGCATCGCCAGGCTTGTCTTCATGCCCAGCGAACGCGCTGCTTCCATCTGGCCAGGATCAATCGACTGAATCCCCGCGCGGAAAATCTCGGCAATGTATGCCGCCGCATTCAACGACAAAGCCACAAATCCGGAAAACAGCGGGCCGGGAATCTCCGCATCGGGAAACACCGCATTCCAGATCGATGGAATAAAGGCAAAGTGAATCAACAAAATTTGCACAAACATCGGTGTTCCGCGGAATAATTCGACATAAACTGATGATGGCACTTTCCACAAGGGATTTTTCGACATTTTTCCCAAGCCGATAAACAGGCCAAGAATCGTTCCGCAAATTGTGGCGACGACTGTCAGCAAGATCGTGTTGAAAAGGCATCTGACCAATAAGTCTTCATATTTGGCAATAACTCCCCAATCCATACGAGTGCCTCCTTTCTTGGATATCGCGATCGAATGGAAAAGGGTACGCCGATCGACGTACCCGCCTTGCGATCAATCCGTCAATTATTCGCCGAAGTACTGTTTATGGATTTCTTGCAATTTTCCGTTTTCTTTAATCTTATTCAGGCCTTCGTTAATTTTTCCCAAAAGTTCGGCATTTCCCTTTTTGACCATTATTCCGTAATTTTCAGTTTCAAACGAATCATCTTTAATCAACTTGAACTTTTTGTCGGTCAATTTTTTTACATAATCTTGCAGCACGGCATTGTCCGCAACCACAGCGTCTACCCGTCCGTTGAACAGTTCGTCCACGGCTGAAGGCGTATCGTCATAACCTTTCAAACCATCGTATGTGTCACCAAACGCTTTTTTCACGACTTGCTCGCCGGTTGTCGCCGACTGAACCCCGATTCTTTTGCCTTGCAGATCGGCCAGTTTCTGCACAGTGGAATCTTCCGGCACCATGATCAGTTGTGTCGCTTCAAAATAAGGTTCGCTAAAATCATATTTCTGTTTGCGCTCGTCCGTAATTGTGATGGCTGAAATACCGATATCAACCGTACCCGTATCGATGCCGTTAAACAGCGGGTCCCATCCGGTATGTTTCAGTTCGACCTTAATCCCGGCCGCATCGGCCACCGCCTGGATCACATCCATGTCAAAGCCGGTAAGTTTGTCGCCCTCCATTTTCTCAAACGGCGGGTAAGCTGCATCAGTACCCACCTGATACACCTTATCTGCTGCCGCTGTTGTTGCCGTAGTTGCCGTCGAGGCCTGATTGCTTGCGGCTGTATCGGTCCCGCCAGCCGGTGCCGATTGCCCGCTGCCTGCTGAACCGCATCCTGCCAACAAGATACCAAGACCAACTGTCAATGTGAAAGCACCTAACCACTTTTTCCCCAGTTTCATCCAACTACCCCCTTAACAGTCTCTTTTCTCTACTTTCACGCATCCCCAAATCTTTTTCCCCATAAATATCCACAGAGAACAGACTGGAAATATGCGTTCTCCACAGAGTTATTCACATTATCCACAGGTTGTTCCCTGCTAATCCTGTGGAGAAATGTCGAACTGTGGATAAATCGGTCAACCTCCCCGCTTGCCCAGGCCAAACGCAATAGGAAGATTATTCCGATAATACTATTATTGAGTGAATATTCTCCTTAATCAAATAAAAATCCTTTCTAAAAAGAAAGGATTTTCCAAAAAAATATTATGGTTCACGCGTCACGATGATTATCTCTACCCGTCGGTTGAGCGCCCGATTCTCCTCATTGGAGTTATCCACCAACGGTTTTGAATCGCCCAACCCCGCCACAACAAATCGTGCGGCAGGCAATCCGTCATGATCGACCAGACGCCGCATTACGGCAAACGCCCGCGCTCCGGACAATTCCCAATTGGACGGATAAGAACTGTGCACAATCGGCTGATCATCCGTGTGACCTTCTATGCGAACCGGTTGTTCAAAGCGCTGCAGAACAGTGGCGATGGCATCGATCTGCTGGGCTCCCTCTTCCTTTAGCTCAGCGGAACCGCTGGAAAACGTAACGTTCTCCGCCAATCGGATGGAAATCCCCTCTTCCGTCTCTGTAAAAGGCACATTCATCGTCTTCAGCGCTTCCGCCAACTGTCCTTTTACCGTCTCCGATGCCAAGGGGGCGGTATCCTCCGTCTGCTGCTCTTGTGCAGCCGTCTGCGGCTGGCTGCCCATGGACACCAACGCATCGCGTTTCGCTTCCAACTGCGCCACTTCCCGCTGCAGCTGCAGCTTTTGCAGATCGAGGATTTCTTTGCTTGCGATGGCCGTTTTCATTGACTCCTGCTGGGCTGCCTCCGCCTTTTTCACATTTTCCATTTGGGCGCTCAAGCGCGAACTGTGCGCGGCGGCCACGATCACGATGATCACAAAAAGCAGAGTAAACAGGTCGCTGTAACTGATCAGCCAGCTCTTTTCCAGTTCTTTCTCGTCATACATCCGATCATCCTGCATAATTGGCCTGCCTTTCGATCGTTCCTTTGCGGCTGCCCGCTTCCTTGATCAATACCAGCTTTTGATCGCTTGGCAAAAATGAGTTGAGCTTCTCAAACAAAATGCGCGGCGTTTCCATCCGTTGCAGACCAATGCACCCTTCGATGAACAGCTTTTTTTCAAACATCTGCTGGTCATAAATATCCATCAACCGATAATAGCAAGGCAAGGCCAACAAATTGGCCAGCAAAGCGCCGTAGAGCGTAGCCACGACCGCTGAACTCAAATTTTGCCCCGTCAACGTAAAATCGGATAACGTCTTCAATACGCCGGTCATCCCCAGCAACGTGCCGACCAGACCCATTCCGGGCGCAAGCAAGCTGATCAACCGGAAGAACCCGCCCATCTGCTGATAGCGATACTGCTCTCCTTTCAGCTCGTTTTCCAGAATCAGCCGCAGTTCATCTTCCGGCACGCCCTCCAGAGCCAACAAACTGCCGCGGCGGACAAACGAGTCCGACTCTTTCTCCAATTCTTTTTCCAGCGTAAGAGCTCCCTGCTCTTTTTGCACCAAGGCATAATAATAGAAACGTTTGATTGTTTCTTCCAGATTCCCCTGATTTCCGTGGATCAACAGGCGGACCAACGCGCGCAGCTGGAGGTGTTTCCGTTTGATCGCATACGAAATAATGATCGCCAAGGCGACCAGCTCAATCGCTGCCAGATTGAACAGCTCTGCTATATTGCCATTTTGGTATACAGCGTGCACCACAATGATGATCACCGCTCCGATCAGGAGAAGCGATCTTCTCTTACTTGAAAGCATACGGTCACCTGCCTACTTTTGGATCAAAACAAAAAATTTGTCGAATTTGAATAGTAACATTATAGCAGAGAAAAGAGAGAAACGAGCAACGAATCTATTTAGTAGTAAAAGGAATTTCCAGCATTGTCGATAAAGGAAAGTAAACTCTCATCAAGCATAAAGGAGGTGAAACGAATGGATTTCTTCAGTGGCATGAGCATGCAAGTCACACAGCTGCAGCAAACTTTAAGCCTGAATATGCTCAAATCGGCCAATTCAATGCAAGCTGCGGAAGCAACCGTTATGCTGCAAAATTTTGCTGAAACGCAAGCCAGCATTCAGAACGCTGTCCAGGCGCCCCATCCGACTTCAGGAAACCTGATTGACATCAAAGCGTAAGGCAAGGAAAAGATCGCCCGACACCTGATTCAAGGAAGACAGGTGGTGAGGCGATCTGCGTTTTTTCTGCTCGCTGGTTATAATACGTTCACTGCAACTTCCCGAGAAAAATATTGCAGCAAATTGTACCCGTCCCACACGGGGGAAAAATCCAATGCTTGCCCGATTGGAACAATTCGGTCAACACTTCGTCTTGGAGCAGACCGGACAAATTGAACCAACTCTGTTTTCGCAAAACCGAATACAGTCAGCGTTTGGTCTTTCAGCGTTAACTGTTCAGCCAACTCCGACAGTGATCCGGCATGCAATTCCAGAAACAGCCCGGCCCCGCAATGCATCTCCCTCATTTCCGGCTCAAGCCGAGCGATTTGAACACGCGCAGGGAGTTCCGTTCCCGATACAGACGCCTGCAGTGCGGCTGGCAGAGTGGCGTAATGATAAGCAGCCGTCATCCGCTTGATCCCTACCGCCGGTATTTTCAGCGGACTGTTTTCCGGAATGATTTGTTGCAAGCCGCGCCAAAATTTATCCTTGGCCGCAACGATACGTTCTTCCTTGGCTCCGACCCAGCAAACCAGTTTGGGAGAGGAACAGGCCAATTGATCAAACCAAAAAGCGTCATTGTAAAAATTCCGGAGCAATTCCTGTAACGGTTTGTCTTCCAGTTCCAACACGGCTTCGGCAGACAGCGCGGCGCAGGAAAACCGATCCGCAAACACCATTTCGGTTGCCGCCGGAGGCAGCGGAATGGAACGAATTCGTTTGACAGTTTCGTCTCCGCCCCAAATGACTCGCATTTGGCACAACGAAGACAGATAGGCGGTAATCGCCTCATTATGGTCGTAGCTGACGATTACTGTACGGCTTTTGATCGCGGCATACTCGTCTTTCTCCAGCAATCGCTGCAAGAGCGACAGCAAAACTTCGATCTGCGGACCGCGATTTTGCGACAGTCGGACAATGTTGATATTGCCTACGAGCATGGAAAGAACCCAGGAATAAATGAAGATGGTATCGACATTGGAAGGAGCAAAATGCAGAACAACTCCCCTGGGCAGAAGAATCGTATCCGCTTTTTCCAAGCGTGCATACTGCTGCTGAATTTCCTTTAAATGGACAGGACGAAGCCAATGAGCCATTGCCATCAATTCCGGATAGAGCCGCATCGTTTTGTCACGCAAGATGGTTTTGGACAACTCATGTAAAAATTGCAAAATGGACTCATCAAACGGTTTCAGCAAAGACTGGCTTACTTTGTCCGCGAGCCGCTCTTTCCACGTCGGATCTTGTTGATTGAGTAATAGCAGCACGTTTGTCCCCCCTTCCTAATTTGCGTAAACATCGCTGCAGCCTCTCAGCTCAGCCGCGGGCAACCGCCCTTTTATCGAAAAGAAAGTTCCCTTTCGCCCGCAATTGCACGTATCTGTTCCAAACACCGTGCCTAAATCTTCGGTTAACAAGACGTTGCCGGGATAGCTTTTCGGCAAAACGCTGATCACTTCCACAAGACCTTCCCTGCCTGCCGGGAGAACCTCCAAACTGACCGGATCACGAATGATGACCTCGGAAAAGCTGGGCGCATGCATGTATCCTTGCTCACACTCCATGAAAATGGACCCGACTTGCTCGACCATGCCGTAGTAGTTATGCACAGAACGTATCCCCAATTGTTTACGAAGCAATTCGTTAAATTTGTAATTGTCCACCTGTTCATCGGCCAACTTTTTCCAGCCGCCCCCGTGGAACAAGATGCTGTCGCCGAAATCAAACGTTTTGTTTTGCGCCAAAACGGCTTGGTAAACATACTTCCAGATCACGAAGGTGAACCCGAACAACAATATCTTTTCCCCTTGATGCTTTGCCCTGAATTGTTCCAGTTCGTCCCATTTGATGTTGTAATCGTCATCCAACAGGTACAGATGATCGCGTCCGAAATTGGAAAAGCCGAGAATCCCCGCTCCTCTGGCATTAAACGAACTTCGCTTCGACAAAACCGATTTTGTATCGAGAATAATCATCGGCAACCGTTGCGAACCGATAAAGGAACTGACAATGGAAACGAGCGCCTTTGTTTGGTAAAGGGAGGTTTCCCGATCGAGATGAATCTTGGAAACTTGCTGGGAAGTTGTGCCGCTGGATGTCAGCACTTTGATAATCTGTTCACGCGGCCCCGTATAAAGATCAGCAAGTTTGAACAATTGGACAGGCAGCATTGGCAGCTCGTCCAGACGATTAAACTCTTCTTTATGCAACCCCAGCGTGTCGAGCAGTTTTTGGTATGGGCTGCTGTTGGCATAATGCCAGGCGATCGTTTGATTCAATTCTTTCAGCAAGTAATCGCGTTTCTTCTGTTGATCCAGATCATAGACATGGTTAAAAAATACGTCCATACGGTCACATCACCCTTTCTGCCATTTTGGGGTAATCAACCTTTCCTGCGGGTGTACGAATGATGGATGGAACAACCTGAACCTGGATACCTGATGCGTGCAATTGGAACATCTCGATCGCCGCTTGCTTCACTTGCTGACTGTACTGTTCGTCTTCCAAGACGATGACCAGTTTCTGATCATTGCCCACACAAACGACCTGTACGGGAACAGTCGATTCCAGCGCCCGCTCAACCTCGTCCAAATTGATTCGCAATCCAAACAGCTTGATAAATCGTTTCAGCCGGCCGGTAATATAAAAATAGCCATCGGCATCCTGTTTGGCCAAGTCGCCTGTGTGCAGCACACCATGCAATTCATCCGCCTTTTGCAGATCATCCCGATTGTTCGCGTATCCCATCATCACATTTGGACCGTGGTAGATCAATTCACCCGTCGCTTCATCAATGCTAAGCTTGCCTTGCGGGATGGCCATTCCGATCGAATCTTCCTTGCCGTCCAACTGTTCATATGGTACATAACTCATGCGTGCGGTCGCTTCCGTCTGGCCATACATCACAAAAAATCGCCATTGCTTTTCCCTTGCCAGTTGGTGAAAATGCTTGACCAAGCGGGTGTCCAATCTTCCCCCTGCTTGCGTCAGCGTGCGCAATGACGGCAAATCAAGATTTTGCAGCCGCAATCGTTCAAACAACTGATAAATAAAAGGAACGCCGGCGAGCGACGTCGCCTCATGCGCCCGGAAAAAGTCCCAGAATTGCTTGTTGGTAACACTATGATTCGTCAGCAATAGGGTTGCTCCCGCCTGCAAATGGCTGTTAATGACGGAAAGTCCGTACGAATATTGCATGGGCAGCGTGGTAATCGGTCTTTCAAGCGGTGTGAGCCCCAAATATTGAGCGATTGATTCGGCGTTCGCCTGAATATTGCGGTGAGAAAGACGCACCAATTTGGGACTGCCGGTCGTCCCCGAGGTGGACAGCAAGACCGCCAACTGTTCATGAATACCCGTTTTGCTCTGCTCTGAAGACAGCCGATTCCACATCGTATACCGTTCCGAAAGGTTGGCTCTTTCATATGTCGCGTCCAAACCGATTTCGTTCGGGGCAAATATCCAATCGGGCTTGTATTGCTCAAGCAAGACCTGCAGCAAATCAGGGTGAATGGAATCACTCAACAATGAAACCGCATGACCGGCTTGAAGACTGGCCAGATAGGCAACAATCGGTTCCCACTCATTTCTGCACAAAATAAAACCCAGCTTTTTCCCTTCAGAACTCGGCCATTGACGGGCAAATTGTTGAACGCAGGCAGCCAACTCGCCGTATGAAAAGCGGTTGCCCGACGTTTCGTCAATAAGCGCCGGCCGCCCCTGATCGTGCTGCAGCAGCCAAAAACTCATACGATCATCCCTCCGTCCACCCCGATCACCTGTCCGGTTACATAAGAGGACCAATCGCTGCTGAGAAATAAAACGACTTTGGCGACTTCTTCGGCCGTACCAACCCTGCCCATTTTGATCCCGTTCACTTTTTCCGCGTATTTTTGCGAGGAAAGCTGGTTGGTCAAATCCGTTTCAATAAAACCGGGCGCAACGGCGTTTACCCGAATATTCAACGGCGCCAGTTCTTTCGAAGCTGACCGCGTCGCCCCGACGACAGCCGCTTTGCTGGCGGCATAGACAACTTGTCCGGCGTTTCCGACTTGTCCCATAATCGAGCTGATATTAATAATCGAGCCGCTTTTTTTTCTCATCATCAAGCGGGCCGCATATTGCATATGAAAAATGGCGGCTTGCACATTCACGTTCATCGTGTTTTGGAATTGCGCTTGCGTAACCATCGGCAACAGCGCATCTTCCATGACCCCCGCATTGTTGACCAAAATGTCCAATTGCTTGTATTTGCCTTGAAAATGAACAAAGGCCTGCTTGATACCGGACAAATCGGCAACATCGTACCCCAACAAGAACGGCTCACGACCTGTTTTGGCGCGAATTTGCTCGGCAGTTTCCGCCAAATGCTCTTCGCTTCTGGCCGCGAGAACAAGTTCGGCGCCTTGTGCGGCAAGCTCAATCGCAATCGCTTTGCCAATTCCGCGCGATGCTCCCGTCACCCATGCGATTTTTCCTTCCAGCAGCATTACGCCTCTACCCCGTACTTCGCCAGAATCTCTTTTGCCTTTTTAAAACTGCTCAGATCAATGACATCCTCCGTCTCCATCATGATGCCAAACGCTTCGTCCAATGCGGCAATCAACGCAAGATGGCCAATAGAATCCCATTCGGGAATGCTGTTAAACTCCAAGTCATCCACTACTTTTTCCGCCGGAATATCCAACGCTGTCGCAAAAATATTTCTCAATTTCTCTTCCATGGTTCATTCTCCTTTACGTTCGCTAATCATTGCAAAAGGGTTACTCGTCCACGACTTCCAGCAAACCGTTATCCACCAAGCTGGTAATAAAAGGATGCAATGTACGCACAGGCACGCCGATCAGGTTGCTGATCTCGATCAAATCGTTGGAACCATCGGCATAAGCAATAAAGTTCATCATATCCCGAACCAATTTGCCAGATTCCTTTGTACTCAATGTCGGGTAAAGGCCGCGTTTGCCCAACTGCGGTTCTCCCAGACAAGTAACGCGATATTTCCGATTGGCTTCAAGCGCTTCAATGCATTCTTGAAGCAATTCAAAGCTGCCTTGCAATCCTGCCGGGGTGACAAGCTCCAGGTTATCCAGTGATGTATGATACTCGGGATATACCCCGTATTTTGTTCGCATCAGGCTGGCCACCGGCAAATCGACGCCCGGACTGCAGTATTGCCTTTCGTCACTTCCGCGGTCAAGGTATGTGTAGCGGACAAAGTCTGGATGCCTGAACTTCAATACATTCAATGCCACCTTGTCGGCCAGCGTATTTCCATAGCGGGTCGGCAAATAGGAAACGGCGCGTTCATCCCCGACACAGGTGATATTGAAACCGGCAATGATGTTTTGCTTCATCTGCGCGAGATTTCGGCTCAAATAGGTGATCGAACCGATCGTTTCCGGAATAAATACGATCCGATAGGTATACCGTCTCGGTTGACGAAGCAACCACTCGCTTAAATAAGTAGCGACGACCGGTCCGGACAGTTCGTTGTTGGCCATCGATGGATGACAAATATAGGTAGACAAAAAGATTTCTTTTTCAGACTCCCCGGGGATAATCAATTCGCCGTAGGTCAAACTGCCTTCTGTCAAGCTGCTGTCAATGACCACATGATACATTCCGTCTTTCAATTGCTCTCGCTGTTTTTCCGAGATGCAAAATCCCCAGCGCTCTTTATAATAAGAGGTAATATAAGGAATCGCTTCGGGCTGTTCCTTCAGCGAATACAGATGCTTCTGCAGTTCGGCCAGCGGCATCTTTTCATTGACGGGCACGGAATACCCCATCACATGCAGATTATTTTGCTGAAAATCAATCACTTTGCGGCCGTCTTCATCCAGCACATACGCATCGTTGATATTCCATTCCCGCGGAACTTCCCAATCGAACACCTTTGTTCCGGTCGGCACTTCGTAAATATTCAGAGGAATTATTTCTTTAATAATCGCGAGCGACTCACGCACCCCATTGCCGGTTATGCTTCTGCAAATGGGAAAAAGGCGCTGCATTAACTGATACATGGATTGACCTGGTTCATTTTGCATAAAAATAGACCTGCCTGTTCGTTAGTCTTGACTTTACGAAAGAGCGATGGAGTACAGATTTTTCGCCCCATTGTGGCGGATGTCGCTCTCGATCGCTTGATAGGCTCCCGCCAAATCAACCACCCGAAACTCAACCCCATTAAAAGATTGCACAGTGGAGATTCCCGTTTGATCGAGAATGTCGCCCATTCCGGCAATCGTTGTTCTGACACCTCTTTCAATGTCACGAACGAACATGGCGTAAGTTCGCAATTCGGAAACGCCATTTTCCTCCACATAAGGAGCGGTAAATTCTTTCATGTAGCGATAGTCAACAGCGGCTTGTTCTTCTACATAATGCACAAAGGTAAAGGAACGTTGAAAATCCAATCCGATAATAAGCATTTTACCGTGGTGATTATGTAAAAAGGCAAACGGAGAATCTTCGCCGAACGCACTTTTGTTTTGCATGGCGACCAATTCTGCCTGATGTTTTCCCCAGACCGCAAAAGAATAGATGGGGTGTCTGGTTCGTTTGAAATCCGGCCGTTTCAATGCCAGGTTGGATAACGCACCCACTTGCGACGGCGTTTGCCTGATGTCAAACGGTTGCCCCGAGCAAAACGACCAGTTATAAGCAGGAAACAGTACCGTACCTGCTGAACCGACTCTCTCCAGCAACTGGTCAATTAACAGATTGCCGTCAAACTTCTCTTGATGCCGGTACGCTTCGACTGCCAATCTGGTAATGTCAGAGCCGACAAGAACGATGTCTCCGCTTGAAATGGGCAGTTGATCCACAATCTCTTTGTAACTTACATAGCTCGTGTCCATGGCATTCCCCTCAGCCCAAAGCATTCTTCTATCCTATTTATATTATCGACCCAAGGTCGGGCGATGTTTAATTGCGAAATATTCCAGCAGGCAAAAGAGCGGCTGCCTTATTCGAAAACAGCCGTATATCTTTGATATTTGTCTGCCTTTTGCTGCCAATCTTCCTTGAGAAGTTCCAGCAAGTACACATGATGAAAGGTTCCGTATTTATAAATATGATCTTTATAATAACCGACTTCCCGATAGCCATGAAGCAGATGAATTTTCCGGATATTCTCGTTTCCTTCCATCACTTCTGCCGTTACTTTGTTCAAATCAAGCTGATTAAAGGCGTAGTTGTAGAGAAAAAGAGGGATAATTCCGCCATACACGCGATACTTTTCCTCGCCGATGTAAAAACCGGAGCTGGCCCGCTTGTTTACGGTGTCAATCTGATTCAAGGAGATGACGCCGATTGGTGTTTGCTGGACCGCGATTACCCAATACTTGTCCGAATCGGATTGGGAGACCCGCTCGTACCATTTTTTCTGTTTCTCCATGTCGTAAGCAACGTCGGTATACATGTAACGGGTCACATCTTCCTGCGTTCGCCACTTTAACACCTGTTCCAGATGTTTTTCAGCCAGTCTATTGAACGTAATCATCTGTCTTTCCCCTTTACTGACCGGCCTACTTTTCGTAGGCAGCCAATACTTTATCCACGGCTTGCAGCACATCTAGGATATCCTGTTCACTCATCGCCGGAAAAAGCGGAAGCGTGAGAATCCGTTCGTACAACTTCTCGGCAACCGGACAGTCTCCCCGCTGGTAACCCAGCTTTTGATAGTAAGGATGAAGGTGAACCGGAATGTAATGGACATTGACACCGATGTTTTCCGCCTGGAGAGCTCGGTAAATCTCGCTGCGGGTTGCGTTCAATTTGTCAAGCTCCAGTTGGATGACGTAGAGATGCCAGCTTGACTCCCGATCTTCTCTCTGCTGTGGAGCAACAACCAGACGATGTCCGGCAAAATGGTGATTATAGCGCGCCGCGATTTCGCGTCGGCGAGCAACAAACTCGGGCAATCTGCTCAATTGAGAGACACCGAGAACCGCTTGCATATCGGTCATGCGATAGTTGTAGCCGAGATCGAGCATTTCATAATACCACGGTCCTTCCGCTTCTTTCTCAAGCAAAGCTGCGGATCGGGTGATCCCATGGCTGCGGAACAGCAGCAACCGTTGGTAATATTCCTCGGAGTTGGTGACAATGATTCCCCCTTCTCCTGTCGTGATATGTTTCACCGGATGAAAGCTGAACATCGTCATGTCGGCAATGCTTCCGACCGGTTTGTTCCGGTAGGAAGCTCCCAGCGAGTGAGCTGCATCCTCGATGACCACCAAATTATGCTCCCTGGCAATTTGCATAATCTCGTCGAGATCGACAGGTTGTCCGGTAAAATCAACCGGAATAATCGCTTTCGTCTGTTTGGTAATTTTGGCGCGAATTTGCTCAGGGTCGATATTGTACTCATCTGCGAGAATATCTGCAAAAACAACCGTTCCGCCGCAATAACGAACACAATTGGCGCTGGCGGCAAACGTCATCGACGTGGTGATCACTTCATCACCTTCGCCAATTCCGGCCGCGTAGCAGGCTCCGTGCAGCGCCGCAGTCCCGTTGGAAAAGGCAACGGCGTACTTGGCTCCTGCTGTTTCAGCGATTTTCGATTCAAATTCGGCAATTTTGGGCCCTTGCGTCAAAAAAGGAGAACGCAAAGTTTCCATGACTGCCTGTATATCCGCTTCCGAAATCCACTGCCGTCCATACGAAAGCAGCGAATCCCGAACAGGGCTCCCCCCATGTATAGCAAGTGTCTCCCGCTTCATCTGCATATGGGCTTCCCCCTAGATCAAATTAGTAGACGCAATCCATTCTTCGGTTCGCCGGATGCCTTCTTCCAAGCTGATTTCCGGCTGCCAGCCCAGCAATCGTTTTGCCTTCTCGTAATTGCACAGCAGTTTTTGGATTTCCGATTGCGGATGAATATGTTCAACGTGCTGGATTCGCTCGGGATCTTGCATGATCAACATGGCCAGTTCGTTGATGCTGATATCTCGGCCAAGTCCCGCGTTGACGATTTGTCCATTGACGGCATCGGAATAACCGGCTTCGACCACGAATCGCGCGCAATCTTCCACATAAAGCAAGTCCCTGGTTTGTGTACCGTCCCCGTAGATCTGGACCGTTCCGCCGTCCAATTTCCGTTTTACGAAGATCGCCACAACGCCGCCTTCTCCGCCGGTCTTTTGGAAAGGACCATACGTGTTAAACGGACGAATCACGACGGTAGGCAAACCATAGGCAAAATAATAGGAGAGTACGAGATTTTCACCAGCAATCTTCGAGCCAGCGTAAGGCGAAGCTGGTTTGATCGGATGCAGTTCCGTAATGCCATTTTCGTCGGAGCAGCGATCGTATACCATGCAAGTGCTCATAAAGACGATCTTCACTTGATGTTTGCGGCATTGCTCCAAGACGTAAAAGGTTCCAACCGCATCGTTCTCGAATGTCGTCCGCGGATCGTCAATACTGTCCTGAACATTGATGCTCGCTCCGAGATGATAGCAAATGGCAAAGGAATGCTCCGCAAACAGCTTCTGCAGCTTCGCTTCGTCTTTGATATCCCCATGGATAAACTCGCGAAATCCGGGATGTTGGAAGAATTCCTCGATATTTTCACGTCGTCCGTTGGAGAGATCATCCAATACCCATACCTGATGTCCATCCTGCAATAAGCGCTTGACCACCCAACGTCCAATAAATCCTGCGCCTCCGGTTACCAGTACGTTCATTGTTGGTTTCATCCTTCCTTAATCTTCGAATAAGTTCCAATCTACGGGTGTTCCTTTGGGGATGTCGCGTCTTGCTTTTTTCCCCAAAACAAGATCGTAATATTTGGGCGGCAATCCTTTTCCCGGACGAATCGATCTGATATTTTGCTTCGTCAAAGCTTCTCCCGCCTTGATATCTTCAACGACGTACAAGGAGCGACGGTACGCAAGCGAATCTTTTTCCTTCTCGGTAGGGCCATACTTGACTTCGCCCAACGCTTGCCAAGCCCGTTTCGTTTCGGTTACCAAACTGGCAAATTCTTCAGGTTCCAGTGAAAAGGCCGAATCTACTCCGCCATCGGCTCTCCGCAGCGTAAAGTGTTTCTCGACCACGGTTCCGCCAAGCGCGATACTGGCCACTGCAACTCCGGTGCCCATCGTATGATCGGACAATCCGACCTCTACTCCAAACAACTCTCTCATATGCGGAATCGTCCGCAGGTTGGAGTTTTCCGGCGAAGCTGGATACGTGCTGGTACATTTGAGCAACACCAAATGCTCGCAGCCTTCTTCTCTTGCAGCCCGTACCGCCTCATCCAGTTCGGCCAGACTGGCCATCCCCGTCGAGATGATGATTGGTTTACCGGTTCTCGCCACTTTGCGAATTAAAGGCAAATCGATATTTTCAAAGGATGCGATTTTATACAAGGGGACATTTAAGCTTTCCAAAAAATCGACAGCAGTTTCGTCAAAAGGAGTGCTAAACCCGATCATCCCCAATTCCCGACATCTGTCGAAGATCGCCTGATGCCATTCCCACGGTGTATACGCTTCCTGATATAATTGATACAGCGATTTTCCTTTCCACAAGTTGTCTTCTTCTTTGATAAAGAACTCTCCTTGCGCATAATCAATCGTCATCGTATCCGCTGTATAGGTTTGAATTTTAAGCGCATGGGCGCCGGCTGCCGCCGCAGCCTCCACGATTTGCAGCGCTCTTTCCAACGAATGATTGTGGTTGCCGGACATTTCCGCAATAATGAACGGTTCTTGGTCACGTCCGATCTTTTTTGTTCCGACTGAAAATCCCGTACTGCCCATCACTTATTCCTCCCAGAGCATCTCTTCTGTAATCGCTGTCTCAACAGACTGCCGCAAAACCTCCGTTACCCGCTGAACGCCCAAGCCGTCCACCGCTGCAAAGCATTTCTGCGACATCTCATGCAATTGTTTCGGATCATGCAGAAATTGGCTTACTTTCCCGGCAATTTCCGCTGCCGAAACCTTGTCCGATTCGCCCAAATAATCAATAAGACCAAGTTCATGCAAATACATCGCAGTTTCTATCTGATTTTCCGCAACTGCCAAAACAATTGACGGTTTGCCCAAGCAAAGCCGCTCCCACGTATTGGTGCCGCCAGCGCCGACAATCAAACCGGCCTTTTGCATTAAGCAGGCCATTTCCTTTGTTTGCACGTGCGGGGTAAATTGCGGATACTGTTCACAAAATTGATAGAGCTCGTTAATATAAGGATAGCTGGCGCCAACCACTACGTCGACCGTAAACGGAATATTTTTAATGGTAATTAGTGCCTGCATTGTCTTCATCGTCTGATTGCCGGGATCGCTGCCGCCAAAAAACAGCAGCAGACGTGAAGGGTCAAGCTCCCCCGGCTGTACAGCGCTTCGCAACCGGGCAAATTCCGGCCGGAGTAAGACATAATCAGGGCCCAACAACAACCGGGCTCCAGCAGGAACCTTCCCTTCATAACGAGTGTCGAGATGGGCGGTCATGTTTTGATTCAGCAACAAGTCACAGGCATGAATGTTCTGTGCCAAATCATCGATGACAAACAGCAATTTCACCGATTTTTTCAGATACCGTTCCCACTCTGCAGCGATGGCATAATGGTCAACAAGCAGACAGTCTGCCGGTTCGGGCAAAGCTTCCAGCACCTCCGCTGTCTGCTGGGCATCAGTCTGCCAGTCAACCCCCAACCAACTAGCCGGATCGAAAGAGAGAGATTTTGCTTGCGACTCCTCCACTTTCGGCAAGAGATGCACCGCAAATTCCTCCTGGCGAATGTATTCCGTCAAGTTTCCCGGAAAGTCCCGGCAGATGAATGACACGGTCCATCCTTGGCGTTTCAATTCCTTGGCCAGTGTTAAGCATCTCATGACATGCCCGCTGCCGATAAAAGTCGAAGAGTCGGTTCGAATGACTGCCTGAGGAATTTCCTGCACCTTCCTTCACTGCCTCTTTAAAGAAGAAAACCCCCTTGGCGGGGAAGTTTTCATCATCTTTTTTCATCCACGATTAAGCCGATATTTTCATAAAAACTGGCGACCATGTCCATGATCTTTTTGGACGGAACTTCTCTGATCACTTCTCCCGTTCCGTCATTAATGACCTGGACGTAGTATTTATCCAGTTTTTCATGCTTGATAAATTTAAGATGAGTCTTTTTGATTTCCAGCCATTTGTTCAAGTTTTCAATTTCTTTGTCAACTTGCTCTTTGCTGTACGTTTTCTCTTGCTGTTTGGCTGGCTCCTCTTGTGCACTGCCTAACTGGCTTTGTTGGAGTAGATTGTTCGTTTCCTTGATGTCCGCTTTTGCTGTCTGGCTGTCCCCCCTTATCTCCACAAAGACCCCTCCTTCTCTTTTATTTTTTCTTGTCGATAAAAGAACCGTAAGGCATGACCCGCAGGTAGGAATGGTATTGTCTAGTAAGCGTTCGTTTCTGCTTGGAACCTTTGATTTTCTGAGAGAGCTCTTCCATTGCGTCGGAGATCATCTTTTCAATCGCAGTCTCCACTTCTTTCCACTGCTCAAACTTCGCTCGATATGGCTCTGTATCCGCCAGCTGGCCAAGCTGTTTCCCCAATTGAGCCAGCACGGTTTTCCGACCGTTGATCAGGGCTTGTACCCGTTCGGTAATTTCGACCCCATCGCCCGATTGTACCAGCTCATTGCGCAAGGCAACGGTCATCTCCTGCAGTTCATCAAAAAGCTCGTTTATCGTTGATGCCATCGCGAGCTCCTCCTGCTATTTCTGGCTTCTTGCAATGAGCATAGCCTGTTTCCAGACATCGCGAAATTCCTGCAGGAATCCTTCCACCTCATCGAGAATCGTTACGTCTTTCTTGACGTTGGCTTCAATCAGCCGACGTCTCATATAGTCATAAAGCAGCAGCATTTGTTCGGCAATCGGATATTGTCGATCCAACGTAATAATCAATTCGCTGATAATATCCTGAACCCGGGTATTGTAATCATGAGCTTTGTTGAAATTTTTCGCTTCAATGGCTTGCTTCGACCGTTTGGTAAATTTGATGGCCCCTTCATACAACATTAATGTCAGATCTTCCGGAGTTGCCGTCGTAAACTGATTTTGCTTATAGGCATTTTGAGCTGATGTCTGATACATTTTGTACCTCCATTAAGATCCTGTTGAGAAGAACGAACTCAAATATGAGGACTGCGAATTCAAATTGTTTAAAGAAGACTCCATGGAAGAATACTTCAGATAAAGCTGTTCTTCATATTCATCCAGCTTGTCTTCCAGATCTTCAATATCTCGCGTATACGTTTCAATTTGTTCCTGCAGCGTACTTCTCGTTGGCACAATTTGGATTTTCTCCGAAATCGCTTTGGTAAACTCATTTACCGCGCTGAAAAGGCGCGTCCCAACTCCCGCTTCGTAAGGATTGGTCAGCTTGCCATTGGCATCAGTAGTTCCGGACTTGGTAAATAGGTTGGACACCTGGTCCGGATTTTCCAACAGCGCTTGACGCAGCTTGTCCTCATCCACATACAGTTTGCCGTTTTCCAAATAAGCCAGATCGTTCGAACCGTCTGATTGTTTTGTCGTGATTCCGATATCAGCCAAGGAGTCATACTGAGAAGAGGAGAGGCCCGATACCGAATCGGACAAGTATCTTCTCATCTGATCAAGACTGGTTGTAATCACGCTGTCGTTATGTAAGAGGCCTTGTTTTGCCTTTTCCTCCCACTTGTCGATCGCATCCTGCTCCATATCTTCCTTCTGTTCATCGGTCAATGGCGGATAATCGTTGTTTTTCTTCTCATCTACAATGGTGTTCAAACTGGAAATCAATTCATTATACTTGTCGATAACGCCCTTAACCGTCTCCACTACGGTGTCGACGTCATTGTTGACAGAGCCGGAAATGGTATATTCGCTGTCTGTGCCGTTGGCATCGGGGTCTTGCAACAAAGTAAAACTGATATTGCCGACAGTGAACGAGTTTGACGCAACATGCGTATCGCCATTGCCGTTGAAGTCGATGATCGCATCCTGACCAGTGACCGGGGCCAAACTCGTTGTACCAGTGGAAGCCAATCCCAATTTGTTCAAAAAGTCGTCATCACCGGTAACATCCAAACCTACCTTGGCAGCTTCTCCCGTGCTGGTGCTAACCAGCGTAAACTTGTCGAGCAATTTGTCATAGCTTGCTTTTACGCCGGTTTTGGTTGATTGCGCGTTAATCTTGGAAACAATCTGGCTAATGTTATCGCCATTGGAGATCGCGACATCGACAGCGCCCACCTGTCCGGTGACTTTCAGCGTCACGTCAGAGGTAGCTACCGCTCTTGTCATATTATCGGACAAACCCAACCGCTGACTGCTGCTGACCGTTGCATTTTTGGCGATTTGTTTTACTTTTAACGTAAAGTTTCCGGTTGAAGCATCAGTCGCTGGTGTGACCAAAACCTTTTCAGAGTCGGACGCGCTCAAACTTGCCTTTTTCGTAAGGAACGACGCTTGCAAGGTTAATTTCCGCGCTTCACTCAAAAAACTGTTTATTTTTGTATTGACCTCTTGATATGCTTCTCTTTTCCAGGTTAGCGTCTGTAACTTTTGTTTTTTCGAATCGAGAGGAACGCGTTTTGCTTTTACCTGTTCGCTTACCAAACTGTCAATATCCAAACCCGAAGCCAAACCGGTGATCCGTATCGTCATTTTATCCCCTCCGTTTCAATCTTCTACTTATCTTATCGGTTGAATATTTGCTTTCATTTACTTTTTTGTTCGATATGTGCGTTGATTTTTACATATTCAGGATGAGCCTCCATCAACGCGAGCGCTTCCTGCCAGCCAAAAATTCCCCCCGATTGGTACAAGTGCCGGTAGATGACCTGAATCAACTGCCAATCTTCAGCGGTATCGAGCGTCCAGCGGTAGTTCGAGTGATCTTGCTCATTCACTACTCCCCCGCAGACAAAGCGTTGCCGATTTTCGTACAAAAAAGGAGTGACATGCTCCCGTTCATGCGCTTGCTTTGCTTCCTGAAACGCTTGCGCAAGCGCCGCAAACGAGAAAACTTCGGTATCCAATCCACGCGGAAATCTTCTGTCCAGCGTGTTGCTTGCATAGTCAATGCCTGGCGTATCCAGAAACTTTCGCAAAACAGCGCCGGACACATGCGGATCGAGCAAAGGACAATCCGATGTGACTCGCATGACGACATCCGCTTTCAATTGTGCCGCCGCTTCATAATAACGGGACAGCACATCTTGTTCACTGCCGCGGTAAACAGGCACATCCAACCGTTTGGCTTCCTCAGCAATGACGGCATCGTCCGGTTTGACCGTTGTCGCCACAGCCACCTCATCGATACCAGGAATGGCTTTCGCCCGTTGGACAACGTGAGCAAGGACGGTTTGATCGATCAATTCCTTCATGACTTTTCCCGGCAAACGGGTGGAGCCCATTCGAGCCTGTATGATTACGACGCTGCGCATGCTGTTTCCCCCTCTAAATCAACGCTTCTTCCAAAATCCATTGGCGTAACGTTTCCGCATCAATCGGCTGTTCGTTGTGGGAGCTTACCTCCTGAGTCGCCATTTTCCGGGCATTCGGATATAAATGCAGCGGAGGATACTCATGAAAAGAGCTTGGGATGATAAACATTTCCGGAAGTTCCAACGCGATCAATTTTTCCTCTTCCGTCATCAATTCCTCATACCGCTTTTCGCCCGGGCGCAAACCAACTTCCGTAACCTGCACCGGATCGTTGATCTGGTATTTATGCTGAACCTCTTCAATGACCACGCGCACCAAATCGCTCAACAAGATGGTCGGCATTTTCAGAACAAACACTTCTCCTCCGCGGGACAGCTCGTTTGCTTTTAACATCAGCTTCATTGCTTGCGTTGCCGTCATCATGTACCGGGTCATTTGCAAGTCTGTGACGGTAACCATGCGTCTCTCCAAAATTTGCTTGCAAAACAGCGGAATAACCGAGCCGCGCGATCCCATCACATTGCCGAAGCGTACGGAAGCGAAAGTCGTCTGTTTCGGACCTTTTTGGTATTCCGCTGCCGAGATTAACCGCTCGGCCATCAATTTCGACGCTCCGTAGGTGTTGGTCGGCGCGATCGCCTTGTCGGTGGAGGTAAACAATACTTTTTTTACGCCCATCTGGATCGCGGCCTGAATCATATTTTGCGTCCCGATAATATTGGTTTGCACGGCTTCAAACGGATTATATTCACAAAACGGAACATGTTTCATTGCCGCCAGATGAAACACATAATCGATATCTTCCATCGCTCGTTGCAGACGTTGGGCGTCACGCACATCGCCGATCAGAAAACGCAGTTTCTCCTTCTGCTCGCTAAACCGCTGCTGCATTTCAAACTGTTTGTGCTCATCACGGCTCATGATCCGTATCACTTTCGGATTTTGGCTGAGCAAAAAGCGGGTTAAGTATTGCCCCAGAGTGCCTGTCCCGCCGATGATTAAAATTTTCTTGCCTTCGTAGTTCATTGATCTCAACTCCTAGAAGCTTCCTTGAGTAGCATTATGGACAAGCCGGTTAAACTCCGCACGAACTTCTGTCACTTCCGTACTGCTGACTTTTTGCAAAAATGCCGGCAACGAAAGGTGCTCAAATCCTTCGATGAAAGCCCCGCCTTCTGTCGCGTTGTAAAACGTCTCTTCGCTTTCCGCCGCCTGCCGTTCAAACCACTTTTTATAGGCCAGCAAATTGCGCGGAGCAAGAACCGTTCCGGCTCCGTCAAACGATTTCACCCGTTGTCCACGCGCCTCGCCGGTCCATTGCGCAAAAGCCGGCGTACCTTCCGCGTGCGTTTGATTGTCGGTATAGGCAAGGTCCTGTCCAACCAGGCAAATCGGTTGACACCCGAACGAGCGAACCAAAGAAAACAAAGTTGTCGCAACCGATCCTCCCGTTTGAATGGTTGGTTCCTGTCGTTGGGCAGCCCGCTCTTCCGCCGGGGCGTAACCTTCCTGAAAAACGATAAATTTGGGACCCTTGTATTGCGCCACCAGTTCCGCATAAAGCGTGCTCAAGAAGAACAGCGGGACCTGCTCCGACTCCCACCCTTGCAACTGGTGCATCATTCCCGGTTTCGGATCGCTCATGACTACAAAATCAGGGATAATTCCATTCTGCCAGAGCAGCGCGGCTGCCGTACCGACAGAGCCCACCAGCGAATGTTTTTTCAGTTCATTGAGATAAGGCAAAGCTTTTTTCAGGGACGGCCCGGCGCTAACCAGTACGGCTGGAACGCGGAGATCGCGAAACGCCGAAATGGACGGCCAGTCTACCGCTGTATTTTGCGCAAAGTTATGCGCCAGCAGCTTGGTAAAAGCGACAGCGCTGTTTTGACTGATCGCATAGTCCTGCAAAGCCTGTTTGAGCGCTTCCAAATGTTTGGGCATGGCCCGCAAAGACGGTTGATGCACAATCACATACACATTTTGTTCCGGCCACTTCTCTACCCGTTCCGCAAAAACAGCCAAATGTTCCGTAACCACAAAAGCAACCCGCTCACTGCGAAGAGCCTTTTCATACATCGCCATTTTTCCATGTTGCAAAAACATCGGCACATTCGTCTCCCACACTTCGATCGGAACGGTCAACTCAGCGATCGACTCAAGCAAGACATCGAGATGATAACCGCAACCGGCTCCATAAACAACAACCATATCCGGCTGCTCCTGGCGGATATTCTCCAGATGCGGCATCATAAACTGCCGGGCCTCTTTCAGCGGATCGTAGCGGCTGTGCAGATAAAAAGGCGGGAGATCTGCCTCCCGCACCGTCGCCGTCCATAGCCCGTTTTTCGCCTGCTCCGGGAATACAGATGGAGCTTGACCTTTTATAACATCCTGCTGAATGATATGTTTAGGAGGGCTCAACGGAATTCCCCCGTAATTGCTCATCGTAAGAATTGAGCAAAGGACTGATTTCGTATTGGAGCAAATCGCTGAGCATGACAAAATCCTCCTGCTCCAGCGCTTCGTTCATTTGATGAAAGATTGCGGAGAGACTGGCAAGTTCCCAATTGGACAATGC
This sequence comes from Brevibacillus fulvus, assembly GCF_016908525.1. Taxonomy (GTDB): domain Bacteria; phylum Bacillota; class Bacilli; order Brevibacillales; family Brevibacillaceae; genus Brevibacillus_G; species Brevibacillus_G fulvus. Next base: position 71,506 of record NZ_JAFBEB010000012.1, read on the forward strand.
GTCCTCATCCACCTTTTGGATACCGTTGATCGCCTGAATCAGCCAATTCATACCTTCAATATATTGCATCAGCGTATCAACCCATGTGCCCTGATTGGACTGAATATCTTCGGCAATCATATGGGAAGCCCGAATCAGTTTGGGCAAATATTCTTTAATACTATCCAGCGTCTCTTGCACGATCTCTTGCGCCATTAGTAAGCCTCCTCCATCTGCTCATCTTCTTCTTCATCAAGCACTTCCCACTTCGGTTGAACATTGAGAGAAAGCTCATCGGGATCGAAGCCCAATTCGGTCACGGCAAAACGAACACCGTCCTCATAAACTTCAAATACCTCTTTTTTGGCCTCGATCAACCGTTTTAAGAAATACGTTTGGTGCGTTAAAATCAACTGGAGTCTCTCCACGGAGGACACCCGCGAAATCGGATTCATTTTCACATGATAATTCGATAACAGAGGACGGAAGAAAAACATGAGCAGCGGTTTCTTCAACACTTGTTTCAACAGTTTCTCCACATTGCGCATAATTCTGCCGGCCCGCATATCCAATAAAAATACTTTTCCCGCATCGACTGCAAGCTCATGTTGCAGTTGTTCAGCGTCACGCAGGATTTCCTCGGCAAATTGACTCACCTGTTCCATGATCGACAATTCTTCATTAAGCGCATCAATCATGTTGACCAGTCGCTCTTTGAGATCAGACTCGACTGAAACCGGCGGCAATTGTGAAAATAGTTCAGGAATCGAAACAATCGGCTCTTGGCAGTAGATCTCGACCACTTCCTGAAATGGCATATTGACCGCCCCGCGAATGTACGCCCCGCCTTCCGTAGCGTTGATCACGAGCGGAGTCGGCAAGACAGCAATCAAATGCTCCATCCAGCTGAGGAATTGTCGCCACAGTTCTTTGGATCTGACCTTTCCGCCGTAATAACCATCGAGATAGACGGTCCGGTCAAAAAAGCCGACATCTTCACGAAGTCCTTCCTGCAGCTGCTTGCGTTCATTTTCCAACACCTGCGGATCGGCATGGAGCATATACAAACTGTCTTTGCTATGCGTTGCTCCCTCCTCGGAAAATGCGAGGTCTTGTCCGATCAAAACAATCGGCGAACCGCCAAAGTAATGGGCAATGGAGAAGTTCAAATGAGCAACGGAATTTCCGTTATACAAAGTCCCCATATCCCCCAGCGCTTTGCTCAAAATGCGGCTATGGGCGATATTATCCTTGAACACGGGTACGACATGTTTGTTCCAGGCGCGGGGAATGCGTTCATCCATCACCATCAGCCCCATCAGAGCTGTTTCTTCAGGAATCTCCAAGTCCTGAATACTGATTTCATAAGAATTCGGCCCACGCTCCAGAATCCCGACGATATCCGGGGTAATGCCGTTTCTCAACAGAACGCGCAATGCCGACTCCGCACAGATGATGAGCGCTTTTCCCTTGACTTGTCTCAACAATGGAATTTGTTTATCCAAAGATGGCCCGGAAGCCACACAAATGATCGGTTTGCCTTTATAGGCATCTTTCAGTTCCTGCAGTCGATGCGACTTCAATGCGATCGGCACATTGCGCAATTCGTTGCGGATGCCCATCAGCGTATCGTTAATCGAATTGCCCATCGAAGTCATATGCGTACGGATCGTGTTGATTAACAGTTGCGTAACTTCCTCATAAAACTCCCGATCAATACGGAACGTAGCAAAAGTCCGTAAAATATCGGTTTGCAGAAAATAGTACCCCACCAGGGAGTTGATATAAACCAAAATGACTTTCTCAACATCTTCCATGTCGCCGGTAATAAAGACGACCCGCTGCAGTTTCCCCTCCAGGTAAGGAGTGAAGTCAATTTCCTCCAGCAGCTTTTTGACCAATTTTGTATCTTTTTCTATAATAAAAAACCAGGACGCTTCGGTTTTATTTTTCAATATTTGTTTAATGATCGCGGATGATCCGACGCCCATTAAAATATAGGCGGTATTGTCAAAATTCACACCATCAAGAAATTGTGTTGCTTCATATTCGGGATCATAAATACTGGCGGTATAAAATTCAGATTCGTCTTGATCTTGCAATTTGAATAAAATATTATCGTTAATACGCAAACACTCGACAGAGTCGGTTTGGATGGATTCTTCCATAAATTCGCACAGCCATTGGTTGTATTCCATCAAGAACTGTTTGTTTGTCTGAAAATAGGTCATATGAATCCCCTTTACGCGCTCACGCTTGTCAAAAGCGCGATTCTTTGCAGCAGTTCGTACCGCAACAAGTCAGCTGCAATCAAATAGTCTTTTTTCTCGACCGCCACGACGATCATTTCCAGTAACTGATTGATCTCTTGAATTCGTTCTTCCTCATGGGCGTGACGAGTTAAAATCGGCATAAGCTGGGAAACCATTGATTCAAACGAGGCCAGGCCCGGTTTGATTTCATAACGGTAAAAGGCATAACAGATATGGTCGATCGTTTTCTGCAACAAATCGATCTCCTGTTCATAAGTGGCTTCCACTTGTCTTCACTTCCCAAAATAAAATGTAATTTTTAAAAAAAGCCAACCAAGTGACTCGGTTGGCTTTTTTAAAGAAACTATTATTGGAGCAATTGCAGAACACCTTGTGGCAATTGGTTTGCTTGAGCCAGCATAGCTTGAGCAGCTTGGGAAAGAATGTTGTTTTTGGTGAAGTTCATCATTTCTTTCGCCATATCTACGTCACGGATACGAGATTCAGCTGCAGTCAAGTTTTCGGAAGAGGTGTTCAAGTTGTTGATTGTGTGTTCCAAACGGTTTTGGTAAGCACCAAGGCTTGCGCGTTGGTTGGACACTTTGTTGATTGCGCTGTTGATGTCAGCGATCACTTGGTCAAATGCAGTAGCGGCAATTGTACTGAATGCTGCAACTTGAGTCGTACCTACACCCAGGCTGCTTGCGTTCATTGCGTTGATGCTCATGCCGATTGTTTGACCGGAGTTAGCACCAACTTGGAAAGTAACGGAGATACCGCTGCTCAACAGTTTTTTGGTGTTGAACTCAGTTTGAGATGCGATACGGTTGATCTCTTTTTGGAGCTGTTGAACTTCTGCGCCCAATTTTGCACGGTCGGTAGTGGTGTAAGTACCGTTGCTTGCTTGAACAGCAAGTTCACGCATACGTTGCAAAATGTCTTGAGTTTCGCTCAAGGCACCTTCAGCTGTTTGGATCAAAGAGATACCATCTTGAGAGTTACGAGCTGCTTGATCCAAACCACGGATTTGCGCACGCATTTTTTCAGAGATCGCCAAACCAGCAGCATCGTCGCCAGCGCGGTTGATACGCAGACCGGAAGACAATTTCTCCATGGATTTGGATTGTGCACCAGTGTTGGAGCTCAAACGGTTGTAGGTGTTCAAAGCCGTTACGTTGTGATTGATAATCATGTTATTTTCCTCCTTGATTGTTAACGTCCACGTCCTTGTGGGCGTTTTTCCATTATTTAGAGACAACTCAATCGCGCGCTTAAGTTCCCTCTACACTATATTTATCGGACAAGTTCCGACAAGTTTTTAATACTTTTTTTCAGGAATATTTTTTCAACCCCTGTTATTCTATTGGCTTTTTGTCCGATGGGAGAAATTGTTTGAACGCAGACCAGTCCACTTTTTGCCGGGAAGCCAACTGGTTTTCTTCCCGAATCGCATCAAACACCTCTTTGCGGTGAACTTGAACCGATCGAGGCGCTTCGATGCCAATCCTCACTAATTCTCCTTCGATGGCAATGATCTTGACTTCAATTTGATCGCCAATCATAATCGATTCATTTTTTTTTCGAGACAAGACTAACATCGATTCACCTACTCATTCGCCACTTTCGCCCCGATGGTGAAGAGCGGCTGCCGGATTGTGTACTTGTCATCATTCAATATGATTTGCTTGGCCATGCGGTTTTCCAGATTAATCACAATGGGTGCTTTCAGGTTAACGGTGACTTGGCCTTCCGGTCTGATCGTGACAATGTTTAATACCACCAAGGCGGTATCTTCTTTCATTCGCAAACTCTCTCGATCGACATCATTTAATTTGAACTCGTAATCCGGGAAAAATGGAAACGGTTCTATGACTCCAAACTCAACGGAAGGATTTTCGATTGAGGCTAAAAGGTAAAAGGGGCTTTCCTTCTCCTGTTGATGAAGCTGGAAAAACTGCAATTGTGGAAAGCCAGGAAGACCTTCCTCAAAATATAGCTTCAGCTTTTCTGAGCTAGCGGCGGATGCTGCAGGCATCAGGCTGCACCTCCCTTGTCTAACGCTTTTGGTCTATATGTAAGCCAACAACTTCGATGTGCAAACTGTTTTTCTGTAAAATGTAGGGTTCCACTTTCCCCGGTGTATAATGAAGGATCGGTTTTTTGATTTCCGGATCCATCCGAAACCCGCGCACTTGCACATTGATTTCCGGTTTTTTTGCCTCGTAGTGAATTTCCACACCGTCACCGATCAGCGACCCTTTGGCAAGAATCTCTTGCTCCTCGTAGATTCCGCTATTTTGAACCGCAATATCCGCGATCGGGTTGCCCTTTTTCTCGATCGCGGCAAGCTGGTCCCCTTCCCTGCTGATTCGCGCAATGGCCTCCATCGCCTTCCGATGACCAAAAGCAGCGATATCTTTTACACGACGCGCCGGACTTCGCATATCGATGTTGGATCTTGCTTCCGTTGTGTCAATCGATAGTTCTCCCTTTGGCTGTCTAATGGTCAGGATGGCCGGTTCCTGCTTCATGTTCAAATCCGCTTGCGGTTGTTGAATCTCCTGTACCGGCTTTTGAATATGCAGTCCCAATTGGGCATAGGTTTGATCCATTCGTAGTTGAGGAATATGCATAGCAGCCTCCTGCTCAACCTAACGCAAGAAATCAAGAAGGGACGGCTGAATGATTTGCGCCCCTGCTCCCAAGGCGGCGCGATGCACGTTCTCTTGCGTTTTCAGATTCGTAATGACTTCCGCAATATCGGCATCTTCGTTTTGCGACATCAAATCGGTGACGGTCGTCTCGGCGCTGCTCAAACGCTCTTGAATCAGTTCGATCCGATTCATCCTCGCTCCCAGCGAAGCGCGTTCCGCCACGATGTTGTCCATCTGATCGTCCAATTCGCCCACCTTTGCGGAAACATCTTCTCCATTCTTCAAACGAGTGGCCAGATCGTCAAGCAAGTCAAAGATCGTATCCGCCGTTCCGCTTTCCCCTTTATAGTTAAAAATCTTCTGCGGATTGACGTTGATCGGGATCGTCACTTGCTGACTTAATTCCAGGGTAAACTCGGAACTGTTCGTATTTTCAAAGACACCTGTATCTTGATTGTAAGGCGGATTGCTCGTATCCGTTCCGGCAAATATGTAACGGGAACCGATTGTCTGGTTGGCGATATTGCCCAGTTGCTCCTTGATCTGCGCAACTTCTTCTCCCATAGCGTAGCGGGAATCTGCGGATAAAGCGCCGTCTCCCGAGTTGACCACCAGTTCGCGGACACGTTGCAAAACACTGCTGATTTCATTTAATGAATTGTCGGTAACTTCCATCCACGATTGCGCTTCATCAGCGTTTCTTTGGTACTGATCATTTTCGGACAGCGACGCCCGATAGAGCATCCCGCGAGAAGCAACAACCGGATCATCGGAAGGACGAGTAATGATTCGTCCGGAAGACAACTGCCCTTGATACTTGTCCATTTGCCCCATCGATTTGGACAGGTTTTTCAACATATTGGAATTTAACATTGATTGAGTGACCCGAAGCGACATCATTAACACTCCTTTTCTACTTGTTCCCCGCTATTACAAGCCTACGCGACCCATGCCATTGATCATTTTGTCAAGAATTTCATCCATGCTCGTCATTACACGCGCAGAAGCGCTGTAAGCATGTTGAAACTGGATCATGTTTGCCATCTCTTCATCGATTGAAACGCCGGAGACAGATTGTCTTTGCGTCTCGATCTGCTGAACCAGCAGCTCGGTGTTTTCCTCCATCCGCTGCGCTTCCTGGCTGTCGACGCCAAGCTGAGCAATGGTATACCGGTAAAAGTCATCGAGAGTAGTTGACTCCGGTTGCCCGGAGGTGCCGACCGTAATAGACAATGTTTTAAACTTCAAAGCAGCGATGTCGAGCGCATTTTGGTTGTCACCTTCAACCGCTTGTCCGGCTGAATCGGCTTGAGCAGCAGCGATCGTATTCAAACTGTTCATGATCGCCGGATTCACCATCAGATTTTTGGCGTTGGTCGGATATGTTTTCGTGGAAGGGTCGGCAGTTGCCGCTGTACGATCCACAAAAAACGGCAGATCTTGCAGAGCGGCTGTCGGATCCGCAGCTCGATTCTGAATATCGTTAAGACTTAAACCCGTACGATGCAGATCATTGATTTCCTTAGCCATATTCGTTGCCAAGGCGTCCAGACGCTGCAGCATTGCCGGAATATCTCCCGTCACAACCATGTTTCCCGTCGTTGGGTCCGGTTGGGCAATTCCCCGCGCCTCCATCGTCCCTAACAAACTTCCCGAGAGCGGAGTAAACGCCTGGCCCCCCAACGTTAAATCATAAAATCCGGTTGTTGCGTTTTTGACAGCGGTAAAATCGCTCTTCTGTCTGCCCGTAACAAGCGCCTGGCCGTCGATCATCACGTTAACCATGCCGTTGTCTGTTTGCGTAACGGTTGTCGTTACCATTTTGGACAATTTGTCAATCAGCACATCCCGTTGATCGTACAGATCGTTCGGCTCATAACCGGTCGGAACCAGCTTGCTGATTTGCGTATTAAGGTCAGCGATCTGAGTGGCAATCGAGTTGATCTGCATCGCATCGGTCGCTACTTTGTCGTCCAAATCGGTTTGCAGCTGCGTCAGTGAGTCAACATTGGCAGCAAGCGTGTCCGCAACAGCGATTGCTCTTTCCCGAACAACGACCCTGGATGAGAGAGAGGCCGGATCATTGGACAAATCTTCCCACGATTGCCAAAATTGGTCCATAACGCTTTGCAAACCAGTATCTGACGGTTCATTCATGATCGCCTCAATCTGGGTTAATCCGCTTGCTTTTGCTTCCCAATAACCATAATCTTTATTTTCCGCCCGGTATTGAACATCGATAAAAGAATCCCGCAGACGCTGCAAATCCGTCACTTGCACGCCAGTTCCCAATATTCCCGCTTCGGTGCTGGACTGCAAACTGACATACGGAATTCCCGTTGTCGCCTGCATATTTGCTCTCTGGCGGGTGTACCCTTCCGTATTGGCGTTGGAAATATTGTGACCGGTTGTATTCAGCGCCGTTTGCTGAGCAAACAGCCCGCGTTTGCTCACTTCAATTCCGTGAAATGTCGAAGCCATGATAGCACCCCTTTACACTTTTCTATTGATAAACGAACGGTTGCTCGTTGAGTTAGTTGCGGATTGTACCGGTTTTTTGTAAATAAAATCTTCAACCGGATCATCGGTAAAGAAATCGAGGCTCATATTGACAAAGGCGAGCGACTGCTGCAACAATTGCTGGTTCAATTCATTTTCTTTGCGCAGGTCGTCAATCAACCGCAGCATTTCCTCGCGATAAGCCGCCAGCTTGGTTTTTTCTTCATTGTTTGTCGACGATTTGATCAGATCGGTCAGCGTCCGCTGCGAGAGCGGCAGGTTTCGCTCCTTGAACAGCTGTTCCACCCGTTCAATCCGGGACGCTTCCGCTGCTTCGATCGCCTTGATGAGCTTCTGTTCTTGCAGCGTTATCGCATTTAACGTATCGATATCGTTTTTCAACAAGACCTTTCGTTTCTCGATCGCCAGCGTATAAAGAGCTTGATGCAACCGGAGCAAATTGTCCAGGATGGGAGAGAGTTCCGCCAGCCACGACATAGAGTTCACCCTTTATGTTTTAAGACTTCTTCCAAAAAGCGAGAAATTTTTCGGCAATCTTATCACTTGGCACATGATACGTACCTTGTTCAATCTGTTTCTTCAGCTCGTTCACTTTTTCCTTACGTTCGGCTGCGTCCGCTTCTTCCCCTTGCTTTAACAATTCCAATCCCTCGCTGGAGATTTGCACTTCATCCTTGCCCATCGATTTTTTCTGATCCTGAGCGGAATATGCTTTGGCAACTTTATTGTAGTTGTTAACGAAATTAGGGCGATTTGGCTCGTTCACACGCATCGTACATCATTCCTTTCCTCAACCATCGGCGTGTCCGATCAATTCGATTTGACCTTTGTCATCCAAAAGAAAAATGCCGTTTTCCATTCGTGTACACTTAGTACTATCATCGGCATTTTTCGGGGAAATGATTAGTTCATTTAATAATCACTCTAATTTACCTATCGTTCCTTTTTGCTCTGATATGCGATGTTCTGCTGCGTCTTGTCATGGGCAAGCCGTTCATCCACTTCCAGCTGCTGTTCCACTTCCCGCCTCAACTCTTTCATACAAGAATCGCACATATTGCCGGTACGGATAATAATTCCGCATCGTTCGCAAGGATAGCCGAGATTGGGATTGCCTTCGAGGGAGATGCGTCCCTCTTTAATAAACCGGGTAATCTGTTTCACCGAAACACCTGTCGCCTCGCTCACCTGGTGGATATTTGCCGAGCGATTCTCTCTTTTGCGCAAATACTTCACGCATTTCTCGTATTCCGCTTCGATTTCCCGATAACAGTTCGGGCAAACATCGCGAGTTGTTCTTACAAACAGCGCATCACAGCGCGGACAATTGTCAAGTTGACCCAATCCCATAGCCTACACCCTCTTCTACTGTTAAATTTTTTCCGCTTCATTGATGGATGATCGCGTACAGCAGCTCTTTTTCTTACCGAAACAGAGTCAAGCTGCACACCTCGACAGGAAAAACGACGCCTGAATATAGAATCGTATCCGCACAAGAGCGAATCGTGGAGCCGGTCGTGTATATATCATCGATGAGCAAGACGGATACGGTCCTGCCTTGAAAACGAGTGAATGGTTCCGGATTAAGCCGAAAAGCGCTTTTCATACTGCGAAATCGGGCTGCTTTTCCCTGTGTCTTACTTAATTTATCGGTTGATTTTACCCGATCCAACAGTGGCAAAACGGGAACTTTTATGTTTTTCCCGAGAATTTCTGTCATCTTTTGCGTCTGGTTAAATCCTCTTTCCTCCAATCGCAGCCGATGCAGCGGAACATTGGCAATGATCTGAAACCGCCTGTCCGCATAATAACGATAGAAAGCAACGCTCAGCAGACAGCCTGACAGTTGGGCCAGCCGTTCGTCTCCCCGGTACTTGAAACGGCTGATCAACGCTTTCCCCCATTCGTTGTATGTGAAGAGACTGCGGTTTTGCGTGAGAGAATCTCGCCCGAATCGCTGACAATCCCCGCACACCCCTTCTCTTTTGCCTGCCATCGGGCGGCCGCAGCGATGACAGAACGGTGCATCGATCAACGGAAATTGCCGAAGGCACGAACAACAGATTGCAGCTTGCTCCAATAATCGGTAAACAATCGGAAAGAACGCTTGAGCCACCAATTTGTTTGCCATTGCGGCAACTTCCCGTTCACGACCCGGCGCACGCTTCCGTCGGCCGCAAAGCAAACAATCCTCAGTCCACATAACCATCGACTTCTTTCATTTGTCTAGCTAGACGGTTCATCTGCCGGATTTGTTTCAGCGCCAATCGCTGCGCTTTCGTCCATCTCGTGCATAAAAACAAGACCAAACCGTCGGGGGAATCGTGCGAACGCCCCGCCCTGCCGGCGATCTGGACGAGAGAAGCCTCATCAAACACAGGAGCGTCCGCCCCTACCACCACAACATCACTGAACGGAATGGTGACGCCGCGTTCCAAAATCGTCGTCGTGACCAACAAACCATACTCACCTCGGCGAAAACGCTGCACTTTACGCTCGCGTTCGGGATCAGCCGCATATACGCCAGCCATTCGCCGTGCATGATCGGGAATCGATCGCTGCAAAAAGGCAAGCGCAACTTCGACTTGTTCAATATAGGGCACAAATACAAAGATTGGCCGGTGTTGCTGCAGGGATAAGGCGACCGGGTCCCGCAACAACGGCAGCGGGTCTCCATTGCGAAGTTTGCCGTCCAGCCTGGGGATTTTCTGAATGGTGGGGACGGGCAGTGGATGGCCATGATAACGTTGCGGCAACAAAACATGCGTCGCTGAGACAAGCGCCTTTCTGTTTGTGGACCCGACCAATGCGCGCTGCATAATGGCGGGCGGTGTCGCGCTAAGATACAGTCGTTTGCCCCCTTCGGCAACCGCCCGCTCGACAGCCCGATGCAACATTGGGTTTCGGTGATACGGAAAGGCGTCTACCTCATCGACGATGACCAACGGAAACTTGCGATAATACCGCAGCACTTGATGAGTCGTGGCAATGACGATCTGCCCCTCCTCCCATTTCTCCGCGCTTGAACCGTGGACAGCAATCACTTTACAGCCTGGAAAGACGCGCTTGAGCCGTGGCAACAATTCCAAAACGACATCTTTGCGCGGGGTAGCCAGCAAAATTTGTCCTCCGTCGCTCAACGCCTGTTCCATCGCGGGAAAGAGCAGCTCCGTTTTCCCCGCGCCGCAAACCGCCCAGACGAGAAAAGCCTGATTGTCATCGGCCGAGACAAAGCGGCGGGCACGCTCCGCGGCGATCGCTTGCCAAGGAGTGTAGCGCCCATCCCAGCGCAACAGTTTCTCGCCTGCGGTCGTTGCTTTTCTATGCGAAGGCTGCGCCGGAACGCAAATATACGGCGTACAACACTTGCTTCTGCCCATTGTCAGACACTCCGTGCAAAACGCACAGGCTTGCCCGCATGTATGGCATTCTGTTTTGCAAACGCGACTGCTCCCGCACCGGTCGCACCTTAGCAGCAGCCGATGTTTCCACCAGCCTTTGCGCCAGCCGATGCAAATGCCCGGCCGCCATTCCAACTTATTGGCAAGAGCCAGCCATTGCAAGGCCGGGAGAACTTCCTCCAGGACTACTGCATGCTGCTGCAAAAAATAGCGCAGCTCCTCCCAAAGCAATGATCTGCCCTGCAAGCGCGAGCGTAAATCCTCGGCTTCTGCTCGGATTTGTTCCGCGGTCATGGCAAACGCCTCTGCCTGCTCCCGCTCTGCCTGTTCGCTGGTGAATTGAAACGGCAGCCCGCATTCCTGCTGCCCGTCCTCTTTGCCGTACAGGACACTCGCTTCCTTCACAGAAGCATGGGCCAGCTCGCGCAATTGGCGCAGCGTTTCGGGAGTCAGTCGTCGGCTGCGCACGTGTTGATTGATTTTTTCCCTGAGCGCAAACACAATCGCCAGAGAAGTGCTGCTGCCGAGGATATGCAACGTTCCACCGTCCGATTGTTGCCAGAATAGCTTGTCCACTTCAAAACAGGGGGTTATGTAAGATTGCGCCTTGCCCCGTTCCTCCTTCACATACAGCAGATAGGCCCGCATCGGTACACCCTCACCTCTCGCCATACGCCGGCTCGACTTGAGTCCGGCTGCCTCGTTTACGATCAGTTTGCCGAAAGACTGGCTGGTATGCAAAAAAATGAACAGGAGAGCTTACACGATGCTCTCCTGTTCTGCCATTCGCCGCAAGTCTATCGTAATCGGCGGTGTCAGCTTCCGGTCAGGCTCCCTTTCCTCCGTCAAATAACTTTGGGTCCGTTCCAGTACAGCCATAATTTTCAGCGTATCATCAGTGGAACCATAATCCACAAACGAAATTTGGATCGGCACCCCTTTTCGCCTGGATGAATGTATAAGATGTCGTGCCACATTTTCGATATGTTGTTCCGAATTGAACAGCAGGACTTCGTAATGAACAAACGGCCGCTCAGCAGTCGAAAAAGATTCGCGAGCCATTCGTTCCAAAAGGGCAACCAAGAGGGAAGCACAGCCATAAGCGGCCAGTAACCAGAGCAAAAACTCTTCAATCACGGTCATCCCCTCCTCTTTACTACAAGGTATGCCGGATTGCTCGCTCAAGGTACCGCTCTTCACCTGTTTATTCGCTGCTTCTTACAGTTTCACCCAGCCGTTTTTAATCGAGATCACAACCGCCTGGGTGCGGTCTTGAACGTTTAATTTTTGCAGGATGCTGCTGACATGGTTTTTGACGGTTTTTTCACTGATAAACAGAAATTCTCCGATCGCCCGATTGCTTTTTCCTTCCGCCATCAGTTGCAAGACTTCCCGCTCGCGGCGCGTCAATGCTTCAATCACTTCCGGATCAATCGCCAGGTTGGAATCATAAGAAAACTCTTTGCCGATGGCATCTTCTTGTTCGCTTAGGCGGCGAAACTCATCGATCAATTTGCCCGTCACTTTCGGATGGATGTAGGCTCCGCCTCTGGCGACGACGCGCACCGCATCCACCAGATCGTTGGTCCCCATCTCTTTGAGCAAGTAACCTGACGCGCCGGAACGCAATGTCCGGTACACATAGCCTTCATCATCGTGGATGGACAAGATAATTATTCGTGTACGAGGACTGACAGCAACAATTTTCTCGGATGCGGCTACCCCATTCATGTTTGGCATATTAATATCCATCAGAATGACATCGGGTTTATGTACTTCCGCCAAGTAATAGGCTTCCTCCCCGTCGGACCCTTCGCCAACCACCCGAAAATCCTGTTCCATCTCCAGTATCCGTTTCACTCCCTCGCGGAATAATTGATGGTCATCCACCAAGACAATCCGAATCTCTTCCTGCAACTTTTCCATAGCTCTTCCTCCTGCTCCCTATTCTCCACTATACTTTCAACGGAATTTGAAAGATAACTTTTGTTCCCTCTCCAGGCATCGAGTGAATATCCATTTTACCGTCCAGCAGCTTGCAGCGCTCTTTCATCCCGAGAAGCCCGAAGGAACCAACGTTGATCTGCTGCTCCTGCTTGAAGCCGACACCGTCATCCTTGACGACCAGCACAACCGCTTCGCCAGTAAATTCCACTTTCACCTGCACAAAATTCGCCTTTGCATGTTTATGCACATTATTTAAACACTCTTGAATCAAGCGAAAAATTCCCGCCTTGACGGAGCTATCCATATTGTACTGGCTCTCTTTGCCAAAAACCACCAGATCAATATTGATTTTTGTCCGTTCTTCGATCGTTTGGATATATTTCTGCAACGTGGGGATCAGTCCCAAATCGTCGAGCGCCATGGGCCGCAAATCAAAAATAATTTGACGAACATCGGAGAGACTGTAGCGGATCATCTCTTTCAGCTCACGCAATTCCATCTCCGCCTCGAGTACCCGTTCATTTTGCAGCATTTTTTCCACAATTTCCGTCCGCAAAACAACGTTTGCCAGCGATTGGGCTGGACCATCATGAATCTCCCGAGCGACACGCTTGCGTTCTTCTTCTTGCGCCTGAATTATTTTTAACCCCATTAAATAATGCTGTTTGGCAGCTTCAATGGCTTGATCCACCTGACTCAAATCCCCGGTCAAGTAACCAAGTACCACCCCAATTTGTGTCATCAAACTTTCCGCTCGTTCGATCGTTTCATGCAGATTGCGCAACCGGCGCTCCAGATCATCCCGCCGTCTGCGCAAGTTGTTTTCCCGTTCCCGATAGATGGACAGCTCCACTTGAAACTGGTTGGCTTCTTCGTAAGCAACCCGGATATCGTCTTCCGTGTAATCGTGAAAATTACGGCTGACCATTACCAGTTTCTGGCGTGCCTTTCGATAATTCAATTCCAATTCATCCACACGATTGATCACATCCGCTAATTGCAGCCGGACTTCATATAACTCAGAATTTATGGAATGTCCTTCTCGCCTGGCGTGCTCGGCAATCTCAAAAATTTGCCGCTTGCTTGATTCCACCGTGGCGATTGTCTTCTTGATTACCCCTTCAAGCAAATTCACATCAAGTCCCGCGTCCATGATCGCCCTCCCTCAAGCTATCTCTGGCTTTCGCGAATAATTCCCGCAGCTTCCCGGCGTCAATCTCACGCAAGCCAACATCGAAGCGCGGAATGCTGAATGGATCAACTCCCGGTTTCACGACAGCGGGGTGGGAGTTAAACACATACTCATAACCAGCTTGTTTTGCCGTTTCAATGACGACCTCATTGGTAAACCCGAAAGGCAGCGAAATGGTCTGAATCCGTTCACCCAGCAAATCGCCCAGCCCGATCCGCGACATCAAGAAATCGACATACAAACGATCTCGATACTCCTGTGTGTCCTCTAATCGTCCCAAATCTTCCAAGTAGACAGGCGCCGTCTCGGGTCCCAACTCCCCCCACTCGTTTTTCGCTTCTTGTCCGTGCAAACTGTACGTGTGCGAGCCAAACTCAGCCAGGCCCGAAGCTCGCATCTCCTGAATTTCCTGATAAGTAAGCGGCGGTGTCACGTTTGGCCGCTTTCGCTCGGAGCTATCTTTGAGCCGACCTGTAATCAAAAAATTTACCGACGGAAACTGATATTGCTTGAGAATAGGAAAGGCTTCTGTATAGTAGCTTTCGTAACCATCATCGAAGGTGATCAAAACCGCGTTGTCGACAGGACTTACCCCTGTTTGCACAAATTGCACAAACTGCGTCAAACTGATCGGATGCAGATCGTTCTCCTTCAGAAATTGCATATGCGCTGCAAAGCCTTCCGGTGTGATCACATATGGTTGATCCGACTGATCGGTTACATGATGGTACATCAAGACGACAACTTGATTCTCATACCAAGTCTGTTTGGCAACCGGCTTCGCCGATTGCGGCTCGGCAGCGGCCGTCGGTTGCACCGTATCCTCGCGCTTCCCTTGCTGCGTCTGCTCTTTAGACGTATTTTCCTGCGCAAAATGTTGCAGTTCAGCCGCATTTTTTTCAGATTTTGTGGCTATCCCAACGCCACCGGCAATTACCAGTGCCAATGTTACCAAAAAGGTGAAGAGGAATAAAATCCTTTTGTTCAACAGTTACGCCCCTTTGATGCAGACAAGTGCTTTTTTACCTAAGATACACTTTTCGACAATTCCGAGCCAATTCCTTTATATTGCTGCTGGGAAATCAGGTAAATAGCGACATACCGCCGATGGCGACCGCATATCTTTTTACAGGAAATAAAAAAAAGCCTGGCGTTTTACCAGGCTTTCTTGTCTGCTGAACGATTAAGCCAAACTGGCCGCTTCCTGTTTCAAAACTTCCGCTTTGTCCGTACGTTCCCAAGGCACGTTCAGATCGTTGCGGCCAAAGTGACCGTAAGCAGCTGTCTGTTTGTAGATCGGACGGCGCAAATCGAGCTGTTTGATAATTCCTGCCGGGCGCAGGTCAAAATGTTTCCGAATCAAGCCAACCAATACTTCTTCCGAAACTTTGCCAGTGCCAAACGTATCGACACTGATCGATACAGGCTGCGCCACACCGATTGCATAGGCTACCTGTACTTCGCATTTATCGGCCAATCCTGCTGCGACAATATTTTTCGCTACATAGCGGGCTGCATATGCGCCGGAACGGTCAACTTTCGTCGGATCTTTACCGGAGAAAGCTCCGCCGCCGTGACGCGCATAACCGCCATACGTATCTACGATAATTTTGCGTCCGGTCAAACCGGCATCCCCTTGAGGGCCGCCAATGACAAAACGACCGGTTGGGTTGATGAAATATTTGGTTTGTTCGTCAAGGAATTGCGCAGGCACCACCGGTTTGATCACATGCTCCAGCAAGTCGGCTTTGATTTGCTCCAGGCTCGTTTCCGGTGAATGTTGCGTCGAGATAACGATGGTATCGATGCGTACCGGTTTGTCGCCGTCATATTCAACGGTCACTTGCGTTTTTCCGTCGGGACGCAAATATTCGAGCGTACCGTTTTTGCGCACTTCGGTCAGACGACGAGCCAATTGGTGCGCCATGCTGATCGGCAACGGCATCAACTCCGGCGTTTCGTTGCAGGCAAAACCAAACATCAAGCCTTGGTCACCGGCACCGATCGCTTCGATTTCCTCATCAGTCATTTGACCTTCTCTTGCTTCCAGCGCTTGGTCAACGCCCAGCGCAATATCAGCCGATTGTTCGCCAATCGCCGTGATTACACCGCATGTATCGGCATCAAAGCCGAATTTCGCGCGATCGTAACCGATTTCGCGAATCGTATCGCGAACCAGTTTTTGAATATCTACATAAGTATTTGTGGTAATTTCGCCGGCAACGAGCACCAAACCGGTCGTTACGGACGTTTCACAAGCTACGCGGGCATTTGGATCTTTTGCCAAAATGGCATCGAGAACTGAATCTGAAATTTGGTCGCAAATCTTGTCGGGATGTCCTTCTGTTACGGATTCCGAAGTAAACAAACGACGGCCTTTTTGTAACGTCATCTTTCTGCCTCCTTTTAAATCACCATAAGGATAGTTTGCTAGCCGAAGCAGGTTTCTATCACAATCAAAAAATAAACCTTTTCCCACCATTTGAGGAAAAGGTGCTTTTTGTATGCGTTCCCCAACCTCTTATCGGCCAGAATGGAGTTCCATTCTGCTGGTTAGCACCGCCCAAAACGGTTGCCGGGGTTCATCGGGCCAGTCCCTCCTCCTGCTCTGGATAAGAGTATCCATTACGCAGTATAGAATAGCGGTTTTTACCGGAAGTGTCAAATGTTTTCTTATTTTAATTCATATTTTCCGCGCACGATTACATAAGAAGGATTAGAGCCATCCATCAAGCGCAAACCCCGGGAATCGGAACGCGCAATCAGGAGCAAATGGTTAGGCGAAACAACCATTCCGCCTTTTAAATCGACTCCGCCCGTCAAATCGGTCAGACCGTCGCCGTTTTTTCCTTCCACCGCCAGGACAAGCCCGGTTCTGACGATAAACTCAGTCCCTTCAAACCCATACAAGGTTTTGCCTTTTTTCAATTCCACCACGGTGAGTGAACTGCCGCCGCTCCCGGCAGCTTCGGCAATTTTTTCGTCCACATAGCTTTTGGTAACGACCGGGTCATCGGCGGAGCCGGGGACTCCTGGTGCCCCCGCGCTGCTCGCCCACGCCTGGGAAGCGAAAACAATCGCAAAGACTGCGGCAACTGCTGATAGTAATTTACTTTTCTTGTTCACCTTATGCTCCACTCCTCATGAATTTTACAAATGGTAAGCTTTCGCTAACAAGACGACCATTTCCCCCCGACGGGCATACTGGTTCGGTTTAAACACGGAGCCGTTTACCCCATGCAGCCAGCCTCGCGAAGTCAAGGCTTCGATTGCCGGCGATGCCCAATGGCCGGTCGAAACATCACGATAAGAGGAATAGCTGTGCTTATACATGAAAATGCTTTGCGCCCGCGCCACCATCAAGGCCATTTCCGCCCGGGTCAACGGCTGATCCGGTTTGATCGTGTTATTGGGGTATCCTTGCAAAATGCCCAACCGATACGCCGTCATCAAATCCGTATACGCCCAATGGGAGCGAGACAAATCCGCAAAGCGGCGACTTCCTGAGTATGGCGTGACCGACATGCCATTCGCTTTGATCGCCTTCATCAACATGGAAGCAAATTGTCCTCTGGTTACGGCGGCATCCGGGCGGAACGTAGCGTCAGCGAAACCTTTGACAACCCCTTTGGCGCTTAGCCGCGCAATTTCCGGACGAGCCCAGTGCGTGGCAATATCGCGGAATCCGTCGACCAATACCTGCTTGTTCACCACCAGCCGATACGGATCATATTTGATCGGATTCACACTGTTTAAGCGAATATAATATCTGCCTTTATTCAGACGGATACCGGCAACGGGTTGACCTGCATCGGACAGTTCCGCAACCCGGTTTTGCGTCAGGAGCGGCTTGGTGAAAGCTTGGCCGCTGTACAACGACAGACGGACTCCGGAAGAAACGGGAACCATCGGCGCTTGGATCAGCACATAGGAAGGCTTGTCGACATCAAAGTAGAACCAGTCATAGTCGGTTTGTTTGGGAAGCGTTCCCACCATCAGCGAACCGCTCAGCAAACGGGAGGCCGTCCGGCTGGTGTCATTCGGCTCATTCGTGTCCCGATATTCGGGCGTATATGTCAAATTCATCTTGTATTCAGCGTTTACCGCGTTGCTCCAATATTCGGACAGCTGAATGAAATATTTGCCCGGCGTTACTTCTTCCACAGCGCGTTCGGTCGGATCGGAGCGGGTGCCGCTGTCATGAATGTCCCAGCCGGAGTCTTGCCGGCGAACCTTCAATTCCAGGTCAATCCGGTTGGTATCGGCGGTGACACTGACCGCAAGCCGGCCGTTTTGCCTTACATAATAGGAAAACCAGTCCGTGTCTCCTTCCTCATGAAAATTGCCGACGACGTTTATTTGATTGCCCACCAACGGTCTGGCCGTCAAGGCGTCATTGTTGCGTTCATAACTGTCCGGATCTATGGAGAACTTGCTGGTCAGCAGGTAAATAAAATTATTGACGCCCCCGCTCCGCTGCAGTTTTATGTACATTCTCCCTTGCTTTGCCGGAACGATCAGCGTATCGCCGTTCCCAACATAGTAGGTAACCGGCTGCTTGTTCGCCGGATAAAAGGTTGCGGCCATCGCTGAGATCGATGAAGACGTCAGCGAGGCGGTAAAGGTCACTTTGCCGTCATATGGCACATCCATATAGTACCAGTCGATCGGATCAGCCGGGCTTAGCTGTGCCCGAATCTGGGATTCGATCGGAAAAGGCTTGGAGCCATATTGACTGTTATTTGGTTCGCCGCTGTCCGCCGCCAATTTGCTGCGAACGGCTTTCCCCACATCCAGCAGGCCATACCCTGTTTTCCGATCCCAACCGGGCGCCTCCAAATCGGCGGCTGTCTGATACAGCAGCTGCCGCACCTCTACCGCCGTCATTTTGGGGTTGCGAGCCCATACCAGCGCTGCCGCTCCCGCTACCTGGGGAGCCGCTGCCGAGGTACCGGAAAAATATCCGTAGCCTCCCCCCAACTTGGTCGTATAAATATTCGAACCAGGGGCCAGCAAATTCAATTCCGGACCATAATTCGACTGGTAAATGGGCTGATTGCCGCTGCCGAGCGCTCCGACCGCTACGACGGTTGGATAAGCAGCCGGATATGCGACCCGGTTCCCTTCGTTTCCTGTGGAAGCCACCAGCAGGACACCGCGCGCTTCCGCCCGTTTTACCGCCGCCTCCAGCCTTTTGGAATACGAGTTGCTCTCCAGGGACATCAATATAATTTTAGCGCCGCGGTTGACAGCAAGCTCAATCCCCTGGCTGATCAGGTCCACATTGTCGGCGGAACCGTTTTTGTCGATGACTTTAATCGGCAAAATTTTGGCGTTCCACAATACGCCGGCAACCCCAATCTGATTGTTGCCTTTGGCCGCCAATATACCGGCAACGCTGGTGCCGTGCCCTTCGTCATCCTGGGCGGAACGGCCGGGGTTGACCAGATTGATGCCGGGCAGCAAATTTCCCTTAAGGTCGGGATGATTGTAATCGACCCCGGAATCAAGCACAGCGATGGTTATGCCCGTATTGCCCTTTACATAGCTCCAGGCAGCATCTGCCCGAATGCGTTTTAGATAGGATTGATTCGGATAATAATGATCGTTGGCGCTCACAGCAGCCTCTGCCTGTTGACAAACAGCCATTACGAAAGGAAGTATCAGTACGGTTAGCAGAATGACGGAAAAAGGTTTAACGATTTTCATAAAATTCTTCCTTCCTTTTCCTCCCCCTCATCGGTCAGAAAGAAATCGATCTTTTTTAGTGTAGCACAATCGGTTTCAAGAACGTAGTGCCACCAGAAAAAACCTCTTCGACAACCGAGAAAGCAAGACATCCCCCAGCGTCTATTCTATAAGACGTCGGAGGATGCCCATTTCGTTACGCATTTTTTATTGAATCAAGCCTTTTGATCCCTTGGCAAACACATCTCTGGCGATGCTTTTTACTTCCGGAACGACAGCTATGCACTCAGCCGGATCGACATTCGGGTCCTTCAAGGATTTCTCCGGAATGTGGAAGCTCCATATTTTGTGACCCTTTGCGGAGACTCGCATATTTCGCAAGCCAAAGCGGACGCGGGCCACTTCCGCACCATTTTTATGTTTCACCACCAACGGTACTTCCGTAAAGCTGATTCCTTGATCAAACCCGTTGCGGAACAGGACAACCACTCTCAGTCCGCCTGCTTCCGCCGCTTTGATATCCAGAACTTTGACGATCACATTGTCGGTAACCGGTTCTTGGTGGACCAGCTTGTTGTATTGAGCCAGTTCCTGTTCCGTCAAACCGTCCGCCCGGTTGGCCGGTCTCAAGCCAGTCGGCCGTTTTCTCGCACTCGGTTCGCAGACGATGCGAAGCTCCACATCAGGGTCTGGCACTTTCAGAAAATCGTTCCAATGGAACAAAAACTCGCAAGGGCGGCTGGAAAAATCGCCAATTTCCCCAAATGACAACATATCAAATGTTTTTCTGGCCACGATATCGCCATCCGGCGTGACCAGCGTCAGCGGCAGTTTGTTGATCAAAATATCGTGATCGGTTGCATTGCGAATAAAGGTCAACACCAAATACCCGTCTTCCAGCGGGTTAGCATAGAACGGTATAATGCCAACCTCGTCGCGAACAACCGGAGGCAGTTGCTCATAAATATAGGTGAGCAGCTCCGCTTCCATCTCATCGAGCTTGCTTCCCCACGGACCGTGCAAGGTCAGGAACAGTTCTTTCGAAGCGACGCGATTGGCCGATTGCTCCGGACTCTCGATCCCCGACAATCCGAGGTACGTCTCGTTGCCCATGTATTCATGTATTTCCTCGCGCACTTGCGCCAGGCTTTCCTTTGAACCAAACCAATTTTCCAACAACCAACTCATCCAAATACCTCCTATTTCAGAAAACCGCCCCCGCTGCAGCCGCCAAGTACAACCGAGCGGGAGGATCAACCATCTCTGTCAAGCCATCGCTTACTCAGACACTTCCGCATGGCAGGCGCTTAGATCGGCATCCGCCTTTTTCACCATCTCCGGCGGAAAAACAACCAGCCACGGACGGGATGTGCCGGGCAACACCCGGATATGCGTCGTATCCATAATCCCCGAGACGACGGTATCCCCTTGCGCATCTTTCAGGCGCAAACGCAATTTGTTCGGTTTGTAGATTTTGCGCATTCCATTGCGAAACAGCAGGCCAACAACCAGTTCACCCTTTTCCGTCTTCCCGGTGTAAAAGCTGTGGAAATCGACTGTCCCCGCAGGAATCACCGGCAGACTTTTCGCCAACTCCTCCAAATGGTCCTTCTGTTTCTCCGTCATCCGCTCTTCCATTTCCGGGTCCAAATCCAGATGACTCGGCCAGACATGTTTGCCAAACTTCAGCAATACCTGCCAGCGTTTGAAGGAGAAATTGTCATGGAGAAAACTGTCTTGCGGGAAAAAGACTTCCCACGGCCGACTGTGATAAGGCGGGATCGAACCAAGCTCTTCTAGGTTAAACTGATGGCGGGCAAATGGCTTGTTATCTAAATGGATCGACAACCCCACATTTTTAAATTTGGCCGGAAAGGCAGAGGCATTGCGGAAAAACATCGCCACCGTCACGCCGCCTTCCTGCGGAATGAGGCTGAATCCGGCCACCCCTACGGTACCTTCAATCATCGCTGGCAGCTCAGCCTGCAAAAAGCGAAGCGTATATTTTTTTTCAGCGTCCAGGTGCTGCTCCCAGGCCGGATGAAGCGATAACTCGGTTGTCACCTTCCGTAACGATTTGTTCGCTGTTTGTTTTTGTGCAGTTGTTCCTTCCAGTTCCATTTGGCTTTCTTCCAGTTTTTCCGTTTCCACGGTCGATTGCTCCTGGATTTCTTGCTTCAATTCTTGTTTGTCCTTGTTTATCCAATTTCGTAAAAAGGAAAACACGACAGAACCCCCTTCCATCGAGGCGCTTGCGCCTTCTTTTCTCATCATAGGTGTTTCTTTCATTAGGGTCAAACAGGCTACCCCGCCAAACCGGCATTACCCTTGAGGCACCGCAACTTTCCAGCGGGAGAAGTCCGCCGCTTCATTGACAATGCTTTCTGGCGGATAGATAAACAGCCAAGGTTTGCTCGTTCCCGCATTGACAACAAAACGATTCAATTCAAACAGTCCGCGGGCTGCCTCGTTTCCTTCGGCATCATAGAGGATCAACGGCAGCTTTTCAAAAGACAGCGACCGGTCCGAGCCATTGCGGAACAACAGCAGCACATGCAGCGAACCGTCTTCGTGACGACGAAGCTGTACACTTTGCACGTTTACTTCCCCTTGCTGCAAAGGCGGCAATTTCTGCGCCAGCTTGATCAATCCGTTTTTTTGCTCGTCGGACAGCGCCTGAATCCAGGACTCTTCCAATTCCAGCTGTTGGGGCAAGACCAGTTTTTTCTGAGCCAGTTCAAACGCCACTTTCCAGTTTAACAGCGCAACATTTACCTGCAGGAAGTTTTCCCGCTGAAAAACAAATGTCCACGGTCTGGCATGAAACGCAGGAATTTCCCCAAGTTCCGACAGATCAAAGTTCTGTCGGGCGAATAACTCATTATCTTTAATTAAAATGACCAAATTCATTTTTGCCAACCGGATCGGATGCGGCAGTCCATTGCGTACAAAAGCAGTCACTTCCACTCCGTCCTCGTGCGGAGAGAGATTGAGCCCGGCGAGCGAGATGTTGCCTTCCGCAATCGGCGGCAAATCACTGGCAATAAATGATAAGGCATATTTGGCTTTCGCGTCCAGCCTCTCCTCCCAGGTTTGATGCAAAGAGAGAGGAGTGGATTGTCTTGTTTCGTTTTCGGCGGAAGCTTTCGATTCGCCCGCCTTTTTGCCATCGATCAGCTCCGGAGCTTTGTTGGCAGGCAGGACAGATTCCTCTTTGACTTGCTCCTTCAGCTCATCCGGCGAAGGGCTTTTTCCCAGCAAATGTTTAAGATATGATAACATGACTTCGCTCCCTGTCACTATGATCAACACTATGTGACCAACTATAACACAACTGATTCCCTCTGCACAAAAGTTGCCCAAGCAAACCGATTCACTCGACCAGTTCCAAAGCAAAACGCTTCATCTGCTGCAATTTTTCGTGCGCCCGGTCCTCCTCTTGCGCAAGCGAACTCAAGTAAAATTTGATCTTTGGCTCGGTACCGGAAGGACGAATGGCCAGCCAACTGCCATCCTCAAGAATGAACTTCAGCACATCGGACGGCGGCAAACCGTCACGCCCTTGCGCATAATCCAGAACGGATACGACTGGATAACCGGCAATCCGGGTCAACGGCTCCTGCCGCAGTCTTGTCATCAGCTTGGCCATTTGTTGCTGACCTTCTTTTCCTTTAAAGGTAAAGGACAGCAGATCGTCGACAAAATAGCCAAACTGCTGATAAAGCGCCTGCAAAACCTGATCCAGCCGCTTGCCCTTGCTCTTGTAATAAGCGGCCATTTCGCAAAGCAGCAGCGCGGCCTGCACGGCATCCTTGTCACGGACAAACGTGCCAATCAAATAGCCGTAACTTTCTTCATAGCCAAACAGGAATTGCCGTTCTCCCGTCTGTTCATAGTTTGCGATTTTCTCGGCGATATATTTAAATCCGGTCAACGTTTCCACCGTTTCGACCCCGTAAGAGGCTGCGATCGCTCGCCCAAG
This sequence comes from Brevibacillus fulvus, assembly GCF_016908525.1. Lineage (GTDB taxonomy): Bacteria > Bacillota > Bacilli > Brevibacillales > Brevibacillaceae > Brevibacillus_G > Brevibacillus_G fulvus. Next base: position 95,121 of record NZ_JAFBEB010000012.1, read on the forward strand.
ATCGGAGGTAACGATCGTTTTGAGGATGACTCCATTTTCCGGCAAGCTTCCGGTGGCCGCAGCATGCTCCAGCAAATAAGCGAGCAGCAGCGCGCCGGTTTGGTTGCCGTTCAAAATCTGATAATCTCCCTGTGCGGTCCGGACAACCATCCCTACCCGATCGGCATCGGGATCTGTGCCCAGCACCAGATCGGCATTCGATTGGCGAGCCAGCTCGAGCGCCATAACAAACGCCTGATGTTCCTCCGGATTGGGCGAGGTGACCGTCGAAAAATTGGGGTCGGGCAGTTCCTGTTCAGGAACGACGGCTACTTGGGAAAAGCCCAATTCAGCCAATACCCGACGGACCGGCTTATTCCCTGTTCCATGCAAAGGCGTATACACGATTTGCATGTGATCAGCCATTTGCCGAACCTTTTCCGGATTTCGCGAAAGCGACAGCACCTGCTTTACATAAACTTGATCGATTTCTTCTCCCAACTGCTCAATCAATCCTTGATTTTCCCCTTCTGCATAGGAGAGAAACGGGACGCGCAGTTCATCTTCGACCGCGGCGATTTGTTGCAAGATTTGCGCCGCCGTCGAAGACGAGATTTGTCCTCCGTCCTCGCCGTAAACTTTATAGCCATTGTAAGCGGGAGGATTGTGGCTGGCCGTAATCATGATGCCGGCTGCCGCATGCAAATGTCTGACCGCGAAAGACAGCATCGGGGTCGGACGAAGCTCGGCAAACAGCCAGCTTTTGATCCCGTGCGCGGCCAAGACACCGCAGGCCGCCTCGGCAAACTGACGGGACATGTGACGGGAATCATAGGCGATCACCACTCCTTTTTCCCGCTTGTTTTGACTTCGGATATACCGGGCAAGACCCTCGGTGGCCCGGCGGACGGTATAGAGGTTCATGCGGTTGGTTCCGGCGCCAATGATCCCGCGCATGCCGGCCGTGCCAAACTCCAGATGCCGATAAAATCTGTCTTCGATCTCTCTTTCGTCCGTGATCGTCCGCAATTCGGCCTTCAAATCCGGATCGATTTGTTCAAAGCTAGCCCAACGTTGATACGCTGTCAGATGAGCATCCATGTTCCGATCTCCACCCCACTGTTTTATATGAAAACGTTTTCGATAAAAGCTCACAATCTTAATTAACCACACGCAGGAAATATATTCAAACAAAAAATCCCTTGGCCTCTATTGACCAAGGGTTCAGAAAATGAACGAACGGATTATTCATTATATCGGTGTTTTTGCCTAATTCTTCAATATCAATTTCTCCCACCCGGCCTTGAAACTGAGCGGTTAGTTGGCCGCTGTCGGCTCGGTGTTGTTTTGCGTATCCGCTGTGTCCGCTGTCTCGGAATCGGAGTCAGCGGCCGGTTCAGCGGATGCTGGCGGCGTTACCGTTTCATCCGCGGCGGTTGCATCTGTTTCCGTCGCTTCATCTACGGTATCTGCAGCGGTTTCAGCATCAGCTTCTGCCGTTTCCGAATTTTCCTCGCTTGCGGCCTCTGCATCAGCTGTATCGGTTGTATCCGCGTTGTCAGCAGCCGTATCCGCGTCGGAGCCTGTCCCGGTTTCTGCTGCGTCATCCCCTGTCTGTTCGGCATCTTCTGCAGAAGGGTCTTCAATGACGATCACGTCACCTTCCGGTTGATACGCCACCTTTGCGTTCAACTGCTCGCTGATAAAACGCAGCGGGAGGAAGAGACGGCCGTTTTTAACAACCGGTTTTGTGTCCAGCGCAACCGTTTGGCCATTGACTTCCGCTTCACTTTTGTCCAGATAAAGCGTTATTTCCACATCGCCCCGGCTAATCACGGCTGTGCGTGTGTCGGCCGCGTATTGGACATCTGCCTTCAACGCTGCACTGATCGCCCGGACCGGAACCATCGCTCGGCCCCCCTGAACAAAAGGTTTCACATCAAATTGCGGCTCTTGTCCATTGACAAAAGTTTTGATGCCTTCAACACCGGCTTTTTCGTACAATTCGCCCAGCTTCTCATACAATTCCGCTGTATCTGCTTCCTCGCCGACTTCCGCGGTTGCTTCGGTAGAGGAAGCAGCACTGGCCTGATACGTTTTCACCAAAAGTTCCTTTTGTACCTCAAGCGCTTGCGGCAGATCGGCGGTTTGCTCCAATGAGTCGACCAATTGTTCGTAAGTCGCTTGCAGTTCAGGCGTCACCTGCTTCGCTTTTTTCAATTGCTGTCGCAGTTCGATCAAACTTTTTTTCGTTTTGACCGCTTCTTTTACTTTACTGGAAATCGTCGCTTCTTCTTGGTCGCTGATCGCATCGGCTTCATCCGCAACGTCCGTCTCGTCCGCAGCATCCGTCTCCTCAGCGGCTTCCGTGTCGGTCTCCGCTGCATCAGTTTCGTCAACAGAGTCTGTTGGGGAAGCCTGCTCTGTTGTTTCGCTGCCCTTCTTATCCTTGTCGCTGCCGCTATTGCCTTTGTCGCTGCCGCTGTTGCCTTTGTCGCTGCCGCTGTTGCCTTTGTCGCTGCCGCTGTTGCCTTTGTCGCTGCCGCTGTTGCCTTTGTCGCTGCCGCCTTTCCCCTTATCCGCTTTCGCCACCGTAACTTTGGCGCCAGCCTCAACGCTGACTTTTGCGAAAGCTGCCGGAACGGCGGAAACAACGAGCAATGCTGCCATTGATGCAGAAATCATTTTTTTCATGTTGTCTTCCTCCTTAGGTATGTAAGCACATTATCGACGGCACTACCGGTTAAAAAGGTTGCAGAAAGAACCATAAAAATTTTCATGATTTTTAAATTTGTTAGCTCGGCAACACAATGAAAACCAAGTAACGCTATTACCTAAATCGACATAACGAAGTCTCCATTTTAGATATTTATTAAAAATTTTAACTAAACATATATTGGAAACAAAAACGGGTGCAGGCTCTCTGCGAACCTCACCCGTTTGCATCCAGAAGCTTTATTGAAAAATTTTGCTGATTTGCTCAATCTCAGCCGGCGTCAAGTCGACTTCTAATGTTTTCAGATTGTTTACCACCTGTTCCGGTTGTTTGGCGCCGGGGATCAACGCGTCGATCGAGTCGCGGGTCAAGTACCAGGCCAACACGACGTGGGCCACTTCCGCCTGTTTCGCAGCGGCAATCTCGCGCAGTTGTTCCACTTTGGCCAAGTTTCGTTCAAATTCTTCGCCTTGGAACAGCGGATTTTTGGCGCGGCCATCGTTGAACTTCGTCTCTTTCGTATATTTCCCTGCCAGCAAGCCGGCTGCAAGCGGGAAATAAGGGACAAATGAGATTTGCTGTTCAGCCGTATACGGCAGCAACTCTTTCTCCGCTTCCCGTTTCAACAAATTGTATTCCGCTTGCAATACATCCACATACCCGTCTTTATTGGCTTCTTTCAACTGTTCCATGCTGAAGTTGGATACCCCGATTGCCCTGATTTTCCCTTGATCCTTTAATTCCTTCAGGGCACCGACCGCCTCGTCCTTCGGTGTGTTTTCATCGGGAAAGTGAATATAAAACAAGTCTATGTAATCGGTTTGCAAGCGTTTCAGACTGTCTTCCACACAAGCCTTCAAAAATGCCGGAGAATTGTCAAACACGACCTTCCCGTCAACAAACTTGTGAGCCCCTTTCGTGGCAATGATCACCTGATCCCGATTGCCCTTTTCCTTGATTACTTCCCCGATCAATTGCTCGGAACGCTCGGGTCCATAGATGAACGCCGTATCCAAAAAGTTGATCCCATGATCCAACGCTGTCCGAACCACTTCTTTGCCGGTCTCTTCGCTCAAATTGGGGTAAATATTGTGACCGCCTACCGCATTGGTGCCCAGTCCGATTCTGTTGACATACAAATCTGTTTTGCCTAGACGCGTTTTCTTCTCCATCCAGCTTCAGCTCCTTTTTTCCATTTGTATCCATTATACCAAACCGTCCCGTTTTCAGCGGAGAGAAAAATGCTTCGAAGTGCAGTTTCGCCGACACCGCCGCGCAAATGCCGTCAATGTAACCTGGGAGAACGGTCATCCCGCAAATCAAAGTACAGCGAATTCCCATCATCCATTTGCGCAAACACGACCTCACTGATGTCAGATACCCCCTGTGCCCGCAAAATCGACAGCAGCCACTTTTCGTCCTTATGAATGGCTTGCAAATTCTCCGCAATAATTTTGCCGTCTATGACCAGGTTATGGGGCAAACCGCGCGAGGAACGGTGGAATTTCATATCTTTGCGCGTGACCGGCATTATATCCGGCTTCTTTAAAACCGACAATTGACCGTTTGTCTCAAAATAAGCCAGTTCCACCTCATCGAGGTAAAAGACATTTTTCTCCCGCAACAGAAACAATACGTCATCTATGGTCAAACGGTTTTTGCTCAAAGCCTGTTCCTGTATCTTCCCGTCTTTAATGATCAACGAGGGCTTGCCATTTAGCACACCTCTCCACCGATAGCTTTTCAACGACAAGATTCCTGTGAGCAGACACAACAACGCAAAGACAGATAACCCAAGCAGTCCAACCCACAAGGGAATAGTGGACGTAAAAATGACGCTGCCTGTCAGCGTACCGATGGTAATGCCCGCGACAAAATCAAAGAAAGTCATCTGGGAAATCAACTTTTTCCCCAGGATTCTGGCCCAGACATATAAAACCACAAATGCAACGACTGTCCGCAACACCATTTCCCACGCAGACATTCCAACCATTCCTTTCATTGGCAGTTGCTAGTATGATGATCGATCAGCAGGACATTTATGAATGTTTATCGTCAGTAAAATCACAGGCCGGAGATTATCCCAGCCTGCGCCTCCTACTTTGTCGCTGCCGCCGCCTCCCGCTCGCCGCTTTTTCGGAAAAACCATTTCATCATCGGTGGAGTGACAATGGTCGTAACCAGAACCACTACGACCATGACAGCAAACAGTTCCTCCGACAACAAATTGCTTTGTGTGCCGATGGCGGCAATGATCAAAGCAACTTCCCCTCTGGATACCATCGCCGCCCCGATGCCCCAGGAGCTGCGCCAAGCAAATCCGGCCAATCTTGAGCCGAGCCCAGCTCCAATCAGCTTGCTTAAAATCGCCAAAAGACTCAACCAGATGATCAGGAAGACATGCTCACCGATCCCGGCAAATTCCGCACTGACGCCAATCGAGGTAAAAAATACCGGAACAAAAATCGAATAGCTGATCGTCTCCACTTTTTCAAATACTTCATGCCTGTAGTTGGTAAGGCTGATAGCGACACCAGCGATGTAAGCGCCAATAATTGCCGCTACACCTGCATACTCCGCCAGGTATGCAAATAGAAAACAGATAATCAACGCCGCTGAAATCACCGCCTCGGAAACCTGCAGTGGGGCAAATCGTTTCAGCACCCAAGGAACAACCTTCCATCCGATCAAGAGAGCCACTGCAAAAAAGATGACTTTTTTCAAAACAATCATCCCGAGATGGACTTCGCCCCCGGCCAGACTCATGACAAATGCCAGAGCAATGATCACCAACACATCATCAATGACTGCCGCTCCCAGGATCGTCGTCCCTTCCCGCGATCGCAAATTACCCAGCTCTTTTAAAGCTTGCACCGAAATGCTGACGCTGGTTGCCGAGAGCAGCAATCCCAGGAAAATCGACTCCAGCGGCGGCAGACCCATCATCAATGCGGCCAGATACCCCAAAGAAAGCGGTACGATAATGCCAGCGATCCCCACATAGACAGATGCCTTGCCAGTCCGTTTAAATTCATCGACATCGGTTTCCAAGCCGGCGATAAACATCAGTAAAATCACACCGATCTGGCTGAGTTCACCGAGAATCTCGGTGTCTGTCACAAGTCCCAGTACACTTGGGCCCAAAACAATCCCAACCAACAGTTTCCCCAAAACCGAGGGCTGACCGAGTCTGGCACTTATCTCACCGGCAATTTTCGAGGCCAACAAAATAACGGCCAGTTGTAAGATCAACATGCGGCATCTCTCCTTTTCCCTCTAGTATTCCCATCTGTTTTCAAATTTTGGCAAAAAATAAAAGGAGCCCGCAACCACAGGCTCCTTCAAACGGACAGAGGAAGCCCTTGGTGACAGTCTCCCCCAAACAGATTCATATAAGCAATTATGAATATGGTAACAGATCAAGCGACAGAAAACAACCGGATTATGGCTTGCCGGTGACAATGGTAATCGTTTTGGTCGCATCCTGCCAGGTGACGCTTGCCCCGAGAGCTTGCCCGACCAGCCGAATCGGGATCAAATAGGTATCTCCCTTCCAGCGTGGCGGGGCGAGGATTTGCTTGGCAGCTCCGTTGATGGTGGCAGCGGCGCTGTTGGCTGTCAGCTGCAAATTTGCGCTGCCTTTGGCAATCCTGATCGTTTGGCCGTCGGAAGCAATGGCATAGTTGGCTCCGAGCAAATCCAATACCGGAAAAACCGGCACGAGAAAATCATCCGCAACCGGGGCGGAGGCAGGGTTCAGCTTTTGCTCCACGCCATTGACTACGAATTTGATCGCCGGTTGGCAAACGCTGTCGATTTCGAAGCTGCCGTAGCTTTTTGCTTGCCCGACCAGTTTTTTCCTCGTTTGATTCAATGCCGCGATCGTCTGTTGTTTGGTCGCGCACACGGTTTGAATCGTGGCCGCTCTCCGCTTGAGCAGTTGAGCGCGCGTCTCTTGTTTGAACTGTTCCAGATTTCCGGAAATCTCCGCGTGCAGCTGTGCAAATTCCTGGCGAATGGCTGATGCGCTGCCGCCGGTTCGTTCATACTGATTCAATTTGCCGCCCAGGCGATACACTTGCCCGTAGTATCGATCCAGCAGACCGCCCAAACGGTAAACTTGCCCATAGTAGCGATCCAGTGCATTTCCCAGACGGAAAACTTCGCCATAGTACGCATCAAGCGACTGACCAAGCCTGTTTATTTGCCCGTAATAGCGATCAACCGCCTGCCCCAATCGATTGATCTGTCCGTAATACGCATCCAACTGTTTGCTGCTGTATTGCTTTTTCAGCGTGGCGTAATCTTGTTCGGCAAGCTTCTTCAGCTGCGTATAGTCCGCTTGCGCCAATTCCTTGAGCTGCTGATAATCCGCCCCCGCCTGATCCTTCAACGTTTGATACTCCGCTTTTTCCTTCTCCTTAAAAGCGTCATACGTCGATTTGATCTGCTGCACCACTTGCTTGTTTCCCGATGCTGCCCAGGCCGCTGGCGGAGAATAAACCGCCCCCAATCCCACAGCAGCTGAAACAGTGACCGCAGCAAGCCATCTCATTGTAGGGCTTATTTTCATATGACTCCGCTCCCCTTTTACAACCGTTTCAATTTTCATACAATTACCAAATTACTAAACTTCCGCCAAATCTGTAAATGGTACTTATGGAGCAAACTCAAATGAAAAAGGCTGCCGGAATTGACTCCGGCAACCTGAACCTGCTTTTGCAAGCATAGGCAGTTTGTCCCTTACGACGCACTGGATTGTTGTTGGCTGTCTTGCGGTTTTTGCGGCATGTTTTCCATCTGTTCCAGCAATTGCGTCAGCAGCTCTTTTATGCTCGCTTGATCTTTTGCCGCTACTGCTTCCTGTAACTGCTGATTCAGATTGGCGTGCCCCTGTCTCCCGCCTTTTGGCGGTGTTCCGTTTTGCTGCGGCGGTGTTCCTTGCTGCGATCCATCGCCTAGCTTGGCATCGGCCGGCATCTCCGGCTTGTTCGCTTCCCGCTTTGCAAATGCCTGGTTAAAACGCTCCGTCAACTCGGGGGCATACTGGGCGACCAGCTCCATGATCTGCGTTTGATCCATGCGCGCCCCTTTCATTGCGCCGGGTTGCTGTGCCGGATCGCCTTGATTGGTTTGACCTGTCTTGGCGGTATCGGACGCGTTTGTGTGAGCTTGCGCCTGCGTTTGTGTGGTTGTATCGGTTTGCGCCTGGCCACAGCCGGTCAGGGCCAGCACAGCTGCCGCTGAAGATGTCAGCAACATCCATTTGGACATCGATTTCATTCATGTTTCCTGCCTTTCGTGACATATGTATGGAAGGGTCTTCCTCCTCGCATTCATAAGCGTACAGCAGGTATGTGTCAGCAAAATGTCAGTGCGTCCGCAAAATAGCTCACGAATAAATTTCCATAATTTGCGACTGAAGAAAGGAGAAAATGGCACCGATAATTGTAATGTAATCCATTACGTCTAGGATAAACAAACTTGGGGATTGCGACGTGCGACTGAACAGCAACAAAAGTCGGACGTTCTTTTTTTATTCCAAGACTAGGCACAAATACCTATATGTACTTCTAGTCAAGGATATAAATATCTATTATACTTTGTTTATTCACGTAACATATCTTTCTACGTACTACCCCGTACGAAGACCTCAGCCGCTTCAGGCTGAGGGTTTTTTTATCCCTCGGCGTCATGTTATAATTTTCCATGTACAATAGAGCACGGCTTCTCAAGGGTGGTCGGCTCATCCCCTGCCGAAAGGGGGTGATGCTGTGCAGGTATATGAAGCGCTGTCTTTGATGTTCATGTTTGGCATGTTCATCCTGGCTTTGCTGACTTACCTCAAACAGAAATAGACCGCCCTTGAGCTTGGGGAAGCCAGGCGGTCTATTCGCTGCTATTCCATGAGCCGCCCCCTGAGGGGAAGCTCTATTGTACAGCCGCAGGTGCTGCAACACCTGCGGTCTTTTTTAGTGTACGCAGTCGGCATCCGGAAATACACACGACGGCCAAGCAAAGATGGCCTCTTTACAGCCTATCTTACCACAAGAGTGCGGCAAAGCAAAATGATTGCCGTGCGAATTTTTGCGGCGATTTGCCTGTTCGGCACTGCCGTGGCATCATCATGGGCCAACTGGTATACTTAGCGAAGCTGTCAGCGTCGCGCTGCCATTAAAAATAACAGAGGGATACGGGGATGGGGGAAAAAAGATGAAACTGATCGCAATTGACCTGGATGGAACTTTGCTTTCCGAAAACGGGACAATCAGCCAAACCAATCGCGAGGCGATCGTTGAAGCACAGCGGTTGGGGCATATCGTCGCAATCTGTACCGGAAGAGCACTGCAGGATGCGCAACATATCCTGCAGCAAAGCGGGCTGGACTGTCCCATCATGGCCGGGAACGGAGCAGTCACCTTTCACGGCGGCAAGCTTATCGAGAAAAAAACGTTGCCAGCCGATGTGGTCAGCGAAATTTTAACCATGCTGTTTCAAGAAGACATCTACGCCGAGCTTTACACAAACGAGCATATCGTCATTCAACAGGACGGAAAGGCGCAATTGCGGGATGAAATCGGCAAACTCGCTGAGCGGGACGACTCGTTTCCGCGGGAGTGGGCGTTGGAGCAATGCAACATCCAGTTCGCACAGTACGGCATCCAGTGGGTAGCAGAGATACGCGACAAGCAGTTGGCTGATAGCGGCATCTACAAAATTTTCGCCTTTTCGTTTGACCGGCGCAAACTGCAGACGATGCGCCAAAAACTCGAAGAGCGCACCGACATCTCCCTCACCACATCCGGTTGGACGAAACTGGAAATCGCTCATCCCGCGGCGAGCAAAGGAAACGCGTTGGTCCACCTGGCTCGCTTGCTGCACATCTCGCCGGCGGAAACGGTCGCCATCGGGGACAACTACAATGACCTGTCCATGTTTCAGGCAGCCGGCACAAGTATCGCCATGGGAAATGCCGCCGCCGAAATCAAACAGCACTGCACTTATACGACGCTCAGTTGCGGGGAAGACGGCGTCGCCTATGGGTTGAGGAAATACATCTTGAACAAATAAACCGGTTCGGCCTCTGAGCAAACAAGGGGGCAGCCTGTCTTACAGCTGCTCCCCTTTTGGATGCTGAGCGCTTACTCCGCGATATTTTCCCCGAAGTACTTCTTGCTGATCTCGGCGTAGGTGCCATCTTCCTTGATTTCTTGCAACGCTTTGTTGATTTTGTTGAGCAACGCTGCATTGCCCTTTTTCACCGGAATCCCCATTTGATCAAGATAGAGCGGTTCGCCTACCGGTTGAATGGCCAGCTTGTTTTTGGTAATGGCATATTTGCCAACCAGTTCGTCCGTAATCACGGCATCGAGTCGCCCGGGAACGAGCAAATCCTGCAAAGCTGTAACATCGCTGTCATAGGTTTGCACCTGATCCGAGTATTTTTTGGCGACTGCTTCAAATGTGCTGGAAACAACCACGCCAATTTTTTTGCCTTGCAAATCATCCGTCGAGGAAATCGCCGTCTGGCCTTTGGCTACAAAAATTTGCGCGCCGGATTCGTAATAAGGCTCCGAAAAGTCCACTTCTTTTTTCCGCTCGTCGGTAATCGCCATGCTTCCGATAATGGCTTGAAACTTGTCTGTGTTAAGGGCAGCCAAGATCGTTTGCCAAGGATTGGTCACCGGCTTCGGATTCATCCCCATCTTTTTCGCCAAGGCATTGCCAATCTCCACATCGAAGCCGACAAGCTCGCCATTTTCCTGATAGTTGAAAGGCGGATACAGCCCGCTCATCGCAAAAGTGAAGTCCCCTTGGCTGTCAACCGATGCTGTGCTCCCGCACCCGGAAACAACCAGACCGACCAGGAGCAAACCAGACCAGAAAAAAGATCGCACTGCTTTCACGATAGAATCTCCCCCTTATTCTCACGCGTTTCCTGCGGAAAGTTTTGTCATCTTCCCCCTTGATCCAAACGTTTTTCCAAACGGGACAGCAGCAGGCTGAAAACCAGAATCAGCACCAGGTAGTACAGACCAGCGATCGAGTAAAATTCCAGTTGACGAAAAGTCGCCGCCGCTTCGCTCATCGATACGCTAAAAAGTTCAGCCACGCCGATAAACGCAACCAGAGAAGAGTCTTTCAGACCGATAATAAACTGATTGCCAAGCGGCGGAACGGCCCGTTTGAATGCTTGCGGCAAAACAACGATTCGCATGGCCAGTCCGCGGGACATCCCCAGCGATCGGGCCGCTTCCATCTGCCCTTTGTCAATCGACTGAATCGCTCCGCGGAAAATTTCCGCAATGTACGCACCGCTATGAATGGCAAGCGCCAATACTCCTGCCCAAAACTTGGACAGGACGATCAAGTGGGTGATTCCAAAATAAAGCCACATAATCTGCACAATCAGCGGAGTCCCCCGGATCAACCCGATATACGCATTGGCAACCCATCGCAACCAGCGTTTGTCCGACAACTTCATAAAAGCAAAAACAAGTCCAATGAAAAGAGCAAGGACAAGGGAAGCGATCGTAATCTCCAGTGTCACCCCAGTCGCCTTGAGAAACCCGAAGAACGTGCCAATCAAGCTTTCCAGAAACTGATTCATTCCAAGTCGCTCCTGTGCAAAGGTTTTTATACGTCTGATATTAACAGAATATTCGAACTATGTAATTGTACAAAGCGGACAAAAAATATTCCACTCGCACCGATTCATTCAACAGATTTTTATACAAAGCGGTTAAGGATTGGCACAAAAAACCCCTTTCCAACTGGAAAGGGGGGGTTTGCAGACTTTTCATTTGATTCTCCCTTATTTTTTTACAAGTTTATCTATTCTATCACCTGCGGTATTACCGAGTAAATCGGTATTTTACGGATGATTCCTGCAACATTCTATTTAACCGTAAAAGAATGGCTGAAGAAGTAAGCGGCGGTCGAGGCTGTTTCGGAAATTGCCTCCCGTTAATGGCGCATTTCCCGATCGACAGAAAGAAAAGGGCCTCCCCGGATGAGGAAGACCCTCTTCGTCGAAAAAAACTGCTATCAGTTCCAATCGTTGCCGTCAAACGTGGCGACAACATCAGCGGCCATCGGATTGCCCGCGGCGTCACATTTGTTTCCTTTGTTGAAGGTAATCGTTGCATCAGTTGGCGCCGGAGCAGACAACGTGACAACCACTTTATCTTCATTTCCGTCATATTCCGCAGTGTCAATCGTGACGCCGGCTGAATACAACAAATGCGATTTCATATCAAAACCGGTGTTGATTGGGCTTTTGCTATCGCCGCTTCCCAAATACAAATCTTCGCCGATGGCAAATTCCAGGACAGTTGCCGAGCTGCTTTCCACAGTGGCTGTCGGTCCGCTCTTGTCAATTGTAAAGTTAATTGTGGTCGTCATCCCGTTGCTCCTGTTGGTCAAAACAAGACTATGATCCCCTTCCGCTGAGACCACTCCCCCCGAGCTAAACACAATTCCATCCAGGGTAGCCGTCACAGTCGAAGCAAAGGTAATCGTTACATCGGAACGATATAGGCCATTATCGCTAACACCTGAAGCGGTTGGCGGATTCATTGCGCCTGGATCGCTATTCTCGGCTTATGCCCTCTCATCATCTCAGGGCTTTCGCAGCGAGCCTACACCGCGCGGGCGCCTTTCAGCGCACACGGCGTTCCGTCAACAAATAAAAAGGATAAAACTTACAATGGGCAGTCATATTTTACCATAATGGCAAGCAAAAAACGAAACGGAATTGCAAATATTGCGTCAACCGTTTGCACAATTGCTCAGCTTAACAGAAAAAAGCTGACGCCGATGGAATTTCGACGCCAGCTTGCGGCCTAGCAGCCTAGGATGCTTCTTTCCTGTCCACAAAATGGAGACTTGCCAAAAATCCCAACGAATGTTAATTGTTCGTGGTATTGCTTAAAGAATACACCGCGCTGACTGTGGCAGCTTCCGACCAATTGCCAAACTTATCCACCGCATATACCTTTATAAACACGGTGTCTCCATCTTCCACACCAAGAACGTCCAGGATTTTTCCTGTACCCCGGATCAAATTGTTGCCTCTATACGTTTTCGTATAGGTGGAGTGGTAACCATACTCAGTGGTCGTTGGTTCTGTGTCTTTATTGTAGTAGGCCTCGAAGTGATCCAAATCCGGATCACCGCTCTGATCGTCCCAATAGTACGACATCGTATTCGAGTCCGGATTATCCACAAAAGTAAGACCAGTCGGTTGATTAGGCCCTTGTTGGTCCCAAGTAACCATCGTACTGTCGTTACCGCTTGGGCTGGATGCGTTATGGGCCGCGTCAAAAGCCACTACTGTAAAGATAACACTATCGCCATCCGACGGTACAACCGGTCCGTTCACAAGGCTGGCCAAGTCAATGTCTTGTGTTCCCGCAGAGGACACCGTTTGATAAGAATCCGCCGCAGGGTCGGTTCCCGGCATCGTATTCACGGAAACAAAGACTTTGTAATGATCCACTCCCTCGCTTCCCGCATCATCATCGGTGAGCGTTAGTGAAGCCACGGATGTACTCCCCAGCTTCTGACCCCCTGTCAACCCGGCGCTAAGTCCGTTTGGTGCTGCATGATCGCTATTCTCGGCTTTGTTCCCTGTTTTGCTTGTCGGGCAATTATTCCGAGCCTACACCGTGCGAGCGACTTTCATCGCACACGGCGTTCCGTCAACAAGCAAAAAGTTACAAAAATACAATGGGCAATGTAAATTATAATACGTCTTTACCTAATCTTCCAGTTGGAGTTTAGCCCAACTAATTGTTTTCTTGTGAACGTGAAAAAAGCCTGCCTTTGACAAGGCAGACCTTTTCGAAAAAATTTTGAGCGTATTTCTGGTAGTTTACGAAGCATCCTCAGGATTACAATCCACAGTATTTGAATAACCTATCAAATGATCGTTATCCTTGATTTCTACCTTAAACTTGTAATTAGTCCCTGCTGTCGTAGCAATTACTGTCTTCCTATATCCATTCTCAGGCTGTGAGGATACAACACTTGCTTCACTCCAATTTGTACCTCCATCAACTGATTGCAACATTGTTTGTTGGAGATTATTTAGAGGAGTATAGTAAAGAGTTACTTCGGTTCCAACTAGATTTTGTTGATTGTAGGTTAAATCACTAATAGTCGTTGGTGCGCTATTCTCGTCTTTTATCCAAGAGGACTCTCAAAACGAGCCTACACCGTGCGGGCGACTTTCATCGCACACGGCGTTCCGTCAACAAAGATAAAAATTACAAACGTACAATGGGCAATGTAAATTATAATACGTCTTTACCTAATCTTCCAGTTGAAGTTTACCCCAACTAATTGTTTTACTGTAAACATGAAAAAGGGGCCTGCCTTTGACAAGGCAGACCCTTTAAAAAATATGACATGGACAATGCTAAAACGTTTCCTCAGGTACGTTCATGATGTACAGTTTGCCAGCTAATTATGGAAGTGTTACAGAACTGTTATGAGCGCACCAAGCGTAATCGTCTGTCCCAACCGTAAATACAATCGGTACATAGGTGCTACCGCTAGCCAACGCAAGTCCATCCATACTATTAGTCAGCGTAGCGCCAATTTCAGTTGCAGCGCCATCATCACCTGCAGTCACGTCGATCTTTTTCAAACTTCCTGCGGCAGTCAGTGACTCCAACTTGTCAACAAACGTTGCTCCTGCCGCTGCATAGGCAGCATCAAAAGCCTCCTCGTAGCCTTCACCGTTATTCACAAAACCGATGTAGTACTGGGTAAAGTCTTTGGCAACATCGTCATCCGGCTCGGCAAAGCTGAACAAGGTTTCTGCAATCGTTGCACCAGCAATTGCGTCTGGCTGCATAGCACCTTGATAAAGAATTTTACCAGCCGGCACCGTATAATCAAGGAATTTAACGACTTCATCATCGGCATCCAACTCGTACAATCCAATGTGCATATTCGCAGCAGGTACAAAGATATCCGTACCGGAGGAGTAATCCGTTAATCCCGTCGGAACGCTTCCTACGGCAGGTGTCGAAAAAGCAGTTCCGCTAACTTCATAGGCGAGGTGATTACTTCCTCCTGCTACATAAGTTATTTGGGTTTTGTCCAAATCGCCGCCTCGCGTTACTGTATAGCCAGTAATCGCAGGCGCATCAAGGCTATTCCCGCTTTATACCACAAACAAGCGGCTTTCAATCCGGGCCTACACCGTACGGGCGACTTTCATCGCACACGGCGTTCCATCAACAGAGAAAAAATCACAAAAATACAATGGGCAAAGTATATCATAAGATGTTTGCGCCAAAGCTTCCAGTTGAAGTTTATTCCAAATCCCCTGAATTCCAGCGGCATGAAAAAAGGCCACCTCTCAACAAGGTTGGCCCCTCTTGGCGAGTAAAAAGCAGGCAACGCCAAAAAGGACTGCAGAAACGTACATTCTGCAGTCCTCGTTGGTGATTGGATACCTTGTCAATTGAGAAACAAACAACGCCCATTGTAAGTTCTCGTACTCCTCTTATCCGCTGACTGGGTTCCTTCGTTCCGGCCAGTTTTCCCCTCCCCGCCTGTGTTACCACTGCGGGTACGAACGGCAAGCCATCCACACTACTATGAACCCGCCGCCATCTTACTAGCCTCACTGGCCCTACCAAGCCTCATCTAGTAAGACTTCAAACGTTCCGCTCTGTCTATCCCTCATTTTTATGACCTTAGGTTCCCACTCTCCGATAATAGAAGATACAGTTTAACAGCCAATTATACTGTACCCCTCTGCACCATTTAAAGTACAGGGATGTCTGCTAACCCCCTAGCTTAGCATTTCGTAGCAGCCACTAACAAACTATCGCTTCAACATGGGTTCGTCATCCTAACCATAGCCATCTTTTAAAGAGCCCCGCACGCACATCTAGCGTTACGACTTCACCTGACTTCATCCCAGATCGATTGGTAGCCGATCCCGAACACAGGAGGATTAGGCACTAGACAGTTGACTGTTTGCCTAGGGCAGAGATTTCATCTGCCTGTTTAACAGAACAGTTAGAAAGGACCCTCCAGCCAATACTTTGGCTGAAGGGCTTCTCCACCTATTTCGTCAATTAAGACTTATTAGGTAACGTTTCGTTATTTTTATTAAGGGAGTTGTGGTGCTACTACTTTACCAGAAACCTCAACTGGTGCCCCAACTACAACTTTATTTGCAAGAGCGGAATCATCAGTTGTATTAATTTCTTGGTTTTTAGATCCTTTTGCAACAAGTTTAACTTCTACTTTTTGAGCAGTGTTAATAGTTTCAGCAGTAGTGATTACAAGAGTTTTATCTCCTACTGTTACTGCATTATTACCAGCAACAGAGACACTAACACCATCTACAAGAAGAGTGTAATCGTCCAGGATACCATCTGCATCAGCATCTTGCTCAGCCAAACCTTCGCTAAATGTCAACTCAATAGCGCTTGAAGATGTAGCATCTTCATCTGCAACGACGAACTTCGCGGATTTCAGTTCAGGAGCAATGTTGTCAGTAATATCAACAATTTCCTCATAAGCTTTTGTTGCCGCACCATCAGCAACAACCAATCCGTTTTTAGCTTTCAAAGAAGTGCTAATCGAAAGCTTAGCTTGAGAATCAATTACATACTTGTTAGCAGGCAGGTAGATGTTAACTACATTTTTGCTGCCTACAAAATCAATAGTTGTACCAGCAGGGAGTTCAACACCATCTAACTTGTAGTTGCTCAATGCTTTAGCATCATCGTTCATTTCTGTGCCGAAATTGACAGAAATTACATTTGGCTCAGTAGCATTATCAATAGCAACCCCAGTGAGGTACTTACTAGCATTATCCAAAGTTGCAGACGTAGTTACTGCAGCATTTTTATTTTCATCTGCATCCCAAACTGCTCCAGCTGCAAGAGCCACACTATAAGTACCTGCAGTCAAATCATCTGGATCAGTATCTACATCAGAACCATCAGTTGTTGTAATTGTGATCTGAAGTGTATCATCATCAGCATCATCAATTACTGCAGCACCAGCAACTGGAAGGCTAACACCATTTTTGTACACTTTTACTTTTGTAGCATCGGCACCAGCAATTACTTCATCAAACTTAACAGTAATGGTTTTACCAACAACTTTGTTCAAGTTAGCAGAAAGTACCTTTGGAGCACCTGCATCTTTAGTCAGAGTTACAGAACCAGAGTAATCTTTACCAAAGAGGTTAGCTTTATCTTGGTAACCCTTAATGCTCACATTGAGAGCAACACTAGTTTCACCATCACCATACAGTGGGTTTGTAGTATCCCCAGCAACTGTGATTTTGTAAGTAGTATTGGTTTTGTCAGTAGCATCTTTTTCCGCAGTAACTGTAGGCAAAGTCAGATTGCCCTTTTTAATAACAACTTTACCAGCAGTAATCAAATCAGAAAGTTGCGTGTCAGTAGTCAATTCTTCGCTAAACTTAACCTTAAAAGTATCAGCGGTATAAGCAGTTACACTAGCTACAGCGGGAGCAACAGTGTCAGTAGTAATGGTGAATGTTTTAGTAAATACAGAAAGAGTATTTGGATCTGTATCTACTGTATCCTGTGCATCATATACGGTAACAGTGTGAGTACCTGCCGTTTGCAATGCAGTTGGGAGTGCTACGGTTACCGTATAATCGCCAAGATCTTCAGAAGCATCTACTGGATCAATCGATGTTGTACCAGCGTCAGCGTCAGCAACAACTACTCCGTCAACTTTAACACTCATCGTTTCAGCAACTGGTTCATCAAAAGTTAGAACAAGGTTGCCTTTAAGGAACTCTGCGTTTACCAGTGTAGGAGCTTTTTGATCAAGGAATACTTGAGTTGCACCTTCATAATCCTCAGCCAACTTTGCATAATCAGCTGCCAATACTCCAGTTACATCTACACTGTAAGTATTTGTATTCGCCATTGCAGTTACAGACAAGAGGACACTTTTCTTATCCGCAGTCAATACAACATCAGCTGGATGACTAGCGTCTGCCAAAGTGTAGTTATCTGGATCTTCAGCAGTTGTTTTATCAAGTTCCTTGTTGAAAGTTACCTTGATTTCTTGAGCGTTAATAGCACTTAACGCATCATCTATGAAAAGGCTCAATAAACCTTGATTCTTAAGGGTATAAAATAATGAAGCTTTACAGTTGCTTGCAATAAAAAGCAAGCTGTTATTGTTAATTTATCGCAACCTGCTATTTTAATTTGAGCTGCTTTTACCTTAAACTTGCTAACTCTTTCTCTATTTCAATAACTCTAATACACCATTTGATATTTGATTTGCTTGTGCTAACATGGCCTGTGATGCTTGCACTAAGATATTTTGTTTCGTCAATTCCATCATCTCTTTTGCCATATCTGCATCTCTGATCCGTGATTCAGATGCTATCAGGTTTTCTGTGTAGTTACCAACGTTATTCATAGCGTGTTCCAAACGATTTTGATAAGCCCCAAATTTAGAACGTCCCGAGGAAATTGTTTGAATTGCAATATCAATCTTGGATATAGAACTTTTTGCATTATTTCTAGTATCAACAGAAATATCTTTAATGCCTAATGATATTGCCGTGGTGTCAATTAACTCAATGGGTAATGTCTGTGAAGCATTAGCTCCTATTTGTAAAGTTAAACTAGGTTTTGGTATAACTGTTTCGGTAAATTGAAATACAAGACTGTCTCCTGGTGAATCTCCAATATCAACAAACCCAATTCTATCGAAATTAGTAATTTGATCAGTCATACCATAGCCTGAGTATGTGGTGCCCCCAATAATAATAAATCCTAAACCCACGAAAGCAGTACTACATTGAGTTTGTCAATGTATTATAAGTGCCTACAAGATATCCTTTTCCAGCCATGTTCCCAATTAATACTTCACTGGCATTTTGCTTAAGTATTTCAAACTCACTTGCTATTCTAATTGATTCAGAATCACCAATTAGTCCATTTTTTACTGCATCAAATGATTGAATCAAATTATCTGCCGTTTCCTCTGGTGTTTTACCCAAGGGCGTATTGATTTCAACTCTCGACTTACCTCCACCAAGGGATGTGACGGTAACGACGGCGCCAACATTATTTGTTTCTTTATTATTAAGCAACTTTATTTCGTTAAAATTTGTATGGTTAGCAATTTCATCGATCCCATTTATTATCTGTTCAATTTCTGATTGAATTAATTTCCTATCTGAAGCATTAAGAGTATCATTAGCTGCTTGAACAGCCAATTCTCTCATCCGCTGTAAACTATCGTGAATACTTCCTAGAGCACTCTCAGCAGTTTGAATTAGTGATATACCGTCCTGTATATTTCTACTAGCTTGTTCTAATCCTCTTATTTGAGCCCTCATCTTTTCAGAGATTGCCAATCCGGCTGCATCATCAGCAGCTTTATTTATACGCAATCCTGAGGACAATTTTTCCATAGCGTTAGCGGACATTCTATTATTTATTCTTAGTCTGTTAAAAGTGTATAGCGCTGCCGAGTTGTGCGAAATAATCATGAAAGCTCATCCTTACAAAAAATAGTTCGTATACCTTTCTTATCGGCAATGACTGCCTATATTGTAAAACATTATCCATTGTACGTTAGATCGAGTACACACAAACACCTTTCATGACAATAGTTGGATCGCACATTCGTATCTCAGAAGAAAACAGCATGACGGTGGAGTTTGATGGAATTAAGTATGGTTTGCTTGCAATAAAAAACAAGCATGGTTTATGAATGCAATTTTAAGAAATGGAACATGTCGAAGCCTTTGACGAAAAAAAGAGGTTTTGGCTATTGCCATGAAACCTCCTCTATGCACTCAGGAACGTCATTTTTCGGACTACCCACCATCGTTGAAACCGGATAAGCTCGCATCTGGCCAGCATCAAAAGGCACCAGCAATGACCCCAACAGGTCAGGGTCAAACCACTCGCGATCGAGCCAAAGATCTTCGTCCTCCTGCCTCAGGATAACCGGCATCCGGTCGTGGATATCAGAAACAATCTCGTTTGGTTTTGTCGTGATAATCGTACAACTGTGCAGCTTTTCACCGTTTGGTTTTGTCCAGGTGTCAAACAGGCCGGCAAAAGAAAACAATTCCCCGTTTTTCATCATGATACGCATGGGTTGTTTTCCCTTTTCAGTCTGTTTCCATTCGTAAAATCCATCTGCCGGGATAAGGCAACGTTTACGAACAAAAAGGTTTTTAAAAGCTGGGTTTTCCTGTATTGTTTCTGCTTTGGCGTTGATCATTTTGTACCCAATCTTTTCGTCTTCTGCCCAAAAGGGAACAAGACCCCAGCGAAGTTGCCCGATTCGCCTTTTCCCCCCATCGGCTATTATGGCCAGGATGAGTTGACCAGGAGCAATATTGTATCGTGGTTTTAGGTTAAAAAGGAATCTCGTCCAGAAAAAAACGTCTCATTAGTTTATCCGGATTGGTAACAAGTAAATCGTCCGCACATCGTCGACCCTCCTATAACCATCATACCCGAACAAAAAATAACCCCCCCCGGGGGAAAACAAGGGTACCTCTTTAGTCTTATTGGCTTGTCTTATTGAGAATAAATTACAACTCCAGTCTTAGATAATAAATTACTTTTTGTTCTTTATCTCTTCAAGTAACTGGATAAGCTTATCATTTTGGTTTATGATTTTTTTTACTCCAAGAGCAATCCCCATCAGAAGTCCTACGATAAGCGGTAGAAAAAAAACATTTATTATCAAAGTTGACTCACCTCACCTGATGATAAATGATTTAAAAAAGCAATCCGTAAAGACATTATAACGGATTGCTTTTTTCCTAAGCTTTACTTTATGATGCAGGGCCTGAAGGATCAATATCGGCGAATGCTCTGGCAGCTTTCTTTTCATGAGGAATCATATCATTCATTATATTTAGGCAGGTCTGTGTTAAACCATATGTAGCGGCAATTCCTGTCATAATTCCGATAGTCAATGCCAATGGCGGATTAACGCAAATTGCTGCGATCACAGAAGCGAAGCCAACACCTGGTACCCCGTAAGATATTGCGTTATCTAAATCTTCTTCAAGACTTTCCAGGTCATCAATCGCTTC
The DNA here is from genome assembly GCF_016908525.1 of Brevibacillus fulvus. Taxonomy (GTDB): domain Bacteria; phylum Bacillota; class Bacilli; order Brevibacillales; family Brevibacillaceae; genus Brevibacillus_G; species Brevibacillus_G fulvus. The sequence continues at coordinate 115,913 of NZ_JAFBEB010000012.1, forward strand.
AGCGAAATCTCCTAAAGCGTCCTCATTACTATCATTTTCAAAGGTAGTTTTCGTTTCACCTTCCCATTCAAGGGCCCAAAAATCTTGGTTTTCATAGTAATCGTTGAAAATTCTATACTCTCCCTCATATGATTCTACACGATTCTCAATATCTGGCTCTATTAGCATTTCAACCGATTCTGATTTTTTGGGGTAATCGTCCAAATCGATCTTAACTTTTTCCCCGTTGGAGTCTATTTCTAATTCGTTGGTTTCCTTATCAAGTCGGGTAATTACAACTTCACTATCGGTTGTAACCTTTGATTCAACAATATTCCCGTCTTCTTTGACGTATTCAATGGTCCAAAGAGTCGAAAGTTTCATTTCTTCCGAAAATTTCAACTGGTCGCAACTTGCCGCCTCTACCGATGAAAAGAAAGATCGTATCAGTCGTTAACCTTCTCATAAGTACGCTCGAAGATTTCAGGCTTGCAAGGATACTGCTCACCTGCAACTCCAGTGATAATCCAGTCTCCAGGTTCAGCCTTCATTAAGCCTTCCAAGGTCTGGATCGTCACTTCCGAAGTCGTTTGATAGGCTTCTATTGTTACTGGCTTTTTGCGGTATTTACCGGCATTAATATTACCCATATACCATTCCTCCACTAAAATTATTTAAAAAGGAGAGTAATGCACGATGGCTAAAACGTACAACATTTTCATAAGTCACGCATGGATGTCAACATCAACTTAAAATTCCCCAAATTCATCAACTGAACTTTCCCCATTAGTGGGGACCGACAGGTCCCTAATCTGGAGGTTCTCCTTTTTCTTCAGACATTTCTGATCTGAGAGAATCCAGCCTTCTTCTTTTCTTTAATGCGATAACTTTCTCCCTTTATATTGACTGTACTAGAGTGATGCAAAAGTCGGTCTAAAATTGCTGTGGCTAATACAGAATCACCAAAAATCTCACCCCACATGCCGAATGATTTATTCGATGTTAGAATGACGGAGCCTTTTTCGTACCTTTCTGCAATGATTTGGAAGAAAAAATGAGCAGCCGTTTCATCCATTTTGCGGTATCCTATCTCATCAATGATTAACAAATCAGGCTTGGTATAGACACTTAATTTCCGGCGTATGGTATTCGTCCGATGAGCTTCTTGTAGGTTTTTGCACCAAATCATGAGCCGTAATAAAATATACGGTGTACCTTTTCGAAATAGCTTCCATCGCTAAAGCGACAGCTAAATGAGTCTTCCCAACACCAGGTGGTCCAAGGAGGACAATGTTTTCTCGGTGTTCAATAAACTGCATCGTAGCAAAGTCTCGTATTCTTCTTTCATCAATGGATGGTTGGAACGAGAAATCAAACTGTGAAAGTGTCTTATGATACGGCAGTCGAGCCAAACGTGTTCGGGTTCGTATATAGCGATCATTTTTAGCAATGATTTCTTCCTGTAACAGTTTGTCTAGAAACTCTAGATAGGATATATTTTGTTTAGAAGCCTCTTCTGCATGTTGGTGGAGAACGTCAGGAATACGTACCCACCCTAACTGTTGGAAGGCGAGTTTAAGTCGTTCTTGGAGGATCATTGAAGTTTCACCTCCTCCTCATCCGTTAATGCATCATAAACGGATAAAGAACGCTGAATCACTTCGGGTGTTGAGTTGGAAACGAGACGGGGGATAGGTTGGGGAACCATTTGGCCGTTCGTTTTTCGAATCCCCTCGAAGTGTTTTTTATTAAGAGCCACCTGATACTTAGCGACACTTATTTTGACATGCTCTGCAATGAGACTGTAATCGTGATAAAAGCGTAACACTCCATTTTTATCATCTTGGACTTGTACAAGGTGGCCAATGTACTGAAAAGGTACAGAGTAGCGATTCCCTTGATAAGACACGAGTGAATCATTGGAAACCTTACGGATATGCCTTTCTACATATTCATAAGGAGTCGGATTAGGTGTTTTTAACGTTTCCTTTTGGAGACGCATCAATGGCATTTCGTGTGTTGTACCGTGAATTCGTACGTTCGCTACCGTATCAAGCCAGTGCCGCACCTGCTGATTTAGGTCATTCAATCCGGTGAATGTTTGGATCCGTGGCCAGAAATTTTTTCTTATGTATCCGACTCCATTTTCGACCTTTCCCTTCGTGCGAGCACGGTAAGGTTTACAACGCCGCAAGATAAATCCGTGATGGGCAGCGAACCGAGCAAATCGTTCATTCCAGATCGCTTGCCCTCGGTCATCTTGACCGATCACAACTGTTTTCATGTTGTCATACAAACACGAATCCGTTATTCCCCAAAGTATTCCATTGCTCTGATATGGCATCCCTTTAGCGTCTCCAATTTCTCATCCTCCGTAAATTCCACATACATCATTCTGGAGTATCCTAGGATCATTACAAAAGCATAGATCCGTTTTTTCTGCCCCATCCAATCCACTCGAAATGTCCCCCAGTCTACCTGAGCTTGTTTTCCCGGTGGGGTTTCAAAACGTTCAGTTGCCTTGGAGACGACCGTAGGTCGTATGGGTTTCATGAACATGCGAAGAGTAGTGATTCCTCCAGAATATCCTTGTGCCTTAATTTCTTCCAATAGAACAACTGCGTTTAGACAACCTTCCTGCATTCTTTGGCGAATATAGTTTTTAAACGGTTCCAAAATAGTTTTCTCTGATGGTTTTCTCTTATAGCTTTTTGCTTCCGGTTCGATCAGCCATTTACGGATTGTTTTACGATCTCTCCCTAATTCATTAGAGATTTGTGTGATCGTCATTCCTTTCTGTCTCATATCTTTAATCACAAAAAACTCCCCATTCTTGACCAAGTTTCTCTCTCCTCTCGGAGAGATTGTCTGATGTAAGTGGGGAATTTTCAACTGATTATATTGAGGATTTTACAATTGATGTTCACAAGTGTACAGCAGCATCCAGACGACGAGATGGTTCCGCAGGCTGACTCTCGCTCTGTCCTGGACAAAGAACAGGATCTGGTTTACTTCCTGCTCCGTGAACACCTCCACCTCTCCCTCGCTTCCGGCGGCCACCTTGATCCTGTCTTTGCGCAGCTTGACGACCTGCTCTGTTGTCAGCTTACGGTCGATCAGGAACAGGTTGAACGCCTGCAGAGAATTGATCTTCTTGTTGATCGTCGCGACGGCGTACTTTCTTTCCGTCAGGTGATTCTTGTAGCTGGAGACGTAGAAACGTTTCAGATCGGTCGGCTGATCTACGCCCATCGCTGCGAGGAACTCCGCGAATGCCTTTACATCACCGACGTAGGATTGAATCGTTTTCGGCGCGATCCCATTCTCCACAAGGTACTGTTCGAATTGCTGAATCACGTCCATTGTCAAACACCTCCTGAGATTCAAAAATCCCGAAGGCTATTGTGAGCCATCGAGATGCTTTCACTCGTTCCTTGACCCGGCGAAGTTGCGGAACGTGCGCCACATCTCGCCCTCGTCCGTTCCCCACGCACGCCTGTCTGACGTCGTCGGGATCGAGAATGCGGAAATGTCCGGTGAGACGGTTCTGCTGCAGTTTCCACCCGTTTCTCCTGTCGAGGGTGTCCCAAAAGACTTTGCCTCCCGCCGTTTTGATCGGCAAATTCGGAAACAACATGCTTCTCATCTCCTTATTTGTTTTTGGCAACGCAAAAAGACCCTGCATCCTTTAATTAGACACAGGGTCGTCTGTGAGTCGTTTTAAGCTTCGGTTAGTGAAGCTCCTGTTTCAGTTTTTCGATTTCTTCTAAGGGGAGTTTAGTCAGCTTTGCAATGCGTTCTGGACTCTCTCCTTCCGCAAGCATTTCCTTTGCTACTAAAAGCTTTCCTTCTAACAAGCCTTCTTCTCTAGCCTTCTGCTGCCGGATTTCTGCCTCTCGGACAGCCGCCATCTCGTCCAGAATCGCCTTCCGACGAGACTCGTACTCGACCCATTTCTTCTCGTCACGGCTCAGGTCTTCCCATTCGTCAAACGCCCGTTTCATGACCGGATCTTGCATCGCTATCGCCTCCAATTCCTTGCGAATTTCTTCGTGATCGTCCGCCTCCAGAAGCAGCAGCCATCTCTCCAGCTCATTGTCGTGCGGATTGACCGCCCGCTGTTCCCACTTGTCCATCAGCTTCGGGATCTCCATGAAGTGAATCTCCATCACATCTGTCAGCGGAAACTGCTGCTGATCCTCGTACAGGTGGAATGTGGTGTGGAACCGCTCAGTTTCCCGCAGAAAGCGGAAATTGAGAATGTTGATTGTGATCGTTTTTGCCAATTCCGTGTACGGCATTCCCTTTTGCATCTGAGCAGAGAAGATGCGTGACCAGTAGTAGAGGGTGCGCTTTTCCATGTCGAACTTGTTTGCCAACTGAATCTCGATGTTGACGTGCTCACCCTGTTCCGTCTTGGCGTGGATGTCCAGCACAGATGCCTTGTCCTCGATGTGTTCCCGATTGATTTCCGGATTGAGGATTTCCACCGACACGATTCGCTCATCCTTTGGCAGTTTGAGTGCCGCGTTCAGGAAGGCCAGGAGAATCGGTTCGTTTCCCGCTTTGCCAAACACTTGTTTGAATGCGAAGTCAATCTTCAAGTCCATTAGTTTGGTCACGTCATCACTCTCCCTTCTCCGTCCGTTGTCTGTACTACCATTATACCACTGGAATGCGTGTTCGACACTCCTACTGGAACCTCCTTTCTTTCCGAGATCAAGGGAATAATATATGTTTGATTTTACGGTCATTACGGCTGGGATGGCGTGAGGAAAAAAGTGAGGGGAAAGGGAAAACGTGGGCGGGGAAGAGGGCTTCTGACTGCAGTTTTTATATTCTTCAGCGAGGTTTCTGTAGTGAAAAGGTTGTGGATTTATTGGCTGGTATACAACAGGGATTGCCAAATTACGCAGAACAGGATTTTTCAGTGAGCTTATGTAGAGTTTTTCAGCGAGTTGATGTTATGCTGCCTGAAAAAAATTGGAACTTACGTTCCATCACCAAATGGAAAAAGACCAACAGGACTGCCAGTACCAAAGTACCAGCAATCCTTATTGGTCTTTTGAGAAACAAACAACGCCCATTGTAAGTTCTCATCCTTCTCATCCGCTGACTGGGTTCCTTCGCTCCGGTCTGTTTTCTCCTCCCCGCCTGTGTTACCACTACGGATGCAAACGGCAGACCATCCTCACTACTACGAACCCGCCGCCATCTTCCCGGCCTCCCTGGTGCTACTGTTTATGGCAGACTAAAAATGTAGGTTATGGCAGTTAATTTATGCAGACCCGTAGGGGCTGCATAAATTAAAAAACCACTTGCCAACATCC
>NZ_JAFBEB010000013.1 GCF_016908525.1 Brevibacillus fulvus
ATAAAGTTAAGTGTTGATCTTTGGTTCAAAAAGAAATTGCTTGGCTTGTGATTTGATCACTTCAAACGTTTCGCTGTTCAGTTTTCAAAGAACATCTTATTCAACGCTTACTCTATAAACTCTATCATACAATCTATCTTGAATCAAGAGGATTTTTTTGGCTAACTTTCTCTTTTTTCAATAAGATTGTAAAACCAACGTCCAAAATAATAACAAATCCTACAACGCAAGGCAAGCCCAATTTTTAGATTAGACAAAAACAAAAAGCCAAAGAGAGGTTCCCCCTCTTTGGCCCGACAAGTTGAGGTTATGGCCCTACAACGCGATTAGCAGCTTTGCGAACAGGGCAGCGCGAATCGGTAACTGATCAATTAAAATATGCTCATATTCCGCATGGGGCCCATCCCCCATCACACCCAATCCATCCAATGTTGGAACGCCCACGGCTGCCGTAAAGTTACCGTCACTTCCACCGCCAACAAATGCTTCTTTCAAGTCCAATCCCAGTTCCGTTCCGCATTCTCTGGCCAAACGGAACAAGCGGTCGGTTTGTTCGCTTTTTTCCATCGGCGGGCGACTGACGCTTCCATTCACTTCTATAGTAACTCCTTGCTGATGAGGCTGCAGCTGTCTTAGCAAGCTATCAATTCGCTCGGCTTCCTCCATACTGCTTACCCGCAAATCGACAAAGGCTTCCGCCGATTCGGCCACTACATTTCTCCGTGATCCCCCCTGGGCTATCCCTACATTTAAAGTAGTCCCTTTTTCATAATCAGTCAGACTATGCAGATAAATGATCTGTCTTGCCATTTCTTCTACAGCACTGATTCCATCCTGATGATGGTTCCCGGCGTGTGCAGCCTTGCCTTTAATCGCGACGGTATACATGCCGACGCCTTTTCGTGATGTTTTAAGCGCACCCGACTGGGCAACGGGCGGCTCGGCAACCAAAACGACCTCGCTCTTTCTCGCTTCTTCTTCTATTATTGCTCGCGAAGTGCCGCTCCCGATCTCCTCATCTGATGTGCAAAGAAAGACGATTTTCTTCCTGATCGGCAAATCAAGCTCTCGACAAGCTTTGATCGCCCAAAGAGACTGAACAATTCCGCCTTTCATGTCAAAGATCCCCGGTCCGTAAGCTTTATTTCCTTCGATGCGGTAACTGAGTCTGCCGATATCCCATACGGTATCAAAGTGCCCCAAGATCAAAATTTGTCCTTCGCCTTCACCGATCGCAAATCGCATATGATCGCCTGTATTTGTTTGCGGATAAACAACAGGATCGACTCCAAAATATTTTTGGAAAAGCGAAGCAAGGACGGCGCCGCAGCGATCAACGGCCGCTTTAACGTTAGACGGCGATTCCGCTTTGACCACCGTCTCAATATCTTGCAGAATGTTTAGCTGATTTTTTTGCAAATAGGTGTACAATTCTGACATATATGTTCATCCTCTCATTTTTGAAGTTGATACGCCTGCATTGCGCATAATGCCAACGTTTTGATTGCGATTTTCATCGCTTGTTCATCAATGTCAAACCGCTCATTGTGATGTCCCGCTGCCAAAGTTGTCCCAAAAATCAAGTAAGAAGCAAGTCCTCCGTTTTGTTGAACCCGCTCCATCATGTACGTCGCATCCTCTGATCCCCCCGCCGGATGATGATCCAACACTCGCTCAACACCGTGCACCTTTTTCGCTTGCGTGCGTATAAACGGAATCAGTTCCTCGCTTGAGTCACATCTCCGCGCTTCTCCCTGAATCGAAATCGATTCTTGCACACCGTACATGGCGGCCGCACCGCGGATGATTTGCAAAGCTTGATTGTAAACGTATTCATTAATTTCCGATGTTTCGCCGCGTGTTTCAATCTTAAGTGTCGCCCGACTGGGCACAATATTCCGCCCGCTGCCCGCCTGTAATACCCCGACGTTAATACGCGAAGCACCCTCACTGTGACGGGAGATGGCATGCAGATTAAGCGCTGCAGCGGCTGCGGCCAGAAGCGCGTTTTTGCCCTCCTCAGGCTTTCCCCCAGCATGAGAGGCGACCCCCTGATAAGTGACATCCAGTTTGGTGGTGGCCAAATAGCCTCTGGCTCCGCATACCACCTCTCCTAACTTCGGCCCCGTCCCGATGTGGGAAGCAAAAAACATTTCGACCTGATCCAGCACGCCCGCTTCTACCATCGATTTCGCTCCGCGGACTCCTTCTTCCGCAGGCTGAAAGATAACCAGAATCGTCCCTGTCAACTGTTCTTTCAATGCGATCAGCGTCTTGGCCAGTCCCAGTCCAATCGCGGTATGAGCATCATGGCCGCAAGCGTGCATCATATTTGCATTGGTTGAACGAAACCCTTGGGCAACCGGGATATGCTCCGGATCACTTGACTCTTGAATGTCCAAAGCATCCATATCAAAACGGAAGCCGACAGTAGGACCAGGCTTTCCGGTCCGCAAGATTCCCACCACCCCGGTGAAGCCGCCTGCCAAGCGAGGAATCCAATCAGGATCAGCCCCTTGCTCCAACGCTCGTTTCAGTTGCTCCTGCAAAAACGCTTCCGACGGGACCCCCATCCGGGCCTCGTCCTTGATAACTTCTCGCCCCACCTTCACTTCATAACCCCATTCCGCCAACCTGGCCGCCACTTTCGAGGCAGTGCGGAATTCAACCCAGCCCGATTCCGCATAATAATGAAAATCTCGTCTCCATTCGACCAAAGTGGGATATAGCGTTTCGACTAACTGCTCCAACTGTTCGGACATACCTTCCCCTCATTCCGTTGTAATCTTGCATTTAATTTTGGGTCTTATTTCGGAAATTTTCCGTTAATTTAATAAACCCGTTCGCTAAAAGACTTTGAATTCCTCCCTCATTTTGGGTATATGCCAAAAAATATTTATAATACTTTGAATTGACAAAATTAAATGGTTTATCTTATTATTTTGAATAATTAAATTTTGGAATATTTCCGTTAAAGGGGGCCATTCCTTGCAAGACGTATTCGATTTTATCGACCGCAACAAAGAGGAATATATTTCATGGCTTCAGGAGATCTGCCGCCAACCGAGCGTTGCCGCGCAAAACCGCGGAATGAAAGAAACCGCCGCAATGGTAGAAAAAAAGCTGAAGGAACTGGGCGCCGAGACGATGCAAGTGGAAACATCGGGATATCCGGTCGTCTATGGAGTCCTCGGCCAAGAAAAAAGCAAAACCCTCTCCTTCTACAATCACTATGATGTCCAACCGGAAGACCCGCTTGAATTGTGGGAGTCCCCGCCATTCGCCGCTGAAATACGCGATGGCCGCATTTATGCCAGAGGCGTTGCCGATAACAAGGGCAATCTGCTGGCACGTTTGGCTGCGGTGCACGCTTTTCAAAAAGTACGCGGTTCGCTTCCCCTGCAAGTAAAATTTGTTGTCGAGGGGGAAGAAGAAATCGGAAGCGTTCATCTCGAAGAATTTGTTGAACACCACCGCGATTTGCTTCAGGCAGACGGATGCCTGTGGGAGTTCGGCTACAAAAATGCCGATGGGCGCCCGCAAGTCAGCCTCGGCGTGAAAGGAATGTGCTATGTCGAACTGAGATGCAAAGGAGCGAACACAGATCTGCATTCCGCCAATGCAGCGATCATTGAAAATCCGGCTTGGCGCTTGATCTGGGCTCTTTCCACCTTGAAAACCCCGGATGAAAAGGTGCAAATTGAAGGGTTTTACGACAAAGTGGCGGCACTTACCGAAGCCGATCGAGACGTCTTGGAGAAGATGATTTACAGCGAGGAAAGCACTTTGGAAAAGTTGGGACTGGATTCATTCTTACTGAACTTGTCCGGCCTTCCTTTAAAAGAAAAGCTGATCTTCCAACCAACCTGCACCATTTGCGGGATTGAATCGGGCTATACCGGTGAAGGTTCAAAAACTGTCTTGCCCTCGGAAGCGAGAGTCAAAATCGACTTCCGGCTTGTTCCCGATCAAGATCCGCACGAGATACGCAATTTGCTGCGAAAGCATCTCGACAAACACGGTTTTTCCGATATTGAGATTCACTCCTTTACGCTGGAACATCCCGCGCGTACAGAGATTTGGAATCCTTTGGCAGCCAGTGTTCTCGGCACAGCCGAGCAGATTTACGGAATGGAGCCAACAGTGATGCCCATGTCGCCCGGAACAGGACCGATGTATGTATTGTGCCAAAGCCTGGGGATACCTGCCGTATCAGTCGGAGTGGGCAACTTCGCCTCCAACAACCATGCGCCAAATGAAAATATTCTGGTTGATGATTATATTCAAGGAATCAAACATATTGCCGCCATTATTGAAGACTTCGCCAAACGAGGTGATGCGCAGTGACGGTCCAGCCCGAACTTTATGAAAGCTCAGAACTGCTCAAAAAAGCGAGCGAGCTGAAAGACAAGCTCATTGCCTGGAGACGCGACTTTCACCAGCATCCTGAGCTTGCTTACGAGGAGGTTCGCACTTCCGGGCAAGTGGCCCAGCATTTGGAGAGTTTGGGTCTTGAGGTAACCCGGGGAGTTGGCCGCACCGGAGTGGTCGGTCTCCTTCGCGGAAAAGAACCAGGCCCGACAATCGGGCTGCGAGCCGATATGGATGCCTTGCCGATCCTGGATCAAAAACAGGTGGAATACAAATCAACAGTCACTGGCAAAATGCACGCTTGCGGACATGATGCCCACACCAGCATGCTCATGGGGGCAGCGCAACTGCTCTGCCAACTGGGCAAACCGGAGCGCGGCAACATCAAGTTTATCTTTCAGCCCGCCGAGGAAGGCGGGGCCGGCGCAAAAGCGATGATGGACGATGGCGTGTTAAGCGATCCGCCAGTGGATGCCATTGCCGGATTGCACGTCTTTCCGTTTGTGCCGGTTGGTGAAATAACCGCCGTCAGAGGAATTGGCTGCGCCGCCGCGGATACGATCACGATCAAGGTAATCGGTCGCGGAGGCCATGCTGCCCATCCGCATACCTCCGTCGATTCCGTGGTGATCAGCGCCCAAGTGATCTCCGCTCTCCAGCATATTGCCAGCCGCCATGTTGACCCGCTTGATTCCATCGTCGTCACGATCGGCAAGATCGAAGGCGGATCGGCCAGCAACGTCATCGCACCAGAAGTAACCATGCAAGGAACCGTGCGCACTCTGAATCCGGAACTCCGCGCGGAAATGCCGGAAAGATTGGAAAAGATCATCAAAGGCGTCACAGATGCCTTTGGCGCCACCTACGAGTTTACCTATCACATGGGCTATCCTTCCGTAATCAATGACGATGCGATGGTCGATCTTGTTCTGGAAACGGCAGACCTGGTATTGGGCCAAGGAAAGTCACGCCTCGTTAAACCTTCGATGGGCGGAGAGGACTTCTCCTATTACACCCACGAAATTCCCGGCGTGTTTTTCCGGCTGGGAGTAGGCAATCGGGAAAAAAATGCGATTTATCCTCTGCACCACCCGCAGTTTGACCTCGATGAGGATGCTTTGCCGCTCGGTTCCGCCATGCTGTCGGCCGTTGCTTTGCAGTACTTGCAAAAAAGTTAAAGAGAAACATGAAGGGGGTTTGAATCATGAAACGTTTTGCCATGGCCAGTCTTGCTTTAATGCTGTTGCTGGGGGTCGCAGGATGCGGCAGTCAACAATCGGCAAACACTCCGCAAACGGAGAATTCCACCAGCAAGTCCACACAAACAGACAGCGGCAAAAAGGTGTTGACCATCGCAAGCGGCAACGATATTGTCAGCTTCGATATTCACAATCACAACAACACCTCAACCGAAGCCGTCCATGTGAACATGTTTGATTATCTGGTCAAAAAAGACAAAAACCAGCAGCTCCAGCCTGATTTGGCTACCTCGTGGAAACAGTTGGATGACACCACTTGGGAGTTCAAGCTGCGGGAAGGGGTCAAATTCCACAATGGCGATCCGTTTACAGCAGCCGACGTCAAATATACGCTCGAACGGGTTGCCAAAGATCAAACGTTGCTGGAATACGGAAATTACAAACAGATCAAGGAAGTGCAAGTGATTGATGATCACACTGTTCACATCATTACCGACGGTCCGCAGCCGGTGCTGCTCAATCGTCTTTCCCGGCTGGGCTCGGGAATGTTGCCTTCCAAATACATTCAAGAAAAAGGCTTTGACGAATATCTGAAAAATCCGGTTGGAACCGGCCCTTACAAATTAAAAGAATGGAAACGCGACGATCGCCTGATCCTGGTCAAAAACGACGACTACTTCGGCGACAAGCCTAAATGGGATGAAGTGGTTTTCCGCTCCATTCCGGAAGATGCCACCCGTGTTTCCGAATTGTTGACCGGTGGCGTTGATTTGGCTGTCAACATTCCGCCTACCGATCTGGACCGGATCAAAAATAACGAGGGAACCGCAGTCGCACAGGGACCGACCCAACGCGTCATGCAGTTGACGGTACGGATGACTCCCGGCACGAAAACCGCCGATCCGAAAGTACGCGAAGCGATTGACTTGGCCATCGACAAACAGGCGATTGTGGACAATATTCTCGCTGGCGGCGGCACCGTCACCCGGACGCGTGTTACCCCAGGCAACTTCGGGGCAGATCCATCGCTGTACGGCACTTCCCTGTACGACCCGGAAAAGGCCAAGCAGCTGCTGGCGGAAGCGGGTTACGCAAACGGACTGGAAATCACCCTCAGTTCCCCAAGCGGCCGTTATCTGAAAGACAAGGAAACTGCCGAATTGATTCAAGCCATGCTGGGTGAAGTGGGCATCAAAGTGAATCTCGATCTGCAAGAGTGGAGCAAATTTAATGAGCAATATCGCGGCAAAAAGATGAACGAACTGTTTATGATCGCCTACGGGAACTCCATGTTCGATGCTTCTCTAGCCTTTGACCGTGCAAGTTCTGCCATTGCCAAGGGGGAAACTGATTACAACAATCCGGAACTCGACAAACTGTTGGAAGAAGCTGAAACAAACCTGAATGAACAAGAGCGCGAGAAACAATATCAACAGGCTCAGCAAATGGTCGCCAACGATCGCCCGTTCATTTACTTGTTCCAGATGGGTGCCAACTATGGATACAACAGCAACCGGATACAGTTTGAACCTCGACTGGATGAAATGCTGCCGGTCGACGAAATCACCCTCAAGCAATAACGATTCGGAAACGGGACGGGTCTCTTCGTGAGGCCCGTTCGTTTTAAAACCATCATTCCGGGAGGCAAAAGAATGAAAAAATTTCTCATACGGTCATTGCTGCAAATCATTCCCGTCCTCTTTCTTATTTCGCTGATCGTCTTTGTGCTGGTACACGTCACAGGCGACCCTGTCACGCTGATGCTTTCCGATACCGCGACAGATGAGGATCGCGCCATCTTGATCAAGGCTTTGGGATTGGACCAACCGTTGTATGTGCAATATTTCAAATTTTTGGGCCATCTCGTGCAAGGAGACTTCGGGAATTCCTTCCGGTACCAGGAACCGGCCTTGCCGATCGTGCTGGAACGTTTGCCGGCAAGCTTTGAACTGGCGATTTCCTCGATGGTTGTTGCCACTTTGATCGCGATCCCGTTAGGTATTCTGTCAGCAACGAAACGAAATTCGTTTCTCGATGTATTTGTCACCGGCGGAGCCGTTCTAGGCAAAGCGATGCCCAGCTTTTGGCTGGGGATCATGCTCATCCTGCTGTTCGCCGTTCATTGGGGGGTCTTTCCGGTGTCAGGTCAAGGAACGTTCGCCCACCTCGTATTGCCGGCGATTACGTTGGGAACCGGTGTCGCGGCAGAAATGACCCGCCTGATCCGCTCCAGCATGCTGGAAATTTTGCAGCAGGATTATATCCGTACGGCGCGAAGCAAAGGCTTGCTGGAAAGGATCGTCATCTACAAACACGCCTTCCAAAACTCGCTCGTCCCTGTAATTACGATCATGGCCTTGCAAACTTCCCATCTGATCGGGGGAACCTTGATCACCGAAACCGTCTTTTCCTGGCCTGGCATGGGGAATTTGCTGATTCAGGCTGTCAATCAGCGGGATATGGCAATCGTACAGGCAGCGGTTTTTGTCGTTTCGATTCTGGTTATTTTGAGCAACTTGCTGGCCGATTTAGCCTATCGCGTTCTCGACCCGAGAATCAAATACAACTGATGATGGAGGTGGATGCTCATGTCGGCACCAATGGAAACCCAGGTTAGCCCGAGCGTTCTGGCAACCAAAAGCAACCGTCCCAGCAATCTGGTGCGTTTTTCTCGCCAGTTGTTCAAAAGCAAAACAGGAACGATCGGATTGTTTATTGTGCTTTGCATGGTTTTGATGGCCGTCTTCGCTCCTGTTCTTGCCCCGCATGATCCGGCCAAAACCAATGTGGCAAAACGTTTGCTGCCTCCCGTCTGGATGGAAAAAGGAACATCCGATTATCCGCTGGGAACCGACAATTTGGGGCGCGATGTGTTGAGCCGCATCATTTACGGCTCGCAAGTCTCCCTGCTGGTCGGGATTTGCGCGGTTGTCGTCGCCGGGTTTATCGGCATTATTCTCGGGCTCGTCTCCGGGTACTATACCGGCTGGCTCGACAGTGTCATTATGCGTACAACCGACGCCTTTCTGGCGATTCCCAATATTTTATTCATGCTGGTCATTCTCGCGGTGATGGGACCGAGCCTGCTCACATTGATCTTCGTCCTCGGTGTAACCAACTGGACCACTTATGCGCGCATCGTCCGCAGTGAAGTGCTCAGCATCAAGGAACGTGATTTTGTGCGGGCAGCCCGGGCAGTCGGCGCGAAAAACTTTCGAATCATCTTCACTCATATCCTGCCCAACGTTATTTCGTCTTTTATCGTTATTTCCACGCTCAGTGTCGCTACGACGATTATTCTCGAAGCCTCACTCAGCTTTCTCGGCTTGGGTATTCAGCCGCCGACCGTCTCCTGGGGAGGCATGTTGAGCGATGGACGCCAATATTTGGCGACTAGCTGGTGGGTGGCTACCTTCCCGGGAATCGCGATCACAATCACCGTTTTGGGTATCATTTTCCTCGGCGATTTTCTCCGTGACATTCTCGATCCACGGATGAAAGCTAAAGGCGGCAAGTAGGAACCAAGTTGTCACATAAAGGAGAGATGCATGATGGGAGCTGAGCTGCTTCAGGTCAATAATCTGCAAACCCATTTCCATACAGAAGATGGAACCGTTCCTTCCGTCAATGGCGTCAGCTTTACGGTCAACAGCGGAGAAACGCTGGCGATCGTTGGCGAGTCCGGCTGCGGAAAAAGCGTCACGTCCCTCTCGATTATGGGGCTCGTTGCAGAGCCAGGAAAAATTGTTGGCGGGGAAATTTTGTTTGAAGGACAAGATTTGTTGAAATTAAACAAAAGAGAAATGCGCAAACTGCGCGGCAACAAAATCTCGATGATCTTCCAGGAACCGATGACCTCGCTCAATCCGATTTTTACGATTGGCAATCAAATCGGTGAAGTGCTTCGCTTGCACGAAGGGTTGAACAAGCAGCAAGCGAGAGAACGCAGTATCGAGATGTTAAAGCTCGTCGGAATTCCTCGCGCTGAAAAAGTGGTTGAGAACTATCCCCATCAGTTGTCCGGAGGGATGCGCCAACGGGTGATGATCGCCATGGCTCTGGCCTGCAACCCCCGCCTGTTGATTGCCGACGAACCGACAACCGCGCTGGATGTGACGATCCAGGCGCAAATTCTCGAACTGATGAACAAGCTGAGCAAGGAACGGGAAACCGGCGTCATCTTGATTACCCATGACCTCGGTGTGGTGGCCGAGATGGCTGATCGGGTCGTCGTCATGTATGCCGGTCAAGTCGTGGAAGAAGCCGGGGTCTATGAGTTGTTCTCTTCTCCCAAACATCCGTATACCAAAGGGCTGCTGCAATCCCTGCCCAAACTTGACGAGCAGCGCGAGGAACTGGATTCCATCGAAGGGACGGTCCCCAATCCATTGGATATGCCGACCGGCTGCGCCTTTCATCCAAGGTGTCCGCTGGCCGACAGCCGCTGCATGACAGCCAAACCGGCCCTTGAGCAAAGAGATAACGATCATAAGGTGCGGTGTTTTCACGCATAAGGGAGGGATTGCCAATGAGCCAAGCCAAAGATCAACCAAACCAACTCCTATTGGAAGTGAAAGGGTTAAAAAAATATTTTCCGTTTAAACAAGGCATGTTTTCCAAACAGGTTGGCTACGTTCGTGCGGTAGATGGACTTGATTTTGTCGTTCATCGCGGAGAAACGTTGGGGATTGTCGGGGAGTCTGGCTGCGGGAAATCGACGACCGGCCAGATGATTCTGCAGCTGTTGGACGCAACAGAAGGAGAAATCCTGTTTGAAGGCAAGGATTTGACCAAACTAAGTCCCGAAGAAATTCGCAAAATGCGCAAAGATATGCAAATCATTTTTCAGGACCCGTTTGCTTCGCTCAATCCGAGAATGAAAGTGGAAGATATTATTGCAGAGCCTTTAAAAATCCACGGGATGTACAAAGGAGCAGAGTTAAAAGCAAAAGTGATTGAATTGCTGGAAGTCGTCGGGCTGGGCGAACACCATTTGTCCCGCCATCCCCACGAATTTAGCGGCGGCCAGCGCCAACGCATCGGGATCGCCAGAGCTTTGGCGTTGCGGCCGAAACTCATTGTTTGCGACGAACCGGTTTCTGCGCTCGACGTATCGATTCAATCGCAAATTTTGAATTTGTTGAAAAAATTGCAAGCGGATTACGGTCTTACCTATATTTTTATCGCTCACGGCCTGCCCGCTGTCAAACATATCAGCGATCGGATTGCCGTCATGTATTTGGGGAAAATCGTGGAGTTGGCTGACCGCGACGCGTTGTTTGCCAATCCGCGCCATCCGTATACGGAAGCTTTGTTATCGGCCGTTCCGATTCCGGACCCGACCAAACGAAAAGAACGGATGCTGTTGGAAGGAGACCTGCCCAGTCCGGCCAATCCGCCAAAAGGCTGCAGCTTCCATACGCGTTGTCCGTATGCCACAGACCTTTGCAGCCAAACGCCGCCGCCCCTGCAAGAAATCGCGGAGGGACATACGGTAGCCTGCCACTTTCCCCTCGGGACATAAAATACAAAGCAAAAACCGACCAGGTATCCTTTTGCTGGTCGGTTCGTTTGTTTTCTTACATCTATTCGTTTGTTTTCTTGCATCTAATGGAAAATTTTATACACCTTTCGCGGGCGGCCTCTTCCCTCTGTTTGTTCGATTCGCACATGGGTAGCCAGTCCCGCTCTTTCCATCTCTTGCAAGATTCGTCTCGCGTTTCGCTCTGTAACCTTGAGGAAATCAGCCAAATAGCTTGGCGTCACTTCCTTGATCCCATATTGTTTTGAAATCGCTTCCAAACGCGACAGCAACAGCGGACTTAATCCCGCTTCCTTTAGTTTGCGATTGTGCTTGTACACACTGTATGGTTCCTGATCATTCCCTTTTCCCGCCAGTTCCAGCGGTCCATGTACGCTGCCGTCCTCCCTCACTTCAAAGATGGTCGAATTGGCATACCGCTTGGCGTGTTCCAGAGCTTTTTGCACGTTTTTTTCTGCCAGATGGACGTTCAAACCGTAGCCGATGCCGATCCGTGCCACTACCTCATACATTGCCTTCAGGTTGTGCAAGAACTCATACGGACTTTGTTTCTGCAGAAAATTGGCCAACTCGCCGCTTGTCGTAAACAGCAAGAACAGATTGGTTGTGCTTTGAAACAAAGAGCCGTTAATCTTCTCCGCAAAATCCAGCAAACCGTAGTGCAACTGGGTATGTCTTTTCTTGTATTGATAAGAAAAGGAAAACTTGCTCAGTTCGACGGGATAGTCCACTTCGATCGCCATAATGACGATGGAAGACAGTTGGTACCTTTCCGTTTTGACGCGCTGTTCGATTTCATGCAAGGTGCTGCGCAATACGGAAATCGGGGCGGAAACGCGGTATACGGGAATGCCTGTCGCTTGCAGCGTCTCGTACACACTGCCGATACAAGTAAAAACGGTGTCGGCGGCGCCTGACTCCCACAGTTTCATATGATGGGAAACTAACTTTTCCGTGTCCCAATCATCGGGAAAGCCTGTTGTAAAATAGCGCAACTTCTCCATTCGCAATTCCTGCAAAGTCTCCTCCACTTCGCTGTGGGGAAACAGATCAAAACTGACCGCCTGTATATTTATTCGCTCGCGAAAGGCACGGAACAGCGTATTGATCAGCCCGCGTCCGTTCAGCGGCGGGTAAGCGGCATTTTTTTCGGAAACCAACGACTGGTCCAGACAATAAGAATACGGGATTGGACCGGAAAAAAGCCAAAAGTCGATCCGATGCCGATTGTCTTCAATTATTTGCCGGCATTCCTCCAGCCGGGCGTATGGCAGCGGGATCGGTTCGAACAAGTTTTCCTGGTTACACACCCGCAATATATGTTCAACGGAATCTTTCGGACCAACAATAGCAAGCCTGTCCAACACCTCATCCCCTTTGTCTGGGCAGAAGGGCATGCCCAACAGAAAATCTTGCGAAACAGCAACTTACTCCCCTCTATTTTATCACATTTTTGTAAAATTTTGATACAATCGATTGGCATTACTGAACAGAGCTTTTTGTTTTTCCTTTTAAAACAATTGTGACACAATGTCATTTTGCGTATTGCTTTATGACACGGTGTCATATATAATAATCACTATTCGTTATGACACCGTGTCATTTATTTGGGAAAGGATAGCAGAAACAATGCCAAAACAAACGTTTTTTCATTTGTCGCCAGAGAAACAGAACAAATTGCTGCAATCTGCCAAGGAGGAGTTCTCCAGAGTTCCATTACATGAAGCCTCCATCGCCAATATCATCAAAAAGGCGGGAATTCCGAGGGGCAGCTTTTATCAGTATTTTGCGGATAAAGAAGATCTGTTTTATTACCTGTTACACCAACTCTCACAAAAAAATTTCGAGCGGTTTGTCACTCTGCTGCAGGAGAAGGACGGTGACTTGTTTGCAACCTGTCTCGATTTTTTCCGTCTTATGGTAAAAGATCACAAAAGCCAAGAACATAAAAACTTCTTTCGAAATGCTTTTTCCAATATGAATTATCGTTTGGAAAAAACATTGGCTAGCAATGTATATGAAGAGAATCAAAAAAGCCAGAACCGACTGATGATGAACATGATCAATCGCAAACATTTGAACGTTAAAGACGATCAAGAATTGCATCATTTGATCAAAATTATTACAGCCATCACCTTTCATAACCTTGTGCAGACTTTTGCCAAAGATTTAACCGAAGAGGAAGCATTGCAAAATTACCGCCAACAAATGGAAATGGTCAAGCGAGGACTGTATCTCGAAAACGGCGCAAGTGTCTAGTCGCCTCGTGCGCAAAAATATAACTACAACAAGGAGAATACGTATATGGATTCTATGCTACACCAGAAAAAAACACCGTATTTAATGATTGCGATCTTATTTGTCGGAGCGTTTGTTTCGTTCCTCAATAACTCGCTGTTAAATGTCGCCCTGCCTTCGATCATGGCAGATTTAAATATTAAAGATTATTCGTCTATCCAGTGGCTTTCGACGGGCTATATGCTTGTCAGCGGGATTTTAATTCCGGCATCAGCCTTTTTGATCACGCGCTTCTCCAACCGTCGCCTGTTTATTGTATCGATGGCCATTTTCACTTTAGGGACGGCCTTGGCAGCTTTTGCCCCAAACTTTGGGATACTGCTCTTCGGACGGATGATCCAGGCTGCCGGTTCTTCGGTAATGGGCCCTTTGTTGATGAATATCATGCTGGTAAGTTTCCCTCGTGAAAAACGCGGGACCGCGATGGGCGTCTTCGGCTTGGTCATGATCACTGCCCCGGCTATCGGGCCAACCTTGTCCGGGTTTATTGTGGAATATTATGACTGGCGGTTGCTTTTCGAAATGATTTTGCCGTTAGCCGTCATCAGTTTGCTATTGGCCATTTGGAAATTGGAAAACGTCATGGAACAAAACAAAAGTGCAACGCTTGATTACCTTTCTGTTGTTTTATCTTCGATCGGATTTGGCGGACTGCTGTATGGATTCAGTTCGGCCAGCTCGGACGGTTGGACAAATCCAATTGTTTTGACCACTTTAATCATCGGGGCAGCTGCTTTGATTGCTTTCATCAGCCGACAATTGAAAATGGATGAACCATTGTTAGACTTGCGTGTTTACAAATACCCGATGTTTGCCCTGGCGTCGGTCATTGCGATTGTCAACGCCGTAGCGATGTTTTCCGGGATGATTTTGACACCGGCCTATGTACAAAACGTCAGAGGGATTTCGCCGCTTCATTCCGGGTTAATGATGCTGCCTGGCGCGATTATCATGGGGATTATGTCCCCGATTACCGGAAGACTGTTCGATAAATTTGGGCCGCGTATTCTTGGTGTTGTCGGACTGTCGATTACGGCTGTCTCGACTTATTTGCTGGCAAACTTGCAAATTGACTCCAGTTACACGTATATCATTATTGTCTATACACTTCGTATGCTAGGAATGTCCATGGTCATGATGCCGATTATGACAAACGGGCTCAACCAATTGCCCACACGCTTAAATCCGCATGGTACAGCGATCAATAACACCGCCCAGCAAGTTTCCGGTTCTATCGGGACGGCTGTACTTGTGACCATTATGAATTCCGTGACCAAAACAGAAGCGAACAGCCTCATGTCTGGTGTAGATCCAGCAACGATGACGGAGACTGCACAAGCAGTAGTCACACAGCAAGCTTTATTGGCCGGAATTCAATATTCTTTCTATGTAACCTTGGGCATCAATATTGTCGTTCTCATCTTGTCCCTGTTTGTGAAACGTGTTGATACAAGTGAGGAAACAGTCAAGAAATTAAATCGACAAGGGCAAAAACAAATGAAGCCCGAGACCGTGTAAGAAACAAAAAAGGCGATTCCTTGCAGGAGTCGCCTTTTTCATTGCCATCCGACAGAAAAAAGGCTTCCCGGAGGTTTCTCCCGAGAAGCCTTTTTTTATCGGGCAGATTACATCATGCCCATGCCGCCCATGTCTGGCATGCCAGCAGGCGATTTAACGATTTCTTCTGGTTTATCTGCAACAACAGCTTCGGTAGTCAAGAACATTGCAGCAACGGAAGCAGCGTTGGAGAGCGCGGAACGAGTAACTTTCGCAGCATCAACGATACCAGCTTCCAGCATGTTCACCCATTCTTCAGTAGCAGCGTTGTAGCCGATACCTACAGGCTCTTTTTTCAAACGCTCTACGATGACAGAGCCTTCCAAGCCAGCGTTTGCAGCGATTTGACGAACTGGCTCTTCCAAAGCGCGGAGTACGATTTGTACACCCACTTGCTCTTCGCCTTCTGCTTTAACCGCTTCTACCGCTTTGATTACGTTCACGAGAGTAGTACCACCGCCAGGTACGATACCTTCTTCAACAGCGGCACGAGTAGAGTTCAGCGCATCCTCGATGCGGAGCTTTCTTTCTTTCAACTCTGTTTCAGTAGCTGCCCCAACTTTGATTACCGCTACACCGCCGGACAATTTCGCCAGACGTTCTTGCAATTTTTCACGGTCAAATTCGGAAGTGGTGTCAGCGATTTGTTGACGGATTTGCGCTACGCGGCTTTCGATATCCGCTTTGTTGCCGGCACCTTCCACGATTGTGGTGTATTCTTTGGTAACAACAACTTTACCAGCGCGGCCCAATTGTTCCAAACGAGTGGATTTCAGATCGAGACCGAGTTCTTCAGTGATCACTTCACCGCCGGTCAAAACAGCGATGTCACCGAGCATTGCTTTGCGGCGATCGCCGAAGCCAGGAGCTTTAACAGCAACTGCAGTGAAGGTACCGCGCAGTTTGTTTACAACCAAGGTAGCCAGCGCTTCGCCTTCAACATCTTCAGCAATGATCAAGAGCGGTTTGCCGCTTTGTACCACTTGTTCCAGTACAGGCAATACTTCTTGGATGTTGGAGATTTTCTTGTCAGTAATCAAGATGTATGGGTTGTTCAACACTGCTTCCATTTTGTCAGTGTCAGTGATCATGTAAGGGGAAGCGTAGCCGCGGTCGAATTGCATACCTTCTACTACTTCCAATTCGGTTACAAAACCTTTGGACTCTTCAACAGTGATTACACCGTCTTTGCCCACTTTTTCCATCGCTTCAGCGATCAGGTTACCCACTTCTTTATCATCAGCGGAGATAGCGGCAACTTGCGCAATGGAAGATTTGCCTTCAACCGGTTTTGCGATTGTTTTGATTTCTTCCACAGCTGCGCGAACAGCTTTTTCCATACCGCGACGGATTACCATTGGGTTTGCGCCAGCGGTTACGTTTTTCAAACCTTCACGGATCATGGAAGCAGCCAGTACAGTTGCGGTAGTGGTACCGTCACCGGCAATATCGTTTGTTTTGGTAGCAACTTCTTTAACCAGTTGCGCACCCATGTTTTCATATGGATCTTCCAATTCGATTTCTTTCGCAATGGTCACACCGTCATTGGTGATCAAAGGAGAACCGAATTTTTTCTCCAATACAACGTTGCGTCCTTTTGGTCCAAGCGTTACTTTAACGGCATTTGCCAAAGTTTCTACACCACGCAGCATGGAACGGCGGGCATCTTCAGAAAACTTGATTTGTTTTGCCATGAGTTACTCAACCTCCTGTAGGTATGTGTTTTGGATAGAGAAATATGTCAAAAAAGGAATTAGCTAAAAATCGCGAGGATGTCGGATTCGCGCAGCACGAGCAATTCCTTGTTGTCTACTTTTACTTCAGTGCCAGCATATTTCGAAAAGATAACTTTATCGCCTTCTTTAACTTCCAATGCGATGCGCTCTCCGTTGTCAGCTACGCGACCGGATCCGACTGCGACAACGCGGCCTTCTTGTGGTTTTTCTTTAGCGGTGTCTGGAAGCACGATTCCGCTTGCAGTTGTTTCTTCTTTGGAAATTGGTTCAATTACCACACGGTCACCTAATGGCTTTAACACAAAAAACACCCTCCTCAAAAAATGTAGGTCAATTTTTTGTTGTTAGCACTCAGTGAGGTTGAGTGCTAACATCCATTTCTTATAATAAAGAATCACTGATGAATTTGCAAGTATTTTCCTCGCGCTTCCCTTAATTTTTTTGCCTTTCTAGCATTTTCTCTTTTTTTGCTAGAAAAGCGGTTCTAGCAAATCGTTCCGAACCATATGGTTTAAGTATACAGGCTCGAACCAAGCTGCACGGGAGGGATCTATCTTGCGAAAAGGATTTTTGACTATACTTTTCACACTTTCACTTTTTGGCCTGTCTTCGATATTGGGAGCCAAATGGCACGGAGCAAGCGATGTGCGACCGTTGCCATTCACTCTCTATCATGACGGAAAAGAAGTGAACTGGAATGCTGGGCAAACCGATGCGCCTGCCGTGATCCAATATAACGACACGTTATATGTTCCGCTCAATCTGGTCGGACAAAACCTGCATAAAACGGTAGGCTGGGATCAACGCAAGCAAATGGCCTGGATTGGAGACAAACCTGGTGCGGAACCGGCCGCACAGGCCGCTGCTGTCACGCGATCGACCAACCTCGTCCAAAAAAGCGCGGCAATGACCAAGAAAGCGGACCAATCCGCTTCTCCTGCCTTGTTTGGCCTCACACTGGGCACCAGTGCGCAGCAAGTAACCGCCATTCTTGGACAACCTGTCAGAAAGGAACCGAGCGCATTCGGCTATGAATGGTGGATATACAACAAAAATCCCGACCGTTATGTCCAAGTCGGGATCTTGAATGGAAAAGTCGTTGATCTGTATTCCAATGCACCTGCGGCTCAAATCGGCTCCATCCGCGTAGGCACCAGCTATCAAACGTTATCCAGTCAATACAAGCTTGCCTCTAACGTATCGTTTACCTATGAGGGTACACAAATTCAAATCACCAACCAACCGACAGAGCGCCCGCTTGTTTTGCAAGAAAATACGCCGGTCATCTTTTATGTCGACAAGGAGAATCACAATCTCGTTACCGCGATCCGCATGATCGACAAACTGATGCTGCTGCGCGGCGGCTTTTATGAAACGAGATGGAGTTACTACGGAAAAGCGCCAAATTTTGATGCCCCTCCACTCTCCATCAAGCAACAGGAGTTGGTCAACGCGGCCAATGAACGGCAAAGCCTCGACCTGGTCAATGTCATTCGCTATCGTCACAAGCTTCCGCAGCTGGCCTGGAATGAACAGGTGGCTGAAGTCGCCCGCGGGCACAGCACCGATATGCGGACGCACAACTTTTTTCAACATATCTCCGTCACAACCGGGCTTGATCCTTTCGACCGCTTGAAAAAAGCGGGACTCTCTTATCAGCTTGCCGGAGAAAATATCGCTGCCGGCTTTCCGGATGCCATTGAGGCGTTTGAAAGTTGGATGAACAGCCCTGGACATCGCAAAAACATCCTGGAAAAAGACTTTCGGCAATTGGGCGTTGGAGTATTGGTTGAATACTACACGCAAAACTTTGTCACATTACAATAAATGTTTCACTGTTGTACCAAGCCTTGGCGTTTCCTCGTGCCAGGGCTCTTTTTTCGTTGAGCAATTTTTTCAGTTTGTCCAGACTGCTGCTAAACTCGACGAGAATGGTATCGTTTTCGGTTGTATGCAACAGCAGCCAAGGCTTTCGCTCTCCTTGTTTGGGCATCACGACAAACACATTCGTAATGTCTGCCTCCACGCTTTCTTTGGGAATCCGCATATGTTGCGGCGGAGCAAGCGGAATTTTGACGATCATCGCTTTGGCCAACGAGGGACTGATCTCCATCACTCTGCCCGTAATGCTGGCCAGCATCGCTTGCGCCGTTTGCTGAAACGCTGCGGAGTTGTTTATCGTTTGCACCACTCGCTCCTTATCCGTATCAAACAACTCTACCTGCTCAGCAGCTGTCCCTTGTTGCTGACCAAGATTCAGAAGCAAGCTCAAACAGACGATTAGCCACATACGCTGTCTACCTCCTCTATTTGGTTTAGTATGGCTGTCTGGTTACAGTTGCTATGCATAAGGGCAACAAAAAAAGCACTCCCCGTTGCGGGAGTGCTTTACGCGCGGAAGTAAACGTCTTACAACGCTCGAATATCCTCGATCAGCTTTTCTACATTTTCTTTTTTCGTCGCCCAACTGGTGCAAAATCTCACCGCACTGTGGTTGTCATCGATTTTTTCCCAGAAGGAGAATGAATACGTTTTGCCGAGTTCCGTTAACACCTCATCCGGCAAAATCGGAAACTGCTGATTGGTGGTGGAATCGTAGCGCAAGGAAAATCCTTTTTGCACAAACGCTTCCCGAATCATCATCGCCATCTCGACGGCGTGACGGGAAAGTTCGCCGTACAGACCGTTCTCAAACAAAGTCTCAAACTGGATTCCCAACAATCTCCCTTTCGCCAACAATCCGCCCCGCTGCTTGATCATATAGCGGAAATCTTTTTTCAGGGCATCATTGGTGATTACAACCGCTTCACCAAACAGAGCGCCAACCTTGGTGCCGCCGATATAGAACACGTCGCATAACCGGGCGATATCGGCCAGGGACAAATCGTTGCCTTTGGCCGCCAATCCATAACCTAACCGGGCACCATCCATAAACAAGGGCAACCCGCACTCACGGCAAACCTTGCTTAATGCTTCCAGTTCGGCTTTCGTATAAGTCGTTCCATTCTCGGTAGGATGGGAAATATAAACGAGGCCCGGCTGGACGATATGCTCGTGCGTCGCATCATTCCAGTGCGCGTCATACAGTTCTCTGACTTGTTCGGCGCGAATTTTGCCGTCGTCGCTTGGCAATGTCAGCACTTTATGGCCGGTCGCTTCAATCGCTCCTGTCTCATGAACTGCAATATGGCCGGTCGTGGCGGAAACAGCGCCTTGATATGGCCGCAAGATTGAGGCGATCACCGTCATATTCGTTTGCGTGCCGCCCACTAAAAAGTGAACATCGATGTCCTCTCGATCACAAGCTTTTCGGATATACGCTCTCGCTTTCTCGCAATGTTCGTCTGTTCCGTAACCGGGAGTCTGCTCATAATTGGTATCCCACAAGCGTTGCAAAATTCGCTCATGCGCGCCTTCCGTATAATCGTTTTCAAATCGTATCATTCTTTGATCCTCTCCAACCTATCCGATTTTTGATGGTAACAGAAAAGATCGCCTTGCCCCTGTCGGGAAGAGCGATCTTGGCGATGGAGACTGCTCATATCCACACACTGCCTTGTCCTATACCGACTTGTTGCTGTCTGTTTCATACCGCTCCTGCCACGCGGCATCCTCCTGCAGTTGTTTCCGGTAGACAACCCGGGAAATCCAGACGCTCAGTTCATATAAGATAAACAAAGGTATGGTCACCAGCACATCGCTCATAAAGTCCGGCGGTGTCAGCGTAATCGCGACAATCGCCAGCAAGAAATAAGAGATTCGGCGAATTTTGGCCAGCCGCATCGGATTTAACAGCCGCAGACGTGTCAGGAACATGACAATAATCGGCAGCTCAAACAAAAAACCGAAGGGAATGACCATATTAAACAGAAATCCAAAATATTGCGCAATCCCGTAAGTAGGATCCGCGCCAATCTCGGTGGTCACCCCGGCCATAAACTGGATCACCATCGGAAAAACCACATAATACCCAAACAAAATCCCGACGATAAACAGCAGGAACGCCGCCGGAATAAAGTATACGGTTGCTTTCCGTTCATTTTCCCGCAAACCGGGACTGACAAATCCCCATAGCTGAAAAAGCGCAAAAGGAACTGTCACGACCAGACTGATCAGAAAAGCAAACTGCATGTAGACCATCAAAGCGTCCGAAGGGTGAAATGATTTTAGCGGAACCCCTCCGGCCATCGGGTCGTGTTTCAAATATTCAATTACCGGTCCGGCAAAATAGACACCTGCGATCAATGCAATGATAAACAGTACGATAACCCAGATTAATCTGCGCCGCAGTTCTGCAAGATGTTCCACCAAGGTCATTTCTTTATGCTCCTGCATACAAGCCCACCCTTACCGATTTACACTGCCTTGCTCGTTTTGTTGTACCATCCGTTCCATTTCCAGTTTGTCGCGAATTTCTTTCTCCAGCCGCTCCCTCTCCAGCCGCTCCCGAATTTCCGCTTCCAGACGTTCGCGTACTTCCTGCTCGATTTTCGCCCGTTCCGCCGCAGGGATGTCGTCGCCGGCGGCCGGTTGCGCCGCGGCATCCTTGCTGCTCGCTTGTTCCTCCAAGGCAACGCTGCGGGCGGCGTTGCGAAATTCCCGTACCGCCAGCCCGACGGTACGCCCCAATTCCGGCAATTTTTTGGGGCCAAACAAAACCAACGCAAGAATCAACAGCAAGATCATCCCGGGGAAACCAATGTTATCCATCTCTAATCCCCTCCGCTCTCAAGATTTCCGCAGTCCGCCATAACCGAGGCGAGTCATGTCGGCGGCCTCGATTCGTTCGCCGGCCAAGATCCGCGGCAAAAAGACATCAAACGAAGTAAACGGCTCGTGCATGACCGCACCTGGCAAGCCCAGGACCGGCGTTTCCCCAAGGTAGCCGACGAGCAGCATCGAACCGGGAAGCATCGGCGTGCCGTAGCGGACAATCTTCGCTCCCGCATCGGCAATCGCGCCGGGGGTTCGGTCATCAGGGTCAACAGACATCCCGCCCGTGACGAGAATCAGATCGACCTTTTGTTCGTGAAAAAACTTGATGTGCTGCTGGATCAACTCTTTGTCATCCGGCGCAAAGCGCTGTTCCACCACGACCGAGCCCAAAGCCTCCACCTTCTTGCGGATGGCCGGGCCAAATTTATCCTCGATGCGGCCGGAAAATACTTCGCTGCCTGTTGTGACAAGGCCAATTTTCTTCGGAGCAAACGGAATGACCTCAACGATCGGTCCGTCGAAGCTGGCCGCCAATGCCTCCAGTTCGACAATCCGTTGCTCTTCCATGATTAAAGGAATAATCCGGGTGGCCGCGACCGTCTCGCCCGCTTTGACCACCTGATCGCCAAATATCGTTGCCAGCGCAATGCCTTCCAACGCATTGACCGCATGGACGGCCGCTTCGTTGATCTTGGCCAAGCCGAGCCATTCCGCCTTCAGCGATACCTTGCCTTCATACGGCTCGGTCAGAGACAATCCCTTGCCCGCTACCGCCTTGGCAATGCGGGTACCGGCCTCATCTTCATGGATGTGTCCGGGCGGCATGTCCAATATGTAGATGTGCTCCTTGCCAATGGACAACAATGGTTCAATATCTTCTTCCCGAATCACATGCCCCTTCTTGAACAGGCGGCCTTTAAATTCACCCGGCAAAATTTGCGTCATGTCATGGGGCAACACCATGCCGACCGCTTCGCGGACAGGCACTTCCTTAAAATTCGGCTTCTTTACCATCCGCGTCCCCCCCAGCCTTCATCGGCATATTCTGTTCCTTGCAAAATATGCAAAGCATCGGGAAGCATATCGGCAATCGCATTGAAGCAGATTTCTACCCCTTTCGGATTGCCTGGCAGATTGACAATCAAACAATTCCCCCGTGTACCGGCAACCGCTCGGGTCAACATAGCGCGGCGGGATTGCTGCAGGCCAGCCCGGCGCATTTCTTCGGCCAGTCCGGGAACAGGCCGATCAATAACCCACTCCGTTACTTCCGGCGTCACATCGCGCGGACTCAAACCCGTTCCGCCCGTTGTAATCAGCAAATCGCATTTTTCGCGGTCGACCAGTTCAATCATATGTTCCTTTAATTCTTCCATATCGTCCGTCACCCGGCGATAGATGGCTACCTCCACCTTCAGCCAATCCTGTACCAATCGACGAATGATCGGGATTCGATCGTCCACCCGATCACCTTTGGCAATGGAATCGCTGGCTGACAAGACCCCTACTTTCCAGTTCATCCTGAAAATCCTCCCCTCTCCATCAGCATAAATGGGACAACCGCTTTGGCGAATTCCTTCTATGTCTAAGTCACGTTATCCACCTGCAAATGGTCCCCACGTACGACTATCCGTGACAACATAATCAAGTGCAACATCGTGCACTTCCCGCGGTACCCGCTTGACGACTTGCAGCGAGTAGCCATATCCGATCAAAAGCGGCTTTCGCTGCAAACCGGCGATAAACCGGTCGTAATAGCCACCGCCGTAGCCGAGCCGGGCGCCCGCCTGATCAAAGGCGACACCGGGAAGCACTACTGCCTCCAATTCTACCAGATTTGCCGCCGGGCACAAAACAGGATCCGGTTCGTAAATTCCGTACGCTCCTCTTCGCAGCGCTGAAGCTCCCTGGTATACATAGGGAACCATTTTTTTCGCCGTCGGATCGGTTACGGGCAGCCATACGGTTTGACCGCGCTGCATGGCCCGCTCGATAAACGGCAGCGTGTCGATCTCCTGTCGAAACGGGTAAAACAGCATGATGGTTCGGCAAGCGGCAAGCGGTTTTAGCGCAAGCAATCTTTCAGCAGCAAGAGATGAGGCACACGCCCGTTCATCCGGCAACAGGGAAGACAATTCCGCCAGTTTCTGTTTGCGCAGCTCTGCTTTTGCTTCGACTCGATCCATCCCTATCACCTTTTTCCCCAAAAATAAAACAATGTTTCCAAGAATGCTCCGTGTGAAACACGTCCTTCTCACTTGTCCCTACCCTGTGCTTACGATACACTGAAATGAAGAGAATCTCTTGAGGTGAAACCATGATTTTACTGCAAGCGGAAAACATCCAAAAAGCATACGGTGTTGAAGTTATTTTACAAGATATTTCCCTTCAGATACAAACAGGCGAACGAGTTGGTCTGGTCGGTGTAAACGGCGCCGGCAAATCAACGTTGCTGAAAATATTGGCGGGGGAACTCAGCTACGATTCCGGCGCGATTCGTATCCCCAAAGACGTGACCATTGGCTATCTCGCTCAGGACAGCGGGCTGGAATCTGAACAAACGATCTGGAATGAAATGCTCTCCGTCTTCAGCCATTTGCAGCAGGAGGAACAAGAACTGCGCAAATTGGAAGCGAAAATGGGCGAAGCGGATGTGCTGGCCAATGAAAAGCTGTTCCAGCAAATCACCGAGGATTACTCCCGGCGTATGGAAGCTTTTAAGGAAAAAGGCGGGTACAGCTACGAGGCGAGCATTCGCGGAGTGCTGCACGGCTTGCGCTTTGCCGATTTGGACTACCAGACGCCGATTCACGTGCTGAGCGGCGGGCAAAAGACAAGGCTGGCCCTGGCAAAATTGCTGTTGCAAGAGCCGACGCTCTTATTGCTCGACGAACCGACCAACTATTTGGACATCGAAACATTGACGTGGTTGGAAAATTATTTGCAGAACTACCCGGGGGCGATTTTGGTTGTATCCCACGATCGCTATTTTCTTGATCGGCTGGTTACGGTAGTGTATGAGATCGAACGAACCCGCGCCACTCGTTATCCCGGCAACTACAGTCATTTTCTCGATTTGAAAGCGGAAAAGCTGGAGCAAGAGCTGAAGCGGTTTGACAAGCAGCAGGAGGAGATCGCCAAACTGGAGGATTTTATCGCCCGCAATCTGGCGCGCGCCTCGACAACAAAACGCGCGCAAAGCCGCCGCAAGACGTTGGAAAAAATGGAGCGGCTGGAGAAGCCAATCGCACAGCAAAAGTCGGCCAATTTTTCGTTTGATATTGTCAAAATGAGCGGCAATGTCGTGTTGAAAGTAAATCAGCTGAGCGTAGGGTATGCCGGAAAACCGCTGTCCCGCAATCTTCTGTTTGAGCTTGAACGGGAAGAACGGGTGGCGCTGGTCGGCCCCAACGGGATCGGCAAATCGACTTTGTTAAAAACGATCGTCGGCGAACTTGCCCCCTTGAGCGGTTCGTTCCAGCTCGGCAGCAATGTTTCCATCGGCTACTATGACCAGGAGCACCGCAATTTGCATGAAAACAAGACCGTTTTAACGGAGATTTGGGATGACTACCCCAATATGTTGGAACGGGATGTACGCACGCTGTTGGGGAATTTTCTGTTCAGCGGCGATGATGTGCAAAAACGCATCCACGAATTGTCCGGCGGGGAACGGGCGCGTGTCTCCCTGGCCAAGCTGATGTTGAAGCAAGCCAACTTCTTGATCTTTGACGAACCGACCAACCATCTGGATATTTACAGCAAAGAAGTATTGGAAAACGCGCTGGTCGATTATCCGGGGACCATTTTGTTTGTGTCCCACGACCGCTATTTTCTCAATCGTATTGCTTCGCGCGTGCTGGAACTGTCTCCCGAAGGAGTCACCAGTTACTTGGGCAATTATGATTATTACGTCGACAAAAAACAGGAACTGGCGGAATTGGCAGCGGAACAGGCCAGCCAAGTGAAAAAGGCGGGTACAGCTGCCGTGCAGCCAGACAAGTCTTCTTATGAACTGGACAAAGAAGCCAAACGCCGCGAACGGCAACGCTTGCGGCGGATTGAGGAGATTGAAGCTGCTATCCAGCAACGGGAACAGGCTATCCAACAGTGGGAAGAGGAGCTTTGTCTCCCGGAAATTTACAGCGACCATTTGCAAGCCAAAGAGCGAAATGATGCCATCGAGCAAGCGAAAGCAGAGATTGACGCATTGTATATCGAATGGAGCGAGTTGTCGGAGGCTTAATCCGGGGCGAATCCGATTCGCATCCAATCATCCCCCACCACCCCATCGCCCGCTATTGAGCTGGACTGTGCAAGTCGCATCTTGAGCATCTCGGTCGTCCGGGCACCATCAACAGGTATGCCTGCCAAAAAAGACTCCTTTCTTCAACCGAAAGGAGTCTTTTTTTCTGCTGTATGGTCAGGAGCAACAAGCTCGGCAAATCCCGAAAAGTTATCCACATGTGGATACAACGGAGTCACCAAAACAACGGTGTTTCCGCTATTTTTATCAACAGGTTTATCCACAAATTCCACAACTTTTCCCACAAGTAAAGGCGTGACAAAACAACAATTTGTTATAGTTATCACCATAATTCACAATGTGCTTGTGAGTTATTCCATCGGGTTATCCATAGGTTGTGGAAAAGTGTTTTTCTCCAAAACGCCCAATGAAGCGAGGCAAACCGGGTATTGTGCATGACAAAAACCTCTTCCCGTTATTGCAGGGAAGAGGTCGCCAAAGGTAACCCGGGAACTCCATTCAGATCAAGGTCCGCAAAATCTTCTTTCAAATAACCGATATACCCGGCAGCAGCAATCATCGCCGCATTATCCGTGCAAAGGGACAACGGCGGAATGACCAGTTTGATTCCTTCGCTCTGGCAGCGTTGCACCAGCCGCTCCCGCAGTTCCCGATTGGCAGCGACACCGCCAGCCAGCAGCACTTGCCGGACTTGGTACTGCTTCGCTGCCCGCAGCGTTTTCTCCACCAGCACTTCGCAGACCGAATCCTGGAAGCTGGCAGCCATATCGGCCGGATTGATGGTGGTCCCTTTTTGTTCGGCATTATGCAGCGTATTGAGCACAGCCGATTTCAGTCCGCTGAAACTGAAATCATACGAATCCGCCTCCAGCCACGCCCGCGGAAGCGGCACGCTTGCCGTCCCTTCCTTGGCCAGCCGGTCAATTTCCGGACCGCCGGGATATGGCAAATGCAAAGCGCGGGCGACCTTATCATAAGCTTCTCCGGCGGCATCATCACGGGTTTCGCCCAAAATGGCAAAATCGCCGTGCTCCTTCATCAGCACCAGTTCCGTATGGCCGCCAGACACAACCAGCGCAACCAATGGAAACTCCATTTCTTCAACGAGCCGATTGGCATAAATGTGGCCGGCGATATGGTGCACCCCGATCAACGGGATTCCCCGGGCAAACGAGATCGCTTTCGCCGCCGCTACTCCAACCAGCAGCGCCCCGACCAATCCCGGACCATAGGTAACGGCAATTCCCGCCAAATCGTCAAACGTCTTGCCCGCGGCTTGCAACGCTTCTTCAATCGTCAGCGTGATGTTTTCCACATGACGGCGGGAAGCAACTTCCGGCACTACTCCGCCAAACCGTTTATGAATATCGGCCTGGGAAGCGATAATATTGGACAAAATTTTGCGGCCGTCTTCTACGACCGCGGCCGATGTCTCGTCGCAGCTTGTCTCGATTCCCAGAATATACGTTGGTTTATCCGATGCTTTATGCTTTTGCAAGGTTTGTTGGACACGCTGTTGATAACGTGTTCCCGCTTTCGTCATCATCGTAAATTCACCCACATTATTAATGCGTCCTCGTCATTATCGGAATAATATTTTTTGCGCCGTCCATTTTCCACAAAGCCCAGTTTTTGATACAAATTGCGCGCAACCGTGTTGGAAGGTCTCACCTCAAGCGTCATCCGCTCTCCGCCAAACAAGACGGCAGTCGCCATCATTTGGCGCATTAGTTGCTCTCCGATTTTTTGGCCGCGGAAAGCCGGATGAACCGCTACATTGGTTACATGCACCTCATCAAAAATGACCCACATTCCCCCGTAGGCAATCACTTTTCCCTGACTGACCGCCACGACGTATCTGGCATGTTGATTGATCGTCAACTCATTTACAAAGGCATCTCTCGGCCAAGGGGTGGTAAAGGAAAGCTGCTCCAATTCGCTGACCGCATCCACATCGTCGAGGGTCATAAAACGAAATTCCACGTCCGCCAGTTCAGCCATTTTCTTTCCCTCTTCCGCTTTTCTCGTCTGTGACATTTCTACTTTGTTGCGCTGTTTTTCGCCAGCCATTTGGCTTCCGCTTCGGCCACCTGCAAATATTCTGGCAGCAGGCTGTGCGGATCGTCCGCCTGTTCGATCCGTTCAATCGCCAGCCACCCCAGATGGGCAGCACGCGGATGGTTAAAGGCACTTGGAGCAAACAGCGCCCGCTCTCCCAACATCTCGACAATCGTCTCCCGATGCAAGGCGACGTCATCCCCCAGAAACAGCAACGGTCGACCGGCCGTTTCCGCGGCAATCAACGGCAGCCATTCCCGCAACAAAATGATTTGCTCCGCTGCCATCTCCGTCAGGCGGTTCATCCCTTGGGACTGATACAAAGCCGTATACACCTGCCCACGGCGGGCATCGAAACAAGGAACGATTCCTCCGGTGAACCCGCATGCATTGAGCGCTACCGCCTGCAAACTGGAGATGCCCACGACAGGAATCCCCAGAGACCAAGCCAAACTCTTGGCAGTGGCCACTCCGATTCTGACGCCCGTGTAGGAGCCCGGCCCTTTGGCTACCGCAATCCCGTCTAATTCCTGGGGAGAAAGCTCCAGTTCATCCAACAACAGCGAAATATTGTCCATCAGTCGAACGGAGTGATTTTTCCGAAGGTTCGTGGTCATTTCGGCCAGCACGCGCGATTCGTCCACGACCGCAACGCTTAAAACCAGATTGGAGGTGTCAATCGCCAGTACGCGCATTCAGATCAAGCTCCTCACACAATTGTATATACCGCTCTCCCAAAGGAACCAAACGGCAAAGCCGTTCTGCCGGAGACTGAACGTCCAAGATGACAGTCAGGCGCTCCGCCGGCAGCAAATCCTCGATCAACGAGGCCCATTCCACCACACAGACGCCCTCTCCGTAAAAATACTCATCCAGTCCCAAGGAATCGCTGTCATCTTCTACCCGATACACATCCATATGGTAAAGCGGCAACCGTCCGTCATATTCCTTAATAATGGTAAAAGTCGGGCTGTTGACAACCGCTTGCACCCCCAGGCCTTTCGCCAACCCTTGGGTAAAAGTCGTCTTCCCCGCTCCCAGATTTCCTTCCAGGGAAATAAAATCTCCCGGTCGCAGATATGCCGCCAGACGCTGGGCGAAATCGCGCGTCTCAGCTTCGTTTTTCAATACCCATTGGTACTTCTCAGCCATTCTGATCCTCCCCGGCCTCATCCTTGAAATGGTTGTAACCCGCTTTCGGCAACGGTCTTTCGCTTCCCTGCTCTGACAGCCATACGCCGGGTTGCCCCGCTTCCACCGTCCCCAGCAAATAAAACGGCAGCCCATGTTCGGCAAAGGCTGCAGCCAATGTTTCCGCTTCGGTTGCCGGAACCGAACCGATCAACTGATAATCTTCCCCGCCGTAAAACGCCCAGTCCAGCGGATTTTTCCCGACAGAAGCGGCATATGACCGCATTTCCTCCAGCATCGGGACTCGCTCGGCTTCGATGACAATCTTGCATCCGCTCGCTTCGGCAATCTCCCACGCTTCCGAGGCGAGCCCATCGCTAATGTCATTTAACGCCCGGCCCAATCCGCTTTTCAAGAGCAGCCTGCCCGCCTCCACCTGGGCGGTTGGCCGCTGATGCTGTGCGACCAGCGTCTGCCAGTCTGGCCGCGGCTCCACTGCCCGTTCGCGCCGGGACAGCAGCAGATCGAGTCCCGCCGCCGAGCTGCCGACCGGACCGGTCAAGAACAGGAGATCACCGGCTCGCGCCGACGAACGCCGCAATGCCCGTCCGCTTTCCACCTCACCGAGCAATGTGATCGACAGATGCAAGGCATCGGGTGTTGCAACCGTATCGCCGCCGATCATCCGGACATTGTAGAGCTTCGCCGCCTGATCGATCCCTTCATAGATTCGCTTGCATTCATCCGCCTGCCAGCCGGGGGACACGCCGATCGTCACCAGCGCATAGCGCGGAATGCCCCCCATCGCGGCAATGTCGCTGATGTTGCTAATCATCGCTTTATAGCCAATGTCACACGGACTCATCGTTTCACGCAAAAAATGCACGGTTTCAATCATGGCGTCACAGCAGGCAACGACTTCCATTCCAGCGGCAACGGAAAAAACGGCCGCATCATCGCCAAGTCCAACGCTGACGCCATTTCCCTCCAGCCCATACGAGCGGCCCGTCCACTCCCGAATCAAGGCAAATTCATCCCGTGCCACACTATACGCCCCTTTTCTTCAATTGTGTCCATTATACCTTCGCCCTCCCCGGGGTGCAAGAAACGAAGGAGCTTGCCAACCTAGTCAGCGAGCTGACGAAGCTTGAGTTTGCCTGCGCACCGTCCGCATCGATAGCGCGCCGGATTGACCTTTCGTTTCCGTTTATATGCCATGCCGCATTGCTGGCAGAGCAATTCGTACTTATAAGGCAGCGTTTTTCGCCCGCCGCTGACCTGCTGGCAGTAGCGGCTTCCGCCCACTTGCGCAAGCAGCTGCTTAAAATCACGGTCAGCATGTTTGTAGCCTTTTCCCGCCAGATGCAAATGATAATGGCAAAGTTCATGCTTGATGATCTTAATCAGCTCCTCCTCCCCGTGCTCTGCCAGATGTAGCGGATTAAATTCGACATCATGCGACCGTAACAGGTATCGCCCACCTGTCGTCCGCAATCGTTTATTGAACCGCGCCTGATGGGAAAAGGGCAAACCAAAATATTCAACGGAAATCATCTCGACGAGTGCTTGCAACTCCTGATCCGTCATTGTTCCTTCCCCCCATAATTGAGCAATTCTCTGTCCTTCTCCACGATACCAGCAATCATGCCGCAAGCTCAAGCAAAACGGCACGAAAGTGTGCTGCCGCAATTTGCCGCTGCAGACAGGTACCTTTGCCCGGTGTTGGGCATACATTGCCAGTAAAGCGAGACAGCAGGAGGTACAATCATGCCACAATGGATGCGTAAACAACTGCAACGAGCGTTTTTTGGCAAAGATGTGCGGCAAATTCGCCTGTTAAACAGTTGCTGGTTTTTATATTTGGAAAAACAAAGCAGTCCTCCTCAACAATAGGATGGACTTCTCCCCTGTTCATTTTGTCATTGACAGAGAAAAACCAGTATTTTACAATAACAAAAAACAATTCCAAATATTCTTATCCAGAGAGATCGAGGGATCTGGCCCTATGACATCTCAGCAACCTGTCGCTGACAAGGTGCTCCGTCCAGCAGAATTTCATTCTGAAAGATAAGAAGATTATTTGTGCAAACAAAACCTCTTCTATTTTCAGAAGGGGTTTTTTGTTTGTCCACCCATGGCAATTCAAGAAAGGGGTATTTTGATGGTAAAGACAAGTAATCTGGGCTATCCGCGCATTGGCGAGCATCGGGAGTGGAAAAAGGCACTGGAAAACTTCTGGAATGGGCAGCTGGCGCCTGAAACGTTTTTGCAGCAAATGAAACAGATCCGTCTGGAGCTATTGCAAAAACAGCAGCAATCCGGTGTCGATCTTATCCCGATTGGCGACTTTTCATTCTACGACCATGTATTGGACACAGCTTTGATGTTTGGACTTGTTCCGCAACGTTTTCAAACAAAGCGCTTCCCGGATGATTTGTCTCTCTATTTTGCCATCGCCCGCGGAGAGCAAGACTTGGTCGCGAGTGAGATGACCAAATGGTATAACACCAACTATCATTACATTGTGCCCGAATGGCATGGACAAGTGCCAAATTTGCTCAACAACCGGCCGTTGCAATTGTATTTGGAAGCGAAAACGGAGTTAGGCATCGAGGGGAAACCGGTGATCATCGGTCCGTTCAGTTTTGCCAAGCTTTCCAAAGGTTATGCGAAAGAGCAGTTTGCCGAGGTATTGCATTCGCTCGTCGCCCCTTACGCGCAACTGTTACGGGAATTGCGGGAGGCGGGCGTCCGTTGGGTGCAAATCGATGAACCGTCGCTGGTTACGAGCATAACCAAGGCGGAGATGGATTTGGTGTCTTCCGTCTACCAGCAGTTGCGCAATGAGGTTCCCGATTTGTCGCTGTTTCTGCAAACTTACTTCGCTGCCGTCAGCTTTTATGAAGATGTCGTCGCCCTGCCGGTTGATGGCATCGGGCTGGATTTTGTCGCCGGCTATGCCGGAAACCTCGAACATCTGCGCACCTGTTCCTTTCCACGCGACAAAGTGCTTGGCCTCGGGCTGATCGATGGCCGCAACATCTGGAAAACGGATTATCAGCAGGCAGCCGAATTGTTCGGTGAAGTGAAGCAGTGGGTGCCGCTGGAAAACATTTGGCTGCAGCCTTCCTGCAGTTTACTGCATGTCCCTGTTTCGCTGAAGCAGGAAACCGAATTGGCACCGACTTTGAAAAATGCGTTGGCTTTCGCCGAAGAAAAGCTGCAGGAATTGGCCGACCTGAAAGAAATCTTCCTGCAGCCAGAAAGCGATCGTTCCCTGCAAAAGCGGGAAGCCAACAAACAAGCGCTGCAAGCGTTGGCGCAATCACCGGAAAGAGCGGTTTCGCCCCATCAGCCTGCACGTGTCACAAAGAGAGCGGCGGCATTTGCCCAGCGGCAACCATTGCATGCCGCCAAGTGGCAGTTGCCGATTTTGCCGACAACAACGATCGGCAGTTTCCCGCAGACGGCTGACCTGCGGCAGACGCGGCGCTTGTGGAGACAAGGGCAGATTACGGAACAGGAGTACGAAACGGCCATTCGTGAAAAAATCGCCAAGTGGATCAAGCTGCAGGAACGGCTCGGGCTGGATGTGCTGGTTCACGGCGAATTTGAACGCACCGATATGGTTGAATTTTTCGGCGAAAAATTGCAAGGATTTGCCTTTACCCGCAACGGTTGGGTGCAGTCCTACGGCTCCCGCTGCGTCAAACCGCCGATCATCTTTGGCAATGTACGATTTGTTGAACCGATGACGGTAAAAGAAACAGTCTATGCGCAATCGTTGACCGAAAAACCGGTGAAGGGGATGCTGACCGGACCTGTAACGATCCTGAACTGGTCATTCGTCCGCAACGATCTCCCCCGCCAAGAGATCGCCTATCAGATCGCCGATGCCTTGATCGAGGAAGTACGGTGTTTGGAACAGGCGGGAATCGAAATGATTCAGGTTGACGAACCTGCCTTGCGGGAAGGCTTGCCGCTGAAAAGGGAAGAGTGGCACAGTTATTTGCAGTGGGCCGTGACCGCTTTTCGTATCGCCACCTCCGACGTTGCCAACTCTACCCAAATTCATACCCATATGTGTTACAGCGAATTTGGCGATATTCTCTCGGCGATCCGGGAGTTGGACGCGGATGTTGTCTCGATTGAAACATCGCGCAGCCACGGCGAATTGATTGCCGATTTTGAACAAGAACAATTTGACAAAGGAATTGGCCTGGGTGTCTATGATATTCACAGCCCGCGCATTCCCAGCGAGGCGGAGATGGAAAAAATTTTGGAGCGAGCGCTTTCCGTTTTGCCGGCACAACTGTTTTGGGTCAATCCCGATTGCGGTTTAAAAACAAGAAAAGAAGAAGAAGCGATCGCCGCCCTGGAGAAAATGGTCCGCGCCGCCAAAAAGGTCCGCGCCAAAATCACTATAACCCCAAAATAAACAAGAGCAGGCCATCCCACGGGATGGCCTGCCTTGTCAGCTTTCCGGATCGATCAAAGACAACCCGACGCGCTGTCTTTGCTCATCAATGTCTACTACCCACACATCGACGATATCGCCAACCGTAACAACTTCAAGCGGATGCTTCACGAATCCTTTCTTCAAACGGGAAATATGCACCAGTCCGTCATTTTTCAGCCCGATATCGACAAAAGCGCCAAAATCCACGACATTGCGCACCGTTCCTTGCAGCTTCATGCCAACGCGCAAATCAGCCAGCTGCAGCACGTCCTTGAGCAACAGTGGTTTTGGCAGTTCCTCACGCGGGTCGCGCCCCGGCCGGAGCAACGCTTCGATCATATCGCGCAGAGTCGGTTCGCCAATTCCCAACTGTTCCGCTGTCTGCGGCAAATCCAGCTTTTGCAGACGATTGCGGCATTCCTCGCTGCCAATCGCTGTTGGCTGGATACCGATCATGGCCAGCAATTGATAGGCAGCTTCATACGATTCCGGGTGAATCGGCGTTTTATCCAAAGGATTTTCCCCGTCCATGATCCGCAAAAATCCAATCGACTGCTCGTATGTTTTGGCGCCGAGACGCGGAACTTTTTTCAATTGGTTGCGATTTTGAATTTTGCCCAGCTCTTCACGCATTTTTACAATATTCGTTGCTACCTGTTTACTGATGCCGGAAACATATTGCAACAAAGATGCGGAGGCTGTGTTCACATCGACACCAACGTGGTTTACCGCCGACTGCACGACAAACTGCAAGCTTTCCGCCAATCGGGCTTGGGAGACATCATGCTGATACTGGCCGACGCCTACCGATTTCGGATCGATCTTGACCAGTTCAGCCAAAGGGTCCTGCAGGCGGCGCGCGATGGAAATGGCGCTTCGCTCGGCAACATCCAGCTCCGGAAATTCTTCTTTGGCCAGTGCCGAAGCCGAATATACCGATGCCCCCGCTTCGTTCACAATAATATAGAAAACTTCCCGTTTTACTTCCTTTAACACGTCCGCGATAAACTGTTCCGTTTCCCGCGAGGCGGTACCGTTGCCGATCGTGATGATCTCGATGGCGAACTGGTCGATCAGCTCTTTCACCTTGGCTTTCGCTTCGGCCACTTTGTTGTGCGGCGGCGTCGGATAAATCACGGTCACATGCAGCAACTTGCCCGTCTCGTCTACAACCGCCAATTTGCAGCCCGTCCGATAAGCCGGGTCTACGCCCAATACGACCTTTCCCTTGACCGGCGGCTGAAGCAGCAGATTGCGCAAGTTTTCCGCGAAAATGTGAATCGCCTGTTCTTCGGCCGTTTCCGTCAGTTGTCCCCGCACTTCCCGCTCGATCGAAGGGGCGATCAACCGCTTGTAGCTGTCTTCAATCGTTGCTTCCAATATCGCTCCCGCTACAGTTTTGCGGGTGATAATCCGCCGCTGCAGATAGGAGAGAATATCCTGGACAGGTGATTCAATCGTCACCTTGAGGATGCCTTCCTTTTCGCCGCGATTGATCGCCAGTACGCGGTGCGGCACGATCTTCTTCAACGGCTCACTGAAGCTGTAATACATCTGGTACACATTTTTGCCGTCCTGTTCCTCTTCCTTTTGTTCAGTGACCAGCCTGCCTTTGTCGAACGTGGTTGACCGTATCCATTTGCGGTGTTCGGCATCGTCGGAGATTCGTTCAGCAATGATATCCATCGCTCCCTGAAGCGCTTCTTCCGCCGTTTCCACACCCTTCTTTGCATCAACATAGGCTTGCGCCTGCTCCAGCGGTTCTCCACGCTCCGGCAGGCTCAACAAATAGTCCGCGAGCGGTTCCAGCCCTTTCTCCTTGGCAACCGTCGCCCGCGTCCGTCTTTTTTGCCGATAGGGCCGATACAAATCCTCCACTTCCTGCAGTTTGGTCGCTGCTTCGATCGACTTTTGCAGGTCGTCGGTCAGTTTCCCCTGTTCCGCAATCAGTCGAAGCACTTCCTCCTTGCGCAAAGACAAGTTTCGCAAATATTGCACGCGTTCTTCCACTGCACGGATCTGGGTTTCATCCAGCTGTCCGGTCATTTCTTTCCGATAACGGGCAATAAACGGAACCGTATTTCCTTCATCAAGCAGAGCAATTGTTTGCGCCACCTGTTGTTCCTTGACAGAAAGCTCCCGAGCTATCATTTGCGTCATCCGCTTTATATCCATCGGCCATATCCTCCCCGCAAAAATATCGCTGTATTATTGTACCATAAACAAAAAAACGGCGAATTCCCCTCGCCGTCAGCCTTGTTCGCGCTTTCTTCCGCCTATTTGTTTTTCTTCGTTGTGCAGGGCCACGCGCAGTTTGGCCAGCGCCCTGCGCTGCAATCGCGAGACATGCATTTGTGAAATTCCCAGCAGATCTCCCACCTGCTTTTGACTTAAATTATCATAAAAGGTGAGCTGAATGATTTCTTTTTCCCGCTCAGACAGTTGTGTCAGCACTTTGCCGAGCATCAGCGTTTGCTCGATTTGGTGATAACCGCCGTCTACTTCGCCAATTTGATCAAGCAAGGTGATCGTTCCGCCGTCCTGGTCGGCGTCCAATTCCACATCGATGGACAAAGCATGGTAACTCCGCCCCATTTCCATTGTCTCCAGCACTTCCTCTTCCGTAATCCCCATTTTTTGCGCAATTTCCGCAATCTGCGGGGATCGTTGCAAAACAATCGTCAACTCGTCGACGGTTCGCTTCAGTTGAGGAGTCCGTTCCTTGATGCGACGGGGAACATGCACGCTCCATGTTTTATCGCGAATGTATCGTTTTATTTCCCCGACAATCGTCGGAATGGCAAAACTTTCAAACCCGTAACCATATTCCGGATCATAGCGCCGAAACGAAGCGAGTAACCCAATCATCCCGACTTGCACCAAATCCTCCATGGAGTCCTGGCCGCGGGCAAATTTTACGGCAAGTGATTCAACCAATGATCGATAATGGCTCACGAGTTGTGCCTGGATTTCTGCCGTAGGATTTTCCCGATAGCCAGCGAGCAACTGACGCGCTTCTTCTTTATTCACTTTCCAGTTGCGAGAACCCGCCGACATTTCTTGGCACCCCATCTAGTTGCAAATACTTGGTCATCGAGACAACGACCCCGGCTTCGCTGCTTATCTTTACTTCATCCATCAAGCTATGAATCAGAAACAGACCCAGACCGCCTTCTTTCAGATCCTCAATGCTTGCTTCTTGATTGATTGGTCCCATTTCGGAAACAATGTCAGAAAAGTCAAAACTGTTTCCTTGATCTGCGACAACAATGACCAGCCGGTCGGGATACAACATACCGTGAAGGCGAATTTGACCCTTGGGTAAATTGTTGTATGCATGAAAGACAACATTGGTGCATGCCTCCGCGACCGCCAACTTGACGTCCTCGATCTCGTCATAGCTTAACCCGGCGCGGTTGGCAATGCCGGAAACCAACAAGCGAGCCAGGCCGATGTATTCCTCTTTCGCTGGCAATGACAGCTCAACTACATCAGCATTTTCCTTTGCGTACATTCAGGTGCTCTCCCCTCTTTCCCTTGAAATCGGGAGCAGTTTGTCCAAACCGGTAATCTTTAAGATCCGCTCAATCCTCGGCATCACTTTCGTAATTTTCAGTTGGCAGCCGGACTTGGCAGCCATTTTCAGCGCCCCAATCAGCACACCTATTCCCGTGCTGTCCATATAGGTTACGTTTTCAAAATCCAGCGTTACTGATTTGGTTGCCGCATCGGAGAGCGCTGAAGTTAACCGTTCTTTCAATCGCGGCGCAGTATATGCATCAATCTCTCCGTTAATCTGAAACAGATAATGTCCATTCTGACTGTCGCAATTTATCGTAAAGTTCATTCAGATCCCCCCATAAAGATTCGACGGACAAGCAGAAAACCCTCCAGACGATCTTCCCCGCCTAAAATTTGCGGTGAATGACCATCATCGTATGATCATCCGGCAATTTGAAGTCGGAAATTGCCAAGAGGCGTTTATACAGGTTATCCACCATTTTTTGCGCGGAAACGCCGATTTCCTCCCGCATCATTTGCAGCAAGGCATCCCTGCTCAAATACTGTTTGCCAATTTTCCGCTCTGTGACCCCGTCCGTCATCAAGATCAGGTAATCGCCTGCTTGCAAATCAATTTCATAGCTGGAGTAGTATACCTCTTGGGCAACGCCCAGCACTAATCCTTGTCCGTCCAGATCGGCAAACTTCTGCTCGGTTGCCCGGTAAACAACTCCTGGTTCGTGCCCGGC
Source organism: Brevibacillus fulvus (assembly GCF_016908525.1). GTDB lineage: Bacteria > Bacillota > Bacilli > Brevibacillales > Brevibacillaceae > Brevibacillus_G > Brevibacillus_G fulvus. The sequence goes on from NZ_JAFBEB010000013.1 coordinate 37,585, forward strand.
GCAAGCATAACGAAAGCAATGTTTCTCAATTTGATACATGCCGTACAACATGGTGACAAACATGCCTGCTTCCACGTTTTTCTCAACGATCGTATTTAATCGCTTCAGCACTGTTGCCGGCTCGACATAACGTGTATAGAGACTGTCCATCGCATATTTAATCATGGACATACAGAGGGCAGCGGGAATTCCTTTGCCGATAATATCCGCAATCGCAATGCCAAACGACTTGGGAGTTTGCGAAACAATATTGTAGTAATCCCCGCTCATCTGCTTGGCCGGGACGCTGATAATGCCAATATCCAAATCAGGATAGGAAGGGATCTGCTCAGGCAACAGACTTTGCTGCATCGAAACAGCTACGTCAATTTCGGTCTCCATCTGCTGTTGTTTATCCCGCAACATCTGGTTTTCCCGATATGTATTGCCGTATTCGATCATAACTTCAGTCAGCAAATAAAATGACTCCCGAACCAGCTCCGGAAGTTCCACCATCTGTTCCAGAGAGCTTCGGTGAATATCAATCACATCTTCCGGAGCGATTTTTTTCCTCACCAATACTTTGCTAAACTGTTGTGCCAGATAGAGTTGATCCTCATCCTTCCCTTTCAGGTATGCCTGTAAAATTTCGCGATACTCATTCTCCAGCTGTTGACGAATCATGAAAGTGATTCCCTCCGCTCAATTCTTCCATTTGATGATCGTGACCTTCGTCCCCTGCTCTTCCGAACTGTCTATGTAGAACTCGTCCATCATCCGTTTCACTCCCGGCAATCCGGCTCCCAACGCACCGGAAGTCGAATAGCCGTCTTGGAGCGCCTTGCGGATGTCGACGATTCCCGGCCCCTGATCACACGCAATCACTCTCAATCCAGTCAACGAGCCTTGCTGAACAATGTCGATCTCAATGAATCCGCTCTCGGCGTACAAAAAAATATTCCGAGCCAATTCAGAGATAGCCGTGGCGATGCGCGATTGGACAATTCTCCCGTAACCAAGTTCAATCGACAAATTCCGACCTGTTTGTCTAGCTAGAACGATATCTTTTTCCGTCCTGATCTCAATCCTAATGCATTCCGGATCAGACATACCAAAGTACTCCCCTTCTTACCGCAGTGATGCCACTCCCCAAAAAACGTGTCTAATTTTGTCTAATTTTGCTGAATAATTTATTTCGTCACAATTAATATGAATTCCTGCCAGTGTCGAAAAGATTGCGAAGGGAATTTTCGGCAAAAACACAAAAACCACTTGATTCAACCAAGTGGTTTCTCCTGCGTTCCGTTCCTTAAAAATCAATCAATCCCAAACTTATTTGTAACGATTCATTGACTCTGTCCATCATTTCTTCATCCAGATGCGTTATTTTGTCCGTAAGTCGCTGTTTGTCAATGGTTCTGATTTGTTCTAGCAGAATCACGGAATCACGATCAAATCCATATGTCTTTGCATCAATTTCTACGTGCGTAGGTAACTTCGCCTTTTGAATTTGTGCTGTAATGGCAGCGACGATGACCGTCGGACTAAATCTGTTGCCAATATCATTCTGTATGACTAATACTGGACGAACGCCCCCTTGCTCGGAGCCCACCACTGGTGAAAGGTCCGCGAAAAATACATCGCCACGTTTAACGATCACCAGTTACACCCCGCTTACTAAGCGGTCCAGCGTAAGATCAGCCTCTTCTTCAGCTCCAAATGCTTCGGATGCCATATGCAAATTTATTTTTGCCATTTCCATATAACCCTTCTGCATCGTTTCGCGAATAAAGCGTTTCTTGCGCTCCTTCAGATACAGGTTCATGGCCTGACGAATAAATTCACTCCGATTGGAATTCTCCTTTTCAATGAAGCCATCCACTTCCTGTAAAAGGGTTTGTGGCAAGCTAATCATGATGCGCTTGGTATTAGTCTTAGCCAAAACAAATCCACCTCCAACCATGACCGTAACTTCCGTTCACTCATTTTGTCTAATGTTTTTAACAATACCATTATGTCGAACCAACTACAAAAATATACCTGACTTTACAGACTACGGACAAAAAAGATTCGACACATCCATACACCGCTTTAATATATTCGTTACCCGCTGCGAAAATCCTGCCAAAAATCTCGCTTTTTCTGCGATTCCTCTATTTGGAAATGGAATGTGCCACTTCGACGACCTGACCGTCTTTTACATAAAGGCGAGGCAGACGATGATTGAGCAGACAGGAAACTTCATAGTTGATCGTCCCCATCAGAGAAGCGACCTCGTCCAAGGAAATTTCCTCCTGGCCCTGTCTTCCGTAAAGAACCACTTCATCCCCGACCTCGGCATCGCCTCGCGGAACACTTACCATCGTTTGATCCATGCAAACTCTGCCAACGATCGGAACGCGTCTGCCATGATGCAAGACAACCCCTCGATTCGATTGCAAACGCGAGAACCCATCTGCATAACCGATGGGCAGTGTGGCGATTTGCTCCCCCGCCTGCGCCTGATAGGTAGCGCCATAGCTTACGGTAAAAGGCGAGTTTGCCGTCTTCACATGCGAAATTTTCGTCTTCAAGGTCAAAGCAGGGGTGAGCATGATCTGCTCGCGCTGTTTGAGATACATGGAAGGGTACAATCCGTATAAACCTATGCCCAAACGGATTGAATCATACCCCCATTCTGGAAATACCATCGCTGCCGCCGTGTTGCAGCAATGGACCTTGGGCAAAACATAGCCATTCTGCCGCAAGCCTTCCAGCAATGCCTGGAATCGTTCATGCTGCTTGCGTACATGCGCAGTATCTTCCTCATCAGCACAAGCGAAATGTGTAAAAATGCCTGACCACTGCATGACAGGAGATTGATGCAATGCAGCAACCAACTCGTCAAGTTCGGCCTCGGTTTGAACACCGATCCTGCCCATTCCTGTATCTACCTTGACATGAATCGCCAGCGGTGTTTCTTTTTGACGGAACTGCTCGGCAACCAGTCGGGCGGCCTGATGGACCCATTCAGCATGATAGGCTGTCAGCGCAATGTCCCATTCGTACGCTTGCGCAACCGAATCAAGCGGCGTATAGCCCAGCACCAAAATCGGTGCTGTAATCCCCGCTTTTCTTAACACGAGCGCTTCGTCGAGCATCGCGACAGCCAGTGAGTTCGCCCCGCTTTGCAAGGCTTCACGACCTACCTGAACAGAACCGTGACCATAGCCATCCGCTTTCACCACAGCCATGATCTCCGTCTGGCCTGGCAGGTGTCTGCGAAATGCTTGCACATTGGCACGAATGGCGTCCAAATCAATTTCTACCCACGTATCCCGAAAAAAAGGCTTCATCCCTATCGCCTCTTAGCTTTATTTTGAAAATAACGCAACCGTTCGTTGAGGTGCCCTAAAAATTCCCGGGAAACCATTAACGATTCCCGTTTTCCGCTTAAACGATAGATGTGTCGGCCTTCAATAACCGGTTCCACTTCATTCAAGGGAAATGCGGTTTCCTTTCCTGACATGGAAACGATCAAATGCGTTCTCGTCAATGTGTACTTTGGCTGCAAAACCAACTTGTACAAGAAAGGAAACAGGCCTACCACCGCAATCGCGATAGCAAAAGCGATCAGTTTGAAGGTGTCCGAGTCCGCATCTAAAATACTTGAGGCAACGAGCATCCCCAACACAAATACCACCGTTTCAAAGATACGCAACTTCAGGTTTTTTCGCAAGAGTAAATCTTTGTATGTGGCTTCGGCCTGATACAAAACTTCCTCTGAGCTTTTTTTCATCTGTTACCGGTCACCTCACAGCATGATTATGCGTATCTTATCGTTTTTTTGGCACGCGTGTCAATCCTCTCATGTCAAGCAAACTCGATCCGCAAGCACCGACAAAAGAAAAAAGGTGGGTTGCCCCGCCTTTATTTACCACCTACACCGTATGTCGATTTCGCTACATTTACCAGTTCTTCCTCTGGAAGATCGCCCACCAGGGTAAATTCCACGCCGTCCAGCTCCCATGTCAACTGTCGCTGATTCTCCATATTTTGCGTAAGCACACCAATGGTGAAGCCTAAATCGAGCGGCATGCCTTGTTCGTAGGAAACGGTTGCTTCTGTCGGCCTTGACTCAATTAACCGGTAATTATAGTCACCTTTATATTCAAGAACGACCATTTGCTGTCCATCCCGATCAACAGGCTCTATGCCGACCTGGGTTACTCCTTCTGGCGTATATGTAGGCTCGATGACGCCAAATTGTCCTTCCGGCAAAGGTTGACCGCCTTGTGCCAGCGTCGGAATGGCAGGAAGCGAACTGGTTGACATGTTGCGATCTTTGTCAAATGCGTCTTTTTCAAATTGTGGATTAAAATCAAATTGCTTAAAGCTGATGCTTACCAATGTATTTAAATTGGTATCCATAATCTCGGCCCGCGTCGGTTTGAAATCTTCTGTCAGCCAAATCTTTTGTCTGGTTAACATTCGATTGCCGCTATAATTGGCTTTTACTTCAAACACGTATTGTTTGTTATCCATCTTCATTTGGCGTTCAGCATCATCAATGATACTTCTGGCCAACGTCTCATAAAGATACAACGGTCCATTGTTTTCCGGCCAACCGCTTTGGAAACGGAAGCTCTTGTTCAGGTGAGGCGTCAGCACGAAAACACCTTCGTCATTGCGCAAAATAATCTGGGTGATGTTTCGTTGTTTGGATGTTAAAGCTACGCGGTAATAGCTTGGTTTTTCATACCAAACTTCAACGTCATACTCCTGCGGGGTTGAGCCGGTTTGCATCGTCAGAACAGCCGTTGACTTGTATCCGCTGATTTTATCCAGCGTACTGTTTAAATCTCCGATTACATCTTCCGGCGTCTTTTTCCCAAAACAACCGCCCAGTGTGAAGGATAGGACAAGCAATAATACCAGCCATATCGCTCCTTTTCTCATTCGATCAACTCCTTCTTGTCTTAGTTCGACAAAGAAGGGAACCCCTGTCAATTTCCCGGGAAATCTGTCTGCGGATTTTCCCAAATTGCTCCAAGCCCTTTGCGTGCAAAAATCATGGCGAAAGTTTTGCCAAGCAGGCTTGAACAATAAGTTGAAAGTTGGGACTATTGCGACAAAAAATACAAGATGGACAATAGGTCTTCTCAGACAAAAATCGGTCGACTCGTCGGGAAAGCAGGTAGCCCCTTCTAATCTACGCGATATATATCTATGTCCATTCTCGTCCCATTATGCAGACAAGTTAGACTTTCTCCATAACGACTTGCGCAACCGCGAAAGCCTTGCTATGCGAGATGCTCAAATGGAACGTCACGCCGGCTGGATCGGAGCAAACTTTTTGCAAAGCCTGCCTGGCGACCAAAAGCATCGGCTTGCCGCTTTCCGTCCGCTGAATTTCAATGTCGTGAAAACCGACAATGCTGCCGATTCCTGTGCCTAGTGCTTTTACGGTCGCTTCTTTGGCAGCAAACCGCCCCGCCACATATTCCACCAACCGCTGCTCGCCCGCTGGCAATACAGCTAGCTCCTGTTCTGTCAAAATCCGCCGCAAAAAGGATCGGTTGCGTTGCAATATCGCAGCAATCCGCTCAATTTCCACAATGTCGATGCCGATTCCCGCAATCATTGGTCATCCTCCCGTTTTTCTCACTGTTCCCACCTTATCATCGGTTGCTTGGCAAGACAAGCCGGCAGACAGGCAAATGCCCCCACAAAAAACTTGTGAGGGCAACTGTATATCGAGCATTACATGTTTTGGTTGTTTTTTTGCGCTGCCTTCGCTGCCGATTGTTGATTTTGGCGGCGAACCTCGGTAACATTGGTTTCGCTGGCAAACTCAGTAGTTGTTGTGTTTGCAGCGGCATTCGGGTTAACAGCAGCTGGAGTAGCAGCAGCCGGAGTAGCAACTTTGTTGCGTTTAGCCATGGTCAGTTCACCTCCTTGACGTCGCTGAGTATAATGTGGACTTTGCCCGGTCTGTTTATCCCATCCTTATTTTTCCCCGGCAAGCAGCACTCCAGATGTGCAATTGCAGCCGCGGTCCTGTATAATCAAAACAGATGGATGTGTTCAGAAGGGAAGTGAGAAAGATGGCTAAAGTCATTTTATATACCCAAAAAACGTGCGGGCCATGCCAGGAGGAAAAATTGTGGCTTACTCACCAAGGGATCGCCTTTGAAGAGCGCGATATCCGGGAAAACAACACTTTCTTCAATGAAGCGATCGAATTGGGAGCGAACATGACTCCGGTTACCTTGATTGAAGCGGAAAATGGTGATCGCACGGTCGTTCACGGGTTCGATAAGGAAGCATTAAAAGAAGCGTTGGATCTGCAATAGATCCAACGCTTCGTTGTTTATCAGATGAACCCCTGAGGGATCAACCAATCGCATTTACCTCATGTTGAAGTCTTTTGTTAATGATTGCGGACATATCGGGAAGTTGTTCGACAATGCGTTTTACCATTGGTGCGCATTCTGTATTGACCGAATAAAAGACCCATGGACCTTTTCGGCTTTCTTTAACAAGTCCATATGTTTTTAATTTTGCTAAATGTTGTGATACGGATGGCTGAGAAGCTTGAAGAATTTCAACAAGATCACGGACACAAAGTGATTGAACATGAAGCAGTGCCATTATGGTTAATCGTGTTTTGTCACCCAATAACTTATATATATCTGCTAGGTAGAGCAACTGCATCAAATCCGCGGCTTCCATATGATCCCACCTTTATCCAATATTTCTGTTTACCAGTATACTATACCTTATTCCAGATGGGAAAGATGATAAGTTTTACCGGTTTTAGTTTTATTGGTCAGCGTGGAACGAGAACATCCCCGGAATACGGATTCGCGTACAGCATTCAGCCAAATCGTCCGGTAATGTAATCTTCGGTGCGCTGATCGGCTGGATTTTGGAAGATCACGGACGTGTCATCGTACTCAACCAGCTCACCGCTCAGGAAAAAGGCGGTTTTGTCGGATATGCGCGCTGCTTGCTGCATATTGTGGGTCACGATGACAATCGTGTAGGACGATTTCAGTTCTTCCAGCAGCTCCTCGATTTTTGCTGTGGAGATTGGGTCCAGCGCGGATGTCGGTTCATCCATCAACAAGATTTGCGGATTGACGGCAAGCGCTCGGGCGATGCACAACCTTTGTTGCTGCCCGCCAGACAGCCCTTGCGCCGGCTTTTTGAGCACGTCTTTCACTTCTTCCCACAAAGCTGCTGCCTTCAGGCTGTTCTCGACGATCTCGTCCAATGTGGAACGATTGGTAATTCCATGCATTCTCGGCCCAAACGCCACATTGTCATAGATACTTTTCGGAAACGGATTGGGCTGTTGAAACACCATCCCGATTTGTTTGCGCAACCTTTCCACATCCACCTTGGCGTCATAAATATCGACGCCGTCCACCAGGACCTCACCGGTTATTTCCACATTGGCAATCATGTCGTTCATGCGGTTCAACGTGCGCAAAAAAGTGGATTTGCCGCATCCTGACGGACCGATAAACGCTGTGATGCTCTTTTCCTCAATTTCGAGATTGATTTGAAACAATGCTTGCTGTTTGCCATAAAACAGATCGAGATTTTTCACATCGATTATGCTCACGTTGTCTCTGCCCCCACGATTTATCTATTTGTACACCACTTTTCTACTCCTTATCAGGATAACGGACGTGTATGAGGCGCATATGTAAGCAGTGTTAAGTTTTCTTTAAGTTTTTCCTCAAGTGTCTTTTTTGTACGCAGTGTAAATTTAAGGTTAATTTTGCTTCACATTGAATCCGCGATGACTGACTGCCATTACAATATGTTTGTGGGTTTTATATGAATAAAAGGAGAGAGTATCGATTGAGGGGAAAAATCAAGCTACTCACAAGCCGTACCCAAAAACATCGCTCGATCATGCACAAACTATTCGCGGGAATATGCTTCATCGTCCTGATCATCATGTCTTCCTCCGCCGTTTCAATCGGACATCAAGCTCAGCTGGTCCTCAGCCAAAATGCCAAAGAGCAACTCGTCACTGCAGCCGAGTCCTCCGTAAAAGAAGTCCGGCTACGGGTGCAATCGATTATCTCCTCCCTGGAGACATTCGCTGCAGTCTATAAAACCAACTCGGTTTCCAACAGTGACGTATTTGACGCATTTGAAGAAATGGCAAGCAAAAACAAGGATATTTCCGAATTGCAAATTGCCAGTACATCCGGCAAGTTCTTCTCTTTTCCCGGGTCCCCTACCGACGATTCCTATGATCCGCGACAGACGGACTGGTACAAAGGCGCGATTGCCCAAAAAGGAGTATTCATCTCGGATGTGTTTCGCTACTCGGAAACTGAATTTCCCAAGGTAGCCATTTCCTTGCCAATCAATGACGCCAGCGGGCAAGTCGCCCAGGTCCTGGTCGCCTTTGTCTCCATTCCTTCTTTAAGCGAATTTGTCGAGCAGATGCGGATTGGCGCAACCGGTTACGTTTGCATTGTCGATCAAAGCGGCCGGGTCGTCGCTCATCCGGATAAAAAATTTGCGTTGCAGCGACCTGCCTACGAAAACCGGAACCTGATCAAGGAGTTGCTCGCCAACAAAACCGGGTTCAGTCATACTACCCTCCAGGGAAACGCCATTTTGGCCGCCTATGTATATGATCCTGTCCTGCGCTGGGGTGTGATCGTTTCGCAAAATGAAGCAGAGGTGCAAACAGAGGTAGACCGGCTGCAACATATCATTTTGCTGGTGTTTATCATCGGTCTGATCGTCTTGGCCGCGGTTCTGTACTTCTTTGTAAGAGCGATCACCCGTCCGCTGAAAGAAGTTCAGCAAAAGCTGGAGCGGTTCAGCGAAGGCGACCTGTCGCAAGCCATATCGGTAAAAACCAACGATGAAATGAAAATATTGGCGGACAGCTTTAATCGAATGAGCGGCAAACTCAGAGAGATTATTCGCGACATTAGCCAGGTAAGCCTTGATGTCAAAGCGATTGCCGCCAAAGTGGCGGAGGAATCGCAGCATTCTTGGCAATCGCAGATTCAGATCTCCGCTGTCATCGCTACTTGGGTGTCGGAAATGGAAAAACAGAAGGAAGAAATCGAGCAAATCGGCAGGACGACCGAGCAGATCACCGATGAAATTGCCATTATCCATAGCCACATTGCCGAAGCTGGCGGTGATCACGAACAGGTGCTCCGGCAATCATCACAGGTTAACATGGCTTTTACCGAACTGACGAACAGCATGGCGGAGATCTCCCAGGATATGAAAGCGTCGCAAATGGCCATCGGCGACCTGCATCTCAGCATCATCGAAGCCGGCGGCATTCTTTCCTCGATTCTCGAAATCTCCAAAAAGACCAAACTGCTCTCGCTAAATGCCCGAATCGAAGCCTCACGGGCGGGACATTTGGGTTTGGGGTTTGGAGTCGTTGCCGATGAAATTCGCAACTTGTCGGAACAAACCGAAGCAGCCGCACAACAAATCGAGCGCGTGCTTATGCTCATTCAAAACAATATGAATATTGTAGCTGACCGGATGACGCAAACAGAAAAAGCGACGGTTGCCGGAGGAGAGATTCTCTCGCTGACCACTTCGCAATTCCGGCAAATTGTCCAAACCAGTGAGGGTCTGTATCATCGCTTCCAGCAGATTCAGCAGCTTTCCTCCGCCATCCACAAGCAAAGCCATCTGATCGAAAATGGCGTAGGGCTGTTGGCCGCTTCCCATCAAACGATCATCGCCGGCTCACAGGAAGCGGCAGCCTCTGCCGAGGAAAGCGCAGCGATCGCGCAGCAATTTACGGAAGACGCCGATCAGCTTACCCAACTGGTAGATGGACTTCAGTCCGAAATCGCCTATTTCCGCCCTTGATCCAACAGAGTAAAAAAGGTTGCCGAATCAATCTTCGGCAACCTTTTTGCGATGCGATGCTTCAACCAAATTTACCTGTGATGTAATCTTCCGTTTGCTTTTGGGCAGGAGACGTGAACAAAATGGAGGTTTCGTTCATTTCGATCAGTTCGCCCATCAGGAAAAAGGCGGTTTTGTCGGAAATTCTCGCTGCCTGATGCAAATTGTGCGTGACGATCACAATCGTGTATTCATCCTTTAATTCGCTGATCAGTTCTTCCACCTTCATTGTGGAAATCGGGTCCAACGCGGATGCCGGTTCATCCAGCAGCAAGATGGACGGCTGCATGGCAATCGCGCGAGCTATGCAAAGCCGCTGCTGTTGTCCGCCGGAAAGCGCCAAGGCCGACTCTTTCAGCCGGTCTTTTACCTCATCCCATAAAGCTGCTTTGCGCAAGCTTTGTTCCACGATCTCATCCAGTTCCGCTTTGCTGCGGATTCCGTGGTAACGCGGCGCCAATGCAATATTTTCATAAATCGATTTAAAAAACGGATTGGCCCGTTGGAAAACCATGCCGACCAGTTGACGCAGCCCTTCGATGTTCACGTTGCTATCATTGATTTCAATCCCGTCAATTTCAATCGAACCCGTCACCCGACAGGAAGGAATCAAATCATTCATCCGGTTCAGGCTGCGCAAAAACGTAGATTTCCCGCAGCCTGACGGCCCGATAAACGCCGTTACGGTATTTCGTTCAATCTCCATGCTGATCTTGGATACGGCCGTTTTTTCGCCATAAGCGACAGACAAATCTTTGGTCCGAATAATCGTGTTTCCCTGGTCAAAATCTAGCGTGTTCACCTATTCCACCTCTTTCTTAGCGAGTCACCGATGTCATCTTTTTAAACAGCCACGTGCCAAACCATCTGGCACCCAAGTTGAACAGCAGTACGGCAAGGACAAGAATTGCCGCCGCGCCGTCGGCAACGTCACGAGCGTCCGGAGTCAACCCTTCGGTGTTTACCTTCCAGATGTGCACAGCCAAAGTTTCCGCAGGGCGAAACGGATTGAGCGGTGAAGTGGGCGAATCGAGATTAAAGTCATGAAAAATCAGATCGGGCGAAGACATCCCGGCAGTAAACAGCAAGGCGGCCGCTTCACCAAATACGCGCCCGGAAGCGAGAATCGCTCCCGTAACGATTCCCGGCAGTGCAGCCGGCAAAAGAACCGTAACCACCGTCCGCCATTTGGAGATCCCTAAGGCAAAACTGGCTTCCTTTTGACTTTTCGGGACATTGCGAATCGCATCCTCAGAGATCCGGACCAGCAAGGGCAAATTGAAAACGGTCAGAGCCAGCGCTCCCGACATCAAAGAATAGCCCCAGCCGGTCATCGTTACAAACACCAGCAACCCAAACAGCCCGACCACAATCGAAGGCAGGGAAGACAGCACCTCAATGCAAAGGCGAATGCTTTGCGTAATCCGGTTGTTTGGCGCGTATTCGGCCATATAGATACCCGCCCCCAAGCCGAGCGGCAGCGAGATCAGCATGGTCAGCACCAGCAAGTAGAGGGAGTTAAACAATTGCGGGCCAACCCCTCCGCCCGCTTTTAACAAATCAGGGGGTGACGTTATAAAATCAAAGGTCAGCTTATGCCAGCCGTTGGTCAAAATGAAGCCCAGCAGTCCGACCAACACGGCGATGATCAACACGGCAATTCCCGTCAACACATACGTAGCGATCCGATCGATTGTTTTTGCTCTCATCGATTATCCAACTTCTTTCTGCCCAGGATGCGAAGAATCATGATAAAGAAAAGGGACATTAACAGGAGCAGCAGGGCCAGCGACCACAGCGCATTGTTGTATGCTGTTCCCTGAATCGTATTGCCCATGTTCAAAGTGATCGCACTGGTCAAGGTACTGATTGGGTCAAAGATGCTTTCCGGAAGCTTGGATGTATTCCCGATGACCATTTGCACGGCCAGCGCTTCCCCAAAAGCCCGCGCCATCCCCAAGACAATGGCTGTCAAGCAACCGGGCAAAGCACCGTGCAGCACGACATGCCAGATCGTTTGCCACCGCGTCGCGCCCAACGCACGGGCCGCATTGCGCATATCTTGCGGCACCGCTTCAATGGCGTCCGTCGCAACGCTTGTAATCGTCGGCAGAATCATCAAGGCCAGCACCAGACCGCCCGCCAGCAAGCTGAATCCCAAGACTTCAAACCGCTCGCGAATAAAGGGAACGAGCACAGTCAAACCTACATATCCATAAACGACAGATGGGATACCAACCAACAGTTCAATGACCGGTTTGACGAATTTCTTCCCAAATGTCGGGTAAATTTCATTCATAAAAATGGCAGCGCCAATTCCCAGCGGCGCAGCGACCAAAGCCGCCAACACCGTGACCAAAAACGATCCGAGAATAAACGAGAATGCCCCAAATAAAGCAGGTTCGCCTTCGGGGTCCCATTTCAGCCCCGTGAGAAAATCAACAATGCTCACTTGATTGACAAAGAAAGTAGACAACCCTTTGGAAGCGATAAAGTAAATAATAGAAATAACTGCAATCAACAGCAAGGCCGCACAAGACATGGCGATCGCCTTGCCAAAAAAGTTTTCCAGCGATTGTTTTTTATTTGGCTTCAGCAGCTTGCTTTGCAGATAAGATTTGTCTCTTGCCAGACGGTGCTGCTGTCGGCCAACGTTCTTCTCGATCATGGTCATTCCATCGGATCCCTGACGATTCATAATCTTCCTCCATTCATAAAAGCAAACTGGCTTCGCCTCCCCAACGGCGAAGAATGATCCGCTGCCGCTCGCTTACGTCTTCTGTACAACTCTGTCTATTTTTTTCGTACAGTGACATGCAGAATGAGGGGTATCATCTACCCCTCTCTCCGCTTCCGGTTCTGGCTTACTTTTGGGTTACATTGCCTTGGGCATCACGTTCAACCTTCATTTCCGTCACAGGGATAAATCCTGTCTCCACAACGGTTTTCCCTTGGACTTCATCACCCATGATGTAATCGAGGAAAGCTTTTGTTGTGCCGGCCGGTTCGCCTTTTGTATACATGTGTTCATAAGCCCATACCGGGTATTTATTGGTCACGATATTGTCTTTGTTTGCTTCAACGCCATCCAGCTTCAATGCTTTCACAGATTCATTCAAATAGGAAAGCGCCAGATAACCGATTGCTCCCGGTGTTTCGGAGATGATTTTGCGAACAGTACCGGAGGAATCTTCCGTGATGCCTTCTGCTTCCTCATTTCCATCCAAAGCGAACTGATGGAATACCGCACGCGTTCCGGAGCTTTTTGGACGGTTCACCAAAGTTACTTTTACATCAGCGCCGCCAACTTCTTTCCAGTTGGTGATTTTGCCTGTAAAGATTCCGATCAATTGCTCTTTGGTCAAATTGTCCACGCCTACTTGCGGGTTGGCTACAGCTGCCATGCCTACTACTGCTACTTTATGATCAACCAGTTCTTGTGCCGGGATACCGTCTTTCTCTTCGGCAAAAATGTCGGAGTTACCAATCGATGCAGCGCCGCTTGCCACTTGGCTCAAACCGGTACCGCTTCCGCCGCCTTGAACTTGAATTTGCGTACCGCTGTTTTTGCTCATGAAATCTTTGGCTGCTTGCTCCACCAGCGGTTGCAGCGCCGTTGAGCCGACCGCAGTCACCGGTTCGTTTGCTGCAGGCTCTGCCGGCTTATTGGAATCAGCTGGAGCTGGTGCGGAACTGTCCGTTTTCGGCTGCTCCTGTTGAGGTGTTGCCGCATTGTTGGAACCACACCCTGCCAGTATGGCACCAACCAGAGTGAGAGCCATCATAAATTTGCTCAATCGTTTCATGAATTGATAATCCTCCCCGTATGAATCTGTTTTTTTAATCGTCCTTTCATGTACAAACTATACGGTTCGAATGTTGTTGCAGTATGTTGCAAATGTTAAGCTTTCTTAAAGATTGGTAAAGACAGAGCACGAGGTTGTATAATCTTTGCCCTTTTGGGAGAAAATGAGGCTTGACGCTAAAAGAAAAGGAGTGCAAAGCATGGATAAGCTGGCATTAATACTCGTCATCATTGGTGCTCTCAACTGGGGATTGATCGGATTGTTCCAATTTGATTTGGTTGCTACCTTATTCGGAGGCCAGGATTCACTGATCAGCCGCATTGTTTACACTCTGGTCGGCTTGGCTGGCATTTACTCCATCAAGCTTCTGTTCAGCGAACGGGAACGGGCATCTTAAGCACACGCTGCGTTGCAAAAGCGGTTCCCGCATAAAAACAAAGTGGCTCTCTCCATCACTGGAGGAGCCACTTTTGCTGTTTTCGTCAGGAACGGGTCAGCGGCTGGCTGATATCGACGTGTCCGGCCAATGAATCCGCTTTTTGGCCATCGACCAAAATGACGATTTCCTTTACTTCCGGAAATTGAAACAACGTTTGCTGGAGGGCATCGATCGCCATCCCTTCGCCGGTCGAACCGAGATTATACTGGTTCTTTCCTGACGCATCGATCGTCAGCGTTCCGTTTGCAAACGCAACAGAATGATAGGCAAAATTGTGCCACAGCGCTTCATGTTCCTTCACCGCTGGTTTTTCCAACAGTTGAATGACCTGCTTATACTTGTCCACATCATCCGTATAGGAAATCTCTTGCTCTTCTTTTGTCAGCTCGAGCAGATTGTTATCGGCAAAGTAAATGGCCACCTTCGCGCGCTGCGTTGCAGGCGTTTCCGGTTTTGCCGGTGTGTCAGCGGCTGTTTGCGGCTGTGCCTCCGCGGCAGCCGGAGCGGCAGGTGCCGACGATTGCGGCTGAGTCGCCTGTTTCCCGCAACCAGCCAGCACGACCAACAAAATGAGCAGGACAATAGCAAAAGGGTTTTTCATCCTATGACCTCCATAGCAGTTAATAGTATGTTGTATAGTATTCTCTAATGGCAGCCACTAACCCTTGTGCGATTTTCTCCCGAAATGCGGGCGACGTTAATTGCGAATTCTCATACGCGTTTGACAAAAAGCCGGTTTCGGTCAAAACAGCGGGCATTTTCGTATTTTTAATGACATAAAATGCCGATTTTTTGACCCCTCTGTCGGGAAATTTTGTCGCAGCCAGCAGATGGCGATGGACAATCTCGGCAAATGTTTTGCTGTTGGCATTGTAATAGTAGGTCTCCGTACCTCTTGCCGATGGCGACGGCGGGAAAGAGTTGGCATGGACGGACAAGAACAGATCAGCGTTTTGTTTGTTGGCGATCTGCACCCGTTGGTCCAAAGTCAAATAGACGTCTGTCGAACGTGTAGCGACGACTTGAAACTCTTTGTATTGTTTCAACAATTCGACCACCCGGTTGGCCACCTGCAAGTTGTAATCTTTCTCCACATTCCCCGCTACGCCCGATGCTCCCTGGTCATGTCCGCCATGGCCAGCGTCAACCACAATCAGGAAGCCGGTTTTATGAGGGGCGGGAGCAAAGCTAATCTGCAAACCGTCTGCGGTTTCTTTCAGGGTGTAGTCGCTCTTTTCCCGCAACTCGATCACGACGCGGACGGTTTGCGGCGAGCTGCTGTATTGGCTGTAACGAACTTTGGTCACCAACGGCTCTGCGTCCGTCTGTTTTTCATTCGCCTCTTGGTCATCAGTCGCCGTTGTGTCTTCTTCATCCACATCGGTCGCGTCCACATCGGCATCGTCCGCTTCCAGGGCGCCGTCCGCTTGCAGTTCAGTCGCGGCTTCCTCTTCCGGTTGCTCCACATCCCGCTTCATCTCACTGGACAGCACGGTTTGCGGCAGATCGAGCACCAGTCGATCCGGTTGTGTCAGCACAAAGTGCTTGGCGCTCACTTGTTTGCTCAGCTGCAAATTCACCGTCTGCCCATCAACTTCAAACCCTGTAAATTTGCTCAAACGCTCAATGACCAGCAAGTTGTCTTGCGTTTGCCAGGTCAGTTTGGCATCCAGCAAATCTTCCGCCTCGTCCAGCGGAACCATCACTTGCGAGTCGATCGTCTTGGCCTCAGGCACCACACTTTGGTCAAATGTCTTTGACCAGCCGACCAGCTCAGCCAACTGCCCGATCGGAGCATACCATGAGTCCCCGATCTGATAAAGCTTTGGTTCGAACGTTACCTTTTCGTCATTCACCTGAATCCCGATCGACGGATTGGCCAAAACCGTACGCGAATCGTTGTCCCAGCCGACATTGCAGCCGAGTGCCTCTCCCACAAAGCGAAGCGGCAACAGCATTCGTTGATTATGTATCATTGGTGGTGTTTCCAGCTGTACCGCTTTGCCATTCAAGGTTGCCTTGGTGCTGTTCAGCCGCAACTGCAGCCGGCTATTTTGCCGCTCGATCGTCGCTGTCTCTGTCGAAGGGTCCCATTGCACGTCAGCTCCCAGACTTTCCGCAATGATGCGCACCGGAACCATCGTTCGGCCCTGAACCAACAGCGGGGGCACTTCTGGCACGACCGTCTTCCCTTCAATCATCAGGTTGACGGCATCTCCCGCCGGTTTTGCCGCCGCTGATGACAATTGCGGCACCAGCAATGACATTGCACAGAAAAGCAGCGCTACTATGATCTTTCTCATCCTGTCCTCCCTTGTTTGATTCATTTTGTGTAAGCACCGTGACAGGCAGCTTTGTACATAGAATTAGACGCTGTTTGTCCGCGAAAGTTTATAGTCAATTTGCACTAAATTCTACATCCTTCTACAAAATTAGCGCTCACGCAGCTTTACGTAGAACGTGTCGGGACCGGTTGGAATAAAACTGCCACCCTTCGGTTCAATGCTGACCGCAATATCCTCGACTTGATGAATCGTCCCTCCGTGAAAATAAAGATGCGAAATCTGTCCGTTCCATTGCAATACGCCGGCCTTCAAACGATTATTCCGGATAATGAACCAGACTTGATAATCCTTTTCGCGTAAAGGAGCAAGCCCTTCCGCCAAAAACAGGATTTCCTCCGAATCATCATTGACCCAAACATACCCTTTTGCCTGATTGGGCGGGGTTGTCACAGCCAAATGCAGCACCGTTCGCGGATCATTGACAATTTTTCCGCCTTGCCAGCTCTCCCGCTCTCCCCTATCCTGCTGAACAGGCGCGGGCGAGTAGACAGTTGCGGCGACGAGCAAAATGAGCATCAGTCCGAAGCTTGCCGCCGGATAGAACGGTTTGCGCCAAAACCGGCGCGCCCAACCGCTGCGCTCAGCTTTTCTATGTTCAGCCGCTATTGACGCTAACAATCTGTCTTTCAATTCCGGCGACGGTCCTGGCTCGCTTGTGTTCTCCTGCAAAAGCGACTCCCACTGTTTGCAAACGGCGGCACATGTTTCGCAGTCGGGAAGATGCCCGCTGAACAGACTGGACTCCGGCCCCGTCATTTGTCCCAAAACAAATCTGACCACATCTTCTTCCCGCCAATGGCAATATGTGTTACTCACCTTTTTTCGCACCCCCTGATTGCTCCAGCCATCCCATCTGGCACAATTGTTTCCTGACATTTTGCAAGCCGTAACGAATCAGCGATTTGACCGTCCCCAACGGCCGCCCCATTCGTTCGGCAACTTCCTGATGGGTGCGCGATTGAAAATAGACCCGATAGACCGCCTCTCGCTGCGGCGAAGGAATATTTTGGATCGCTCGCTGCAAAGCTTCCCGATTCAGCCGGGCGATCGCTTTCTCCTCTGTTTCAAACGGTTCGGTTTGCCATTCTCGCTCGCTTCCCGCGTTTTCCTCAAGCACCCGGTTCTTCCGCTTGCGCAAGCGATCCAGCGAACGGGTCCGTGTCTTGACAGCCAGCCACGCTTCAACCGAGCCGCGGGCGGGATCAAATTGATCCGCTTTTCGATATACTTCCAAAAACACATCGTGACAAATATCTTCCGCTTCCATCCGATCTTCCACTACCCGCATGGCAATCTGAAAAACCAGGGAAACATATCGCTCATAAAACTGTTCAAAAGCCGTAATGGAGCCGCGTTTGATTTCTTCCAACAAATCGACTGCCTCATCTCGCGACTGAGACACCAAAATCTCCTCCCGTTCCTCGACGTCCCCTCTCTCTATGAAATAGCAAATTTTGCTTCCATTTTGAAGTTTTTTTCAAAATCGATAAATCCAAACCGATCTTCCCATCGTACTCCAAACAGATACAACATTTTCATGCCAAGGGGGATTATTCGATGAAAAGGATCTGGAACAAAGCTCCACTTTTCCTTATCTTGATGCTGGCGCTTGTCGCCGCCGCTGCTACCCATACGTATGCGGCACAGTCATTCTCTTTGTATACGCCTTATCCAAGCATCACCGTGACGCCGGGCGAATCGATCAACTTTTCCGTCGATGTCTTAAACAACAGCAGCGATATTGCCGAGAGCGACCTGCAAGTCACCGGACTGCCCGCGAACTGGGAAGCCGAATTGAGCGCAGACGGCTGGAGTGTCCAGCAGATCGCCGTTAAGCCAAACAGCAGTCAAACCTTGACCATGCAAGTCGATGTGCCGCTGCAAGTGGACAAAGGCACATACCATTTCCAGCTGGTGGCGGGCGGAAGAGCTTCCTTGCCGCTATCCGTGACGGTCTCCGAGCAAGGCACCTATAAAACCGAGCTGACCTCTGATCAACCGAATATGGAAGGACACGCCGGCTCCACTTTCAACTATCAGACCACCCTGCGCAACCGGACGGCGGAAAAGCAGCTGTACGCCTTGACAGCCGAAGCTCCGCAAGGCTGGGATGTCCAATTCAAAGTAGATGGAAAAGCCGTCTCCTCGGCCAATGTCGACGCCAACGGCACACGCGACATTTCGATTGATATTACGCCACCGGAAAAAGTAAAGTCGGGCAGCTACAAAATCCCGATCAAAGCAGCCACCAACTCGACGACAGCTTCGACAGAATTGGAAGCGGTCATCACTGGCTCGTACGACCTGGAAGTGACGACGCCATCCGGTTTGTTAAGCACTGACGTAACCGCCGGCGACGAGAAAAAACTCCAGCTGTCGATCAACAATACGGGAACAGCGGATTTGCATGACATCTCCTTGAGTTCCAGCGCTCCCGCAAACTGGGAGGTTACCTTTGAACCAAGCAAAATCACCAAACTGGAGGCCGGAAAATCGGCGGAAGTAACCGCTACGCTCAAAGCGGATAACAAAGCGATCGCCGGTGATTATGTAGTCAACGTATCTGCTTCTGCGCCGGAAGCTTCCTCGGAAGCCCAGTTCCGCATCGCGGTCCAAACATCGGTACTTTGGGGCTGGCTGGGCGTGCTGATCATTGTCGCCGTGATCGCCGGTGTCTATTATTTGTTCCGCACTTACGGGAGGAGATAGACGATGGACCAGCACGTTATCGAATTGGAAAAGCTGACCAAAGTTTACGGCGATTACACAGCGGTTGATCAGCTCTCGCTAATGATTCGCCGCGGGGAAATTTTCGGCTTGCTGGGGCCGAACGGAGCCGGAAAATCAACCACCATCCTCATGATGATGGGCTTGACGGAGCCGACGTCCGGCACGGTTCGGGTGTGTGGATATGATTCCA
Organism: Brevibacillus fulvus; assembly: GCF_016908525.1. Classification (GTDB taxonomy): domain Bacteria; phylum Bacillota; class Bacilli; order Brevibacillales; family Brevibacillaceae; genus Brevibacillus_G; species Brevibacillus_G fulvus. The sequence continues at coordinate 56,977 of NZ_JAFBEB010000013.1, forward strand.
CCCGCAATCCGCTGTCCGTCAAGCAAAGAGTCGGTTACCTGCCGGACGATGTCGGCTTTTACGAAGAATTAAGCGGACTGGAAAACTTGCTGTATACCGCCCGCTTGAACAAAATGTCGCGCGAAATGGCTGTGGAGCGGGCCACCGCTTTGCTGCGACGGGTCGGGCTGGAGGAAGCGTCCGGCAAAAAGGCGGGCACCTACTCCCGCGGGATGCGGCAAAGATTGGGTCTGGCCGATGTGCTGATCAAGCAGCCCGAGGTGATTATACTCGATGAGCCTACATTGGGTATCGATCCTGAGGGTGTACGGGAGTTTTTGCAGCTGATCCAGGAACTTAGCCGGGATGAACAGATCACCGTGCTGTTGTCATCGCATCATTTGCATCAGGTTCAGCAAATTTGCGACCGCGTCGGTCTGTTTGTCGGCGGGCGCCTGTTGGCGGTCGGGACGGTCTCGCAGCTGTCCCAACAACTCTTTGCGGAAGAACCGTTTTTGATTGAGCTGCATGTCCAGCCGGGCAGCACCGCTCTCTACAAAAAACTGCTGGAGCTTCCGGAAGTGTCGCGGATCGAACGGGTGGACGCCAATCGCTGGCGCCTGTCCTGCACAGCCAATATCGCTCCCGCTTTGACGCAGCTGATTGTCTCCAGCGGCGAACAGCTGCATTCCCTGACCGAAAAACAATATGGCCTCGATGAGATTTATCATCGCTATTTTGCAGGGAGGGATTCCGATGTTCGAAAAATGGCGTAACCGTAATGACGCCAAAGTGTTTCATCCGTTTTGGGTGATCGTGCAAAAGGAAGTCGCCGATCATGTGCACAGCTGGCGGTTTTTGATTCTCGTCGGCTTGCTGATGCTGACCTGCATCGGCTCGCTTTATACGGCGATGACCACGATTCGCACGGCGGTACCGCAGGATGATTCGCTCAACTCCTTCCTTTTTTTAAAACTGTTTACCGTATCTGATGGCACGTTGCCGCCGTTTATTACCTTTATCGGCTTTTTGGGACCGCTGCTCGGCATCGGGATGGGCTTTGATGCGATCAACGCCGAGCGCAACAAAGGGACTTTGAGCCGACTGATCTCGCAGCCGATTTATCGCGATTATGTCCTGAATGCAAAATTCACTGCTGCGCTGCTTGTTATCAGTGTGCTGCTGTTTGGACTCGGGCTGCTGGTAATGGGGCTGGGGTTGCTGGCAATCGGTATTCCGCCAAGTCCGGAAGAATTTTGGCGAATGATCTTCTTCTTGCTGCTGAGCATCGTCTATATCGCCTTTTGGCTCAATTTATCGATCCTCTGCTCGGTACGCTTTAAGCAGGCTGCTACGTCAGCCTTGTCCAGTATCGCTGTCTGGATTTTTTTCAGTGTCTTTTTTTCGCTGATCATACGCCTAGTCGCCAATATTGCCGCGCCGACCGAGGTGGCTACGGAGGAGACTGCGGTCGCCTATCAGCAGTTCATTCAAAATCTGTCGCGTTTGTCGCCCAGTCAGCTGTTTAGCGATGCGACTACAACGATGCTCACACCGTCTGTGCGCAGTTTGGGCCCGTTGACAATGGAGCAGATTTACGGGGCGATTCCGAGTCCTTTGCCGCTCGGACAGAGCCTTTTGCTCGTCTGGCCGCAAGTGACCGGCTTGCTGGCTGCCACATTGCTCTGCTTTGCGCTTTCCTACTATCTGTTTATGCGCCAGGAAATTCGTTCCCGCTCCTAATCAACGCTGGCGGACTCTTGCCCCGTTTGAATGGATGGTTCTGGCCTCGGTCTGGCATCCGCCGAGGCAGGCGCTGTTTTTTGACTTTGCCGAAAAAAACGTGTATGATTACTTCATTAAAGTTAGTGACTAACATTTCGGGAGGTCGTTATGCAGCAGCGCACAATACGCTATGTGAAAACCGTAGCTTTTCAACAAAACAGCCCGCTTCATCGCAATGGCTTTATTCTCGAGCCCGGTCGTTTTGCCGAACATGATCCTTTTCTGTTTCTTGCTGAAGACATTTTTCAAAAGGGGACTTTTGCCCGACACCCGCATCGGGGCATTGAAACCGTCACATATGTAATTGAAGGAACGCTGGAGCATTTCGACAGCCATATCGGATACGGAAAGCTGGAACCCGGCGATGTGCAATGGATGACGGCGGGCAGAGGCGTTATTCATAAAGAAGATCCGGCACCTGGGACCACCGTTCGCAGTCTGCAGCTTTGGGTCAATTTGCCGCGAGCTTACAAAATGACCGAACCTCGTTATCAAAACTTGAAAAGCGCCGAGATGCCTGTGCGCCAGGAAGAAGGAGCGCTGGTCCGTGTGTTTGCCGGCTCCTCGAAGGATGTGCGTGCCGATACGCTTACCTATGTACCCGTAACGATGGTGGAAATCATCGCGGAACCCGGGGCCACGATTACGCAAGATTTGCCCGGGAGCTATACAGGCTTTCTCTACATTTTGCAAGGCAGCGGAACGTTCGGAGCAGAGGAGACGTCAGGAAGCGCCGGTCAAGCTTTGTTCCTCGCCGAAGCCAATCCCGATGAGAGCAGCGAACTTAAAATTACTGCAAAGGAAAAACTGCGTCTGTTGCTTTATGCGGGCGAACCGCTGCACGAACCGATCGCCGCCTACGGTCCTTTTGTGATGAATACCGAGGAAGAAATTCGCCAGGCCATTGCCGATTACCAAAACGGAACGTTTGGGGAATAATGCTTTTTTCCTTTTCAGATCAGGTCAACCTTGTTTCGGTTGGCCTTTGTTTTTTTTCTGGCGAAAACGTCACTGGGACATGTCACAAATCAAGGTCCTCAATTGTCTAAGTGATTGAACAGACAGAAAGGGAACGCGCTGCGCTGGCATTGACGGAAACCGTAACGCTCATTTCTGAAGCAGGTTGCTGTATCCGTCCTGAAAAAAGAAAAGAGCACTTGTCGAGTGCTCTCTTGAAAGACGCTCACTGCTTATGTTGTTGCATAAATTGCTTCAGCAGTCCGCTCAATGCCGGATTCTTCAGTACCTCAGCCAAATTCGACTGATTTACCTGTGGCAACAATGCACGCAATTGCGGCATGAGCGGCGCGAGTTGTTCCACAGGCAGGTTCGCCGCAGTTTGCCGTTGTGTTTCCGGCACAGACGAGACTCGTTTACTTGGCCGACGAGAAAACAGACGGGTTCGCCGTCGCGGACGTTCTTTCAGTCCATCCAACATTTCCTTGACCTCACTGATCTCCTGACGGACAGCGCTGACTTCCCGCAGCAGTTGTTCATACGATTGCTGATTCGATTTCGCCAGTTGATTGACCCACTCATTCACCTTGGGTTGCGAAGGAGCTTTTTTTCGTTTCGGCTTCGGTTTAATGGCCAATCACCTCCTTATCTCGAACGGCGTCGCAACTGATTGATATCGTCAGCTTTTACTCCTTTTTTCGCCAATTTATTCATCAAGCTACCGACACTTTCCGTCCTGGACATACTGCGAAAACGCGCCACAAACTCATTTAACTCCTGTTCGCTAAAATGCTTGCCCGATTTTCGGCCCAAATCGCGGAAAACTTCTTTCAGGCCTGAGTCGGAACGCAGCTTTTCCTTGGGCACAGAACTGAGAATTGACATAATCTTGCTGATATCCACAACAAACTCCTCCTTGGCAACTACTTGTTCTCTTTACTTTATGTCAAACAAGTAGTAGAGGATTGGTCTGTTGTCCGTAAGCCGCTCACCTATTTCTTGAAACAACCGCTTTTTTGCTGATGATTGGGCGCTTTACACCAGGGGATGGCCGGCACGAAAAAAGGCTGCCGAAATAGATTCGACAGCCTTGCTGTATGCCTGGCTCAATAACTTCAAAAGCCAAGCCGTTGATTATTCAACCGATGCCCATTTGTAGTCGACATTTCCCAAGCCGTCAATGACAACGTCTTTGACTTTGTCGCTCTTCACCCAGGAATCGGTGTAGAAGTAGATCGGCGCAATCGGCATTTCATCCATCAAGATTTTTTCCGCCTGGGCCAGATCTTCTTTCCGTTTGTCTTCCGGGTCCGTCATCGCTTGCTCCAGCAATTTTTTATACTGTTCATTTTCCCAACCAGTATCGTTGTTACCGGTTGTTTTTTCCTTAAACAAGTCAAGGAAGTTGCTTGGATCGTTGAAATCGCCTAACCAAGCATTGCGTCCCACTTGGTATTTCCCTTGATGCAAGTCTTCGATATACACTTTCCATTCCGTATTGGACAGTTTCACATCAATATTGAACGCTTTTTTCCATTGGTCCTGGATCGATTCGGCAATTTTTTTGTGAGCGTCTTGCGTATTGAAAGAAATCGTGATTGGCGGCAGCTTGCTGATACCGAGTTCTTTCATCCCTTCCGCCAACAGCTTTTTCGCTGTTTCCACATCATTATCCTTGAAATAAGGCGCAGAAGCCAGCGACATGGATGGCGGCACAAAACCCATCGCCGGTTCCTGATTCAACTGCGTCACATTATCGATAATCGCCTGGCGATCAATCGCATACGCAAACGCTTTGCGGATCTTGGCATTATTAAACGGAACTTGTTCGGTATTGAAATTGTAGAAATACGTGCCGGCAATCGGTTGAGAAATGATTCTGCCTTGATCCTGCAAGGCCGGAATCGCATCAACCGGCAAAGAACTCAATGGCGACCCTGCCCAATCCAGTTCGCCGTTTTCAAACATGGACAGTTCCGTGTTTTCGTCTTCAACCATGGAGAATTCAATCCGGTCCAGCTTCACGGTATCCTTATCCCAATAGTTGTCGTTCTTCACGAGTACCATCTTGTTTTTATGTTCCCAGCTCTCCAGCTTGAAAGGACCGTTTCCAACATGGGTTTTCGCCTCATTCGCCCATTTTGGATCAACTTCCACCACTTTTTGGTTCACTGGATAGTAAGTATAAAAGGAGGTCAGCTCCAGGAAGTACGGGGTTGGATGTTCCAAAGTCACTTGCAGCGTTTTATCGTCAAGCGCTTTTACCCCGACATCGTCGGCTTTCGCTTCCCCTTTGTTGAATTTTTCCCCGTTTTTAATGTAATACAATTGATATGCATAATTGGAAGCAGTTTTTGGGTCCAACGCGCGTTTCCAGGCAAATTCAAAGTCTTTCGCGGTCACAGGATCGCCATTGCTCCATTTGGCATCGCGCAGCTTAAACGTATACGTTAATTTATCGTCGGAAACTTCGTAGCTCTCCGCTGCAGATGGGACAATCTTGTTATCCTTGTCAAAACGGGTCAACCCGTCAAACGTAGCGCGCACTACCGCACCGGAGGTCGTATCTTCAGCCAACCCCGGATCTGCTGTCGGCGGCTCGGAATGAAGATTGAGACGGATCACCTTTTCTCCCTGCGACGAGGAAGAACTGTCAGTCGAGGCAGCAGAATCAGTGCTACCCGGGCTTCCGCAGCCGGCCAATGCAACACTGAGAACGAGAACGGAGCTGACAATTGATAAAAAATGCTTTTTCATTCTCTTTATCCCCCTTTTCAAATCATTATTCACTATACTGCTTTTTTCTATTGTTTTAAACTAAAGCGACTTATATTTAATCATTTTTTATTTATTTATAAAGAGATTTAAATGATTATAAAATTTTTGATCGAGTAGACTGCTGCTTGGCATAAAAAAAGGTTGCCGAGATATATTCTCGACAACCTTTTCTCTCATTCATTAGAATGCCGGTACAATCGAACCTTTGTACTGATCTTCAATGAATTTTTTTACTTCAGGTGTATTCAAAGCTTTCGCCAATTTTTGGATCGCATCGGAATCTTTGTTGTCAGGACGCGCCACCAGGTAGTTCGCATAAGGAGAATCGGAATCCTCCAACAACAAGGCATCTTTGGTCGGAACCAGTTGTGCTTCCAGCGCATAGTTGGTATTGATCAGCGCCAAGTCCACTTCATCAAGCACGCGCGGCAACATTGCTGCTTCTACTTCTTTAAATTGCAGGTTTTTCTTGTTTTCCACGATATCTTTTACAGTACCTTCAACGCCAACTCCGTCTTTCAATTTGATCACACCGTTTTTCGCCAGCAACGCCAAGGCGCGGCCGTTATTGGTCGGGTCATTTGGCACGGCAACGGTTGCGCCATCAGCCAATTCCTCGATTGATTTGATCTTTTTGGAGTAAGCGCCAAATGGTTCGATATGAACCGGAACAACTTCCACGAGGTCCATGTTTTGATCTTTGTTAAACTGTTTCAAGTAAGGGATGTGTTGGAAGAAGTTCGCATCCAGTTGTTTTTCGAACAATTGTACGTTTGGTTGGACATAATCGGTAAATTCTTTGATTTCCAGATTGATGCCTTCTTCTTTCAATTTCGGTTGGATAAACTTCAAAATTTCCGCATGTGGTACTGGAGATGCGCCAACTGTCAGCGTCACTTCCTGAGCCTGTTCACCGCCGCTTGCTGCGCCGCCAGCAGCGCCATTCGATTCAGGCGCCGGTTGCGATTCGCTCTTACCGCAGCCTGCCAGAGAAGCTGCCAATGCTAATGAGAGAAGGGAAACAACAAATTTTTTCACAAACCATTCCTCCTAAAAAAGTATGTTAAGAAATATGATGATAGATCCTATCTGCGAGTAAAGTACGCAACCAGGCGGTCGCCAATCGTTTGCAGGATCTGTACCAATACAAGCAAGATGACTACTGTCACAATCATTACATCGGTTTGGAACCGCTGGTAACCGTAGCGAATCGCCAAGTCACCCAGCCCGCCGCCGCCGATCGCACCGGACATGGCCGTGTAGGAGACCAGCGCGACGGTCGTAATCGTAATGCCGGCAATCAGCCCGGGACGGGATTCCGGCAGCAACACTTTCCAAATGATCTGCCACTTGGAAGCACCCATGGATTGGGCTGCTTCGATCACGCCGCGGTCAACCTCGCGCAGCGAAGTCTCGACCAAACGGGCAAAAAACGGCGCCGCTCCGATCACCAATGGCGGAATCGACCCTTGAACCCCGAGCGAGGTCCCGACAATTAACCGAGTGAGCGGAATCAACATAATCATCAGGATAATAAATGGAACAGACCGTAATATATTGACAATAAAGGAGAGTACCGCATATAACGCCTTGTTTTGCAGCAGTTGCCCCCGCGAAGTAAGGAACAGCAAGATCCCCAACGGCAACCCGATAATCGCCGTAAACAAGGTTGAAAACGCAAGCATGGTCAACGTGTCAAGGGAGCCTTGCCAAATTTCCGCCCAGTCGACATTTTCAAATGTTATGGACAATCAAATCACCTCCACTTCCAACCCGCGCTGACGCAACGAGCCGATCGTCTTGTTGACTTGCTCCTGGTCTGCTTCCAATTCCACAATCAGCTGGCCATATGGGGTATCTTTCATCCGTGAAATTGTTCCCTGCAAAATATTGAACGGCGTTCCCGTCTCTAGCATCGTCTGAAACAATACCGGCTGATACGTCTGACTGCCAAGGAAAGTGATGCGGATCATCGTCCGATCTTTGTCGGCCTTTTCGTGGGAGACGATTTCCTTCAACTCGACAGAATCCGCTACCTGCTCCACAAACTCCTGGGTAGTGGGATGCTGCGGTTTGAGGAACACATCAACCACATTTCCCATCTCGACAATTTTCCCTCCGTCGATGACTGCCACCCGATCGCAAACCGCCCGGATCACATGCATCTCATGGGTAATCAGGACAATCGTCAAGCCTAATTTGCGATTGATGTCTCTCAGCAAGGCCAGAATCGAATTGGTCGTTTGCGGGTCGAGCGCCGATGTCGCTTCATCGCACAGCAGCACCTTCGGATCGCTGGCCAATGCCCGCGCAATCCCGACCCGCTGCTTTTGCCCTCCTGACAGCTGCGCCGGATATTTGTTCCGATGCGCTTCCAAGCCGACCAATGTCAGCAATTCCGTCACTTTCTGCTCAATCTCCGCCTTTGGCCGTTTCGCCAGTTTAAGCGGAAACGCCACGTTTTCAGCGACAGTCGCCGATGAGAGCAGATTAAAATGTTGAAAGATCATGCCGATCTGCCGACGCTGCTCCTGCAACTGCCGATCGTCCAGATTCATCAGATCGGTGCCGTCGACCACGACCCTGCCCGATGTCGGACGCTCCAACAGGTTGATGCAGCGGATCAAGGTACTTTTTCCCGCACCGGAGTGACCGATAACGCCGAAAATTTCCCCTTTTTCAATTGAAAGATCTATACCCTGCAAGGCAGGGACAATATGTCCATCCACCTGGTATCCTTTATGCAAGTTTTCCAGTTGAATCATTCTGCTCACCTCCACTCCTTCCTCCATTCAAGCAAAAAGCCCTTTTCGCATGACGAAAAGGGCAGACTAACACGCTCTTCCCTTCTCATCTTTCAAGATTTTTTGCAATCTTGTAGGAATTGGCACCGCGACACTCACGTTTCAGGTGAGCCGGTTGCCGGGCTTCATCGGGCCTGTCCCTCCGCCACTCTTGATAAGAAGTCGATATTTTATTCATTCATTTTCAAAAATGATCTATCCATGAGATGGATTATAAGCGAGAGAGGAGCCACAAGTCAACGGGAAATTTCGCCAGCGCTCTCTTGCTTTTTATGAGGCCTGTTTGGTGTCCTCTTGAGAATTTGTCTGTTCATTGTCCGACAGATGGTTGATCTTCTCCTGCACAAATTCCTGCACCTGGTCTTCGTCAGGAATCAACACGGAACCTCCCCTGCTGGCCTCGCGAAACTCACCCATTGGCGGGAGCTGGTATTGGCCGGATTGTTCCAAGGTCAAGCCAAGCGCCCCCAGTTTCAGCATATCCATGGAGCTGATGTTGGTTTGAATATATGGACTGATGCTTTTCAGGATGTCTGGCAACTGAAGCAACGCCGTCCCGCTTTTCAGTTTCTCGGCCAATGCTCCCAACAATTTGCGTTGCCGCTCCGTCCGGGTAAAGTCAGACATCGCATCGTGGCGGAACCGGACATATTGCAGGGCCTGATCGCCATTAAGCAGCTGCAAGCCTTTTTCCAAATCGATATCGTACAAGCCTTTATCGGTCGGATCGTGATAATGCATCGCTTTTTCCACATCAACCTGCACGCCGCCCAGCGTATCGATCAATCCTTTAAACCCTTCAAAATCGGTGATGACATAGCGGTCAACCTGCAGTCCCGTAAATTCGCTGACCGTCTCCATCGCCAATTCCGGTCCGCCATCGACCAGCGCAGAGTTGATCTTCGCTTTTCCATGTCCCGGAATCTCCACATACGTGTCGCGGAGTACGGAAAATAGATCGTATTTCTTGCTGACCGGATCGATGCTGACCACCATCATCGAATCGGAACGCGGCAAAACTCCTTCTTGCTGCCCGCGTCGGTCCACGCCCATCAGCAAAATATTGACACGTTCCGTACCGCCCCAGACCGGAATCTCCGCCGCGGCTTCTGCTGCCGAATCGGTGCCATTATTGACAATGCTTGGGCTTTGTACGTCATTCATAAAAGAATGAATTGCATATGCATAATATCCGCCCACTCCACACAAGATAAGCAGACAGAGTAGTAACAGGACTCTGACCTTTTTTATTTTTCGTTTTTTTCTCAAACCAAACGCCACCTTTTTACATCAATCGACTTCTGCCCATTCGTTTAGTATACTCGATTTTTTCAAAAGGTGGCGAGGTGGATTCATGAAATTGTGGCGAATTTTGTCGTTCTACTTTTGGTTGGAGACGCGTCCCAGTCCCTGAAACTTCATCGAAGGAGCGACTTTTAATGCGCCGCCGATTCCAGCGACAAACGTCGGTACCCCGCCTGCCACGAAAATCAATGCCCAGTCTCGGAGCGTCAGATCGACTGTTTTAAAAATCGGCTGCAACGGATCAAGGTAAATCACGGCGATAACGAGCAACAGAGAGGAAATGACTGACATCACCAAATATTTGTTCTCGAAAGGATTGCGGTGAAAAACGGAATATTCGCTGCGGCAATCAAACACGTGGATGAGCTGCGCCATTACCAACGTGGCAAAAGCGACGGTTTGGGCATGGTTCAGGTTGCTGTAGTCTTCATGCAGCGTCAGCCAGAAAGCAAGCAAGGTCATCGCTCCGATCAAAAAGCCCCTGCTGATAATTTTCCAGCCCAATCCTCTGGCAAAAATATTTTCATCGCGTCTCCGCGGTTTATGATACATCGTATCCGCCTCAGCCTGGTCTACTCCCAAAGCCATCGCCGGCAGTCCATCGGTCACCAGATTGACCCACAAAATCTGGATCGGGATCAACGGAAGCGGCATGCCCAGCAACATGGCGAAAAACATGACCAAAATTTCGCCGACATTGGATGCCAACAGGTAGCGAATAAATTTCCGCACATTATCGTAAATGTTGCGCCCCTCTTCAACGGACGCGACGATCGTGGCAAAATTGTCATCGCGCAAAATCAAATCGGCTGCTTCCTTGGTTACATCCGTTCCGGTAATTCCCATGGCGATGCCGATGTCGGCCGACTTGATCGCCGGAGCATCGTTTACCCCGTCGCCGGTCATGGCAACCACATGTCCCTTGCTTTGCAGCGTCCGGACGATGCGCAGTTTATGTTCCGGAGATACCCGGGAAAATACGGCAATCCGGTCAATGATTTGCAACAATTCCTCATCGCTCAGCTGATTCAACTCATGTCCTTCAATCGCTTCGAGGCCGCTTCGCAATATCCCGATCTCGCGGGCGATCGCCTCAGCCGTTACCCGATGGTCGCCCGTAATCATCACGGTTCTGATCCCCGCCTGGCGACATAGAGCGATCGCCTGCTTCACTTCCTCCCGCGGCGGATCGATCATGCCAGCCATCCCAACGAAAATCAACTGATTTTCCAGAGAGTGTGCCGGCTCGCTTTCCTTGTATTGCTTTAATGGTTTATAAGCGAAACCCAACACACGCAAAGCTTGCTCAGCCATATCTTCGGTCTTCTGCAGTATTTGCCGGCGCAGCCTGTGCGTCAACAGCACGACCTCGCCTTGCCAGAGGACGTGACTGCAGCGTTGCAGAAGGGCTTCAACCGCTCCCTTGCAAAGCAAGGTAACAGAACCATCCGCTTCCTGATCAATCACCGACATCATTTTTCGTTCGGAATCAAACGGCAATTCATCAATTCGCTGCGCTTCGGCAGCCGCTTTGCCAAGAGGAGCCGCCTTCCTCGCCAGCACGAGCAGCGCTCCTTCCGTCGGGTCGCCGACGACGCGCCAAATCTTGCCGGGCTGACCCAAATTTAACCGTTTCCGCTCCGTTTGTTCCTCTTCCAGCAAACTGGCGTTGTTGCATCGTTCAGCAATCCGCACCAATTGCTGCAGAGCAAGGTCCGGCGTAGTTATCTTTTTGCCGTTGCTTCTGATTTCGCCTTTTGGTTCATAGCCGCTGCCGGTTACTTCATACAGCTGATCGCTTTGCCACAGGTGAGTGACAGTCATTTTATTTTGCGTCAGCGTACCGGTTTTGTCCGAACAAATCACCGATGCGCAGCCCAGTGTTTCCACGGAAGGCAGCTTGCGTACAATCGCGTTTCGCTTGATCATACGCTGCACGCCAAGCGCCAACGCAATCGTCACGATGGCCGGCAGTCCCTCGGGAATGGCTGCCACCGCCAGGCTGACCCCGGCCAAAAACATCGTGAACAAAGGCTGTCCATGCCAGACACCGGCTATAATGACGACGATCGTCAGCACAATCGCGACCGCCACGAGAATTTTCCCCATTTGCTCCAGCCGTTGTTGCAACGGCGTTTCTGCCGTTTCAGCCTGACTGATCAAATGAGCGATTTTGCCCAACTCTGTCGTCATCCCGGTTGTTACAACGATCCCTTTTCCCGTACCGCCGGTAACCATCGTCCCCATAAATGCGAGATTTTTTTGATCGCCAAGCGGAATCGCCGTTTTTTTGGCAGAAAGCTCCTTTTCCGATTTGGCTACCGGCACGGATTCGCCCGTTAAGGCAGATTCCTCAATTTCCAAGCGGCTGGCAGCGAGCAGGCGCAAATCGGCGGGAACCCGGTCGCCCGCTTCCAGCAACACCAGATCGCCCGGTACGAGCTCGGAAGCAGGAATCATCATCGGCTTTCCTTCCCTCACAACCCGGGCCATCGGGGAAGCCATCTGTTTTAAAGCTTGCAATGATTTTTCCGCACGGGCCTCCTGAATAAAGCCGAGAATGCCATTAATCAAAATAATGGCCACAATCGTGATGGCATCAAGATACTCGCCTAAAAAAAACGAAATGATCGTGGCGATCAGCAAAATCACCACCATAAAGTCCTTGAACTGGTTGAAAAATACGGCCAGCAGCGAATCCCGTTTCGCATCGTTCAACTGGTTAGGACCATAGCGGTTCAGCCTTGCTCGCGCTTCCTTGCTGGTCAGCCCACTCTCCATGTTACAGTCCAGTAGGGAAGTCAGTTCAGCAGGTGATACCAAATACCACGGTTTTGATGATTGCGCAGACACGGTCATCTCCTCCATTGCTTCAACTCTACCTTCATGTGTATGCAGACGAGCCTTGCGCTATGTACGCATATTTTTTAAACTTTATTGTTTTCTATGTATATTTTATTTTGTATAATTTGGAAAAATCTCTGAATGAAAAAAGGTGAGAGCATGATCTTTTCCCAACCTGTCCGCCGGCTGCAGGCCGCACACATAGACACAAAAAACGCCTCCGTTTTAATTACGGAGGCGTTTCTCGTCAAAACCTTAGTCGCAATATTTGTCATATGCTTCGGTAAGCAGCGAAGCGATCGTTTCCAAATCATTGTTTTCAATTTGGTGCCGTTCAATCATCGTCACCAGCTTGCCATCTTTCAACAAAGCAAACGAAGGGGAAGACGGCGGATACGGTTCAAAGTATTCGCGGGCTTTTGCCGTCGCTTCTTTGTCTTGGCCAGCGAACACGGTGTACAGGTGATCCGGCTTTTTCTCGTGATTCAGCGAATGAGCGACAGCCGGGCGGGCCAGACCTGCGGCGCAACCGCACACGGAATTGACCACAACCAACGTTGTGCCTTTCAATTCCGGCAACGTTTTTTCCACTTCCTCCGGTGTCCGCAGTTCAGTAAATCCTACACGCGTCAATTCATCGCGCATCGGTTGAATTACTTGGCTCATATAAGCTTCATATGACATCATGGCGATTCACTCCTTTATCAACATTTCCTTGATGATTACAAGCAGTAAAGCTCAATTCCTATTATACTCCTACTTGCCGCCGAGGAGAATCTCGCAAGTGCAGGATTCGTTTGCCACAACTGGCACCGCTGTCCCGCCCCCGCCTTACACTTCCATCAAAATGGTCAAGATCATCGGATTTCGTCCGGTTCGCTCGTAGATGAACGGCTTCAGCACTTCATTGATCTGTGACTTTAACTCAGTCCATTCCTTGATTTTTTTGTCCAAGGCGGAGGCCAGCTTCTGCCGTACCAGCACAGTCGCTTCCTGGATCAACGATTCCGAGCCGCGGACATAGACGAAGCCCCGGCTGACAATATCCGGTCCGGTGAGAATTTTAAAGTTTTTCATGTCAATGCTGACCACCACGACCATCAGCCCGTCTTCGGCCAGATGTTTCCGGTCGCGCAACACGATGTTGCCGACGTCGCCGATTCCGCTGCCATCGATCAGCACCAGACCGGCATTGACTTTTTCCAGCCAGGCGCTTTCCCGATTGCAGCACAGCACATCGCCGTTATCCATCACAAAAATGTTTTCGCTTTTAATGCCGACCTGTTCCGCCATTTTGGCGTGCATCTTCAGCATGCGGTACTCCCCGTGAATCGGAATAAAATAACGCGGCCGAATCATGCTCAACATCAATTTCAATTCTTCGCTGCTGCCGTGACCGGAAGCATGGATCTCGAACAAAGAACCGTGCACGACATTGGCGCCCGCCCGATACAATTTGTCGATCGTGCGGCTGACGTTGACGGTATTCCCCGGAATCGGCGAAGCGGAAATAATCACGGTATCTTCCGGATAAATTTGGACGGTCCGATGAGAGCCCGAGGCGATGCGCGTCAGCGCTGCCATTGGTTCACCCTGGCTTCCGGTACAGATGATCAGGATTTGATTATCCGCGTAATTGTCGATCTGTTTAATGTCGATCAACATTCCTTCAGGCATCTGAATATATCCCAATTCCTGTCCGATCATAAACACTTTTTCCATGCTGCGCCCAATGACGGCCACTTTTCGATTATGCTCTTTCGCCGCATCGACGACTTGTTGCAGCCGGTGAACATTGGAGGCGAAAGTTGCGAGAATGATTCTGCCCCTCGCTTTGGCGACAATATCCATAATGCCTTCGCCGACCGCCCGCTCCGACATGGTAAACCCGGGCCGTTCGCTGTTGGTGCTGTCCGATAGCAAAGCCAACACGTCCCCCATGCCGATCTTGGCAATTTTGCCAAATTCCGTAGGACTGCCGACTGGCGTCATATCCAGCTTGAAGTCGCCCGTATGCACGACCATGCCCTCCGGGGTATGCACGACAATTCCGTAAGAATCGGGAATACTGTGATTCGTGCGGAAAAAGGTAACTTGCAAGCGATCAAAGTTGAGCACCGTATCTTCGTTGATCGGCAACAGCTGCGCTTCATGCTGAAGGCGATGCTCTTCCAATTTGGACTTGACCAGCCCCAAAGTCAGTCTTCCTCCATAAATCGGCATCTTGATCTGTCGGAGCACGTAAGGTATCGCCCCGATATGGTCCTCGTGACCATGCGTCAACAGCATCGCCTTGATTTTGTGCTGATTTTCCACCAGGTAGGAAATATCGGGAATGACCAAATCAATCCCGAACATCTCATTTTCCGGAAACTTTACCCCGGAATCGATAATCAGGATTTCGTCCTCGTATTCCACACAATACATATTTTTGCCGATTTCTCCAAGTCCGCCCATGGCAAAGATTCTTACATGGCTCAAATAAATTCCTCCTAATCTATCTTTGATCAAACGTTTGTTCCGTTAGCAAAAAGCCCGTCCGCTCCAACGACTTGATGGCGTTGTTGATAACGCACCAGCAAAGAAGCTGACAAATTCGTTCCTTTCGCTTCTTTTCACCCACATGAAAAAGAAAGAAACATAGTTGACCCGCTCACAGCATACTTTCTATATTGTACCACATTGTGCCAGTTTCGTTTCATTTTCTTGTTGAAAGCTGGAACAGTTCGTACCGGTTTTGCTTGTCCTTCCTTATGTATTCCTAATATCTGGCGGACTCATTCGGTGAACGCTCTTATGTCTTATGTTATGGCGAAAACAAAAAAGGGGTGCCGCCTGCCAAAATCAGGTTTCGGCCGAGGCCCCCTCTGCTTTCGAAAGCAAACTTCCACTTAATCTGCGAGCTGCTCCATATCAGCCATAATCTTGTCAATATCCATTTCATCCGCCATTCCGTAAGCGCGGCGCATATTTCCTTCTCCATCGATCAAAAACGTGCGCATCGTATGCACATACAAGCCGTCCGGCTGTTTCATGATCCCGACGCCAAACTGTTTGGCCACATCAAATACGGTCTGTTCCTCTCCCCGCAGGAAGATCCAGCCCGTCGGATCATATGAAAACTTCTCGGCATAATTGCGCAGGACCTCCGGCGTATCGTGCTCAGGATCAAACGTAACCGACAAGAAGACCACTTTGTCGCCAAACAGGTTCTCCTGCTTCAGTTTTTCCTGGAGATACTCCATATTTTTGGAAGTTTGCGGGCAAACGTCCGGACATTGCGTATAAATGAACGTCACGAGGCGAACTTTCCCTGCTGTATCCTGAAAATGAAACGGGCTGCCATCGAGATGTTCCAGCGTAAAATCATTGATCGGTTTCATTACCGGTATTTGCTTGCTTTGCCAATACTGATAGCCAACGACCCCGGCGATCGCGACGATCATAACAGCCGCCAACACGGCAAACCAGTACCGTTGCCAAAAACCGGCCTCCTCTTGTCTTTCCTGTATATCCGCTTGATCATTCATCGGTCTCTCCCCCTCTATCGCTATGGATTGATCGTCAATTCGTAAGCAAACGACGTCTGGTTGCCGGAACCGTCCTCCCAGACCAATTCGATTGTCCAGTCTCCATCCATCATCAGGTTGGGTCCCTCAGCCGTCCAGTGTCCGTCTGTGTCAACAGCCAACGGAAGCTCGCTTTTGCCGTGATCCATCCCCGCCATGGAAAAATGCAGCGTACTTTTGCCAGTTGTCACTCGCTGTCCCTGTTCATCGGTAATTTGCACTTGAAAGGTATTCGGTCCGACAATGCCAGGATTGACGATTAACTCTGCCTTTTTCCCTTGTTGTTCCGCTTGCTGTTCAATCACCTGGGGCTGATTTGCATTTCCTTGTCCACAACCGGCCAACACCGCGATCGACAGGCCGAGTATCACAAGCCAGCGTTTCATTTCATTCGTCCCTCCAGCACACTCCAGTCTTGTTTGTCTGCATCTGTTAACCTGGCTATTACATGAAACAGGTGTCAGACCGGATCTCTGACACCTGCTTGGCATCTCACTGTTCCACTTTACCTGGCCAGGCCAGCATGCCGCCTACCATATTGGTTGCATCATATCCTAAATCAGTCAGGTATTGCGTCGCCCGGTGGCTGCGCGCCCCGCTTCGGCAAACCATATAAACCGGCTTTTCAACATCCAATTCATCGATTCGCGCCGGGAGCGACATCAGCGGTATCAGCTTCGCTTGCGGAATATGCCCCTCGTTCCATTCCTCCGGTTCCCGCACATCAATGACTTGAATATCTTCACCCTGTTCCAGTTTGGCCATTAATTGTTCCGGTGTAATCTCTTTTACTTGATCCTCCATGTTTTCTACCTCCGAACTGCAGTCTTGTCTTATTGTCTATGATAGCACAAGCCCCAACCCTATCGCCACTTTCCCTGCACATACCGAGCGTCAAATAAAAACAGGCGAAGCAGCAGCAACAGCGACGGGAGCAGCAGGCAAAGCCCGGCGATAAACCCGATGACCAGCGAACGGCCCATCGCTGAGTCGGTGATGCTGGTGTGAATGGTGATGGACGGATAAAGGATATAAGGAAGATGCGATAACCCGTAGCCAAAAAAGGCAAACGCAAACTGCAGCATCACCAGGATGAAGCCCCAGCCGTACCCGTCTCGTCCCAACAGCAAGGCCAGCGCGCCTAAAAAGCAGGCAAATGAACAGAGAAACAGCCAGCTGTGCTCCAGCATGTTGGCAAAATGCAGCGGGTTGTGCTCATAAATGGATAAAAAAACGAGAAAGCTGGCAAAAATCGTCGGCAAACTCCAAAACAGGGCAAACGAACGCAACAATTTGGCAGCCTTGAGGTCTTCAGCTTTTTTGGCATAATAGGCCAGAAAATAGGCGCTGATAAATAACACGCTCACCAAGGCCAGGAAGACAACCGACCAGGCATACGGACTGGTCAGCAGCTCGTCGGCCAGCAGCTGTGGTGAACTCCCGCTTTGCCCGATAAACCCCCCCTCCGAGATGGTCAAAAACATCGACAGCGACGCCGGTATCAAGAGTCCCGTTACACCGTAAACCATGTGGAACAGCCAATGATCGCGGACACCGTAATGGGCAAACGCATAGAAGGAGCCCCGCAGCGAGAGCAGCACAAGAAACAGACTGCCAGGCACCAGCGCGGCTGTGCCGAAGTAATAGGCGGTGTCGGGGAAAAATCCGATCAAACCAACGACAAAGAAGATCAAAAATACATTGGTAACCTCCCAGACAGGCGACAAATATCGCTCAATCACTTGATTGACGATATGTTCCCGTCCTGTCGTCTTGCAGTAAAAGGAAAAAAAGCCGGCGCCAAAATCAATGGAAGCCGTAATGATATAGCCATACAAAAAGACCCACAAGATCGTAATGCCCATCAGTGGCAAATCCATAAATCACTGCCTCCTCCAGCCGCTCGCTCATCGCAACTCTGAGTCGAACGGCCGCTCATGAAACATTTTGCGCAAGACCACGGTACAGACTGCCGCGATAAAAAGGTACAATCCGACAAACAAAAGCAGCATCTTGTCGACATGTTCCGCTGTTGTCGCCGCATGCTCCGTTTTCATATACCCCACCAAAATCCACGGCTGCCGTCCCAGTTCCGAGAAAATCCAGCCCAGTTCGATCGCCAGCAAGGAAAGCGGTGCGGCGAGGACGATTGCCCGCAGCCAGCCTTTTGCCGGCCCCCTTTTTTTCTGCCAACGCAGGCCGAGAACATATCCCGCAGGAAGCACCAGCATATAAATTCCAATAGCGACCATCCCGTCAAACAAATAATGAATAACCAACGGCGGCCAATACGCCATCGGCACCTGGTCGAGGCCCTTGACCAGACCGTCTGCCGAGCCCGTCGCCAAAATACTGAGGGCATACGGGATTTTCAGCCCGTAATTCACTTCCCAGCTGTTTTGATCCAACACGCCGCCCAACACCAACGGAGCACGCCGATCCGTATGGAAGTGCCACTCTGCTGCCGCCAGTTTTTCCGGCTGGTATTGGGCCAAATATTTGCCGGCGATATCCCCCCAAAGCGCAGTGGCAAGCGAGAAGAAAAAGGCAGCAGTCAAGGTAAGGCGCAAAGCTTTTAGATGATAGGGATGGCTGCTGCCTCTAAGCAGGCGGAGAGCGGCGATCGCAGCCAAGACGTAGGCAGAAGCGGCATAAGAAGAGAAGATCATATGGCCCGCTTTTGATGGAGTCGCCGGATTAAACATCGCGAGCAACGGCTGAATGTCGACGATGCGGCCATCGACGAGCGAAAAACCTTGGGGAGCGTTCATAAAGGCATTGACCGACATGATAAAAAAGGCGGAAGCGGTAGAGCCAAGAATGACCGGAAGAGAGAACAGCCAGTGCAGATATGGCTGTCTGAAACGATTCCATGTATACAAATAGATGCCAAGAAAAATCGCTTCGAAGAAAAAGGCGAACGTTTCCAAAAACAGCGGCAAGGCAATCGCTTCACCGGCGACGCGCATAAAGCTGGGCCAAAGCAAACTGAGCTGCAAAGCGATGCAGGTGCCGGTCACCACCCCGACCGCGACCGGTACCGTAAAACCTCTCACCCAGCGTTTGGCCATCAGGAGATAATGCTGATCGTTTCGCCGGATGCCCAGCCATTCCGCGATCGAGATCAGCACCGGAATTCCGACGCCAAGCGCAGCAAAAATAATATGAAACCCAAGTGTGACCGACGTAAGGATGCGAGCCAGCATGGTCTGATCCAATTCCATTCTACTCCCCTCCTGATAAAAGCTTATGGGGCTTGCCGCGGAAAGAGGACAGCCATTTGTGGCATTTTCATTCCAAACCATTCCCTGCAGATTACTTGGAAAAAAGCAATTGACTGCCTGGCTGAATTTTCTTATAATTGCTATCAGCTAACAAAAACTGGATATGTTTCATCAAGAGTGGTGGAGGGACTGGCCCGATGAAGCCCGGCAACCGGCACAGATGTGCTTGGTGCTAATTCCTGCAGAATCTGCGAAACGATTCTGAGAGATGAACTGGCGATACACGCTGCGTGTTCCACAGCCTTCTTCTCTCAGAAGAAGGCTGTTTTCTTATCCAATTTGCAAAACGAAAAGGAGAGATCTGCATGTCCACTCATCCGCAATGGAAAGCCGAAACGATTGCTCTTCACGGAGGTCAAGAACCCGATCCGGTTACCGGGTCCCGCGCTGTTCCCATCTATCAAACGAGTTCCTATGTGTTCCGTGATGCCGACCATGCCGCCAATCTGTTTGCCCTTAAGGAATTCGGCAACATCTACACCCGCATCATGAACCCGACCCAAGATGTGTTCGAAAAACGGGTTGCCCTGCTCGAAGGCGGCGTCGGCGCTTTGGCGACCGCTTCGGGGCAAGCGGCGATTACGTTTGCCATCCTCAATATTGCCCAGGCAGGCGATGAGATTGTCTCATCAAGCAGCTTGTACGGCGGGACTTACAATCTGTTTGCCCACACGCTGAAACGGCTTGGCATTACTGTTCACTTCGTCGACCAATCCAATCCGGAAAACTTCCGCGAAAAAATAAATGAGCGAACCAAGGCGATCTATACCGAAACAATCGGAAATCCGCGGATCGATATTGCCGATTTGCAGGCGATTGCCGCTATCGCCCATGAGCACGGCATTCCGTTGATCGTCGACAATACGTTTGCCACGCCGATCTTGAACCGGCCGTTTGACCACGGCGCCGATATTGTGGTGCATTCTGCGACCAAATTTATCGGCGGACATGGCACATCGATCGGCGGGATTATTGTCGACTCCGGAAAGTTCGACTGGAAAAACGGAAAATTTCCCGGTTTGACCACACCTGATCCGAGCTACCATGGCGTGGTATACACGGAAGCGGTAGGCAACCTCGCCTATATCATCAAGGCGCGTGTTCAACTGCAGCGCGACATTGGCGCAGCAGTCGCTCCGATCAATGCCTTTCTGTTCCTGCAAGGTCTGGAAACGCTGCATCTGCGCATGGAGCGGCACAGTCAAAACGCTTTGGCCGTGGCCCGCTTCCTCGCTGCCCACCCGCAAGTCGAATGGGTGAACTATCCCGGTCTGGAGGGAGACTCGCAATATGCCCTTGCGCAAAAATATTTACCGAAAGGGCAAGGCGCCATCCTTACCTTTGGGATTAAAGGCGGGGTGAAGGAAGGGCGAAAATTGCTGGAGTCGACCCAGTTGTTCTCCCATTTGGCCAATGTGGGCGATTCCAAGTCGTTGATCATCCATCCCGCCAGCACCACTCACCAACAGTTGTCGGAGGAGGAGCAACGCTTGGCCGGGGTCACGCCGGAGTTGATTCGTCTCTCTGTCGGCACAGAAGCGATTGAGGATATCCTCGAAGACCTTGAGCAAGCGTTGAAAAAAGCGGCTCAGTAAAGTTTTTGGGCAAAAGGGCGGTCTGTTTAGGCACCTACCCAGTTTCCCGCTCATATTCTGTTGTTGCGAATGTAAGGAGGGAATCTGCCGTGAGTGACTTTCAACAGACCGCTCTGTTTGAACATCGTTTCTGGTTGCAAGTATTGGGCGACCATTCTCGCTTTATTTTTGACAGTTTGGCGCCCGGTGAAGTAGAGCTGGCGCAGACGGCCAATCATTTTATCCTCGTGTTCGATCAATTGTTGCAACGTTCCCGAACGGAACTTTCGGTTACCGACATCCAGACGCTAAATCAACAGGCGCTTTATTACGCGATGGAGCTGCGCAACTTCAAACTGAACCTTTTAAAAAGATTGCTGACAAAAGAAGTGACGATCCATCTGCCCCCGACTTTTATCAATCACATGGTCAATGAAGTGGACGAATATTTGCGGATATTGCCATACTTGATCGCTGGTCAAACGCCGCCCGCTTGCCATCCGCTTCACTACCATCTGATCTGGCTGCCGGACGCCTCCGGACATGCGGCGACGATCTCCAGCACCGTTGATCCTGTCGAAACCGAGACAAGGGCAAAATCGGATGAATACCGGAGACGTTTTGATCAGCTGTTTATCAAGGCTTACGAAATGGCTGGCTATTTGCGCGCCAATCTCGAGCAATTTCCGGCCTTGACCCGGTTTAATCTCGATGTCGAGTTGGAGATTAAATTGTTTCAGCGGTTTTTGGAGGAAATTGAGGAATTGGAAATCAATGACCAATTGTTGGGGACGCTTTCTCCCTTGTTCCCCGATCATATGGCGCGGGAAGAATGCTATTATTTGACGAAGCTCTCGCAAGTATCCGAACTGGAACAGCCCGATTGCGACCCGACCCAGCCGCGCAACGAAGCGGATTAAGCGGATTAAGCAGATGGCTCTCTCCATCGTTTGCAGGGAGGGCAACCAACGGAAAAAGGATGAATTACGGGGAAAAGGGAACATCCCTCTTCCGCGGCAATTCATCCTGTTTTTTACTATCGGCTTTGGCAGGTTGGCTGCCATCCTGCTGCTATTCCGGCATTACACCCGTATAGTTGGACTGCGGACGGATAATCCGGTTGTTTGCCGCCTGTTCCAGCACGTGAGCGGACCAGCCGACTACCCTGCTGACCGCAAACGTCGGCGTAAAGATCGCGTCGTCAAGACCGACAGCGCGCATTACGGCCGCAGCAAAAAATTCAACATTGGTATTCAGTTTCCGATTCGGTTTGTACTCAGCGAGCAGTTTTAAACCAACTTGTTCCACATGAGTGGCCAAATCAAACCACGGATCATCGGCCGACAGTTCGGAAGCGACCACACGCAAGGCCGTTGCCCGCGGATCAATCGTTTTATAAACGCGGTGGCCAAACCCCATCAAGCGCTCACCCTTTTCCAGTTTGGCCCGCAGCCAAGGTTCGGCATTTTCCTTTGTCCCGATTTGTTCAATCATTTCCGTCACTTCCGACGGAGCTCCGCCATGCAGCGGTCCTTTCAACGCACCGATCGCCGCGGTGATGGACGAGATCAAATCAGACCGCGTAGATGCCACGACTCGAGCCGCAAAGGTGGAGGCGTTCATACCGTGTTCCTGGGTAAGAATCAGATAGGCATCAAGCGCACGCACATGAGCCGGATGGGGTATCTCTCCTTTAAGCATATACAAATAATTGGCGGTATGGTCGAGCGCCGAATTCGGTTCCAGCGGCTCGGTTCCTTGCAAGCACGCCTGCCGATAAGCAACGATCGTCGGCATCTTGGCCGTCAAGGAAATCACCTGCTCCAAAGTAGGCGGCCATGCGTGGGTTGGCTCGGCCAGCAACGAAACTCCCGTGCGCAACACGCTCATCATATCAACATCCGCGGGAATCTGGTCCAGCGCGGCTTTTACATGTGCCGGCAAAGTCCGGTTCGCTTTCAACTTCTCTTTCAGCGCATTCAGCTGCTGCTCGGTTGGCAACTCCCCGTACCAGAGCAGGTGCGCCACTTCTTCAAACGTATGGTGAATCGCCAAATCTCTCGCCCAGTGATTGCGATAGACAAGCAGTCCATTCTGTCCGTCAACCAGGCTCAGGTCGGTTTCCGCGACGACAACGTTATCCAAACCGATTGCGATGATATTTTCTGCCATCTCGTTCACTCCTTATTTCCATTTCCTGTTTTTAGTATAGCAATCGGCTTCTAACAGCGGAAATAAAAGAAATAAGGTTTATTGATTACGATTTATAATCAAATTTCTATCTAATCTGGTGGGGATCAACCTCGGTAAACGGCGCATAGAGTGCCGCCAAAATATCGATAAACTGTTTTACCGCTGAAGACGAGACAACCTTCGGCAACACCAGGTACGATCCCACCTTGGGCAATTCCAAACCCGGCGTTTCCAACTCAAGAAAACGGTTTTCAAACAGATCGCGGCTGATGGCTGAGCGGGGCAAAAACGATACCCCCAACCCTTCTTCAATAAACCGTTTGGCGATATCGACCTGCGAGACGACCATCGTGCGAAAGGTCAGTCCTTTCTGGCGCAGCCTCATCAACAAGTCATCCCAATAGCCCGGATGATTATGGGTAAGCAATCGTCTCGTCGCCAACTCCTGTTCCCAATCCGGCAATGGCGCTTCCATATCCCCGCCGCTATGCGGCACTACATAGACGATGGGGTCGTAGTTCAGCAAGTATGTCGTCACCTGAAATTCACCGGGAATCATCCGCGATAACCCCAAATCGGCTTGCCCGCTTTGCACCAAAGCGCCGATCTCCACAGACTCGGCGATCTTGATGGAAATGTCGACATCCGGATAAGCTTTCGTGTAACGGTGAATGAGGCTGAGCAGCGAAGTCCGGGCGATCGTTGGCGAAACAGCAAGCTGCAATTTTTCGATATATCCCTGCCGCCAGGCCACCAACTCTTCCATTCCGCTATGCCACTGCTCCAGCATGCTTTTCGCCAGCGGCAAAAACCGTTCTCCTTCCGCCGTCAGTTTGACTCGCTTGCCGTAACGGACAAACAGCGTGAAGCCCAGCTCTTTTTCCAAATTGCGGATATGCTGGCTCACCGTCGGCTGGGCAATAAACAGCAGTTCCGCGGTTTGATGAAAATTTTCTGTATGCGCCGCGGTGACAAATGTTTGCAATAACCGGAGATCAATAAGGCAACTCTCCTTTCCTCCACATCCGCTTTACCAAATCGCCTTGATTCGCGCTGCCGCCTGTCCGGCTTCTTCCAGCAATTTTGCCATAATCGCCGCGGCAGTTTCTTCTTTTTTCAACATGGCCACTCCCTGTCCGGCCCATAATGACATCAATTCGCTGTTTCCTTGTTCGGCAGCTGCGCTGCGAATTTCCCGCGTCAGCTGATTTTGCAACGGATAGGGAAGCGTTTGCAGCTGTTGTTGGATCGCCGAGTTGATCAACTGATTGCGCAGTCCTCGCGCCGGTCTTCCCGAAAAAGCGCGCGTCAGCACCGTGTCGGTTTCGCCGGCGTCCAGCAGACGCTGCTTGTAAGCAGGATGGGCAGTACTTTCCCGGCAAGCCAAAAAACGGGTTCCCAGTTGAATCGCGTCAGCACCGAGCGCCAGAGCAGCGACCAGCGCCTGTCCGTTCATCATTCCGCCGGCAGCCACAATAGGCAGATCGGGCAACTGCTCGGTGAGCAACGATACCAGCGGCAGTGTTCCGATGCACTGTCCTTCTCCCGCCGCTTCGATGCCAAACGTCCCCCGATGTCCGCCCGCCTCGCCGCCTTGCGCAACAATCGCATCCACTCCAATCTGCCGCAGCGTACGCGCCTCCTCCAGCGTGGTGGCCATTCCGATTACTTTCATCCCGGCATCGCGCGCCGCTTGCGCATATTGCTCGGAAGCGGAAAAGGCAAAGCTGAATACTGGAACTTTTTCTTCGACAATAATTTCAAAACATTGCGGAACATCGTCGGCAAAATGCGGCAGTTCTCCCGACCAGGCAGTCAATCCGACAGACTCGCGCAGTTGATTGATCCACTCGATCAATTCCAAAGAAACTGTTGCTTCTCCTCCCGGGCCGGCAATCAGCAAGTTGACCGCAAACGGTTTGTTGGTCAGCTGTTTGATCTGACGGATCGCCTGGCGCAAAGCTTCCGGTTTCATATAGGCAGCGCCCAGTGTTCCCAAGCCCCCAGCCTCCGAAACAGCGGCCACCAATTGCGGTGAGGTGATATTTCCGGCCATTCCCGCCAAAACAATCGGCACCTCAATGCCAAATTTCTCTGTGAAACGAGTGGAAAAGCGTGTCATCCAGAATGTCTCCTTTCGCCAGGGATATTTTTATCTTCTATGCTAATGGATTCTGTTTCTTCGCAAAATTCCCTCCAGTTTCCTATAAAAAACGGACGACAATTGCCGCTTCCGGTTCATTTATACTGTTTGCCACAGCTTGATCGCGGGGCTTTTTTCCCCTTTTTTTGGTTTTTCTAATGCGTTGCTGGAAAACATTGCTACCTGTGTTACAATACGTGAAGTCACGAATGAACGAAGGTTGGCGGATTTTGTACATTGCGTGACGGGAAACTGACTTGTAAGCTTTAGTAGTGTATTTAAGGAGGAGAATAATGGAGAATAATGTCACCTTGCAGCCAGAGACACCGCAGAAAAATAAGAAAAAACTTTGGATTGTTGCCGGAATCATCGTTGTCGTCATTTTAGCAGCGCTGGGTACCGTCCTGGCAAAAACCGATTTGTTCAAAAGCGCCAAGATCATTTATCTGGAGTCCGAATTGAAAACGTTGACCGACTTGGGCGACAGCCTCTCGGAAAGCTATGCTGACTACGAAAAAGAGATGCAGCCTTATTTGGATCAGCCGGTTCATTCCACAATGGAAATTTCCGATCTGGCGATTGATGGTGATATTCCTGACCCGTATGTGGCCCAAATTTTCGATTTGCTGGCAACCAGCAAACTGCAGATTGATTCCAGTCTGGATCAAACGAAACAACAGCAGTATGCGAAAGTCAATCTGTTGTTAAACAGTGAGCCGTTTATCGGCTTCGAATATTTGATGGATCAGAACAAAATGGGCTTTGCTATTCCAGAATTGTCCAAAAAATATGGATATATCGATCTGAATGATTCGGATGCACTCAAAGAGAAGTTTGGCATCGAAAACTTGCCCAAACGCTTTGTCACTTATAACGATCTTGTCTCAGCCGTAAAAATCGACAAGAGCGAGCTTTCTTCCATTTTCAAGGATTACGGGTTGTTGTATGCCGACAGTTTGACCGATGAGCAAGTCACTCTCAACAAAAACAGCACGTTCGAACAGGACGGCTTCCAAACACCGGCGCGGGAAATTACCGTTTCGTTTACGGATGCTCAGTTGCAGCAGCTGTTGACGAAATTTGCCGACAAAGCGACCAATGACGAAAAACTGTTCGACACTCTTTACACCCGCTATGAAAAGTTGACAAAATTGATGATCGACTCCGGCTATACGGAGGTCGCAGAAATCTCCAAAGAGGATGCAAAAGCAGCTTTCAAAGAGAACCTGGAGCAATTTAAACAAGACTTGCAAGGTACGGATGCCAATGGCGGCCTTAAAATGGTTCTGCACATTGACGACGATAACCACATCTTGTCACGCAAACTGATTCGTGTCGAAGACGGTAAAGAGAATCCGCTCCTGGAAATGGCCAGCTGGCAGCAAAACGGAGAACAAAACTATCGTTTCTCCATGCTTCCAACCGAAAGCAATCAGGGCGAGGTGACCGTCAGCTACAAAGCGAAAGAGGAAGGGACGGACAAGAAAGGAACTTTTGCGTTCCTGATGAAAGAAAACGGGGATTTGGTTGATTTCTCCACTGACTTTACGGTCAAAACCGAATCCAACAAAGAAACCGGCTCTTACGATTACAAGTTAAAGATCAACGACAATAGCGGCGACGATCTTGCCCTGTCCGGCAATATCAGCGGCAGTGTCACAAAAGGTGACAAAAAACGCGAAACAGAAGCCAGCATTAAAGTAAATCTCGATCAGCAGGATTTGGAGTTGCCCCATGCCTTCAGCCTGAAATTAAAAGAGACAGACGAGGCTGTTTCCGAGATCAAGCTGCCAACTCTGACAGAGGATAACTCGATTAACCTGGCAACGATGACCGACGAACAAATGTATGCACTGCAAGAAGAAGTCGGTCTGGCAGCCCAACAATTCATGACCAAACATGCGGAACTGTTCCAACAGTTTATGGGCACTTATTAATAGAAGTAAAGTGCAACCCTGCCGGTGCTTCCGGCAGGGTTGTTTTTTTGCCGCAAGACTGGGTGAACCGCCGTAAAATAAAATAGACTACTGAACGATCATTCAGCAGTCTCACCAAAGACAGTTGGGCACCGTTGGGCGCTACACCTTAAATTTGTTTATTAAGCCTCGCAATTCTTCCGCCCGCTTGGCCAGTGAATCAGCCGAGGCTGCGATTTCTTCCATCGAAGCCAGTTGTTGCTCGGAAGCGGCAGAAACTTCCTGCGTACCCGCCGTAGCTTGTTCGGCCACATCCCGAACCACTTGCATCGTATCGACCACTTTCGCCGCTTCGCTATTTATCTTGCCGGTTGCCGTGGAGACTTCCTCGATTTGCCGGCAGACTTTCTGCACGGATTCATGAATCTGCGCAAATGTGTCTCCCGCTTTGTATACCACTTTCAGTCCTTCGGCTACTTCCGCTTTTCCTTCCTCCATCGAACTGACAGCTTGCGCGGTTTCTTCCTGGATGGATGCGATCAAGTTTGTGATTTCTGTTGCAGACGCTGCGGATTCCTCGGCCAGCTTGCGCACCTCATTGGCGACCACGGCAAAACCGTGTCCGTGTTGCCCAGCCCGCGCCGCTTCAATCGCTGCATTCAACGCCAGCAAATTGGTTTGGCTCGTAATCGACGAAATGACCTCAACGATCTGTCCAATATCGCGCGAACGATCGCGCAGCGACGTAATAGTTCCGCCAAGACTGCGAATCGTCTGTTCGATCGCGTTCATTTGCTGAACAATCGCCTGAATTTCTGTATTTCCTTCCTTAGCCAAACCGGAGGTATGCCCTGCATCGGCCACCGCCCGTTCCGTGATGATCGCGACATGCGCAGTCTCCGCTGACAATGAGCGAATCGTTTGTGCGCTTGCAGCCACGCTTTGTAGTTGCTTTTCGCTTCCGGCCGCTGCGTCCAGGACGGTCTCGGTGATGGTTTCCGCCGCTTTGCTCGATTCCTCCGCACTTGCCGTCAGTTCTTCGGCAGATCCCGCCACATGCTCAGCATGGATGCTTACCTGACGAACCAGCGACCGCAAACTGCCCAACAAGCGGTTAAAAGAACGGCCAAGCTGGGCAATTTCGTCATTCCCTTTAACCGGCAACTCGGCCGTCAAATCTCCTTCGCCATCGGCAATTTCGGCCAATTGCACATTGACCTGGCGCAAAGGCTTGACGATCGAACGGTGCGACCAGAATCCGATGGCAATGCCGAATACCGCCGCGGCGATCGAAATAATGACCAGCGTAGTAACATACAATTCCAGTTCAACATTGCTTTCGTCCATTTGACCGAGAATTTGTTTCGTCATGTCATCGGAGAGATCGGCAACAAGTTCGTTCACTTCCTTGCGCAGTTCTCTCTCTTCTTCAAAGTGAAGCTCGTTCGCTTGCGCATGGTCCCCCTGCTGATAAGCTTGTTGGACCTGTCTGCTCATTTCGAGGAAACTGCTTGTCTTTTCGCTGATTTGCCTGATCAATTCCTGTTGCTCAGGCACCAGCGGCAGCGCCTCCAGCTGTTTCCACAGCGTCTCGATCGTTTTCCGTTTGTTGTCCAATTCATTTATGTATTCCGCTTGCCCTGTCAGCAAATAACCGCGTTCATCGTTATTGGCGCCAACCAGATTATATTGAATCGATTGCACCAATTGGCCAATCTGGACGGTGCCAAACATTCCCTGATACGATTGTCTCATATGCATAGTGTTAAAGATGGAAAAAGCTTGTGCCAATATACTGATAAGCAGCATAATTCCGATTGTCGCAAATAGTTTTGTACTGATTTTCATAGTCCATTCCCCCAATCATCCGGCAATTTATGAAAACCGTCCTGCTGATCTCTTGGCTGGTTATTATTTCTTTTCCCATCCTTTTTACAAATGAAACTATTTTGTTCAAGAAAAATTTATTTGCCTTGCTTTCGTCTGATAAACAGAAAAAACCACCGCCGGACTGCCGGTATGGACCGGACAAATCAGACAGTGGTAAATGAGTCGCTGGTTAACAGCGATTCTCGCTGAACACATCTTTGGCAACTTGCAGAGCAGTTGCCGCGGACGGCCAGCCTGTATAAAAAGCAAGGTGGGTGATCGCTTCGATCAACTCGGGTTCCGTTATGCCATTTTCCCGGCCCAGGCGGAGATGATAAGGGAGCTGCTCGTAATGACCGCCTGAGACCAGCGCGGCGATCGTCAGCATGCTTCGCTCGCGAAGAGACAATTGCTCCCTTCTCCATACATCACCGAACAGCACATTGTCGGTATACTCTGCAAATGTTGGCGCAAACTCGCCAAATGCGGCCTGGGCTTTGGAAGCAATTTTTCGATGCGCCATTTTAGCTCTCCTCCCCGATCGCTCGCTGCAGCATTTGCGCCATGCCATTGCCAAACGACCAGTCGGCATATTCATTGTCAACAAGCACCACGAATACGTCTTCTTTCCTGATCTTGACTGTGGTTGACAACTCCTCTGCCAACATCGCATAAAAGCCTGTTTTCTGTTCGGCTGTTCTTCCTGATTTTAGGGTAATCTGAATGTAGAGAAGGCTGTCGCTGCGCTCAATGTCCAAATAGTTCTTGCTGTAAAAAAATTCGCTGGCTTGGTGCGCATGGAACACTTGAAAATAATCGTCTGCCGGAACTTTGAAATGCTGAACAAGCGACCGCATAATCGCTTGGCTGACCTGCTCCAGCTGCTGTGGCTGATACCGTTCTTGCAAATAACTGACTCTGATGAATGGCACTGTCATCCACTCCTTCCTGGGAATGGCTTCATTGTACTCTCTGCCGTCCTATTTGTATAATTGATTAAAATAATCAACTTGTTTCATTTTTTCGATGGAGATGATGGCATGGACCTGAAAGAACTGACTGCATTTAAAACCATCCTGCAAGAAGGCACATTCACACGAGCCGCAGAAAAACTGAACTATGCGCAGTCAACAGTTACCAATCAAATCAAACGTCTGGAACGAGAATTGGGCGTACCGCTGTTCAAACGAGGCTGGGATGCGGAACTGACCGAATCCGGGCAAGTGTTGGCTGAGGAAATCGACCATTTGCTGAAGCATTGGCAGTATGTCGTCGAACGAGCACAGGCATTGCAAAGAGACGACATCGGCAGCGTCCGGGTCGGGGCAGCGGAACCGCTGATGATCGATGTCCTCCCTAACTCGATGCGCCGGTTTCAGGCACAAAAACCGAAAATCAGCTGTCATTTCGTTATCGCAAACACTGATGTTCTGGCGCGTTCTCTCTTGGACAATCAACTGGACTTCGCGTTTTGCGGAGAACCTGCCGATCCCTCTCCCTTTTACTTTGAACGGTTGTACGAGGAACGGATTTTTTTTGTCATCGACCAAGACCATCCATTGCGGGACAAAACGGTCATTCGTTTCGAGGAACTGTTCGCTTATCCGCTAATCGTCGGTGGCCATACTTGTTTATATCACTTAAGATTCGCCAAACAATTAGCAAGATACAGCCAAACTCCCTTTATTCACACGGTTAGCCAAATTTCCGCCATCCCTCATTTTGTGAAACAATCGGACGCGATCGGAGTGGTTCTGCATTCGACCCCGGTATTGCCCGGTACGATCAGAATCGCGGCAGAAATGGACGATCCTTCGATTTCCGTTGGTCTTCTTCAACTGCGTAATAACGAATTTTTGTCTACTTATAAACAACTGTTTATTCAGCTGCTCAAAGAAGAAATATCGGCGGCCGGTTTGTTGGAATAGCGCTGCAATCCGAAAAGGATCGCTGGCTAAGCGATCCTTTTGCCGGATTAGGAAACGTTACACTTTAAAGACACCGACCGATTCCCGCATTTGCTGCGCAATCCGGCTCAAACTTTCAGCGGAAGAGGTGATCTCCTCCATAATGGCCAGCTGTTCATCAGCGGTCGCAGACACACTCTTGATATCGTCGGTTGACTCGGCAGCGATGGCGATCATTTCTTCCATACTGGCGGCAATTTGCTGGGAAGAAGCAGACATTTGCTCGGCGGCAAAAGAAATCTCATTGACTTGCAGAGCCACTGCGTGCGCCGAGGTGACGATTTTTTGGAACTTCTCGCCGGTTCCATCGACCAGTCTTAATCCGGATTGTACTTCAGACGTCCCCTTCTCCATTGACCCCACCGCTTGTTCCGTTTGCACCTGAATTTCGTGAATAATATCCTTGATCTGACGGGCAGATTCCTCAGACTGCTCGGCCAGTTTACGCACCTCCTCAGCCACGACGGCAAATCCTTTCCCGTGTTCTCCCGCCCGGGCAGCTTCAATCGCGGCATTCAAGGCAAGCAAGTTTGTTTGCGAGGCAATCCCCGTAATAACCGAAACGATTTGTTCAATTGATTGCGAGTGTTCCTCCAATGCTTTGACAAGCGCAGCCGATTCAGTAACCTGATGATGGATCGAGTACATTTGCTTCGTAATATTTTGGATCGATTGGTTTCCCTCCTCGGCCTCTTTCAGCGATGACTCGGAGAGTGTTGCCACAAGCGCGGACGTTTCCGCAATCCGCTGTATCCCCAAAGCCACTTCGTCAACCGCTCTGGCGCTTTCCTGTGCTCGCATGACCGTTCGCTCAGCGCCGCTCGACACTTCCTGAATGGCTTGCGTGGCCACCTCGGCAGCCCGTGCCGTCTCCTCGGCGCTTGCCGTCAGCTCTTGCGAGGAACCTGCGACATAATCGGCGGAGTTGACGATACCCGCCATCAGGAGGCGAAGATTGGCCGCCATTTGGTTAACCGTTTGCACCAGTTTGCCTACCTCATCCTTGGATCGGACTTGCAGTTCCTCCACTTGCAAATCGCCGCTTGCCACCCGCTCTACATGGCGAATGACCGCCAGGATCGGATTGGTCAATTGTTTCGACAAGTACCAGGAAACGGCGACCGCGATCAAGACAACGATACCCGCCGCCAACAAGTTGATCGTCAAAGAAGATTTTCCATGTTGGAGCATCGTCTCGCTCTCCTGACTCGTGGCCGTTTCCGCTTCTTTGACAAATTCCCGCATGCTATCCAAAGCGGTACCGGCGAGCGGAGTAATTTCATCAAGCAACGTTTGGACAGCTTCCCCTGTCTGCCCCGCTTCATAGGCAGGGAAAAATTTTTCCGTCGCCACCTTTTCCATTTGTTCTCCCTGTTCGATTGCGTTCAGCAAGGCCTCCGGCGTATTCTCATCAACAAGTGCCGCTTTCAGCTCGGCATTTTGTTCGACCAATTGCTCGAAACTGGTACGATCGTCATTCCCTTTCGTGACATCGTTCAATACCAGCAGTTCTCCGGCCAAATTGCTCAAATACTGGTTATAGGAAAACAGCTTGCTGCTGCGCTCATTTTGTTGCACCACTTCTTGATTGACAAAGTATGTACTCAAATTGGAGAAGACAATGAGGGCGACAAACAAAGCCACCACTGAAAAAAAGCTCAACCTGATTTTTGCGCGTAAACTGGACACGTTTTTTCCCCCTACTTACCTTTGCTGTCAGATGGTTTTGGATGATTACAAGCTTAGAATAACGGGTAAATGTGTCAGCAGAATGTCAAAGTCTTCCGGCGGCCAATAAGATACTGTCCGAAGCCTTGACTCTTTCTTTGTCAATTCGTTCCCAATTCGACCTGTTGCGGTTGTTATGTTAATGTTAGAACATACTCATTTGTTACTGTTGAAGCTTATTATCGTCTGTAAGGAGAGTTTCCCATGAACAACAAGGTAATTGTGTTTGTTTTGATTGTTCTTTGTGCACTGTTTATCGGGTTTGAGACAGTCGCCAAAGCGATGTCGCTGACTACTCATAATATTGGATATGTGCTAGGCTTACTGCTGTTTTTGCTTGCCCTCGTTTATGGTTCCAAAAACAGAAGCTGACCTTTGGGCACAGAAAAACGGACAGGCTGTGATTCGCCTGTCCGTTCTTTTTTTCGTTTATGCCAGCACAAAATACCGCAAATAAATGTACAGATGAGAGATGATAATGCTTAAGATCATCAGCGGGAACGCGACGGCAAAAAACCGGAAGAAACTGATCGGATGTTTCTCTTTGGCCGCCATACCGACGACGATTACATTGGCGCTGGCTCCAATGACCGTACCGTTGCCGCCCAGGCACGCCCCCAAGGCCAGACTCCACCACAACGGCTCCAAATTTTGAATTCCCAGATCACCCATTTCCTGAATCATGGGAATCATCGTTGCCACAAACGGGATGTTATCGACAAACGCTGAAGCGATCGCACTTAACCACAGGATGATCGTCGACGTTTTCAGCACATCCCCTCCGGTCAGATTGATCGCCGCCTGGGCAATTTGTGCGATCACACCCGTTTCCACCAGTCCGGAGACAAGCACAAACAGTCCCATAAAGAAGAAAATGGTCGTCCATTCCACTTTGGTCAAAGCCTCTTCCAGATAATGTTCCCCGGTGAGCAGCAGCAGCAGAAAAGCACCGCTCAAGGCAACCGTCGCTGATTCCAGATGCAGCCATCCGTGCAGCACAAAGCCCAGGATAGTCAGAGCCAGTACTGTCAACGACTTTTTCAGCAAACGCCGGTCGGTAATCTCTTCGCTTTCGTTCATTTCCAGCAATTTTGCCTGCAGCTCGGGAGATGAGATCAATCCTTTGCGATAGATGAGCACCAGCAACAAAACCGTAACGACAAAAATGATCAAAGCGATCGGCGCAAGATTGCTGAGAAAGGCCATGAAAGTTAATTCCGGCACCGCGCTGCCGATCATGATATTGGGCGGATCGCCAATCAGGGTAGCCGTTCCGCCGATGTTGGAAGCAATCACTTCACTGATCAAATACGGGATCGGATTGACTTGCAACTGGCGCGTAATACTAAAGGTAATCGGTACCATCAGCAGCACGGTCGTTACGTTGTCCAGCAACGCAGAAGCCAAGGCCGTGATCGTACTTAGAGCAATCAGGAGAGAAATCGGCCGGCCTTTAACCGCCTTGGCCGCTTTGATCGCCAAGTATTTGAAAATACCGGTCTGAGAGGTAATCGATACGAGAATCATCATGCCGATCAGTAAGCCGATCGTATTAAAGTCAATATGCTCGATGGCGATTTCCTGGGGGACGAGACCCGTGATGATCATCAAGATGCCCCCGATCATCGCCACGATCGTCCGATGAATTTTTTCCGAAATAATAAACGCATAGGTTATCAGGAACAAACCGATTGCTAAGATTGCTTGAGTTGTCATTAGCACCTCGCCTTTCTAATCACTGATTTTGTTAGTATATCCAGTCGCTGTTCAATCCCCCCTTTTTTCGAAAAAAGGCAAAAAGGAGCCTGTCAATGACAGACTCCTCCAATTACAAAACTCATTTTCAATTATCTATATATTAGCACAGATTGATATGTATTGCAACTGATCAATCCTGTTCAATCCCGTACAAGTCGTAAAAAGTGCGACAAAATCCGAGCGGTCAGCCCCCAGATCACTCTGCCGTCAATCTGATAAAACAGCTGCGGTATTTTGCTCATCCGCCAGTCATATTGTTTGCCGTTCTCAATCAAATCATACGGAAAATCAGGACCGGGCTCGATCCGCATCCCCACCTCATGGATCAATGGTTGACTGTTCAACAGACGATCCAGCCCGACCGTAAATACCTCGGCCACTTCCTGGGGATTGGGCCGGATTTCCGATGGTGCGGTCAAATAGCCGACAAACGGGTAGACGATCATCCGGGCATGATGAACTACCCAATCCAAGTCTGCCGCATACTCAATCGAATGAGCTGGGATTTGCAATTCCTCGGCGGTCTCTCTCCTTGCAGTCATCCAGTTGCTCTCATCCGCCGGTTCGCGATGGCCGCCGGGAAAACTGATGTCGCCCGCCTGCCTTCTCAATGTACTCGCCCGTTTGGTAAACAATACAGACAAGCCTTCATCGGTATGCAGCAGCGGAATCAGGACAGCCGTTTTCCGATACTGTTCCTCTCCCATGATGCCGATCTGCCGCTCCGTCAATTTCCTCTTCAGTTCGTTGGGAAGTGCACGCTGTTTTTCCATGATCTTTGTTTTCCTCCTGTTGATTGCGGCGAACCTTTTCTTATTTGCCAAATTGTCCAGATAACGGCGGTTCCGCCAAAAAGGGGGGTTTTCCCAGTCATAGAGGAAACTCCACTCTGAAACAATAGCTGTACGGCTTTCGTTGCGAGTGCAGTTGAATCGGTCTTACTATTTGTCGAAAGGAGTATGTTCATGTCAAACAAAGAACGCGTGAAAGTCCTGAGAATTGGCCTCTGCTTTCTCATGGTCTTTTCCTTGCTTTCTGATCAGGCGCGGTCAAGCAATGAACCTTCCGGCAGAAAAGGACGCCCCTATTTTGAACAACGCGGCGAAATCGTCTGGGAAGTGCCCACCGAACAAAAAGTAATCGCCATCACCTTTGACGATGGCCCAAATCCGCTCTACACCCCACAAGTTTTGCGTTTGCTCCGTCAGTATGAGGCAAAAGCAACCTTCTTTCTGGTAGGGTCCCACGTTCGGCAATTTCCGACGCTCACCCGGCAAATTGTTGCCGAGGGCAACGAGGTGGCAAACCATACCTACAACCATAAATATCTCAATCATTTATCCAATGCAAAAATCGTTGAGGAACTCGAGCAGGCACAAGAAGAAATTCATGCGGCAACCGGTCAATTTCCGAGCCTGTTTCGTTCCCCGGGCGGCTATTATGACGAACGGATTGTTAATCTCGTAAAAAAATGCGGTTTTTTAATGATTATGTGGTCCTGGCATCAGGATACGCGCGATTGGAGCAATCCCGGTGTCAATGCCATTGTCAAAAAAGTACTGGGCAACGTACATAACGGCGACATTGTGCTGTTCCACGATCACGGGGGAGATCGAACGCAAACGTTGGAAGCCCTTACACTCATTTTACCTGTTCTGAAAAGTCGTGGCTATAAG
This sequence comes from Brevibacillus fulvus, assembly GCF_016908525.1. Lineage (GTDB taxonomy): Bacteria > Bacillota > Bacilli > Brevibacillales > Brevibacillaceae > Brevibacillus_G > Brevibacillus_G fulvus. Next base: position 93,106 of record NZ_JAFBEB010000013.1, read on the forward strand.
TTTGTCACAGTCAGTGAACTGCTCTCCCTTAAAAACAAATTTAGCACGGCACCGGACAGCACAAAGAAAAACGAAAATGCTTCGTCAGACAAGTAACGAAGCATTTGGTCGATCCAGGATTCAATTGGCCGGCGCAGAGGCAAACAAAGTTTGATACAAAAGATAGACATTTAACACAATGATGACGGCTGCGACCGCCCAAGCCAACAGTTTGAGCCAAAGCGGATTGACAAACTGCCCCATCTTCTTGCGGTCACTCGTAAACTTCACCAGCGGCACGACCGCAAAGGAAAGCTGCAAGGAAAGAATAACCTGGCTGAGAATCAACAAGTCCGTGGTGCCTTTTTCCCCGTAAAGCGCCGTTACAATCACCGCGGGAATCACGGCAATCATGCGGGTGATCAGCCGGCGAAGCCATGGCGTGATGCGAATGTTTAAAAAACCTTCCATAACGATTTGTCCGGCCAACGTCCCCGTCAAGGTGGAGTTTTGTCCGGCAGCCAGCAGCGCAACGCCGAACAGAATGCTGGCTGCTGTCGTCCCCAGTGTTGGCGCTAGCAAGTGGTAAGCGTCGCCGATCTCGGCCACGTGAACCATTCCCGACTGATGAAACGCTGCCGCAGCGAGGATCAGGATGGCCCCATTGATCAATAGAGCAAACAGGAGCGCCACCGTGGAGTCGACCGTAGCGAAACGAATTGCCTCCCGCTTGCCGGCTGCGCTTTGTTCATACTGCCTCGTCTGCACGATGGAAGAGTGCAGATACAAATTGTGCGGCATCACCGTGGCACCTAAAATCCCGATAGCAATATACAACATTTGCGGGTTGTTCAAAATTTCCGCACTGGGTAAAAAACCTTGCGCAATTCCGTTGAGACTCGGGTTCGCCATGAACAGTTCCAGCCCAAAGCATATTCCGATCGTTGCGATCAAAACGATGACGATCGCTTCGATAAAACGGAATCCCTTATGCTGCAGAAGCAACAGCAGCAAAACATCAAAAGCGGTCAATATTACGCCATACAACAGCGGCATGCCAAACAGCAAATTGAGCGCAATCGCCGAACCGATCACCTCTGCCAGATCACAGGCGGCTATGGCAAGCTCGCATAAAAACCACAGACCAATCGCGACCGGCTTGCTGTAATGGTCTCGACAGGCCTGAGCCAGATCGCGGCCTGTGGCAATCCCTAATTTTCCCGCCAAAGCTTGCAGTAAGATCGCCATAAGATTGGACAGCATGATCACAAATAACAACGAATAGCCGAACATCGAGCCTCCCGCCAGATCAGTCGCCCAGTTGCCGGGGTCCATGTAACCGACTGCTACGAGATAGCCGGGGCCGGCAAAGGCGAGGAACTTGCGAAACCACGAACCAGCCTTGGGAACGCGCAACGAACGGTGGGCTTCCTGCAAGCTAGGTTGTTCATTTGTCTGCCGCCAGCCGTCATGTTGCTTGGTCAGCAAGCTGCCTTGTTCATTTGACATTTCCTTCACTCCTTCCACTTTGAAATGATGGTTCAAACTAATAATTTTGCATCGGTGCAACTTTATCGCAAAAAAATATAGGTTGTTTATTTTGTCCAAAGCCACAAATATTGCCTCAAGGAAAATCCACCTTCATTTTATTCCTTTTATGAGCAGTTGTAAATTGCATTTTTTGCGTGATTTGCAGTTGCCCAAATGCCAAACGGACCCGGTTTGACGCAGGTCCGTTTGACTCCGTTCACGTTCGATCATAAGCGCTTTTTCCGTAGTGCATTCCTTTGATCTTCTCAACGGTTTTCTCATCCAGCCGTTTGATCAGTTCTGTCAACAATCTGACTGATTGCTCCAAATCATCGCGATGCACAATGGACACATGGCTGTGAATATATCTCGCCGGCACGCTGATGACCATCGAAGGAACTCCTTTTGAGGCAAGGTGAAACTTGCCGGCGTCGGTTCCTCCGCCCGGCATGATATCAATCTGGTATGGAATCCGGTTTTCTTTCGCCGTCTCGATCACGAAATCACGCAATGGCAAGTGCGGGATCATGCTATGATCGTAAAAGCCTAATAACGGTCCGGCTCCCAGCCTCTGACTCTCATCTTTTTGGTTCATCCCCGGCGTATCAGTAGCCACGCCGACATCAAGCGCAAAGGCAATATCAGGCTGAACAGTGTTGGCCAGCGTACCCGCTCCGCGCAATCCGACCTCCTCCTGAACCGTTGCTCCCGCATACACGATATTGGGGTGTGCTTCGTTGCGCACGGCTTCGAGAGTTTTCAAGGCCACATAGCATCCGGCCCGGTTATCCCACGCTTTGGCCATCAACAGGCGCGGATTGGGCAAGATTTCAAACGGACAAATCGGTACGATTGGATCGCCCACTTGCACGCCAAACTTCTCCGCCTCTTCTCGGCTGGAAGCACCAATATCGACAAACATTTGCGAGATGTCCACCACTTTTTTTCTTTCCTCAGCTTTCAGCACATGCGGCGCTTTGGAACCAATCACCCCGGTCAAATCGCCATTGCGGCTCAAGACTTTGACGCGTTGGGCCAGCATGACATGCCCCCACCAGCCTCCCAGCGGCTGCAGCCTGAGAAAACCGTCTTTCGTGATTTGGCTGACCATGAAGGATACTTCGTCGAGATGACCTGCCAGCAATATTTTCGGTCCATGTTCACCGACCTTTCCGACGATGCTGCCCAAATGATCGGTTACGATGTCGGGTGTAATCTGCTCGATTTTGCTGCGCATCAACGCGTGCATGCGAACTTCAAATCCCGACGGTCCCGCTTCTTCCGTCAACTCTTTCATCAATGTCAAATCTTTATCCATCAGTCATCCCTCCTGGCAGTAGGATGACCCCGATTGCGGTTCATTATGTCTGGTTTTCCCAATGGAAATTCCGCTTGTCTTCTTGCTTGCATTATTTTATAATAATTATAAATTAATAATAACTAAAATATAAGAGGTGAGAATGTTGCCAAAACAACAACCGGTCCGGCAAAAGAAACATCCCCTGAATACGGTGCGCGTTCTCAAATTTTTGGGACGTCCCGCTCCTAAACATTGACCTGCCCTTCATGTTCCCATAGAAAAACGGCGGCAAAAGAAGCGTTCACTTAGGGATTGAAGAAAAACTTGAATGAACAGCTTCAAGCGGAGCAAAAAGAGACCAGTCACAATCAGGCATGAATGCTTGAAGCGGCTGGTCTTTTTGTATTTATTGGTAATACGAAATATGGACATTTTATGGAATTAAGTATAGCACCTTGCGGATATAATCTGGTCAATTGAAAGTATATGACCATCTTCGCTTATCCATTCATTCCTTTCAGAGGAATATGAAAAAACATAAAGTACAGGATTTTCTAGGCACTTTGTAACAACACATAATCTGAAAGAGTCCTTATTGTTGTTCATTTTTGAAAATTCATTTGGAGTTAACTCAACAGAAACCTCTTGACCTGCTAGTCCCTTTACTTCAATTTTTAATTTAATTTTCTTATAAACTGCTTCCAAATCCCATCCTAAGTTTTCGCTTTCTACAGAAGTCACGGTAAAACCCCTTTCTGAGTATTCTCTGGTAACTTCTCTAATAGCGATATTCTCTATTTTCTTTCTTAGTTCTGCATCGGTTTGGTGGAAGATAGGAAGGCGACGCCGAATACTTTTCTTTTTTCCATATCTTTCTATATGTCTTAGAACTTCTTTCTTAAAATCCACCATTTCAGGGCTATCAGCATACCAAACATTTGATTGACCCATTCCGCCTTTTACTCCTCTTGGTATTATCGGGAATGAGAACCTTTCATCTATACTCAGTAAAGTAGCATTGTCAGCATTAGCAACAGCATAATATCCGATATATTCATTTCTAAATTTTCTTTCTGAAAGATTAGTGTTCTGGTAATCTTTAAAAAACCTGGCATTCTTATACCATCCAACTATATACGTTCCGCCATTCTTGTGGGTTGCAGTGAAAATGACTAAAACATCATCTATGAATTCATCATCTTCACTCGCTCCTAATCTTTGTAGGTTGTTATACCCGCTTGGCTGAGCATAACCATATACCTTACCGCTAATTTTTTTGAAATTGAATATTTCGTGTCCATAACCATATTCTTCAACATAGGAGCCACCGCCATGTATTTCTTTATCATTTCCCAATAAACCTTCATATCTTTCCATCCAAGCTGTGTTTAAGAATATCATAGCTTTCATTGATTTACCTCCTTTCAGCTAGAAATTCACACAAATCACTCTGCCAATACTTCCTTAATAATCTGAGCCATCTGTTTGTTGTTTAACTGATCACGGAAATAAACAGTGTATCCATCTTTCGAGAGCATATCAAAGAAAACACGAGCACAATCAATTTTTGCTTTTTCTGTACCACGTAAGTCGGATTTATTTTCTACGTCTTTTGTTTCGACTACAATGTTAAGCTCTTTCTCACCGGAAGCCTTTCTTACAACATACATGAAGTCTGGACTGTACATTCCACCGGTAATAGTCGGTATGGCAATGCTGCTACGTGGAATTTTTCCATATACAATGACTTCTTCGATGTCCGACATAATATTCTTTTGTTCCAACGGTGAGTCATAAGCGAAAGCATCATATAAATACTTCTCGCTTGGTGTTCCCGGAGCTATCTTTGTGCCGATACGTCCCTGTGCAATATCTTCACGTGGAGAACCGTCTGAATAGGTAAGTGCTGTTGCACCAACAGGCGTATTGCTTTTTGCATAATGGAATCGACCTTGCAAATTATTGCTTCTCCAGTCATGAAATTGTTGGATAAACATGCTGACAGAATTTTCATTAATATGTTCTGGATTTATAGTTCCATTCCTCTTAACATACTCACACAATGCCTCATGCAATATTTTAATTGGAATGTTTGTAGCATTTGTGATCCTCTTAAGAAATTCATTGTAGGGAATAGGTTTGGATACTATATATTGAGCGCCTGTATCTGAAACAATCATCATCTGTGAGCCATCGCTCTTAACGATATCTCTGGAGCTAGTCATGACAACGTCTGTAAAAACACCGGGTTTTTCCAGCAAGGATAAAACAACTTTAGCCATATCAGCATCCAGATCATCATCATAGAAAAGTAGGTATCGTTGATTGATTGCTTCCCATAATTTGCGTATTTCACTGTAAACAGCTTTGCGGATTTTTACAGGTTTTGGTTTTGCTACATTTCGGTCTTTTACCTTACCTGAAGACAATCCTGTAGCAAAGTCCGGGTATTCTGCAAAGAAAGCGTCCCTTGTATCGGGTTTTATATTTAATCGCCTGTCTATGTAATGTTTATCATATAGTGCATCAAAAAGCTCATCAGAAGTCATGCCAAGCTTCTTGGCCACTTGTTCCAATCTTTCTTCGCTAATAGAAGAAGCTTGTGGAATTTCCCCGTTTATTTGGTCTATTAATCGTTTAGCAAAGTCTGCCTCTGTGAAGTCAACAATATAATTAAGCTGGAATTCTTCATTGGAGATTCTATTACCATTCTCATCTACAGGTAGACGTAAACCTCGTCCAACCTCTTGCAGTTTACTATTTTCACTTCCGCTAGAACGAAGTTTAGCTATCGTAAATACATTAGGGTTATCCCAGCCCTCTTTAAGTGTCCATTTTGAAAATAGAAAACGTAAAGTGTTATAGCTACCGTCTTTATTCTTGAAAGAGAGAAGATGTTTTTTTCCATGAAGGATGGTTTCTACTTCTTTTGCTATATCTTCATCCGAATCGCTATTGTCCTGTGAAAAATAGCCTGCATGACAAGCAGAAATATCTGCAAGACTTGCTTCCAGATATGCCCGATATTCTGTATCATGCTCACTGAGGGTAGATAGCACCGATTCTATCCGTTCCTTAAGCAATCTCTCAAAAGCTTGTAATAGATAAGGGGTTTTACCTTCCTCGTTTGGTCGATATGATGATATATCATCGATAAAAAATAATGCCAATGTCTTGATCTTGAAATTGCGACCACAGAAGTTTGTTTTTTCTGTTTCAAAATGACGCTCAAGGGCAAGACGCATCATCTGCTCTTGATAAGAGGTCATATAGATATCCACATCCAATTCCTCACCAGTTGACTTTTGAATACCATTAGAAAACTCAACTGTTGATTTGCCAATAGCATGAACCGTAATTCCCTCAAAAGCTTCATTAATGATAGATAGTGAATCTCCAGTTTTAAGAGTAAATGTTTTAGTCGATTCATCACGCTTTTTATACTGAAAGGTAACAGAATCCTTGCTTGTGATGGAAGTGATTTTCACCTTTTCTTCACGCTTGGATACGGGTTCAAAATGCTCCTTCGTTACTCCCTTTATCAAATTTTGATTAAAAGATTCACAGGCATTTAAATCATAGAGCAGGTTTTGGTAGTCTTTTACGGTTATTTTGTTTTTTCCACGTCCACTTGTAGTTTCAGGGAAGGTAGCACCAAAGCGTATAATACACTGTGGTTTTATTTCATCAACGATAACCTTAAATGCCTTCTGGTCACGAGAAAATCTATGTGGCTCATCAATAATAACAACAGGGTTTGTTGCACGAATAGCATCAAGTGGTCTATAAAAACCTTCTACTCCATAATCATAGTCGTCACGGCTAAGCATACCATTTGATCGGACAACAAGTAGTTGCATATTAACTAATAATACATAAATCTTCTTCGTGTTCTGGCAAGAACCTTTTACAAAGTCGCTCACAACACTCGGGAAATAGGAGCGCCCCTTTTTCTTGTTTTTTGGTGCTTCTAGTACTCCAACCTCAATTTCTGTACCATAACCACAAACATCGGAAAAATGTCGCTTTACATATTCATCACGCAAAAACTGTGCGGTTCCTGCTTTAATCGCAAGTGAAGGTACAGCGATAATAAACTTATTAAGTCCGTAACGTTTATGAAGCTCATATATAGTATGAGTATAAACGTAAGTCTTTCCTGTACCAGTTTCCATTTTAATATCAATATTCAAGCAGTCACCAATAGGCATACTGCTTCGATATTCTGAAGGTATATTTTTTTGAATTTCTCTAATATTTGCAGCTAGTTTAGGATCAGAAAGAGAAATGCTTGGATTTTCATAAAATTGTACAGGAGAAGTTATCTGTACCCCATTCAAAGCAGCACTTATTGCATCTACAGCTTTTTGTTGGTGTGGTAATCCTCGTTGTAGGATAAGTTCCATAACATACCCTCCAATCAATAACGGATATCGAAGTTGATACGCAAGTTTTTCTCTGTATCCTTCAACCGTTTCAAATTAATTTTTAAAGCTTCCATTTCCGTCCATGTAAAACTATAACCGAATAACACCACGTTCTCAGGATTAAAGTTACCGTCAGTTTCATATTTTACTACAATGGCTTCAATCGCCTTATTAGACAATTCCGGGTCAATTAGGTAAAGATGTTTTCCTATATAATAGCCATTGTATCCAGCAAAATTTAACTCCTCAGCATCTGCTGTAAGTCCATATCCATCTCTAACAAGCCACGTTGAAAGGACGGTAGGTTTTCCAAAATCACTAAGAATGTCTTTGTCAGCAAATAATTTATTTTCAGTTGGGTCAAACTTTTCAAGCTTGTCTAGAGTGTTTTGCTCAGGCTCAGCAAGAATAAAGTGCCTAAAACCGAGATCTACCTTAGTGTCTGGAAATTCTTCTTTTATCTTTTTTGCTGCCCTGATAATGCGTTCTATACCAATTTGATCAAGTGTATGAGGACGCCCATTTTCATCTAACATCTCTATAACATTTTTCCACTTTTCCTTTTCACTACTAGAAGCATTTGCAAAAAGATAATCAAGGTTTTCAGGCAATTGTATCATTATAAATTTACACTTACATCCTAATGAAAATTTGAGTGCAGAATGTGCCGTAGTTGCAGAACCGCTAAAGAAATCCAAAATAATATCACCGTCTTTAACATTAGCTAAGCTTATTATTGCATCAATTAATTGCGTTGGTTTGGGATTACTAAAAGCATTTTTAAATCCAAATAGCTCTGTTAATTCATCGCTAGCTTTTTGATTGCTCCCATAAATTTCGTGAATCCACCAATTAGTAGCACATTGCCCCTCTGCCTGCCTTTCAGTTTTGAAATATTTCTTTCGAGGCATTCCATCGCCACCACGTGGAAAATATATTCTATTGTCGTTTAAAAGAGATGTATATGTATCAAAGTCTCCCATCCATTCTTCATTAAGTTCAATCCCAGTTGGAGTAATAATAGTGTATCTAGTGCCAGATTGATCAGAACCTGCTTTCCAAGGTTTTGAAGCCCAGTCACCACGTGGGTCATTATCAGGATTTGAAAATTCTCCTGTAAGTGCAACTTTACCAACGCCTGCATCTTTAAGGTATTGACAATTTCTAGAGTATACAAGAATGTGTTCAGCAACAATTCCTATTAATTTAGTTTTATCATTCGGTTGATTATGTCGTCTTCTCCAATGAATGTGACCTTCAAAATTCTCCTCCCCAAACACGTCATCACAAATAAGCCTTAGATTTGCTTGTTCATTATCATCTATTGAGATAAAAATCACACCGTCATCCTTAAGTAAATCCCTAGCCAGTAAAAGACGTGGGTACATAAACATTAACCACGCAGAATGAGAAGCCGAACCACGCTTTGTTAAGTCTAAAATACGTTGTGCCTGTTCTTCGCTAATACTTAGTTTTTCCGAAAGCTCTTCCACAGTAAAATTGAACTGGTCATTATACACAAATCCATCTGTTCCAGTGTTATAAGGAGGATCAATATAAATACATTTAACTTGACGTGAATAGGACTTCAAGAGATGCTTTAACCCATCAAGATTATCGCCACTTATGTAGATGTTTTCACTGTTCATATTTTCTGATTTTGAGTTATGTTCCTCGTCCGGCACAACAACTGTTGTAGTATCAATTGAAGCCAGCAATCGGGCATAGTTTTTACCCAAAAACTTAAGTTCATAACCCTCTCCCGTTACAGCAATCTTATCACTTAAAAATTCCTTAAACCGCTCAATATCAAAGGACCCATCTGCCTTAAAACATGAGGGGAAATTTTCTTTTAATACAGCCATTTCTCGACTGTTCGGTGTTGCACTATCATTGGCATTCATAATATCCTTAATCATTGTTATCATTCACCTTGCCTTTCTCAATTTTATCAGGTACAAACTCTAAAATATCACAAATGTCACATTCTAAAGCTGTGCATATTTTTTGAAGTATTTCTGTATTTACATTTTCGTTTCTGCCAAGCTTTGTGATAGTTGCCGAGCTAACACCGGAAAGGCGTTGCAAATCTTTCTTTTTCATATTCTTATCAATTAGCAGCTTCCATAGCTTGTTATAATGTATTGCCATTTTTTGCACCTCCCACAAATATTAATAATTATATCACAAAAACACGCTATAAACAGCATAATTTTTTAATCTCACATTATTTTTAATCTGTTTCAATCATATTTTTCTATTTGCGCATTTAATTAATGGTGCTCAAATAAATACTTTTAGACAAAAATGTCTGTAAGTCTATTTGTAAAACCAAAGGAAAAGTTATAACATTAAGCCTTCTTAAACTTAATACCACTTTCGCTCAAATTTGAGCAAAAGCATAAACATTACAGCCGTCTTTTCTGGAAAATAGACAGGCTGTTTTTTTATTTTAGTGGTTCGAATCAATAGAATTCTTCGCTTATGAATGAGGATGGAAAATATTTTTAGAAAATCCTCAACTAATGTGTTCTACCAAGGCTATAAGGTGAGAGGAAAAATAATCCCCCAATGAAAGCATAGTTTTTCTCTCACTGCTCCTTGACAACTGAATACCCCGAAATGCAAGAGATATTTCAAGCAGAATATGCCATGACGATAATTCCGAGCGTATTCCTTGAAAGATAACGATGTTGTGTCAAACAAGGCAAACTCTCTGGAACAGTAGCGTTTCGGGTCATTAATAAAAGGCAAGGAGGTGAAGTAACTGAAAACAAAATACATGAACTTGCCACAGGTGCTTAAAGATAAGCCACAGTTTTGCTGTTGGAAATATGAAGAACGAAGTGGTAGAAAAACCAAAGTTCCCTATAACCCGGTAACAGGAAAAAGGGCAAAAGCAGATAAGCGGAGTACCTTTAAAGATTTTAGTTCGGCGATAGCTACTATAAGTGATTATGACGGTATGGGATTTTTGGTAGGTAATGACATTTGTGTTATCGACTTAGATGATTGCTTTGATAGTAGCGGTAAGCTTAAACCTATTGCCCAAAGTATTGTAGAGGCTTTTAGTGGTTGCTATATGGAACACAGTCCATCTGGGAAAGGGTTGCATATTTTCTTTAAGGCCACAGGCTTTAACTTTGACAAAATAAAATACTATATCAACAACAGAAAGCTGGGAGTTGAGGTCTATGTGGCTGGAGCAACAAATCGTTTTGTTACCGTAACGGGCAATGTATTTGCAGATGGTGATATACCGGAGAAATCGAATGAACTACAGATGATACTAGACAAATATATGCTGCGTCCTACCCCTGTGAAGCAACTACTGGATACAGAAAGTAAATCCTATCTGTCTGACAAGTCTGTTATTGAGAAGGCATTAAAATCGGCAAACGGAGAAAGGTTCAAAGCATTGTGGCAGGGAGATACATCTGGTTATGCTTCTGCCAGTGAAGCTGATTTGGCACTTTGCGGTATGTTGGCATTTTGGTGTGGCAGGGATATTGGGCAGATGGACAGACTTTTCCGAAAAAGCGGCTTAATGCGGGATAAATGGAATAGACCACAGTCTGGCAGTACTTATGGAATGATAACCATAGAAAAAGCTATCGCAAATGCTACTGAAATATACAAACCAGGTGGTAAGCGTTCATCAGCTACAGAAGATTTTGGAGAATTTTCCCTTGCTGACTTTAAGCCTGAGAGTAACGATCGCTACCCTTGGACGGATATTGGGGCAAGCAGGTTGTTTGCTGATTATTATAAATCTTTTGCCCGCTATGTTCCTGAAAGGAAAATGTGGTTTTGCTATGAGAATGGCATTTGGATTCCTGATGTCGGTAATCTCAAAGTGATGGAAATGTGTAAATCATTGGCTAACCAACTGCTAACCTATGCTTTGACTATTCAGGATGAACATCAAAGAAAGGCATACATTGACTATTGCCGAAAGTGGCAGTCAAGAAGATACAGGGAAACGGTGCTTAAGGATGCACAGAGCGTATATCCCATATCAATGGCTGAATTTGACCAAGACCCGCTTATGCTCAATTGTGCCAATGGAACATTGTTTTTAATGTCTATGGATTTTCGTCCCCACAACAGCGAGGACAGACTCACAAAGATATCTGGCGTTAAATATGACCCAGAAGCAAAAAGCGAGCGATGGAATAGATTCATACATGAGATTATGAGCGGAGATGAGGAAAAGGCAAAATTCCTCCAAAAAGCCTTTGGCTACAGTATCAGCGGAGACACTCGGTATGAATGCCTGTTTGTTCTCTACGGTGCTACAACTCGAAATGGTAAAGGTACGCTATGTGAGAGCATTCTTAAGGTATTAGGCAGTTATGGCTGTACCGCAAGGCCAGAGACTATCAGTCTGAAAAAGAACAATAACAGTTCAAGTCCAAGTGAAGATATTGCCCGGCTTGCAGGAGTACGCTTTGTGAATATCTCCGAACCTAGCAGAGGACTTGTCCTAAATGCTGCACAGGTAAAAAGCATGACGGGTGGTGACACCATCAACGCAAGGTTTCTACATGAGAATTCTTTTGACTTTTCGCCAAAGTTTAAGCTGTATATCAACACCAATTATCTGCCCGTTATTACGGATATGACGCTGTTTTCCAGTGGCAGAGTGGTGATTATCCCTTTTGAACGACACTTTGATGAAAGCGAGCAGGATAAAAACTTAAAACGTGAATTCGCCAAAGCGAAAAATCAGAGTGCTATCCTCAACTGGCTAATTGAAGGCTATCAGTTGTTAAAGAAGGAGGGCTTGATTTTACCTGATTCCGTTAAGACAGCAACAGAGGCTTATAAGCGTGACAGCGATAAAATAGCATTATTTTTCGAGGATGCCTTGGAGGAAAGTCCTAACAGTGAGGTGCGGACATCTGAAGTGTATGCCCGGTATCAGCGTTGGTGCAGTGCCAATGGATGTTATTCGGAGAATGCAAGAAACTTCAAACAAGCCTTAACAGCTATCGCTCGTGTAGAACGGAAACGACCACGTTCTGGTGGTGGAATGACCACAATGCTTATCGGATATAAGCTGACTGAAGAAGAATTTCTTCTTATTTAAACATAGTGTAGCAGCTTGTAGCAAGAAAAACAGGTTATATAAAAAATCGCTCTTGTATAGAGAGTTTAGTTTTTACCTGCTACATCTTGCTACAAAGCTTAAAACCACTAAACCACTGGATACAACTCCATGTGTTAATACCTACCCCTAGGGGAGGTCAAATCTCCACACCTTTTCATCTGGACAACGGGCGTGGGGCAACGCGTAAAAAAACGCGGTTTCAAACGGGGTATATACCCCACATTTAATAAAATTTAGGAGGTAAACGATTATGGCAACATCAACAACTTATAATAGAGCGTTTTGGAATGTTATGAAAGGAAAAGAAGAAAATAATCAAAATCTAAGCGAGGGCTTTGATAATGCAGGAGCCTATGTCGCACCAGATGAGTTCAGAGAAGGCTTTAACACTGCTTTGGCAAAGGAGAATATATTCCGCAGATTTGCTACTGTTATCAATCTATCTTCTGCAGAAGGTAAAATTCAAGCGGTATCATCAACGGGTACAGCAGATTGGATTGAAGACGGAGATCCAATCCCTGAAAGTGCCGATACATTTACACAGTTTCTGGTGAAATCATACAAGCTGGCATCTCTTGTCAAGCTAAACCGCTCATTCGTCACTGATATGAACTTTAATCTTGAAAAATATCTGATGGGTGATTTTGCGAAGCGTTTTGGCAGGGCTGAGGAAAATGCATTGTTTAATGGAAATGGCACAACTCAGCCAACAGGTATCCTTACGGCAGACGCAGATGTAACTACAGCAGATAGTGCTACCATCTCGTTTGATGAGATCATCTCTCTGTATTTTTCATTAAAAGCTGAATACCGAAATAACGCTGTGTTTATCATGCACGATAATACAGCTATGCTTCTTAGAACCCTTAAGGATACAAGCGGCAGTTATCTGTGGAATTCTTCAGATAACACCATCTTCGGAAAGCCTGTAGTTACCTCTCCATATATGCCTACAGTATCAGCAGGAGCAAAAAGCATTGTAATTGGAGATTTATCATACTACTGGCTGATTGAGCGTCAACCAATAACAATAAAGAAATTAAGTGAGTTATATGCATTGCAGGGGCAAATTGGCTTTTCTGCTTACGAGAGATTGGATGGGAAGCTAATTCAACCGGATGCTCTGAAAATATTACAAATAAAAGCTTAAATAATGGATTAGGCACTGGGTCATCAATTCGGCTCAGTGCCATTCCTTCAAAACTTTCGGACAGGAGGTCACGATATGGAAAACCAAAGTAACAGCCGCACAACCAAATCCGATATCGGAGGTACGGTCTATGTGGTGGAATCACGAGTAAGTGATTCAGCAAAGGAAAGTGCATATTCCAAGTTGAAACGGCTGATTACGGTCAACGCAAAAAACCTTTCAAAGTTATCAGATAGTTCATATAAACCCACGGAAATCAACTCGACTTCTTCAAGGTAGTACGGTAATATACATAGTGCTAAACCGCTTGAAGACTGTCGGAAATGGAGGATAAAAATGAATAGACAGTCAACATTTAGCACTATACGTAAATCAACATTAGCATTTGAAGAAGCGAAAATTACTGCTCTTTACTGCAGGCTTTCCCGTGATGATGAGCTTGCAGGAGACAGTAATAGTATAGTAAACCAGAAGGCAATTCTAAAAAAGTATGCTGAGGACAACGGTTTTCGCAACATCGAATTTTATGTGGATGATGGGGTCAGCGGTACAACTTTTGATAGACCAGACTTTAACCGCATGATTGCAGATGTAGAGTCCGGTAGAATCGGAACGATTATTATCAAGGATATGTCCCGCTTCGGCAGGGATTACCTCAAAGTAGGCTATTACACAGAGATTATGTTTCCTGAAGCAGATGTACGATTCATTGCTATTAACAACGGTATTGATAGTGCAAACCAAGCAGACAGTGACTTTACACCGTTTCTTAACATTATTAATGAATGGTATGCTAAGGATACTAGCAAGAAAATCCGTGCTGTGTTCAAATCCAAGGGACAGTCCGGTAAGCCGCTCTGCACCAATCCGCCTTACGGTTATATTAAAGACCCTGAGGATAAGTTGCACTGGATTATAGATGAGAAAGCCGCCGAGGTGGTCAGAGATATTTTCCGACTGTGCATGGCTGGCTTTGGACCTACGCAGATAGCAAAGCAACTTGAAAAGCGATGCATTGATACACCTACGGTTCATCTTCGCAAAATGGGTATTAACACTCCAGCAAGACCGCCTGAAAACCCATATGCTTGGTCGGCTCGTACCGTAGCAGATATTCTGGCTAAAATGGAATATTTAGGTCACACGGTAAATGTCAAGACTTCTAAAAAGTCATATAAGAGCAAAGTCAAGATATTGAACAATCCAGAAGATTGGCTGGTTTTCAAAAATACCCATGAAGCAATTATTGATGAGGGTACTTGGGAAACAGTGCAGAAAATTAGAGATGGCAAGCGAAGACCATCACGATTAGGTGAAATGGGAATGCTTTCTGGCATGATGTTTTGTGCCGACTGTGGAGCAAAGCTGTATCAGGTTAGAGGCAAGGGATGGACACACGATAAGGAATACTTCGTTTGTGCGACTTACCGCAAGAAAAAGGGTATGTGCAGTTCACATCAGATACGTAATGTTGTAGTGGAACAGCTTTTGCTAGAAGACTTAAGACGTGTAACCTCCTTTGCCAAAGACCATGAACAGGAATTCATCCGTATAGTTATGAATAATTCAGAAAAGGAACTTGCCAAAGAACTCCGCCAAAGTCAAAAGGAGTATGAACAAGCACAGACTCGCATTGCTGACATAGACAAAATCATTCGAAAGCTATATGAGGATAATGTGATGGGCAAAATTCCCGAAGAGCGTTTTTACAAGATGTCAGCTGAATATGAAGCCGAGCAGAAGGCTCTGGAAGAAAAGATAACTGAATTAAAACATACCATTGATACAGCAAATGAACAGTCCATCAATACCGACCGCTTTTTGGCACTAGTTAAAAAGTACACAGAAATTACAGAATTGGATGCAGAGATTATACGAGAGTTCATTGACAAAATTATAGTATTCAAGGCTGAAAAGGTAGATGGCCGCAGAACCCAGCGGATTCAAATTTTCTATAACTGCATTGGCGCTATCGACTTACCAAAATAAACGAAAAACGGCATAGCCGAATTTCAACGACTATGCCAAATTTTTCAGGAATTATAAATCCCTATCTGACCGCTCCTAATGCCGCCGATTTATTTTTCACGATTCCGTTTTGTCCTGCTGACCGCAATCCGCGATTTTTCCAGCCGGGGGATTACCTGATCATGCAGCTGGCTGGCGATTGTCACAAACAAAATGTCAATCACGTTTAACTGCGCGATACGCGACGCCATCGCCCCGCTGCGAATGCTTTGTTCCACCGAACTGGTATAGAGGGCGATATCGGCCAAGTCAGCCACGGATGAGCGGCCAAATTTGGTTAACGTCATAATCGTCGCCCCCTGCCGCTTTGCCTCTGTCAATGATTGGATAATATCCTCCGTTTCTCCCGAATAGGAGATGCCAAAGGCCACATCTTGCTCTGTCAGCGTTACCGCCGAGGTCAATTGGGCATGGAAGTCGCTGTGCGCTTCACACCACCAGTTTATGCGGGAAAATTTTTGCTTTACATCATAACCGATCACCGCTGATGCGCCTACTCCGTACACATCGATTTTCCGGGCTCGGGAAAGCGCGGCGGCCGCCCGCTTGATTTCCGCCGCGCTCAGCACAGACACCGTATCGCTGATCGACTGCTGGTTATTGTTGCTGACGGCCTGAATGATCGATTCCACCGAACTGCCGATGGCAATCTCCTGGTACGAATGATCCGATTCGTTTCTCGTCAGGTCACCGGCAATTCTCAGTTTCAGCTCCTGATAACCGCTCATCTGCAACGCCCGCGTCATTCTTATAATCGTTGCTTCCGAGACACCGCTGTTTTCCGCCAGTTTATGGACGGAGAGCTGAACGACCTTCTGGGGATGCGCCAAAATGTAATCAGCCACTTTTCGTTCAGCCGGCTTCAATTTGAAGAGAACTTCTTTTAGACGAACGAGTCCTCCGTTCACAAGCATGCCCTCTTTCCTTGTCGCTGATCTATTCTAAATGACAGCTAACCAAATGCCCTGCTTCCTTCTCCTGCAGACGCGGTGCTGCCGTCTGGCAAATGTCCATGCAAGACGGACAACGCGGATGGAAAGTACAGCCTGTCGGCGGATTGGCCGGACTCGGCAAGTCTCCTTCCAGGATAATCCGCTGCTTGCGGTAATCGGGGTTGGGCACGGGGACGGCGGACAGCAAAGCCTTGGTGTACGGATGTTGCGGAGCTTCATACAGCTTGTTTTTCTCTGCCACCTCCACCACTTTCCCCAAATACATGACGGCAACCCGATCCGAGATGTGGCGAACGACACTCAGATCGTGGGAGATAAACAGGTAAGTCAGTTGAAATTCTTTCTGCAAATCTTGCAGCAAATTCAATACTTGTGCCTGGATCGAGACATCGAGAGCCGAGACGGGTTCATCGGCAATGATCAGCTTGGGTCGCAAGATGAGCGCGCGGGCAATGCCGATCCGCTGCCGCTGTCCGCCGGAAAATTCGTGCGGATAGCGATCGAGATGCTGTTTCGTCAAGCCGACGATCTCAATCATCTCCTCTACCTGTTTCCGCCGCTCCGCAGCCGTGCCGATTCCATGAATCTGCAGCGGGTCCAGTAAAATTTGCCGGATTGTTTTGCGCGGGTTGAGGGAGGCAAACGGGTCTTGAAACACAAGCTGCATATCGCGGCGCATACCGCGCAATTCGGCTTGATTCAGCTTCGTCAAGTCTTTCCCTTGAAACAAAATTTCCCCTTCCGTCGGTTCAATCAGCCGCAAGATGCAGCGTCCCGTTGTCGATTTGCCACACCCCGATTCCCCGACAATACTGACCGTCTCCCCGGGATAAATCGTCAGATCCACACCATCTACTGCCCGGACGAATCCTTTTTTGCCCAAAGGGCCGCCTGTTCCCGGGAACAGTTTTCGCAAGCCTTTGACTTCCAACAATGGCTCTGTCATGACTATTCCCCCTCTGCGTACAGCCAGCAACGACATTTATGCCGTTCGGTTACGGAGATGAGCTCCGGTTTTTGCTGCCGACAAATCTCCATCGCCTGTGCACAACGCGGGGCAAAGCGGCAGCCCGATGGCATTTCGTGCAACAACGGAACCGTTCCGGGAATCGAGGAAAGTCGCTCCTGACTGGACGTTACTTCCGGAATCGACGCCATCAGCCCAACTGTGTAAGGATGCCGGGGCTGTTGAAACAAGCTGCGGACATCGGCTTCCTCCACGATCTGCCCGGCATACATCACGACAACCCGGTCGCACATCTCGGCCACAACCCCCAAATCATGGGTAATCAATAACAGAGCCGTTCCGGACTCCTTGTTGACTTTTTTCATCAATTCGAGAATTTGCGCCTGAATGGTCACATCCAATGCGGTGGTCGGTTCATCGGCGATCAACAGCTTGGGATTGCAGGCCATGGCCATGGCAATCATCACCCGCTGCCGCATACCGCCTGACAATTGATGCGGATATTCATGGTAAATCTCTTCCGCCCGCGGAATCCCCACCAGCTTCAGGAGCGCTATAACCCGTTCCTTGGCCTCCCGCTTGCCGAGCGACATATGGCGAATCAACGGTTCGGCAATTTGCTTGCCAATATAATGCAGTGGGTTTAAGGAGGTCATCGGCTCCTGAAAGATCATGGCAATCTCGTTTCCACGCACTTTTTGCATTTCTTTTTCCGAGAGGGAAAGCAGATTGCGATTGTTAAAGCGAATCTCTCCTTCAAGCGCTGCGTTCTTTCCCAGCAACCGCATAATCGACAAGCTGGTCACGCTCTTTCCGCAACCGGACTCGCCGACAACTCCCAGCGTTTCGCCCTTGTCGAGCACAAGGCTGATGCCGTCTACGATCGTCAACTGTCCTTTTGCGTGCTTGATTGAAGTTTTCAACTGATTGATTTCCAGCAATGACGCCACTGTTTGTTCCCCCTATCCCCCAGTTTCTCTCAACGCGTGGGCCAGACGAGCGCGAGTATTTGATTGTGATGCGCTTTGCGCCATCGGCCCATCTCCTGACTTACAGTCGGATACACCCGGTTGGTTAACGTGATCAAGGTTGTATGCCGCAGCGGATCGACCCAAATCGAGGTTCCCGTAAACCCGGTGTGGCCGAAAGCAAGCGGTGACAGTAAATCACCGCCGGAGGAGCCGGCTAAAATTTGTTCACTTGTCCCCCCGGTCGGCGAAGCTTCCCAGCCAATCGCCCGGCACGGACTCAGCGCACCGGTTTGGCAGCGAACGGCAAACATGCGCATTACCGGATCGAGAAAACGGCCCCCGGCATCGCTCCAGAAGGTCATGTACCGTTGCATATCCGTTATCGTGGAGAAAAGTCCGGCATGGCCGCTGACCCCGTCCAGTCCGTACCAGGCATTGCAATCGTGCACCGTTCCCCGAATGATTCCTTGGCGCCAGGGGAAAGCAGCCAGTGCCGCTAACGCTTCTGCTGTATCACGCTCCCCCCCTGCTTGCCGCCTTTCTTGCAAAAACTGTTCGGCCATCTGCCGTTCAAACTCGTTTGCCCGCTCTGTCGGAGCAATCCGGGCTGTCGATCCGAAAGGCTGCGCCAACGGGCGGTACCCCGTCCTGTTCATGCCGAGCGGAGCAAAGATCAATTGTTTAGCCAGTTCGTCGATCGGCTGTTCCCAGACCCGTTCCACGATAAAACCGAGCAGCATAAAACCTAAGTCACTGTAAACAACCTGTTTGCCTGGCGGTCCGGTCAGCTGTTCCGCGCTGATTTTCCGAAGATACGCTTCCCGTCCGTTCGCCGACAGGAAGAACGGACGCCATGCCGGCAATCCCGACGTATGGGTCAGCAGGTGGTATATGGTGATCTTTTCTTTCCATCCCTCATCCGGTGCGCAGCGCAGCTCCGGCACGTATCTGACTGCGGGGTCATTCAGCGACAACCGCCCTTCCTGTATGCTCAACAAAATCAGCGGCAGCGTCACCATCACCTTGGTCAATGATGCCACATCATAGATGACGTCTTCCGCAACCGGACCGTCCGCCGCTTCACTGCCCGTTACCCCGCAAGCCACCACAATCGGGGCCCCCTCGCCAATCGTCAAACTGCTGATCCCGCCTGGGAAGATCTCCTGTGCGATTCCAGCCTGGAAGCTGGCCTTCATTTTTTGTCGGACTGTCTCCGGTGTGGCTCCCATCGTAAACATGCAACCCCTCCGTCCTATTTGCCGCGATGACGCGGATCGAGAATATCGCGAATCGCATCGCCAAACAGATTAAATGCCAAAATGGTAATAGTCATAGCAACACTCGGCCAGACAATCATGCCGGGAGCCAACTCCATATAACGCCTTGCCTCGGAAATCATTCCTCCCCATGACGGGTCTGGCGGCTGAATGCCCAGTCCGAGAAAACTGAGTGCGGATTCGGTCAGGATTGCCCCGGAGATTGCCAGCGAACCTTGCACCAGCAACGGCGCGGTTACATTCGGGAAAATTTCCAAAAACAAAATGCGACCAGTCTTGGCGCCAATCGCCCGCGCACTTTCCACATACTCAAGATTTTTTACGGAGAGCACCGCCCCGCGGACGGTTCGCGTAAAAATCGGAATATTGACAATGCCAATTGCCAAAATCGTATTCCACGTACCAGGTCCGAGCGCTGCCACAATTGCCAAGGCGAGCAAAATTTCCGGAAACGCAAACAAAATATCCATGCACCGCATGATGACACTATCCAGCCAGCGGCCGAAATAACCGGCAACCAAGCCAAAGATGGTGCCAAACACCACGCTGATCAAAACCGAGCTGATCCCGACAATCAGCGAGACCCTTGCGCCGTAGATAATTCGGCTTAACAAATCGCGGCCAAATTGGTCTGTACCGAACAAAAAGTTGCTCGAACTGCTCTCCAACCGGTTTTCCTGAAACATCTCCGTCGGATCGTGCGGAGCAATCAGCGGCGCAAACATGGCGGCCAATGCAATCAATGCCAGGATGATACCACAGACGACGATCGTCTTGTTTTGCATAAATCGTTTTGTAAATGGATTCATCTGAAGCCTCCTGCCTTAATACTTGATCCGCGGATCGATCCAAGTGTAAATAACGTCCACCAGCAAATTGACCAGAACGAAAACCAGTGCCACGAACAGAACGCCGCCTTGCACCACGGGATAATCGCGCTGATAAATTCCATCGAGGATATACTGACCCAGCCCGGGAATGGAAAACAACTGTTCCACAATGACCGAACCGCCAAGCAAGTAACCAATCTGCATCCCGGCGATGGTCACAATCGGAATGGACGAGTTGCGCAGCGCGTGGCCCACGATGACAATCCATTGATTGTTTCCTTTGGCCCGCGCCGTACGGATAAAATCTTTTTCCAACGTCTCCAGAAAAGCGGACCGCGTCATCCGCATCACACCGGCGGCGAGCACAATCCCCATCGTTATCGCCGGCAAAACAAAGACTTGCCACGCTTCCGCCGGGTCCTCCCAGAAACTGACCACATCAATGGGCGGGAACCAGCCAAAGTAGAGGGACAGTCCCAACAGCAACAAGGTGCCGATCGCAAAATTGGGAACCGAGATCCCTAACATCGCAAACAGGCGAACGACCACATCTACCGAGGAATGCACCCGGACGGCCGAGATAATCCCCAACGGTATGGCAAACAACCAGCCAAACAGCGCACCCAGCACGGTTAATTGCAGCGTTATGGAAAAGCGGGACAAAATTTCCGGCAAAATCGGCTCTCCGGTATGCACAGACACGCCGAAATCGCCTTGCAGCAAACCGCCCATCCACTGTAAATATTGCTGTACTAACGGCAAATCAAGGCCCATCTCCTGACGCAACACTTTTATCGCTTCCGGCGTCGCACTTGTCCCCAGCATAATGGAGGCGGGATCGCCCGGTACCAGATGCAAAATCGTGAACACCAAGACAGAGATGCCGAAAATAATGGGAACCAGGCTTATCAATCGTTTTACAATGTAACGTCCCACTCATACCCCTCCAAAAAACGAAGAGGATCAGGATTTCCAAGCCCCGATCCCCTCCTGATTCGTCTTCCGTTATTTCTTCAACGATGTATTGACCAATGCATATGGTTCGCCGGCAATGGAAGGGGTGAATCCTTCCACCCGCTCGCTGACGGCATAGAAGTTTTTCGGCGATGCCAGGAACAGGTTGGGCGCCTCGTCAACTACTAGCTGCTGCGCTTGTTCGTACAGTTGCTTGCGTGCCGCTTCGTCGGTAGTTTGCAACGCTTTTTGCACCAGGTCATCCAACTGCTTGCTGGAATAATTCCAGACATTGGCTGTTCCATCGGTGGCAAAGAAATAGCGCAAGGAGCGGTCCGGGTCGATCCCTGAAGTATTGCGTCCAACCAGCATGGTCATATCTTTCGATTTCCAGGTTTCAATGTAATTGGCCCATTCCAGTTGCTTGATTTCCGCATTGATGCCGATCGCTTTCAGCTGCTGCTGCAATACCTGCGCGGATTCAATCATGTCGGGGTAAGTTGAAGCCGTTTCAATCACGGTATCAAACCCGTTCGGGTACCCTGCCTCCGCCAGCAGTTGTTTCGCCTTGGCCACATCCAGCTTATGACTTGGGAAAGTAGCCGGATCGACCGCCCAGGCTGTTTGTGCCGGTGACACAGGGCCGGACATGACCGCTTCCCCTTTCCAGACGGTTTGCACAATTTGGTTGCGGTCTACCGCATAGCTGATCGCCTGCCGGACCCGCACATCGTCAAACGGCTTCTTCGCTACGTTAATACCCAGGTAGCTGTACTCTGATGATTGATAGCTTTTAATTGTCACGTTCTTCGATTTTTCCAGAATTTTTGCCGTATCCGCCGACACCTGCGCCACATCCACTTTTCCGGCGCGAATGGCGGCCATGCGTTCCGCTTCATCTTTCATTATTTGAAATTTGATCGTGTCTACCTTTGGCAAATCTTTTTGGAAATAGTCCGGGTTTTTCTTCAGAATGACGTATTGGCCCGATTCCATTTTGTCCAGCTTGTAAGGACCGGTACCCACCGCTTCCGTATTCAGGTCGGCCACTTCCTTCGGCACGATGGCGGCGAAAGAGCTGGTTGTATTGGCAAGGATTGAGGCATCCGGGTATTTCAATTTAAACACAACGGTTGACGGATCAGGTGTCTCAATCGAATCGATGCTGGTAAAATACGATTTGGCGACAGAGCCTGTATCCGGATTCAAAATCCGTTCAAAGCTGTATTTCACATCTTCCGCGGTCATTTCACGTCCATTATGGAATTTAACCCCTTGATGCAACTTGAACGTGATGCTTTTTCCATCTTCTGCAACTTGCCAGGAGTCAGCCAGGTCAGGGATGATTTTCATATTTTCATCCATTTTCGTCAACGTATCATATACTAACCCGTAAATCCGCGCGCTGGATGCCGCCGGAACTTTTTGCGGGTCCAAACCAACTGGGTCCTGGTCAGCCGCGACGATTAACTCCGTACCGCCGTTCGCTTCGGCTTGACTCCCTTGGTTTGCTTCCCCCGCCTTGCCTCCGCCGCCGCTGCATGCGGTCAGCATCAGGCTCATGGAGAGGAACAGCGCGGAAAAAGTCATTTTTTTCATCGAGTCAAACACCCCTTAATGTTATGGTTCAATTACCAGCAGATATTGCCCAAAATAACAGGACGCGAAGCGCCGGTTACAGAGGGCACATTGCTCGGTCGGCCCATCAATGTTTCATGGCCTAAAATGGCGAAAGCGATCGCTTCCTTGGCATCATCCGGAATTCCGAATTGGGCGGAAGTCATCACCACGATGTGCTTGGGCAACTCTGCTTTCAGCATGCCGAGCATCGTCTCGTTATGCGCCCCTCCGCCGGAGACGATCAATTGATCAATGGGCACAAGCGGAAACACAAAACGCTCAAATGCTTGCGCGATCGTTTTCGCGGTAAGCGCGGTTGCCGTTGCGACCATGTCTTCAAAGCTTAGCCCTTTCTTGTGTCCTTCTGCCCGAAAACGATCGACAAACGCTTTGCCGTAAACCTCTCTGCCCGTGCTTTTTGGCGGCTGAAGCTGATAATAAGCATCGGCGAGATAAATCTCCAGCAGCTCGGTCGAAACTCGCCCGGAAGCGGCGATTTTTCCCCCTTCATCAAAGCGCAATCGACCGGCGGTACCTTCTTTGACCAATTCATCGATCACCATGTTGCCCGGACCGGTATCAAAGGCGAATATGTGTTCATCGGCAGCCGCCGCCGGTATCACTGTAACGTTGGCAATCCCGCCGATATTTTGCAGCAGCCTGCCTTTTTGCTCATCCCGGAATAAAATCAAGTCTGCGTAAGGCACCAGTGGCGCCCCTTCCCCGCCGGCCGCCAAATCCCTTGCCCGGAAATTACCTACCACCGGAATCCCCGTTCGTTCCATCACCGTGGATAGTTCACCGATTTGCAAGGAGGCGCGCACGGAAGTTTCCCCTTCAGGTCCAGGAAATTGAGTATTTCCCGCGACGTGCCAGACTGTTTGCCCGTGCATACAGATCGCATCCACCTGATCGGCGGCAACTCCCGCTTGGCGCAACAACTGTTGAACGGCATAGGCATACCATTCCGCCAAGCCATAATGAGTGACAGTCAGCTGATCCACTCTTGCCGTCTCCGGACTGCACAGCAGCATCACTTGCTGCCGGAGCGCATCGGAATAAGGCAAATAGTAGAACTGTTCCAGCCGCACTTTTTGAATCGTCTCATGCTTGTCTGTCTCGATGGAGACAAGGGCGGCATCAACACCATCGAGCGAGGTGCCGGACATTAACCCGATTAACAAATGATGTTGTTTCTCCTTATAGGAAGCGGCCCCTTGAATTCTTGCCATCCTCTTTGCCCTCCTTTCCAATCGGAAAATTTAAAAATAATCAAATTATCCGAATGTAAGCGATACCAAAAAATATATTACCTTTATTCTATGTAATAAAGTTTCAGAAATCAATTAAAATCCGAAAAATTTTATTTCATAAAATTGTTCAATTCTGTTTCCTTTTTTCCAATCAAAAAAAGCATCTTCATGAAAAGATGCTTTTTTCGCAGACAAACCGATTTTGCGACACAAAACAGCCGATTCCCCCAGCATAGAGGACTTCTCGCTCTATCCCCTACGCGCAAGCCCGTGGCAATTCCTTGCTCATGCAGCTCCTGCACATGCCGTTGCAGCATGGCGTGTAGTTCGTATGGAGTTGACGCTGAGATTTTTTCCAATTCCGAACGTAATGTTTCTGCCCCCATCCAAAATCCCTCGATTCATTATTGTTTTTCGTTTATTTTTGCTCAAAAATTTTCAAGAACAATTTTGCCCACCGTTCGCCCTGTTTCCAGCATTGCGTGCGCCTTGCGCAGATTGGCGGCATTGATCGGTTCCAGCTTTTTTGTCATGGTAGACCGGATAATCCCGCTATCGATGAGCTTGGCCACTTCGTTCAGCAAGTTATGTTGTTCGATCATGTCTGGCGTTTGGAACATTGAACGTGTAAACATAAACTCCCAAGCAAACGTGGCACTTTTGTTTTTCAACAACGTCAAGTCAAGCTGTTCATCCGTTTCGACAATCGAGCAGATTTTGCCCTGGGGCGCTATTGCCTCGGCCATGTTTTTCCAATGTCGTTCCGTGCTGTTCAAACAGAAAATGTAATCGACTTGGGCCAAGCCAAGTTGTTTTAATTGTGGAACAAAATCCTGATAATGGCTGATAATGTAATCGGCTCCCATCCCTTTGGCCCATTCGGCCGATTCGGAACGCGACGCCGTACCGATGACGGTTAGTCCTGCGAATTTGGCCAGTTGTGACGCAATCGATCCAACACCGCCGGCGGCCCCAACAATCAACAGTGTTTTGCCGGCATTATCGTCCTTGTCGGTTGCTGATATGCCCAAGCGCTCAAACAACCCTTCCCACGCCGTGATGGACGTCAACGGCAGCGCTGCCGAAGCGGCAAAATCCAAGGAGGCCGGCTTCTTCCCGACAATTCGCTCGTCAACGAGATGGAACTCGCTGTTGCCGCCCTGACGGATAAGGCTGCCGGCGTAATACACCTCATCCCCGGGTTGAAACAAGGTGCAATCTGCCCCAACTTGCTCCACCACTCCGGCAACGTCCCAGCCAAGTATTTTTGGTTCAGTCTCCGTCTTGCTTTTGGGCGCACGTACTTTGACGTCAACCGGATTGACGGAAATAGCCTTCACGCGCACCAGCAGGTCACGTCCGGAAGGTGACGGTTTTTCTACCTCCAAATCTAGCAAACTTTCCGGCTGATCAATCGGCAAATACCGATAGAGCCCAACTGCCTTCATTGTTTGAGACATAACATTCTTCCTCCTTCTTAATGGCTGAGTGAAATTCGGCACATTCAGTTACTAATTTGGCACATTTGTTACTGTTGTAAACTTACCACCTCTGATTTAAGATTGTAAGTATGCACATTTATGTTATATAGTATTCTTTTTTATACTGTTGAGGAGTTGAGGGCATTGCGGGATCGAAAGAGCGGCTACGGTTTTTGCCCAAATGAGGAAGGCTGTCCGGTTGAATATACACTCGATGTAATCGGCGGCAAATGGAAAGGTGTGCTTTTATATCACTTGGTTGAAGGTCCGAAACGGTTTAATGAATTCCGCCGAATTTGTCCGTCCATCACCCAGCGAATGCTGACATTGCAGTTGAGAGAATTGGAGGAAGATGGCGTTGTCCATCGCGAGGTATACCGGCAGGTTCCGCCCAAAGTGGAGTACTCGCTCACGGAATTTGGCCAAACATTAGTTCCAATACTCTTAAAAATGAAAGAATGGGGAGAAACCTATAAAAAGATCAGCACATCTAATGCCAACAGCGATGTTGCCGGACTGGCAAATGAGAGCAGAGCTGAACCCCAATAAAAAAGAAGCCATCCCTAAAGGATGACTTCTTTTTTTGTTCTTTGAAAACTGGATACGCAAGCTCGCATCAGCTTTTGTTCGCTCCGTTGCCCTCGTCCTTGCGGACTTCAGCCAAAGGTCGCTCATCAAAAGCGATACTGCGCATATTGACTAAGGAAATGTGGATAAGCCCTCGACCGATTAGTATTCG
>NZ_JAFBEB010000014.1 GCF_016908525.1 Brevibacillus fulvus
TGGCAAGGGAGCGAATGCGAGGCAGGAGCGCCAGCGGGAAGCACCCTTTCAGGGCACTGCAGATCTGGCTTGGCAAGGGAGCGAATGCGAGGCAGAAGCGCCAGCGGGAAGCACCCTTTCAGGGCACTGCAGATCTGGCTTGGCAAGGGAGCGAATGCGAGGCAGAAGCGCCAGCGGGAAGGAGGGACGGTATGCTTGGAGCCAATCAGGAGCGGAAAGTGTATGAAGGAATTTTGTTGCAAATCAACGAAATCGTAAGTCAGCAAAATTTGCGTGCAGGTGATAAATTGCCTTCGGAACGAGAACTGTCTGAACAACTCGGTGTTGGCCGTTCCTCCGTCCGGGAGGCGTTGCGGGCATTGGAACTTCTCGGATTGATCGAGACGCGGCGGGGGGAAGGGACCTTTCTCAAACATTACCGGCATAATCGGCTGATCGATATTCTTGGCTATTTCCTTTTGCGAGATTTCAAAACAAAAAAAGATGTGCTGGAGATGCGCAAAATTTTGGAACTGGAGGCCGTACGCCTGGCCTGCAAACGTGCGACCCCGAAATATTTGGAAGAAATGGAGCGGAATTTGCAGCAAACGGCAGAACGGCTTAACCGCGGAGAGTATCCGTGGGAAGAAGATTACCAGTTCCATCGAATCGTTTGTCGAGCCAGCCGCAACTCCATTTTGCACAGAATTTGGACTCCGCTCATGGAGTTTGGCGAAGGAGTTCGCAAAGAAATTGGCGAAGAAGCAGAGCAAGGCCGAAAGCTGTTGGCGGAGCACACGAAAATTGCTGAGGCGATTATCAGCAAAAATGAGATCGCTGCTGTCGAATATATGAAAAACCATCTGGAAAATAGCAACGATTAACGGTTTGCGGCGGTCGATAGGGCTGTGGTATGATGATGCAGGTTAGATACCGTGTGTGAGGTAAGGAGGAAACAGCATGTGGACCGTCATCTACATCGCTCCTAGTGCAAGAATCGCCGAACGGATACAGCAACGATTAACAGAAGAAGGATTTCTTGTCAAAGTTCGTGAGGCTAGGGTGTCAAAGCAATACGAAATCCTTGTGCCGGAAAGCGAGCTAAGCGAGGTGCAGGAGGTACTTAGCACGATCCTTCACTGAATGAATTGTGAGGTGTTACTGTGCTTAAAGATCTATTTGGCAAAAAGCGGAAGTTTGCAACCGTCCCGACGACTTCGATTGAACGGACACAAACGACTGAGCCAAAGGAAGTTCCCGAGGGATTGATGCATAAATGTCCGCATTGCGGAACGATCCAGTATTCCAAGGAATTGGAGAAGAATCTGCGGGTATGCAAAGGCTGTCAGTATCATTTTACAATGTCAGCCCCCGAACGATTGGTTTCCATTTTGGATGACATTGACCAGTTTGAAGAGTTCGACAAAGACTTGATCTCGGTCAATCCGCTGGAGTTCCCCGGCTATATGGAAAAGTTGGACAAAGACAAACAAAATACCAATCTGAACGAAGCGGTCGTTACCGGCCAGGGAACCTTGTCCGGAAATCCGATTGTTATCGGTGTGATGGACTCGCGCTTCCGAATGGGCAGCATGGGCTCAGTGGTTGGGGAAAAAATCACCAGGGCAATCGAACGAGCAATCGAACGGAGATTGCCATTTATTCTGTTTTCCGCTTCCGGTGGAGCGCGGATGCAGGAGGGCGTGCTCAGTTTGATGCAAATGGCCAAAACGAGTGCGGCTTTGGCGCGTTTGGCTAACGAGCGCTTGCTCTTTATCTCCGTCTTTACCAATCCGACGACGGGCGGTGTCTCGGCCAGTTTCGCTTCACTCGGAGATTACAATATTGCCGAACCGGGAGCGCTGATTGGCTTTGCCGGACGTCGTGTAATTGAGCAAACGATCAGGCAAGAACTCCCCAAAGACTTCCAGACTGCCGAGTTTCTGTTGGAACATGGTCAACTGGACATGGTCGTGCATCGCAAGGATATGCGCCAGACACTTGCCAAGCTGGTTGAGATGCACACGATTCAGGAGGGAGTGTAACGATGGCAAGTGATTTATCTTTTGAAAAACCGTTGGTGGAACTGCAGGATAAGATCAAGGAACTTCGCAAGTTTACCGAAGAAAAAGGGATTGATTTTTCCGATGAAGTGAGCCGGCTGGAACAAAAAGCGCGGGATCTGGCTCAACAAATTTACGGGAATTTGACTCCCTGGCAGCGGGTACAGTTGGCTCGCCATGCGGAGAGACCGACAACGCTTGATTTTATTCAACACATATTTAGCGATTTCCTGGAAGTGCACGGCGACCGCCTCTTTGGCGATGACCTGTCGATTGTCGGGGGAATTGCCAAATTGGACGGGCGACCGGTAACGGTGCTCGGACATCAAAAAGGAAAAGATACAAAAGAGAACATCAAACGGAATTTTGGGATGGCTCATCCGGAAGGCTACCGGAAAGCGCTCCGCATCATGCAGCAGGCTGACAAGTTTCGCCGCCCGATTATTTGCTTTATCAATACGGCCGGCGCTTATCCCGGAAAGGCAGCGGAAGAGCGCGGACAAAGTGAAGCAATCGCTCGCAATCTGCGGGAAATGGCCGGTTTTGGCGTGCCGATCATTTGCATCGTCATCGGCGAAGGCGGAAGCGGCGGGGCCTTGGCGATCGGTGTGGGCAACCGCGTTTACATGCTGGAAAACACCTATTATTCTGTGATCGCTCCGGAAAGCGCCGCGGCGATCCTGTGGAAAGATTCCAGCCTGGGGATGCGAGCCGCGGAATCCATGAAGATCACTGCTCCTGACTTGCTGCGCCTTGGTGTGATTGACGGGATTATCGAAGAACCGTTTGGCGGTGCTCATCGGGACATCACGGCTCAAGTGCAGTTGGTGAAAAATCAGATTGTCGAAGGATTGCGGGAACTTGATTCCTTGACTCCGGAACAACTGATACAGGATCGTTATGAAAAATTTAAACAGATTGGAAAATACACCTCCCTTTCATAAAGGGGGTGTTTTTTTTCGCTTTTTTGATCCCTTGAAATCTGCTACAATTTGATTGATTCGAGGGAATTCCTAAGATTTGTAAAAAGTATGACAGAAAAAGTAAAAGTGTATAACAGAATGAGGATTTAAAGTATAACAGCATGTATTAAAACTGGTTTGATACATACTGATCAGTTTCGCAGACATGCTAGTAAGTGGAAGAATGGAGTGTGGACCAGAGCGATGAAAAAAATTGCAGTGTTAACCAGCGGCGGAGACGCGCCGGGAATGAATGCGGCCATTCGGGCAGCAGTCCGGCGGGCAGTTTATCATGGAATGCAAATTTTTGGCGTTTATCACGGCTATGACGGTTTAATCCAGGGTGACATTCAGGAGATGAGCCTCGGCTCAGTCGGTGATATTATCCATCGTGGCGGCACCATTCTTTATTCCGCGCGCAGCCAGGAGTTTCGTACCGATGAAGGGCAGCAAAAAGCGGTAGAACAACTGCGCAAGCACGGAATTGAGGGATTGATTGTCATCGGTGGCGACGGTTCGTTTCGCGGCGCCCAAAAGCTGACGCAAAAAGGATTTCCAACCATTGGCATTCCCGGCACGATTGATAACGATATTCCTTGCACCGATTTTACGATTGGCTTTGATACCGCGTTGAATACGATTGTGGAGGCGATCGATAAAATTCGCGATACGGCCACCTCGCATGAACGGACTTATATTATTGAGGTAATGGGCCGAGATGCCGGAGATCTCGCATTGTGGGCAGGACTCGCCGCAGGTGCCGAATCAATCATTATTCCGGAAGAAGAACAAGATATGGATGATATTATCGAACGGTTGCATGCGGGGTACCGCCGGGGCAAAAAACATTCTATTATTATTGTGGCAGAAGGTGTGGGAAGCGCTTCCGTCTATGCGGATAAAATTAAAGAACGGACCGGCTGGGAGACGAGAGTGACGGTACTGGGTCACATCCAGCGCGGCGGATCGCCCACGGCATTTGACCGTATGCTGGCCAGCAGGATGGGGGCGGCAGCTGTCGATCTGTTATTGGAAGGAAAGGCGGATCGAATGGTAGGCATCCAGAATAACCAGATCGTTGATATCGATTTTGACGAGGCGTTGTCGCAAAAACATCAGCTCGATCTTTCTATCTATCAGTTGGCACGTTCGCTTTCCATTTAAAGCAAAGCGATAGATTTTTATAAATCACGGGAGGAATCACCCATGTTACGCAAAGCCAAAATCATTTGTACCATTGGACCGGCCAGCGAGTCGGTCGAAACGTTGAAGAAATTAATCGAAGCTGGCATGAATGTAGCGCGGCTTAACTTTTCCCATGGTTCCCATGAGGAACATGAAGCCAGAATCAAAAATATTCGCCAGGCTGCACGGGAAACAGGCAAACAGGTTGCCATCCTCCTCGATACAAAAGGACCGGAGATCCGGACAGGAACGTTGGCCGTGGATGCTGTGGAATTGGTAGAAGGCAACCGCATTACTTTGACGACCGAGGAAGTAGCGGGAACAGCAGAACGGGTATCCATCACATACGAAAATTTGCCGGAAGATGTCGAGATTGGCAGCACGATCTTGATTGATGATGGATTGATCGGGCTGACCGTTGAAGAGATTCGCGGCAGCGAGATTGTTTGTTTGATTAAAAACGGAGGCGTTCTAAAAAGCAAGAAAGGTGTTAACGTACCAGGCGTGAAAATCAAGCTGCCGGGAATTACAGCCAAGGATGCGCAGGATATCGAATTTGGCATTCGGCAAAACGTCGATTTTATCGCCGCCTCGTTTGTACGGAAAGCGTCAGACATCTTGGAGATTCGCGAGATCTTGGAACGTCACGAAGCGGTAATCGATATTATCGCCAAGATTGAAAACCAGGAAGGCGTGGACAATGTCGATGAAATTTTGGCCGTCGCCGATGGCATCATGGTCGCGCGTGGCGATTTGGGAGTGGAAATTCCGGCGGAAGAAGTTCCGCTCGTTCAAAAAATGCTGATCAAAAAATGCAACGAATTGGGAAAACCGGTCATCACAGCGACGCAAATGCTCGACTCCATGCAGCGTAATCCTCGTCCGACCCGGGCCGAAGCAAGCGATGTAGCCAATGCGATTTTTGACGGTTCCGATGCGATTATGTTGTCAGGGGAAACGGCGGCGGGAAAATATCCGGTCGAATCGGTGGAGACAATGAACCGCATTGCGCTGCGGACCGAAGCAGAGCTGAATTACCGGGAGATCCTGCATCAGCAGTCTTTTAAGAAACAAGTGACGATTACCGATGCTTTGAGCCAGGCAGTGGCCAATGCGGCTCTTGACTTGTCGGCAGCGGCAATTATTACGGCGACAGAGAGCGGCCATACCGCTCGGATGGTCTCCAAATACCGGCCGAAAGCGCCGATTGTGGCCGTAACACCCAATGAAGGAGTCGTGCGCCGCTTGTCTATTGTCAATGGTGTCTATCCGTTGCTGGGCGAGGTCGTCAACACAACGGATGAGATGCTGGAGCTATCTGTCAGCAAGGCGTTGGAAGCGGAATATGTCCGCCATGGCGACTTGGTGGTGATTACGGCCGGCGTTCCTGTGCGTGAGGTGGGGACAACCAATTTGATGAAAATCCATGTCATTGGCGATATTATCGCCAAAGGGCAAGGCATCGGGCGCAAAGTGGTCACCGGAAAAGTCATAATCGCCAACAGCGCGCAGGAAGCAGCGCAAAAAATGGAGGATGGCGCCATTTTGGTGACAATCGGCACCGATTCCGATATGATCGAGACGTTCAAACGGGCGACCGCCGTAATTACGACCGAAGGCGGATTGACGTCTCATGCGGCGATCGTCGGACTCAATCTGAACGTGCCGGTGATTGTCGGTGTGCAAAATGCGATGGAAGTATTGCATGATGGCAAAATTGTTACGGTCGATTCCGGTCGCGGCCATATTTATACCGGTCAAGCACGCATTTTGTAGGGGAATGAGAGGGAGGGGGATGTTCTGATGAACGGGACATCCCCTTGTTCGCGTTGAATTATCTGACGTATGGGAGATAACTGTGCGCCGCCAATGCAAGCGGTCTCTTTCGTCTTGGCGGAAAAGATGAGGAAAGCTGTTTTTGCCAATTTTCCTGCGCTATAATTGAAGAGAGAACTTCTTGAAGGGAAAAAGGGAGCTGAGCATTGTGGACAATTTGAAGTATCGAACGGCACAAATTCGGGTGAGATACAGTGAGACCGACCAGATGGGCGTCGTTTATCATGCCAATTATTTGAGCTGGTTTGAGGTGGGGAGGACCGACTTTCTTCGCGCTTCCGGGTTAAGCTATTTTGAACTGGAGCAAAAAGGGGTGCTCTTGCCGGTGATTGATGCCGAACTCAGTTTCAAAAAACCGGCCAAATATGATGATGTGGTGGAGATTCGTACAAGCATTGCCGAACTGACGCCGGTTCGCCTCCAGTTTCGCTATGAGATTTACCGGGCGGCCGACGAAACGCTGCTGGTTACCGGTATCACCAAACATGTATTTGCCAACCGTGAGTTTAAACCGCTCCGCTTGCCCAAGCTGCTCCCCGAAGTATATCAGTGGCTTGAGGAACAGCTGAGCATCTGACCAAGAAAGGAATGTGATCGATGCTGTTTCGCATTCTCGTAACGTTGTTTATCGTCCTGCCGTTGATCGAAATCGCCGGTCTGTTCTTCATTGGCAGCAAGATCGGCGGTTGGACGACGGTCGGCCTGGTGCTTTTGACGGGAATTCTCGGGGCATGGTTGGCCAAACGGGAAGGACTGCAAGTATTGCGGCTTGTTCAATTGCAGTTGTCCCGCGGCCAAATGCCAACGGATGCTTTGATCGATGGCTTGCTTGTCTTGATAGGAGGGATTTTGCTGTTGGCCCCGGGATTTATCACCGACCTGCTCGGCATCGTTCTGCTGATTCCTTATACCCGAGGCATCATTCGCTATTTGCTGAAAAAATGGCTGCTCATGATGATTTCATCCGGACGAATCCATCTCATTTTCCGACGGTAGTCGGTTTTCCTTTGATATAGAGCCAAATATCGCGGAGGACGTCTGCCCTGATCAACGCATTGATAATGACAAGGCTGACCGGTCCGATGATCAGGCCGAGTACGCCAAACAGCTTCAAGCCGACGAACAGTGCAACGAGCGTAAGCAGAGGATCGAGGCCTACGTTTTCCGCAACTACCTTTGGTTCGATAATCTGCCGGAAGATGACGACGACCCCGTACAGGATAGCCAAACCGATTACCAGCCCATAATTGCCTTTGACATACATGTAAATGATCCAGGGGATAAAAACTGTCCCTGTTCCCAGGTATGGCAAAAGATCAACCAGTCCGGTCAAAAGTCCGATGGTGATCGCATACTCGACTCGCAAGATCAAAAGCCCGATGATGACCAGCGCTGCGGTTAAGGAGATCAGGGTGAGCTGTGCTTTCAGGAAGCCGAACAGGGCATGGCGCAAATCGAGCAAGATTTGGTCCAGGCGGCGGTTGACACCTTTGGGCAAGAGGCGGCGAAAGCGGTCCTCCCAGCGATGAAACTCGTTGGTGATAAAGAAGGCTCCCAGCAAAGAAATAACCAGTACGGTGGCGAGATTGGGCAGGGAAAGCAGGAAGTTCTTTAGTCCGTTCAGCGTATTGAGGAGAAAGACCTGAACAGCGGTGGAAAACGTCGTTACCGCCTTGCCGACCGTCGAATCGATATTTTGCTGATAACTGGGATCAAGCTGAGAATATAAAAAGGCGAAACGTTCATACAGGCTGCGCAAAAAATCTTCCGAAATAACGGTTTGCAAATAGAGCGTCGCTTCGGTAATCAGCGGGGGCAGCTTCGTGATCAAATCTCCGAGTTCCATTACCGTTTGGGTGATGATCAGCGTGACAAGCCCGGACAGCACGAGCAATAACAGCAGCATGACCAGCAAGACCGACAGCCAGCGGGGCAATCTGGCTTTTTTGCTTAGAAAGGCCACGGGCCGTTTGATCACCAGTGCAATGAGTAAGGAGATTAAAAAAGGGTAAAGTAATGGTGTTGCAAATACTATTATCTTATAAGTGATGTAAATAACCAGGCATACCCATACGAGACGGATGATTTGGAACAATCTTGTTACCCAATTTTCCAGTGTCAAGGTCATACTCCTTTCACATAGCCCTATGTCCATATTATGCAGTAGGTCTGCGCCAACTAGCAAGTTTTCCCACATTTTAAACAGATTTATGAACACTTTGTACTTTTCTCATTCACAAACTTGGAAATAAGTTTTATAATGTTGTCGAAATTAGACAATTGAATAGTAACCATTTTGACGAGAAAAGGAGAGAAATTTCATGACAGCTACTACAAGAGGTCTGGAAGGAGTTGTGGCAGCACAATCGTCGATCTGTTCGATTGTAGACGGTGTACTTAGCTATGCTGGCATCAATATTGACGAATTGGCTGAAAACGCTATCTTTGAAGAAGTTGTATATTTGCTCTGGCATGGAGCGTTACCGAAGCGCGATCAGCTGGAAGCTTTACAAAAGCAATTAGGCGAAAATGCAGCTATCCCGCAAGAAGTAATCGATAGCATTCGTTCTTATCCGAAGGGCGTTCATCCGATGGCCGCATTGCGCACAGCTGTCTCTTCGCTAGCGCTCTACGATGAAGAAGCACAAGATATGTCTCCTGAAGCAAATTACCGGAAATCGATTCGTCTAATGGCTCAAACACCAACGATCATTGCAGCCTTTGCCCGGATTCGGCAGGGATTGGAACCGATTTCACCCAACCCTTCCTATGGCTTGGCGAAAAACTTTTTATACATGCTGACCGGCAAAGAGCCGAGCGAAACCGCTGTCAAGGCTTTTGACGTCGCGCTGATTTTGCATGCTGACCATGAATTTAACGCTTCCACGTTCGCTGCTCGCGTCACGGTGGCAACGCTGACCGATATATATTCCGGAATCGTCTCCGCAATCGGCACCTTGAAAGGTCCGCTGCATGGCGGCGCAAACGAACAAGTAGCTGCCATGCTTACGGAAGTTGGCAGCCTTGATAACGTGGAGCCTTATATTCGCAAGGCATTGGACAACAAGCAAAAAATCATGGGCTTTGGCCATCGCGTCTACAAAAACGGCGATCCGCGCGCCAAATGGCTGCGTCAAATGTCCAAAGAATTGACCGCACAAATCGGACGTCCTGAACTATACGAAATGTCGGTGAAAATCGAAGAGATGGTCACTTCGGAAAAAGGCTTGAAGCCAAACGTAGATTTCTATTCCGCTTCCGTCTACATTTCGCTTGGCTTGGAAACCGACCTGTTTACCCCGATCTTTGCGATCAGCCGGATGTCTGGTTGGACTGCGCACATCATGGAACAATATGAGAACAACCGCCTGATCCGTCCGCGCGCCGATTACACAGGCCCAGTCAATCAGCACTATGTACCAATCGATCAACGTTAAATTTTTTATTTGAGAAACAGGTGCTGCAAGAAGTACAATACAACTATGAAGTTTGTGGAGAGCTTGCCACTATTTGCAAGGGCGGCGATCCACGCTTACATTTTTATAGTTCATTTGAATGGATGATAAACGGAGGGGATTTTTGTGTTTAAAAACCTGTCTCAGCCCACAGCTGGCGAAAAGATCACGGTTGATAACGGAAAACTGGTTGTGCCAAATAATCCGATCGTTCCTTTTATTGAGGGTGACGGTACAGGTCGAGATATTTGGAAGGCGTCTGTCCGCGTTTTGGATGCCGCTGTAGAGAAAGCT
Organism: Brevibacillus fulvus; assembly: GCF_016908525.1. Lineage (GTDB taxonomy): Bacteria > Bacillota > Bacilli > Brevibacillales > Brevibacillaceae > Brevibacillus_G > Brevibacillus_G fulvus. The sequence continues at coordinate 9,775 of NZ_JAFBEB010000014.1, forward strand.
TACAACGGCGAGAAAAAAATTGCCTGGTTTGAAGTGTACGCTGGTGAAAAAGCGTTTAACAAATTTGGCGAATGGTTGCCTGAGGATACGTTGACCGCGATCCGCGAGTATCTGATTGCGATCAAGGGCCCTTTGACCACTCCGGTTGGCGGCGGCATCCGCTCCATCAACGTGGCGCTGCGCCAGGAGCTTGATCTGTACGCATGCGTTCGTCCTGTACAATATTTTGACGGCGTACCTTCTCCGGTTAAACGTCCGGAACTGACCAATATGGTGATCTTCCGTGAAAACACCGAAGACATTTATGCCGGTGTGGAATGGGCGGAAGGAACTCCGGAAGTGAAAAAAGTAATCGAGTTCTTGCAAAAAGAGATGGGCGTGAAAAAAATCCGTTTCCCGGAAACGTCGGCAATCGGGATCAAACCGGTTTCCAAAGAGGGAACAGAACGTCTCGTTCGCGCTGCGATCAACTATGCGCTGGCTAACAACCGCAAATCGGTTACCTTGGTACACAAAGGCAATATCATGAAATTTACCGAAGGCGCCTTTAAAAACTGGGGTTATGAATTGGCGGAAGCTGAATTCGGCGACAAAGTATTTACATGGGCACAGTATGATCGTATCAAGGCTGAAGGCGGCGACGCAGACAAGGCTCAAAAAGAAGCGGAAGCAGCTGGCAAATTGATTATCAAAGACGTGATTGCTGACGCCTTCTTGCAACAAATTTTGACGCGCCCGGCTGAATATGACGTGGTTGCTACGCTGAACCTGAACGGCGACTACATATCGGACGCATTGGCAGCGCAAGTAGGCGGGATTGGAATCGCGCCGGGAGCCAACATCAACTACCTGACCGGGCATGCCGTATTTGAGGCGACCCACGGTACTGCTCCGAAATACGCCGACCTTGACAAAGTGAATCCTTCGTCCGTCATTCTTTCCGGCGAAATGATGCTTCGCCATCTCGGCTGGAACGAAGCCGCTGATTTGTTAATCAAATCGATGGAAAAAACGATTTCGGCCAAAACGGTAACCTATGACTTCGCTCGTTTGATGGAAGGCGCAACCGAGCTGAAATGCTCCGAGTTTGGTGACGCTTTGATCAAAAACATGTAAAAAACGATCAACCATAACTCTTACAAATACTTTGGAGGGGACCTGCTATGGGATTCCAACGTAAAAAAATTGCTGTCATCGGTAGCGGATTTACTGGTGCCACAACCGCTTTCATCCTTGGGCAAAAGGAATTGGGCGATGTGGTGCTGGTTGATATTCCACAACTGGAAAACCCGACGAAAGGGAAAGCCCTGGATATGATGGAATCTTCTCCGGTACTTGGTTTTGATGCAAACATTACCGGTACGGCCGACTATGCCGATATTCAAGATGCCGATCTGGTTATCATTACGGCTGGAATCGCCCGCAAGCCAGGAATGTCTCGCGATGATCTGGTCAATACAAATGCCGGAATCATGCGTTCGGTAGCGGAACAAGTCAAAACGTATGCACCAAATGCGGTCGTCATCGTATTGTCCAACCCGGTTGATGCGATGACCTACACGTTCTACAAAACTTCCGGTTTTCCGAAAGAGCGCGTCATCGGACAATCCGGAGTGCTTGACAGCGCCCGTTTCCGGACATTTGTTGCCCAGGAACTGAATGTGTCGGTGGAAGATGTAAACGGATTTGTGCTGGGCGGTCACGGTGACGATATGGTGCCGCTCGTCCGCTACTCCTATGCCGGTGGCATTCCGCTGGAAAAATTGCTTCCACAAGATCGGCTGGATGCGATTGTCGAACGTACCCGCAAAGGCGGCGGCGAGATCGTCAACTTGCTGGGCAATGGGTCCGCCTATTATGCACCTGCGGCGTCGCTGGTGCAAATGGCTGAAGCGATCATTAAAGACAAAAAACGCATCTTGCCGTCGATTGCTTACCTCCAAGGTGAATATGGCTATCACGATCTGTACCTCGGTGTGCCGACTTTGCTGGGCGGCTCCGGTATCGAAAAGATATTTGAACTGGAATTGACTGCTGAAGAAAAGGCCGCTTTGGACAAATCGGCCGACTCTGTACGCAATGTCTTGAAAGTATTGGCGTAACAGACTGTTCCTGTCTAAATCTCCCGCAGGAGATCGAACAAAACGCTTCCGTTTGCTCTGTGAACGGAAGCGTTTCTTTTTTGGGAGGTCTTGGCACGGCTGATCCTCATTACTCAATCTTTACATAAAAATTACTTGTTTAAGCGAAAGCTATCTGGCAGACTGAAAAAGTAGCACGTTAGGGGGGGAACCAGGTGACAAAAGTATTGGTCGTCGACGACGAAGTATCGATCGTAAAGTTGTTGCAATTTAACCTGGAGAAAGCAGGATTTGACGTGGTCACAGCTTATGATGGGCTCCAGGCATTGGAAATGGCCCATACGGAGCAGCCTGATTTTATGATTCTCGATTTGATGCTGCCCAAGCTGGATGGAATGGATGTGTGCAAAACTCTGCGCCAAGAGCGAAATAATACACCGATTTTAATTCTTACGGCAAAGGACGATGAATTGGACAAGATTCTCGGTCTGGAACTGGGAGCGGATGATTATTTGACGAAACCGTTCAGTCCGCGCGAAGTAATTGCTCGGGTAAAAGCGATCATGCGCCGTTCCCAAACAACTAAGGATGCGGTCAGCGGCAAGGACGAGGTGGTGTTACGTTTTGGCGATATCGCCATCTACCCGGAAAAATATGAGGTATATCGAAAAGCAGAAAAGGTGGAGTTAACCCCGAAAGAATTTGAACTGCTGCATTATCTGGCCAGTCATCAAGGGCGCGTATTGACTCGGGACCAGTTGCTGAATGCAGTTTGGAACTATGACTTTATCGGGGATTCCCGCATTGTCGACGTACATGTCAGTCATTTGCGAGAGAAGCTGGAGGAGGACACGAAGAGCCCGCGGTATATCAAAACCGTGCGCGGATTAGGTTACAAATTGGAAGGTTAGCGGGAGGAGAGTAGCCGTGACGCGTTTTCGCCTGAAACTGAGCATGACGATTCTCGTACTGATCTCGATCGTTTTGGTCATGCTTGGCACCTATTTTGCAAAGGTACTGGAGCAATCGTATATGGAAACGCTGCACGATCTGTTGCAAAGGGAGTCGCGACTGATCGCCCAGGCAGTCCATCTTCCGGAAATATTGAACTCTCCCCGTGCGCTTGCGGATGTGGTCAATGATTTTGCTCCCGAGACGGATGTGCGCGTCACAGTGATTGATGGGAACGGTACCGTTCTTTTCGATTCGGAATCGGAACCGGCTCAGATGGAAAATCATTTGCACCGGCCGGAATTTCAGCAGGCATTGCAGGGAAAGTTGGGATTATCGACACGGTTCAGCGAAACGCTTGGTTTTGACATGGTCTATGTCGCGGTTCCGATCGTCCAGAATGAACAGACGATCGGCGCGGTTCGTTCAGCGATGTCGATGGAACAGATTCACCAGACGATCCACAATATGTGGTACAGCTTATTGACTGGCTTGTTGGTTACTCTGCTGATCGGTTTTTTCGTTGTTTCCCGAATTTCGCAAAATATTACCAAGCCGATCGAAGAGATTACCCGCGTGGCACGCAATATTACACAAAGGGAATATGAAAGCAGGGTCAGGATTAAGGCACAAGACGAGATCGGCCAATTGGCGGGAGCGATTAACTTCATGGCCTCAAGCCTGGAGCAGCAGATGTACGAGATATCGGAAAACCAGCAGCGCTTAATGGGCGTTCTGACCAATATGACGAGCGGGGTCATGTTTGTCACCGAAAACCGGCGAATTATGCTGGTCAATCCGGCTGTCGAAAAAATGCTGGGGATGTCCAGCAGAGAATTGGTGGGCAAATTGCACATCGAGGCGAGTAAAAACTTTGGCTTGAGTCAGTATATCGATCGCTGTATCGACACGAAACAGAAATTCCGTCAAGAGGTGCATACGTATTATCCGGATGAACGGATTTTGGATGTCAATTTTGCGCCCTACATCAATTTTAAAGGCGAAGCGCGCGGCGTGGTGGTCGTGCTCCACGACATTACGGAGATTCGCCGTCTGGAAAAAATGCGCAGCGAATTTGTCGCCAACGTGTCACACGAGCTGCGCACGCCGATTACTTCCATTAAAGGCTTTACGGAAACGTTGCTCGATGGCGCCTTGCAAGACGAAGAAGTATGCCGCAACTTCCTGCAAATCATCTATGAAGAAAGCGAACGCCTGAACCGGATGATTCATGAAATTCTGGACCTGTCGAAAATTGAACAGAAGCGGATCACGCTTTCGCTGGAACGGCATAACGTCGGCGATTTAATCGGCAATACGATCTCCGTGCTGCAAGAACAGTTGCTCCGCAAACAACTAAGCTTGCAGGTAGAGATCGAGGAAGAGATTTGGCTAACGACTGACAAAGACTGCTTCCATCAGATTTTATTAAATCTCGTAAGCAATGCGATTGCCTATACCCCCGAGGGAGGCTCTATAACGATCGGCGCCAAGCGAGCGAAAAACATGCTGGCCATTCAGGTCGCGGATTCCGGAATTGGCATACCGGAAAAAGATATCCCGCGCATTTTTGAGAGATTCTACCGAGTTGACAAGGCAAGATCGAGAGATTCAGGCGGGACCGGTCTTGGTTTGGCGATTGTCAAACATTTGGTGGAAAATTTGGGCGGGGATATTCAGGTGAACAGTCGGGAAGGTGTGGGCACAACCTTTACCGTTTGCCTCCCGTTCCAATTCCACACGCCAACGGCAAACGCACCCCAGAAAAATTAACAAAAAAAATACGCTTTATTCATCGGCGCTCTACATGTACTGCTTACGATTATCCTGTCAAAGCTGGGGGAGGCGAACGGAATGTCCAGACAAAATTTCGAAGAACAATTGGATGGTTTGCATCGGCAATTAATGTCAATGGGAACTCTGGTGGAAGAAGCGATTCATAAGGCGATCAAAAGTCTGGTTGAACGCGATCGGGAACTGGCGATGGAAGTGATGAAAAATGATCAGCTGATCAATCAAATGGAACATGAGATTGAGAGTGGTTGTTTTCGGACGATCGCGCTGCAGCAACCGGTTGGCGGGGACTTGCGCCGGTTGGGTACGATGTTGAAAATTGTCACCGATTTGGAACGAATGGGCGATCATGCGGTGGCCATTGCCAAAACAACCACCCGACTGATGGCAGAACCATATGTAAAGCCGCTGATTGATATTCCGCTGATGGCCGATCACGTGAAAGCGATGGTCCGCGACTCATTGAATGCCTATATTGCCAAAGATGATCAGGCGGCCGGGCGCATCGCCGCTCAGGACGATGTCGTTGATAAGCTGTATGCCAAAATCTTTCGCGACTTGATCGAAGTGATGTCCAAGCAGGAGCATACGATCAATCAGGGTACCCATTTGTTGCTGGTGGCGCAATACTTGGAGAGGATTGCCGATCATGTGACGAATATTTGTGAATGGGTCATTTACATGACATCGGGACAAAAAACCGATTTGAACAAGTAAGGCGGTATGAAAAATCAGTTGTTACTCTTTTGCGGCGGGGACGTTTCCCGCCTTTTTGCGTTCTGCCAAAAATGTAATCGTTTCCATAATTTGATTTGCTTTTTAACGGTGTTTTCTAAAAGAACTTTTTTGAAAAAAAATATTTTAATTTGTTTTTAATCGTGATATTATTTGTTTCGTGTACAAATATTTCGCAGACGAAACAAATGAGGAAGGAGGGCAAGATGGATAAATCGCTGATAATCCGGGATCTGCTGAGGAGATTAAATAAAAGGATATCAACGAACATGACCAAGGAATTAGCTACATATGGAATCACGATACCACAGTGGATGGTAATCAAGCAAATTTCCGAGGAACCCAAGTCCATTGGTCAGATTAGCAAATGCATCAACTTGTCTTACTCGACGATATCCGGCATAATAGACCGTCTCGAACGTGAACAGTATGTTGAACGAATTCGCGATCAAACCGATCGCCGTGTCATTTGGATCAAAGGAACACCTCAACTAGAACAGTTTTTGCAAAACACCGAAATCACATCTGGCCGTTTTTACAGTCAGCTATTTGCAGGGTTATCGGAAGAAAACTTAGATGGCATTATTCATTCATTACAAATGCTAATCAATAAAATTGAAGAAAAGGTTGAGGAGAAACCATGAAGAAAAAGTTTATTTTGTATTTAATTATTCTTCTGATCGTTGTTGCTGGTGGCGGGATCGGCTACTGGTACTGGTATCAGAGTGAACATTATGTAACTTCTGAAGATGCCCGGCTGAGTGCAGACATTTATCGCGTCATGCCAAGAATTACCGCCAAGCTTACCTCCTTGCAAATCAAGGAAGGGGACAGCGTGGTCGCCGATCAAGTCGTTGGTCTGCAAGACACGGCCAATTTGAGCAACAATTTGCTGGACAACGCGGCCTTGCGTGCGCCAATTACGGGAACCGTGATTAAAACTTTGGCCAAAGAAGGTGAGGTTGTCACCACCGGTCAGGCTGTAGCGCAAATTATTGATGAAAGCAAATTGTACGTTTCCGCCAATATTGAAGAAACCGATATCGGAAAAGTAAAATTGGGGCAAAAAGTGGAATTCACCATTGATGCGTTCCCAGGCAAGACCTTTACGGGGAAAGTCTTTGAAATTGGTGAAGCGACAAACTCAACATTTTCCTTGTTGCCTGCTACAAATACCAGCGGGAACTTTACCAAAGTGACCCAACGGATTCCAATTAAAATTTCCATTGATGATATGCAAGGCTTGAAATTGTCCGCAGGGCTGAACACATACATCAAAATTTTTGTGAAATAGGGTGAGCAGGATGATAAAAGGAAAATTGCAAATAAAGATGATTTCCCTCGTTTCGGTATTGGCATTACTGGCGGTTGGCTGCAGCAATGCGGAGTCTTCGACGACTGCAAGCAGCGTTCCGGTGGTAAAAGTCATCAAGATTGGCCAATCAGCCAAGACTGGCTTGTTAGCCAGCGGGAAAGTGGCTGCAGACCAAGAAGTGCAGGTCGTTTCCAAATTTTCCGGAAAAGTGGCCAGAGTGAATGCGGATGAAGGCTCCGTCGTAAAGCAAGGCGATGTGCTCGTTCAATTGGATTCCACTGATTACCTGCAACAAGTAAGACAATCGGAGTCTGCTTTACGCACGGCTGAAGCCAAACTGGCGGATACAAAAGCCGGAGCCAGATCGCAAGAAGTCGAACAGTTGGAAAGCAGTTTGGAGCAAATGAAAGTGCTTTACGATCAAAAGCAAACCAACTACAACCGGATTAAACAACTGTTTGAAACCGGTGCGGTCGCAAAGGCAGAGCTGGACAATGCGACGGCTGATTTGAACGTAGCGCGGACCAATTATGAAAAAGTGAAGGCGCAGCTCGATTTGACCAAAGCGGGTGCGACAACCAATACGTTGGCCGCTCTGCAAGCAGAAGTCGATCGCTTGAGAGCGTCGCTCGATTTGGCGAAAAGCAATCTGGAAAATGTAAATGTCACGGCGCCAATTTCCGGGGTCATTTCTTCTCGCAATATCGATCCGGGTGAAATGGCGCAAGCCGGGGCTTCCTTGTTGACCGTTGTCAAAATGGATGAAGTGAAAGTGGAAGCAAGCGTGTCGCAAGATCAGATCAACCAAATCAAAGTAGGGCAACCAATTGAGGTGCATGTTCAAGGGATCGCCGACAAAACGTTCAACGGTACTGTTGAATTTGTCAGCCCTGTATCCGACGCAACCAGCAGCACGTTCCCAATCAAAGTAAAAGTCGACAACAAAGAGGGATTGCTGCGTGCCGGGATGCTGGCGGAATTGTATTTGAGCGGGCAAACGAGCAGTGAAATCCAAGTGCCGACATCCGCTGTCTTGCATAAAGACGATAAAATGTACGTGTATAAAGTAGATGGCGATGTGGTGCATCAAGTTGAAATTACCGGAAGCGAGAAAGACAGCAATTGGATTATTGTCAGCAACGGAGTTTCGGAAAATGAGCAAATCGTCTTGAACCCAAGCGATGCATTGACGGATGGCAGCAAGGTTCAGGTTGACTAGGAGGGGATTCCGTGGCTGAGACAGTTGAACAGGCCCCGAAGAAGAGGGAGGACGGTGCCGGCAATGCCTGGATCGCATTGATCGCCATCGTTCTCGGGACATTCGTAACCGTATTGAACAACAGTTTTATTAACGTCGCGTTGCCGAAGCTGGTGAACATCTTCGGCTCAACAACGCAGGATATGCAATGGGTATTGACCGGTTATATGCTCGCTTCCGCGGTAGTCATCCCGATGAGCGGGACGATTGGCGATAAATTTGGCTACAAAAAAACATTCGTGATCGCTTTGTCGTTCTTTACCATCATGTCGCTGTTATGCGGGTTGGCATGGGGAACATCCAGTCTGATCGCCTTCCGGATTTTTCAAGGGGTCAGCGGCGGGTTCATCATGCCGGTCGGGATGTCGATGATTTATATGATTATGCCGCGTGAGAAAATCGGGATGGCGCTCGGGCTGTGGGGGGTAGCGGCAATGGCTGCACCGGCGGTCGGTCCAACCTTGAGCGGTTATTTGATTGAGTACTTCAGCTGGAGAATCCTGTTTTTTATCAATATTCCGGTTGGGATTTTTGCGGTGGTCTCCGCGTTCTTCCTGTTGAAGGAAACGCCGACCAAGCAGGTCAAGTTTGATTATGCCGGAGCAATCCTGTCCGTCCTTTGCTTTGGCTCGCTGCTTTGGGCTTTGAGTAAAGGGCCTTCGGAAGGCTGGGATTCCCTGTACATTGTAAGTTTGTTGTATATCGCGATCTCCTGCTTTATTTTGCTGCTTTATGTCGAGTTGACAAAAGATCAGCCTTTGTTGGACTTTCGCGTGTTCAAAATCCCCGTATTTACGATCAGCGTATTCTCATCCGGCTTGGTGATGATGGGGATGTTTGGTGGGGTTTTCCTTACGCCGCTCTATTTGCAAAATGTGCAAATGCTTACTCCGGTTGATGCCGGGCTGGTCATGATGCCGCAATCGATTGCGATGGCTGTGATGATGCCGATCAGCGGACGCTTGTTTGACAAGGTCGGAGCATTGCCGTTGGCATTGGTCGGGTTGACGCTGATGGGCACGACCACTTATGAATTGCATCGCCTGACGTTAAGTACGCCAAATACTTGGCTGGATACTGTTTTGACAATTCGCGGACTTGGCATGGGGTTATGTATGATGCCGCTGTCGACGGTTGGGATGAATGCAGTTCCCCGGGAAATAATCGGGAAAGCTTCCTCTGTGTCGAACTTGACCCGGCAAGTGATGGGCTCGATGGCCATCGCGATTTTGACAGCGATTATGAATAATCGCGCGACTTTTCATGCCGCGCAAATTTCCGAGTCTGTTACGACAGGTTCTGACGTTGTCAACAGTGCGATCAGCTCAATCGCCGGCTATTATACGGCGGGCGGTGTCGATGCGGCCACTGCTTCGGGTGGTGCAACGTCTTATATCGCCAGCATGATTCAGATGGAAGCGATGGTCAGATCGATTGGCGATACGTTCCTGATTTCAGCGATTCCGATGTTTGTCGTGATTCCGTTTGTCTGGTTCTTGCGGAAAAGACGGCAGCCAAAAGCCGCGCCAGCTGCACCGGTGGCTGAAAAGCCCGCAGCGGCAGCGACGAAAGAACAAACGGACGCAGCGAGTCTGAAAAAAGAGCCAGAGCCACAGCCCGTTTCATAAAACAGGCCCATGTAAAACAGGCAGATTCACACCCTCTTCCAGAAGAGTTGCGGTGCGGATCTGCCTGTTATTTTGTTACGCTCCGTTCCGTCGGGCCAAAGGCGCCCGGTCGGACAATAACGCTGCCAAGCCAAACGGCCGCCCGATTGAACGGCAGCCGTTTACTGAATGCTGGACTTTTTATATCTTCGGATTATTTTTCGTGATTCTTGCAGTTCTTTGATCAATCGATAGGGCTTGCTGACGACGCGGATAGGCAGACGCGCCAGGAAATGGCTTAAATCTTCTCTGTATTCTTGGGAGATGCGGTTCGGCTTTGTCGAGATGCGATTGTAAAATTCTTTGTACAACTCTTGCATGATATCGATTTCCAAACCGACAGCGTTTTGGCATTCCTTGCAGCCGATTTTTTTAATTTCGTCATTCAAATACGTGATCACATGAGGGGTTTCCGTGCGACAATGAATGCAATATAAATCAGATTCCATTTCTGAAAGCTTCATCTGATTTTCACCTTACTTCGCATTATTTTACGGTTAGCAGATGCAATGGCTGATTCATGCCAGGAGCAGAAGCGTATATTCGACGACGATTGCAACGATTGATAACCCCATCTTACCAGTTTTTTCTCCATCTCTAAAGCCCCAGATTCCACTTTGCAGCTATATTGTTCATGTTATGGCAACTGTTTATACAAAAGAGCAACACTGCAACACTCCACTTTTCGCCTCAGGCAAACAGGTGATCTTGCAAGTTTCTCAACTTCCACACAGTCGTATTGGGGTCCAGTTCGACATCGTCGTGCGTGAGAAACTGGCCCGGTTGAATTGTACGCTTGGCAATGACTTGACCACTGATCAAGCCGATCGGAATATGGCCGTTTTGCTGCATTTCCGCATGAGTCTCCAAGACGCCTCTGACCGAATAGCCGCCGATTCCATCCAGTTTTTCACCCGCTTTGATCTCCCGCTTCGACACCGCCACGGTTTCGGATACAGGGGCACCCAATGGATGAATCGTCGACTCCTGCTCCAAAACTGCTTTGGCAATGGAGATCGGGGTTTCCAAGCTGGCCAGGTGGAACGGACGATACAACGTATAATGCGGGCCGTTGCCTACCTTGAGATAGCGCAGTTCATCATCGACAGGTTCAAGCTCGCTTTTGACGATGACAAATACACCCGGCGCCAGCCCGTTTACATATTCTACGGTTCCGAAGCGGCTGAGCACGCCGCCGTTCTCCTGCAGATCCAGTTTTTCCGCTACTGTGTGAATATCGGCGGATACGCCGTGCATCCCGGTGACATCGGGCAGCAAACCGGTGGCGTTGCTGAGCAAGTTCATTTCCGCCATCGTTTTGGTGCCATCCTGGAAAGAGGCCAGCATATGCGGGCTCATCCGCTTTTGCTTGGCTTCCGCCGCACATGTATCGGGAGTAGCATCGGGCAGAAACGGATTGTTTTTCCCTTTCCCGGCCACTAACACCTCCAAGCCCATCGTCTTGGCAAACTCGTACAATTCCAGCGTAGCGGCAGGTTCATCGCCTGCCGAACCGCTGTAAACAATACCGGCCGAACGAAACAATTGGTGCATGATCGAACCGATCGTAATGTCTACTTCTACATTCAACAGCACGAGGTGCTTTTTGGAACGGAGCGCCTCCAATGCAATATTGGCGCCTACTTCCGGTACGCCGGTCGCATCGACGACGATTTCCACTTGCGGCGATTGAATGACTTCACGAAAGTCCACGCTGACGAGGAGGGGATGGTTGAAGGACGAATTTGCGGAATAAAAGCGCCCGGCTCGCTCCGCTGCGTCGCGGTTCACATCGCAAATGCCGGCCACGATCATTCCGGGAATGCGGGAAATTTGCGAAATAAGCCCAAAGCCCATCTGGCCAGCCCCGATGACCCCTACACGAATCGGTTGGCCGGATTGTTCGCGTTGCAGCAATTTTCGGTAAATGGACATAACTGACAACTCCTTTAGATTTATCATTTTGGTTACATATGTGTACTCATTGAACATTTGTAAATGATGAATCCATTCTAAAATGGCTGAAAAATTCTGTCAACTATTTTTATAACCGCTTTCATTTCAATTAATTTTATTAATAAGGCAAAATTAAAATTGTAAAAACCACTTGACGTAAATTTCTGAAAAATTTATGATTCTTACAAAGGTCATAAACAAGAACAAATGTAAGGTGTGGTGAGAATGTTGGAAACTTTAAAGATTCCGGCTCCTATCAGCGAAGAAAAGCTGGTTTCTCTCTATAAGCAAATGTGGCTGATTCGCTATTTTGATGAAAAGGTCGACCAGTTTTTTGCCAAAGGCCTGATCCATGGTACTACCCACCTCTGTGTCGGCCAGGAAGCATCTGCCGCCGGAGCGATTGCTGTCATTCGGGATACCGACAAAATTACCAGCACGCACCGTGGACACGGGCATTGTATCGCCAAAGGGGCGGATGTGAACAAGATGATGGCCGAATTGTTCGGGCGTGCTACCGGCTATTGCAAAGGCAAAGGCGGCTCGATGCATATCGCTGACCTGGACAAAGGGAATCTGGGCGCGAATGGCATCGTCGGCGGCGGAATTCCGCTGGCGGTTGGTGCAGCCCTTACTTCGAAAATGAAAAAACTGGGCTACGTTGTGCTTTGCTTTTTTGGCGATGGCGCTTCCAATGAAGGAAGTTTTCACGAATCGCTCAATCTCGCATCGATTTGGCAACTGCCGGTTGTGTTCATTTGTGAAAACAACCAATACGGGATGTCAGGTTCGGTTAAAGAGATGACCCGTGTGGAAAATATCGCCGATCGCGCCGTCGCTTACGGCATTCCCGGCCAGGTGATCGACGGCAACGATATGCTCGAAGTGATGAATGCGGTCTATGCAGCGGCAGAGCATGCGCGGGCAGGAAAAGGTCCCGTACTGATCGAGGCCAAAACCTATCGTTGGAAAGGGCATTCCAAAAGCGATGCGAAAAAATACCGCACGCGCGAAGAGGAGGAAGAATGGCGCAAGCGCGATCCGATCAAACGGTTCAAAAACGTTTTGATTGAAGCCAAAGTGTTGACGGAAGAACAGGCTGATCTGCTGCAAGAGGAAGCGCGACTGGAAATCGAGCAGGCGGTGGAATTTGCGGAGACAAGTCCGCAACCGCCCATTGACAGTTTGCTGGAAGATGTTTACGCCTGAGGGAGGAGGATTGGCATGAGAGAAATCACATATTTGGAAGCGGTACGGGAAGCGATGAGCCAGGAGATGCGGCAAAACGATGATGTGTTTCTTCTGGGCGAAGACATTGGCGTCTATGGAGGTGCGTTTGGCGTAACCCGGGGAATGATCGAAGAATTCGGACCGGAGCGAATTCGCAATACACCGATCTCGGAAGCGGCGATTGCCGGAGGTGCGGTTGGGGCGGCGGTCACCGGGATGCGCCCGATTGTGGAACTGCAGTTTTCCGACTTTATCACCATCGCGATGGATCAGCTGGTCAACCAGGCGGCCAAACTGCGCTATATGTTTGGCGGCAAGGGCAAAGTGCCGCTGGTGGTGCGCACGCCAGCCGGTTCGGGAACAGGGGCTGCTGCCCAGCACTCCCAAAGCCTCGAAGCCTGGATGGCGCACATTCCGGGGCTGAAGGTGGTCCAGCCTTCGACGGCCTACGATGTGAAGGGATTGTTGAAAGCGGCGATCGATGACGACAACCCGGTGATCTTTTACGAACACAAATTGCTCTATAAAACAAAATGCCATGTCCCGGAAGAACTCTACTCCATTCCGCTGGGCAAAGCCGATATTAAACGCGCCGGGAAAGACGTGACGATTGTCGCCACAGCGATCATGGTGCACCGGGCGCTGGAAGCGGCCGCAGAGTTGGCAAAGGAAGGAATCGAGGCAGAGGTAGTGGACCCGCGCACGTTGGTGCCGCTGGATGAGGAGACAATTGTGCAGTCGGTCAAAAAAACCGGCCGTGTCGTGATTGTCCATGAAGCGGTCAAACGAGGCGGTTTCGGCGGAGAAATTGCCAGCATTATCGCGGAGAGCGAGGCATTCGATTATCTGGATGCGCCGATCAAGCGGCTGGGCGGACTGCCTGTGCCGATTCCGTACAACCCGCTGTTGGAAAAAGCGGCAGTCCCGCAAGTAGCTGACATCATCGCAGCTGTAAAGGACACGTTACGTTTTCGATAAGGAGGAAACCGCGTTGGCTAAGGAAATTTTCATGCCCAAGCTCAGCAGTACGATGGAAACGGGGACGCTCCTGCAATGGCTGAAGGCAGAAGGGGAGCCGGTGGAGGTCGGCGATCCGCTGTTTGAGATTATGACCGACAAGATCAATATCGAAGTGGAAGCCTACGAGCGGGGCATCTTGTTAAAACAATATTTTCAGGCGGATGCGCAAATTCCCGTCAACCAGGTGATTGGTTATATCGGGGAAGCCGGTGAGCACGTTCCCGAGCAGGCGCCTGGTTTGCAGACTGAACCGGCGGCCACGCCAAAAAAGGCTGGTACGGAAGAAACAGCACTCGCAAATACCGAGCAACAATCGGCGGATGAGAGAGTGCGGGCCACTCCTGCGGCAAGGCGTGTCGCTCGCGAGCGGCAAGTGCAGTTGACAGCTGTGAATGGAAGCGGTCCCAATGGCCGGATTCAATTGCGGGATCTCGACAACTACACACAGACCGGACAACAAGCGGAGGTGCGCATGACGCCGCTGGCCCGAAAAATGGCAGCGGATGCCGGTGTGGAGCCGTCCGCGCTTAGCGGCAGCGGAGTCAACGGCAAGATCGTCAAAGCGGATGTAATTGCCGCCAACTCTGTGGGCAACTCGTTTTCCGCCGCAAAACCCCTACGGAAAAAAATCAGCGGCATGCGCAAAGTTATTGCCGAACGGATGGCCCACAGCGCTTTCACGGCACCGCATGTAACCTTGACGACGGAGATCGACATGTCGCAAACGGCAGAACTTCGCACACGCTTGTTGCCGGTCATTGAAAGACAAACCGGACTGCGCCTCTCCTATACCGAGCTGATCATCAAGGCGACAGCGGAAGCGTTGATTCGCTACCCAGCGGTGAACGCAGCGATGGAACGCGATGAGCTGATCTACCATGAAGCGGTCCATATCGGGGTGGCTGTCGCTGTTCCCGACGGCTTGGTTGTCCCCGTGCTCAAACACGCCGATCAAAAGCGGTTGAGCGAGTTGACCAAAGAAACGAAGGAAATCAGCAAGCGGGCGCGGGAGCAAAAATTGCTGCCGGATCAGCTCAAAGGCTCGACTTTTACGATCAGCAATTTGGGCATGTATGCGATCGATGCGTTTACCCCGATCATCAACGCGCCGGAAACAGCGATTCTCGGCATTGGGAGAATTGCCGAAAAGCCGGTTGCTGTGGACGGCGCAGTCGTCATTCGCCCGATGATGACCGCGAGCCTCTCTTTTGATCATCGCGCGATCGACGGTGCGCCGGCAGCGGAATTTTTGACGGAAGTGAAGCGAATTTTGGAAAACCCGTGGGAACTTTTGGTCTAGGAGGTGAGCGGAACATGCATTATGACATTGCGGTGATCGGCGGTGGGCCGGGCGGTTATGTCGCTGCCTTGCATGCAGCCCGGCTGGGAAAAACCGTTGCTTTGATCGAAGCGAAAGATTTAGGCGGGACCTGTCTCAATAGAGGTTGTATTCCTTCCAAAACGTGGTTGAAACACGCGGAAATCATTGAATCAATAGAAAAAGCGCACGAATGGGGCATCGAAACCGGAACGCTCGCTTTTTCGCTAGCCAAGATGAAACAGCGCAAGGACTCGGTGATTATGCGGCTGCGCCAAGGGATCGCCGGATTGTTGCGGCAGGAAAAGATCGCCCTGTTTCAAGGATATGGCCAAGTGCTGCCAGATGGACATACGGTCGAGATTGTCGCTGACGGAAAAGCAGAGCGCATAACAGCGGAACGGATGATCGTTGCCACCGGTTCCACTCCGGTTATCCCGCCGATCGAGGGGCTGGACAGCGTCCATTATGAGACGAGCGACACGATCTTTGATCTGGCCGAAATCCCGGCTTCGCTTACGATTATCGGCGGCGGTGTGATCGGGGTGGAGTTGGCTTGTATTTTTGCCGCGTTGAAAACAGAGGTGACGGTCATCGAAATGGCCAATCAGATCATTCCGAGTGAAGATGCCGAAGCAGCCGGCGTTTTGCGAAAACAGCTGCAAATGAAAGGCATTCGTTTTGCGACAGGGAGCAAAGTCGACCATGTTGCGCAAACCGGAAAGATGATTACGGTCAAAGGTACAGATGCGAATGGCCATGCTTTTGCCCTGGAGACAGCTTCCTTGTTGGTATGTGTCGGGCGCAAGCCAAACACCTCGGCGGTCAGCCAATTGCCATTGGCCAAAAACGGGCCGTTTATCGCTGTCAACGACAGGATGGAGACAAGTGTTCCTTCTGTTTATGCGATCGGTGATGTCATCGGCGGCTACCAGTTGGCACACGTCGCCAGTGCGGAAGCGATTGTCGCAGCAGCCAACGCCTCCGGTCTGGCGAAAACGATTGGCTGCCGGGTTGTTCCGCGCTGTATTTATACGTTGCCGGAAGTCGCCAGTGTCGGTATTAGCGAACAAGAGGCTGTAAAACAAGGCTTGTCGGTCAAGACCGCCCGATTCGATCTCATCGGCAACGGCAAAGCGATTTCTGCCGATGAATTTGCCGGTTTCGTCAAGATTGTCTATGAGGAGCGGTTTGGAGAGATCTTGGGTGTGACGATGGTCGGCCCGCATGTAACAGAGATGATCTCGTCGGCTTCCGCCTATATGTTTCTCGAAGGCACTGTCGAAGAACTGGCGGAAATGATCCATCCGCATCCGACCGTTTCCGAATCGCTCGGCGAACTTGCCCAACATATCTTGACCAGACTCAAGCGCAAGCAACCGGTCTTGGAAGCAGTCAACTGATGAAGCGGGAGGGCTGACCAATGTGGGGAATGCTGATCGTTTTGTTTATCGCCTGCTGGCTGCTGCAAATTTTGCTCTCTGTCCTGCAAATGAAGCATTATCAAAAAACGGTGGCCCGATTGAGCAATCGCCCCTCGGGCTATCTGGGGGTTGGCGTGGAGAAAAAGCGGCTTGGCATCGGCACCGTGATGGTAATCGTGACCGATACCGACGGGACAATTGTCGATTGCGAAGTGATGTCAGGCGTCACCGTGTTTTCCAGATTCCGCAAATGTAAGCGTTTTATTGGAGCCGACCTGTTCCAGCTGACGCTCACTTCCGAAGAGCAAAAATACTTGCCGTCCTTTGCGGGGGCAAGGGCCAACATTGAACGACAGATGAATGTTGCCACTCAATGACAAGGAGGGATGAAACATGGAATGGTTCGTCAAAATCGCCGAAGGATTCATCGGGATGTTTCAAAAGGGGGGAGAACAGTTTGTCGGCATGCTGACCGGCATCGTCCCCACCTTGATCTGCTTGATTACCGCCGTGAACGCGTTGATCAAAATGATCGGAGAAGAGCGGATTTACGGTTTCGCGCAAAAATGCACAAAAAACATTATCTTGCGCTACACGCTGTTTCCCGTACTGGCTGTCTTTTTTCTGACCAATCCAATGGCCTATACATTCGGCAAATTTTTACCCGAGAAACAAAAACCAGCTTTTTACGATTCAGCGGTCTCATTTGTCCATCCGGTTACCGGTTTGTTTCCCCATGCCAATCCGGCTGAGCTGTTTGTCTATATGGGGATCGCCCAAGGAATTACCCAGTTGGGCTTGTCTTTGGGGCCGCTCGCCATCCGGTTTTTTATCGTGGGGATTATCGTCATCTTGATTCGCGGGATTGTGACGGAGAAAATTACGCAAAGCATGATGAAAAATAAAGAAGCAAAAGCAGAGCGAACGGCAGCGATGCAAGCATAAAGGAACAGGGGGATGTGTATGAGCCAATATCAAGCGGTGAAAATCGTCAAAGGACCGGGCGGTTGGGGCGGACCGTTGATCATCCAGCCCGAGGCAGGCAAAAAGTATATCGTTTCGGTTACGGGCGGCGGAATCCATCCGGTGGCGCAAAAAATCGCCGAACTGACCGGGGGAGAAGCAGTCGACGGGTTTACGACCTCGATCGAAAAAGAACAAATGGCTTGTGTCGTCATCGACTGCGGGGGGACGGCCCGCTGCGGAGTTTATCCGAAAATGGGAGTATTGACGGTGAATCTGACGGCAACTTCCCCGTCTGGACCGTTGATGAAATTTATTCAAGAGGACAATTTTGTGTCCGGCGTGCGGGAAGAACACATTTTGGTCAGCGAGAATCAGCCGGCAGCCGGTACGGTGTCGCCAACATCTGCCGTCGATCCGCAAAAACTGAAAGAGGAAGCCAAGCAAAAAGCCGCGCAATATATGGGCACGGTCAAGCAAAATCGCAAGCAATCGATAATTGAGAAAGTGGGCCGCGGCATGGGCAGTGTGGTCAGTGTGTTTTATCAGGCCGGCCGGGAAACGATTGAGCAAGTGATCAAAAATATTTTGCCTTTTATGGCCTTCGTCAGCACGATTATCGGCATTATCCTTTATACCGGGATTGGCGACTGGATTGCCAAAATTGTTACCCCCTTGGCGGGGAACTTGATTGGTTTGTTGATCTTGTCACTGTTGTGCGCGCTGCCGATTTTGTCTCCGCTGTTGGGACCAGGCGCGGTCATCGCCCAGGTGGTCGGCGTCTTGATCGGCGTAGAAATCGGCCGCGGCAATATCCCGCCCAGTTTGGCTTTGCCGGCGTTGTTTGCGATCAATCCGCAGGTTGGCTGCGACTTTGTTCCGGTCGGCTTGACGCTCGGTGAAGCCAAGCCGGAAACGATTGAAGTCGGAGTTCCCGCTGTATTGATGTCGCGCTTTATCACCGGACCGATCGCGGTGGTGATCGCATATTTGTTCAGTTTTGGGCTGTATGAATAAAAACGGATGGAGGAGCAGAGATGAAAACCATTTTTGCGGCAAAAGTTGTTGAAGTCGGCGCGGAAGTGCAATTGTTTCTGGAAGAAAAAATGATGGTCCTGTTTGATCAGACAGCGCCAGCCGATCTGAGGGACATTGCGGTTGTTCATCAGGGCGGGGTATTGCGAGAAGAGATAGAAGCGGGTGACGAATTGGTGATCAACGGCGAGGGGTATCGCATCCATTTTGTCGGCAGCAAAGCAAACCAGACGATCCGCGAATTGGGCCATGCAACGATCGCCTTTAACGGGATGGACAATTCAGACATGCCAGGCACGATCTGCGTAGAGGATAAGCTGCTGCCAACCATCGACATTTCTGCGGAAATTTTGTTTCGCAAGCGAAACGGCAGTTGAGCGGCAAAACAGACAGCCGCAATGAATTTGCAAAATTGCGCCGATTTAAACGGAATGGAGCTGAGCGATATGGAGCAGTTGATCGAATTGGATGAACGGGCAGTTCAGTTAGGGATCGAGGGCGGTTCGGACAAAGATGTCATCGTCCAAATGTATCGGAGACTCCGCGAGTTGGACTATGTGGAAGAATCGTATTTAGCGGCTGTGTTGGAGCGGGAGCAGGTCTATCCGACGGGCCTGCCTCTTGCCGATCAGCTGGGGGTAGCCATTCCTCATACGGATGCGATCCATGTCCGCAAGCCTGCCATCGGCGTCGGCCAGTTGCGAACCCCTGTTGCTTTTCAGGTGATGGGCAGCCCCGGACAGACGATAGATACGCATCTCGTCTTTATGCTGGCGGTCAAAGACCCGCAGCAGCAGATTACGATGCTGGAGCGGTTAATGGGCATGTTTCAGCAACGAGCGGTCATGGCTCAACTGAAAAACGCCGCGGCCTCCGCTGACGTTATTCGGCTGATGCAGGAACAGCTCAATCTCGCCTGAAACATGGCGGACAGCTGCAAACATAAATGAAAGCGCTTTAATTTTATGGGGAGGTGTGCGGTATGATCAAGCAAGCGGTGGATTATATTCTTGATTTGGGTCCATCCATTATGTTGCCGATTATTATGACCATCTTCGGAATGATTTTGCGGCAAGGCTTCAAAAAATCATTTCGCGCCGGCTTAACGATTGGGGTCGGCTTTGTCGGCATCAATCTGGTGATCGAGCTGTTGACCGGGGCGCTTGGCCCTGCGGCACAGTCGATGGTGCAAAATTTGGGCTTGCAATTGGATATTCTCGATGTCGGGTGGCCAATCGGCGCGGCGATCTCTTTTGGCACACCCGTAGCTCCCCTGATGATTCCTTTGGTCCTGATATTAAACGTGATTCTGCTTTCCGCCAATTTTACGAAAACGCTCAATCTGGACATCTGGAACTTCTGGCACCTGATCTTCGCGGCCTCGGTAACCTACTATGCTTTTGACAGTATGTGGCTGGCCATCGCCGTTGGCCTGGTGGTCACCGCCATCACGCTCAAGCTGGCTGATTGGACGGCACCGGCGATCGAACATCACTTCGGCTTGAAAGGGGTCGTGCTTCCCCACTCCGAAACGGTCAACTTTGCCCCGATCATGTACGCATTGAACAAGATCGAAGACAAGATTCCCGGTTTCAACAAACTGAACGCCAACCCCGAAACGTTGAGCCGACGTCTGGGGATTTTCGGCGAACCGCTGGTGATGGGACTTGTTCTGGGGATCATTATCGGCTTGCTTGGCGGATATGATGTAAAAGGAATTTTAACGCTTGGCGTCAAGATGGCCGCTGTGCTGATTTTGATGCCGCGGATGGTCTCGCTTTTGATGGAGGGGCTGATCCCGATTTCCGAAGGAGCGCGAGAGTTTATTTCCCGACGGTTCCCGGGGAAACACGTCTATATCGGTCTCGACGCGGCGATTGTCATCGGGAATCCCGCCAACATGGCCGTGGCATTGCTGATGGTGCCAATCACGATCTTGCTGGCGGTCATCCTGCCTTACAACGGGATGCTCCCGTTTGCTGACTTGTCCGTGCTGCCATTTACGGTCATTTGGGCGGTTGCCGCTTCGCGGGGCAACATCATCAGAGGGTTGCTCAACAGCATTGTTTCGCTGATGATCGTCTTCTTTATCGCGACCAATTTGTCCGACTTGGCCACGACGATGGGAAAAGCGGTCGGCTTCAGTTTTCCGGAAGGGGCAACGCGCATTTCCGGCATTGATCTTGGCTCGCACATCATTCCCTGGATGATTGTCCGCCTGCTCGATCCTGCCAATCCGTACTTCTACGCGGCGATCCTGGCAATCATTGTCTATGCGCTGTTGTGGTACTGGGTCCGCCATGATATTCGCAAGCAGTACGCCAAGGAAATCGGAGCGGAAGCGGCCAAGACAGAGAAAACGGTTTCGGGGTAATTCCGGGCGCGGTATTTTGTGAATGAAGAAGGAGGAAACAAAAATGGCAAAAAAAATTTTGGTGGCATGCGGTACAGCAATCGCAACATCGACGGTAGTGGCCAGAAAAGTGGAAGAACTGCTCAAAGCGAAAGGCTACGATGTGATCGTCGAGCAATGCAAAGCGGCAGAAGCGCCAGCGAAAGCCTCGCAATATGATCTGATCATTGCGACGACGCCTGTCAGCGGAGTGGGCAACACGCCGGTCATTCAAACGATTTCGTTTTTGACCGGGATGGGGATTGAAGATGACATGAAAAAAATAATCGAATATTTGGGCTAGATCGCAAAACATCCCATTTGGCAAAAGCTGCGGCGCTGCCAAATGGGTATTTTACAAAAAGGGGGATCTAAAGTGAAAGCGGCTGTGTATTACGATAAAGGGGACATCCGTTATGAGGAAGTGGCGCTGCCTATGATCGGCCCGGATGAAATTTTGCTAAAAGTAAAAGCGTGCGGCTTGTGCGGCACGGACATCCACAAAGCTCTCGATCGGTTGGTCTCGCCTGGAACGGTACTGGGACACGAAATCGCCGGCGAGATCGTCGAGGTGGGGCGCGAGGTCAAAGGGTACGCCGCAGGAGACCGGATTTACGCGGCCCATCATGTACCCTGCTTTACTTGCCATCACTGCCGGCGCGGCGCCTACTCGTTATGTCCGCAATTCAAGCGGACGAATGTGGAACCGGGCGGATTTGCCGAGTACATTCGGATTCCCGCTTTGCATGTGCAGCACACGATCGGCAAACTTCCCGCCCAGGTGAGCGACGAACAGGGAGCGATGGTCGAGCCGGTTGCCTGCTGTCTGCACGGCTTTGAGAAGATCGATTTTCGGCCAGGCGCTTCCGTTCTGATCATGGGAGCGGGGCAGATTGGCTGCATACAGATCCAGTTGGCCCGCCACTTTCTGGCATCGCAGATCATCGTCAGTGATCTCAATCCTTTTCGTTTGCAAAAGGCGTTGGAATTCGGCGCCGATTATGCCGTCAACAGCGCGACGCACGATCTGGAAACGGAAGTGATGGAAATTACCGCTGGCGCCGGCGTTGATGTCGTCATCATTTCCGCTGGTGTGGATGCGCTGCTGCCGCAAGCGATCAACGTGCTGAACAGAGGGGGGACGGTGCTCGTCTTTGCTCCCTTTTCCGGACGGCAAGTTTCGATTCCCGCCGCTCGCTTCTTTCAGGATGAAGTGAAGATCGTGGGCGCGTATTCGTCCAATCCTTACCATTACCCGACCGCCTTGCAGCTGCTGAGCAGCCGGATTGTCGACGCAGAGAAAATGATCACCCATCGTTTTTCCCTGGCGGAGCTGCCGACGGCGATTGCGTGTGCCCATCATCCGTCCGGACAGGTCATCAAAGTGATGATCAAGCCTGAGCAGGAGGAGGGGAATGCAGTTGGAACTGTTTCCGCTGGCGAATAAGGTGGCACTCGTGACCAATGGATTTGGACCAGTTGGCGAGGAAATATGCCGCCGCTTGGCTGGGGCGGGGGCGAATGTCTGGCTGCATGGCCAAGTCGAGGAAGGCTGCGAGCTGTCGGACACGATGGCCGCGGAATGGACGGCGTTGGGCGTTCATCTGTCCCCGGTGCGGGGAACGGCTGCGGATCGGCAGACGATTGCGCAGTTGGTCGCCACGATCCTTGAACAGTGCGGCAAAATTGATCTGTTGGTCAACAATTGTCAGGCCGGCCAGCGCCGCTCCTTTCATCAACTCACCCCGGCAGACTGGCTAACAACGATGCAACTCAATCTGGATCGTCCGTTTTTGTTCTGTCAGCAAGTGCTGCCGGCAATGCTTGGGGCGGGCGGCGGCACGATTGTCCATGTTTCCTCGACGGCTGCGCTCACGGGACAGATCAGCCCGGATTTTGCCGCTTCGCAAAGCGCTGTCCAATCGCTGACAAAAGGATTGTGGCACGAATTTCACGGGAAGGGGATTCAGGTCATCGGTCTCGCCCCCGAAGCCAAGGAAGCAGGTGCAGAGCAAAGCGGGCAGCTCGCCAAGGCCATCGGCGAGATGGTGTTGCTGCTGGGCACCGGCTATGGTGTCTATTTGAACGGAGAGATACTGACCGTGCATGGAGGGATTCCAAATGGCTGATCCGACAGTCAAGCGAAACATCGTCGTCGTTGGCGGAGCAGCCGGCATCGGCCGGGAGATCGCGCGGCAGTTTGCGCGAAGCGGCGACAGGGTGGCGGTTGCTGATATTAACAAACAGGCGATCGAGGAATTGACCGCAGACAGCGAAGGGTCCATATTTGGGTATTACGTTGATGTCAGTTCCTGGGAGAGCGTCTGTCATTGGGCGGACGACCTCATCCGTCGATTTCCCGCCATTGATTCATTTATTTACTCAGCGGGAATCACGAACCGCCGCCCGTTTTTGGAGATTGACTGGCCTGCCTGGCAAAAAACAATGGCGGTTAATTTGCACGGGTTGTTTTATTGTCTGAAAGCGGTGCTTCCGCTCATGCGGCAACAGCAGGGGGCCAGTGTTGTCATCATCGGCTCGGGCTCGGCGATCACCGGGACGGGGGGCGGTGTTCATTATGCTGCTTCCAAAGGCGGTGCTTTTGGTTTGCTGAGAGCGTTGGTTGCGGAGCTGGGACGGAAAGGAATTCATTGCAACGTAGTGGCCCCGCGTGTCATCCAATCGGAGATGCTTGATCGCTTGTATCCTGATCCTGACGACAAGCAAAAACTGATTGACCAAATCCCGATCGGCCGGTTGGGGCAGCCTGCCGACATCGCGGCGCTGGTGCGATTTTTGAGTCAACAGGAAGCGCAATATATCCACGGGCAGATTATTTTGGCCGATGGCGGGCGAACCTTTCAGGCCGACTGAACCGGCAAGCGGAGGTTTGCTGCCGTTTGCGGCAAAGAAAGGTTTGCATGACGCCGACAGTTGTTATAATAAAGGAAGTGTGAGCAGGAGGAAAAGGTGGTACGTTCATGTTAAGTTGGGAAGAAAGGCGGCAGATCGTCAAGACTGCCAATTTGTACTATATGGATGGATGGACGCAGGAGCAGATTGCCAAAAAAATGGGCGTCTCTCGTCCGGTGATCTCCAAATTGTTGCAAAAAGCCAAAGAGTTGGGCATTGTCGAAGTATATATTAAAGACGAAAGCGTCCATACGGTTGAGCTGGAGCAAAAGCTGGAAAAAAAATTCGGTCTCAAAGATGCCGTGGTTGTTTCCACCGTCGGATATACTCCGGAAATGGTCAAACAGGCGGTTGGCCAGGCCAGCGCCCATTATTTGTCCAAAAATATGAAACAGGTCAAAAAGCTGGGCATTTCCTGGGGGTCAACGCTGGCGGAATTGGTCCGGCAATACCCTTATGAACGGCGGGAAGATTTGAAAGTGATTCCATTAGTCGGCGGTATGGGCACGCAAAATGTGGAAATTCATGCCAACCAACTCGCCTATGAGCTGGCCAAGAAAATGAAGTGCAAGTGCTCGTATTTATATGCTCCGGCGATTGTGGAAACCGTGGAATTGAAAGAGCATCTCGTCGCAATGAGGGACATCGCCGACGTTTTGGAAGAAGGAAAAGAGGTAGACGTCGCGCTTGTCGGTATCGGCAGCCCATACAAAGGTTCGACGATGCGGGCGATCGGCTATTTGCAGGAGGAGGATCTCCAGCATCTTCGCAAGATGCAAGCGATTGGCGATATCTGCTCGCGGTTTTTTGATGAACAGGGACAGCCGGTCAAACATCCGATCAATGACAAAGTGATCGGCTTAACGCTGGAGGATTTAAAAGAGATTGAAACGGTCATTGGCGTGGTGGAAGGAAGCCACAAGCTGGAAAGCGTCCACGCGGTGCTGCAAGGAAACTACCTGGATGTGCTGGTGATCGATGAACTGACAGCCTCGGCGTTGGTCGAAGAGCGTTAAAGCGTTAAAAAAGGGGAGGACTGGTGAACAGCTCTCCCCTTTCTATGTAAAGCTATTGCCAGCCGGTTTACAACCTGGAAATCCAGTAAACGATTCGCCCGACAATGTAACCGAGCACAATGACCCAGACAACTTTTGCCCAGACACTTAATCCTTTGATATATTCCAGCAAATTTCTATTTCGATTCGGAAATTGGCTCATCAGTTTGCACTCCTTTGTCCAACGGTTTCTGATAGCGAATAAAGAGAAAAATGCCCAGCAACATAACGGCTCCGCCTATAGATTGGGCAATGGTAATGTTTTCACCAAGGATCAAATAAGCAAGGATGGCGGTACCGACGGGTTCTCCCAAAATACTCATCGAGATCGTCGTGGTATTCAGCCACTTGATTACCCAGTTCAGCAAGGAATGGCCGAGCAGCGTAGGAATAAAAGCAAGCGAAAAAAACCAAAGCCAGTCTGCTGAACGGTATCCGGTCAACGGAATGCCTAAACAAAGATCGTAAAGAAACAAAAGCAAGGCGGTTACGGTATAGACGACAAAGGTATAGGCGGGCAAGGATAGCGACTGACGAATATATTGCCCGATCAGCCAGTAACCGGTGACAGTGGCGGCTCCGAGCAGTGCCAATACATCTCCCCACAGCGCGATACCGCCTATTTGAAAATCTCCCCAACCGATCACAAAGCTTCCCAGCAATGCCAGCAGGCAACCAGCCAGGGGCAAAGCGCTGATTCGCTCGCGAAATAAAAAAAAGCCGCCGATAAAGGCAAATAAAGGCTGCAGCGTAACGAGAACGGTTGAGCTCGCCACCGAGGTGAAGCGAAGCGATTCAAACCAGAGCAAAAAATGGACTGCCAGAAATCCGCCGGCCAAGACGATAGCCAGCATCTGTTTGCCGGTCAGATGCAACAGTTCTTTGA
Source organism: Brevibacillus fulvus (assembly GCF_016908525.1). GTDB lineage: Bacteria > Bacillota > Bacilli > Brevibacillales > Brevibacillaceae > Brevibacillus_G > Brevibacillus_G fulvus. The sequence continues at coordinate 35,768 of NZ_JAFBEB010000014.1, forward strand.
GCGTATTTCGCTGGATCAAGACAAATGGCAAAGTCAACAGCGCAGAAAAAGCAAGTCGATACGTGGCGATGATCGCGGGTGGAGCAGACGCCAACTTGACGAAGATCGCCGAGGTGGACAGCGCAACAACGCCGATGACCAGAACAAGATACGGGTGAACAGAAGGTTTTTCCATATACAATTCCTTTTTAGATGGGTTAAAAGTATTTTTGGCAGGCTACAGGTACTATTCCCTATTGTACTCAGAGTCGGGCTGCTAGACAATGGGACTCTTTGAAAAGAGGAAGAAGATGCGGAGAATGACCGTACAATCCGCATGAATGAGATGGGGCAGCAGATCAAAAACTATGCCTAGCAATGAACTTCAGTCAAATTTGAGGTAGACGATGCATAGAAAGATTGTCGCTGTTTCCCTGTGTCTGTTGCTGCTGTCCTTGATCGCACACCCTTGCCTGGTCAGCGCCAAACAAAACGATCTATACATTTATATCAATCTGTGGCACAACCGGCTTGAACTGAAAACGAGCAGCGGAACGGTGGTCAAATCGTTTCGCGTCGCACCCGGCGCCAAGGAAACTCCTTCGCCAATCGGCAAATTTCGGATTATCCAAAAATCGAGAGACTGGGGCGGGGGGTTTGGCACACGCTGGCTCGGCTTGAATGTCAGCTGGGGGATATACGGCATACACGGTACCAACCGTCCGGAAGCGATTGGGCGATACGTCAGCCATGGTTGTATTCGCATGAAGAATCGCGACGTTGAACAATTGTTCCCCTATGTCTCTGTCGGGACTCCCGTCATAATCGACGGGCCGATCATGGGACATGAATCGTTAACGTATCGCGATCTAGTACCCGGCTCGCGCGGAGCGCTGGTTCAGCTCGTGCAAAATCGGCTGAAGGCCGCCGGCTATTACTGGGGAAGCGCGAACGGCATCTACGATCGGGGAACGGAACTGGCTGTGATCCGGTTTCAGAAGAAGGAAAAGTTGAAGGTGACAGGCCAGATACACCTTGCCGATCTGCAATATTTGGGTATCGTCGAATAGTTACGATCTCTGTCGGTTTCTTATTTTGCCAGTGTTGTCGGGCCTATGGTAAGATGGTGGGTAATGAGATGTGAAGAGAGGGGTCGGACCGGATTGAGTCATTTTGTGTTAATTGATGGAAACAGCATCGCCAACAGGGCTTTTTATGCCCTGCCGTTGCTGTCCACATCTAACGGACTCCATACCAATGCGGTATTGGGCTTTACGACGATGCTGCTAAAGGTGCTGGAGGAAATGAAACCAACCCACATTATGGTTGCGTTTGATGCTGGCAAAGTAGTATTTCGACACAGTGAATTTACTGATTACAAAGCAGGCAGAAGCAAAACGCCGACAGAATTGTCGGAACAGTTTCCGCTGATCCGCGAGCTGCTCGATGCTTTTTCCATCAAGCGATTCGAGCTGGAAGGGTACGAGGCGGATGATATTATTGGCACTTTGACGTTGCGGGCTGACCAGAACAATTGGAAGACGACGGTGATCACAGGCGACAAAGACATGCTGCAATTGGTCTCCGATCATGTTTCCGTTGCTTTGACTCGCAAGGGTGTCAGCGAGCTGGAAGTTTATACGACAGCGGAAATTGAGCAAAAGTATGGATTAAAGCCTCAGCAAATCATCGATTTGAAGGGGTTGATGGGCGATGCTTCCGACAATATTCCGGGCGTTCCGGGAGTCGGCGAGAAAACCGCGTTGAAATTGCTGCACCAGTACGGAACGGTAGAAGAGGTGCTGAACCATATTGACGAAATTTCCGGTAAAAAGCTGCAGGAAAATTTGCGGGGCAATGTGGAACAGGCCAAAATGAGCAAATCGCTGGCGACGATCCTGCGGGAAGCTCCGGTCGATCTGGAGCTTGACCAGGTCGGCTACAGCGGGTACGATCCCGGTAAATTGCTGGAGTTTTTCAAACGGATGGAATTCAAATCATTGATTCCCAAGATCAAGGGAATTTCCGCTACGAGCGGCTACAATGCGGAAGCCGGCGAAGCGGATGAGACTGCCGGCAAGTCTGTTCCCTTTTCTTACTTGATTGCCGATCGCGGCTCGCTCGCCGAGTTGGCCGAAAAACTGACTTCGCCGATGGGGTTGTTCGTGGAAATGGACGGGGATAATTATCACCACGCGCCTATCGTGGGCTTTGGCCTGGCGGCGGAAGATTTTGCCTTGTATCTTCCGATGGAGCTCGCGCTGGAGTGGGAAGCGTTTCGGCAATGGCTGGCGGACGAAACCAAACAGAAATGGGTGTTTGACGGGAAACGGGATACGGTTGGCTTGGCTTGGAACGGTTTGCAGCTGAACGGTATCCAGTTTGACATGTATTTGGCGACGTATCTGTTAAATGCGACCGAAAGCAATCCGATACTGGCTGACGCCGCGTTGCAATATGCTGCGGTGGCGATCGCTTCCGACGAGAGCGTATATGGCAAAGGAGCCAAGCGGGAATTGCCTGAACTGGCGACCTTGAGCGAGCACGTTGCCCGGAAGGCGACTGCGATCTGGCAAGCGGTTCCGGCCATCCGGAGGGAACTGGAACAGCAGGAACTGAGCGAACTGTTGACGAAGCTGGAAGGTCCGCTTAGCCTCGTGCTGGCCGAGATGGAACGAACGGGTGTGAAGCTGGATGCGGAACGGTTGGTGCAGATGGGTCAAGAGCTCGATCGCAAGCTGGACGAGCTGACGAATAAAATTTACGATTTGGCGGGAGAACCGTTCAACATCAACTCGCCGAAGCAATTGGGCGAAATCTTGTTTGACAGGCTGCAGCTTCCGGTGCTGAAAAAAACAAAGACCGGTCCGTCAACAAGCGCTGATGTATTGGAGAAACTGGCGCCCTATCATCCGATTATTGACGAAATCCTGTTGTTCCGCCAATTGGGTAAGCTGCGTTCTACCTATATTGAAGGGCTTTTGAAGGAGATCAACAGCAAAACCGGGAAAATCCATACCTTGTTCAATCAGGCGACCACGGCTACAGGCCGATTGAGCAGTACGGAACCGAACTTGCAAAACATCCCGATCCGCCTGGAAGAAGGACGGAAAATTCGCGAGGCGTTTGTTCCTTCGGAAGCGGGCTGGTACATGCTTGCCGCCGACTATTCGCAGATTGAACTGCGGGTATTGGCTCATATTTCCCGTGACCAAAATTTGATCGATGCGTTCCGGAAAGGAATGGATATCCACACGCGGACAGCGATGGATGTTTTTGGTGTGTCTGAGGACGAAGTCACTTCAATGATGCGCCGTCAGGCCAAGGCGGTCAATTTTGGTATCGTCTACGGCATCAGCGATTATGGCCTGTCGCAAAATTTAAATATCACCCGCAAGGAAGCGGCAGAATTTATTGATCGTTATTTCGCTGTTTTCCAAGGGGTAAAGCAATATATGGAAGACATTGTCGAGCAGGCCAAGCAGGACGGATATGTAACAACGTTGCTGCAGCGCAGGCGCTATTTGCCTGACATTCGCAACAAAAATTTCAACCTGCGTTCTTTTGCCGAACGTACCGCGATGAACACGCCGATACAAGGAACAGCCGCCGATATTATCAAACTGGCGATGATTCGCATGCAGGAGAGCTTGCGGCAACAAGGCTTGCGCAGCCGGATGCTGCTGCAAGTGCATGACGAACTGGTTTTTGAAGTGCCTCAGGACGAGCTGGAGACAATGAAAACGCTGGTAGCCGATGTGATGGAAAACGCCTTGCCATTGGACGTGCCTTTGAAGGTGGATGTTCATTACGGTCCAACATGGAATGATACGAAATAAATTTGTGTTACCACAAGCAATGGGAGGAGAGAGCGGTGCCAGAACTGCCCGAGGTAGAAACCGTCGTGCGGACGTTGCGCAGATTGGTCATTGGCAAAACGATCGAGCGAGTGACTGTTTTGCTGGCGAGAATTATTCGCTATCCGGATGACGTCGAACAGTTTAAAGCAGAATTGGTTGGACAAACCATCCATCAGATCCAGCGCCGCGCCAAGTTTATCCAATTTAAATTGGACCGCGATGTTCTGATCTCCCATCTGAGGATGGAGGGCCGATACGGGCTTTATTCATCAAACGATGAGGTTGAGAAACATACGCATGTCATTTTTCATTTCACCGACGGAACCGAGTTGCGCTATCGGGACGTTCGCCAATTTGGCACGATGGATCTCTATCCGTTAGGAATGGAAACGCAAGCGGGGCCACTGGTCAAATTGGGGCCGGAACCGCTGGAGCCAGCGTTCACCGAAGAGACGTTTCGTCGGATGTTGAAGGAGAGATCCACCAAAATCAAGCCGCTGTTGCTGAATCAGGAATTTTTGGTAGGGCTGGGGAATATTTATGTGGACGAGGCCCTGTTTCGCGCGGGTATCCATCCGGAACGGACAGCTTCCGGCTTGACCCGCAAGGAAGTAGCAGCGCTGCATCAAAGCATCAGGGAAACGCTTGCGGAAGCGGTGGAGCAAGGGGGAAGCTCGATCAAGTCGTATGTAAACGGACAAGGTGAGATGGGGATGTTTCAGCAATCTCTGCGCGTATATGGCAGGAAAGGTGAGCCTTGTACGGTTTGTCTCACGCCGATTGAACGGTTGGTAGTGGGGGGACGCGGCACGCACATTTGTCCCAAATGCCAAAAGTGAGCAGCTTGCAGTTACAGTACGTGAATCTTTCCTGAACAATGGTTGCGGTTCATCATCAAAAAAGGGGAGAAGCGCATGATACTTGGTCTTACCGGAGGAATTGCGACCGGAAAAAGCACCGTTACCGCCATGCTCCGTGAGCGAGGCATTCCTGTCATCGATGCGGATCAAATCGCCCGGGAAGTCGTCGAACCGGGAAAACCGGCCTATGAAGCGATCGTCGAGCATTTTGGCAAAGGCATTTTGCTGCCAAATGGCCAGATCCATCGCCGGTTGCTGGGGGAGATTGTCTTTTCCGATGAAGGGCAGCGGCAGAAACTGAATTCCATCGTTCATCCCGAGGTGCGCAAAGTGATGCGGGAGCAGGCGGAAGAAGCGGAACAATCCGGGGCGCCGATCGTTTTTATGGACATTCCGCTGTTATTTGAAAGCAAGCTGCAACATATGGTGGACAAGATTGTCGTCGTCTATGCGCCGGAATCCCAGCAATTGTCGCGCATGCTGGAGCGGGATGAACTGAATGAAGAGCAGGCCATAAAGCGACTGCGGGCACAATGGCCGATCGAACAGAAAAAACAGCTTGCTGATTTCCTGATCGACAATCAGGGAAGCAGAGCGGAGACGGAGACGCAGGTTGATCAAATGTTACAGAAAATAAAGGCGGAGTTGGCACGATGACCAAAAAGCAGCAAGCCAGCGTATTACTTATCTTTTTGTTCGCTGTTTTCATACTTATTAATACGCCGCTTGTATGGAAGTGGATGTATCCGATTAAATACGAGCAAGAAATTTTAACAGCCGCCAAGCAATATCAGGTAAGCCCGTATTTGATTCTCGCGATTATTCGTTCGGAGAGCGCCTTTGATTACGATCGGGTGTCGAAAAAAGGGGCAGTCGGTTTGATGCAGGTGATGCCCGATACGGCACAATGGGTGATCGAACAAGCAAACTTGGCGAAGAACGAGCAAGTACCTTTGACAGAGCCCGGGCTGAATATCTCGATCGGAACGTGGTATATGGCTTTTTTGCTGGAACGATTCGACGGCGATCTCGTCAAGGCGGTCGCTGCCTACAATGCAGGGCCAAGCAATGTGAATGCCTGGTTGGAAAAGTCGCAGTGGGATGGAACGATCGAGCGCGTACAGGACATACCGGTCGGGGAGACGCGGCACTATGTGCAACGCGTTTTCTATTTTCAAGATCGCTATCAAAAAATTTATTCGGATTTGCTGCAATAAGCGCTTGCTGTCGAGAAGAGAGCAAAGCGCTTTTTTTTATCATCGGTATGAAATCACCATTTTGATGATATAGATTGTCAAATGTGTCATACTTATTATAAGATATTGAATAATATAGTATGACTCAATAAGTGAAAGGGGATTCATAATGTCTATTAAAATAGGTATTAATGGTTTTGGCCGAATCGGACGCATGGTATTTCGCCGTGCTGTTCAAGATCCCAACATCGAGATTGTTGCGGTAAATGCAAGTTATCCCCCTGAAACATTGGCCCATTTGTTACAATACGATTCGATTCACGGGAAGTTTAATCATAAAGTGGAAGCAAAGGACAATGCGATTTTCGTTGACGGAAAACCGACCGTTGTGCTGTCTGACCGCGATCCGCGCCGATTGCCTTGGGGCGAGTTGGGGGTGGAAATCGTCGTCGAGGCGACCGGAAAATTTAAGGATCGCGAAAGCGCGGGAGAACACTTGCGCAGCGGAGCGAAAAAGGTGGTCATTACCGCTCCGGCAAAAGAAGAAGATGTGACGATTGTCATGGGCGTGAATGAAGAAATGTACGACCATGACAACCACCATATTGTGTCCAACGCTTCCTGCACGACCAACTGTCTGGCGCCGGTGGCCAAAGTGCTGCATCGCGCGTTCGGGATTGAGCAAGGGCTGATGACAACGATTCATTCCTACACCAATGACCAGGTGAACATTGATAACCCTCACAAGGATCTGCGCCGTGCGCGTGCCTGCGGGCAATCGATTATCCCGACCACAACCGGGGCTGCACGCGCTGTCGGCAAAGTATTGCCTGAATTGAACGGCAAATTAAACGGCTTTTCCTTGCGGGTGCCGACGCCCAATGTGTCCGTGGTCGATTTGGTCGCGACGGTAAAGCAACCGGTGAGCGTAGAAGAAGTGAACCGTGTCTTGCGGGAAGCAAGTGAAAGAGACATGAAGGGATACCTGGCCTTTTCCGATCTGCCGCTGGTCTCCATTGATTTTAACGGAGATGACCACTCGGCGATCGTTGACGGATTATCGACAATGGTCATGGGCGGCAATCAGGTGAAAGTGTTGGCTTGGTATGACAATGAGTGGGGATACTCCTGCAGGGTGGTCGATTTGGTACGCCATGTTTCGGAGTGGAAACAGCTCGGCGTGAAGCGGGAAACAGTTGTGCGATAACACGAAAAAACCTTTCGCGGCGGTACGAACGTGCCGTCGGAAAGGTTTTTTGTTTGTTCATGCGGCAGCTGCTCAAGTCGTTTCCATGTGAAACAGCTCGTCATCATCAAAACCAACGATAAATTTGGTCAATTCTTCCTTCAAATCAACTTCATACGGCATTCGGACATCGTTGCCGCGGCCGTCTTTCATGACGCGGACGGTGGGGCGCTGGCAATATTTCGGATCGACTCTGCAGACAACGCCTGTTTCCCCCGTATTCAGCACTACGCCGCTCCCGACCGGAAAAATGGCGATATGGTCGCGGAACGCCTGAACCAGCCGATGCTCAAACAAATAGCCGCCGCTGCCCAACAGGTATTCCAGGGCATCCTGCGGCATATACCGTTTGCGCCAAGGCTTGGGCGAGGTAAGAGAATCGTAAATGTCACAAATCGCAACGATTTGCGCATATTCATGGATTTTTTTGCCGGACAGCCCTTGCGGATAGCCGCTGCCATCGAGACGTTCATGGTGCTGCAAGGCGATATGGGCGGACAGCAAAGAAATATCGTGCTGTTTTCGCAAAATATTGAAGCCGTGGATCGTATGCTGTTTGGCAATTTCCATTTCTTCCTCTGTCCAACGTGTTTCCTTTTTCAGCAATTCCGGCGGCAGCTCAATTTTCCCGATATCATGGAGCATCGCTCCGATCCCGAGATCGAGCAGTTGGTTGCGATTATAGCCAAGCGACATCCCTACCGCTGTGGCCAATACGGAAACGTTCACCGCATGGTAATACATCGAACCGGAAAAGGTGGAAATATTGGCAAGATGGACGAGAATTTGCGGATTGCCCATCAAATCGCTCAATATCGCCTGAAATGCCTGCTGAAAGTGCAGCCCCATATCTTTGACGGAAACGCGCCGCGCCAGTTTGTTGGAATTCATCAATTGCTTGACCGTTTTTTGAATCGTATCGGCAGCCAATCGCCGCGTCTCCGGCCGGATCAAGTCTTCTACCACGATATCTTCCGTTTGCGGATCGTCGATATAAATGGCATCAATCCCGGAACGTACCAGACCGTCTATCAGCCGGTCGGTCAAGATCATCCCATTGCCGAGTAAAACCTTCCCGTCTCCCGTAAAAATTGTCTTGCCCACCTTCATGCCTGGACGGGCTTGTTTTAGGGAAAGGAGTCGCATAGTAAACCTCCTTTTTTGTCGAACCATGTACTCAATCTATTTTAGGCATTTTTGTGAATGAATGAAATAGGTAGAATGATTTGAACTTGACTTTTGTCCATGAATTGAGGGACACTACTAGTAAGTATCGTCAAATCTGGAGTTGATCAATAATGCGCTGCCCATTTTGCGAGTACAATGGGACAAGGGTCCTAGATTCACGTCCTTTTAACAATAATAAATCGATTCGGCGCCGACGTGAATGTGAACAATGCGAACGGCGGTTTACCACATTTGAAGTTGTCGAAGAAACACCGTTGTTGATCGTGAAAAAGGACGGAACGCGCGAGGAATTCAATCGGGATAAAATATTGCGCGGTTTGGTGCGTGCCTGTGAGAAAAGGCCGGTTTCACTGGAATCGTTGGAAACTATCGTGAACGAAATTGAAAAAGAATTGCGAAGCAGCGCACTTAGTGAGATTCCCAGTCAAGATGTGGGCGAAAAGGTGATGGAGCGGCTTTATCATGTCGACGAGGTGGCCTACGTTCGGTTTGCCTCCGTCTATCGCCAGTTTAAAGACATCAGCGTATTTATGAGAGAGCTGGAAGACTTGTTGACACAAGCGCGAAACAGCCGCCAGAAAAGAGACGCGGACGAAACGAAGACGGACGTGTAAGCTGCCTGTTCGCCAAGAGTGAGCAAAAGGCTGCCGATCGGGTAGATCGGCAGCCTTCTTTGTCTCTTCCAACAGACTTCCCTACTTATTCCGGAACGGAAATGATATAATAAGGAACAAAAACATGCGGCTCGGTCTGCCTTGCCGATCAATGGGTAACATACAATCATAATTGGGAAGGGTTATTTGGTATGCGCCTAATTTGGAATGAGTTGACACCGAAGGACCGCTATCTCGTACGGGTGACCAGACCGTTAAGCTTTGCGGATGCTGGATTTCTCACGCAGCTGTACTTGCCGATCATTGGTGTTGAGGCATTTGCGCTCTACCAATCGCTGGTGCATGAAGTAAACGAACGAAGCGGGGCGGCTGCAGAGCATACGCATCGCGGCTTGATGCTGATGACATCGCTTCCGCTCAATCGGCTGCTGACGGCCCGAGAGCGTCTGGAAGCAATGGGATTGCTGGAGGTAAGACGCCGGGAGAACAGCCATGGCGATTACTTCTACGAATATTTGGTCAAGCCTCCGCTGACGCCAGCCGAGTTTTTTCAAGATCAACTTTTCTCCTTGATGTTATTAAATCAAATCGAAAATATAAGGTATCAGCAGTTGCGTTCACGCTATGCCGATCCGTATGGCGCGGAGCTGGAGCGGGAATTTGAGCAGAGCGAAAATATAACGAAAAGTTTCCACGAGGTCTTCTATTCGCTGAAACCGTCCGAGTTTGAGGTGGAACAAGGGTCAGAACGGGAGTTGTTTCTGGCCGAAATCGAGCGGAATTATCCTCCCGCGAAATTGCAATCACAACCTGCTCCAGCGGCCAATCCTCAGTTAAGCATCACTTCGCTGCGGGTAAATTTGCCCGACAATGCCAATCCGACAGAGGTCCTCTCCAACGACAATATCCAGATCTTTTACAAACTGCTGCACTTTTACCAGTTGGACAGCTGGAGTTTGGGTTACGAGCTGAGCGACTGGACTTTGTACAAAGAGGATGGCAGTCTCGATCTGGAAGCGCTGCGCAAACGTCTGCAGCAAAAGTATGTAGAGGATAAATTGAACCGGCAAGTAGCCGTCTCCGATGATGAGGAGATGACACAGGGAAAGCTGCCTGAACCGAACGGCGGCACGTATGCCCGAATTTGCCGGCAATTGTCGCCATTGGCGCTATTGGAAATTGTGGTGGGCGGTCGGATCAGCCGGCCTTTCCTCGAGCGGGCGGAAGCCTTGATCTTTACCGACGGAATGCCCGCTGAAGTGGTCAATGTCCTGTTGTTGCACACGCTGCAAAGCAAAAATATGGAACTGCCGCGCAACTACATCGAAACGGTGCGGGACAGCTGGAAAGCGAAACAGATCTCCACGGTTGATGAAGCGATCAAGCTGATCATGGATCGGGCGGCTGCGCGCAATCAAGCGGTGGAACGGACGGAAAAAAGCAAAAAGCCGGCGGAGTTTTTCCCGCGCCGCGCAGGGAAACCGGCGGTCATGCAGGACAAGCTGCCAGCTTCGATTCAGCGGCAGCTGGAACGGGAACAGGACAAGGGAGAGGCGCCAGAACGGCCAATTGACGAAAAGGGCAAAACGGTCATGGACGATCCGGAATTGAAAGCATTATTGGAACAATTGAGAAGACGCCAAAAGGGAGTGTAGGGAGAGATGATGGAACAGATCGGTATGTTTATGGAAGAATTGGCGAAGCGAACCCCGCGTCAGTTGCTGAGCCCGGAGCAGCAATTGGATAAAATGCTCCGTTCTTCCCCGTATCTGAAACAATTTCAACAAAAACATCCGGATTTGACGCGTGACGATTATCTTCGTTCCTTGTCGATGGTCTATACGGCGGTTAAAGAGCAATACTGGTGCCAAAATTGCCCCGGACTGGACAAATGCCCCAATATCGTGAAAGGGCACGCGAGCGTACTGGACGCGGACAATCGGACAGTGATCAGCGCGATTGCCCCGTGCGACAAGCAGCTGGCCTTCGAGGAACAGCAGCGGACGCGGAAGTTGATGCGCAGTTACTATATTTCCGAGGAGACGCTTGCCGCCAGTTTCGAAAAGATGGAGATTGATCAGGCCAACAGATTGGCTGTGATGGCGGCGATGCAGTTCTGTGAAGAGTTTGCGGTGGGCAAAAAATTGAAAGGACTGTATATTCACGGCCCGTTTGGCGTGGGCAAAAGCTATTTGATGGGAGCGGTCGCACGCGAACTTTCGCAGCGCAATATCGCCTCCCTGATGGTCTTTGTTCCGGACTTTGTACGGGAGATCAAAGACTCGATCGCGGATCAATCGTATATCGGAAAAATTGAATTGTTAAAAGAAGTGCCGGTACTCATTCTCGATGACATCGGAGCGGAGAATTTGACCCCCTGGATTCGCGACGAGGTGCTGGGCGTAATCTTGCATCAGCGGGCCAATAACCATCTGCCGACTTTGTATACCTCCAATTACTCGCTGGAAGAACTGGAGGAGCATTTGTCGATCAGCAACGGCAACCGGATTGAAGTGACCAAGGCGCGGCGAATTATGGAGCGCATCCGCCACTTTGTCGGCGACTACCTGATCGACGGCGACAACCGCCGGATCATCGGCTGATCGGCAAAAAGTGAGAAAGCTTCCATTTGGAAAACGAGACGATTTCCTGGCATTTGTTCAGCCATTCCAGCATCACCTGACTGTGCACGCCAACCGGATAGGCCGCGATCTGCAAGGAAGCGGCCATGTCCATGGCGCGGGCCAAATGATAATCATGGCTGATCAGCAGGGCGGTCGACAACTGGTGCTGCTCCATGATCTCCTTGCTGTACGCCAGATTTTGGTAGGTTGAGCGGGCCTGGTTTTCCAGGAGAATATACTCCGCGGGAATGCCTTGCTGTACCAGATACCGCTGCATAACGGTTGCTTCGTCGATCTGTTTGCCATCGCCCAATCCGCCGCTGACGATCAAATAAGGGACGTACCCCTGGCGGTACAGTTCAGCCGCCAAGTCGAGCCGTTCCTTCAAGCTTGGACTGGGCTGGTCGCCCCAGACGGCCGCCCCCAGCACAATGCCCACGTCAGCCTGCCGGGGGTGGGCGGTTTTTTCCGTTTCCGCGATCAGGTGCAACACATATCCGCTCCACAGGATCGCCAGAAACAGAAGCAATACAATCAGGCGCAAAAAGCGATTTATCGTTCTCATCTGTTCCTCACCAAATTAAATAGTTGTCGTTTAGGAGAATGCTGTATTATCATACCATTGTTGGTTGGCATTAGCGTACCGGTTCTGTTGCCGTTATCGTTTTATTATGACGGATGCAATGGAAAGAGCGTTACAGGCGAAGCGGATGGAAGCTGCGCCAAGCTGACCGCGATGCCGACATTTCCAAAAAAAGAATGATATTTTTTGTTGCAGATACGTTAGTGATATGCTATACTAATAGTGTAAATGAGGAACAAGTTCCGGGGCATTAGCTCAGCTGGGAGAGCGCTACACTGGCAGTGTAGAGGTCAGCGGTTCGATCCCGCTATGCTCCACCATACATACGATTGTAAAACCCTTGAGAAATCAAGGGTTTTTTGCTGTTTATGAAAGACTACCCCCCACTCAACAGGTTGTTTGGGCGGGGGGGTGACACTAGTGACCTGCCAGACAAATGATTACTCCCATCTAAAGTCGTATTGATCTTTTAAAATATCGATTCTCTGGTCGGCGATTTCAATTGTGTGGTCATCCACCCATTTTGGTTCGGCAGGCGTATTTCCACCAATCCAAAAAACTTTCCGTCGTGTATGATGATCAAATTCAACTTCTCCGATGTAGCTGTAATCAGAATTTAGCAAAGCTCCCCCCATTACGTATATTTTTAACTTGTAGCTACTGTCTGGTGACGCAGTTTCGGACACCACATGAAGCTTAGTTGTATCAATACTTTCAAGACCGGGGTAGAACAGCGCTTTAACACGAGGCAGGATGACAACTATGATCGCGGCAACGACAATGATTAATTTCATTTTCATGTTACTCTCCTCCAGACCCCGATAATTATATACCAACCGATAAAATTCCCGAAACAGGCAAATTTCCCAATATCCAGCACAAAGTTGAGGCTTGCCTAAACGGCACTGCCTCAAATGGAAAAGGAAGACCCGTTACTGCTCCGACCAGAATGCTGGTAGTCAAAAAATTAATTTATCTCTAAAATAGGAGAAGAGAACAACCGAGCAAACAGCAGAAAAAGGCTTCGCCGTGACAAACGTGTTGAAAGCGAGTTTTCGTCATAGGCGAGAGATTGGAACAATCAACCTGAGTCGGCTGCAAAAATACTACGGAGAATGGAGAGGCATCGCATGGCATTTCAAGTTCCAATCACAATCAAGGAAGCAATCGAAAACATACATAGAAAAAAGTATCTGCTGCCGGCCATCCAGCGGGAATTCGTCTGGAATGAAGAGCAAATCGAATGGTTGTTCGATTCGCTGATGCGGGATTTCCCGGTCGGTTCTTTTCTCTTTTGGTATGTACAGAAGGAAAACAGCAAAGAATTCAAGTTTTACGAATTTCTGCGTGATTTTCACGAGAAAAATAACCGGCACAATATGGAAGCCGATATTAGCGGCGAAGAAGATCTTATCGCGATTCTTGACGGACAGCAACGACTGACTTCCCTTTATATTGGCTTGAAGGGAAGCTATGCCGCCAAGCTTCCCAACAAACGCAGGGACAGCGAGGCGTCTTATCCGAAAAAAGAGTTGTATGTAAACCTGCTGAAACCGTCGGAAGAAATCGATTGGGAATATCAGTTTGAATTTTTGACCGCTGACCAGGCAAAAGTGAGGAACGCCACGACGTTTTGGTTTCGGGTCGGCGATATTCTTGACATGAAGGAACATCACGAAGTCAACGACTTTTTGCTGGAAAATGAGCTGACTTTGTATGAAAAAGAAGCTGCCAAGTTTGCCAATCGGACGTTGTTCAAGCTCCATAAAGTCATCCATGAAACGCCATGCATCAATTTTTACCTGGAGAAAGGGAAGGAGCTCGACAAAGTCCTGCAAATCTTCATTCGCGTGAACAGCGGCGGGACTCCGCTCAGCTATTCCGACTTGTTGTTGTCGATTGCGACAGCCCAATGGAAAGAAAAGGACGCGCGGGAAACGATCACGGCTTTTGTCGATGAATTGAATGAGATCGGCGATACGTTTTATTTTGACAAAGACCTGATCTTAAAAACTTGCCTGGTCCTTTGCGACTTTACGGACATCGCTTTTAAAGTCGACAATTTTAATTCCAGCAACATGAAGAAGATTGAACAAGAATGGGATAAAATCGAACAATCGATCCGGCTTGCGGTCGAATTGGTTGCCAGCTTCGGGTTCAACTATAAAACGTTGACCGCGACTTATGTGATCATTCCCATTGCGTACTATTTGTATAAAAAAGACAATCCGAAAAACTATGTGAAATCGGTCAGCACAATCGAAGACAGGAGAAACATTCAAAAGTTTACGACCGTTGCCCTGTTGAAAAAATTGTTCGGCGGTCAACCGGATACTGTCTTGCGCCCGATTCGGGAAATCATCAAAAATCAGCATTCCGCCTTCCCGTTTGATCAGATCAAAGACGGTCTGCGGGTGACGAATAAATCGCTGAAGATGGACGAGGATGAAATAAACGACTTGCTGTATACCAAATATGGCAATAAATATGCGTTTTCCATACTATCGTTGCTTTATCCGACTTTGGACTATACGAATCACTTTCACCAGGATCACATCTATCCGCGAAGCTTGTTAAAATCCGGCGCAAAGCTGAAAAAGCGCGGGTTGGATGATGACGCCATTGCCTATTGCATGGAAAAATACGATTACATCGGGAACTTGCAGTTGATTGAGGGCGTACCCAACCAGCAGAAGTCCGACATGGATATCGATGCCTGGCTGGATACCGTTTGCAAGTCCGCTCAAGAGAAAGCGGACTATCGGAAAAAGCATCTGCTTCCCGATCTCCCCTTGACATTGGACAATTTTGAGCAATTTCTCGAAAAGCGGGAAGAGTTGATCGTCGAGCGGCTCAAAGAAGTTTTGTTGGGGTAGATATGATGAAGAGTTTCGGCAAGACAAATACGTTCAGGTTGGTGCATCAATTTGGAAACAGATAAAAGCAGTAATCATGCGAAAATTACCGGTGATTTCGCCGAACATTTGATTATGTATTGGTTGTCGAAGTACGGGTTCGAATGTGTGCATGTCACCCATACCGGCATCGATCTGATCGCAACGAGAAAATCAACTGGTCAGCGATTGGGGATTTCCGTTAAATCGCGGAGCAGAGAAACCGGCCAAACCGACTACGCTCTGACGATTCGCAATCCCGCTGACGAGCATAAAAAGGTAGACGCTGCTTGTGCCTATTTTGCTTGCGAACCGTACTTTGCCATTGTCATTGATCAGGCAAATTCCATTCGTGCCTATCTCACTTCCAAGGAGAACATCATCAGCAAGTTTGGAGTCAGCCATGCATCCACGCAAAACTGGAATTACAAAAAACTTGAAGCAGATGATCAGACGGTCATGTTTTCGCTTGATTATGGGAAGCAACGTTGGTTTCAATAAACCGTTCGTTTGCCAACCCTTGGGAAACCAGGGGTTTTTCATTTTGCGGCGAGATTGCTTCATGGAGGAGGACTTGTCCCAATGTTTAACATGATCGGTTGGTTGTTGATTCCCTATGTTATGCTTCCGTTTCGCTGGAAGAAGATGAGTTTTGCGAAGCGGATGATCGCGCTTGTCTGGATTGCGGCGATCGCCTTTGCCGTGATCGGGAGAACGGGGACGGAGACAGGGTCGCTCCCGTCTGCTGAGACATCGAGAGGACTGCCTGAGCAGAGCGCAGCGCAAAGCGATCGGGAGGCGCAAGCAGTTCCCCGACAAGCACCGACGGCGGATTCGCAGACGAAGCCCAACGATGCGGAGGAAACTCCAGCAGCGCCGACCGAGGCGAACACAGCGGCTGGTTCAGCAAGTAATACGGCCAATCGGGGCGATTACGACACGGTGATTCATTTTCCGGTGAGCCAATACCCGCAAACGGCAGCTCACATCCAGTCAGCGATTCAGAAGGGGGAGTCGCCGATCTGCACGATTGATCGAAAAGGTGCAGAGGAAAACCGGGAAGAGTCTTTGGCGGGAATTCCGACCAAAACCGGATACGATCGCGATGAATGGCCTATGGCCATGTGTACGGAAGGGGGAGCCGATGCGGATATCGCCTATATTGCTCCTGCCGATAACCGGGGGGCGGGCTCGTGGGTAGGCAATCACTTGGAACACTTTCCAAACGGCACACGAGTCTTGTTCGTCATTGATGGCGGCAAGAGCGAAGCGGTTGCATCAGTGGTGCGAAGCGAGACAGAATCCGGCGTGGACAGTCAAGCGGCAACGCCTGCAGCTGCCGAACACCAGACATCGCCCGCAAAGTCTGTGAACGCCAATCCGCAGACAGTTCAGCAGACAACGCCGGTAGTTTATAAAAATTGCTCGGCCGTTCGAGCGGCCGGCGCGGCTCCACTGCGAGCAGGAGAGCCTGGTTACAGTCGCAAGCTGGACCGGGACGGGGATGGCATCGCCTGCGAATGAAGCTGAGCTGTCGTTTATTCATGGCGAGTGATGATCATGTGCTGCTCTCAAAAGCAGCTGATTGGATGCGTGTAGCGCTCTCTAATCTGGTACAATATAAGTTAATAACGTTGAAAGAGAGTGTAAACAGCATGAAAAACAAGAAACTGGATTTAGAGCAAGTCATGGAAGACTGGGGCAAAGACTTGCGGATGCGAAATGAGTTTTTTAATTATGTGTTGTATGATGGCGGCTATATTCCGAACGGACAAGAAGATTTATTGTATAAAGTGTTTTCGCCGGACACCTATAAAAAGTTTATCGCACCGCAACTCGGGAAAATGAAGATGGACCCGGGAATCGTTTTGCAAAATCCTTACATAAACCTTATCGAGCTGACCAATATCAAAAAAGGCGATTGGAAAATTGACGTGTTTCTGCGGGAACCTTTTCAGCTGCAGCTGGTAGATGCCAAACGGGACGGTCTGAAAATCAAGCCGCGGCTGGGCTACTTTGATATCCCTGTTCCCTACTATCGCTTGACCCGCAACGGAATTCCGTGGATGAGTATCTCCGCTTCGGAAATGCTGACGATGCGGGATGCGGTAGCCGGCGTTTCCGGTCATGTGCTCGTCGCCGGGATCGGGTTGGGTTACTTTCCGTTCATCACCAGTTTGAAAGAATCCGTCAAGAAGATCACTTTGGTGGAAATCGATGAAAATATCATTGAGATTTTTGAAACGAAGATTTTGCCGCAGTTTCCGCGAAAAGAGAAAATCGAAATCGTACACGCCGATGCGATCCAATACTTCCAGGAACACCATCAACAATTTGATTCGCATTTTATCGACATCTGGCAAGGAAGCGATTTTGAATCGGTTAAGCTGTATATGCAATTTAAAGCCGTTGAGCTGCGAGAGGGAACAAAAAATGTCTATCACTGGATTGAGGACAGTTTGCGGGACTTCATTTCCAATCAATTTATGAACTTCATTCGCTATCGTTATTTGAAACTGGACAACTATTACAGCAAACCGTATTTCTTCAAGGATGAGGATATGGAAAAAACGTTCGAGACGATGGGAATCGACAGCCCGACTTCGCAAAAAGCGGTGAGACAACTTATTGCTCATCCCGATCAGGTCATTGATGCGTACATTTTGGCAACCGTATAAACTATTTTTGGCGGTACGCGGCAACACAAGGCAGGTTCAACTATGAACCTGCCTTTTTACGTTCATCCCTGAAAATGGTGCCCGATTTGCCGGGCCAGCTGTTGAAACAGAGCCACTCTGGCTTGGTAGACAGAACGGTTTTCCGGCTGGGGCGTGACGATTCGTTTGCGCGGGATCTGCTGCTTGATCGCGGCCAATGCATCCACTTCGCCGCACGCATACAGTGCCAGCCAGGCTGCTCCCCATGCCGAACTTTGGTGGCTGACCGGCACTTCCACTTCTTGTTGAAACACATCGGCAACGATTTGCAGCCAGAGATCCGAGCGGGAGAAGCCGCCGCTCGCGACGATTTTTTGCGCCGGACCGGCCGCTTTTTCCAGGGATTGTCCGATCAGATAAAGATTGTAGATCACGCCTTCCAGGCAAGCGCGCACCAAGTGCTCGCGTCCATGGCGAATGGATAAACCAAAGAAGCTGCCTCTGGCATGGGGATTCCACAGCGGTGAGCGCTCGCCGTTGAGGTAAGGCAAGAACAGCAGTTCTTCCGCGCCCGGTTCCACTTTTTCAGCCAAGGCAACCAGCGAATCGATCGCTTCCGGCGTTGCCAAAATTTGCTTAAGCCACTGCAAGGTGATCGCCCCATTGTTGGTGGCGCCGCCGATCAAGTAAAGCTGTTCCGTAAAAGGATAGCAAAAAGTTTGCAGCTCGCTGTCCACTGCCGGCGCTGACACCATCTGGCGAATCGCGCCGCTCGTTCCGATCGTGATCGCGACTTCGCCCGGTTCGATCGCGCCAGTTCCCAAATTGGCCAAATGACCGTCGGAGGAGCCGATGACGAACCGGGTGTCTGGCAAAAGCCCTGTTTGTTCGACGATCCGTTTGCTTAAGCCGCTGACGGTTCGATGCGGAGGGACAGGTATCCCCAACTGATCGGCTGTTATGCCCACCAGCGCTAACGATTCCGGATGCCAGGCAAGGGTATGCAGATCAAACATCCCGCTGGAGGCGGCAATCGAGTAATCGACGAGATCGCTGCCCAGCCAACGCGTTAGGAGAAATTCTTTAATGGATAAAAACTTGCTCGCTCGCAAAAAAGGTTCATATCGCTGTTCCTTCATCCACAGCAGCTTGCAGAAGGGCGTCATCGGATGAAGCGGGGTGCCGGTTTGGCGGTACCAATCGATCTTGGGCATTGCCTTCAGCCGCTGAGCTTGCGGGGCGCTTCGCGTATCAGCCCAAGTAAGGGAAGGAGATAACGGCTGTCCAGATTGATCCACGCAGATGAGCGAGTGCATGGCAGACGAGACTCCTACCGCAAGCAGCTGCTTCGGGTCAAGGCGATGCTGATTCAATACATGGCGCAAAGCAAGGATGGCCGCTTTTTCGATTTGCAGCGGGTCTTGCTCCGCCCAGCCCGGTTTTTCCGTAAACAACGGTACTTGCGCTTCCGCTTCGCTTATTACGAAACCTGCCCGATCAAAGGCGACGGCTTTTACGCTGGTGGTGCCAATATCCAGTCCGATTACAAAAGAATGCGACATCGCTCGCGCCTCCCTCTCTGTTCTGTTGCGCCAATCGGCGGACATGGCCGAATGTCTCCATGCTTTCCTCCTTAGCCAACAGTTTTCTTTTCTCCAGAATGGCAAAACAAAGTCCAGAACACAAGAGTGGGGCTAACGTTTTTTCAAGCGGATGCGGGCAATGAGGCTATCATTGACGAATCAGGCATTTTATTATATATACAAAGAACAGTAAGCTTCAATATAACGGCCGATTTGGCAATGGAGGTGTATTCAATGGCAAGCGTTTTCGGTTTGCCTGACACGGGCGCGACCCATGCAAAGCCTGACAGCGGAAAGGCGTACTTTGCGTGGGGCGGACTTTTCATTTGATACGCCTGAGTAACAGCTGCCTTGTTCACTGTTTGGCTTTGCACCTTATTTGAGACTGTAAAAAATAAGGGGCGTGGCAAACGTGAAATACAGGAAAGCAACTGCGGTGTTGCCGGAAAAGCTGATCGCAGAAATCCAGAAATACGTGCAAGGCGAAACGATTTATATCCCCAAACCGGATACTTCCCACGAAAGATGGGGGACTCGTTCCGGTGCCAGAAAACAGCTGGACGAGCGAAATGCCGCGATCCGGCAAGCGTTCAAGCAGGGCAGGTCGATTGGGGAATTGGCCGAACATCATTTTCTATCCGTGGAAACGATAAAAAAAATCGTCTACTCAAAATAAACAATCAGGCAAGCGCCGCTGCGATCAAGCGAGAGCAACGGTGCTTTTTGCTTTTATGGCGAAAACGGTTCTGAAACGATTTCGGCCTATCCGCAAGCGAACGAAACAGATATGCTGAAGGCGTACGATGTTTTTCAATCTAATCCGTTTGGAGGAAATCCGCTTATGGAGCCGTTTATCCGCAACCATCAATATAACTTTATCCGTCAGCAAGTTCGCCACATTCTGGATGCGCTCCGGACTGTGTCCGATCCAAAAGTTCGCGAGGCGGTCAGGTCGAGTGCAGAAGCAAAAGTGGTTGCGGCATTCCCCTGTGCAAGCGGTGAGGAGAAGCAGTGGATCGAGCGAATTTTTTCCCTGAAAAGCGAGGCAGAGTACGAGGAATATCTCGCCGACTTGCTGCCGTATGTCGTCAAATTTCCGCCGGTCTCGGACAAACAGGTCAAAAAGCTGTTTCCAAAAGCCAAAAAGCTGAAAATCCCCAATTGGGAGACACTCGATTTTCGCACCGTGACATATCTTAGCTGGATGGATATCGCGACCCATAAACTTTATCTGATTTATGCGGGAGACGGCGGACTGGTCGGAGTGGAAGGTAACTATACAATGACTCATAAGAAAAATATGTGCTCCTTGTGCAAAGGGTATGGAGAAGTCGCTTTGGTCACGGCAATCACCAAAGCCAAGCCAGCCCACTTGCCTGACTATTACAAAGCGGTGGGAAACTACATGTGTATCGATCATCGGGAATGCAACCGCAGGATAACCGATGTCAGCTATTTGGAGGAGTTTATGCAAAGCGTGCTGAAAAAGTAAACTCTGCCTGCTGATGACTGTCATCAGCGGCTGTTTCTTGCAGAACAGCGAAACCTTTCGTCTGTCAGCCGAGCCTGTCCGCAAACAAGCGGTGCAGGCTTTTCGGTTTGGCATATGCAATGCTGGGAAGGCGTCGTCTCAATCTTCCTATCCAGAACAGAATTTGCTACAATCATAGAGTGCTGTCTTCTGTCAATCTTTTTAAAGCAGGACGTTATACTTAAACGAATTCAGGCAAAATAGACTCTGGCGCCAATCCAGCCAGTCAGAGTGTTGAAAGTGAGTGAACATGAATGGGACGTAAGTGGAACAATATTAAAGAAAAGAAAGCGTCAAAAGACGCCAGCACAAGTCGCATATACGCGAAGTTTGGTAAAGAGATTTATGTGGCCGCCAAGCAAGGTGAACCGGATCCGGAATCCAACCGAGCTCTGAAGGTGGTGCTGGAGCGGGCCAAAACGTACAGCGTGCCGAAAGCGATTATCGATCGGGCGATTGAAAAGGCAAAGGGCGGCGCGGATGAAATGTACGAGGAACTGCGTTATGAAGGTTTCGGTCCAAACGGGTCGATGATCATCGTCGATGCGTTGACCAACAATGTCAACCGGACCGCTTCGGAAGTCCGCGCTGCCTTCAATAAAAACGGCGGAAACATGGGCGTCAGCGGATCGGTTTCCTATATGTTCGACGCTACCGCCGTCATCGGTTTGGAAGGCAAAACTGCGGATGAGGTGCTGGAAATTTTGATGGAAGCAGACGTGGAAGTGCGGGACATCCTGGAAGAAGAGGATGCCGTCATCGTCTATGCCGAACCGGACCAATTCCACGCTGTGCAAGAAGCGTTTAAAAATGTCGGCATTACCGACTTTACCGTTGCGGAAATCACCATGCTGGCGCAAAACGAAGTGACTCTTCCGGAGGATGCGCAAGCACAGTTTGAAAAACTGATCGATGCGCTGGAAGACCTGGATGATGTCCAGCAAGTGTACCACAATGTTGATTTGGGAGAATAAAATAAGCGCTATCGCAATGGAAAGCAGCCTGACGCGCGCAGGTTGCTTTTTTTCTTTCCGTTGCCGGCTTTCTGTTTTGTTTCAAAAAAGTATTTTGTTGGAAAATTAGTCATATTGAACTATAATAGGCATGTTAGGTAAGTTTCCTCTCAGATGACTTCCGAACATTGGCTTCTCTGTTTTTTGTCCAAAGAAACGGGAAAGGGGGATGATTTGGAACAACTCAAGTCGGCTGTTTCTTGAAGAAATCAAGGAAGTAGGTATCAGGATGAAAAAAGTTTTCTCCGGGCTGCTTGCAGCACTATTGATTGTTTCTGTCTTTTTTCCCAATTTGTTGCTTGGCAAGGCAGCTGCCGCCGAACCGGAAAAAGTACTGATTGCACCTGACATGGATCTCTTTACAGACACAGATGTTGCTTCAAACACGACGATTACCTTCAAAGACGGTGTGGTCGAGCCGGGTGTTGACCATATGTTGTTTGCCGGCTACAACTTTTACGAAGGATACGGGGGGCCGCAGCAGGCAGCTTTTCGCTTTCATCTCGGCACAGTCACACGCGCGATCCAGTCGGTTGCGCTGGTGATCCCGGTTCATGAAGCTTCCGCGCACACCCACGCCCCGTATATCGATGTCTACGGTTCTGACGACGACAGTTGGGCTGATCAAGACCAAGTGTTATTGCCAAGCGCGGATGTGTTGATTGCCAGCAAAGTCGAAGGTTTTCAGGGGAATACGACCCGAAAGATTGATGTCAGCTCATATGTAAACGAGCAAATCACATCAGGCGATAACCAAATCAGCCTTCTGCTAAGAGGGCCAATGTCCATACCTCCTGGCGTAGAAGGGGATTATTACCCCTACATCAGTTTTTATGACACCTCCAACACCTCACAGCAGCATGTTGCTCTGGAAATCACCTACGCTCCCAACTCTCCACCTGCAAACATTCAATTGACTCCAAATGTGATAGAGGAGAATCGTCCAAGCGGTTCCCTGGTCGGGACGCTTTCCGCCGAAGATCCGGATGGAGATCCGTTTACATTCAAGCTTGTAACGCACACCGATTTGTTTGAAATTTCCGGCAACCAACTTTATACGAAGCAAATGTTCAATCGCGAGGCGACAGCCAGTTATGACGTCACCGTTGCCGCAGTTGATTCCAATGGACTGAGCGCTGAAAAAAAGTTGACGATCACCGTAGCAGACGTAAACGAGCCGCCGCTCGCTTCCTTTCAAATCAACGGCGGTGCGACGACGACCCAATCTGCCCAAGTCGCTTTGCAGATTACGGCCACTGATCCGGAAAGCGATGCGTTATCGATCAGCTTATCCAACAATAATCTGACATGGAGCGCGTGGGAAGCGCTCGCCGCGCAGAAGCAATGGACGCTTGCATCAGGCGACGGCGCAAAAACCGTCTACCTCAAAGTAAAAGACACGGCAAACAATGAAATTTCCACCCAGCAAACCATCACCTTGGATACAACCCCCCCAACAGGAAGCTTCACGATCAACAATGACACCCTGCTAACGAATACCACCAATGTTACTTTGCAGATTGATGTTGCCGATGCCACGGAAAACGGCACGGAAATGCGCTTTTCCAATGACAACAGCAATTGGAGCCAATGGGAGCCGTATTTGTCGCAAAAAGCTTGGACACTCTCTGCGGGCGATGGCGAGAAGACGGTGTATATGCAACTGCGGGATCAGGCGGCCAATCTGTTCTCCGCAACCGACACGATTCGTCTGGATACGACCAGACCGGTTGTCAGTGGAGTCAGCGACGGGCAAACCTTGGCAGGAGATGTGGTGATTCTTTTTGACGAAGGAACCGCTACCTTGAATGGCACTGCATTCACGAGCGGAACAAAGGTTGAGGCAGAGGGAAACTATACCCTGCGTGTGACCGACGGAGCCGGCAATGAAACCGAGATCCGCTTTGCCATTGACAAGACGGCACCGGCGGGCAAGCTGGTCATCAATCAAGATGATGGCTATACGAATGCGCTCAACGCCGAGCTGACGATTACGTTCCATGATCTTGCTTCGTCTGTGGAGATGCGGCTGGCCAATGAAGGCGAGGATTGGACGGAATGGCGACCGGCAGCAGCGACCGCTCCTTGGACGCTGACAAGCGGTGACGGCAGCAAAACGGTCATGCTGGAGCTGCGAGACGGTGCGGGAAACATCTCCTCCTATACCGACTCGATCGTTTTGGATACGCTTCCGCCGGTTGGAGAAGTTCAAATTGATCAGAATGCGACTTACACCAATTCTCGCAGTGTTGCTTTAACTTTGTCCCATTCTTTTGACACAAGTCCGCTGACCGTGCGATTCTCCAACGATGGCAACGATGGCAACGATTGGAGCGAATGGGCGGAACTTTCGGAAACCGTACAATGGACGTTGTCGGCGGGCGACGGTGAAAAAACCGTGCAGATGGAGTTGCGCGATGCCGCCGGCAACATCACGCGGACGTCCGACAAAATCGAATTGGACCAAACGCCCCCCGTCGTCAGCGGAATCACCGACAATCAAACGGTGAATGCCGATCCGACCATCACCTTTTCGGAAGGGACGGCAACGCTTGACGGGACAGAATTTCTTAGTGGCACCACGGTCAGCGAAGAAGGCACACATACGCTGATCGTGACCGATCCAGCGCAGAATAAGACAACCGTTCGTTTTACGCTGGACAAATCGGCTCCATCGGCGGGAATTGTCATAAATGATGATGCCGATTATACCAGTTCGCCGACAGTCAGCTTGCGGTTTGTGACCAATGACGACCAGACCGGGTTGCAGATGCGGTTGTCAAATGACGGCAGCAACTGGAGCAGTTGGGAGACGTTCCGGCAGGAGAAGAGCTGGGAGCTGGACGATGGTTCCGGATTCGGCGAGCGGTTTGTCTATCTGGAAATCAGGGATGCCGCCGGAAATACCGCATCTGCGCACGATTCGATTATGCTTGATCGCCATCCGCCGCAAGGAACCTTGCAGATCAATGAGAATGCGGCACGTACCCAAACTACCAACGTAACTTTGCAAATAGCGGCAACCGACGAGAGCGGCAGCATAGAAATGCGGTTCTCCAATGACCAAACCAGCTGGAAACCATGGCAGCCGCTGCAAGCGACCTCTGCTTGGCAGCTGGAACAGGCAGACGGTACAAAAACAGTCTATTTGGAACTGCGCGATCGCGCCGGCAATCTTGCTGTTGTCAGCGATTCGATCGAGCTTGATGCAGCCTCGCCGGTCGTGAACGGGGTAACGGATGGCGAGATTTATCAGGAAGCCCCAACGATCACTTTTAATGAAGGGACAGCATCGCTGGATGGGAAAGCGTTTGAAAATGGCAATGCCGTAACCGAAGAAGGCGAGCATACGCTTGTCGTCACCGACGCCGCCGGCAACCAAACGAAGATCGTCTTTACCCTGGATAAAACCGCGCCAACCGGAAGCTTGACGATTAACAACGGAGCGGCGACAACGACAACGGTCAATGTGACGTTGCAGATCTCCGCCAATGATAACCTGACAGCGGTGCAAATGCGCTTTTCCAACGACAATCAAACTTGGTCAACTTGGGAACCGCTCAGTGCCACCAAAAAATGGCAACTGGAAAAACAGAGCGGCGATCAGACGGTCTATCTGGAATTGCGGGATCAAGCGGGAAATCGGACTGGCGTGAATGCTTCGATCATTTACCGGCCAACGAGCCCGACGCCGCCGCCAAGCACTCAGCCGGTTGCCGATGTTTCCCTGAATGAAACGGAGCTGACGCTGCAGACAGGGAAAACATACCGCTTGCGGGCCACGGTAACGCCTGCCAATGCCAGCAATCCGGCAGTCACCTGGGAAAGCAGCGATCCGGAAGTGGCGGAAGTCAATGCAGATGGCAGCGTTACGGCGAAACGAGCGGGAACAGCGGTAATCACTGTCCGAACAGTGGAGGGAGGAAAAACGGACACGTGCGAAATCACCGTGATCGAACCATCTTCCAGCCATTTGGAAGCATCAGCGGACTTCTTGCTCATCAAGCCGAAGCGAACCGTCACTTTCCAAATCTACTATGTATCGGGAGAGAAGCGAATCAATATTACCAAAGACAAAGATACGTCCTACCAGACAGAGGATGATCTTGTCACCGTTCGCTCCGGACAGATCCGCGCCGGCGCAAAAGAAGGGGAAGAGACGATCACCGCAAGCTACAAAGGAGAAGAGCTTACCCTTTCTGTCACCGTTTCTTCTGTCACTGTAAAAAAACTGCGGCCATCAACGAAAGAAACTGTCCTGGAAGAGGGTGACGAACGAGCGTACCGCGTCGAGGCAACCTACAGCGACAAGAGCAGCGATGATGTCACCAAGCTGGCCGAGTGGTCGTCCAGCAATCCCGATGTGCTGGAAGTGAATGAGGAAGGCGAGGTCATCGCCAAGCAAAGCGGCACGGCTGTCATTACGGTACGCTATGGCGGGAAAAAAGCGGCCATTCGCGCGCTTGTCGTCAAGGAAGCGAAACCGAAAAAGCTGGATGCCGAACGCAGTTCTTTGCAATTAAAACCGGATGAAGAGGAACAGGTTGCAGTAAACGCGGTTTATGAGAAAGGGTATGAAGAAGAAATAGCCGCTGAGGCGGAATGGGAGTCGGAAGATGCGCAAATCGTCTCGGTCAGCAAAGGGGAGTTTACGGCGAAGTCTCCAGGCCGGACGAAGGTCAGTGCCCGTTACAAAGGGCGTGAGATCACCTTTACGGTCACCGTTGCCAAACCGGCTGTGAAAAGCTTGCAGGCTTCCGAAAAACAGATGGTTCTCGAAGAAGATGATGAACGGCAGCTTCACGTCAAGGCGGCTTTCGCGGATCATAGCAGCGAAGAGGTCACTGCTGAAGCCGATTGGTCATCAAGCGATGAGGACGTAGTGGAAGTGAGCGAAGCGGGCGAGGTCACCGCCAAGAAAAACGGAGAAGCGGTTGTCACAGCAGAGTACGAAGGAGAACGGGCTGAAATCGAGATTCTCGTCGTGGGAGATAAAGCACCTGCCGAATTGCAGGTAGACCGCTCCATTCAGCTTGCGATAGATGAGAGTGAAACGGTTCAGGTTTTGGCCGACTACAAAAGAGGTTATGAACTGGATGTCACCAAACAGGCGGAATGGCGCTCCGCTGATGAAACGATTGCGACCGTTCGCAAGGGGAAAATTGAGGCGATCGCTGAAGGAGAAACGGAAATTACGGTCAGCTATCGCGGTTTGACAGAAACGATCAAGGTGAAGGTGCGAACTTAACGGAAAGTGCCAGGCTGACTGGCACTTTCTTGACCGTCTGCTGAACAGGCTGGCCTGGCGAGGCATACAAACGGAAGGCAAATCAAGCGAATTGCGCCAGGCAGAGACGAGCCTATTGAATCGAAAGGGAAGCTGAGGAGGATGCGGAATGGAACCTTATGTGGGAGAAATCAGAATGTTTGCCGGCAATTTCGCCCCGGTCGGTTGGGCGATTTGTGACGGAAGTTTGCTGGCGATCGCCGAGTACAGCGAGCTGTTTGCACTGATCGGCACGACGTATGGCGGCGATGGCCAGACGTCTTTTGCCTTGCCGGACCTGCGGGGACGACTGCCTGTCCACCAAGGGGAGAACCCCGAGACCCAGACTGTCCATCTGCTGGGCGAAATGGGAGGAACGGAACAAGTAACGCTGACGGTTGCGCAATTGCCGGCGCATACCCATCAGCCGGTTGCCGCTTCGCCGGCGAGCCAAACGAGTCCGGAAGGCGCATTTTGGGCGGCCGGACCGAATTTTTTCACGACGGAAGCACCGAACGCCGAGATGGACCCTGCCGCCATCTCCAGTTTCGGCGGAAACCAGCCGCATGACAATATAATGCCGTATGGAACCGTCAGCTTTATTATTGCGCTTTTTGGAATCTTTCCGACAACGGAATAAAGCATACACTGGCGAGGAGGAATCAAAAATGCCATTTTTGGGTGAGATCCGTTTGTTTAGTTTTGGTTTGGTCCCGCGCGGCTGGGTTCCCTGTGACGGACGATTGCTGCCGATCATGCAAAATCAGGCGCTTTATTCCCTGCTGGGTACAACCTACGGAGGAGATGGACAGTTGAACTTTGCTCTGCCCGACTTGCGGGGAAAAGTGCCGGTGCACCCCGATTATGAACATAAAACGATCATGCTTGGGCAAAAAGGCGGAGAAGAATCGCACCGATTGACAATTATGGAGATGCCCCAACATACGCATACGGCAGCTTGCAGTACGGAAACAGCGAATAACAAAACAGCAGCATCCAACATTTGGGCGAAAACAAACTCCGACAGCTACGGAACGAGTGCGGTTGGCTTGATGAGCATGGAAGCGGTTAGCTCGGTCGGAGGCAATCAGCCTCATCCCAATATGCAACCGTACACCGTCGTCAATTTTTGCATTGCCGTAAGCGGGGAGTACCCGTTACAAAATTAAAGGAGGCTGAGTCAGCATGCCAGAACCGTTTTTGGGTGAAATACGCATTTTTTCCGGAAACTTTGCCCCGCATGGCTGGGCATTTTGCAATGGACAACTGTTGCTGATTAGTCAAAATACGGCACTCTTTTCCATCTTGGGGGTAATGTATGGGGGAGACGGGAAGACGACGTTTGCCTTGCCCAATCTGAATGGCAGAGCTCCCATGCAGTGGGGCCAGGGACCGGGTTTGCAAGCAAGAGCAATTGGCGAAACCGGAGGAGCAGCGACTGTCACCTTGACCGGCTCACAGGTGCCGCGTCACTCCCACCTTGCCAAAGCGGGTTCGATTGCCAATTCGGCAACCCCGGTCGATTCCGTTTGGGCCAACGGCAGCCGGTATGGCGAAGCCGCGTATGTCCCGAGTCCGAATGGCACGCAAACTTTGAACGCGCAAGCCTTGAACCATTCAGGAGCAACAGCCCCGCATAATAATCAGCAACCCTATCTGGCAACGAATTTCATAATCGCGCTGCAGGGGGTCTTCCCTTCCCGCGGCTAACCTGTTCACCAACTGGAAGCCCCCTGCCTGGGACCAATCTGCAAGGTTGGTCCTTTTTCTTTTGGGGGATTAATCATCATTGGAAAAATCAATAAAGGAGACTTTTTTGAAGCCCGATCTATAAAACAAATGATAAAAACTTTCTTTCAGTTCCTGGAAAATATTTTGTTTCCGAACATCGTTTTTCGAATATCGCACATGTAATTCATATTCGCTCGGATTGATTGTCGATATATTCTGATTGTAAGTCCGCAAGAAGTCGACATACTCGGAAGAAAGAAACGTTCTGAGAATGACAACATTAAAGATCGCCTGCGAGGCATCAACTGACACCAGATAGCTTTTTCCCAATAAAGCCAACCCCTAACGGAAATCTTATGATGTTTTCTTTTATTTTACGACAATTTTTGACAAAGTAAATGGGAGATCGCGAAAGAAAAAAAGACCGACGCGAAGTCGATCAATTGTCTTGATTCGGTTGTGCTTTGAAAAAATTGAGCACCCAGCCGATTCCGTTCAGTTTGTCCGTGACTTGTCCGTGCAAAGCGCCAAAAAACGTATCCTGCAATTCAACGGTAACCTCCCCTTCCTTCTTGAGGGCCTCATAAATGCTTCTGATTTCCTGCTCGCTGTCACATTGCAGCATGATTTTGGCCTGTTTCGCTTCGGGTTCCCGTCCATACGAATCGGAAAAATGGAGGATGCTGTCGCCAAGATGCAGCTCGGCATGCAAAATTTTCCCGGCATGTTCCTGCAAGATTTTGATTTCACCGCCAAACACCGCGTGATAATACGAAAGCGAATCTTTCACGTTCGCAACGATTAAATAAGGACTTGCCTGTTTCACGCGTTCACCCTCCCGTCAACTCCGTTTGAATTTCCTAGCAAAAGTCTCACCCTCACTTGCAAGCATTATACAGGTGCTCCCAAACATTGCTGCTTTCTGGTGAAAAGCAAGTATGCTAGACTAGCGGAAGGGAACAAATGTTCTGGGATGGAGGGTGAACGATGGCAAAACCCGTCTACGAAGAAATCACGGCCAAGCAGCTGATGAACCGCGTGAAAGGGGACAGCATGCCATTCGAGTGGTCGATCAATCCGTATCGGAGGTGCTCACACGGCTGCAGCTTCTGTTATGCCAGAGGAACGCATACTTTTTTGGGCATGGAAGCTGACGATTCTTTTCAGCATCATATTTTTATAAAAGCGAACGCCGCGGAAGCTTTGGAGCTGCACTGCGCCAGGCTTATCCTCACTTGCTGTCCCGCTATATCAACCTGCATCGCGGCACCTATCCGGATCAGCGATATGTGTCCAGGTTGCGCCAGCAGCTGCAATTGCTGGCGGAGAAATATGCTCTCCCCGCGAGTCCTGTTGACGCGACACCGCTTCAGCCAACTGCAAACGATGAGGAAAATTCGCCGTCTCCCGCGATCGGCGAGCAGCTTTCCTTTTCGTTTTAGTCCGCAAAGATACTGAAAGAGAACCGCCGGATCGCTTCGGCTTTTGACATTTCCCTGACACATTCCCCCTTTATCATTGTTTTGTCTAAACTTAGGAGGTTTTGACTTTTTTCAACGAGTTTTCTGCGATTTGGTATAATGAACGACAAGAAAAGAGGGGGATTATGAAAAGCATTTTGATTGTTGAGGATGAACTTCCCATCTCGCGTGTATTGAAAGCTTATCTGGAAAAAGCGAACTACATCGTGGAGCAAGCGTTTACCGGCGACGAAGCATTGGTCAAGTTTGACTCGCTGAATCCTTCGCTCGTTCTGCTCGACGTCATGCTTCCGGGACAAGATGGTTGGACGATCTTGGACTATATCCGCGCCCGCAGCGCTTGCCCGGTGATCATGCTGACCGCTCTCGGCCAGATTGATGACAAACTGACCGGACTCAATCAAGGAGCGGATGACTATATTACCAAGCCGTTTATTGCCGATGAAGTGGTGGCGCGGGTTCAAGCCGTACTCCGGCGCTCCGCCAACATCCTGGAAGACGATGAAGCGAAGGCATACGGCAGTTTGCGGGTTGATTTTAAGGCGCATTCTGTCAAGCTGCATGGCGCCGAACTGAGTTTCACTCCTCGCGACTTGTCGTTGTTTTTGTTTTTGGCTCAACATCCCAATCAGATGTTTACCCGCGAGCAACTGATTGAAAATGTATGGGGAATAGATTATGAAGGCAGTGACCGGGCGGTAGATCTGGCTGTGAAACGAATTCGGAAAACGATTGAAAATTGGCCGGAGTCGGAAGGCGAAATCAAAACTTATCGGGGATTGGGGTATAAATTCTGTGTTTACGAGGCATAATCGACAGTCATTGTTAAGGTACTGGACGACGCGGTATGTCATTACGCTTTGTATCGGATTGCTCGTCATCGGGATTATTTCCGGCTTATGGATTCAGTACAACGAAGCGGAGAAACGGTTGAATATGATGAGCCTGATGGCGGAGGAGATCGCCGAGCGCATCGTCGATACAAACGGAGAATTAAGCATCGGTCCGTTTTTGGGCGGTTTTTTCAACAGGCGGCTTCCGTTTTTGCATCTGGAAGATAAGCCGCTGTTTTTTATCATTGATCAACAGAAACAGGTCATTTTTGCCGACCCGCCCCAGGGGAAAATGGGCGATGGCCCGCTGATGGACATCAAGATGATTCTGGACGACCAGACAAACATCGGGAAAACCGAGAACAAACATGGCGGAAACATGTTTTTTGTCAAACGGGAAGTGGAGACCGACGGCCACACCATCGGCTGGGTTGTCCTGCTTTCACCCGAAAAAGAGATCACCCAGAGCAAGTCGGAAATGCAGCTGTTAATCACGCTGTTGGGGAGTCTTGCTTTGCTCGGCTGGATCGTCATTTATTTGTTTGTGAAAAAGCTGGCGACGCCGATCAAGGATGTGGCCGATGCCGCCAAGCAAATCGTCAAAGGAAACTACCGGGTGAATCTGCAGCGAGAGGTCAAAGAGCAGGAATTGGCGGAACTTCTCGAGTCTTTTAGAAATATGGCGGACAGGCTGGCGCAATTGGAGAGCATGCGGACGGAATTGCTGGCCGGCGTGACGCATGAATTGAAAACGCCGGTTACGTCGATCAGCGGGCTGGTTCAGGCCGTCAAGGATGATATTGTGACGGGAGAAGAAGCGAAAGAATTTTTGGAGATTTGTACGAAGGAAACCGGAAAATTGCAAAAGATGGTCGAGGATCTGCTTGAATTCAACTCCTTTACGGTCGGTAACGTACGGATACGCAAGGAACATCTCGATTTGCCCCAGTTGATTCAAGAGATTGCGCATCAGTGGGAAATTGTTCAGGATGAGAACACCGTTGTCGTACATCTGGACATGCCGGACAAAACGCTGATGCTGCATACCGATCCATTGCGAGTGCAACAAATTTTGTACAACTTGCTGAACAACGCCAAACAGGCCAGCAAAGGAATCGCCGAGATCAACATCAGGCTTTACGAAACCGGACAGGGCATCGCGATTGAGGTTCGCGACTGCGGCAGCGGAATTCCGCGCGAAGAGCAGTCGCTGATCTTTGAAAAGTTTTTCCGCGGAGAAGCCAAAAAACACAAAGTGCGCGGATTGGGACTGGGACTGCCGTTCAGCAGATTGTTGGCCCAGGCATTGGGCGGCGATTTGCAATTAACCGAAAGCTCGGAAAAGGGAACAACCTTCACCTTGAGCATTCCTGCCTTGTAATAGCAAAAACGCTACGCTCGACCAGCAAAACGGCTGGGGATGGGATTATCAAAATAAATAAGGGAAAAAGAAGCGGAGAGCACTGACAGGTGCTCTTTTTATTTTGCAAAAAATCCGCTTGATTTGGATTGGCCAAGAACATGAGCAGCGAGCGACGCGGCACGGGGATCAGCCGCGCAACCGATGAAAGAACGGCGCAGCGGCGCGTTGGGATTTTGTTTGGCAAAATGAAGCGGCTCTGACATTCTCCTGACATATTCCCCCTTTATAGTTGTTTGAGTAAGCCGCAATCATCCACTTACATCCAGTTCATAAAGAAGGGAAGATTCACATGACTGAAATAGGCAAAACGAAAGGAAGTAAATGGTTTTCGCTCAAACATAAAAAGAAATGGCTGGCCATTGGCCTGGGGGTTGTCCTCGTATGCGCCGGCAGCATTTATGCTTATGAAAAAATGTCCGCATCGCCGGCAACGCGCAGTCTGACGAGGACGGTTGCAGTTGAACGGGGCGATGTGACAGAAACGGTTACGGCCTCGGGGACTGTTCAGGCCTCCAGGCGGGTGGAACTTTCTTTCTCCGATGACGAAACGACGGTTTCCGCGATTTACGTCAAAGTAGGGGACACGGTGAAGCAAGGACAGTTGCTGGCCAAACTGGATGAGACCAAGGCAGCCGCCAACGTCCGCGATGCTCAAGCCACGCTCTTGTCGGCCCAGGCTGAATTGGCAGAGGCGAAAAAGCCAAAAACAACGGCTGAAATGAATGCGCTGCAAGCGCAAGTGAACCAAGCCAAAGCTGCCTTGGAGACTGCGCAAAAATCCTACGATCAGCAAAAAGCAGACAATGATTTGGCCAAAGCCAAAGCGACTTTAGCCAGTGCGCAAAAAAATTACAATACACAAAAGGCGTTGTATGACGCGGGAGCTGTCTCGAAGAGTGAGCTCGATGATGCCAAAGACAGTTTGGATCAAGCGCAAATCGAATACGACAATGCCGTATTGTCCAAAAGTCAAACGCAGGGAGAAGCCAAAACGAGCGTGGAATCGGCCCAAGCTGATTATGAAACCGCCCTGCAAGAGCTAACCGACGCCAAAGCCGGACCGGATGAGGCAACCGTCCTGTCGGCACAGGCGAAGGTGACGCAGGCGCAAGCGCAATTGGACGAAGCGCAAAAAACATTGGAAGATTTGACCGTAAAAGCGCCGATCGATGGCATCGTGACAGCGATTGAAGGGGATGTCGGGGAGATTCCATCCAATCCGTTTATCGTCCTGGATAACTCCAATGCGGATACCTTGGAAGTCTCGGCGCAAATCAGCGAGAGCGATATTGGCAAAGTAAAAGAAGGCTTGGCGGCGACATTGACGACCAGCTCTTATTCAGACAAACAGTTTAGCGGCAAAGTGACGCTGGTTTATCCGGAAGCAACAACAGATTCGGGGGTCACGACATACGAAGTTTTGCTTGCGGTCGATAACAAGGAAGGCTTGCTGAAAACAGGAATGACGATGAATGTCACAATCACGGTCGGAACGCATCAAAATGTGCTGTATGTTCCACCGGCTGCTTTGCAAGCGCAAAATGGCAAAGACGGTGTCTATCTGGCAACGGCATCAGCCGACGGCAGCACGAACAAATCCGGTCTGGCGGTTCCGTTCAAATTCCAGGAAGTCAGCACAGGTTACTACAGTTCGGACAAAGTGGAGATTACTTCCGGTCTGAACGAGGGAGATCAAGTCGTGATCGTCTCCAGCGCCAGCAGTTCTACTTCATCTTCGAACAGCAAAAACAGTCAAATGCCGGGAATGGGTGGCGTGCCGGGAATGGGCGGAATGGCACCGACGGGCGGCGGCTCAACTGGAAGGAGAAACTGATCGCGATGAATCCGGTTATTGGGATCAAAAACTTAAAGAAAATTTATCGAATTGGCGACCAGGAAATCCATGCGCTGCGCGGCGTCAACCTGGATATTGGCAAGGGCGATTTTGTAGCGATCATGGGTCCTTCGGGTTCCGGAAAGTCCACGATGATGAATGTAATCGGCTGTTTGGATAAACCGACTTCCGGCGAGTTTTTTCTCGATGACGTTCCGATCATGGAAGCGCACGATGATGAATTGGCGCTGATCCGCAATCAGAAAATCGGTTTTGTGTTTCAAAGCTTCAACTTGCTTCCGCGAACGACAGCGGTAGAAAATGTGGAACTCCCGTTGCTGTACGCGGGGGTGCCCGCCAAGGAACGCCGGGAGCGGGCAATAGCCGCGCTGGAAAGCGTCGGTTTGGGCAACCGCCTCAACAACAAACCGAATGAACTTTCCGGCGGACAGCAACAGCGGGTGTCGATTGCCCGGGCTCTAGTCAACAATCCGGTCATCCTGTTGGCGGATGAGCCGACCGGTGCGCTGGATACAAAAACGAGCATTGAGATCATGCAAATTTTCCAACAACTGAATCAGAGCGGAAAAACGATCGTCCTGGTTACACATGAACCGGATATTGCCGAATATGCCAAACGCAACATCCATTTCCGCGATGGTCAGGTTGTCGCCGATGAGCAGGTAAAAGAACGAAGATGGGCAAACGTTGAGGAAGTGAAATCATGAATTTTTTGGAAAGTTTCAGAGTGTCGTTGCGGAGTATCAAGTCAAACAAGCTGCGCTCGTTTTTAACGATGTTGGGAATTATTATCGGTGTCGCCGCGGTAATTTCCATGGTCGGCATCGGCCAGGGCGCAACTGCCGATGTGGCGGAGCAGATCAACAGCTTGGGCAGCAACTTGCTGATCGTGACGCCAGGTCAGGCGAAGCAAGGGAGAATCAGCCTGGGAGCGGGTTCGCGTGATTCGCTTACACTGGCCGACGCGGATGCTTTGTCGCAAAACAGTTCGATCGCAGGCGTGACGCCCAGCGTGACTTCACGGGCGCAGCTGGTCTGGGAAAGCAATAACTATTCCACTCAATTGGAAGGAACTTCGGAAACATTTCCGCAAGTAAGAAGCACAAATTTGCAGCAAGGACGGTTTTTCAACCATTTTGAAGTGAAGACGCAAGCCAATGTTGCCGTCATTGGAACGGAAGTCGTAACCAACTTGTTTGGCGAAGGCGCCAATCCGATCGGGCAAACGATCCAGGTGAACCAGATTCCGTTTGAAGTAATCGGTGTGCTGGAAAGCAAAGGAAGCTCCGGAATGACTAACAATGATGACCGAATCATCGTTCCGGTCACGACAGCCATGAGCCGCTTTACCGGCGGCAATTACGTCAGCACGATTTATGTGTCGGCTGCTTCGGCGGACATGATGGATCAGGCAAAATTTGACGCGGAAACAACATTGCGAACGCAGCACAATCTGAAACCGGCAGCGGACAACGATTTTCAAATCAACTCGCAATCGGATATTTTAAGCACCGCGCAATCGGTCAGCAGCGTGATGACCACTTTGCTCTCCGGGATTGCTTCCATTTCCCTGATCGTCGGCGGGATTGGAATCATGAACATCATGCTCGTTTCCGTTACCGAACGAACCCGCGAAATCGGCATTCGCAAAGCGATCGGGGCAACGCGATGGGATATCCTGCGCCAGTTCCTGATCGAATCGGTAACGCTCAGTTTGCTGGGGGGCGCGATTGGAATCGTCCTCGGCATCGGCGCCGCCTATCTGATCGGAAAAGTGGCCAGTATGAGCATTTCCATCAGTATGTCTCCCATTGTGTATTCGTTCCTGTCTTCGATGGCAGTCGGCGTAATCTTCGGCGTCTATCCGGCCCGCAAAGCGGCGCAGCTAAAACCGATTGATGCGCTCCGCTATGAGTAATATGATAGAGGTAACAGAAAAGTCCCTGAGAATGCCAGCTCAGGGATTTTTCCGTAGCCGCAGATTGAACTTTGCGTCGACGATCGGAAAGGAAGTTGAATTATTGTGTCGTAATTAAGAACTTTTCTTTAATTTGTATGCCTCATTTCGGAAAAGTGGTATCGTTGCAAAGGAAAAGAAACAAGAATAGGGAGTGGACAGAAGTGATGGCATCATCTCGAACGCGATCGGCATTGTTGCTCGCGTTTCTCGTTGTAATGTGGGGCGTAAACTGGCCGTTGTCCAAGTTTGCCCTCACCTATACCCCGCCGATTTTATTTGCGGGCATCCGCACGTTGTTAGGTGGATTGATTTTGCTTGTGGTGGCATTGCCGAAATACAAGCAGCTGCGTTTCAAGGAAAGTTGGCATATTTATGTGATTTCAGCAGTATTGAATATTATTTTGTTTTATGGTCTGCAAACCATCGGGCTTAACTATTTGCCGGCAGGTCTGTTCTCCTCGATCGTTTTTTTGCAGCCGGTCTTGCTGGGGCTGATGGCTTGGCTGTGGCTCGGCGAATCGATGTTTGCACTGAAAGCGCTTGGTTTTGTCCTCGGTTTCGCCGGGGTCGCAACGATCAGCGCCGGCGGCTTGACGGGTAACATCTCGCTGACCGGAATTTTGCTTGCGCTTGGCTGCGCGATCAGCTGGGCGGCAGGCACCTTCTATGTAAAAAAGACGGGCAACCGCGTCGATTCGATCTGGCTGGTGACCTCGCAATTGCTGATCGGCGGCCTGTTTATGATGGGAGTCGGCTCTGAGGTGGAAAGCTGGACGAACATTGACTGGAACCTGACGTTCCTCTCAACCTTGCTGTTTATTTCGATTTTTGTGATCGCGCTGGGCTGGCTGGTGTTCTTCTTCCTCGTCGGTTCGGGCGAGGCCGGCAAAGTGGCATCCTACACGTTTCTCATTCCGCTGATCGCCATCTTGTGCAGCGTATTGTTTATGCATGAACAGATAACGGTCAATCTCATTGCCGGACTTGTCCTGGTTGTTATCAGCATCTTGCTGGTCAATGCCAATCCCCAAGCATTGCTGGCGAAAAAAACAGGGAAGTCGGCTTGATCGCTTGCATAGTCCAGAAATGGGCCGGGGAAACCCGGCCTGTTTTCTTCGCAATATTCTAAAAAAAGCGCAAAAGAATATAAAAAAAACCACATAAGCCGGGTCGGCTGTTTCCTTTACAATTGAAATGAAATCGCTTACAGGATGTTTGACTTACGCTTGCGTGCATCGCAGATGGGCAGGATCAAAGCAAAAAAGGATGGTGATTCGATGCAAAAGAAACGATTTTCGCTAGTTCTGCTGGTAGTGCTGCTTGGACAGCTGTTTTACGGCAGCGGACAGGTCAGGGCGGCGGAAGCGGAGGACGGTTGGGAGCAAGTGCCCCAGATTTTGAACCAGATCGTTCCGCCAAGTTTTCCGGACAGGATTTTTGACATCACGGACTACGGGGCGGTAGGTGACGGCAAAACCGACGCCACCGAAGCGTTCCGCCAGGCGATTGAAGCGGCCAACGCGGCAGGTGGAGGCCGTGTGGTCGTTCCGGCAGGCACTTATTTGACCGGTGCGATCCATTTGAAAAGCAACGTGAATTTGCATGTGACCGAAAATGCCGTGGTAAAATTCAGCCAGGACCCGAAAAAATATCTTCCTGTCGTGCTGACCCGGTGGGAAGGAATCGAATTGTATAACTACTCGCCCCTGATCTATGCGTATGGTGTAGAGAATATTGCGATTACGGGCAGCGGTACACTGGACGGCCAGGGAGACAATGAACATTGGTGGCCGTGGAAAGGCAAAAAGGAATACGGCTGGACAGAAGGGCAGCCGAATCAGGAGGCGGACCGCAACCGACTGATTGAAATGGGTGAGAAGAATGTTCCGGTTGAGCAGCGCGTGTTCGGCGACGGGCATTACCTCCGCCCCAGCTTTATTCAACCATACAACAGCAAAAATATCTTGATTGAAGGCGTGACCGTTCTCAACTCGCCGATGTGGCAAATCAACCCCGTCCTGAGCGAAAATATTACGATTCAAAATGTGAAAATTATCGGACACGGCCCGAATAACGACGGGATCGATCCGGAGTCTGTAAAAAATATGCTGATCAAAGACTCCTACTTCGACAACGGAGACGATT
This sequence comes from Brevibacillus fulvus, assembly GCF_016908525.1. Classification (GTDB taxonomy): domain Bacteria; phylum Bacillota; class Bacilli; order Brevibacillales; family Brevibacillaceae; genus Brevibacillus_G; species Brevibacillus_G fulvus. The sequence goes on from NZ_JAFBEB010000014.1 coordinate 74,290, forward strand.
GCATCGCGATCAAATCGGGACGAAACGCCGACGGCCGCCGGATTAACGTGCCGACGGAAAATGTGGTCATTCAAGGCAATCACATGAAGGACGGTCACGGCGGGGTGACGATCGGCAGCGAGATGTCCGGAGGCGTGCGCAATATTTTTGCAGAAAACAACCTGATGGACAGTCCCAATCTGGAAAGGGCGATCCGTTTTAAAACAAATTGGGTGCGCGGCGGGATTATTGAAAATGTGTATGTCCGCGACAATGAAGTCAAAAACCTGGAAAGTGAAGTTCTGTCGATTGACATGACCTACGAAGAAGGGATGGACGGCGATTACCCGCCGGTCGTTCGCAATATCGAGCTGCGAAACGTCACCAGCAACGGGGGAAAATACGGCGTCTATATTAAAGCGTTCGAAGGTTCTCCCGTGACCAACTTGCGCATTATCGATTCCAGCTTCAATAATGTGAAGACGCCGGCGGTGATGGAACACGTCGAAGGAGCGACATTCTCCCGCTTCTTCATCAACGGAAAGCTGTACGATACGCTCAAGCCGGAAACCCAAATCACTATCGCCGGTGTGACGTTGTCGGATGGCTCGTATCTCGGTCAGGCGCAAGTCAGCTTAACGGCAAGCGATGACGATGAAGTCGAGCGGATTGAATACCGCAGCACAGCCGATTCCGCCTGGAGCACCTATACACAACCGATCGTATTGACAAAAGAAGGGGAAAACAAGCTGGAATTCCGCGCGATTGACAAGGCGGGCAATACTGAGGAAGCTCAGCTTCAACTGATCGTGATCAAACAGGCAACCTTGCCGTTGCTGTCCGCAATGATCGAAAATCTGAAAACAGAAACACCCGGGATCAAGCAGGCGTTATCGTCGCAAGTACAGGCGGTTGAGCGTGACGTCTCAGCAGGGAACAAGGAACAAGCTTATCGCAAGCTGGAAAACGTCTTAAAATATGCGGAGCAGCACGCGGGGAAACAGATGGAGGCAACGGCAGGCGAGGATTTGAGCAAAGTGATCGAGGCGATCGTCGATCAGCAAAGCTTGTAACGGGGTAGCCGCAAAAGCGAGAACTTCTGAAAAACGGGGGAGAGAAATATGTTTGTGCAAGCGGAACAAGCAAATATAACCAGTGCCGGCCAAGGGGCACAGCGAAAAATGCTGGGGGCAGGCGGCAGTCTGATGATGGTGGAGGTCACCTTTGAAAAAGGAGCGGTCGGTGAGGTTCATTCCCACCCCCATGAACAGGTGAGTTATATCGTCCAAGGCAGTTTTCGCTTTCAGTTGGGGGATGAGGAACAAGTGGTAAAAAAAGGAGACAGCGTTTATATCCCCTCTGGCGTACGCCACGGTGTGGTTGCCCTGGAGGAGGAGTCTGTTATCCTCGATGTGTTCACGCCGCAGCGGGAAGATTTTTTGACGACATAAAGCGGGCACGTACCCGGCGCCGCCAACACATAAAAAAAAGCGAAACGGAAGGTTTGCAAGCCGACGCCTGGATGTTCCGGGGGCCGGCTTGCTGTTTGTTGCGCACCACCGACTGAGTCAGCCTCAGCGCAGCATTTGCAGACACGGTTGTCGGCCATTTGCGGTTCCTTCTTCGGGACATCGTGGCGCGCATGGAATTGACGATTCGCGGAATGGTGATCATACTGACGTTATCGGTTCCGCTCCTGCCGCTTGGTCGAGTGGGGGCATGCTGAGCGAAGAGCGAAAAAGGAGGACTGGCTCTTAATTTGGCGGGAGGCGGCTTGCGAGACATCCTCGATGATCCGCAGGCGAAAGAATTGCGAGAGGGGTATTTTACATGAACATGCACGAGCGTAACAAACGAGAAGAAATCAATACGTTTTCCATTGTCGGTTTTGATCCGGAAACAGGGGAGCTGGGGGTAGCGGTTGCCTCCAAATTTTTAGCGGTTGGTGCGATCGTTCCATGGGCGAAGGCTGGCGTGGGCGCGGTGGCCACGCAATCGTGGGCCAATACCGACTATGGAACAAAGGGACTGGAGCTGCTGGCGCAAGGAATGACGGCGCAGCAAGTGCTCGATCAGCTGGTTGCGGAAGACGAAGGACGCCTGGTTCGCCAGGTTGGCATGGTCGACGCCAAAGGCAACAGTGCGACCTATACCGGTGAAGAATGTCACGCTTGGGCTGGCGGGATTACCGGACCCAACTTTGCCGCACAGGGAAATATTCTCGTTGATGAGCAGACCGTGCAAGCGATGGCGCAGACGTTTCAATCCGCCGCCGGTTCGCTGGCCGAACGACTGCTTGCCGCGTTGCAAGCGGGAGAGGATGCCGGCGGGGACAGCCGCGGCAAACAGTCAGCCGCTTTGTTGATTGTCAAGGAAGGCGGCGGTTACGGCGGGAAGATCGACAAGTATATTGATTTGCGCGTCGATGATCATCTGGAACCGGTGCGGGAGTTGAATCGTCTGTTTTACCTGCATCAACTCTACTTTACGAAGCCGCGCCCGGAAGATTTTTTGGAAATCGACGAGCCATTGCGGAAAAAACTGCAAGACCATCTCGTGGCACTCGGCTATTTAACGGCAGAGGATCAGCAAAATCCTGCGCTTTTCTTCGAGAAGTTGCACGAGTTTCAATTGATCGAAAACTTCGACGAGCGGATTGCGGAAGCAGGCAAAGTGGACAAAAAAGTGGTGGAATTTATGGAACAATTGGCTGCGAAAAAGGGATAGAACACTATATCGCCTGTCCATGAGGGCCGGTCGGCAGGGCTGCTGTTTCACAGACACAGCCCTTTTGTTCTTAGAAGGGGTAGCGTTCTCCATCTCCGGTAAACAATTCTCTGACGAAGTGATAGGCACGGACTGGCAAATCGGGAAAGACGATGGCCAGCTGTCCTTCGGCAAGCGGCAATTTGCTATCCGGCGAAGGGGACTCGATTGCATGGGGGATCTCCATTTTTTCCAACGTTTGCTTCAAATAACTTGCTTCATCCCAGGTAACCCGGTAGTAAAAAGATTTCTTTCGGTCTTCCATGTGGACACACTCCTTTCTCTCAAAGGTAACACAATCATGGGGACTTAAAAAGGCAACGAACGGAAAAGATGGTCATGGAGTCAAGTTTGCCCGGATGACTACTATGATTTAACCATATCCAAGAATGCAATCGAACTCAAATCCTTATTGAGGTATTTTCTGGCGCTTCCGGGTGGCAATGGCGGCCGGGAACGGCGGGAATGTCCCGTTATCTCGGCAAAATTTCACAAAAGGCTTTGACAGCCAATTTTCACACCGCGATAATCAATGTAACAACGTCCAGAAACCTATGCCGAATGGTTTTGCTCGCGCTGAACTGGAACGGATTTGCGGAAGGGAGAGAGGAAAAATGGCGTCACCCGTATCACAATCGGATGGTGTTTTTCATTCCGTATGTTCACTCGATTGTCCCGATCAATGCGGACTGCTTGTCCATAAACAAAATGGAAAAATCGTTAAGATCACAGGCGATCCCGAGCATCCGGTGACCAAGGGAAACATATGCAACAAGGTGCGGCATATGACCGAGCGGATTTATGATGCCAAGCGTTTGACCCATCCGCTGCGCAGGGTGGGGAACAAAGGGGAAGGCCGGTTTGCGCCCATCAGTTGGGAGGAAGCGATCGGAGAGATTGCCGAACGTTGGAAGAAGCTGATTGCTGAAGAGGGCGCCGAGTCGATTTTGCCTTACAGCTTCTACGGAAATATGGGCCGGATCAACACGGAGGGAATGGACCGGCGGTTTTTCCACCGCTTGGGGGCCAGCCGGCTGGACCGCACGATTTGCAACTCTGCCGGCAATGTTGGTTACACGTATACAATGGGAGGCAGCATCGGAACAGATCCGGAGGAGACGATTCACGCCAAGCTGTTGATCATGTGGGGAATCAATGCGGTCAGTACCAATCAGCATCAGGTCGTGTTGGCGGAACAGGCGCGCAAAAACGGAGCGCAAGTCGTGGCGATCGATGTCCATAAAAATCAAACCGGCCGCTGGGCAGACTGGTTTATTCCCATCCTGCCGGGAACCGACAGTGCCCTCGCTTTGGGCATGATGCATATTTTGTTTGCGGAAAATCTGGTTGACGAAGCGTTTCTGCAAACCTATACAGTCGGACATGAAGCGCTGCGCGAGCATGTGCGTGCCTATGATCCGGCAACCGTTTCTTCGATTACAGGAGTCCCTGAGCAAGACTTGTACCGCCTGGCCCGGTTGTACGGACAAACCACTCCTTCGTTCATTCGAATCGGCAACGGACTGCAGCATCACGATAATGGCGGGATGAGCGTCAGAACCATCGCTTGTTTGCCGGCTTTGACCGGCCAATGGCAGTATAAAGGCGGAGGTGCGCTCAAGGGTAATTCCAAGTTTCTCGAATTTAACAGGCAAGCCTTGCAGCGGCCTGATCTGCTGCCAAAGCAGGATATCCGCATCATCAACATGAATCAGCTCGGCAACGCTTTGTTGTCGTTGGATCGGCCGATTCGCTCGCTGTATGTTTACAACAGCAATCCAGCCGTCGTCGCTCCGGAAACGAACAAGGTGATCGCGGGGTTGGCGCGCGAAGATTTGTTTACCGTCGTGCACGATTTGTTTGTCACAGAGACCGCCAAGTACGCCGATCTTGTTCTGCCGGCCACATCGTCGTTTGAAAATACCGATTTTTATACATCATACTGGCACCACTATGTGCAAATCCAACAGCCGGTCATCGAACCTGTCGGCGAAAGCAAATCCAACACCGAGGTATTTCGCCTGCTGGCCAAAGCGATGGGCTTTACGGAACAAGCTTTGCAAGATTCCGACGAGGAGTTGATCCGGCAAGCCTGGGAACATCACCAGAACCCTGGGTTGCCCGATCTTACCTATGAGCAGCTGCTCGAGCGTCAATATGTAAAAGCGAAGCGGAATGGACGGCTGCCCGTACCGTTGCCGACCCCCAGCGGAAAAATCGAGTTGTATTCGGCGAGAATGGAAGCGGACGGTCTTCCGCCACTGCCTGCATACCTGCCGCCGGTCGAGGAAAGCGACTATCCGTTTCGGTTTATTCCCGGTCCCAACCATAATTTTCTAAATTCCACCTTTTCCAACAGCGAGAAGCATATCCGCCTGGAAAAAGAGCCGAAGTTGCATATCCATGCAAGCGACGCCGCCTCTCTTGGCATCGTCAGCGGAGATCGCGTGAAAGTGTGGAATCAGCGGGGAGAATGCTACCTGATCGCGGCTGTCGGAGAGAATGTCTTGCCGGGGGTGTTGGTGAGTCAGGGCCTGTGGGTTGATTCGCCTGCCGGCAAGCCATTTGTCAACGCCTTGACGCCCGACCGCATTGCCGATATGGGAGGCGGGGCCACTTTTTTCTCCGGTCGCGTTGCCATTCAAAAAGTGTGACAAACTGCGCCATCCATTGGAAATGGATGGTTTTTTTGTTGTTGACGGAGCAACAAGGAGCTGATAAGATAACAAATGTGATAATGATTCTCATTATCAAAAAAGATTCATACATAATTTTATCCCACCTGTTTTCAAAGGAGCGAGAAAGATGAAAGTCTCTTATGTTACGTCCCTTTTCCTGAGTTCAACGCTGTTGTTTGCCGGCTGTTCCTCCAGTAATGAATCCGCGGAGCAAACGCCGAATCAAGCGGCAGCACAACCGGCGGCCAGCCAACCGACTGCCGCAGCCCAGCCGGAAGCAGGCGACGTACAGGGAGATCCACAATTGGCGCAAACGGTTGATCAGTACCGTTCCTATGTGGTGACCCAGTGCGATGCGTTTGTGAAGGCGACCGAACAATTTGCCAACGCAGTCAAAGCAGGAAATGTAGAACAAGCGAAAAAATTATATGCGCCGACGCGGATGTATTACGAAAGAATCGAACCGATTGCGGAAGCGTTGGGCGATCTTGATCCGAACATCGATGCTCGGGAAGGCGATGTCCCTGATCAGGAGTGGCGCGGATTCCACCGGATTGAACAAGCACTGTGGGAAAAGCAGACGGCCGAAGGGCAGGGAGCTTATGCCGATCAACTGCTGCAAGATGTGAAACAACTGCGGGCTTTGGTGGAGACGGTCGAGATTGACGGCAAGCTGCTGGTGACAGGTGCCGTCGAACTGTTAAATGAAGTTTCTTCTTCCAAAGTGACCGGCGAGGAAGAGCGCTATTCGCATACGGATTTGTACGATTTCGCCGCGAATGTGGAAGGAGCGCAACAAATTTTTGTTACGCTTAAACCGGTATTGGCGCAAAAAGATCAGCCACTGACCGATACGATCGAACAACGTTTTGACAGTCTGTTTGCTTTGCTGGCTCCCTTCAAGCAAGGGGAAGGGTACGTCTCTTACACCGAATTAAAGCAAGAGCAAACCAAACAATTAAGCCAGGCGATCGATGCATTGGCCGAACCTCTTTCGCAGATGGGTACGGCGTTAAACTTGTAAAGAAGGTTGATTTACATGAGAAAAATCAGTCGGCGTGAATTGTTGCGGTTAACAGGAGCGGGCGGCCTGGGCATGTTGCTTGGCGGCGGCACGTTGAAGTGGCTCTCTCCGTCCAATGTATCAACTTCGGCACCTGCAGCGTCCGGTATGTCAGCGACAGGTCAAGCCGTTCCTTTTTATGGGAAGCATCAGTCCGGCATCGTGACGCCTGCGCAGGATTTCCTTTATTTTGCCGCTTTCGACTTGATTGCAACCGACCGGGACGAAGTGCGCATACTGTTGCAAAAATGGTCGGCGATTGCCGCTCGTCTGCAAAGAGGAGAGACGGTGGGAGATGACGAAGGAAAACCGCTTGTGCCGCCGGTCGATACCGGCGAAACGATCGGTTTGCACCCGATGAGCCTGTCCTTGACCTTTGGCGTCGGCCCTTCCTTTTTCCGGCAAAAAGGGGTTAACCGGTTTGGGCTGGCTGACAGACAGCCGGAAGTATTAAGCGAACTCCCGCCATTTCCGGGCGACAACCTGAAAGAGGAGTGGTGCGGCGGCGACATTTGCGTCCAGGCTTGCGCCAACGATCCGCAGGTTGCCTTTCACGCCATTCGCAACTTGGCGCGGGTCGCTCGCGGAGCAGCGGTCCTGCGCTGGACACAGGCAGGTTTTCAGCGGACGTCGACAGCCGATGCGGCAAAAGGTACCCCGCGCAACTTACTGGGCTTTAAAGATGGCACGGCCAATCCGGATACAACCGACAACGAACAGATGAATCAAGTGGTCTGGGTGCAACCGGATGAAGGGCCGGACTGGATGGTCAACGGCAGCTACATGGTCGTTCGCCGCATCCAGATGCGGATTGAAGTGTGGGATCGGACGACGTTGCAGGAAGAAGAAAATACGTTTGGACGCCATCGGGAGAGCGGTGCGCCGCTCGGCAAACAAAATGAGTTTGATCCGCTCGACCTTGAGCGAAAAAATGAACGGGGTGAACTGATCATTCCGGAAAATGCCCATGTTCGGTTGGCGTTTGGTGACGGAACGGAGAAGATTTTGCGCCGCTCTTATTCGTATACGAACGGCATTGATCTTGATACGGGCCATCTCGATGCCGGTCTGCTCTTTATCTGTTTCCAACGCGATCCGCTGAAACAGTTTGTGCCGATCCAGCAGCGGCTGGCCAAGCAGGATGCATTGAATGAATATATCGTCCATGTGGGCAGTGCGGTGTTTGCATGCTTACCAGGAGCACAAGAAGGTGGTTATCTTGGGGAAACGTTATTTGCCTAACCGTTTGCTCGCGGCGGTCATGGCCATTTCGGCCATCGTCTGGCTGTTTGGCGTACAGCCGGGAACAGCAGCGGGAGCGCAAGCGAATTCGGGCAAGCCGGAGCAGCAATTGTTGCTGTTTGTTGGGGACGCCTTGGTGGCGATCGGGGATCAAGATTGGCCGGACGTCGCTGCCCATTTGCAGCAGTTTGCCGTCCAATGGCAGAAGCTCGACACGAACGGAAAGTCATCGGAGCAAGTTCAGGCAGCGTTGCAGCAAGCGCAAGCCGCATTAGCGCAGCCCAACCCGGATCAGCAAACCGTTTATCAGGCATTTTCCCAATTGGCAAAAGCGACCAATCGTTTTTTGGCTGCGGGAACTGAGCAGACGGGGGACAAGGCGATCGCAGCGGCACAAACAATGGCCGTTTTGCTGCAGCAGCTCTCTTCAACCGTGGCAAACGGCGAACTGGAGCAGGCCAAACAACAATACGATCAACTCTATGATAAATGGTTGGCTGTAGAGTCTGCGGTTCGCACCGAACATTTTGACGCCTATGCCGCATTTGAGACCAGCCTCAGCCTGGTGCGGGTGGCGATTTCAACCGAACCGCCGCAGCCGGACAAGATGGAGCAGGCCATTGCCAACTTTGCCAGCCAGCTCGATCGGTTCATTTCGGGGCAATGGACAAAAAGCGATTCCGTTGCCCAGAGCGAGGTTGATGGCATCGCCGGTTTGCTTCAACTATTGGCGAAGGCCCAGCAGCAGATCACAGCGGAGCAAAGTCAGGCGGCAGCGGACACGATGCAGCAATTTATCGTCGCCTGGCCGATGGCGGAAGGCCAGGTACAAACCCGTTCTCCGCAAACGTACAGCGACGTGGAAACCAAAATGACGGAAGTTCCCGGCATTCTGCTGTCTACTCCGCCGAATTTGGCCAGAGCGGAGCAATTGATACAGTCGATTCGGTCGAGCCTGGAGCCGTTTGCCGAGCAAACGCAATATACAGCATGGGATGCTGCGATGATTCTGGTCAGGGAAGGGCTGGAGGCATTGCTGGTGGTGGCCGCTTTGTTGGCCTTTCTCCATCGAACCGGCAACAAACAAAAGCAAGCGTGGATCTGGTCAGGTGTTGCTTGTGGTGTACTGGTCAGCTGCGGGACCGCATTTTTGTTAAGCTATTTGCTTTCACAGGCCAAAGCGGGCAGCAGCAGCGAGCTGATCGAAGGGATCGCCGGTCTCGTTTCCGTCGGCTTGATGCTGACCGTTGGAGCATGGCTCCATCAAAAATCCAACGTCAAGGCTTGGAACAACTATATTCAAAATAAAATGAACGCCGCACTGTCGACCGGAGCGTTGTGGTCGCTGGGGATTACGTCCTTTCTTGCTTTGCTGCGGGAAGGTACGGAAACGGTCATCTTTTATATCGGGATGACCGCCTCGATTCAAACCTCACAGCTTTTGCTGGGGATCGGCGGCGCCTTAGTCTTTCTGCTTTTGCTTGGTTATGTGCTGATCGTATATAGCGGACGGATTCCTGTTCGCCCCTTCTTTTTGATTGCCAGCTTCCTCATTTACTATCTTGCGTTCAAATATGTAGGAGGCAGCATTCACGCCTTGCAAGTGGCTGGCAAACTTCCAACCCATGTGCCAGGCTACTTGCCAACGATCAATGGGCTGGGCGTTTACCCCAGCCTGGAGACAACGATCCCGCAAATCTTCATCTTGTTGATTATCCTGATTTTGGCGGTGCGCACCGTCAAAGGACGTTCTTACCGGAAACTCATCAAAAAAGAACAGGTTTAAACGCCATCGCAAAGAGGGCCCTTGTCAAATCGGCAAGGGCTCTCTTGCTTGTCTCTCCAATTACAGCTTGAGCAAAAGATTGGCGAACAGGGCCGAGCGAATGCCCAATTGCTCAATCAAAATATGCTCATGTTCGGCGTGCAGCCCTTCACCCAATGCGCCGAGTCCATCCAAGGTGGGAATGCCGAGAGCGGCGCTGAAGTTTCCGTCGCTGCCGCCGCCGACGCTTGCTTCTTCGAGCGACAGACCGACTTCTTCTGCGGCGAGACGAGCTTTTTCGAAGAGCGCTTCCGTATGGGCGGTGCGAACCATCGGAGGACGATTCAATCCGCCGCTAACCTCCAGTCTCGCCCCTGGTAGAACCGGCTGCAAAGAGAGAATCGCCTTGGTTACACGGTCTGCTTCTTCCAGGGAACTGACCCGCACGTCGATCTGTGCTTTCGCATATTCCGGCACGACATTGCGCTTGTTGCCACCCGCAGCGATCCCGACATTGACCGTTGTTCCTTTTTCATAGTCGGTTAACGCTTGCAGGGCAATGACTTGATGCGCCAATTCTTCCACCGCATTGATTCCGTCCTCGTGATGGTTTCCGGCATGGGCAGCCCGGCCGTAAATTTTCAAGTCAAAAATCCCCACGCCTTTGCGTGCGGTTTTCAAGGCACCCGTATGAGCTTCGCCTGGTTCGGCCACCAAAACGCACTGGCTTTTGCGCGCTTCCGCCTCAATATAGGCTCGTGAAGTAACCGAACCGATCTCTTCATCAGAATTGCAGAGAAAGACGATTTTTTTGTTCAGCTTGAAGCCGAGTTCCTTAATCGCTTTGATCGCCCACAGCGCTTGGACTACCCCGCCCTTCATATCGAGAATGCCAGGACCATAAGCTTTTTCTCCTTCTACCCGATAGGTCAGACGTCCCTTGTCCCAAACGGTGTCAAAATGGCCAACGATTAAAATCTGTTCTTCTCCCTGGCCAATGCTGAATTTCAGATGGTCGCCAACGGCCGTTTGCGGCAAGACTTCAGCCGTTACCTGAAGATGTTTTTGAAACAATTGTTGAAGGCAGCGGCCGCATTCGTCGACCAATGTCTTGTCTTGCGAAGGGGAATCTTTTTTGACCAGTTCGGCCAGATCAGTAAGGATGTCTTGTTCATGCCGTTGCAAATACTCTTTCAAAGCGCTTGCTTCATTCATTGCACGATCGCTCCCGTCGGTTATAGTTTTGCTGTTTTTTTGCACAGTTTCACTTTTTTAATCACATTTAAAAATTTTTCGTGACAAATTCGGTGAAACTCGTCATGATTACGAATAGCAAGATGCTTGCCAATGAATTTTTTTAGTAAAACTTGAATTGACTGATTTTTGGGATTATTTTTAGGTTGATTTAATGGTTTTGGTATCCTAAAAAACACCCCAAAACAAGCCGTCAAGCAAAAGCAAGATCGAGAAAATTATTTTTATATTGATTTCCTCTGAACTGGCTAAGTTGGTATGGTTGTTGCATAAGGATTTGCTAGCGTTCAGCTGAACAGGAGAGGGAGGGAAGAGAAGGAGAACAGTGATGCTCACAAAAAGTTGGCAAGCAAAAAACGTTTAACAAAAGCAAAGGAGGCCTTAGGGAATGCAATCGACAACTACGAATCTGGAGAAAAACACGCCAAAAAAGAAGTTTCCTAGAATCGACGCGTACGTCCTTATTTTTTGTATTTTGATTATTTGTACCATTGCCACCTATCTTGTACCAGCAGGTGAATTTGACCGTGTGAAAAACGGCGATGTAACGGTTACCGTACCTGGCAGCTATCATATCGTTGAATCAAGTCCGGTCAGTTTTAAAGATTTGTTTACCTCTATTGCCGAAGGGATGACCAAAGGGGCTTCCTTGATCTTTTTGATTATGTTTACGAGCGGGGCCTTGGCCATTCTGGAAAAAACGGGAGCCATTGACGCATTTTTGCGAAAGATTGTCATTAGCAGCAAGGACAAGCTGCTCTTGCTGATTATTCCAGTCTGTGTCGTTTTCTCCATTTTGGGCACTACCGGAATTATCGTTAACTCAGTTATCGCTTTCGTTCCTTTGGGCATTGTCATTGCCAGAGGATTGAAACTGGACGCCGTTTTCGGCGCAGCGCTGATTTATTTGGGAACGTATGCCGGCTGGAATGTTACGGTGCTCAGCCCGCAAACGCTCGGCTTGTCCCAACGAATCGCCGAACTTCCGCTCCTTTCCGGGATGGGTTTCCGGATCATCATTTATATCGTGTATTTGATCGGGACGATTGCTTTCCTGTACTGGTATGCGCGGCGCATCCAGAAGGATATCGGCAAGAGCGCTTTGGGAACCGAGTTATTCCCGAATGACTTGGGTGCCAATCAGGCTGATATGGTCAATGAAAAAGTCAAATTGTCTGCCCAACAAACTTGGGTGTTGCTGTTCTCCGGTTTGTCTTTGCTTGGCTTCATCATTTGTACGCTGATCCTGAAATGGTCTGAAAGCGAAATGACAGCCTTGTTCATCTTCATTGCCATCGGTGCCGGTATCATTTCCCGAATGAATGCCAATGAAATTGTCAAAACATTTATGCAAGGCTGTTCCAAACTGGTTTATGGTGCGTTAATCGTCGGGATGGCGCGCGCCGTAATCATCATCCTTGAGGATGGCAAGCTGTTGGATACAATCGTCAATGCACTCGCCAATGTGCTGTCCCCGCTTTCGCCTGTTTCCGGTGCGATCGGAATGTTTATCGGCAGTGCGGCGATTCACTTCCTCGTTTCGTCTGGTTCCGGAGAATCCGCGATGATCGTGCCGATTCTCGTACCGTTGGCGGATTTGTTGCACATTACCCGTCAAGTTGCTGTACAAGCCGTCATGTTTGGGGAAGGTTTGGTCAACTGTGTGAACCCAACTTCCGGCGTATTGATGGCGATTTTGGCCATGACCGGAATTCCGTACGGCAAATGGGTCAAGTTCTTCCTGCCTTTATTCCTCGTTTGGTTTGTGCTCGCGATTATCTTCCTGATTATCGGGGTTTCGATCAATTGGGGTCCATTCTAATAGGCGTTCTCGGTTATTTGCTACACAGGGTCTCAGCTGTCAAGCTGAGGCTCTTTTTTTTAGAAAAATTGCAAAACCCCCGATTTTAATTTACAATCGTTAAAATATCGCTTTGTGCAAATGGCTTCATTATCTTGCGAAGAAGGAGTCTGGATTATGGGAAAGCCAAGCGTATTGTTGGTAACAAGGAGCAAGAAGGTTTGCCGAACCTTCGAAGACAACCTGAGATCGATTTTTGGCTCCCAGCTGGATATTTTTACTCATTATGAAGAGCTGGAGTTTGATCCTAGCGTTCTTTCTCAGGTCAAGCTTCTGCTTTTATCCAATCCGAATCTGCTCGACAGCTTGCCGCCGGTACCCGAAGAAACAGCGGTGATGGTAGCAAGACGGACGATTCATATGACCAAATTGGTTCCGTTGATGGATTTGCCGGCGGGAACCAGATGTTTGTTTGTGACCAATGCGCTGGCTACGGCGGAGGACTCGGTGGAAGTTTTAAAACGGCTCGGTTTTAACCATCTTGTGTTTACGCCTTTTGAGCCAAAGATGACGTTGACGGAAGAGCAGCTTGAGCAAATTGATTTGGGCATCACGCTAGGGTTTCCGGAATATGTGCCGGCCGGAATCAAACAAATAATTGATCTTAATAACCGGCCGCTTGACTTGTCCACGATTTTTGATATTGCCCAACTGTTTAATTTGTCTGTCGATAAAGGACATTTTTATACGGCTGATTTTTTCCGCGATTTTGTTCAACTTGGCCGCGATCTTTCGATTTCGGTCGCGAATGAAAAGCAGTTGAAACAGCAGCTGGAAGCGATTTTGAATGCCGTTCACGAGGGGATTATCGGTGTAGACGAGCAAGGAACGATCACCTTTTTCAATGACGATGCCGGCAAACTGCTGCGTTTATCGGCAGAGAAATGCTTGGGACGCCACTATCGTGATGTCATTCCCGACTTTCAGTTGGAAGAAATTTTTCAAACACGCTCCGAAATCTCCGATCAGTTGATTCCTTTTGGCAGCCTGTTTTTATTAGTCACCAAAAATCCAATTATGCTCGACGGACATTTTTTGGGAGTAGTTGTCACCTTTCAGGATGTAACCAAAGTGCAACAAATGGAACAGGAAATTCGCAAAAAAAGCGTTCAGCTGGGATTAACGACCAAATACAGCTTCGCCAACATCATCGGGGTCAGCGACGCGATTGTTTCCGCCAAGCAGGCGGCGATCAAATTGTCCCGAGAAGACTTCACGGTGCTTATCACCGGGGAGAACGGAACGGGCAAAGAGGTTTTTGCCCAAGCGATTCACGAAAACTCTTCCCGGAGAGAGGGCCCGTTTGTTCCGGTCAATTTCGCCGGCTTAACCGAGAGTCTGGCTGAGAGCGAGCTGTTCGGTTATGAAGAAGGCTCATTCACCGGTGCCCGCAAAGGTGGAAAAATCGGATTGTTTGAGTTGGCTCACAATGGAACGATTTTCCTTGATGAGATTGGCGATGCCCCGCTAAGCATCCAGGCCGCTCTGCTGCGGGTATTGCAAGAACGTCAGGTGATGCGGGTCGGCGGGAACCGGGTCATCCCTGTCAATGTCCGCGTGATCGCCGCAACGAACCGCAACTTGATGGAAATGATTGAAAGCGGTTCATTTCGCGAGGATTTGTACTATCGACTCAATGTTCTGCCGTTGCAGATCCCCAGTCTTCGGGATAGACAGGACGATTTATTTATCCTGATCGATTATTTTTTAAGAAGCAAGCAGCGAAGACTGCATTTCTCGCCCGAGGTTCGGGAGGCACTGCTGCGCTATACATGGCCGGGGAATATTCGTGAACTGGAAAATTTCATTAATTACCTGCTGGTGATCTCCGATGGTGAACAGGTAGAGATGCAGCATCTTCCGGACCGGTTTCATCGCCCCTCGGAAGCCAAACCGCGACCGCGGGTGGAGCAAGCAATCCCTTCGGCCGCTCAGGAAGTGGAGGATACGTTGTTCCTGCTGGAACGACACGGCTCCCTGAATGAATACGAGGATATCCTTGAAAACTTGTGGCTATGCGCCAAACGGCAGGAGCGGGTTGGCCGTTCGACTTTGAGCAAGATGTTGACCTGGCCGTTATCCGATGCGCAAATACGCAATCGTTTGGCCATTCTCAATCGCAGCGGTTGCATCGACGTAGGGGTCAAAAAACAAGGGACGCAAATTACTTCCCTGGGTGTTCAAGTTTTGCACGCGATTAAAGAGGAGCGGACCTGAATCAAAAAAATTTTTGGATTGATCATGTAACTTTTTCCAAAAACATTCGTCATAGCCCATGTAAACGAAACAAAGCATGGGAGTGAAAATAATGGTTAAGACGAAATGGAAACAGTATTTGGCGGTGACGGTAACGGTCGGCCTGCTCACGCTGGGAGCGCAGTCCACGCCTGCGAGCGCTGCCCAATCCGTAAGCGCGGAACAGTTGACGCAAGGACAAGCAGTGGCGCAAACAGCAGCGTTCAGCACAACGAGCACGAAGAAACTGAAAGCCAACCATTCTTCGGTCAGTCTGAAAAAAGGCAAATCGAAAACGATTTCGCTAACTTACGATGGCAAAAAAATTTCCGGTTCGAAAGCCAAATGGACAACAAGCAAAAGTTCGGTAGCGACCGTTTCAAAAAGCGGAAAGATCAAGGCGAAGAAAAAAGGAACTGCGACGATCACCGCCAAATATCAATCGAAAACCGTCAAAATTAAAGTAACCGTAAACTAGTTTGGTTAAACTCCGATTCGCCTGTAAATGTCTGGGCGATCGGAGTTTTTGTGTTGTAACGGCCAAACGTCGCATAAACAACGCTTATCCGGCGGAAAATAGGTGGACAATGTCTGCCGGAAAGGGGGCGTCTTTTTCTTGTTCGGGAGCAATGAAACGAAAAAAGCGAAATATCGTTGGGCGTGGATTATTCCCTTCGCGGTGCTCGTTCTGTTAATCGCCTGGTTTGTTTTCTACATCTTGTAGGTATCCGACGCTCAGGCGCTTGGACTTGATTAGTTGTATAAATCTTTTTCGGTAACGCAATCTACTGATAGACAAGCAGCAAGCACATACTAATGCGGAACAGGTGGTGGCAAAACATGAAATTGCGTTGGTCGTTCGTGGCCTGGGCAGTTGCCGTGGCCTTGATGGCAGCGGGCTGCAATGGCCAAAACAATGCCAATCAGGCCAAAGCCAACAACAAACAGCAAACGCAAAGCACCAACAAAACTTCACAAGAGCAGCAGCAAGCCAAGCAAAAAGGAACGGCTGCTGTCCAGCAAGCCGATCGGGAGACTGCCGGACCAACTCCACCGTTGGAAGGTGGCAAGGAACGAACCGTGCGTTCTCCTCACCCGATGACTTTAGCGGATTTGCGGGAGAAGTACCACAGTACCTTTTTATTAAACGGTTCAACGGAAAAGAGACAAATGGCTTTGACTTTTGATGATGCACCGGACGCAAATTTCACGCCTAAAGTGCTCGATCAATTGAAGAAAGCAGGAGTTCATGCGACATTCTTCGTGATTGGAAATCGTGCGGAACAACATCCCGATTTAATTAAACGAATGATTCAGGAAGGGCATGTCATCGGGAACCATTCCTATTCCCATCCCAATTTGCCCAAATTAAAAGATCCGCAATTCCAGCAGCAAATCATCAAAACCGATAACATTATTCACAGTTTGACTGGCTATACGCCAAAATTGGTCAGACCACCCTATGGCAATATTAACGAGCAGCAAATCAAATGGCTTGCCAGTCAAGGAAAGAAAATCGTCAACTGGAATATTGATTCGCTGGACTGGAAAGGTCTTGACACAAAAGAAGTTTCAACCAATATTCTGGCACATGCGATGCCAGGCGCGATCGTCCTGCAGCATGCTGCTGGGGGAAAAGGGGAAGATTTGACCGGTACGGTAGAGGCATTGCCCGAAGTGATCAAAAAATTACGTGCAGATGGTGTTGAACTTGTCACAGTGCCCGAGTTATTGGGGCTTCCATACAAATAATCCTTAGCGCTTCCATAAAACAATGGAAGCGTTTTCTTTTGCTTGATTGTATTCAAATTAATTAAAAAATTAATTTTGGGAGCATTTTTGTGACAAGCGCTGTTTCCAATTCGTTACCAGTTACATATACTTCACTAGCTTCAATTTCAACCAAAGAGGAAGAAATGGAGCCACTTTTTCAAAAGGTAGGTGAAATCATGACAGTAAACAATCTGATAGCGAATAGCAGTTTTGAAACAGGCGTTATCGATCCGTGGTTTTCCGTCAATGCAACAGTGGATGTTGTCAATAGCCATACCGGGTTCTTCAGCGCCAGGTTGTTGGGAGGAGATGTCAACTCTTTTATTGGACAGACTATCCCGATCACTCCGGGCGACAACTTTGAACTGAGACTGGCTCTGGCTAAAGATGGAGCTGCGCCGAGCGCGCCCATTTCGATTTCCGTTGCATTTTACGATGCTGCATTTACTTTTCTTGGGTACGGGTTAATTATTACCTTGCCAGCGGATTCCCTTCCTGACGTAACCCTAAATGAGTGGTTGATCCCTTATGGGATTACGACAACAGTACCCGCTGGAGCAACACAAGCAATTGTTCTGATCAACAAACTTCCGCAAGCAGGAAGTGCGGATGTGCTTGTTGATGATGTCGTTCTACTGTCTTATCCCGGAACTCCAGGTCCGACAGGTCCAACCGGTCCGACAGGTCCAACTGGTCCGACAGGGGATACCGGCCCGACAGGTGACACCGGCCCGACAGGGGATACCGGTCCGACAGGGGATACCGGCCCGACAGGCGACACCGGCCCGACAGGGGATACCGGTCCGACAGGGGATACCGGCCCGACAGGGGACACTGGTCCGACAGGTCCAACTGGTCCGACAGGCGACACCGGCCCGACAGGGGATACCGGTCCGACAGGGGATACCGGCCCGACAGGGGATACCGGCCCGACAGGTGACACCGGCCCGACAGGGGATACCGGCCCGACAGGGGATACCGGCCCGACAGGTGACACCGGCCCGACAGGGGATACCGGTCCGACGGGAGATACTGGCCCGACAGGCGATACTGGCCCGACAGGTGACACCGGCCCGACGGGAGATACCGGCCCGACGGGAGATACTGGCCCGACAGGTGACACCGGCCCGACGGGAGATACCGGCCCGACAGGGGATACCGGTCCGACAGGGGATACCGGCCCGACAGGTGACACCGGTCCGACAGGCGACACCGGTCCGACAGGGGACACCGGCCCGACAGGGGATACCGGCCCGACAGGTGACACCGGTCCGACGGGAGACACCGGCCCGACAGGCGACACCGGCCCGACGGGAGATACTGGCCCGACAGGCGACACCGGTCCGACAGGCGACACCGGCCCGACAGGCGACACCGGTCCGACAGGGGACACTGGCCCGACAGGGGATACCGGCCCGACAGGGGATACCGGCCCGACAGGCGACACTGGCCCGACAGGCGACACCGGTCCGACAGGGGACACTGGCCCGACAGGGGATACCGGCCCGACAGGGGATACTGGCCCGACAGGTGACACCGGCCCGACAGGGGATACCGGCCCGACAGGAGATACCGGCCCGACAGGGGACACCGGTCCGACAGGGGATACCGGCCCGACAGGTGACACCGGTCCGACAGGGGATACCGGCCCGACGGGAGATACCGGCCCGACAGGCGACACCGGTCCGACAGGGGACACTGGCCCGACAGGGGATACCGGCCCGACAGGAGATACCGGCCCGACAGGGGACACCGGTCCGACAGGGGATACCGGTCCGACAGGCGACACCGGTCCGACGGGTCCAACTGGTCCGACAGGGGATACTGGCCCGACAGGTGACACCGGTCCGACAGGTGACACCGGTCCGACGGGTCCAACTGGTCCGACAGGGGATACCGGGGCACCTGGCGTCTAAGATTCGTAATGGAAAGGCAGCTGCAAATCGAGTGAGCGAGGCTCCGACATTTGTTGTCTGCCTCTTTTTTTCTTTGTGATTGATCAGGACGACTACGTCCAGGATGGCATATCAAAGTAACATACACTCTTTTGAGGTGATGAAATGATCACAATTAGTCTGTGCTTGATCGCGAAAAATGAAGAAAAAACGATCGGCAATTGTTTGGAATCGGTCAAAGGAATTGTCGATGAGATTATCGTCGTTGATACCGGATCAACGGATCGAACAACAGAAATTGTGCGTCAATATACGGATAAAATTTATCATTTTGAGTGGATCGATGACTTTGCGGCAGCGAGAAATTATGCCTTTCGTTTAGCTACCCAGGAATATATTTTGTGGCTGGATGCTGACGACGTTTTGTTGGAAGAAGACCAGCAAAAATTGTTGCAGCTAAAAGAAACGCTAGATCCATCCGTTGATTCGGTCACGATGCACTATCATTATGCCTTTGATGAGTTTGGGCGTGTTTCCTACAGTTTTCGCCGCAATCGGCTTGTAAAGAGGGCCAGACAGTTTCGCTGGCACGGCGCCGTTCATGAATATTTGGCCGTCAGCGGAAATATTTTGAACAGCGATATTGCCGTTACCCATCGGCGGATTAACAGTCATTCCGGCAGAAACTTGGCTATTTTTGAAAAACGCCTGGCCAAGGGCGAACCGTTTACACCGCGCGATCTTTATTATTTTGCCAACGAATTGCGGGACAACGGGCGATATGAAAGGGCGTTGGAGTTTTATCATCGTTTTCTGGATACAAAAGAAGGGTGGATAGAAGACATCCTGGCCACTTACAACAAAATGGCAGACATTTATTATCGGTTGGGCAATGAGGAAAAAGAACTGGACTGCATTTTCCAAGCTTTTCGGCTCGAGGCTCCGCGGGCGGAATTTTGTTGCCGTCTCGGTCATTATTTTCTCCGGCAAAAGGAATACCGCAAAGCGTTGTTTTGGTACAAATTCGCCACTGAACTGGAGCGTCCCAAAGAAAGTTGGGGATTCTTCCATGAAGCGTGCTGGACATGGCTGCCGCACTTGCAATTATGTGTCTGCTATTATCACATCGGGGATGTGCAGAAATCGTATGAACATAACGAAGTAGCCCGAACGTATCGTCCTGACGATCCAACCATTCTCAGCAACAAAAAATTGCTTGAAGAGAAACTGCAACCCCAGGAATAGTCAACCAACGACCGTTTGTTCAACAACCCGAACACAGATTGGTCAACATTGCGAAGTCCCGACATGATCGCGGGAAATGGTGAAGACAGCTCGGGCCATGCCATAAGCTGGATTGGGTGATCCGTTCTGTCTTCGCTTCAAAAAAAAGTTCTTGCTGCAAGCTGACAAGCCGCGGTACAGCGGAAAAAGTCTTCAGTTATGGACGAATCGTAAGGAACCGTTTTTTACGGTTGACTGTTCGGAATCAACTCAATTTAGTATAGTAATATTAAATCAATTCAGAGTTTTTTGGATAATAAACGAAAAAGGATGATCTGGATGAAAGTGGAAAAAATTGTTTTGCGGAAAATGAGTATGCAATTAAAAGCCCCTTTTCGCACCAGCTTTGGCACGCAGTTGCAAAAACAGTTTATCGTCAGCGAAGTACATACGAAAGAACATATTGGCTACGGCGAATGTGTGGCAATGACCGTACCGCTGTACAGCGAGGAATCGGTTGGCGGTGCTTGGCATGTAATGGAGGAGTTTTTAATTCCGCTTCTTTTTGAACAGTCCGAGCTGCGGCATCCTGACGAGGTTACGGCCTGTCTGGCTCCGATTCGCCGAAACAATATGGCGAAAGCGGCTTTGGAAGGAGCGTACTGGGATCTTTTTGCCAAACAAAACGATGTCCCTTTGGCAAAAGCGCTTGGCGGCAACAAGACAGCGATTGAGGTCGGCGTCAGCATTGGGATCGAAGAAAACATCGACGATCTATATCGCTTGGTCGAACAATATCTCCAGCAAGGTTACAGACGGATGAAAATCAAGATCAAGCCAGGCAAGGATGTGCAAGTAATCGCCGGATTGCGGCAACGATTCGGCAACATCCCGATGATGGCTGACGCCAACTCCGCCTATACGTTAGAGGACATCGACCTGTTAAAAGAGTTGGATGACTTTGGCCTGATGATGATTGAACAACCGTTGGCGCATGACGATATCATTGATCATGCTCAGCTGCAAAAACAGTTAAAAACACCGATTTGTCTTGATGAAAGCATTCATTCCGTGGAAGATGCCCGGCATGCAATCGAATTGGGCAGCACCAAAGTGATTAATATTAAAATCGGACGTGTCGGCGGTTTGACCGAATCGAAAAAAATTCATGATCTTTGCCAGAAACATGGAATCCCCGTCTGGTGCGGCGGGATGCTGGAATCCGGAATTGGCCGGGCACACAATATCGCGATTACCAGCTTGCCCAATTTTACACTGCCCGGAGATACCGCCGGTTCTTCCCGCTACTGGATGGAAGATATTATCAAACCGGAAGTGACTGTTTCGCATGACGGGCTTATTCACATACCAGCAGAGGCCGGAATTGGCTATGAACCGGTACCGGAATTGCTCGACAAATATACGATTCAAAAGCAAGAATTTATCCGCTAGTTGCTCGGAAGCCGTGAGAACGCAGTTGATCACGGCTTTTTTAATTAAGGCTTATATGCGATTACGAAAAACAGTTACAAGTGTGGTGGTATTCGCAGGAGTGAAGTGAGATACAAACCGAAGATGAACTAAAAAAACTGATAAACGATTATTTAGAAGATGAAAGCAAAGTGAATCAGTTATTAGAGCCTTTTGCAAAATTCACTTCTTGATTAGACGCGATAAATTCGAAGGAGCCCTTGCATGAAGAATTGTTATCAAAATGAAAGAAAATCAAGGG
>NZ_JAFBEB010000015.1 GCF_016908525.1 Brevibacillus fulvus
AGGGGATGTTGGCAAGTGGTTTTTTAATTTATGCAGCCCCTACGGGTCTGCATAAATTAACTGCCATAACCTACATTTTTAGTCTGCCATAAACACTTTTTCACTGATTGTCTTTATACCGATCATGATGATTTGGGCAGCACTCAGTTGGAGTCTGGCTCCACCGCAGCAGAGCTACTTGATTCAAACAGATCCCGCTACGTCTGACATTCAGCAAAGCTTTAATAATTCAGCGTTGCAAATCGGGATTTCGCTTGGATCAGCATTTGGCGGCATCGTGTTGAGTCAAACCGGTACCGTTTCCAGTACAGCTTGGTTTGGCAGCGCCTTGGTGATTGTTTCCTTACTATGCGCGGTCTTTTCGTTAACGAGAAAGACGACAAAAAAGGAAGGTGCAACGGCCAAGGTCTAAAACTTCAAGGCATCGAACCCCGCCCACCCCCAAGGTGGACGGGGCCTTTTTTATATAAGCATCTGTACCGCTGCTCTTTACAATCGCAATAGGGGGCTTACACTGACACTTGAGAAGTAGGGTTGATTTTTTCCAAATTGTTGTGAGACTGTAAGGAATTCCAGTCAGTTTGCCAATCAAATAGAGCACCTCCCAGAAAAAAGGTACTCTATACACACGAATCATTAATTCCTTGTTATTCCTTTCCGCTAAACTCTAAAATATTTAAACCCTCGGATGCATCTGGTGCTTCAAAAAATTTAGTAACATGAGTAAACACCGCTTCCGTGTCAAAAGCTGCTCGATCCGGTTGTTCGTTACGCCTTTGTGCTATTTGACGTAAACATTGCTCGTTGCTTAGATTAAGGAAAATTAGTTGATGGCTTGCATTGACCTCTGACGCCATATCCAAAAACCACTTTCGCAGTTTTTGCGTGTTAGCTGGAAAATCCATCACTACATCTGTACCGACACTTAATATATTTTGGACATGCCTTTTCACCAACGGCTTGATCTGCGCTGAAAATTTTAGATAGTCCTCAAAGGATGCAATCTGATCGGGATAAAGAGATGAAAGCCATTCATCCTCAGACAACAGTACCGCCTGTTTATCTATCGCCAATTGTTTTGATTTCGTTGATTTCCCAGCTCCCATTTTTCCGCAGAAAAAGTATATAGTTCCCATTTTTTTCATATTTTTTAACCCCCGCCATTATTTTAGTTTAAACTTTTGCTTCTTCAACTTTATGCTTCGTTAGTTCCCATAGTTAGACATTAAGATTGATATCCTTTACTTATTCTAGCGGTTTCATTTATTTCCTTTTTTAACAAACCCGCCCTTAATTTAACGGTATTTCTTCACAAATTGATCCTGTATTTTCCTTTGTAAATCCTTGATTCTTGTTTTTAAAGTTTTAATACGGACTTCAGAACGGGAGCTTTTCTTGACCTTTGTTATGAAACTAAAAAGAAAAGGGCGCCCTTTTATGGCCCCCCTTTTAAAAACATCATTTACTTATGATACGGTTCACCGTATCTATTGATATGGTAAACTGAAATAAAAATAGTACACTAGGGGGTTCCCCTGGTGTACTAATCAAGATTCTTCAAATCAATCCCGTGAAAGTCTGCAATCTCTTTGATTACTTCCTTCCCTATACGTTTTGCAAAAACTGTTTTTGTATCCGGATTCCATTCTTCATCAGTTTCAAATAAATGAGATAAGTATGGGAGAATAAACGCATAAATAACCAGTGCTGAAGCTACTTCAATATCATAGCGGTTATTCGGAATTCGGCAGCTAGAACTTATAGAGCATTGGCACAGATCATTAAAAATAAAACTTAAGCGATAGTCATCGAGTTTCAACATAACATTCAAACTTCGAATCGGGTGGAATTTACTAACAAATGCCTTTGTTACGAGTAACGTGGGTGTGACTTCGCTTTCTCCTCTAATTATATGGGTTTCATCAGCAATATTCCCTAAAAAGCCCGAAATAGCTTCAACTTCAAACCTTTCTGCAATGAGCTTATTTTTCTCTTCATATTTATAGAACAACCAATAAAACAAATCGCCATCAATTAAGTAATCATTATCTAATGTATCTATGTAGGTCTCATCCTCAAACAACTTTTGCTTTATTTTGTTGAGTGCTGTTTGGCTTGTTGTAAAGATAGCAACATAGACTCTGTCACTGCGTTCAAAGAAAACAGTTCTTACGGTTTCAAAAATTGTTCTCTGGGCTTTAGGAAGCAACTCATCGTTTTCGAACATATTCCTACGATATTTTGAGGTTTCCACATAAGCCTCTTTTACAAGAAACCTTATTGTTTGATTGTTTGGCATTTGTAAAGTGGAAATACCCGGATAATCGGCATACGACCTCCACTTTGAAACAAAGGTTCTCTCTTCTTGTGGAATTCGTGCCAACTGTTCTTCAGTAACGTGTCGTATATCGTCAACTTTCCTAATAGTTAATATATTTTCAATGACGTTCTCAAGACTAGCAATATCGGCTGTTAACCGGTAAAATACGGTGCTCGCCATTAATAAGTCCCCTATTCAAAAATTATTCTGAATGACTTTACCTCATACTTAACCAAAAAAATTTTAAGTGTAAAAAAGACCGCTCTTAAGAGAAACCGTCGTTTTTCAGAAGACCGTAAGCTAACATCTACGTTGCACTTATGGACGTCAAATCGTTTAGGTTTGATTATAAGCTCTGGTCTTAAAATGATGGCATCTTCTTCATCAATTGTATTATGGCCTCTTAATGAGTCAGTCCAATAATATCTTACTTGTCCACTACGATTTTTATATAGATTTTGCAGCGGTGTTGTTGCCCAGCCATTCGATATCTCTGTGTCATATGCATCTGGTCTGTACTTAATGACCAAGTCGCTCCCAAGAGCATTTAATAACAGATTTGTAAGTCGGTTTCCGCCACTTATTTCAACATTAAGTTTGTAATCAGCTTGGCAGTCCATCGGATTTGTAGTGGCTTTCAACTTTTCTTTTGTCAGTGGACGATTGTTTTTACTCAAAAAGCCTACTTCAATCGATAAGGGCTTAAATAACACATGAAAAAATAATAGTTCTAAACAGATTATCAATAGCCCTGACACTGCAAGCGTTATTGCCGATACTATACCCAATACAGCCTTAGGATCAGAAAACCCATGAGCATTCAATAACTGAGTCAATGAATCATTCGCCAATGAAAAAACGAGCCAAATGGCTAATACGTCCGAGAATGTTTTTATAATAATTGCAGTTATTCTGTCCCTCAATGTAACACCTCAGGACCTTTTACCAGATAATCAATCAATAAACTATTCTTTATATATGGCTCCATCGTTTCAAGTGAACTACTAAAGGATATCGTACCATTGTAATGAACATTTATACGCTCGCCAGTTTCAGTGAAACACTCAATTCTAGATATTTTATAACCATCTGCATCAAGGGCTTGAAGACATTCAATTACCGAGTTAAAATCATCTGCCGAAATTGCCTTGCGTAATTCGAGATACATTTCATTGTTAGTCTGAACAAGATCTTCCTCTTCGGTAAATTTGATGTCACCAATATGAATCCCAAACCGACTTTTAGACTTAATAAGTTGTATGAACTTATAATTAGACATTATGTGTTGCTGTACCTTGTAACGGCGGAGCAAGTTATAATGTGAATTCATAAACTCTCTATAATTCTCCGGTTTAACCTGAATACCGAATACTTCGGGATTACTTCCCTTAATGAATTCCACATTAAGTTCTGGCATTACCCTCTCAGTATAGAAAAGCTTAAAAATTTGCATTATAACCCCTCCTTTCGTTTTTGTCAACATTTTACCATAATAGGGGTGCCAAACGCAAGAAAATGTAAATGGGAAGAGGATGGAGTATTAATTCATCCCCTCCCCATTTTTTTACCCCTTGACGATCTCAAACAACTTCTCATAGCTGTTGACAACATCGTACTTCAATCGGTCGGAGTTCAACTTGGCAAAGTGTTTCCGGGCACATTCAATCTTCGCCTTCTCCACTTCACGCAGTTCCATGGATTCCATGGAGCCTTTCGTCTCCGCGATGAAGTAAATGTGCTTCACATCACCTTCCTTGAAAACAATCGCCCAGTCCGGATTGTAATTGCCCATTGGCGTCGGGATGAAAAATCCCCGCGGCAGCTTGGCGTACACCCGGACTTCATTGCTGACATCAAGCTCTTTAGCAAAAGCACGCTCGATCTTAGAATCCGTAACTACATAGTCATAAACGTGCTTCTCAACCGGAATCGCATTTTCCCCCAGTTTCCCGGATAATGTGTTTTTCGTAAATACGTCCGCTTCGAATTTATCATTGAGAACATCATAAGTGATGGATTCAATAATCGTCGTCGCTTTCTGCTCGTTGATCAGCTTGGCGGCACGAATCATGAATTCTTCCGGGTTTTTGCGGAATTGAAGGAAAGTCGCTTCTTTGATCCCCGTTAAAATGGCCACGATCGTCTTTCTCGTCAGCCGCGTTTCGTCCATGAGCTTTCCGACCAAATCGTATTTCACCCGAAAATCCGGTTTCACTTCCACAAGCTCGGTTTTAGTTTCTCGCGTCTGAAAAGCTTCCCCCGACTTTAGCTGTTGCTGGGACTCAATTCGATTCATTTCGCCATGCCTGATTGCATATCGGATCGCAGGCACTTGTAAATGACTGTCCAAAGCCCATACACACTTTTTCACAAGTTCCTCGGAGTCGAATTTGACAGTATACACAGATTTCCGATTGATTTGGTTCCAGAGCTCTTGGAACTCCTTTTTATAAAAATTGTTGTTGACCGTAACGGAAGCTATATTTCGGTTCCGTTCATTATCAGCCAGATTCGATTTACCCTCTACATAAATCGACTTCACCAATTCGACCAACGGTTCCTGAAAGTCCGTCAATTCCTCGGGGAGTTTGAGGCTCTGATTTTCTACAGCGTTAAAATAAACATCCGTCAAATTGTACTGATCATCCACATAATCATTTTTAATAAACGTGTACAGTAACTTGCTTGCTAAGGTATCTTCTAATTTCAATTGCTCTCCGCGTGCATTGTTCAACACCTTATCCAGGAAGAAGTCGCGATCTGCTTTGCGTGGGCGATCGGACAGCGTTTCAGCGATTTCGTTTTGCAGCTGTTTCGCAAATTGCTCGTACGACTCACTGGCAATGACGGTCAACACGTTGATTTCATGAACGTCGATACCTGGTACACTCGAATCCATCCGTTCACCATTCTGATTGACACAAAGCCGCAGTCCCCGCCCGACTTCCTGACGTTTCTTGATGGTGGAATCGCTATGTTTCAGCGTGCAAATCTGGAACACATTCGGATTATCCCAACCTTCCTTAAGAGCAGAGTGGGAGAAGATAAACCGGGTTGGTTCCGAGAAGCTAAGCAATCGTTCTTTATCCCGCATAATCAGGTCATAAGCGTCCGCATCATCGGAGTCCGTCTCTCTTGCCGATACCTTCGGATCGACATAACGGTTGCTTTTCTTATCGATCGAGAAATACCCCTTATGCGTTTCTTTCACTTGTATCCGGTTCAAATATTGGATGTATGGATCATCGGCAAACAGCGACAATTGCTCATTGAGCAAGGCCGTGTATTCTTCCTCAAACATCTCCGCATAAACACCATTAAGCTCTGAACCATCTTTGTCATACTGCCGATACTTCGCTACTTCGTCGATGAAAAAGAGCGAAAGCACTTTAATCCCTTGATGAAACAACGCACGTTCTTTTTCAAAATGGGACTTGATCGTTTCCCGAATCTGAATACGGCGGAAATGCAGTTCTCCTACATCCCCCTGTACGTCACCAGCGTATAAAGTTACGCCGTTTATAAAGCTAATGCTGTTATTTTGTCCATTAATTTCGGACACTTTATATCCCTTGTACTGCTCAAGCTCACCGGATAATTGGTATATATCATCATTTTGTCTGATTTTATGCGTCTTCCTGGCAAGACCCGTTTTTGTCTTCACTTCGAATTCCAGCCGGGCCACCGGAGCCAGCTTCGTGCTCACATCGATGCCTTCCAGATACAGATAGCTGTCCGTGCCGCTTCTTCCTTTGGCCGAAATCCCCTTCACGCTGATTTTTTTCACCAGCTTTTTGTTGTAGGCATCCAGGGCGTCGAGCCGGTACACTTTGTTGTAATCTTCACGATGCGTCGCCGAATAACGCAAGGTGAACAACGGATTGAATGCCTTCAGGGATTCTTTCGTCTGCTTGCCTTCAACGGATTGTGGCTCGTCAATGATCATGATCGGATTCGTGCTCGCCAGCACGTCAATCGGTTTGCGACTGTTGAAGTCATCCAGTTCCATGTAAATGCGTCTTGCATCTTTCCCTCTCGCATTAAAGGCTTGCGAGTTGATAATCATGACATTGATTCCGGCGTCGCTGGCAAATTTCTCAATATGATGCAATTGCTTCGAATTATACACAAAGTATCTTGCCTTTGTACCGTATTCAGACATGAAGTGATCTTTCGTGATCTGGAACGTCTTGAGCACACCTTCGCGAATGGCGATAGAAGGAACAACGACAATAAACTTGCTCCATCCGTATTTTTGGTACAGTTCGAACATGGTACGGATGTACGTATAGGTTTTGCCTGTCCCGGTTTCCATTTCGATCGTCAGATTGTATTTGCCCTCAAGCTTTTCAGATATTTTCAAACCGTTCTTCCGTTGAACCGTTTGGATGTTTTTCAAGATTTCCTGATCAATCAATTGAATGGCGTTGTTCTTGAATCCGATGTTCGCTTGTTCGGCATTCGCGAGATCATCCATGACCATTTGTTCCGGTTTTTGTCTTCTGCCTCGGTCAAGTGTAAATCGGGACAACTCATTAGGTTGCCCCTCAAAGCAATCCACGATACTTTTTACGGCGTCCAACTGAAACTGCTGATGTTTGAATTTGATCTTCAATTTGAGCTCACCACCTTACAGCACTTGGATTTCTGTGCCCGGAGAGAGCATCTTGAATAATTCTTCTACATTGATTCGTGCGGAATCATCTTCAAAGGAACTGTCGCGGAATACAACCCGAAGCGGATGTTCCGCCGCAATTTGTTTAATGACGGATTCCGGCACGTTGTCATCAAAACATGCGATTAAAGAGTTCCCGGCAACGTAATGAACGGTCTTCCCTTCAAGCTGCTTCGTTTCCATAGGTAACGAAAGCTCAAGGCCGAGTTCCAGCATGACTTGAATGAGCAAATCTTCCCCGGTACGATCTTCTTTGATATTGGATGCAAGATCAAACAGTTCACCCTGTTTAAGCTTGTCCGGTGTGTAGTAAACGTCCTTCATGTTCGATGAATCCACGCGGAATACCCGGAAGCCGTAATCGATGTCTGCCCCTGTTTCTTCTTTAATCTTCTTCGCGGCACGACGGATTCGTTCCTTTCCGATTTCGCAGATGTTTTTGTAACCGGCTTTGTAGGCTTCGGAATTTTCGGATGTTGGTTCTGGTAGTTGAACCATGATAAATTTCCGATTGCCTCCGTCATCGGCATTAAGTTGCATAACAGCATGGGCAGTCGTTGCAGACCCAGAGAAGAAGTCAAGAACAATATCGTCACTTTTATCTTCAACAGCCTGATTCAGTATTCCATATAACATTTGAACTGATTTGGGGTAATCGAAATACTGACCATCTAATAAATCTCTTAATTCTTTAGTAGCAACAAAATTTAGAGGAAATATCAAAGTGCTATTATTGTCTTCTCCATCCGACAAATTAGAAGGGAGAATCCACGTTGACAAAGGTTTTTTATTTGATCTCAGTTCAGATAGATGTCTTTTGTACATTGGAGTACCATTCCCACTCGGTGGAAATAGAACTTTTCCTTCCATAATCAATCTTTCCATACGAGCTTTCTCATACACCCAAACTCTATTGGGATTACACTGATAAGTAATTCCTGTATTTGGGTCAGTAATAGGATAAAATAAGTTAGGTCTTTCTGAAGCTGTTTTGTTACATGTTAAATTATCTCTTGCCCAAGGCCCTCTTGGATCATTGTCAGGATTTTGGTAATTCTCTGTTGATTTAATGATACCATTGAATACAAAAGCCTCTGTTTTTGCATAAGAGATAATATACTCTTGGTCATTACTAACAAAAAAACGTTTCGAATCGTTTGCTCCTGTTCTCCTTTTCCAAACAAAAATACCTACAAAATTACTTGCTCCAAATACTTCATCGCACAATTTTTTTATATTATCAATTTCATTATCATCTATACTGATAAAAATAACTCCATCTTCCTTAAGCAATTGTCTAGCTATTTTCAACCTCGAATACATCATAGTCAACCAATCACTGTGAAAACGGCCGTTCGACTCTGTGTTCTGAAAAAGGCGATTACCCTGTTCATCTATTTGACCTGTCTCCTCAAGGTACTCTTCAGCAGATTCTCTAAAATCATCTTTATAAACAAAATCCTTACCCGTATTATAAGGGGGATCAATATAGATGCATTTTATCTTATTCAAATACGACTCCTGAAGCAGCTTCAACACCTCAAGATTATCGCCTTCAATGTACAAGTTCTGCGTATTATCCCAATCAACGCTGTCTTCCTTAACCGGACGCAATGTTTTGTCAATCGGCGTGTTCGCATTAAGGATAGCCTGTTTCTTCCCAGGCCAAGTAAGCTGATACCGTTCTTTTTCACCCTCAACAAGAACATCGGAAAGTTCCTGCTTCAACAAATCAAAATCGACCGCTAGTTTGATTTTTCCATGTTCATCTCTAGCTTCGGTAATCACGTTGGGGAACAACTCTGCAATCTTGTAGATATTGACTCGAGTCAAATCAACCGACTTCATCGTCAATTTTTTCATAAGTACGCCTCCGATTACTCATCGAGTAGTTGTTTCAGTTCTTTTCTCTTGCGTTGTAGTTCCATGTTCAATTCAACCTTCTTGTTGAATTGTTTTTCAGCCCGAATCCTGGACTCCAGCCGCTGGCATTCTTGCGTCAGTTTGTCAATTTGGGCTTGCCGCTCCAAAACGGCTGTAAGCTCGATTTCCGGCTTCACCTTGATTGGAAGAAGTTGACGAATGATGTTCTCATAAACAGCCTTCAGATCGAGTCCTTGGAGAATGTCGAGTTTGATACTCTCCACCGGCTGCCAGTCCGTCTCATGGTAAGAACGGATGACAGATCGATTGTCGTCGGTCTGATTTCGTTCTTTATACGCGATGGCAAGCTTGGCCTGATCCTCAACCATCAAGACATGCAAGATGGGATAAGGGATTGCCTTGTCTATACTCCGTAGCAAGTCAAGGGAGTAGGTTTGCTCCTTCAAATGAATCTCGAATATCTGAATTTCTTCAATGTCGTCTTTCGGATCGAGACGAATCGTCTCCTTGGATAACTTGTGTTTCCAGAGGATCGATTCGACTTGTTCAGTAAACAATTCCTTCAGATGTTGGTTTGCATGCAGCTTCTCATAAAATTTGTTCTTCGGAATTTTGCGGTTTACGAGTGTACTTGACGGCAATTGAAACATCATGTATTCACCTGCCTGATGACGACAAAGGTGAGGAGTTCAAAGTCCTCAAGCCCTTTAATCGAGTCGATCAATGCTGTCGTGCCTCCCGAACTGAACAAGCTATCCAGATCGTTTTCTTCCTTTACCTGAACAATCGAGCGGATGGTCTCTTCCAATAGCATGGAATACATGTCCATTTTTTTGCCGTCTTTCGTCGCTTGATTGAAACTGCGGCAAGCATCCATCATCGGTTCGGATTGCCCTCTGCATAGAGCTCGCAAAATATCCAGTGTCTTTTTGACATCCATATGATTGGTGATGACTTCGCCGTCTTCGCTCATATAGACAAGGTAAAAGGGATGCAGCCGATTTTGCTTGTCAGGGTTCAGCACCTCATTGACATTGCGAAGAACAAAGATGACACCGGGTTTTGCTCCCTTCTCTTCGTCAGCAGCCACAACTGTATGCAGTCCGCTTGGAACAGAATCAAGTTCTCCGTTCTCCTTGACATAGTTCACCAAGTCCATGCGAAAATCATTTAGGCCCAAATCGGTAATGGAGACGCCCGTATTCATATCATCCAGATCAACGACTTCCCTTTGCAATCGATGAAGCTGCTGCTTCCGATATTCCAGATCGCTGGATTGATTGAACAGAACATTATCATCGCCGGTTGCTGTCATATCCATGATGACCATGCGATTCTCGACCCGTTCTTTTAACTGGATGTATTCATCCAGCGTCATGTTGGGCCAGAAATTCACCAATTGAATCTCCTTGTTCTGCGACCCGATCCGGTCTATCCGACCGAATCGCTGAATAATTCGCACCGGATTCCAGTGAATGTCATAGTTGATCAGATAGTCGCAATCTTGCAAGTTTTGCCCCTCAGAAATACAATCGGACGCAATGAGCAAATCAATCTCGCCTTTGACATCCGGCATGGTCAGCTTCTTCTCCTTGGATCGAGGCGAGAAGCAAGTCAACAATGTGCTGATATCATTCCGCAAACCAGCGGTGTTTTTGTTCTCATCGCTTCCGACGATTTTGGCCGTGTCGATATTGTACTTCGCCTTCATGTACGCAGATAAATGCGTGTACAAGTACGCCGCGGTATCCGTGAACGCACTGAAAACGATGACTTTGCGGTTGCCGGGATTGATCGGATGATTGATTTTGTGATCAATCACCTGCTTCAACGTGTTTAGCTTCGCATCATGTTCAGGCGTAACTTTCTGCATTTCAGTCAGCAACGCGAAGAGAATGTTATGGTCGTTCGTCAAATCTTCTTTCCAGCGAAGAACATCCATATCAGACAAATTGATCTTAATTGTATCCCCGATGCTGAAATCATCGTCCAGCCAATCGTCATCGTCCAGATTGGCATCCTCAATATCGGTATAACCTACAGCGTCGGATTTCCCGCTTCTCTCAAACGCTTCGATTTGCTGTAGCGTCTGATCGATTTTGGAGACAATCTTGGAAAGGGTCAATCGGAAAGATTCCACTGAGCTTTCCAGGCGTTTCAGCAGGTTGATCCGCATCAAGAGCTGCAAGCTGCCTTCGCGATCCATCTGCCTGAAGTTCCCGCTCCCGCCCCTTACACTGGTGTCATACAACTCTTCATAGAAACGCAATCGGCTCGGCTGAATGTATTTGAATGGTGCATAGATGCCGAGATTGATTCTGGACAACTCTATAAAAATTTCATTATACCCGATCACATCCGCTCTGTCGGTCAAATCGCAGAACTTGGATAGAGGCGGCAGCCGTCTGGGGAACTCGCCGATCTCCTCCGCTTTGTAATACTTCTGGATATGCTTGCGTGACCGGGCGATCGTCAAGCTGTCCAACAGCTCGAAAAAGTCGAAGTCGAGCATACCAAGAAGCGTCTCCGTTGTCCGCTCAGCAACATCCATCTTAGACCACTGGTTAAACGCGGACTGGGCTCGTTTGAAGATGTCGTTAATCCCCCGCTCCGTCCCCAACTTGCTGTTGATTTCTTCAGGATTCCCTTCATAAGCCAAGGCAAGCTGGTTGCGAAGATCCATGAATTTGTTGTTCACCGGAGTAGCGGAGAGCATGAGCACTTTCGTTTTCACGCCGCTTTTCAACACTTTCCGCATCAGCTTCTGATACCGCGTCTCTTTATCTTTCTTGGCTTCGTTGTTACGGAAGTTATGTGACTCATCAATGACGAGCAAATCATAATTACCCCAGTTCAATCGGTCAAGCGGGATATCGTTTGATTTGCCTCTTTCCCGCGATATGTCCGTATGGTAGAGTACATCATAGCGGAATCGGTCAGCATACAAAATATTGTTGGTTACATTCTGTTTATAGGTAAGCCAGTTGTCGCCGAGTTTTTTGGGACATAGCAACAACACGGACTTGTTGCGAAGTTCATAGTATTTAATGATGCCAAGAGCCGTAAATGTTTTTCCCAGACCAACGCTGTCTGCAAGGATGCATCCGTTGTACTTTTCCAGTTTATTGATCGCACCAAGAACTGCGTCTTTCTGGAAATGATAGAGACGTTTCCAGATTTCCGTCTCTTTGAATCCAGTTGCTTCGTTGGGCAAAATGTCTTCTGTGATGTCTGATAGGAACTCGTTGAAGATATTGTACAAAATGACGTAGTAAATGAACTCCGGAGAGTTCTCTTTATACACCGATGAAATATGCTCCACAACTTGGTTCGTGACATCTTCAAGCTTGCTTTTGTCATTCCATACCTGATCGAACAGATCGAAATACATTTTGGTAAACGGAGCTTCTGTGAACTTGTTCACCATCTTGGAGAGAGCATTGCCCTTTTCATAACCAAGATCAACGGTCGTAAAGCCATCGATCGGCATATAGGTGATCGGCTCGTTTGCAGTCTGCACATTCAGCATGCCTTGCATCGATCCTGAAGTACGGTTCGATTTGAACGTGACTTTTTTACGAATCCAGTCACTGCATTCTTTTGCAATCGCTTTGAGTGTCAATTCGTTTTTGAGCCGGATTTCAAATTCGGTGCCGTACAAGCTTTTTTCCCGGTTCCGTTTCGGGATATAAAATTCCCGCTTCTCCTTCTTTATACTATCCGCAATAAAGGTGGGAGAGGTGAAGATGAACCGGACTTCTTCCACCTGATTCAGTTCTCTCATTAAGGCTTCGTATGCATAAATGGAGAAGCATGATGCAGCAATCGATACCTTGCTTCCTTTACGAACCTCTAGTTTCAAATTTTCGCCGAGAAGATTGTCGATATTATTGATGATTTCCATAGTTCACCTCTTGTTCCGCCCGAAACCACGCAACTTTTCCTATTCGACATCCCCCGTTGAAATTCCTTGTTTGAAGTAGTTCTGATTTCCTATTTGAGGAAATATATTGTTCGATGATGACTTTTGTAACGTGAATTGGGTGGTGAACTTGAAAAAATTGATGTTTCGGCCTCAGCACCGCCTTACCCAGGCAAGAATTCCAATGAAACAAGCCAAAAGTCCACAAAAACAATTGATAAAGAGTTACTGTCGGCAAATCATTATTCTATATATCGTCAATATTGATAAATTGTAACGTAACACAGAAAAAGCCGAACCATCAAGTTCAGCCCGTAGTTTAAAACCCAGCCTTATTAATCGTATATCTAACCTCGTTTGCTCTCTTTTGCTCCAGCATTTTTTAACAAGTCAGCTATCTCTGTCAGTCCAGATTCCTTGGCGAATTGTAGCAAATATTTTTCTACCGCTTTCCATATCGCCGATTCAGTGCTTACATTTGGATCGGCACCCGAATCCAGAAGAAACTTGGCCATTTCAATATCATCATTTTCTACAGCGTAATTCAAAGCCGTTTTTCCTGCTCTCATGTAGTTGGGATTGGCTCCGTGTTTCAATAGAAGCTCCATGATTTTCATATTTTTGTTTCCGGCAGCCACTAATATGGCATTGGATTGAGTAGGGTCGGCTCCGTCGGCCAATAAATTAGCGACATCATTGCTATTGTTTTGGAATGCCGCTTGGGTCAATTCGTCTGCACTGTCGAATTTATCCTTATACAATACTTCTGCTGGCACCAAGTTTTCCCATGCTTTGGTTGAAGTCTTGCCGCTCGTTACAATTGGCCGTAAAGGCGGCTTGGATGGCTCAATTTTATCCGCAATGTAAAACATGCCTGCTGTCAGTCCGACCGTCATCAGCAGACTGCATACTGCAACCGAAATAATGAATCCGGCCCTTTTCCTTGGTACTTCTTGACGTTGACGCATGCTCTGCGGTTGATCATTCTCGGATATATTATCCCGGTTTACAGGTTTTCCGCATTGAGCACAGAAGTTTTTATCTTCGCGATATTTGTGTACTAAGGATTCACTGAGATCAGCGAAATTCTCGAAAGAAATATGTATCCCTGAAAAGCCCGAAAGAGCCAGTTGATATTTCTACAGGACTGGGAAAGTTAATTTACCAGATTGCTGCTTCATTCGCAGAGCATGAACGCAATTCCATTGTGAACGGGTAAAATCAGGTATGTTATAGAGAGCAGAAAAAGGAGAATCATCGGTGGCAAGGTCTTGGGCTATGATAGCGTTAATAAGAGCCTTGTTATCAACGATAAAGAAGCTGTCATCGTCCGCAAAATATTTAATTACGCCAATCAAGGACTGGGATTCAAGGCCATTACCCGACGCCTGAGTGAAGAAGGCTATCGTTCCAAGATAGAAAAGCCTCCCAATGTTTGCGGGATAAAAACGATACTGAACAACCCCCTCTACATTGGAAAGATACGATACAATCAGCTTCGGAATTGGTCGGAAAAACGCCGAAAGGGGAAAAACCCTGACTTCCTCGTTGTTGATGGAACGCATGAGCCGATTATCACATCTGATATATGGGAAAGCGTCCACCAGAAGCTCGGTCAACGTTCAAACAAGCCTTCCCGCTCCCATCAGCCATAGATTTTAAGCGGTTTATTAAAATGCCCTGCCTGCGGTCATGGAATGGTTCCAGCCCGATCCAAGGGGGCCGGAGGCAAATCGTATCGATATTATGTCTGCGGACAGTTTCACAATAAAGGCAAGTCTGTTTGCCGCTCAAATATGATGCCGGCTGATATTGCCGAGGACCAAGTGCTTCAGGAACTTGTAAAAGCAGCGTCGAGGCCAGACATCCTTCGGCAACTCGTTGATAAAATCAATGTCAATGCAATGCGTTGAAATTCCGACGCTCCGATAATCGCGGAAAAGAAGGCGGTTGTTGCAGAGCTTAATTACATCAATAAAAAACTTCAAAAGATCAAAGATAACATTCTGAATGATCCTGAGTTGGTTGGATACTTCAAGTCGGGCTTGATAGAAACGCACTCCAAACAGGAACAGCTTCAAAAGCGATTGGAAGCTATTGAAGCTGAACTGGATGGGCAAAACAAAAAACCGGTTGACCCTGACTCTTTGCATAATTTGCTGAGTCTGATCAAGGACGCACTACTAAAAGCAGATGCGGATGAACAAAAGGCGTTACTGCGATTGGTGGTTGAAAGTATCCGCATAACCAAGGATGCTCCCAAGCGAGTCGATCGGCAGATTAGCCAAATCAACCTTCTATTTGACTTTACTATCGAAACATTGCAGAAGGATTCCTCGATACTCCTTACCCGCCTAGCGGCGATCCAAGAATGTGACTTTATTTCCCCGCTTGAACCTTATGTGCTAGACAATCTGAACAGCATCGATACCGACAGCCTAAGGGACTTAATGAAGTCCCTTAACATTTTACCTTTATTTGTGGTACGGTTCACCGAGTTTTGAAAATCTGCAACGATTTTCCCAATGGTAGACAAAAACTTGCCATATACATGGCAAAAAGCTCTTGCCATTGCTGTAAGAGCTTTTTGCGTAGAATTAGTTTTCATCGATAAAGGCACTACCATGTGACATTTTTTTCTCAATAACCTCTACAACAAAATCAATAATTTTCACTTTGGTCTTCCATCTCCTTACTTTTTGTGAAGGATCAAGACCATTTACAGCAACAATTTTCTTAATAGCTTCTATATCATATTGTTCTAAATTGTTACGCAGTCCCTCTGCCCCTTCTTTTGAAAAAATTGAAAACACATCGGAAATATCTGTCTCTATATTGTCTTTGACCACGTTCACTATTGATTGCTTCTCGTCATCCTTAAATGTTATGTCTGTTACAGAGGAAAAAGCTGTCCTATACTGTTCGAGTAGGTATTTAGCTAACTCTTGGTCATTCTCCACTCTTTCAGCTATCTTATACAAGATAAATGCTACTTTTTTGTTAAAATCCTTATCATTATAATCCAACATACTGCATAAACTCCCTTGTTAAGTTCGTGAATGCTTCCATTGAATTTGATCCTGACCATCCATACTTTTGTTTTAGCGTATTTATTCCCACTAACTCATAGTCAGTTGCATCAGAAACTTTTGATGCTAATGGAATTATCGTTTTAAATATTCTCGGCATTTTTCCTTCTTGAGCCTGTGCCTCTAGTTGGTTCTTTGTTAAAGTATGGTTCTGAACATTTGATCTAAACATAGATATAACCACACCTAAAGGTTGAACATTAGATTCTGTTCTACGATTGAAACTTTTCACACTAGTTAATATCTGCGGAATACCATATGTAGAAAGTCGATTAGGAATAACAGGAATTAAGAATGAATCGCTAATATTTAACCCATTTTGTGTAACTATTCCCAAATTGGGAGGACAATCAATCAATACTATATCATAGTCATCCAATCTATCCTTGACTGCCTTCTTCAATACATCAATAGGTCTCATTAACGCAGTTTGTCCAATATTAATTAGTCTATCCTGTATTTGAATAAAGTCTAGACTAGATGGCAAAAGGTGTAAATTGCTTAGTCCTCCTTGCAGATTAGAGGTCTTCTTTACAATTGATTGCTCTAAATCAAAAGTACTAGTATCATCTATATGGTCTTTAAATAAGTTAAATAATGTTAAGCCTTTTTTATTACGTTTACCCCATTCCTTTTCTCCTATCAATGCCACTGTTGCGTTGGTCTGAGGATCTAAGTCAATTACCAGTACTTTAAGGTTATGCTCAACTACTAAAAATTCAGCTAATGCTACGGTTACGGTTGTTTTTCCAACACCGCCTTTAAGATTTATAACGCTAACAACTTTTGACACGACAATTATCCCCCTTCATTACTAATACAAGCTCATATTACACTTTTTTACAGGTACTTTGAACTACTACTTTTGAAATTCATCTCTTTACTTCCCGCTCCCCTGCTGAAAAAATGCCAAAAAAGTGGGATTTCCCCGCTTCATCAGCAAAAAGGGGATGAATTGAAATGAACAACCAAAAAGCTTCCGAACGCTACGAGCATCTTATTGACGAAGAAGATCACCTGGTAGCACAAATTGAAACCTACAACCAGATGATCGAATCCACGCTCACTTACACCTACACGAATGCCATCAATTTGCACCTTGAAACGCTCAAAGACGTACTGACCGACATTCACCACAAGAACCAACAAGCCCAACTCCAGCTTCTTCATGTGAAACTGGAAAAGAACACCCTCGCTCATAGGCTGAAGCACATCAATAATAGCAATACCCCATCCTCTGCTTGAGGAATGGGGCTAATCGTGTTGCTTCCAAAATTTATATGTTTTTCTGTTCATCAATTGTCGCCAGTATGTCTTTTGCAAGCCGATGAACCATCTTAACTTCTTGAATATTGCGTCCAATCAACAATGAATTGAGAGCTTCCAAAACCTGTTTCTTATCAACTTGCTCCTGTTCAGTATCAGCATAATCGAACTGGAATATTTCAACCGGCAATACTCCCAGTGCATCAATAATCTTTTCCAGTGTTTCAAGCGAGATATTCCGATCTCCCCGCTCCACACCGCCAATGTAGGAGTAATGGAGACCAGCTTTTTCTGCAAGGGCTTCCTGTGTTGAGTCTTGCGCTTTTCGTATAGAACGAATCCGTTCACCAACTGACTTTAGAAATGCCGACACCGCAACCACCTCTCTATCAGACTAGAGAAGCGGGACACCCTACAACAGTAACGGAAAGTCAAAACCAAATGCTTTAATTGTACTCATGAGTACTGTATATTAGTTTTGTACTACTTTTTCCAATTTAGAAGGGATGAGCGAACATGGAAAACACAAAAATCTATGTCATGGTAAATAAAGAAAACGGAGCAAAAGTGGAGTGTACCGAAAAGTTCTTACCTGAGTGGTTTGCTCGGGGTTTTGAAGTGGACAGTATACGGTTTGGTGAACTTTTAGAGACCGAATCAAGCCAGGATGGGGATAAAGAATGAGACATGGAAAGCTTATCAACGGTATTCTCATTACTTCCATAGTAGTTGCTGGGTGTGGACAGGTACAATCCACACCCCCAGCACAACAACCAACTACCCAAGTCGTCCAAACAAGCACCTCCGCTCCCGCTCCCAATCCTGAATTAGACAAACAGCTTGTAAAGGCAGTTGAAGCAATCGATTCGGCAACTGTAGAATCTTTGCTGAAGCAAGGAGCGAATCCCAATACCAAAGATTCTTCAGGTGAGCCGCTTTTGCTTACTACTGCTTTTGGCAGTAGAGACCGAAATAACTTCGCCTTTAATAAAATTGCAAAAATATTGTTGGAACATAAGGCAAATCCAAATGCTACATCCTCACAAGGTGACTCTGTTCTATATTGGGCTGCATACAACGGAAACACAGAATTTGTCAAAATGTTACTTGAAGCAGGTGCTGACCCAAATGGAAAGTACCGAGATGGTTCCACTGCAATACAAGCGGCAGAACCTTTTCCTGAGATCGTTACTCTATTGCATTCGGCAAAGGGCAAAACAACACCAAGTGACAACAATGCTACAGATATTGAAAATCTACCGAGTATCACTCTTGAACTAAAGGGCGTAGACTCTAGCTTAGAAGAGATTTTCAGGAAAAACTTCTCCATTGTTGAAAAAGGACACAACAATTTGATCTATAGGAAATCTGAGATCGTTCAGAAGCTAAAAGAGGCATTCCCTCAAGATCGACCTGACTTGGCAAATGCTAAATTAACTTATGACGCTGCCAGTAACGAAGCTTATTTTACCTTTCAGTACTCACCAAATCCACAGGACTTGGACACGAACTATAATAAACACTTCATGGATGTAAAAATTGCTTCTTACTATTTCATCGAAGAGTCCCTTATTAGCTATTTTCGTCAATGTCAGCAGGAACTATCGCAGAAGGGTATTCAGATGAAGATCCCAAGACGCTATGTTGTCTTTTCCGTCAATGATAATCAGTACCTGCTGTTAAATAGGGTTGCTGACTTTAGGATTGAACTGGTTGTAAAACTAGATAATAAACAGCATCCCACATCCATTTTTGCTAATCTTGCTACTGGGACGCTAAAAGTAACCGTGGAAAAACCTCAACGTCAAGTTACTGGCAAAAACAGTCCAGAAGCTAATCTTATAGCTTTTTTCAATGCCCAATAAGGAAGTGATCTGATAATGCGGTGTACAAATTGCGGAGTTACTATACCTGACAATGCCCGATTTTGTTCTTCATGCGGTCTACAAGTTCCGTCTGAATCAGTATTTGAAGAGACTGTGGCAACGACGGCTCAGGAACTACCACTTTTAGATGAATCAACTAATCAAGCCATATCTGTATCCCAGTCTGAACATATTCTGAATCAAGATGAAGCTTTCCGGCTATTTATCGGGCATAATGCTGATTATTACCTGTCAAAATGGTCAACTTCATCTGACTCAACCAAAAGGGCAGGTTGGAACTGGGCTGCCTTTATCGGGAATGTCTACTGGATGGGGTACAGGAGGATGTATCTGCAAGCACTCATTCTTACTGTTTTTTACATCATTGCTTCCGAATTTCTTTTCTCCAATGTCCTGACTGCCTCCATACCTATCATGCTTATCTGTGGTTTCCTTGGCAACACCATGTATTATCAACATGTGAATAAAAAAATCACAAGCATTAACAACCTATATCGAGAACTATCCACACAACGAGAGAAAATCAAAGAAGTTGGAGGCACTAGCTGGAAAGGTATCGGTGTCGTACTCATCCCCGTTATTGTTACTACTCTATTTTTGTCTAATGGTTACATGAAAGTAGACGAGCAACAAGTAAAAAGCATGGTTCAATTTTATGAACGAGAAGGCTTTCGTTACCAAGATGGCGGGGAGACTTTCTTCCTATATATGAAATCACCGTTTGGTTTTTCCCTTGCCCTTTCTGGAAAAGA
Source organism: Brevibacillus fulvus (assembly GCF_016908525.1). Lineage (GTDB taxonomy): Bacteria > Bacillota > Bacilli > Brevibacillales > Brevibacillaceae > Brevibacillus_G > Brevibacillus_G fulvus. Next base: position 19,795 of record NZ_JAFBEB010000015.1, read on the forward strand.
CCTCAGTAAAATTGAATCAGCCAACGCTTACATCCCACTTGGAGCAGATGCCAACTGGATTTACACTGGTGCAATGATTCGTGGCTTTTTCGATGATGATCGAACTGTAGAACAGGTGAAAAGCTGGGTATCAAAGCAGTTCCAAATATTTAGAAGCGAAAGATACTTTCCAGAACCAACCAAATACATACAGAACAAATACGTCAAAGTACTCTCTGTTGACCCTGGTACAGTCATGCTAATCATCTCCAGCAAAGAAACTGATTAAAAACATAATGAGGGAACCGCTCATCTTGAGTTGGTTCCCTTTTTGCTTAGCTTGCGATCTGCTCAGCATTTCTCTTGTTGACCTCTTCTTGTATCAAATCAGCTAGGAGCTTAATAAACAACAGATATTGTTCTTTCTCATCCCATTCTGTCATAGCTTGGCTCACTCCTTACCAGTCTTGATCTTCTTTTGCTTCTGTTCCTGGTACAATGGCAGGGTCGATCAAACGCTCAATGGTGTAGGTTCCGTTCTTACATTGCCAAGTAATAAATTGATGTTGTTCCAGTTCATCTGCATACCTAACCAGATTTTGTACGGCTCTATTACGATTTTTGCCAATCTTAATCCCCAGCATGGAAAGTAGTGTATCTTCCCTACGAATGAAAACGGGATTAGGAAATACCATGACTGTCATGAACAGATTCTTGGCCCCATTTGAAAGAGTAAGATAATCTGGTGTATATATTCGAATGAGGTTTCCCCACTGGACATTGTGTAAATAGAGTCGCCCCCATTGAGTCGCAAAATAGATATTGTACACGATACTACGGTTACTCCCTGTCCCTATCTCAAAATGGAGTAGCGTTCCATTGATCGGAACATCAAGTGTTCCCTTTTCAGATCGTACCTTATAGATTCCCTCCACTCTCATCTGTGAAAGGCGTTGTAGGGAACGGGTAATGGTAGTTGTAGGGAGCTGTTTATTTGTCACGTTGCCGAGCCGCTTCCGTATTTGTTCTGGAGTAATGCCTATCGCAATGGCTTTTCCATCATGCCATAAGTCAAAAATGTCTGAGGAATCTACTATTTTTAACTGGGCACCTGATAATGATTCATCGACCCACTCCGTAGGGTCTGGTGTGGCAAATGGGCAATGTATTTCCTTTATCTCTGCATAATGGGTCGTGATCGCACGTAAAACGTCTAGATCATTTTGCGTAATTTCTTCGTACTTTCCGTCTATACAAGGCAGTTGTAATCTTACTTCCTCTTTATTACTGGATTGGTATACTCGTTCTGCTGGCAAATCTCCTTTAGAGAGCCTACCCCGATTGCCGCATAGATTCATGGCATCCAATGCTCGCTCACTCAAGAGATGAAAAGCTAGATGCCCTCTTGGCATGCTTGAGGATATAATTTCCATATTATGCACCCCGATACTGTTTTCGATGATAATGAAAAAATCAAACAATCTGGCAATATATCTTATAAAGTTAGGCTAGGCACTTCCCTGCATTCTTACGGAAGCCTACCTTCCTCCCAATATCTCCACGTCCTGATTCCCCACTGATTGCATTACCTTTCACAAGTGGAAGATTTACGAGGACAGGTGTAGAAGGTAAGCGGACAGGTGGTGGATGTAAGAGGGTAACTGGAGGATTTACGAGGAAATCTGCCCCTTTCCCCATACGGAACGGCAATAGGTGAATCCTTAAAAGAGTTTAAAAGAGAAAATAAAAGAGAAATAAAAGAGTTTCCTGATTCCCCTGCGTGGTGGGGGCTGCGCCCCCATGTCCGCTTGGTTTTCTCTTCTTTTTGGGACTGTATGCTCTCCTGTACCCTCTCCAGTTCCCTTTCCTCTCAGAGCCACTTTTTCCCGTTCAGCGGTAATAGGGCTGGTATCGCCCGCTTCCCGCTGACACTCGAATATTCTTATCCTTGCATGTCCTTTTTCTCCCGTTTCTTACGTATGATGTCCTTTACTTGCTCGGTCATCTTGTCTACAACCTCATCCTCAGTTGCTGGAAGCTCAGTATCTTCGCTAAGCTCCAGTCCTTTTTTGTATGTGCTGATACGCTCTCTTGTTTTTTCTGGGTTATATTTGTCAGGCTCATGAAGTACCTTGACCTGTACAGGCTTATGCAAGATATAGTCTCTGAACTGCTCCAACGAGGTAATTTCTTGGTCTTCTGGGAACCCTGTAGCCTCAGCAACCAGATCATATTTGTACATGGAACTCTCTACAAGTACTAAATTGTCAAAAAGTTTACGATTTCCGCATGGTTGCTCCACATCAGTACGAATGGTTAACATGAGGTTCAGTCCCGGATTACCAGAACTAAATGTGGTGATATTTACTCTGGTAATGATCGCTTCATAGACCCCCTCAGGTACGGGCGTAAAACCCGTCCCTTTTTCATTCTTAACTCCGTTAATGTTGATCTTTGCCATGCTAATCAGCCTCCACAATTGTGTATTTGTAGATGGAAAATGGAGCGGTCATTTTGTCGTACAAAACGTAGCCCGATAAAAAATCCATCTAAAAGAAATAACCCGAAACATCAAAATTTACCCCCTCGTACTATGACCAGTGTGGAGAATACTGGGCTGGGCAATCTGGTAAATTTTATATACTGATGTAATTAAAAGGAATATATTTACTCAAAATGGTTTTATTGTCATTTATTACAGGATAATAGCCGCCCTTATGGACGGCTATGGTCGGTAATCAGTGTAAACTTTTCTTCCAGTTCCTTCACTTTCTGGATAACTTCTTCTGTCTCGAACACCTTGAGCAAGATGTTCGCCAGATAGCCAATCGAATTGGCACTCTTACTGTCTATCTCGCCATTCCTTAGTTCATTGATCGTATTATTGAGCAGTCGTTTCACATCACTGGCAGACTGCACATACACATTCCGCTTCTTTGGCTTACCCTCTTCTGCTTTCACTGGAATACGCACAATATTGCTCATTCCGAGTTCCATCCTTTCATTGCTTTCGTTATTCTTAAAAATCAATCTGCCTCTGCTCCCCCTCTTCAGCACATCACCAGACCGATTATAGCCTAGGAACTTTATAGGCGATCTGTCTCGGCTGGTATGTTTTATCGTCCTCGACCGTTTCGTTGAAAATTGCCCTATAAGTTCCTAGGAACTCCTACATATCACACCCCAACCACATACTGATGATATGGACACGGCAGAATCACCTTGTTCTTCATCTGCTCCATCTGTCCGTAATCGGAAGCCCCGAACCAATTCGGCAGCGATCTGGGCGATTTTCGTCTATCAACTTGCTTAGCTGATCGGTTCCGTCAAGGTGTTTCATCGTCAGAAATTTTTTCTGCGAAAATCGGTTATCATCTCTTTATCATGGGCGGCACAACCCATCCCGCTTATCTGCCACATAACAGGGGGGATGAGCTTACATTTCCAATACCCAGCATAAGAAAAAAGCAGGTTTCTCATGGAGAAAAACCTACTTTTTGTTGATCGGGATTGTGTAATTTTTGAACTCGTTTCCATCATGGGCGGTACGGCTGGGATGGTAGTATCTAAGGAAACATAAGTTTCTTATCCAGTAAAAAGAAAACTTTAGGGGGGGTTACTTCTCCACTACAGCCGCTATTGCTTTCAACAGAGTCGATGTTTCGGTACGATTCAGCTTCTTCCCATGCAGCACTTTGTCAAATATCTGCTGTAGTGCCGCTTGATTCCCAGACCGTTTCGGCTTATTCCCCACTTCCTTGTCCAGATAGATCATATGGTCAACCGTAGTGATCTTTTTCCCCCGCTCTTCTTTATCCGTTATCGTCATGACGGATGTGAGCGAGTCTGCCGTTTTATCCGGCAAGGGTATTTTGGTCTCAATGGTTACACCTGAGCTAGACATGCTCTCCACTTCCTTTCCAACTGATCAAAGTTTTGCATTACGTCTGGATTTGTAGCCACAATCAAGTCTCTGTAAACGTCTATTTCTTCTGCTGGTAAAAGCCCTACCTCATCCAGCATATAATGCAGGTATTCGATCATCACGCTGGGATAAAAGGTACAAGAATAATGGATTTCTGTTATATGGGAACAGGCATACGCCTGATTGATCTCTTCGTATTCCAAGAAAACGAGCAGTCTTGCCCTTGTAGCTCTCTTTTCCAGTGGTAACGTTGCCAGCACTTCATCTGGAACAAAGCCTAATCGGGCTATTCTCTTCTGTATCTGTTCCCGATCTTGCTTTTCCAATTGGCTGAGCATCTTTTGTGATCGGTTCAGTGCCACTTTTGTTCCTGCCATTATGTTCACTCCTTAACTCGGCAATGAGCTTGGTTGCTGAGCAGATGAAGTCGGCAGGATAATAACCATACCCGCCTAAGGATACAAACCTTCTAGTTCTGCTCATTTTCCTCTTACCTTAAATGATCGAATGACAAATCGTTTTCTTCCACGATTTCTAAGTGTGGTATGCTGTCCCGTCCATTCTTTTAGCCTGTGCTGTAGAATCCTATCCCAGCAATACAGTCCAAACAACACACATAACACATCCAGTCCCGTCATTGCCGTTCCCTCCAAACATGTCCACTTTACTTCTAAACTCTCCCGCTTCTGTAATTGGCTCAAAGTGTTATCTATATCTCAAAAAGCCTGTAATCTTCACAGTCGTCATAGATACAGGGAGTAAATTTTGATGTTCTCGCCTTCTTTTATGTAGAGCATTTTCACGAAAAAAGGGATTGAGATGCGGTTCCCTCATCGAAAAAATTTGTGTTTGATGAGGCTCTGCCAAGTGTGGAAATGCACTGATTCATAGGGAGGCGTTGTAGATGTTTGATAACTTGAAATCCGTTGCGATCTATGCTCGAGTAAGTACTGAGGAGCAAGCTGAGGAAGGTTACTCTATACAGGCTCAGTTGGACACATTGAGACAATATGCTAAACAAAACCGATATATAGTTTCCAAGGAGTATAAAGACGAAGGTATATCTGGCAAGTCAATACAGAATCGTCCTCAACTCCAACAGTTACTGCGAGATGCCAAACAAGGGCTGTTTCAAGAAGTGATCGTTTGGAAGATTAACCGGATTTCACGTAACCAACTTGATCTGTTGACCATCGTAGACGAACTGCAAAAACATGGTGTTTCCTTCCGCAGCTATACCGAGAATTTTGAAACAGAGACACCAATGGGCAGATTTGCTCTCCAAATGATGGGGTCAGTTGCGGAACTGGAGCGTAATACAATTGTCGATAACGTCAAAATGGGCATGAAACAACGTGCCAGACAAGGGAAATGGAACGGTGGTAAAGTTTTGGGGTATGAGTCTGTTGAAGTGGAAGGCAGTACATTCCGTAAACGAAAGGAGACCAGACTCGTAATTGTGGAATCAGAAGCGGCATTGGTACGGATGATCTTTGAAAAATACGCCAGTGGAAAAGGGATAAAAGCGATTGCCAATGAACTAAATCACCTCGGCTACAAGACCAAATGGGGCAAGCCTTTTAGTGTAGTGGCAGTTAAAGACATCCTGAATAACCCGCTTTATGTAGGCAAAATCCGTTTCAATAAACAAGAGAATTGGACAGTTAAAAGACGTAAAGGTACCAATGCCAGCCCCATTCTGGCAGATGGTGAGCATGAACCAATCATTTCTGAAGAACTCTGGAACACCGTACAAGCCATGTACAAGACAAAATCCGAAAAGCCAGCACAGGTGTTTCATGGCTCCTTTCCCTTTACTGGGGTCATGCGCTGCCCTATGTGTGGGCATGGTATGGTTGCTCAGCGTGCCACTCGTAAAAACAAGAATGGGGAAATCAAATACACACTGTACTATCAATGTGGACAGTTTGCCAATAAAGGCTCTGCGGTATGCCGGGCGAATAGCGTTAGGGCAGATTATGCTGAAGAAGAGATTCTTGCTCGTATAGAGAAGATAGTAAGCCAGCCACAGATTACGGCAGATGTGGCAAAGGAGCTTGGGCAACGCCAAGAAGTGGACAAAGAGCCACTTGAGCAGGAATTGAAGCATGTCGATAAAAAACTTGCCGACTTAAAGCGAAAAATTAGTAAGTACTTTGTATTGTATGAAAATGATCAGCTTGAAGCCGAGGAGTTGAGAAAACGAGTACGAGAATTATCTGAAATGGAGCAACGGCTGTCTATACGGAAAGCGGAAATTGAGAATCAACTGAAATCTGGTGATATCACTCCCATACCGTTTGAGGTATTGAAGGGTATGCTAAGGGAGTTTCGGAAGGTATTTAAGCGGGCTGATCATGTAAAAAGAAAGCAGTTGGTACATGCGTTGATAAAGGAAATAACTGTGACATCCGGTAGGAAGATAGATAAGATTGAATGGAAATTTGATGATCTAAAGGAGACTTTACTCGTAAGCTAGCTAAAGGGTTAAGCAAGGCGAAGCAAAATAAGTGCTTCGCCTTGCTCCCTCATCGTTTCGCTTCAAGAAAACTGTTGGTAATGGAAAAAGAAATATTCCGTCCAATATTGCTGTTCTTTGACCATTAATCGGTATCTACTTAGCTATTTCGCCCGATAAGAATATGCATAACCTCTTGAATTATTATTGGGGACAATTCAAGCGATTCTAGATTAACAGTATTTAACCACTCAAGACATTGGTCAGTATTATAATTATCATGAACAATCAGTTCTGACAATGCGATGGCAGTAGTTCTAGAAAGTCCAAGGCTCATTAGGGAAATTTGTGTTTGCTGTGATGCACCGAACTCAAGCCAGATATTTAGTTTTGGTAGATCCATTGCTAAATCTGTAAACCCTTCCTTTTCAAGGAAGTATTTAAGGATATCAATATAGCACGAAGAATACTTTGCAAATTTAAATCTTGCAAATTCCTCTATGTCCCGCATTGTTTCTCTGATTACGCTAGGTAATGTTTTCTTCTTATCCTTTCTTTTTCTCCAATATCCCCAATTCCGTTCAATAATCCAAGCCAACCCATATCCTCTCATCCAATTTGTGACTAGCACTGCTCTATATTCGTTTAGCTGTGGCGGATCACCTGAGAGATGTTTTGAGATTCTCCCTATTACTCTTACATAACTTTCATATGCCTCTTCACTTTCAGGTAAAGCTGGTATTAACTCAGTATAATCTCTCTCAAATGAAGAAAAATAATCAAGTAGCGATTGTTGTGCTATAGGGCTTATTCCTGGATTTCGGTAAATAATCTTCTTTGGTATTTCAATTTTTTCGAGAACCTTAGCACATTCATGTTCAATTTGGTCAATTATTTCATCACTAGAAGGATATCTTGAAATAACAGGTGATTTTTTTAGTTCATCATATCGTATACGTTCTCCTAAGAGATAAGTAAATGTATATTCTAACTCTTGTTCAGACGCCGCAACTTTCCGTGGTGTTCCATCAGATATAAATTTAACTAAATCATCGCCTTTTTTCTGCAAGACTTCCTTTATGGTACTTGTAATTGGATACTTCCTTTTATTACGTGGAGGCCCATCTCCCCATACTTTATCATTGGGGTCAATACAAATTACATTTCCTTGAAATTCCTTCCCTTGTCTACCTGCTCGCCCTGCTAAGTTCCAAAAATCAATCTCGCTCATTGGTTTTTTCATGCCTTTTTTTGGGCCTCTAAGAAATATTGTTTTTGCTGGAAGGTTTACTCCTTCAATAAGTGTTGAAGTACAAACAAGAAAATGAATTTTCCCGCTTGTAAACAGTCTTTCTATTTCATTTCTGACAAGTAAAGGCATATTTCCATAATGAAATGCAACTCTTCTACCTAACGCTTGCACAAGAGTATAATTTTTATTTATTACTTTCTTGACAAGGTTGATTAATTCTACGATTTCTTCATCATCTGTTTCACACGCTTTTCCTTGTAATGTCCATAATTGTAGAGCAGTTTTTTCAGCATCAGCGGCACCATTTACATAAATTAGGTTTCCACCATTTTTACTAGCCAAAGAAAAAGCAACAATTGGTAACCTCATACTTTTTCTTGCTGGTCTATCTGATACCTCAAACTTACCTAATTTTAGTATCTCATTTTTATAACATAATTCCATTTGCCACTGCTTTGCTTTTGTAGACACTTGGGAAACCCATATTAAATTTTGGTTTACTGCAACTTGCTCTGATGATATGGGATGTTTTATTGAGTTCTCTGGAGCTTGTTTGAGCAAAAATTCAGGGTTTTCGGTCATGGGACTGGAAAAATATACCCTAACTGAATTATTTCTCCTTCTTGTTTCCTCAATAACTTGCTCCAATAAAACACCTCTTGTTCCATCACCAATTTTTTGAGCTTCATCAACTATTAATAAATGCGGTTTAAAAGTTGGGTAATCACTTAGTAACCACTGTAACCTCTCTTGTGTTAATATAAGAACTATCCTTTTTTTGTTCCAACCATTGGGTAAGCTTGGAACTGAACTGACAAATACATTATCAAGTCCTCTTTCATTTAAAGCATCAATTATTTCAAACTCAACTTGTTGAATTAATGCTCTTGTAGGTACCATAAACACAATGTTTTTTTCTTCGCCTGCTATTAAGCTATCCTCTACAATTCTCCTCAAAATAAAGGATTTACCTGCTGACGTAGGCGCTGAGATACTTAGCCACTGATTGTTTTGGGCACTATCGTAAACTGACTTTTGGAACCTATTAATTGATACGATTTTGTAATCCTCAGAATTTAAAATAGAAAACTTAATCCTTCTCTGCATCATATCCAAATGTAGAGGAAACGGTATATTTTCTTCAAAATTTTTTGGAATTAAATTCCTTCTCATAGCAAGTTTAAGTGAAGGGGTATTTGTCAATGTATCCAAAATTATTGCAGAAGCAATTTTATAATTATTATGTTCTGGCTCTGAATTTAAGCAATACTGAGCAATTCTTAAAGCAGCGTCTTGACATACTCCTACTTCACTTTTTGCTAATACGCTCGCACATTTAAGCATATAATTCCAATCGATAGAACTACACTCATAATCTTTGCTTATTAGAGGGAACTGGGAACCAACTGATTGTAGTAATAAATTTTGGTATAACTCTTGAAAACCATCGAGTTCTATTAATTTTTCTGGCAATCCTTTTTCTTTAGAGGGCATAGGAAATCTCCTTTAAAAAGGCTTCACGAAAATCATCAACCGATGGGAACGGAATAAGAAACACCTCTATATTCTAGCTTTTTAAAAGTTGGGCTTTTAGGGTTCAGATAATTTAAGAATGCCTGTTCGAGCAAAGGATCACATAAATCAATGTTATCTCGGAACAATTGAAGATCCCTATCTTGTGCAGAGTCTGTGCCGCCATCATCTATTAAAAATGGTTTTAAACTGTCTAAGCATTTACTTATTGCGTTATCAATGCTGGTATATAATTTAGATTCTCCCCAATAGAGTGATAGTTTTTGTGTATTGTTATCAAATTGGGCATATATCCCATCCGATCCATGAAAATGCATTTCTTTGCTTGTTTTTAAGGGCATTTTACACATTACCTGTGGCAATCCTAGAAAAGTTTGAGTCAATAAGTACAGGAGCATTTCACCACCTTCTCCAGTCTGTGAGAGTGAAGTGAATAATTGCCTAGCTTTAACTGCCAACTCAGTCCATTTAACAGTTGACCTAGTTTTAATCATATGATTATGTGCTTCAAGAATTTCACTTCTAGGAATAGAATAATCTATAACTGCCGCAGCAACAGCGCGTGCTAAATCTTTAACTCTCGGGCGATCATTGCCATCATGAGAAATTGTATGACAATGAAGTTTTGCCTTCGTATTTAGTATTTGTATGTTAGTTGCTACACAATTGAAGTAAGCATCTAAGTCTTTACCGTCTCCAACAACTAATTTTTTTATCTTAGCTTCCAAGTCTCCTACATTAGTTACTTTAGATGCTTTAACTTTTCTCGCAGGTACTGCCATTTTGTTCCCTCCCAGTAGGGACATAGATATATGAATATACTGATTATTATACTAAAAACTGGGACTGTAGTGCTAGTAATGGAAACAATAGTTTTTTCAAAACCGTTGCCGTTACTTGTGGTACGGTTCCCCCCGACTAATCCGAAACGCTCGATACACCTGCTCCAGCAGGATTAACCGCATCAGCTGGTGCGGGAAGGTCATCTTGGAAAACGACAAATGGGCATCGGCCCGCTTCAGCACGTCATCGGACAATCCCAGCGAGCCGCCGATGACAAACGCCACCTGGCTGCGGCCATGCAGGGCCAGCTTGTCCAATTCGGCCGACAGCTTTTCCGAACTCCACATCTGGCCCTCGATGGCGAGGGCGATCACATGCTGATCGGGCTTGAGTTGCGCCAGGATGCGCTCGCCCTCTTTGCGCTTTACTTGTTCCATCTCGGCTGCACTCATCTCTTCCGGCGCTTTCTCGTCGCTGACTTCGACGATTTGCAGCTTGCAATAGGTGGACAATCGTTTGCTGTATTCATCAATGCCTTCCTTGAGATACTTTTCCTTTAACTTGCCGACGGTGATGATCGCAATCTGCATCGTTTACAATCCTTTCACATGCAGCAAGACGACTGCTCCGGGCTGACCGCAAACGGCACAATTGTGTCCAACAGCGGGATCAGCAACTTTTTCCAGCGGGAAGGTGTCCGGGGCGACTTCATATTGGTTGACATAGTCATCAATCGCTTCCTCAACATGCTCCAGACAAACAACTTCAACCGGGTGTTCAGCGTGAATCGCGGTTTCTTTTCCTTCAATTTGTATGATTCTATCCTGTTGTGACAATGACTCCAACTTCCCTTCCGTTCTTTTGCTTTCCTACTTATTCTACCCAAGTTGCCCCGGCGAGCCAACTGCTCACGCAGGAAATTGGAGGAACAGCGCCGCGCCGATCGCCAACAAAAAAAGAGCACGGTTACGTGCTCTCCAAGTTCACTCGACCATTCTGTTTGAGTTGCCAAAAGGTCCGTTTCCCCTGGCCGATGCGAATCAGCTCAGACAGACCAGCTATGAGCATGCGGATCGGGGGGTCAGCGGCACATCCTTTGCGCTGTCCCCAGGATCGGTCAGCGAGCGGTCTTGCAAAAACGGAACCGAAAAACGGCCGTTTTTTACACAAGCGGTTTTTTTAGGATCTCACCGACACACCCGCCTGTTCCAACCGTTGGCGAAGTTGTAGCGCCGCCGCATCGGTGTTCCAATCAATTCCGAGCTGAAACAGCGTGACTTCCCGCAAAGACGGCAAGGTGGCCAATGGCGCAAGATCGGTTACGTCTGTCTGATCGAGCACCAAGCTTTTCAGGGCGGGATGGCCGGTTAGCGGCGTCAGATCGCTGATCGGGTTTTCCCCTATCAACAACGTCTGCAGCTGGGTCAGCTTGCTCAACTGCGGCAGCTTTGCGATCTGGTTGCCCGCTGCGTTGAGCAGCTGCAAGTGCGTCAGGTTGCTGACGAAATCGATGTTTTGCAACTTTCCTTGATTCAGCGCCAGCTCCTGCAGATTGGTCAAACCGGCCAGCGGCTGCCCGTCGGCAATCTCGGTAGCGGTCAGCGACAAATGGGTCAGCTTGGACAAATTCTCCAAAGGTGCCGCGGTCGTCACCGGGTTTTGGTAGACGGTCAGCCTCTCCAATTGTGTCAATCCTTGCAATGGACCGAGATCGGCAACCTTGTTTTGTTCCAGAGCGAGCTCGCGCAACCGTTTCAAGGAAGCGAGCGGACTGATATCCGATATCGGCGCCTGATTGATCGACAAACGGGTCAGCTGGGTCAGCTTGCTGATCGGGGCGATGTCCGTCACCGGCACCGCCGAGAGATGAAGCGACTGCAAGCGCGGCATTCCTTGCAAAAAGCTCAGATCGGTCACGTTCACGTAATCCAGGCTCAACTCCTCCAAGGCCGACAATGAGCGCAGCGCTTCCGGATGCGTCACCTGATTGGCATTGAGAAACAAATGCTTGAGATTGCTGGCATACTCAAGCCCGCTTAAGTCGATTGTCCCTTTCATGAGATTGAGATGGTCCACCGCTTTCATATCCTCGATCGTCAATGGGCCTGTCTGCTTCCCAAGGGAGTCGCGCACCGCCTGCTCGACGGCAGGATCTTTGATAAAGGAAGCCGACACCGCCGTGCTGATCTGCACCAACCGCTGCTCGGCCTGCCAATCGACTTTGCCGTTAATGCTATCGGCTACAAAACGCAACGGCACCAAGGTCCGCCCATTGCGAATTTCCGCGGGAACATCCAGCCCGACCGGATATTCTTTGCTCACTCCCGCCACATTGGCCGTGACGTAAGCGGTCTTGTCCCCGATCTTCAACACAATGGTCGCCACATTCTCTTTCGTTGCGATCACCGTTCTTGTCTTCGCATCCCAGGTTACCTTGGCTTGCAAACTTTCAAAGATGTGCCGCAACGGGACGAGTACGCGCCCGTTCTTGATCAGCGGCGGCTGGTCAAACGTCTGCAGCTTTCCGTTTACCTCCACTTTGATATCCGGTTCCTTCGCCGCCGCGGCAGCGCTCACGCCGGACAGCGCCAGACAGACTGCCAGCAACATGCCCATAAACCGTTTCATCAGATCGTCCCCTCGTTTCTTCCCGCTTCTCGCTTTCCTTTTAGTCCTACGCTATTTGACTGGGAATGGAGGAGAAAGGTTGCACGAAAAAAGAGGCACCTTTTGGCACCTCTTTTCGTCTTTATTGCGCCGGCGTTTTTTCCAAAGTAGCCGTTGCCGTCTTTTTGAATCCGTCACGGTAGAAGGTGATTGTGACGGTATCGCCCGGTTTTTTGTTCAAGGTCAAATATTTGCGAAGCTGTGCGCCGTTGGAGATATTCGTATCATCCAGTTTGACGATCACGTCGTATTGCCGCAAGCCCGCTTTGCCTGCCGGCGAGAAGCGCGTCACTTCATCCATGACCACGACCCCTTCAGTGACGCTGTCAGGCAAGTTGAGCGTTTCTTTCCAGTGGTATTTCGGCACATTCGCCAGATCGTACGGGGAAATGCCCAGGTAAGCGCGTTGCAGCGTGCCGTTTTGCATCAATTCCGTTACGATTTTTTTGACATCGTTGATCGGAATGGCAAAGCCGAGACCTTCTACGCCAGACTGCGCAATCTTCATGCTGTTAATCCCGATCACCTGACCGTAAATATTGCAAAGGGCGCCTCCGCTGTTCCCCGGGTTGATCGCCGCATCTGTTTGCAGGACGTCCATTTCCCAGTCGGTTTGTCCGTTATTATCCAAATCGACTGGCATCGAGCGGTCGGTGGAACTGATAATTCCTTGCGTTACCGTGCGAGAGAATTTCAGACCGAGCGGGTTCCCGATGGCGATAGCCGGTTCCCCGACTTTCAAAGCGTCGGAATCGCCAAGTTCAGCTACAGACGTTACCTTGGAACCGTCGATTTCCAGCACGGCCAGGTCGGTAAACTGGTCAGCGCCCATAATTTTCGCTTCCACTTTATCGCCGTTCGGCAAGGCAACTTCCACGCGTTGTGCTCCTTCAATCACATGATAATTGGTAATAATGTGAGCTTTGCCATTTTTCTTTTCGAAAATGACCCCGGAGCCTTCGCCGCTTTCCACCGAACTTTGCTCCTGACTAAACCAGTTGCTCACCTGGCGGATATTAATGACACCCACTACCGAATTTTCAACCTTTTCTACAGCTTGAACGGTCGCATTCTCCACACTGACCGAGATCGGTTGAGCGGTAATCCCCGATGTGTTGCCGCTAGTGATGCTTGTTTCCATCGCTTTCGCTGTATTGGTTTGCTGTTGGGGAAGGTATCCCGTTTTCGCCAGTGTCGGCATCATCAGCAGAACGACCAAACCACCGATAACCGCTGAAGAAACAGAAGTGACGATTTGTTTTCCTAACGTAGATTCCCGCCGTTTTTTACGTTCCGGTGCGGGATACATATCTTGATGATTATCGTAAAAACCCATAGAAAATCTCTCCTTCCTCACTATTCCTAGGTTTACTGATTTCACCTTGTCGTATACTTGCTTCCTTTGTGTTTTTAGTATACGATTCGTTTTCGGCAAAGTAGCGTGAGAAATATGGAAAGGTTGTGGAATCACCGCAAAATCAATCATAAAACAGGTTCATCCTGTATATCCTAGTAACACGCGAAAAACGCTAGGAAAGGATGAATTGATAGAATGAAAGCTTCTTCTTTCTCGCCGCTTCAGCAAGTTCAGATGATCGCCAAACTGGCCGACTTGCAAGAATGGAACGAGCAAAACCGATTGCTCTTGGACGCTTTGATCGACCTGCTGATCGAGAAAGGCGTGATCAGCGAGCAAGAACTGCAGGCGAAAGCAGCCCAGCTTGACTCCGCTTACCTGCATCAGGCACAGGAAAAGGGCCGGGCCCTTACTCCAATTATAACACCTCCAATTTCGTAGGTCGATGCGGATAGGTTTCCCTGAGATGCACGTCATTGCCGATCTTTAAGCCTTTTTCCTGCAAAATATTCGATACGGTCAGTTTCGCCAGCTCCATCATGTTGTTCTCTTTGCTGAGATGAGCAAGAAACACGCGTTCCGCTTCTCCCTTGAGAAAATCGCCCAATGCTTCCGCGGAAGCTTCATTGGACAAGTGTCCGACATCGCTGAGAATGCGCCGTTTGATGCTCCAGGGATACTGCGACATGCGCAGCATTTCCACATCGTGATTGGCTTCGAAAATATAGGCATCCGCCCCGCGGATCGTCTCTTTGATCTTGTCGCTGACATAGCCGAGATCGGTCGCGATGCTCAGTTTTTTGTTTCCGTGATACACACAAAAGCCCATTGGCTCCACTGCGTCATGAGAAATGCCAAACGATTGAACGGTCAGATCGCCCAACTCTTTCGTTTCGCCTGTTTGAAACAGTTGCCGTTGCTGTTCGGCGATCTTCCCGATTTGCCCGTCCATTTCCGCCCACGTCTTTTCGTTTGCATAGATCGGGATTTTATAACGGCGCGCCATCACACCGAGTCCTTTAATATGGTCCACGTGTTCATGCGTTACCAGGATCGCATTCAAACTTTGCGGATTGACGCCGATTTCCTGCAATGCCGCTTCCGCCTGTTTGCCGGTAATCCCGGTGTCGATCAGGAGCGAGTAACGATCGGTGCCCACATAAATGGCATTGCCGGTACTGCCGCTCGCCAATATACTAAATTTCAATTTGCTCACATCCTTCTATGTTGCACTGCTCTATTTTCTTGTGACTCTTTCCGGCTGGATCGGCCTTTCCATCGTGCCCGTAAATGCATTCAGGTACTGCGTCTTTCCGCCTTGGGTAATAACCCGCCAGACCGGGGCCAGCACCTGTATATCGGCGTCGTAATGAAAGCCGTAGTAGCCGAGGGAGACATCAATGATTTTCTCTCCCGGTTCAATCATCTGTTTTTCCACCAACGAACGCAGGGCGGTGTAGGCCGAAATTGTCTCACGCGCCGTTCCTTCCAGGCTGATCTGGTAGTATGTTTGCCGATAACTTTTTACGGCACCGTTTTGAATATAAATTTCAAGCGGGGCAATATACAAAGGTAAGTTTTGGTACGTCTGATGATACACCAGCCGATCGCCCGTCGAGAAATACGGATCGATTTGATATTGCCCGGCGTACAGCAGCCGGTCATCCAATTCCTGCAGCAATTCCTCCGGGTTGGTCTGGTCCGGCAAAGGCATCGGCGGCTGCAATTCACTGTAAATCGACGACCGCTCCGCCGTGATTTTGACCCCTTGCAGTTTCTTCAACAGGATCGCATCCACGCCAGGCATCTTTATGTTAAGATAAGACAGCTCCGGGGTTTCTTCCGGTATCGTCGCTTGCAAATCGATATTTTGCTGCTGTAAAAAAAGCTCCAAATTCCATTGGTCATTTTCCGAGGCGTCGGCATTTTTCCAAAGTTCCGTCCGTGTGCTGTACACCTGATAGGCCAAAAACAGATCAAGAATGAGAAAAGCCAAGATCAGAATCGTTTTCGCTCTACTCCAATCCATTGCCCTTCTCCTTTCCTTCCGAAACAACCGCGTTGATGTAATACCGGGTACCCATGACCGTTTCCACGACCCAAACCGGCCGCAGCTTGATTTGTTTCTGTTTTTGGTCGAGATGGGTCTGGTAGCCCAAGTAGGCATTTTTCACTTGAATGGGATCGAGCAGTTTCTTCGTCCGAATCCATTCATACAACTCCGGTCCAGACATCACCATACAAGTTTCCTGATGTTCCAGCTTGTCCAAATCGAACAGCGATCGTTTCATCGTGACGACCTGCCCGCCTTCGATCATGACGGAAATGGAATCAAGATGCTGATCATCTCCGCTGATTAGCGGATAAAAGCCCAAGTATTGCTGAAAACGAATGAAGTTCGCCTCATGATCGTTTCCTTCGATCTGCTGCAGATAATAGTCATCCAACCAGCCCAAATGGGAGTTAATAAAAGCGACCGCTCCCTTTAGCTTGTCTTCCTTGCTCAAGTAGTCGTTTCCCTGTTGAAACGCCGGATCGGTAAAGGTGATAATTTGCTGGTTTGGCCGCAGTTGCAGCGAACGGCTGCCGTCGGTAAAAATAATCGTGCCATCTCGCTCGACAATTTGCCGGACAAGGTTCGGATCGAGGAAATAAGCCTCCAGCAAATCGTTATTGCTCGTTGCAGAATAGCGATAGTCCAGCTTTTGCATCTTCACCTGCTGCTTCGGCAAATAAAAGATGTTCCAAAAAGGATAGTCCGGCCGGGTCAAGCTTTCTGCCTCTTGCGTTTTCATAATTTGTTCCGGCAGCATTTTTCCCAGCGGCAAGTAGGAGTCATGCAAATCTTTAAAACTGACTGCTGTGCGGGCACGAACGATTTCCCCGTTTTTCGTGTCCATCAGCAACGCGAACACACTGGCTTCCTCTTCTGAGTAATACAGCCAAATCCGGTCAATGCCTGCCATCTGCTGATATCCCTGTTCATCCTGGAATTTCAGCAGTTCGCTTGCGATCTCGACGGGGATTTGCGTGCGGAACTGCACTTCCAGCCCTTCCGTTTGTCGGGTGAGTGCCGTCCATTTTTCTTCCGACAGCGGATAAGTAACAAAATCGAAAAAATACCACCTTGTCATTTCGGTTCTGATCAAACTGTAAACAGCCTGTGTGGAAACAGCCCGCGTGTGGCGATCTTCTCCATAATGAAAGACGATCGATGAGGGAACGATCAGATCCTCCAATTGTTTCGTATCGACTGGCTTGGACTTGACATATTGCACCGGTTCAATCAACTGATATTGCGTTCGGTTATTCCACAAAAGCGAAGTCAGCAGAAAGCTGGTTAAGACAAGCAAAACAAGCATGACGGTTTTGACAGGCTCTTTCCACGAGCTGATCATGCTTCTCCCTCCTCCGCTACCGGAATCCAAAAGCCGACCGTTGTCCCTTCGTTGATCTTGCTGTTGATCTCAATATCCGCACCGTGCGCTTGCACCAACTCACGCGCGATGGCAAGCCCAAGCCCTGTGCCGCCCTGTCCACGGGAGCGGGCCTTGTCCACTCGATAAAAGCGCTCAAAGATGCGTTTCAGATCACGCGCGGGAATCCCGATGCCATTATCCATGACCACAATCTCAATTTTCTTTTGCTGTCTGTCCACCATCGCTCGCAACGCAACAGAACCGCCAGCAGGCGTATACTTGATCGCGTTGGATAACAAATTGTCCAAAACCTGGTTGATCGCATCCTGATCAACATGGGCTTCCGGGAGCTGCTCCGGCACCTCCAGGGTCAAGCGTATTCCCTGTTGTTCACTCATCATCGAGAACCGGTCGGCTGCATATTGCAGCAGCCGAATCACATTGACCCGCTTGCGATGCAAATGAATCCCTTGTGAGTCGAAGCGGGAGAGCTGCAGCAAGTCATTGACCAGGCGGATCATCCGCTCTGTCTCCGTCATCGTCACCCGCAAAAAACGATTGGAAAGCTCCGGATCATCGACCGCGCCTTCCAAAAGAGCTTCGGTATAGCTTTTTATCGTCGTTAACGGCGTTCGCAACTCATGGGATACATTGGCCACAAACTCCCGCCGTTGCTGCTCTAAACGGGCTTGTTCCGTAATATCCTGAAGTACGGCAATAATCCCGCCCTTTTTGCCGCTGTCATGCTGCAGCGGTGTAAACGTGACGCGCAGCGTAACCACTTCCCGATTATCCAGCATCATCTCGATTACCAGCGGTTCCGCTTCCACAAACAGCGGCATCTCTTCTTCCGGCGGCAGCCGCAAAATATCGTACAGCGTCTTGCCATGTTCCAGTACATCATCGATTGTAATTTGCAGCATCTCTTCAGCCGAGCGGTTTAGCAAAATGATCTGGCCGTCGCGGTTGGCTGCAATCACGCCATCAGACATGTTGGCGAGGATGCCGGACAGCTTTTCCCGCTCTTCTTCCTGCTGCCAGATTGCCTCTTTCAGCCGTGCGGTCATGTCATTGAAGGTCATCCCCAATTGACCGATTTCATCACTGCCATAGATCCGAACCGTCCGATCGAATTCTCCTTCAGCGACCGCTCTTGCCTGCCTTGTCATCTCCTTGACCGGTTTCGTGATCGTGCGGGCCAGCACAACCCCCAAGGCAACGGTAAAAATCAAGGCGATACCCGTGCCCGTGGCCAATATGTTGGTCATTTTGCGGATGGTCGTATAGACGCTCTCCATCGAAGCGACCATATAGACCGCTCCATAGACGGCATTGTTGCTTTTGACCGGCACAACCAACACCTTGACCCGGTTTCCGGTCCGCGGATCGATCCGCAGCGACTCGCTGCGCGTCCCCAGCAGCGCCACCGTCACTTCCGGCTGCGAAGTACGCTGTCCGATAATGCTCTTGTCTTCTTCCGTCGTACTGATGACACTGCCATTTTGATCGATAACCTGCACATTGGCGCTGTTCAGCTTGACCAGGTTGTAGATCAGGTTGTCTATCGCTTCTTTCGTTTCCGCAACATCCTGCTCTTTCTCGTCTTTCGGCTGCAAATATCGTTCCAGATGCGTCGAAAGCAGTGTTGCCTGGGTGTTCAATGTTTCGGAAAAGTTATTGGTGTAGTAGCTTTCTACTTCTCGGGCAAAATAGGCGCCAATAAACTGCATCGCAATCAATATCAACAGCATGTAAATCGCGATGATTTTCCATTGAACCGTGTGAAACAGGCGCAATTTGGCCATTACGGCTGTCCTCCGTTGACCGGATTACGCAACGAATACCCCAAACCACGGCGAGTAATGATATACTTCGGCTGGCTCGGGTCGTCTTCAATTTTCTCTCGCAGTCGCCGGATCGTAACGTCGACAGTGCGGACATCGCCAAAATAATCATAACCCCAAACAGCCTGCAGCAAATGTTCTCGTGTCAACACCTGACCTTGATGGCGCGACAAATAGACGAGCAGCTCAAACTCACGATGCGTCAGATCGAGCGATTCGCCTGCCTTCACCAACGTGTAGGAATGCAAGTCAATTTCCAGCTCGTGAATCCGCAAATAGCGATCGTTTTGCTCATCGGTTTTCGGTTTTTGCCGGCGCAGATGCGCTTTCACCCGCGCGATCAATTCTCTGGCGCTAAATGGCTTGGTCACATAGTCGTCGGCGCCAAATTCAAGCCCCAGCACCTTGTCCAGTTCGGAGTCTTTCGCCGTCAGCATAATAATCGGAACGTCGGAGAATTGGCGAACATCGCGGCACACGTCCATTCCGTCGCGGCCGGGCAACATGACATCAAGCAGAATCAGATCAGGTTGCTCCTCTTGAGCCAGCTTTATCGCTTCATCGCCATCATAAGCACAGACCACTTGATAGCCTTCTTTTTCAAACGTGAATTTCAAAATATCGGCAATTGGCCGTTCATCGTCTACGACCAGGAGTTTGGCCATTTCGCTCACCCCTCTTTCCATAATCAGTTCAACTTGAACGGCCTCATTTCCTGCCTGAGCGGATTGCTGAAAAATCAGGAAAAAGGCCACTCTCATCCGAGAAATGGCCTTTTTTGAAACTATTTTGTTTAGCGCAGGAAACGAAGCGGATTTTGCAGTCGTCCATTTTGATGAACCTCAAAATGGAGATGAACACCGGTTGAGTCTCCTGTTGACCCCATGATGCCGATCGTTTTGCCTTGGGCGACGACATCGCCGACTTTTACTTTGATTTGCCGCATATGACCATATAGTGTTTCCATTCCGTTTCCGTGGTCAATAATGACGGC
Organism: Brevibacillus fulvus; assembly: GCF_016908525.1. Classification (GTDB taxonomy): domain Bacteria; phylum Bacillota; class Bacilli; order Brevibacillales; family Brevibacillaceae; genus Brevibacillus_G; species Brevibacillus_G fulvus. Next base: position 40,006 of record NZ_JAFBEB010000015.1, read on the forward strand.
ATTGCCGTAATCTCCATCCCAACCGGCGAAGACGACACGGCCATTGTCGGCCGCTGCAATCGCTCCGGAGCCGGCTATATCGATCCCTTTGTGCATTTTGCCCCAACGCGTGCCAAATCCGCTGCTGATTACCCCTCTGGCCGGCCAGATAAAACTGCCTGTCCCCCGTGAAGGAATCACTTTTGTGCCGCGCTGGATAATTTTCGCGACCGGTTGCTGAACAACCTTTTGGCTCAACACTTTCTTATCTACTACTTGTCCATTTTCTTTGAGAATTTCATAAGTGACCAGCTTCGAACCTTCTTTTCCTTCCTGAATCACCTTGGTTTCGCCCTTCGGCAAATTGGCATTGTTCTCAATCTGAACGTTGTAATCGACCTTTTCCTGCTGGGTGACTTGCTCGGTCTCTTGAACGGTGACAAGCGGCCGCATCGCCGTTACATTGATTTGTTGACCAAGCTGTAAAACCGTGTCCTCGGTAATGCCAGGATTGTTCCGATAAATATCTTCGGAGGTAATTCCGTATTTCTTGGCGATGCATCCGATGCAATCGCCCTCGACGACAGTATGGATCACTTGTTTCAAAGTTCCTTTGGAAATCAGCTCGGCAAGCTTGTCCTCGGACAAGACTTCTGCAGAGGTAACCGTATCTTTTTCAAACTTGACTTCCTCTTTGATCCCAACCTGTTTTTCAACTGGCGCCGGTTCGCTCAGCGAAGCAGTCGTTACCGCTTTTTTCGTCGCAGCGCCATCATTGCCGGCATACTTCTCCTTGAGCTTGTCCAAGACAGCTTGCGCTTCGTTTACACTGGCGGCATATCCAATCGCTTTGCCATCGATGACAATTTTGACTGCCTCGACTTTGATATTGGCAATATCGGATAAAGCCGTGATTGCTGCCGTGTTATCAAAGTCGCCTTTAAACTTTGTTTCTTCCTTAAACGAAATCGTATCTGCAAGGGTAAGTTTGAGTCCCCTCTTTTGTTCCTCTTCTTCTTTCAGTTTCTGGGCAGCCCAGCTATGTATAACATTCGGGTCGTTGACAACCCCGATTTCCTCTCCATTAACATAGACGTGGTAAATGGAGTAAGTATTGCTTGTATAGTAATAATCAGCGGAAACTCCCGCTACGGCCAGAATGAGCACCCCCGCCGCAATCGAGAGCGACTGTTTTTTATGTTTCATTATGTATGACCATGATTTTTCTTTAATGTTCTTTGTCTGCTGACCGGTTTGACTGAGCAAAAGCGTCATGCGCTTTTTCAGTCTGGATGTCCACTCGGCCATTTCCATAACCTTCCCTCCCACAAACGCATTTCTTAAATTTTCTAACTGTTTTCACCAATTATTTACATCATTTTCTTACAATTCCGTGCCTTTTTTCCCAGTATAACCCAACCACAATCTCCCAAATTACCTAAAGAAACCAACTATAACGACTTTAACACACGTTTAGCTCCTTCATCAAGTGTAAAATGGTGTCGAATAACTTGGATTGTCAAGTGTCATAATATGGACATAGCTCAGCCAAGATTTGTATGTCTCCAGTAAATTGACAGTTCAACAAGTTCTCATTTTCGCTATGAAACCCCAATTAAAGGAGGGTATCCTGTTGAAAGAACGAAATATCCTTGCCGGTTTCCGTACGATGGAAAGCGCGGAACAGGCAGCGAAGCAACTGCAGCAGGCGGGATTCAAGACCGTTCAGGTGAGCCACATTGGTGAATACCCTGGCGGAGGCCTCGACCAACTCACCAACCCGATTACAGGGGAGATTCCCTCGCTGGGCAGTTTGTCTCTGGACGCTGATTTCCCGAGCGGACGTAATGCCAGTATTTTGGCCGCGGCCGATCCGGATGCCAGCGGTTTGTCTGACGGCGGGCAAGACAGTGTTGGCCCCAGTTTCCTGTTGACGGCAGTTGTTCCGGAAAACCGCAGCGAGGAAGCGTCCCAAATTCTTCGTTCTTGCGGAGGTCAATTTTAACCATAAATCCCGCTCAAAATATTTGCCACCCTTTGCCCTGTTTATCGCATTGGGTGGCAATTTTTTATCGTTCCGCAAATGCTCCGACTCTTCGGCGGCAGAATCTTCCCCTACGGCCGAGGCGGTCTGGCTGGCTGGTTCCATTAGCGCTTCAACTCGACCATCGAGGTAATATCGCGCAAAGGCAAGCGGCGGATTGTCGTTTTTTCTTGATCGGCAGTCTTGAACGTAAAGCAAATATATCCTTTGTTATAATGAGTCATTGTCCCGCTAATAATGCTTCCGTTGAACATCTTAACTTCTACTTTTTTGCCAATCAATTTCACTGCTTTCTGATCGAATCCCATCGTCAACACCTCATTTTCGATTTGTTATGGGATACCATATGCCCAGAAGGCAGCAACTGGTGACTGTCCACGATAAAAGTTACTGCAAGTTTTTTTCATGCCAAAAAAGCTGCCGTTTGAAACGGCAGCTTGGAAAAATTCAAGCGATCAAGCGTATATACCCCGAACCACAACGGTTTGCTCGCGATCTGGGCCAACAGAGAAAATCGACAGCGGTATCCCGGTCAGTTGCGTGATTCGCTCCATATAATGACGGGCATTTGCCGGCAAGTCATTGATGCTGCGCACGCCGGTAATATCTTCATGCCATCCCGGAAGGTCCTCGTAAATCGGTTCACAGTCAGCCAATACTTTCAAACTGGCCGGGAAGGTTTCCAGGATTTCACCTTTGTATTTATAGCCGGTGCAAATGCGCAATGTATCCAGGCCAGTCAATGTATCAAGTTTGGTGATGGCCAAACCGGTAATACCGCTGACACGGCGAGCATGCCGGACAACTACGCTGTCAAACCAGCCAATCCGACGCGGACGACCGGTTGTTGTTCCATATTCATAACCAACTTCGCGAATTTGGTCGCCGATTTCATCATGCAATTCGGTCGGAAATGGTCCGTCACCGACACGAGTCGTGTACGATTTGGCCACACCGATTACCTGATGAATTTTCGTTGGGCCCACTCCAGAGCCGATGGTCACGCCGCCAGCAATCGGGTTGGAAGAAGTCACATACGGATAAGTACCTTGATCAATATCCAACAGCACTCCTTGCGCTCCTTCAAACAAGACGCGGCTGCCCCGGTCAATCGCATCATTCAAGACAACAGACGTATCCGTTACATACGGACGAATGATCTCCGCATAGCCCAAATACTCTTCCAGAACTTCATTCAAATCAAAACCGGTCGTGTCGTACATTTTTTCAAGCAGCCGGTTTTTCTCCGCCAGGTTGCGCTCCAATTTGCTTGCAAATTCGTCACGGTCCAGCAAATCGACAATCCGAATCCCGATGCGCGCTGCTTTATCCATATAAGCAGGTCCGATACCTTTGCGGGTTGTGCCGATTTTGTTATGTCCTCGGCTATCTTCTTCCATGCTGTCCAATTTGATATGGTAAGGCATGATTACATGCGCACGATTGCTGATTTTCAAGTTTTTGGTGGAAACTCCGAATCCTTTCAAGTAGTCCAGTTCGGCGACCAGCGCCTTTGGATCGACTACCATCCCATTTCCAATCACACAGATTTTATCTTGGTAGAAAATACCGGAAGGAATCAAATGCAGTTTATACTTTTTGCCATCAAAAATAATCGTATGGCCTGCATTATTACCACCTTGGTAACGCGCCACTACCTCGGCGCTTTCCGCCAAGTAATCGGTAATTTTTCCTTTTCCCTCATCGCCCCATTGGGTTCCGACGACAACGACAGTTGACATCGAAAAACACCTCCTGATTTCATCATGTCCACGTTGGGCAAGAAACAATCTAAGTTTACAAAACTAAAGTGGCGCTGTCAATGAAATTCCGAACAATCCAACCAGAGCCTATATCTATGTTCGGATATAATTCAAACGATTGCCAAAAAAGTAATTGTATAAAAAAAACAGAAATACCGGAAGAAGTATTTCTGTCTGATTAAGGTTATCAGCCGGCAATATCGCGATAACGATTCTCCAGGCTGACGAATTTATTATATTCTTTCAAGAATGCCAACTCTACTGTCCCCGTAGGGCCGTTCCGCTGTTTGGCAATAATGATTTCAATTACATTTTTGTTTTCCGTTTCTTTATCGTAGTAATCATCCCGATAAAGAAACGCAACAATGTCGGCATCTTGCTCGATCGAACCGGATTCACGGATATCTGACATCATCGGGCGTTTATCCTGCCGCTGTTCTACAGAGCGGCTTAACTGGGACAAAGCAATAATCGGAACATTCAATTCCCGCGCGATCCCCTTCAACGTTCGGGAAATCTCGGAGACTTCCTGCTGACGGTTGTCCCCTTTTCCACGGCCGTGAATCAGCTGCAAATAATCAATCAAAATCATGCCGAGGCCGCGTTCGGTTTGCAGTCGTCGACACTTGGCCCGAATGTCCTGAACGGTAACTCCCGGCGAATCGTCGATATAAATCGGCGCTTTGGCCAAAGTACCAATCGCCATCGTCAGCTTTTGCCAATCGTCTTCTTCCAAGCGGCCTGTCCGCATTTTTTGCGCATCCAGATTGCCTTCCGCGCAAATCATCCGCTGTACCAACTGCGACGCGGCCATCTCCAGAGAAAAGATGGCGACCGTTTCTCCGGCGCGCGCAGCGACGTTTTGCGCCACATTGAGGGCAAACGCCGTTTTCCCTACGGACGGACGGGCAGCAAGAATAATTAAATCGCTGCGTTGGAACCCGGACGTCATTTTATCCAAATCAGGGTATCCCGACGGTATTCCGGTTACATCTCCGCGCCGCTGGCTTAACAGCTCGATGCGCTCGTACGTCTCCAACAATACGTCACGAATCGGAACAAATCCGCCGCTGTTGCGGTTTTGCGAAATCTCTAGTATATATTTCTCAGCATCGGCAATAATTTGTCCAACATCATCTTCACGCGAATAGCCGTCGTTGGCAATCTTCGTCGCGGTGAGAATCAACCGCCGCAGCAACGCCTTTTCCTCGACGATCCGGGCATAGTATTCCACGTTTGCTGCAGTCGGAACAGAGCTGGCAATTTCGGTTAGATAGGTGACACCGCCAACTTCATCCAGCAGCTTATGATCTTGCAACTCCGCTGTAACCGTTACAAGATCGACCGGCTCTCCCTTTTCATACAGATCCTGCATCGTTTTAAAGATACGCTGGTGGGCTGTCTTGTAGAAGTCCTCCGGTCGAAGTATCTCAATGGCCGTAATGAGAGCTTCCTTTGACAAGAACACGGCACCCAGCACAGATTGTTCCGCTTCATTGTTTTGTGGCGGGACTCGGTCCAAAAACAGGTCGCTCACGTCAGACCCCTCACTGTCTTCATAAGTTATTCTTCTACGACATGCACACGCAAAATGGCGGTAACGTCATGATGCAACTTCACTTTCACTTGCGTTACACCCAAAGAACGAATTGGTTCCATCTCCAGTTTGCGTTTATCCAGTTTTACTTGAAATTGCTCTTCCAATACCTGGGCAACCTGTTTGCTGGAAATCGCCCCAAACAAACGACCGCCTTCGCCCGCTTTCCCTTTGATTTTGACGGTCATCTCTTTCATTTTTTCCGCCAATTCCTGGGCTTCGATTTTTTCCTGTTCTTTTCGTTTATCTTCACTGCGTTTTTTTGCTTCCAAACTTTTAATATTGCTGTCCGTCGCTTCTTTTACCAGACCTTTTGGCAAGAGAAAGTTGCGAACATAGCCTTCCGAGAGATCCTTGACCTCTCCTTTTTTCCCTTGTCCTTTTACATCTTGCAAAAAGATAACCTTCATTTGTGACTCCTCCTTTTGGTCGGGTGATCTTTCCTTTACGCAGATTTGCTCCGCTGACTCCTTACAAAACGGAATCAATGGCTTCTTTCAGTCGGCCGACTGCCTGCTTGATAGAAACACCGTCCAATTGTGCCGCAGCACCTGTCAAGTGCCCGCCGCCGCCGAGGTATTCCATAATGGCTTGCACATTGATATCACCAAGCGAGCGGGCACTGACCAGCACTTTGTCATCGGCTCTTCTCGCCACGACAAAAGACGCCTGGATGCCCGACAGCGTCAATAACAATTCCGCCGCCTGAGCAACTTGTACCTGGGTATAGTCTTCATGGAGATCACCCACAGCGATGGCCAGATGATCGCGATATGTTTCGGTGTTCATAATGATCTTGGCCCGTTTTACGAATTGACCGAGGTCCTCTTTCAAATAACGCTGAACAGTGGCCGTATCCGCTCCGTTTCTTCGCAAAAACGAAGCAGCCTCAAAGGTGCGCGACCCCGTTCGGAAGGCAAAACTCTTCGTATCGACGACAATCCCGGCCAACAATGCCGTTGCGATGGCGCTTTCGATGTTGATCCGGTCGCTCTGGTATTGAAGCAACTCCGTCACCAATTCGGACGTAGAGGAAGCATAAGGTTCCAAATAAATCAGGACGGGATCCTCAACAAACTCTTCGGAACGGCGGTGGTGGTCAATGACGACAACGCGGCTCGTTTCTTCCAACAACCTTGGTTCAATCACCAGTGACGGACGATGAGTATCGACAATGATCAGCAACGTCCTTCCTGTCACAAGTCTGATCGCTTGCTCAGGGGTGATAAAGAACTCAGCCAACTCTTCATTGGCGTAAATTTCTTTCATCAAACGTTCAATCGAAGGATTCACTTCATCCAAAACAATATAGGCACTCTTGTTTTGAAAACGAACAGCCTTAAACACTCCGAGCGCTGCCCCAATCGCATCCATATCCGGCTGCTTATGGCCCATGACAATCACTTGTTCGGCCTCATTGATCAAGTCGCGAAGCGCATGGGCAATTACCCGCGCACGCACCCGCGTACGTTTTTCCACAGCATTTGATTTGCCGCCGTAGAAAGTCAGTTTGTTGCCTACTTTCACTGCCGCCTGGTCACCGCCGCGGCCCAATGCAATATCCAAACTGGACTGTGCGATTTGACCCAGTCCAATATAGGAATCGACACCGGCCCCGACCCCAATGCTCAAGGTCAGCGGTATTTTATTATCAGCCGTCATTTCACGAACAACGTCCAAAATATCAAAACGACTCTCTTCCAGTTTTTCAAGCGTCTGCCGATCCATTAAAGCAAGGAATTTGTCAGACGTGTACCTTCTGAGATAAATCCCATGTTTCTGAGCCCAATCACTAATGACCCCTGACACGTTGGTTGAAAGCAACGTTCTGCTCTGGTCATCCATCATCTGACCAACTTCATCAAGGTTATCCAGATGGACAATCGCCAATACGGACTTCTCCCGATGATACCGGGCAAAAAGCTCCTTAAACTCGGTAATATCTTTAAAAAAGAGGAGCTTTTCCTCTGGACGATGCAACACCTCGTAGATTCGCTCGTTAAAGGTATATTCCAAACGTTTCTGATCCGGTTTGAAAGCAAGCGAGGGGAACAGTTCATTCAGGTTTTTCCCGACTAATAACTCTTCACCAACCATCAATTGCATAAATGGATTATTCCATTCCACAACTCGCTCATCGTTGTACAATAGAATCCCTAGGGGCATTTCCTGAATTACACTTTCGCCAGCTTTTTTCACCCGGTGCGAAATTGTAGCCAGGTAAAGACGCAAATCCTGTTGGAATCCCTTCTCCGCCTGAATCACATAGACGACTAACCCAATGAGGCAGACGAAGCCAATCGCTCCGTACAACCAGTGGTATAAAGTTAAGATCGCCAGCAACAACAGGCTAAAGCCGAGAGCTAGGACTGTATGCAGCCCGTACCAACGCTTCAACAGGAACTTGGGCATTTCCTCAGCTCCTCTTCACTCTTGTTTCCAGTCTCTTTCGGAAATTGAGGCCCAGATCAAATATGCCTAATATACTAAGTATATAAGTTAACAGCGGAAAAATAAATAGAAAGACAACAAGCAACGGTCCCAGTATCCTCCACCGTTTTAAATAAAATGCAAAAAAGCAAAAGCTGACACCCTGAATGGTAAACACGATATCAAGCAGAACTTTTAGGTTAAGAAAAGCGCGTTCCCAAAAGCTCCCGGTCATATTTTCACCCATCAACAGCATAATCAGCATCGCAGCAAAATAATAGATCAGCAGCGAGCGCGGAAATTTCCATTCGCGGACAGGCGGCATCGCCGGAATCGTATATTTGCAAAGCTTCAACAGCCATCGCGACAACCAATGAACCACGACACTAAAAACAATGCTGCTGCTGACAAAATATGTAGGCAAAATCATCTGTATCATATCAAATTCTTGCTCGACTGACTTCTTCCACTCATCATCCGTAACCGGCGAGGAGACCGGAAACCGCAATCCTTCATTGATGACCACCTCTTTGGCCCGATTCATCTCTGCGGCCAAATCAAAACCAAAGACAGTTGTCAGCAAAAGCAGACCAAGCAAAAATGAACCTAATACTGTAGCCGCACCAGCTATTACCGCAGGAAGACCGCTGTTTCGATTCCGGTAAAAATGCCCCATCACCGTTCCGAGCAAACCGAGAAACAGTGCTGCAAAAGCTCCGAGCGGGCCGAGGAGCAATAAACTTGCCAGGATAAAAAGAAAGACAGGTATGACCCGTTCTCTCAATCGATGCTGTCTTGCCAAATAAATAAAAGGTGTAGGCACAAGCAATAGAGCAACCATCCCTATATAGGTAGTGGTTCCGATTATCAACAGAGCGAAGGCGATGATGAAAACCAGAGCCAGTTCAACCAGCTGTCTCCCACGAGTAGGCATGGCACTACTCCTCTCTCGTAAATATGGAAAAAAAGAGGGGCACGTATCTGTGTCCCCCTTTTTCTTTATTCATTATTCAGCCGTATATGGCAGTAAAGCGACTTGACGTGCGCGTTTGATTGCGACGGTCAACATACGTTGATACTTCGCAGAAGTACCGGTTACGCGACGAGGCAAAATTTTGCCGCGTTCACTGATGAACTTTTTGAGCAGATCAGTATCTTTATAGTCGATCTTTTTGATCTTGTTTACAGTGAAGTAGCAAACTTTACGCCGTTTGTTTGGACGTCCTTTGCGTGACATAAAAGTCCCTCCTTTTCAGGAATGTGAAAGTTTCTTCTGATTTTAGCACTCCATCAGAACGGCAAGTCATCATCAGAAATGTTGATTGGCTTGCCAGCACCGGCAAAGGGATCTCCAAATGGATCAGCATCATCACGTCCGGCAGGTCTGCTCGAACCGAAGCCTGGATCGTAGCCGCCGCCTTCATTCCCGGTTCTCGTTCCGAGAAATTGGACATTTTCCGCTACAACCTCTGTCACATACACTTTTCTACCTTCTTTATTATCATAGGAACGCGTTTGCAAGCGGCCCTCCACGGCAGCTTGTCTTCCCTTGCGCAAATATGTGGCACATAAATCCGCAAGTTTCTGCCAAGCAACAATGTTAATGAAATCAGCTTCCCGCTCCCCAGCCTGATTGGTCCGGGGACGATTGATCGCCAAGGTAAAAGTAGTCACAGCTACACCGTTTGGGGTGTAACGAAGCTCCGGGTCTTTGGTCAGATTGCCGATGAGTATGACACGATTCATTTATTTGTTCCCCTCTTCCAGCGACAACAATTACTTATCTTCTCTTACGAACAGAAAACGAATAATGTCGTCGTTAATTTTCATGAGTCGCTCAGCTTCTGCTACAGCATCAGCATTCGCGTTGAAGTTCATCAGAACGTAGAATCCTTCACGGAACTTGTTGATCTCATACGCAAGACGACGTTTACCCATTTCTTGAAGTTTTGTGATTTCGCCACCGTAGTTCGTTACGATTTCACTGTAACGAGCAACATTTGCTTTCACTTTTTCTTCTTCAAGGTCTGGACGTAATACGTACATTACTTCGTATTGACGCATAACCTTTTCACCTCCTTTTGGACTAACGGCCCTGACAGGGCAAGGAGCGAGTGCCATTGAACTACATAATTTATATGCACCCAATCTAATACTCGCATTTTGATATTATAACAAACCTGTCGATATGAATCAAGGAAAAAGCCTATACGTTAAACCGGAAATGCATGACATCTCCATCTTGCACGACATATTCTTTTCCTTCCAAACGATATTTGCCTTTTTCACGAGCGGCATTGACCGAACCGGCTTCAACCAGATCATCATATGCGACGACCTCAGCCCGAATAAAGCCTCGTTCAAAGTCGGTGTGAATGACGCCTGCTGCTTGCGGCGCTTTGGTACCTTTCCGGATCGTCCAAGCTCTTACTTCTTGTACACCGGCGGTAAAATATGTGATCAAGCCGAGCAACTCATACGCGGCACGAATCAATCTGTCGAGACCGGACTCTTTCAAACCGAGCTCTTCGAGGAACATTTGCTTGTCCTCCCCTTCCAGCTCAGCAATCTCCGATTCTACTTTCGCGCTGATCACGACCACCTGTGCGCCTTCAGCCGCCGCGTGCTTTTTCACGGCTTGTACATGTGGATTTTCGTCGGCGTCAGCGATCCCATCCTCCGCTACATTGCATACATAAAGCATCGGTTTGATCGTCAACAAGTGCAGATCGCGGATCAATTTTTGCTCCTCTTCATCCAGCTCCACGCTGCGCGCGGGCCGTCCCTCGTCGAAGGCCGCCTTCAGTTTTTCCAGTACATCGAGTTCTTGTTTGGCTTCCTTGTCCCCGGCCTTTACCTTACGGCCAATCCGTTCGATTCGGCGCTCAACAGAGTCGAGATCGGCAAATACAAGCTCCAGATTAATCGTTTCAATATCGCTTAACGGATCTACCTTTCCGGCCACATGGGTAATATTCTCATCTTCAAAGCAGCGGACAACCTGGGCAATCGCGTCAACCTCGCGTATATGCGCCAAAAATTGGTTGCCTAATCCTTCACCCTTGCTCGCTCCTTTTACCAAACCGGCAATATCGACAAATTCAAAAGCGGTTGGCACCACTTTGTTCGGCACGACGATCTCGGTCAGTTTCACCAAGCGCGGGTCCGGAACCTCCACAATCCCGACATTGGGATCGATCGTACAGAACGGATAGTTGGCTGATTCTGCCCCCGCCTGCGTAATCGCATTAAACAAGGTCGATTTCCCGACGTTAGGCAGCCCTACAATTCCACATGATGCACCCATCTATATACACTCCTCGTTTTCTTTATCACATATCTTTACTATTATAAAGAGTCGCCCGACAGAATACAATGTTGCCTACGTTCATCATGTCCCATCTTAATCCGATTGTCAAAAAAACCTTTGCAGCCAAACAAAATAATCCCCTTCTCTTTATCAGAAAAAAGAAGGGGCGTTGCATTCTCTTAAAATTTAAACCGGCCAAGTACCGATTGCAGTTCTTCTGACAAATTGGCGAGAGTCGTTGCCAGAGCGGTTACTTCTTCCATGGAAGCAAGCTGTTCTTCGGCAGCTGAAGCAATATTTTGCGAACGATCCGAAGCTTGCTCCGCAATCCGGGATACCTCATCGCCACTTCGGGAAACCTCCTGCAAACTGGCTGACATTTGCTGTGTCAAGCTGGCCAACTCTTCAATTTGTTGTGAAATTTGCCCGGTAGACAGCAGAATCTCGCTGAATTTTTGCTTCGCTTCCGTAGCAATATCCATACCGGACTCCACTTCTTCTTTCACCTTGCCCATTGTCCGGATCGTTTTGGTCATGTCGCCATGAATTTCCTCAATCAGTTTGGCAATCTGCATCGTAGATTGATTGGATTGATCGGCAAGTTTTCTGACCTCGTCTGCGACAACCGAAAACCCTCGGCCGTGTTCACCGGCACGCGCCGCTTCAATCGCTGCATTTAGCGCCAATAAATTGGTTTGCGCGGAAATGTCAGATATGACTTTTAACATACCTTCAATTTCCTTTGTCCGCTGATCCAACAGTTTAACGACCGTATCGGATTCATGAACTGACTGAAAGATGGAACTCATTTGCTCTACCGTCTTTTCAATGGCCGCACCACCTGCTTGCGCCATTCCCGAGGTATCCGCGGACGATTCCGAAATGCTCCCCGAACTTTTTGCGATATGCTGCATGCCAATCGCTACCTCTTCCAATGAACGCATTGCACCCTGCAAAGAGTTTTTTTGGTCTTCCGCTCCGCTTGCTGACTCGGTAATGGAAATGGTAATTTGTTCCGTTGCCTGACTGGTCTGTTCGGCACTGATTCTCAACTCGGCTGAAGAGGTTGCAACTTGCCGACTCGAAGCATGAACCGTTTGGACAAATTTTCTCATATTTTCGATCATATGATTGAAGTCGCGGGCAAGCTCAGCGATTTCATCTTTCGACTTTACTTTTACCGCTTCTACGGTAAAATCGCCATCAGCGACTACATTTAATTTTTGGGCAATCTGCAAAATCGGTTTTGTAAAACGCCCCGCAAAATAATAAACAATCACAATCCCCGCTAAAAGAGAAATTACGCTGATCAGTCCAACCATATATAAAATAAGGTTGGCTGAACTGTTGAATTCGGAATAATATGCCCCGCAACCAACAATCCAACCCCAGTGCGGGTCCACTTCCACATAGTTGACTTTAGTTTCCACCCGGTTGACATTGCCTGGCAGTTTATATTTGTAGGTGAGGAATCCGCCGCCGCTTGTCCCGACCGAGACAATTTCTTTCCCCAGCATGACCCCGTCTTCAGTCTTCACGTCGATCAAATTCTGGCCTTCGTTGTTCGGGTTCATCACAGAAATCGCTTCTCTGTTGACTGCCCACGGATACCCTGTCTTGCCCACCAAATATTCCTGTTTCATGGGACGAACATTGTCGGCATTTTTCGGTCCCAACAATTCTTGGCGAACCTTCTCCTGCGCTTCTTCCAAGGTCAGCTTGCCGGTCTCTACCTGCTGGTTCATTAGCGTAATCATGGCGATAACCATTTTAACGTTCTGCTTCAGTTGGTTTCTGCCCGCTTCATTCAACTCGCTTTTGGTCGTCTGATAAGTGCTGATTCCGATCACGATCGTTGGAATTAACAAAACAAGAATACAAAAGATCACTAACTTGCTCCGCAGTGACTTTGTTTGCAATCTCATGTGGTCCACTCCCTTCCTACAAGCTCTGTACCCTTTTTCTTAAATCGCCAAACCAACTTCCCGTGGATGAAGCGCATTCAAACAAAAAGCACCCGGTATAGATCTGAGTGGCCATTCACTCATTCCTCCCGGGTGCAGCCTTTTATCGTTGCTGTTTTAGTTACTTTTCATTGACGAGCTTTTCCAACTCATCCAATGTTTCTTCAAAAATTTTCATGGCATCTTCGATCGGTTTTGGAGATGACATATCCACTCCCGCCGCTTTTAACACTTCAATAGGCGGTGCCGAATTGCCCGCTTCGAGGAAATGTTTCCGAATCCGTTCAACGGCAGGCTGACCTTCCTCCAGCACTTGCTTCGCTAATGCCTGTGCCGCGGCAAAGCTGGTTGAATACTGGTAGACATAGTATTGGTAGTTGATAAAATGAGGAATACGCGCCCATTCCATGGCGATTTCTTTATCGGAAATCATCGTCGTTCCATAATATTTTTTGTTAATGTCCAGGTATAGTTTCTTCAGACTCTCCGCATTCAGAGATTCCCCTGCTTGCTCCTTGTCGTGGATGGCTTTTTCAAACTCAGCAAATTGTGTTTGCCGGAACAAAGTGGAGCGGAAGTTCTCCAGATACTGATTCAGCAGATACATTTTTTCCTGCTTGGTCTTCGCCTTTGCGTACAAGCTCTTGAACAAGATCGTTTCATTCATGGTCGAAGCCACTTCAGCGGTAAAGGTCGGATAGTTGGACGTAATATACGGTTGTTTTTTATTTGTGTAGTAAGACTGCATGGCATGGCCCATTTCATGGGCAATCGTGGAAACGTCATCAGTTGTTCCCTGATAGTTCAGCAACACAAACGGATGCGTATCATATGCGCCCCATTGATATGCGCCCGTTCGTTTGTCAGGCGTCGAGTAGACATCCACCCATCCGCCGTTTAACCCTTGCTGCAACACTTTCACATACTCGTCGCCCAGAGGTTTCAATCCATCGGCAACGATCTGTTTCGCTTCCTCAAACGGAATGTAGCGATCGTCCGCTTCAACAATCGGAACATAAATATCATACATATGCAGTTCTTTAACCCCAAGCATTTTTTTCTTTAGATCCATGTAACGGTGCAATAACGGCAAGTTTTTATTCACCGTACTGATGAGTTCGTCATAAACCTTCGTCGGTATGTTGTTCGGCGTCAAGCTGGCTTCCAAGGCTGACTGGTAATGACGCGCACTGGCATAATAATTGTCGGCTTTTACTTTTGCGGAGAAAATCTGGGCAAAAGTATCCTGAAACTGTTCAAGAGTGCTGTAAAAAGCCTGAAATGCTGCCTTCCGCACCTTTGGATCTTTGCTTTCCAAATAGGTCACAAAATTTGCCTGGGTCAGCTCAACCTTCTTTCCTTGCTCATCCTTGATCTTTGGAAAGACGATATCTTTTGACAACATGCCGTAAATATTATTGGGGGAATTGGCCACTGCTGTTGATTGGGCCAGCAGTTCTTCCTCCTGCTTCGTTAACGTGTGCGGCTTGGTACGCACGATATCCGCCAAAAACATCTTATACGGTTCCAGTTCCGCCGAAGCCAGCAGACTTTTCATTTTATCATCGGGAATGGCGACGATTTCCGGTGTCATCCAGGCGGTTTTTTGTTGAACAAACGTATACAGCCGCTCTGCTGTATCGGCGAGCTCCTGCTTTTGGGGATTGGCCGAATTGACATCAAAGGAAAGATTGGCATAGACGTACACCTTGTCGTGAAGCCGTGACAGATTGCTGTAAGCATCCAACGCCTTACGCAATTCCGCAGCCGACTGCCCCAGTTTTCCCTGATACTGAGTCAGTGCATTGGCCATTTGCTCAACTTTCTCCACATCACGTTTCCACGCTGCATCATCTTTATAAATATCAGTAATTTTCCATTTGTACGCACTGGGGATTTCCTCTCTCGTTTTATAGACAGGGACTGAATCGACCGCGGCCGATACCGCAGCAGCCGCTACAGCTTGCGTGCTGTAAGGGATAAACGGTACAGCCGTGGACGTCGTAAAAGTTAAGGCTGCTATTGCAAGCATGAAAGTTTTCTTTCTGTTCACTGTTCATCGCCCCTTTTTTCGTTTCCTTTTTAGTTTATATCCATAGTTACTAATTATATCCAGTTGCACAAAAACCTTTGTATCCACAGCCTATTTTTTAAAATTGCAACTTTCTGCCTAGAACTAGCTCGATTTTATCCCCTGATTGTGAATAACTTTGTGGATAACTCTATACATTTCTCCGGCAATATCCACAAAGCCGTAATTTAACTGCAATTTTCGCCAAAAAAATATCCACAATTTCTGTGGATGTTTTGTGGATAATATTTTTTTAGTTGTTTTAGACGAATGCCCATACCTCTGGTCAGATCCTTACATAGCATATGTATTGAATCTACGGGAGGAGGTGTTTAACTAATGGGTCTTTTCAACGGAGATTTTGATGATTTTGCGTTGATTTTGGTTTTGTTCATTCTTCTCGTAATTGTTGGTGCTGCTGAAGAATAATCTGTCTCCCATCAATTCCCCGATGGACTGCGGAGAACTTACTGCCTGAATACAACCAGCAGTTTTCTCTTCGCCCATTAGTTGTACCCCGACCGGTGCCCGCTTCGCCGGTTGGGCCCTTCATACGAACCAAGCCACTTGCGTACAGTCATCATGAAAAAGGATGCCAACGATCTGGCATCCTTCTCTTTTGTTAATCCTCGTTCTCAGGTGCAGCCGCGTGCACCAGAACCTTCTTTAGTTTTCGCTCAAACTCCAACCGGGGAATCATCACACTGTGTTCGCATCCCGTACACTTGATCCGAATATCCATGCCCATGCGGATTACCTTCCAGGCGTTTTTGCCACATGGATGCGGCTTCTTCATTTCTACAATGTCCCCCAAATTAAATTGCTTCCGTTCCATTTTTACCTCCCGATTGTTTGGTCTGGTTGTTGGCCATCACCATTTTGGGATATGGAATCTCAATTCCCTGTTTTTCAAATTCCGCCTTTATCATCGCCCGCAATTTACGCGCTACCGCGAAATGCGTATTCGGGTTACATTCCGCTGTCATCCGAATCACCATGTCATGTGCGCCAAATGCCTGTACCCCCAATACCTGCGGTTCTTTGACAATATCGTCCAACTGCTGTTTGGCTTGTACCGCCACTTCAGCCAGTACCTTTTCGACATGGGTCAAGTCTTCTTCATAAGCAACTGAAACATCCACCACGGCTATGCTATTCTGCAAAGAAAAATTCGTCACCTGTGTAATGCTTCCATTGGGGATAATATGAATTTCCCCAGTCCAGCTTTTGATCCGGGTAATTCGCAAGCCAATTGTTTCAACCGTCCCCGTGAAATTATTGATGGTTACCGTATCACCTACGGCAAATTGGTCCTCAAACAAAATAAAAAAACCGGTAATCACATCGCGAACCAGGCTTTGCGCCCCAAATCCAATGGCCAGCCCCAACACTCCGGCACTGACCAATAAGGGTCTCAGGTCAAAGCCAAATTGCTGTACAACCAACAAGATCGCAACAAAATAGATTAAATAAGTAGCACCATTGTTGGCCAATTCCCGTAACGTATCAATACGTCTCTTGTCAATCAGCCCGCCTTCCCTTTTACCAAAAATCCGATTGACCGCGGCATGAATGATTTTCAGCAAAAGATTGGCTGCAACAATTATGACGATAACTTTTATCAGGGTTAAAAAAATCAGTTCCCAGCGGTTGGGATCAGTTAGATATGAAAGTACCCGAGTGTACAGCGTTTGTATAAAGTTCTGCTCTTCCATTGGCATCATCTCCTTCCCCCCTTGCTTGTCGTCTCGCACTCTTCACTATTTTACCTGTTTCCTAAAACAAGCGCCAGTTTTGCTGAGTTTTCCGAACCTCCCTAACCTTCGTTTAACAGGTTTAGATTCCGTCTATCTGGCATATACTGTGAATACTTTTAGCTTGCGGAGGTAACTATGTATCCTTTTGAACGGAAAGACGAGCATGCCTTATCCCCTTTCAAGGTCGAGTATACAAATGAACATGCGGTTGATCAGCTGAGTCACCATCTGGTACAACGTTTGCATGACCATCATGTTCCGCATGAGACCGTGATTTTGTGCATTGGCACGGATCGTTCAACCGGTGATGCATTAGGCCCGCTTGTCGGCAGCAAACTGCAATCATTTGAGCCGATGCATTTACGCGTTTATGGCACTTTGGAAAACCCCGTACATGCCATGAACCTTCAGGACAACATCGACTACATCCACCGAACTCATCCGCAATCCACTGTCATTGCGATCGATGCTTGTTTGGGGCAATATAGCAATGTCGGAAACATCAATGTGATTGATGGTCCGCTTAAGCCTGGTGCCGGTGTCAAAAAAGAACTGCCATCCGTCGGAACCTTCCATATTACAGGAATCGTTAATGTAGGCGGCTTCATGGAATATTTCGTGTTGCAAAATACGCGTTTGCATGTCGTCATGCAAATGGCTGACGTCATCGCCAAATCGCTTTTTCGCGCCGACTTGCAGTTTTCCGCGTCCAATCCCGGCATAACAGCTGCTACAACCAAACAGAGCTGATTTCCCGCTTCATCCTCTTTTTAACCTTACCTTTTTCATCATAATTGCTCCGGAATAATTTTTTTCCGCTGTTTGGCATAAAGCGTCCAAAAACGCCACGATAGCCGTTCATTCGTTTGAAAAACCGCTTTTCTTGTCGAATATTCACAAACAAAAAACAACCCGGCTTCAGCTCGGGCTGTTCCTGTAAAAGAAAAGGTATGGGTTATTGCCTTCAGTGTGCAAAAATCACCGTCAGCCATTGCACGAACGGAACTCCGATCGCCGCTATCAACAACCCAGGCAGCATATTCGCTACATTCACTTTGCGCAATTCCATAATATTGATACCGATACCGATGATCATCAGTCCCCCAACCGCGGTTACTTCGACCAAAATTTGATCAAGCAATTCTTGACTGACAAACTGATTGATCTGTGTAGACAACAACGCAATGGCTCCCTGATAAAGAAATACCGGTACTGCTGAAAGAGCAACGCCGATTCCCAAAGTCGAACTGAAAATAATTGCGGAAAAACCATCCATCATCGCTTTTGTGTACAAAATATCATGATTACCGCGCAAACCGCTGTCCATCGCTCCCAAAACCGCCATGGCTCCAATGCAATAAACTAATGTAGCAGTTACAAATCCGGTTGCGATGCTTCCTTCTTTTTTACCGCCTACCTTTTTTTCCAACCAACGTCCGAACTGATCCAACTTTGCTTCAATTTTTAAGAATCCGCCGAAAATCGAGCCTACGACAATGCTAACAATCAACAGAATAAAATTTTCTGTCTGCATGCTCATTTTCAGACCCAAAATGATAACAACGAGACCGATACCTTGCATAACGGTCTGTCTAATGGCAGCCGGAATCCCAGACAACAAGCGTCCAATTAACGCACCGACAAAAATTGCTGCTGCATTTACGATCGTCCCCAACAAGATCAAGTGCTACACGCTCCTACTTATGCTGTGTCTAAAAATGAAACGCTTCTTTGATTTCTTTTACGGCCTGCAATAAATCTCGTACATCCTGCTCTGTATTGAAAATCCCAAAGCTGACACGAACGGCGCCTTCTTTGTCTGTACCGACAGTTTGATGGGCCAACGGGGTGCAATGATAACCGGCTCTTGTTGCAATTCCATACTGTTGATCAAGAATAAAGGAAACTTCCGTGGCATCAATTCCTTCAATATTAAATGAAACGACTCCCACTCTTTCGATATCCAAACCTGGTCCGTACATTTTGATCCCGGACAGCTGGGATAATCCCTCCATCGTCATCCTGGCCAGAGTCCATTCGTGTTTGTGGATTTCCTCAACACCACGTTCCAACACAAAATTAGCGCCAGCCAATAACCCCGCCAAACCAACCGTGTTAACCGTCCCGCTTTCAAAACGCTCAGGACGTTTTTGCGGCTGATCGACTGATTCCGATTGGCTTCCGGTTCCCCCATGAATCAATGGTTCCAGTTCAAGCGAATCGTTGATATATAACCCACCCGTTCCTTGTGGGCCGTATAATCCTTTATGTCCTGGAAATGCCAGCATGTCAATGTTCATGCTTTCCACATCTATTGGCAAAATTCCCGCAGTTTGTGACGCATCGACGAGAAGCGGAATCGAATGCTCTCTAGCGATCTTACCGATTTCTTCCACCGGCAAAATCAGTCCGGTTAGATTGGAGGCATGGCTAACGACAATCAGTCGCGTATTTGCCTGGACCGCCTGCCGAAAATCTTCTGCATAAAACAATTGATCTTCTCGAGGCGCTATATAAGTGATCTCCACATTCTTTGTTCTTCGCATATATTCCAATGGCCGTCTTACCGCGTTATGTTCAATCGTTGTTGAAATGACATGATCTCCTGCTTGCAAATACCCCTTAATTGCTTGATTTAACGCCTGGGTGGCATTCAGGAAAAAAAATAAGTTATTCGGGTTTTTAATCCCAAACAACCTCGAAAGTTGGGCTCTGGTCTGAAATAATGTTTTGCCTGCTCGTTTCGACAGAGCGTGTCCGCCCCGCCCCGGATTGGCCGCATAATGATCAATTACTTCTGCCATCGCCTCTTTTACCCCTGCCGGTTTTGGCCATGTGGAAGCTGCATTATCAAGGTAGATGATTCGCATAAGTACCTCCTTGAGGTCAACTTTTACTCCAAGTTAAGCAAGTCGATAATCCGTTGTAAATCATCATTGGAGTAAAATTCGATTTCAATTTTCCCCTTTTTATTTCCTGTTTTGATCTGCACCGACGTTCCAAAACGAGAGCGAAGCCGTTCTTCCATTTGGGTCAGCGCTTGATCTTTCGCAGCTTGTTTTTTCTTTTTTGTTTCACGTGAAACATTCAGCGATTTAACGAGATCCTCCAGTTGACGAACACTTAAATCGTTTTTTATCACTTCATTTGCCAATTTCCATTGTACTTCTCCATCCTCAACTGGCAACAAAGCTCTGGCATGTCCCATTGATAAAGAAGAGTTTTGTACAAATGCGCGAATTTTTTCCGGAAGTTGTAAGAGACGCATAATATTGGCGACATGTGGTCTGCTCTTCCCCACTCGTTGCGCAAGAGCCTCTTGTGTATATGAGTATTGCCGCATCAGTTTTTCGTAAGCTTCAGCCTCTTCAATCGGATTCAAATTTTCACGCTGCAAATTTTCAATTAGCGCAATTTCCATCAGTTGCTGATCCGTATATTCTTTGATGACAACCGGCACTTTTTCCAAACCAACTTCTTTTGCCGCCCGCAATCTCCGTTCCCCAGCAACCAATTCATATCCCTTGATGCTTTTGCGAACAATCAACGGTTGAATGATTCCATGTTCTTTAATCGATTCAGCCAGTTCGGCAATCGCTGTTGGCTCAAACTCTTTCCGCGGCTGATAGGGATTCGGTCTAACTTCAGCAATTCTTGCTTCTGTTACTTGATCGCCCTCGTCCACCAAATTGGTGTTAATCAGAGCGCCTAAGCCCTTCCCCAATCCTTTGCTCATATGCCAACCACTTCCTTAGCAAGATCAGTGTACACTTCCGCTCCTCTTGAACGAGGATCGTAGGTAATAATTGCCTGCCCGTGAGATGGTGCTTCACTTAAACGAACATTGCGAGGAATAATGGTATGATAAACTTTTTCCTGAAAATACTTTTTCACTTCTTCGATAACCTGAATTCCCAAGTTGGTACGGGCATCCAGCATCGTCAGAACAACGCCCTCAATAGTCAATTGCGAATTGAGATGCTTTTGCACCAGTCTGATTGTATTCAACAATTGACTTAATCCTTCCAGAGCATAATACTCACATTGAATCGGAATTAATACGGAATCTGACGCCGTCAAGGAGTTTACTGTCAAAATCCCCAAAGATGGCGGACAGTCAATAATAATATAATCATACTTGTTTTTGACAACCTCTAAAGCCCGCTTTAATCGAACTTCACGCGAAATGGTTGGAACCAACTCAATTTCAGCACCAGCCAGTTGGATAGTAGCGGGGATAATTTGTAAACCTTCGATCGAAGTGGCTAGAGTTGCTTCAACAGGGCTGACATCATTGATCAAAACATCGTAAATACAGTATTGAACGTCTGCCTTGTTTACACCAATCCCACTCGTTGCGTTCCCTTGTGGATCAATATCAACCAACAGCACCTTTTTCCCCAGGGATGCCAAACACGCACTTAAATTTACTGCAGTCGTTGTTTTCCCTACGCCGCCTTTCTGATTGGCTACAGCAATTACTTTCCCCAACTTCTCCACCTCATTTATTCAATCTACAAACAGAATTTGCTTGCTAGTTCACAATCTGCCAAAAAGTGTTGCGATTTAGCGAAAATTTTCGTCAACAAAACCCCGTCAATTATAAAGAATCGATTAAAGGAGTGTTGGCTGTGAGAAAAAGGTCATAAACTTCTCATATCACGATCCACAAGGTAACGATTTTCCAGTTTTGCCTTCCCTATTATAACGCATTTAAAGCCGATTCTTCTGTATTTTTTCGCAGAAACCAACATTTGTGAAAAAAGAAAGCGGCTTGCTGCCGCCATCAACTTCTTACGCTATGAACGTCGTTTTGGAATCCGAATGGTAAATTGGTAATAATCATCGTAATCTTCTTCATTTGTTTCTACTGGCAAGCCGGTTTGCAAAACCATGTCAATGGACTGCCGGACTGTATTAATCGCAATTCGTGTATCTCGTGAAAATGCCTTCCATTTTGGCTTCGCTTCTTTTTCCGGCTTCGGATTTTCCGCTGCATCGAGTATTTGTTTCACGCGTGTTTCTGTCTGTTTGACATTCCAGTCCCGTTCCAAAATTTCTTGTAATACTTGAAGTTGGAGCTCAGCATCTTTCAGGGGAATCAATGCTCTCGCATGGCGCTCCGTAATCGTTCTGGCCATCAAGCAATCCTGTATCGGCTGCGGCAAATGCAACAGCCTCAATTTATTTGCGATGGTCGATTGCCCTTTGCCCAATCTTTGCGCAAGGCTCTCTTGCGTCAAGTTATGTAAATCGATCAATTTTTGATAGGCCACAGCTTCTTCGATCGCTGTCAGACCTTCCCGCTGAAGATTTTCAATCAATGCTATTGAAGCCGTCTGAGTATCATTAAATTCTTTGATAATTGCAGGTATCCGTTCCAAACCTAATTTTTTGGAAGCACGCCAGCGACGTTCCCCGGCAATCAGTTCATAGCGGTTGTTGCGAATTCGAACGACAATAGGCTGAATTAATCCGTGAGTACGAATCGTTTGACATAGTTCCTCGAGTTTTTCGTCATCAAATACTGTGCGGGGCTGATAAGGATTTGCTACAACCTCATCAACGGGTATTTGGCGAATTTCTTCGCTCTCCGTTTTCTCGGATAAACCAAACATTCGTGAAAACTGGTCTTTGACTGCCACACCGACCCCCCCTTTTTCAATCAAACATGGAAACATGGCGAAATCTCCGGACAACAGCAACATGCTCCCGTTTTATCTACAGCTTTTACTGGATCAAAAGCAACGATCACTTGTTTTATACAAATAATTCTTCATATTTTTAAGGATTCCTGCCAATCCCCTCGCCATTTGCATGTTAATTTTCCGTTGCGTAATTGTTTCACGTGAAACGTTTCACTCACAGCAATGGCTTTTTGGCAGGAATCCCGGCTTTGCGCGGATACGCTTTTGGCGTTTGTTCCGTTTTTCCGATAATGACAATATTCCGCTCACCTGCTTCTTCCATCAACTGAAAGGTCTCTACTTTGGTTGTTTTGGCTCCTAAAGTCTTGATCGCTTTTTTGGCCTCATTTAACTCCACGGAAATATCTGCACCTTTCATCGCAATAAAATGCCCAAGCGGACGAACAAATGGGATGCAGTATTCTGCCAACACGTTTAATCTTGCCACCGCTCTTGCAATCGATAAATCGTAAGCTTCCCGATACTTCCCATCTTGACCCAAGTCTTCCGCTCGTCCATGGATGGGATTGAAATTTTGCAGATCAAGCTCATTGCTAACGTGCTGCAAAAATGCGATACGCTTTTGCAGCGAATCAATCACGGAGATTTGCAAGTGCGGAAAACAGATTTTCAGGGGAACGCTGGGAAACCCGGCGCCTCCCCCGATATCGACCACCGTGTTGACCTCATGCAAAGGAAAATAGAATGCCGGCGTAATGGAGTCATAGAAATGTTTGGTGTATACTTGCCCCTCTTCCGTGATCGCCGTCAAATTCATTTTTTCGTTCCACTCCACCAACAGGCGAAAATACAAGTCAAACTGATTGATCTGCTCTGCTGCTAGCTGAATTCCTTTCTCCGCCAAAACGGAAACAAACTGCTCTTTATTCATACAGTCTCTCCTTAATTTGCCGTACTGGTAACTCGCCCGTATTGTTCCAGATAGATCATTAATACAGAAATATCTGCTGGGTTCACACCGGAAATCCGCGAAGCCTGACCAATATTCAACGGGCGGATTTTATTCATTTTTTCCCGCGCTTCCTTGGACATACCCATAATTTCGTCATAGTTGATGTCCTGTGGAATTTTTCTTTCCTCCACCTTCTTCATCCGCTCTACTTGCTGGAGTGATTTGCGGATATATCCATCGTATTTGATTTGAATTTCTACTTGCTCGGCAACATCTGTCGGAAGTTCCCCTTCCGGTGGAGCGATTTTGCGGATATGTTCGTAGGTGATCTCCGGACGGCGAAGCAGTTGGGCCAATTCCAGTACTTCTGTCAGTTCAGGGGTACCCGCTTCCCGCAATACTTCTTGCACTTGAGGTTGATCAGGCCGGACACGGATACTCAATATGCGTTCTTTTTCTTTTTCGATCATTTCTCGTTTCTGGCAAAAACGTCTGTACCGTTCTTCACTGATCAAGCCGATTTCATACCCAATATCAGTCAAACGGAGGTCAGCATTGTCATGGCGAAGCAACAAACGATATTCCGCACGAGACGTAAGCAAACGATAAGGTTCGTTTGTTCCCTTGGTGACCAGATCGTCAATCAAGACGCCAATATAAGCCTGATCGCGTCCCAAAATGACCGGCTCTTTCTTCTGTACCTTTCTGGCAGCGTTAATTCCGGCCATCAGACCTTGTCCTGCCGCTTCTTCATAACCAGAGGTCCCGTTGATTTGACCTGCCGTGAACAAGCCTTCGATCAGCTTTGTCTCCAGCGATGGCCAAAGTTGGGTAGGAACGATCGCATCGTACTCGATCGCGTAACCAGGGCGCATCATTTTCACATTCTCCATGCCCGCCATCGAGCGCAACATCGACAACTGGACATCCTCCGGCAAGCTGGTGGACATGCCCTGGACATACATTTCCTCGGTGTTTCTGCCTTCCGGTTCAATAAACACTTGGTGACGCGGCTTATCATTAAAGCGCACGACTTTGTCTTCAATTGACGGACAGTATCGCGGTCCGGTTCCTTCGATCACGCCGGAATACATCGGTGCGCGATGCAAATTGCTGCTGATCAATTCATGCGTTTCCTCATTGGTATAGGTCAACCAGCAAGGTAGCTGATCCATGATATACTCGGTTGTTTCATAGGAGAATGCCCGTGGCACCGTATCGCCAGGCTGGATCTCCATCTTATTGAAGTCGAGACTGCTTTTGTGAACCCGCGGCGGAGTTCCTGTTTTAAAGCGTACCAGTTCGAAGCCTAATTCTTTCAGGTGATGGGCAAGGCGGATCGACGGGCGCATGTTGTTGGGACCGCTCTCGTATTGCAGTTCACCGAGAATGATTTTGCCACGCAAATAAGTGCCGGTCGTTAACACTACGGCTTTGGCCGAATATCGTGCCCCCGTTTGTGTGATCACCCCTTCACAAACACCATTATTGACGATCAGTTCTTCGACCATCGCTTGGCGCAAAATCAGATTCGGCGTATTCTCGATGGTTTGTTTCATTTGGTGCTGATAAGCAAATTTGTCCGCTTGCGCCCGCAATGCGTGCACCGCCGGTCCTTTCCCGGTGTTCAACATTCTCATTTGAATATGTGTCTTGTCAGTATTTCTGCCCATTTCCCCGCCCAGAGCATCAATTTCCCGAACGACATGTCCTTTGGCGGGACCTCCGACGGACGGATTGCAAGGCATGTAGGCGACAGCATCAAGATTAATCGTTAACAACAGTGTACTGCAGCCCATTCGCGCCGCTGCCAATGCGGACTCACATCCGGCATGGCCGGCTCCGATCACGATCACATCAAACGAGCCAGCATCATAAGTAGTACTCATCGATTTTCTCTCCTTATAGACATCCTTCGTTATTTTCCCAAGCAAAATTGCGAAAAGATTTGATCAATCAAGTCTTCGCCAACACTTTCACCAATCACTTCACCAAGCAGTTCCCATGCTTTTTTTATATCAATCTGGATCATATCAACAGGCATTCGCTGCTCAATTCCCTCAATGGCATCCGCGATCGCCTGCTGTGACTGACGCAGCAAATTGACATGGCGAGCATTACTCACATAAGTCAAATCTTCTTGTTGCACTCGGCCGGTGAAAAAAATATCGGCGATCGCCCGCTCCAGCAACTCAATCCCCTTTTCCTCTTTAACAGAGGTCATTATGACCGGCTGATTCGGGAAATGGCGTTTTACCTCTTCCAAATCGATTCTCTGCGGCAAGTCGAACTTGTTAATAATGATGATCACATTCATCCCGCTGACAGCGGCAAAGATCGACCGATCATCAGGCTGCAACGGTTCATTATAGTTTAGAACGAGCAGAATGAGATCGGCTTGTTGCAAGGTTTGCCGAGAGCGTTCTACCCCGATTTGCTCGACAATGTCCTCTGTTTCGCGAATTCCGGCTGTGTCGATCAGACGCAACGGAACTCCCCGAACATTGACAAATTCCTCAATCACATCCCGGGTGGTTCCGGCGACATCGGTAACAATCGCCTTCTCTTCCTGAACGAGGCTGTTTAATAAGGATGATTTCCCAACGTTCGGACGGCCGACAATCGCAGTTGCCAAACCTTCGCGCAAGATTTTTCCTTGTTTGGCTGTATCCAGCATGCGGGCAATCTGTTGATTTACTTCTTGGCATTTGCCAAGCAAAAGCTGGTTGGTAACCGATTCTACATCATGCTCCGGATAATCAAGCGTTACTTCGATGTGAGCCATCGCTTCCAGCAAGTTTTGCCGCAAGTCCCGAATCATGCGGGATAGCTTTCCCTCTACCTGGGACAAGGCTGCCTTCATCGCTCGATCCGTTTTGGCTCGGATCAAGTCGATGACCGCTTCCGCTTGCGAAAGATCGATTCGGCCGTTGAGAAACGCCCGTTTGGTAAATTCCCCGGGCTCCGCCAAACGAGCTCCATTTTCCAGGATTAAATCCAAAACTCGTTGAACAGAAATGATTCCTCCGTGACAATTTACCTCGACAACATCCTCTCGCGTAAAGGTACGCGGCGCTCTCATCACAGAGACCAACACTTCCT
The DNA here is from genome assembly GCF_016908525.1 of Brevibacillus fulvus. GTDB lineage: Bacteria > Bacillota > Bacilli > Brevibacillales > Brevibacillaceae > Brevibacillus_G > Brevibacillus_G fulvus. Next base: position 66,623 of record NZ_JAFBEB010000015.1, read on the forward strand.
CCACCCGTTCGTCCGTTTTCGGGTCGATCAAGAAACCATAATGTATCGTATGACTATCCACAGTCATTAACGGTTGTTTTCCTTTATAAATACGATCCACAATTTCCAACGATTCCGGACCGCTTACGCGAATAACCGCAATTCCTCCCTCTCCCATCGGAGTAGCGACGGCAGCAATCGTATCCATTTCCAATTCACATTCACCTCGATTTATCCCCACGGGAGTAAGCTTCTAACTAATTAGCTTAACAGATCAGCTTGAAAAAAAACATACCATTGCATCAATCGTCAATCGGAAAATATCCACATGTGGATTTCATTCCACCCCACAGGAATTTATCCACAAAGCGATCCATTCCAGCAACAGCGAAAAAAGCAACCTTCCTTGCAAGGTTGCCAAGCTTTATCCACAGTATGTACCCATTTTACATCTTCAAAACCATTTTGACCAATATCCACAGCAGATCAACTGCAAATACAGCCGATTTATTCCAATTGCAAAAGCATAAAAAAAGCCTCTGTTTCCGATCGAAACAGAGACTGTAACATTTTACTATGAAGTTTATCCTTCCTTGGGAGCAATTACGATATAGCGATTTGGTTCTTCTCCTTCACTATACGTATAAACATCCGTCCAATCCTGGAGGAAAGCATGGATAATTTTTCGTTCGACAGCTGTCATCGGTTCCAACGCAATGGCGCGATGCTGCTGAAGAGCTTTTCGCGCAGTCCGCTCCGCCAGATGTTCCAATGTTTCCTTGCGTCGCGAGCGGTAATTCTCTGCATCCAAGTTAATCCGCACATGCTGTTCGGCATGCCGGTTTGCCACTACATTTACCAAATATTGCAGCGCATCCAAGGTTTGTCCTCTACGGCCGATGATCATTCCAAGATTTTCGCCCTGTATGTCAAACAAAACTCCGTCTTCTACGGGGCGGGATTCGATGTTTGCCTGTACTTGCATATTCTGCAAAACTTCTGCAAGAAAGTCGCGTCCCAGCTGGATCGGGTCAGCATGATATTCCACTTCCACTTTGGCCTCACGTGATCCGATCAGTCCAAACAATCCCTTGCTAGGCTCCTCCAAAACCCGAATCGAAACGTTTTCCCGCGAAGCATGCAGTTCCGACAAGGCTTTGTCAATGGCTTCATCAATCGTTTTTGCCGTAGTCACCACCTTTTTCACTTGGCGGTTCCCTCCTTAGGACGTAACTCCTTACCCGTATTGCGGTAAAGAAAGTAGGTTTGCACAATCGTGAACAGGTTGCCGTATACCCAGTACAAGGAAAGTGCGGAGGGCAACGTTACCCCGATGGCCAAGATCATCAACGGCATCATGATCAACATCATCTGCATTTGCGGGTTGTTCTGGGCAGTTGCCGCCCCCATCATCTTTTGCTGCAAGAAGGTGGTCACTGCCGCGATAATCGGCAAAATATAATACGGATCTTTCGCACCAAGCGACATCCACAGGAAAGTATGCTCTTTAATCTCAGGCGTACGAATAATCGCATGGTAAAAGGCGATCAAAATTGGCATTTGCACCAGCATTGGCAAGCAACCGGCCAACGGATTGACGTTGTTCTTTTGGAACAGCAGCATCGTTTCTTGCTGTGCCTTTTGCGGATCATTCTTGTACTTCTCGCGGATTTTTTGCAATTCCGGCTGAAGCACCTGCATCATCTTGGAGCTTTTGATTTGCTTGATCATCAGTGGCAGGATCAGCAAGCGAATCAGGATGGTTGCAACCAATATCCCCAGTCCGTAGCTTCCTCCCAACAGAAATGTTGCTTCTTTAATTAACCAGGAAAGCGGCCAAACAAAATAATGGTCCCAGATCCCCGTCGCTTCCGGGCCGACTGGCTGCGCATTTTGCACACTGCCGCATCCCGCAAGAATAACAACCAGGAAAGCCAGTAATAATACGTTGCGGATATGTTTGCGCAAAGGAAAAGTCCTCCTTATAGTAAGATTCCTCTATTGTTTGTATTTATCAGGCACCGGATCAAAACCGCCTGGATGAAAAGGATGACATTTGGCAATTCGCTTGGCGGCCAGCCACCCGCCTCTCCAGATCCCAAAGCGGCCAATCGCTTCAATCGCATAATGGGAACAGGTGGGGGCAAAGCGACAAGTTGGCGGCTTCAGCGGGGAAATAAACAATTGGTAGCCGCGAATCAACCAGATGAACAGCTTTGCCATTGTCATTCAACCTCTTTTGGAATTATGTACAACTGACTGTCTCAGCAGTTTTGCACGCTTCAATACGTGCCGCAATGACTGAGTAATCGTCTCCAGACTCATCTGCTCAATCCCCTGCCGTGCAATTACAATGAAATCCATATCGGCAAGAATCTCATCCTCCAGTGCGGCAAGAGCTTCCCGGATCAGCCGCTTCACACGGTTACGCGTGACAGCGTTGCCAATCTTTTTGCTTACAGAGATGCCGGCACGAAATACAGCTTGTCCCTCTCTCCTTGCAAAATAGATGACAAATTGTTTATTGGCAGACGAACTCCCCTGTTGAAAGATCTTTTGAAACTCTTCGTTTTTCCTCAAGCGATGTGAACGATGCAAGGTAAACAACCCCTAACATCCTAATTATAGTAAAAAAAAGCCGCAGCATCCACCAGTATATCCTTGTTTCGTTCACTTTTTTCCTACAAAAATCGCATGTATGAAAAAAAGGCCACTCAAACTGTGGCCTATGCAGATAATACTTTTCTACCTTTACGACGACGGGCAGCCAAAACTTTACGGCCATTTTTCGTGCTCATACGTTTACGGAACCCATGGTCTTTTTTACGTTTGCGATTATTTGGATTAAAACTAGGTTTCATTGAATTACACCTCCGTCCTCAAAGGCATTCTTTCGCATTATAAGAACTATTGCCGAAAAAGTCAAGGCTACCCCTACCAAATCAGCTGCCAGAAAATATCCCCAAAAAATTATTTCCCTGGCCTGTGGATAAAAAAATATCCACAACAGCGGATTTCGACAAAGTTATCGACAACCTTTACACAAAATATAGGGGTGTTGATAGTTTTCATCCACAAGTGATTGTGTTTGTGGATAACTTCCAAAAAACCATTGATATCACTCATTTTATCTGTTATCATGTTTTTGTTTTGAATCGTGTATAAGCCAAAACTGCATGATTAGTTTTCCACAGCTTGTGGATAATATTGTGGACATTTTTAACACCTTGTGGGTTTTTTATTCACAGAGGTGCGGATAATCGTCTCACTTTTTTCGTTTTTCCGATAAGATTCCTTTTTTTCGCCATTATTTATCCACAATACTTGTTACTACTTTTTCCCATACGGATACCAACCAACTACCTAAAAACCATGCCAATTTCAGAAAGGAGGGATTTTGTTGGATGCTACGATCAGCGAACTATGGCGGAAGGTACTTGCTAAAATTGAAAAATCGCTGAGCAAGCCTAGTTTTGATACATGGTTAAAAGCGACACAGGCAACGGCCCTTGAGGAAGACTCGCTCATCGTCGTCGCGCCGAATGAATTTGCCCGCGATTGGCTGGAATCACGTTACTCACCGTTAATTATCGATACACTCTATGAGACAACCGGTGTAAATATGAAAGTAAAATTTGTGGTTCCGCAAAATCCCGATTCGGAGCTGGACAACGACCTACCGGTTTCCCAGCAGATGAACACGGTGATTTCTCCGATCGCGCAGGATGATCAATTACCCAACATCCTGAATCCCAAATATACCTTTGATACATTCGTGATTGGCTCTGGCAATCGGTTTGCCCATGCCGCTTCCCTGGCGGTGGCGGAAGCGCCGGCAAAAGCGTACAATCCTCTGTTTATTTATGGTGGCGTCGGTCTGGGGAAAACGCACTTAATGCATGCAATCGGCCATTATGTCATTCAACATAATCCTTCAGCAAAAGTGGTCTATCTGTCGTCGGAGAAATTTACAAACGAATTTATCAATTCGATTCGGGACAACAAAACCGTCGAGTTTCGCAATAAATATCGCAAAGTGGATGTGCTTCTCATTGACGATATTCAGTTTCTCGCGGGAAAAGAACAAACCCAGGAAGAGTTTTTCCATACGTTTAACGCTCTGCATGAAGAGAGCAAGCAGATCATCATTTCATCCGATCGGCCGCCGAAGGAGATCCCCACTTTGGAGGATCGGCTACGTTCCCGTTTTGAATGGGGATTGATCACCGACATCCAGCCGCCTGATCTGGAAACGAGAATTGCGATTTTGCGCAAAAAGGCCAAAGCAGAAAATCTCGATATTCCCAATGAAGTGATGATTTACATTGCCAATCAGATTGACAGCAACATTCGTGAGCTAGAAGGAGCACTTATCCGTGTCGTCGCCTACTCATCATTGATCAACCGCGATATTGACACGCAACTGGCTGCCGAGGCTCTAAAAGATATCATTCCTTCCTCAAAACCTCGTGTAATCACGATTATGGATATTCAACGCGCTGTCGGCGAAGCATTCAACCTGAAATTAGAGGATTTCAAAGCCAAAAAACGGACCAAATCGGTTGCCTTTCCCCGGCAAATCGCGATGTATTTGTCTCGCGAGTTGACAGATGCCTCTTTGCCGAAAATTGGCGATGAATTTGGCGGACGAGACCATACGACGGTTATTCATGCCCATGAAAAAATCTCCAAAGCTTTGGCAACCGATCCGCAAGTACAAGCTGTTGTTCAATCCCTCTATGAAAAACTGAAGGCAAACAGCTGACTGTGGACAAACAGAAGTAGCCTATACACAACTTATCCACATGTGTATAGGCTCTCTTTTACGTCTTTACCGCAGATATCCACAAATTCACAGGCTCTATTACTACTTCTGTTATAATAATTTAATTCATAATCTATAAAAAAGAACTTCAAGTTTTGCTTGGACATAAGCAAGAGAATTCAAGGGAGGGTCCATAACAGATGCAAATCACTGTTCAACGGGACAAACTGGCAAATGCTGTATCCCATGTCAGCAAAGCCGTTTCCAGCCGGACAACCATGCCGATTTTGACGGGGATCAAATTGAAAGCCGATGAAGAAGGATTAACACTGACTGCAAGTGATTCCGATATATCCATAGAAGTCCAAATCCCGACGGAGGAAGCGGATGAATGGGGAGTCACCGTTCATAGACCAGGCAGCATCGTTCTGACCGCGCGGATTTTTAGTGAAATCGTACGCAAATTGCCTGGAACGGAAATCCAAATGGAAGTCGATGATCGATTGGTAACGTTTATTCGCTCCGGTCAGGCAGAATTTACGATTAACGGGATGAACGCGGAAGAATTTCCACAGTTGCCCCAATTGGAAGAAGAAAAGGTATTGAGTGTTCCCAGCGATCTGTTGAAAGCGATGATTCGCCAATCGGCATTCGCTGTGTCTACTTCTGAGATGAGACCGATCCTGACAGGAATTATGTGGTCACTCGATCGCGGCCAATTGAAATTTGTCGCTACAGACAGCCATCGTCTGGCCAGTCGTACGGCTGTAGTAGAGTGTATAGAAGACCTGCATTTTCACAACATAGTAGTACCAGGGAAAAGCTGCAACGAGTTAATTAAAATTTTGGATGAAAACCAAGCGCTTGTTGATATTGTCGTCGCTGAAAACCAAATCTTGGTGAAATCGAAACATATTTTGTTTTACTCCCGGTTATTGGAAGGAACTTACCCTGACACATCCCGGATTATTCCGGCCGGAAGCAAAACGGAAATTGTCGTCAATACGAAGGAGTTTTTGCAGTCGATTGAACGGGCCTCCCTGTTAAGCCGGGAAGGCAAATCAAATGTGGTTCGCTTGGTCACCCTGCCAAACGGAAATTTGGAAATCACCTCAAATGCTCCGGAAATTGGCAAGGTGACTGAAATTATGACACCGAAGGCGATGAATGGCGAAGAGCTGAAAATCTCTTTCAATGCAAAATATATGATTGATGCGTTGCGTGCCATTGATAGTCCGGAGATTACAGCAAGCTTCTCCGGCGCAATGAGTCCGTTTGTAATACGGCCGACAGACAATGAATGGATGCTGCATTTAATTCTTCCGGTGCGTACTTATTAATGTGCTGGGAAAGGGGCTAGACGATGCAAGAGGTTGGGATCAACACTGATTTTATTGCGTTGGGGCAATTTTTGAAGTTGTCCGGAGTGATCGATACTGGCGGAATGGCCAAGGCATTTCTTGCGGAAGTCCCGATCAAGGTCAATGGTGAGCGGGAAGATCGGCGAGGCCGAAAGTTATATCCCGGTGACCATGTGGAAATTGACGGATTTGGTTCCTACACAGTGATCCGCAGATGAGAGGAGAGCGATTATTTGTATTTACGCGAGCTATCCCTGCGCCACTATCGGAATTACGAATCATTATCGCTTTCATTTGACGGCCCGATCCATCTTTTTATCGGCAATAACGCCCAAGGAAAAACCAATGTGCTGGAGTCCATTTATGTCCTGGCACTGGCCAAATCGCATCGCACAGCCAGGGAAAAGGAGTTAATTTCCTGGAATGCCGAGTATGCCACGATTCGTAGCGACGTTCAACGTCGCTACGGTTCTGTTCGTTTGGAGCTGCAATTGACTCCGAAAGGAAAGCGGGCCAAAATCAACGGGATTGAGCAGCAAAAGTTGAGTGAATACGTCGGAGCGCTTAACGTTGTAATGTTTGCTCCCGAGGATCTCTCGATTGTAAAGGGAGCACCTGCGCAACGCCGGCGGTTTATCGATATGGAGATCGGGCAAGTTTCACCGACATACCTTTATTACTTGAGCAATTACAACAAGGTGCTAGCCCAGCGCAACCAATTTCTGAAAGATTTGGCTAGCAAAAAGAACCATTCCGATGATATGCTGGTAATTTGGAATACCCAACTGGCTGAATTAGCGGTAAAATTGTTGCAGAAACGTTTTGAGTTTATTCAGAAGCTGGAGCAGTGGGCCAAAGAGATCCATACCGGGATTACAGCGGGCAAGGAGAGTTTGTCGATTCATTATGAAAACAGTTCTCCCGTTACGGTGGAAATGGACATTTCAGAAGGTACGCAGGCAATGATCAGTGCCTATGAGGCAATGTTCGAGCGGGAGAAGCTGAGGGGCAGCACGTTGATTGGCCCGCATCGAGACGATTTTACGCTGCAGGTCAATGGGATGAATGTGCAAACATACGGTTCGCAAGGACAACAGCGAACCAGCGCGCTATCGTTGAAACTGGCAGAGATTGAACTGATCAGGGAAGAAGTAGGCGAGTACCCCGTTTTGCTCTTGGATGATGTTTTGTCCGAGTTGGACGAACACCGGCAAACGCTACTACTAGAGACGATTCAAAATAAAGTACAGACGTTTGTGACGACGACTGGTGTGGAAGGCTTAAAACATCAGGTTTTGCAACAAGCTTCCCGCCATTATGTTCGCGAAGGAAATATTTCATTAAGCGAACGCAATTTGTAACAGGCACGCCTATCCGGATTCACAGCAAAGGCAGGGTGACAGGGATGTTTATTCATATTGGTGGCGATACTGTTGTAAGCGCCAAGGATGTTATTGCCATACTTGATCACCAGTCTGTGAAGGCCTCTCAAAGCAATCTGCGTTTCCTTGAGGATGAGAAGAAAATCAAGCATGTCGTGGAAAATAGTTTGGAAGAAACGAAATCGTACGTCATTACGAAGAACGCGATATACTGTTCGCCGATTTCTTGCCATACATTAAAACGTCGTGCCCAGATTAAGAACAGCTTGGATCAGTTTACTTCTGTCCAGACTGAAACAGAGGAGTTGACAGAGTAGTGGATCAGACAACAGCAAAAGACCAAACCTATGATGCCAGTCAGATACAGGTGTTAGAGGGCTTGGAAGCCGTACGGAAGCGGCCGGGGATGTATATCGGTTCAACAAGCGGCCGCGGCCTGCATCACCTGGTCTGGGAGATCGTGGACAATGCCATTGATGAAGCCTTGGCTGGCTATTGCGATGATATCCATGTATATATACACCCGGACAATTCCGTTACGGTAACAGACAATGGGCGGGGGATACCAACCGGCATTCATGAAAAAACAGGGAAATCGACCGTAGAAACGGTATTAACCGTTTTGCACGCCGGTGGGAAATTCGGCGGTGGCGGTTACAAGGTATCGGGTGGATTGCACGGTGTCGGAAGCTCTGTTGTGAATGCTTTGTCAGAATGGTTGGAAGTCAAGGTCAAACAAAACGGAAATATTTATTTCATGCGTTTTCATCGGGGAGTACCCGATGCTGACTTGGCCGTGATCGGTGAGACAGAGGAAACCGGAACGATTGTAACCTTTAAGCCGGATGATACAATTTTTACGGAAACGACCGTGTTTGAGTACGAGATCTTGCAAAAACGGATTCGCGAACTGGCCTTTTTGAATAAAGGTTTACGCATCTCCTTGCATGACGAGCGTCCCGGGCAGGAGAAAGAAGAAGTGTTTCACTATGAAGGCGGGATTATCTCTTTTGTCGAGTATCTCAATAAAAACCGCGAGAAACTGCATGAAGACGTGATTTATTGTGAAGGAGAAAAGGAAGGGCTGCAGGTAGAAGTAGCCATTCAATATAATGACGGTTATGTCAGCAATATATACTCCTTTGCCAATAATATTAATACCCATGAAGGCGGAACGCATGAATCCGGCTTCAAAGCGGCTTTGACCAAGGTGATTAACGATTATAGCCGCAAGTATAATTTTTTGAAGGAAAAAGACCCCAATTTAACGGGCGATGATGTTCGTGAAGGGATTACTGCGATCATCTCGGTGAAAATTCCAGAGCCTCAGTTTGAAGGACAGACGAAAACAAAATTGGGGAATTCGCAGGCGCGCAGCATTACCGAATCGATTTTTACCGAACGATTTACGACCTTTATGGAGGAAAATCCGGCGGTCGCCAAAAAGATCGTGGAAAAAGCTTTGATGGCGGCAAGAGCCAGGGAAGCGGCGCGAAAAGCGAGGGAATTTACTCGGCGGAAAAATGCGCTGGAAGTAAGTGCATTACCCGGGAAATTGGCCGACTGTTCCTCCAAGGATGCTTCCGAGAGCGAATTGTTTATCGTTGAGGGGGATTCTGCCGGTGGTTCCGCCAAATCGGGCCGTGACCGCCATTTCCAGGCGATCTTGCCTTTGCGCGGTAAAGTATTGAATGTGGAAAAATCTCGTCTGGATAAAATTTTGTCCAATAATGAGATCAGATCGATCATTACTGCTTTGGGCACAGGGATCGGCGAAGAGTTTGATATAACCAAGGCTCGTTACCATAAAATCGTGATCATGACCGATGCCGACGTAGACGGTTCCCATATTCGCACGTTGTTGCTGACATTCTTTTACCGCTATATGCGGCCGTTGATTGAAGCGGGGTACGTCTATATTGCCCAACCGCCCTTGTTCAGCATTAAACAAGGCAAACAAATTCACTATGCTTACAACGATAAACAGAGAGATGAAATTCTCGCTACGTTAAAAAGTGTGCCCAAACCGGCGATTCAGCGTTACAAAGGATTGGGTGAGATGAATGCTGATCAACTCTGGGAAACAACGATGGATCCCGAGGCGCGGATTTTGCTTCAGGTAAGTCTGGAAGACGCGATGGAAGCCGATCTTGTTTTCGAGACATTGATGGGAGATGAAGTAGAGCCTCGCCGTGAGTTTATCGAAGGGTATTCCAAGCAGATTCGCGATCTTGATATTTAGTGGTTTCTTTCTACCCCGACAACAAGTCGGGTTTTTTTTATGTTTTGTTAGAGGCGATTTCAGGTATTTTCCATTTGGCAGGCGGCCGAGGCGGAGCCGGCAAAGTTGCGGGGAAGCGACGCAGATTGACGAAGGTGCGTTGCGTAGTATTTTCGTGTTGGGTTGTCTGCGCACCACTGAAAGAAGCGTCTTTCAAACAAGCCGGACTCGGTGCTTGCTGGCACTGTCCGGCTTGGCTGCTTACGATTCTGCGCTATGATCGACCAAGATGATCATGCCGTTTTTCAGGTCGTGTGCGGCCACATCGAGAATTTTTTCCAAAGAAAAAGCCAGTTTCTCTTGCTCCGCTTGATCTTTGGCAATAAAGATCGGAGCGCCTCCGCCCACACTTTGTTTGTCTGTGACGACAATTGCTGCGATTTTCGCCATCGTTTACCTCCTTACTTTTTGGTGGCAGCCGATTCGGAAGGAAGCCGCACCGCGTTTTCCAATACAGGCACACTTTTTGCGACTTGGAGCGCGATTTGTTCATCTTTTTCCCGGGGAAGCATGAAAACGGCCAGATTGCCGGTCTTTAAATCAAGTTTGGCCATTGGCAACAAGGTCGGTTCACCTTCATCGCGATAGACCCCGAGAATCGTTGTCAGATTATGCAAAATCGCTTGGCGTTGACCCAGATTGGCAATGGTGACTTTGACATTTTTATTTTTAGGGATGATGAGAAATCCCATTGCTTGCTCTTGAATAATTCGTTGATCGTCCGTCAGCCCGACATTCATGATGTAGATATCACCTACATACAAATCGGGGCCGTCCAGCTTGATCGGAGCAATCTGAATGTCGGCTATTTGTCCGAGGTTCCTTCCCGATTGCAGTTTTTTGGCGATGAGCAGCGAGATCAATCCGGCTGCGATTCCCCAATACCATTGAAACAGGCTGCTAAACAACGAAGCCAAAAAAGCACAAAAGATGACTAAATAATTTCTCCCTTCAAACACCATCGCGATACCTTCTATATAGGTTTTCCCTCTTGATACCAATTCCATCTCATCCACTTGGGACAACGTCTGTCGTTCCATATTGCGTACGTCACGAAACTGTTGGGCAGCTACGGTCAGAAACGTTATGGCCGTATAATTTTTATGCAATAAAGCCGGAACCGCCACGGCTCCCAAACCAGCGGCAATCACCCCCAACGAAACATGAATGACTTTGCCATGCGGATATGTCGGATATTGGCGATAATCGGTTCGCAGCATCATTATCCGCGCAATGATTCCGAAGCTGATGCCAAGGATGACACTGATTGTTTCTTTTTCTTTCAGCAATGCGAGCATGGATCGATGCCTCCTTCTCCGTATAAAGACTATCCACGGATCTGTTGAGCGTTTGAATGGGCAAAAAAAGGGACTGATTCGTCCCTTGGCTTTGACTAAGTTATCATTTTGTTGCGAAGAACAGCAGACTCTAGTAGGAGGCCATCGAACCGGCATTGTCCTCATCCGGCGGTTCGATTTTATGCGTCTTGGCCGTTTCTCTCGTCTTATGAAGATCGGGAATAGCGGAAAAGTGCGTTCCCAATTCGGTGAGTTCTTCGTTTTTGTTTGCGGTTGTTTGATTTTCAGTCTGGTCTTTCATCCACTGTCACTCCTTTCCATACAGGATGCTGCAGATATTTTGTTCAACAGCCGCTCTGTTTATTCGGCTTGGGGGCTCCATCGCCTTCGTGAAGGGTGGAACACTTTTGTGTTTTGCTCATAGGCTGATAACCGTAGCAAGTCATTAGCGGAACAAAAGGCCGGCATTTTTCGGAAACGTCTGTAAGATGAGGATAAGAAAGGTGATGCCATGATAAAGAAAATAGCAGCCGATCAAATAGGCGGCTTGATTTCGATCTTGATGGGAATTTTTTGCTGCATGGAAGCGTACCGTTTGCACTTGCTAAAGGGCGGAGGAATTGTCGGTGACGATACGTTACCGGCGATTATCGGGGCGGTATTGATTGTGCTGGGAAGTCTGTTGCTGTTTATGCGGGGCCGTAAGCAGCATGCCGTACAATTTCCGCCAAAAGGCGTCCTGCTGAAAATGCTGTTGTGCATGGTATTCATGTTTGCGCAATGTTTGCTGATCCCGCTGCTGGGGTATCTGCTTTCGACTTTGTTTGTTTCTTGGGGATTGTTCCGGGTGATTGGCGGTTATGCATGGCTTCGGTCAGCGATCTATGCCATTTTGCTGACAGCCGGTTTGTATCTGATTTTTATCAAGTGGTTGCAAATTACGTTTCCAGCTGGGGTGTTCTTTTAAGGAGGACTAACAACATATGGAGTCGTTACAACTTTTGCTTTCCGGTTTTGCTGAGGCAATTACACCGATCAATTTGCTGATGGCAGCCGTGGGTGCGTTGATCGGCACCTTTGTGGGAGTCTTGCCGGGGTTGGGGCCGACTTCGGCTATCGCTATCTTGCTTCCGGTAACGACCGTATTGGAGCCAACCCAAGGAATCATCATGCTGGCAGGCATTTATTACGGGGCGATGTATGGTGGTTCAACAACAGCGATCTTGCTCAATATACCTGGGGAGGTATCGTCCGTTCCCACTTGTCTCGACGGGTATCCGCTGGCCAAGAAGGGAAGGGGCGGCCCGGCGTTGGGGATCACAGCCATCGCTTCATTCGTGGCTGGTACATTGGGGGTAATCGGTCTGGTCTCTTTTGCTCCCTTGTTGGCCGATGAAGCATTGCGGTTTGGACCGCCTGAATATTTTGCGTTAATGGTCTTGGCTTTAACAGTGATGGTGAGTCTTTCCGGAGACTCCATCATCAAGGCGTTCGTCATGGGCGCTTTCGGGTTTGGTCTGGCCATGATCGGGTTAGGCCCATCGTCGGCAATGGCTCGGTTTACGTACGGGTCTAGCAATTTGACGGCCGGTTTGGAGATGACCAGCATTATCATTGGGCTGTTTGCCATAACCGAGGTACTGAAAGGGATCGAGGAGCGGCGAATGCGAATCAGCGTCGGCAACCTGGGAAGTGTGTACCCGAAGGCGAACGATTTGAAGCGGAGTGCTCCCGCCATGTTTCGCGGTGGCGTAATCGGATTTTTCCTTGGCCTGTTGCCGGGGTGTTCCGCTGCTGTCACCTCGTTTCTGGCTTATGACGCGGAAAAGCGGTTTTCAAAAACGCCCGAGAAATTTGGCAAAGGAGCAATCGAAGGTGTCGCGGCCCCGGAAGCGGCCAATAATGCCACCAGCAGCGCCGGCTTTATTCCCTTGTTTGCGCTGGGGATTCCCTCCTCGCCGCCGCTGGCCATTTTGCTTGCCGGCTTGATGATCTATGGATTGACACCTGGTCCTGTTTTATTCGAGCAAAACTCGCAATTTGTCTGGACGTTGATCGCCAGTATGTTTATCGGCAATATCATGCTGCTCATTCTCAATCTTCCGTTGGTGTGGCTTTGGGTCAAACTGACGCATATACCATACGGGATCATGGCTCCGATTATTTTTATGTTTTGTACCATCGGCGCCTATACGGTTCGAAATAATTTGTTTGATGTGCTGGTTGCATTGATCTTTGGCGTGCTCGGCTATATATTTCACAAATATCGTTGGCCGGTCGTTCCGCTGATCCTTTGCTTTATTCTCGGACCGTTGATGGAAGAGTCCTTTTTGCAATCGATGTCGATGTCAGCCGGAGACCCACGCATTTTTGTGGAGCGGCCGATCTCGCTGGCCATTTTGCTGGCCTCTGCGATTTTGCTGGTTATTTCCATCAAGTTGGTCCGACGTACGAACAAACGGGTTAAAGACGAGACGGAACATAAATTTAATGTGGCGTAAATTACTCCGCTGGGAGGTACTGCAGTTGAGGAAATTCAGAGGAAAAATGGGTTTGGGCATCCTCTTGGCTTGCACAGTTGCGCTCGGAGGCTGTGGCCAGTCTGCACAAACCGGGACAGAAGGGACAGAACAAACACAAACTGTTGAGCTATACCCTACCAAACAGATCGAGTATGTCGTTCCATACTCGGCAGGCGGTGGAGTGGATCTTGTTGCCAGGGCAGCGGCTGACTACCTTAGTAAAGAGTGGGGACAGCCGATCGTCGTTGTGAATAAGGCAGGGGGCGGTGGGACGGTCGGCGCCGAATACGCCTTAAAACAGGCGCGACCTGACGGCTACACGGTCCTGGCTACCAACAATTCCAATACCTCGATGCTTGCCGGGGGGATGACAAATCCGGAAATCAAAATTGAGGATAATACGTTTGTGGCAAAGCTGGGCGAAGGAACATTGGCCTTTGTCGTGAAAGGCGATGCTCCTTGGAAAGACTTTCGGGAATTTTCCGAATGGGTCCAGCAAAATCCGGAACAATTGACCTGGACATCGGTTGGTCCGGCCGGCTTTTCGGCATTTGGCGTAGCGGAGTGGTTGAAGGCGATCGGGGTGGATATGCAAAAAACGCGAATGATCGTGACAAAAGGCGCTTCTGATTCCTTGCCGAAAGTGGCGGGCGGCCATGCGGTGCTGGCTGTGCACACGGTAGGCGAGGCGCATGCCATGGCGGCATCCGGCAAGGTGCGGATCATTGCGGTTTCGGGCACGGCGAGAAGCGAATTTTTACCGGATGTGCCAACAGCGCAGGAGCAGGGAGTTGACGGGTTGACGGTCAAATGGTGGACGGGAATTTCAGTACCGAATGGAACGCCGGAGTCGATCCGCGCGCAGTGGGAAGCGGCGGTCAAGAAAATGGTCAACGATTCCGCGTTTCAACAAAAATTGCGAGAAATACAAGTTGAACCTGTGTTTGCAGGTTCTGAAGACTTTACAAATGAAATCAACAAGGAAACCGAATATTATACAAAATTGGCGACAGAAAGAGGTTTCCGCAAATAAATCATAGCGGTATGCTTAATGAACCGCCTGGCTTAACGTATGTGATACAGCCGGGTGGTTTTTTCATTCGTTTTTTTCCATTCTTGGACGTCGACTGTCGATTTGTGGTATAATAAAGTATTGTGAAAACCAGTTGGAGGTTTATCCTTTATGGCAGAAGAAACATCTCGGTTTCCTAAAGTAGATATTAGCCAAGAGATGCGCGAATCATTTATCAGCTATGCGATGAGCGTCATTGTGAGCCGGGCATTGCCCGATGTACGGGACGGTCTGAAACCGGTGCATCGTCGGATTTTGTATGCAATGCACGATATGGGGCTAACTCCTGACAAAGGGTTCCGTAAATCGGCCAATGTTGTCGGTGAAGTGATGGCCAATTACCACCCGCATGGCGATTCCGCCATCTATGAATCCATGGTCCGGATGGCTCAAGATTTTAACATGCGTTACATGCTTGTCGAAGGACAAGGAAACTTTGGTTCCGTCGATGGCGATCCGGCGGCAGCGATGCGTTACACGGAGTCACGCATGTCCAAGCTGGCTTTGGAAATGTTGCGCGATATTGATAAAGAAACAGTTGGCTTTACACCAAACTATGACGGTCGTAAAGAAGAACCTGTTGTTTTGCCTTCCCGCTTTCCAAACTTGTTGGTGAATGGATCGGGCGGGATTGCGGTAGGGATGGCAACCAATATTCCTCCGCATAATTTGGGAGAAGTGATTGATGGCGTAACCGCCATGATTGATAACCCGGATATTACGATTCCTGAGTTGATGAAGATCATCAAAGGTCCTGATTTCCCGACAGCAGGTGAGATTCTCGGCTTTAGCGGGATTCGCAAAGCCTATGAGACCGGAAGAGGCTCCATTATCATGCGAGCCAAAACGCTGATCGAGGAAGTAAAAGGAAAGCCGCGCATTATTGTAACGGAAATTCCTTATCAAGTAAATAAGGCGAGATTGGTTGAAAAAATTGCCGAATTGGTTCGCGATAAAAAGATTGACGGTATTACCGATTTGCGTGATGAGTCTGACCGCAAAGGGATGCGGATTGTTATTGAGCTGCGGCGCGATGTTGTGCCAAAGGTTGTCCTGAATAATTTGTTCAAACAAACCCAGATGCAAAGCACATTTGGCGTCAACATGCTGGCTTTGGTCGATAACCGCCCGCGCGTCTTGAATTTGCGCGATATGCTCTATTACTATTTGCAGCATCAACGGGAGATTATCCGCAAAAGAACCGAGTACGATTTAAAACAGGCGGAAGCTCGTGCGCACATTTTGGAAGGCTTGCGCATCGCGTTGGATCACATTGATGAGATCATCAGTCTGATTCGCTCTTCGCAAACAACCGAAGAGGCGCGAGAAGGGTTGATAAACAACTTTTCGCTGAGCTACGAGCAGGCGCAGGCTATTTTGGATATGCGTCTCCAACGCCTGACCGGATTGGAACGGGAAAAGATTGAAAACGAATATCAAGAACTTCAGGTGAAAATTGCCGAATACCGGGCAATTTTGGCGGATGAAAATAAAATCTACGCGATCGTCCGCGAAGAACTTATTGAAATCAAAGAAAAATTCGCTGACGAACGCCGGACGGAAATTACCTTCGATGAAGACCATATTGAGGACGCCGATTTGATTCCGGAAGAAAATGTTGTTATCACGCTCACTCATGATGGTTACATCAAACGGTTGCCGGCCAATACCTACCGCAGTCAGCGAAGGGGCGGCCGCGGTATTCAGGGCATTGGGACGAAAGATGATGACTTTGTCGAGCAACTGCACATCACCAGTTCCCACGATTACATCCTTTTCTTTACAAACAAAGGAAAGGCGTATCGCTTGAAGTGTTACGAAATCCCTGATCTGAGCCGAACCGCCAAAGGAACGCCGATTATCAATCTGATCCAGATTGAAAAAGGGGAGCGGGTAACGGCGGTCATCCCGGTGAAGGAGTTTGACGAGGACTCCTATCTGTTCTTTGCAACCCAGAAGGGGATTATCAAGAAGACGGAGCTGTCCGCGTTTGGACATATACGCAAGGTGGGCCTCATTGCGGTAAATTTGCGTGAGGACGATGAGCTGATTGCCGTTCGCTTGACCGACGGGAAGCAAGAAATCATTATGGGGACCAAAAAAGGCATGTCTGTCCGGTTTAAAGAAGAGGATGTCCGGACGATTGGCCGGAATGCAACAGGGGTCAAAGGGATTACGCTTGATCCGGACGACGATGTTATTGACATGGATGTCGTCAGGGAAAATGCGGAAGTATTGATTGTCACCGCAAAAGGATACGGAAAACGAACGCCAATTGAGGAATACCGCATTCAGTCTCGCGGCGGTAAAGGGATTA
This sequence comes from Brevibacillus fulvus, assembly GCF_016908525.1. Classification (GTDB taxonomy): domain Bacteria; phylum Bacillota; class Bacilli; order Brevibacillales; family Brevibacillaceae; genus Brevibacillus_G; species Brevibacillus_G fulvus. The sequence continues at coordinate 83,600 of NZ_JAFBEB010000015.1, forward strand.
AAACCCACAATGTAACCGAACGCAGCGGCTATGTCGTAGGATTGAAGATCGTCGATCCGAGTGAAGATTTGATGATCATTACCACGAGCGGTATTTTGATTCGAACGGAAATCAAAGGAATTTCCTTGATGGGTCGCTATACTCAAGGCGTGAAACTGATTCGCCTCGATGAAAATGAAGAGGTTGTCTCCGTTGCCATTGTGGCTCCTGAAGACAACGCTGACGGTATGGACGAAGATGATCCCAAAGAGGAACAACTCCCGGCAGCAGACAGTTCGGTTGGCGATACGGAAGAGTAAAGTTCAACTAAGCTCAAGCTTTCATTCGGTCAGGTGCTTCAACCGACCGGATGAAAGCTTTTTTATTGTTTTGCTTTTGAATAGTGGTTACTATAAAAGAGAAAAGGTGTTCGGCTGGAGGGACAATATGCCAATCGTCAGTGCGAAAAATGTAAAAGTTGGAGTCAAACTTTTGGAAGATGTTTATACTTCGTTGGGCGGTATGCTTTTTGCCAAAGGGACGGTAATTGGGGAACGGGAGAAGGAGATTCTTAAAGCTTTTCTCATTGATCAAGTAGCCGTTGAGGAGCAATTGGAGAAAGCAGACGAAGGACAGGAATCATCTCCCGCGTCATCTGAGCAAAAAGGGGAGCGTATTGTATCGGTTCCGAAAGAATCTTTTTCACAATTATATGAAAAGAGTGCGTCTTCCTTTAAACAAATCATGTTGAATATTCGCGCAGGGCAACCTATCCCAGTCATGCAGGTAAGAGAGGCGATTCACCCTTTGTTGCAGTATGTCCAGGTACAGCCTGACTTGCTTTCCACTTTGCGCCGTCTTGCTGGTTTGACAAGTTATACATACGAGCACGCGATTGCTACGGGAGTAATCTCTTATATGATTGCCAGGTGGTTGAACGTGCCGGAAAACGAATGGATGCAGGTGGCATTGGCGGGAACTTTGTCTGATGTGGGTTTGTTGAAGATTGACCAAAGAATTTTGCTGAAAACAGGGAGATTGACGCAGGAGGAATTTGAGGAAATCAAGAAACATACCATCTATGGCTACCAGTTAATCAAAGCAGCTCCCGGTCTAAATCAAGGTGTGGCGAAGGCAGCTTTGGAGCATCATGAACGACAGGATGGGTCGGGCTATCCAATCGGACTGTCAGGCAATCAAATTCATTTGTATAGTAAAATTGTGGCGGTAGCAGATACTTTTCATGCCATGACATCAGATCGTGTTTTTCAGAGCGGTATGTCACCGTATTTGGTAATCGAGCACTTGTTGCGGGATAGCTTTGGTAAACTCGACCCTACGGTTGTCCGCACTTTCGTAAATGGGTTAACCCAGCTTGCAGTTGGGACGGTCGTGGAGTTAAATGACGGTCAATTGGCAAAAATCGTCTTTGTGGAACAAACTAATCCGACGCGACCAATGCTGGAAATTGGCGGGACAATCATCAATTTGAGGAATAGAAGCGATCTGTTTATCGTTAAAATTGTTTAGTTAGCAGCATGTTTCAGGTAGAATTTTTACCGATAATGAATTTGCTCTTGATTTTATCGTTTATTTCTGCTATATTTGTAAATGTCGATTGGGAGACTTGAAATAAATTAAAGTTTTTCTTGACTTTCTTTGATGGTTTGCTATAATTCAAAATTGTTACTCTGAAAATGTTCTTTGAAAACTGAACAGCGAAACGTTTGAAGTGATCAAATCACAAGCCAAGCAATTTCTTTTTGAACCAAAGATCAACACTTAACTT
>NZ_JAFBEB010000016.1 GCF_016908525.1 Brevibacillus fulvus
TTGGTTTGGTCACCGAAAAACTTCTCCAAGTCGGGGTGAAGTCCTTTTTTTATGCTCAGAAAACCTTGTTGCTCAAGGGTTTAGATTTATGCAAAAGGCTCGATTATTTTCTTTGGGACCCGTTGAATTCTAGCTTCGATCTTAGTAGTGGAACAAGTTGACCAGAAAACTAGAAAACATCATTGTTAGATAAATAAAAAGCGATGCATCCCTGAATACTAACCCTTGTGGTAATTAATAATTCTAAAGGAGACGCAGGTATGAAGTGGATAAATTGGACTCTGTTATCGGTTTTAGCTATTTTCGTATTTGGAATAAGCATGTTAAACATCTTTGAACCCGAATATGCGTATTTCCCCCCGAGTGAAAAAACACTTAGTAATGATCAGATGTCGGTTCAATCAGTACACACTGAAGGCTATGATTTGTGGGGTACGACAATTTCTAAAGAGGAAGCTAAGATGATAAGCACAAAGGGTGATAAATCAACACTCTCTCCTCGTCATGGAGCAGTACAAATTAACGACTCATTATTACAACTAGGGCGTAAAACATTTTATCAGGAGACCTTTGGCAATGAAGTCTTTATGACCGATATCATGGGAATCGTGGACGGAGCTTTTACCATACCTAATGTTGCAAAGGCAATATTGTCATTACGTGGTGAAGGAACGACCAATTTAAAGGTTGAACTGGCAAAAACCGTAACAATTGCGGGAAGAACCTTCAAAAAAGGAAGTAAGATTGATACCGGTATCGATGTCCCGAAGGGAGCCTATACCCCTTTGGGAATGCCTATTAAATATGCTGATGGGAGACTAAAAGTCGGGATAAGCTGCGCTGCCTGTCATGCAACAGTTGATAGGGAAACAAAAATGGTGATCGAGGGAGCTCCAAATACCGATCTAAACGCCGGTTTACTTATGGCACTGGCAACAAACTCTACGGCATACCTTACTCACGCAGAAATAGGCAATATAAAAAAATATATGGATTCGTTAGACCGTACTGTTGTGACAACCGATGGAAAAAAGGCGTCATTACCCAATCCCATAGCGATAGAGGAAGCTGTAGACTCAACTTTTTTAAAGTGGTCGCCAGGGAATTTCGATTCCACAATAGATATGAAGGCAAATCCTGCCCAAATACCTGATTCTTTTACGCTTGGCGACCATCCTTATGGCTGGAGTGGGTTTGCGGCTGCAGGGCCATTTAAGGGTCTCAGTGTGTTTAGTAATAACGTCCATGCTCAAAACTCAGATTCACTGTCTCAAGCCGATGTTAGCCATGTATTGTTTGGGATGGACAAGGAGGTTTACCTCGGAACAATCTTGCAAAACTCCGCAAATCCTAAATTTCGTTATAAAGTAAACAGCAATATGAAACCATCCGATTTTTTTGCAAGTGTCGACCCGACACCTGGTGTTCCGGGCGTAAACGAAATGATAAAACCGCCTACTTTCCCCAAAGTGACATTAGTAGCCCCAGATGGCCTGTTTTTAAGCTCACCGGGGTATCGAGTCGGGGAACAAGTAAACGGTATGGCCGCATGGCAAAATACAATAGTGCCTCCTAAGCAACCAGAGAAAGTTGATACAAAAACAGTTGCACTTGGACAAGATGTATTTTCCCGTGCTGGTTGTATTACATGCCATGCTGGTAATGCATTAACAAATAACCGAGTGATACCTGTCAATGTGATTAAAACCGAACCCTCTCGAGCCAAGGCACTAAAAAAGACGGAAAAGATATTTACAGAGGCTGTTTTATATGGCTTTGATACACCCGTGCCATTACAAGAAAATGCAACTTCCCTAAAGGTGCCTACGCAAAATCTTGACCGTGAACAGATCAAGTTGGCATTTGCACATGGTGATTCTCAAGGTGGATATAAAGTTCCTAGTTTAATCGGTCTTTATTGGACCGCCCCATACTTACACGATGGTGGAATAGCAGTAGGTCCTGACCCCAATACCCAACTAGGAGTAAAAGGTACACTAATGAAAGGCATTTATCCAGACCCGGCGAATAGTTTGCGCGCATTGGTTGATAAGGAGTTAAGACAAAAGGTAATTGCGGCCAACAAAACATCAAAAGATCTTCAATTTACTCATGTTAGTGGAATTGGACACGAATACTGGGTTGACTCATCAACACAGTTTACAAAGGAAGAACAGGAAGCACTTATCAAATACCTCTTGTCAGTAGGAAGCGATCTCAAAGAATCAAAATAACGTAAAAAAGTCAAAGTCAAAACCTAATCAGTGACAGCTTGGAAAATACAACGGCACTCAAATGATCCTGAGTGCCGTTGCGAGCTGGAAAATCGCCTCTCGTTTTTTAGGTATTGAGCTTTCGTCAGTCCCAGTCCAGGTACACGTTGATCTCGTTCACTCTACCCGGGCTGAGGTACTTCTCCTGAATGATCTTCCTCTCCATTTCATCCAGTGAATATTGGAGTGCCGCTCGATCTGTCTGACTGATTCAACCGTGGAAACAGTTGATCAATTCCCTGCTCGGCCTGCTCTTGTTTGTTTTGAACGGCGACAAGGAGGGCTTTGTATCCCTTCAGCTCTTTTACAACAGCCTTACGGACCTCTCTTTCGTTCACTGTTTAGAGAAAAGATAATTGCTCTGGAGCGCTCATCTTCCATTCCCCCTTGTCCAGAACCAATGGTATAATTTTCTTGACTGAAATACCTTGGGCTCCCGGAGATGGGGTCCATTTTTATGTTTGGGGGGTGCCGATTATGGAATTGTGAGGAAAACGGCGTGAACGCCGTTTAAATATCTGCGCGAGGAGTTGGTGCGCTGTTCAAGGTAGGTGTGGTATACTTTCAATGGTTAATTTTTCTTATTGCTTTATCTGTTTATAACTATAAGGCTATATACATATACTACCAATAGATTGGAGGAATTTTCTTTGAAGGTTGTTCTCTGCGTTCGTGAGTTACTAGAAAAACACAATCTTACTCAACAGGAATTATCGTCCATGACAGGGATAGCGCAGTCAACCATTAGCCCAATGGTTCGTAACATAAAAGAAAGGGTAGACCTCGATCATATACGAAGAATAGCAGAAGCGCTCAATATACGTGACATGAACGAGATCATCCGAATAGTAGACGAGGATGATTAAAAGTTGAACTGGCTTGCAACTTCCGGCCCCGACGCTTTAGAAAGATGGGTATACCGCATGATCATGCGTAGATCGGAGTGCCCAAGGAATCATCTGCAAATGACGGATGTCCCCGCCAGCCTCCAAAAACATCGTAGCTGCCGTATGACGAAAGAGATGCGGATGAACACGGATCGGGATTTCGGCTTGGTCCGCGTACTCCTTCAACCGATGACGGAACTGTCCGTCCCTCAATCGCTCCCCGTAATTCGCGAGGAACACGTACTCAGAGTCGAAATCTTCGTTTTCGCGAAGTAAATCTTGAATCAACTTGAGCGTTTGCTTTTTTACCGAAACTGACCGAGATTTCCGATTTTTTGACTGTTCCGCTCGGATCGTTATCATACCGAGTTCGAAGTCAATGTTCGTTTTTCACAACGATAGCGCATCGTTGATGCGAAGGAAGCCGTCCAAAAGTACATTCATAATCACGTAGTCTCGGAATCCGCTATATCTCCGTTGGTTGGGTGCTGCCAAAAGTCTTTTCAACTGCTCTACCGACATAATTTGAATCTCGTTGTCATTTTCCTCGACCGGCTTGACATTATCGAACGGATTCGCGTCAATCAATCCCTCTTCCGCAAGATAGCGAAACATCGTCCTCATTGTTTTCAGTCGCGTATTAACGGACGTCGCCGATAGTCCAACGGTCTGCTCCGCCTCCGATTTTGAACTTGTGCCCGTCAAACCGGACCTTTTCGTTAAGATTCCATACGATATATTCGCGGATAAAGTCCGGCGTCACAAGACGCACGTCGCGTCCATACCCGCGTAAATCCATATATTCGACGAAGAAACCGTAATTTTCCCGGTAACTCTCTAACGTCCGCTCCTTCCGCCCTTCCGCTACTTTCGCATGATAAAACCGCTCGAATAGCGCACCTAGTGAATAGTCGGATGTGACCGAAAATCTTTCTGTCTTCGTACGTCTGCCTTTACGCTTGTCCAAAATCAAAAAACGCTCCCTTCCGTTTATTACGGAATGAGAGCGTATGGGTTCACGGCCAGTCCCCGTTTAACCATTCGTGACCAGCGACACCTAGCGGAATCATGGAGCGACACCTTGCGTTACAGTTTCCGGTACGTCCATCGGTCAGTTGATCGGGTCAAAACGTTGATTTAGCGCGTTTTTTACGTTATGGTGATCCGGACTGGGTTCGAACCAGCGACCCCCACCCTGTCAAGATCAAATGGCCAATTTCCCACAATTTCCTTAAATAGCCGAAAACCCACTCATATCAGGGTTCTCGGCTATTTTTCCATTTCGCTGTGAACCGTAATTTCCGATGATTATTTTGAGTTCTTGACCAATTTTTTGACCAGCACCTAAGCATCAATTCGTTCCATATTAATTGGGTATAAATTTCTATTGATTTCCATTTTCAGACTCATCGCTAACCCATTCTTTTACAACCTTCTTGAAATCAATATCAATTGAATTTCCAAGCCATTGAGAAAAGAATTCAGGATCATCACTATCCGGTTTTGGTACAACATCGTTTAAGCGAACTTGTACAGGGCTTCTTACCGCATCACCCATGATGATCGCATGCTGTTGAGGTAAAATAGGTAGTTGGCTCAAAATATCTGCATTTGCAGAAGAAACTAATTGTCTTACGTAACTTTGATCCTCAGGATTTTGAAGTCTATGGACTATAAACGTGTTGCATTGAGATAGAATCGTTTTTGATAATTCAGAAGGCCTCTGTGAAGATACAATCAAAGACAGACCATATTTTCTACCTTCTCTGGCGATTCGTTCAAAAACACGTTTTGATATAGAAACTCGATCTTTTTTCCGATCTACTTGAGGGATGTAATTTTGAGCTTCTTCTAATACAATAACAATGGGATACTTACCACGAAATTCTTCGTACTCCTCCACTTTTTCAATTCTTTGTACAAATTCAAGAAGTAACCTGCCTATAAGGCCAGTGATGTTCTCCAAAACTTCATAAGGCAACAAAGACATGTCTATTATCGTTATTTGACTTTTTTGTTCAGGATTATTCACATTCGATTGATTAAATCTATATTCACAGAAATCATTATCATATTGTTCCGTTAAAACGCCTAAAATGTATTTTAAATAATAATGCAGTGCCTCACTAATATTATCGTTTTTAAGCATAAGAGGGGTGCTGATTCTATCATCATTATAAAAACTAGACAATCTCAATTTTAAACTTGATAGATACTCTCTGTACTTACCATCTGAATGGTCTATTTCCATGATCGCATCATCAATGTAATTGTTAAATAAATCAAAAAAATTAAAATAACTAGGCAAATCTACATTTACAAAATGATTTTCTTTTTCACTTTCTATTGAGTCACATTCGCCTTTAATCTTAGTAATAGCCTCGTAAACTTCTTCTAATATTTCTTTGTTTAATGATCCGTTCCAATATTGTCCGTTTTTTGTCAAATTCGAACCAGCTTGTTCTAATTTAAATATATGTTCTTTATATTCGGGGAGTTTTGTTTCAATGAATAGCTTGTCATCCTCTAATTCTTCTTTAATAAAACTTCTTAATCTAAAATCCTTGCTGTCCTCTAGCATCTCAATAATTCTTTTTAAATAATTTGTTCTAATCGGGCTATAATTGTTGCTGTTACTAGAATTGCTTTGTTTTTTCTTGTATTTTTTAGCCAAGGAAATTGCATTTTTAAAGATAGGTGCTTGAGTTTGATGAGACGGCTCAAACAAATAATCAAAATCGTCATAATTCATGAACCAATAGGGCACTTTTAGTCCTTCTTTTGTTATCGTAAAAGTGTTAACCCTTGTTTTTAGTTCTTCGTCTTTAAATTGAAATGCTTTTTTATATTCGCCATTCGTATCAAATATTACAACATGAGCATCAGTTAACGTCTTTAAGCCGTCTTTAGTTAGAAATTTTCCCCTGAACATGGACTGAAATATGGAGGCAATTGTACATGATTTACCTGAACCTGTGTTGCCTAGTACAGCAACGTGCTTGTTAAGAAACTTGTCCGGATTTATCTTTATATCAAAATCAGAAAAAGTAGGAGACTTACCGATCGGCAAAAAGTAGTCATTTCTTAAGTCGATAACAGTGCCTTTTGGCTTATGATCAAAAATTATTTCAAGGTCTTGCTTTAATACATAACAAACCGGGTTGTCTAGTATAGGGAAGTTGTAGACACCTTGAATATACTTATTAGAGTTGTTAATTGTGCCGATCATCGTTGCAATAATATATCTTTTGGATTTAGGTAAAAGTATTGAGTTTTCCGACCCTTCAAATTCAGTTTCATCGCTTATTTTAACCCTGGTGATCATTGCGATGATTTTCTCTGCACCGACTGGAATCGATATATACGAGTTGATACGAGCGATCTCGTATATATCATTAAATCCACTTCTGTATAAGGTCTTAACGCTTGCATCAAGTTCAATTATTACTCGAAAACTATCGACACTTATCACTCTACCAATAATCTGCTCTTGCATCATCTTTCACCTCGGATGCTTGCTTCTCAGAATATAGCTTCTTTAAAGTTGTAGATACTTTCTCTCGATACTCCATTTCGTGGAAAGTGGGCATAATTTTTTTTGAGAATGTCTTAAAATCTCCTAAATAAGAACCTTCTAAGATAACAATACGAGGATCGTCGAGTTCATAAAGTTTTTTTATCATTTCATTTCCCGTGCCTTTAAAGTCAACAACAATCAGTGTGAAGCTAGGAATGGACAAAGCCTGATAAATAATATCGTTAATGTGTTCATCGAAAAAACTATAACCAACACAAAACAATACGGATTGAGGCTGAGTAATCACAGAAGCAAACTGCCTAAACAGCTCTGAGTAAGGGAAATCAAGCGTGTAGCCTTTTTTATGAGCGGTAGGATAAATAATTATATCCCCAGCCGACTCTAAGTTATTTCTAACCCAATCGATATGCCGCTCAACTAAGCCATACTGATTCTGTGCTGAACTTTCTTCACGTACCCAAGTGATCGAACCGTGTAATTTATAATATTTAATCATTCGTTCAATTCGTCTTACTCTACCTTCAGTTGTACTTCCCGGATAGTATAAATCATATTCAAACACCTCAGGCCTAAATGTCCGCTTATGAAATCCGCTAAACCCATTCATATAGTGAACGCCCAATTCATCAAAAGCGTTCTCAAAAGCCAAGTCATAGTTTGTAGTAAAGATGTTCGCTCTTCTTAAATTTAATGGTCGCTCTAATAAGGATTTGATAAAACTTTTATGGTAAGTGTATTTTCCGTTCTTCTGCATTTCTTCTCTGACCTGCTCATCATCGGGCCAATATTCAAGTTTATCAAGATCACATAATTTAAATAATTCTGATTTAATTTTTGAAATTAAAGATTCTAGAATCTGAGGAGTTATCTCGATATGTTTATCTTCAAACGAATCTTCATAATTATAGCCACTAATGAGATTCTTAGAATGACCCTGTACATATTGTAATGCTAGCAGGTAATTCAAAAATTCTTCCAAAGGAACCGTAATTTCGGATGGTTGTTGTGACTCGTCTCTCAATACATACTCCGATTTTTGAAATTGTTTTACTAAGTGAATAAATAATCCATAGACTTCCTGATCCCCGTTCCTTAATGCATTCTCAATAGCAATAGGAAAGTTGCGTATTGAAGTCGTGCCCAAGTGCAATGAAGAGCCTGTACCAAACAGAAAACTTACATTGTCGAGTTGCAAATAGTTTTTCAATACCAGCCTAATCTTATCAGGAAGTTTTTCCGGTTTATTATTGGATGGGTCAGCGAAAAAATCCTCAACCCAATCCTTTGAACCTACAAAAAATTTGCTTCTCTTTAACTTATCAAATTCGCGTTCCTCCATAATCTCCTCCGTCCTGCCAAATGACTCTATTGACCGATTTGACGAGCTCTTACCTTCCATAGAAATTCTCCTTTAGCAATAACATTAGCATTTGTTACACTAACACTATATTCATTACCAACTGTATCAAATAAAAACAATTCAAAAATAAACTCCTCATCCGTGTACCCATCAACATCTAAACCGAGCTGTAATGATTGAGTGGATGTAAAACCGAATAGAAGTTCCCCAGTTTTTTCAGACTTGGGTGATAAGCCAAGAAGGAAGTCCGCACCTACATAATCATTCAACCCATACAAAGGATGTTGAGTTAAAACCTCGTTATTCATATTTTTTATGACTAATCGACCAAATTTAATTGTTATAGGGTTGTTTGTTAAATTTCTTAGTGAAGTCATTAATTTTGCACAACCATTTTTATCGTCTGTCGCCCACAAAGTATTATCCATGATAATGATTTCAAACTTATCTTTATTCTGATAAAACAAATCATAGTCACTTCTAACGGCTATTGCTTGCTGGCTTCCCTTTCTCACCATACAATACCCTGCATCTAGATCCTTGTATTTCTTTTTCATCATGTAAGGTTTATTTGTATTATTATACAATTCTAATACAGCTAACTTTTTCCCCTTATACATAAAAGTAAAGTAGTTAAAATTGACGAATGGTTCTATATTACTTGAAATCAATTGATGAAGTTCAGAGGAGTCAATATGTGCAGAATCATCTATACCTAATATCTCTCTATCGCCGTTTGGTTTATCTTTTACACCAATAATTATATATTTGTTTTTATCAACCATAGAGTTTGCCATAGCCATTATATCTTTTAGTAAATGGCTATACCTATCCTTCGAATACTGAATGGCTTTAAAGTCTAAATAATCGCATTCATAGCCTTTTTCAATTAGTTCCACTAGATAATCGTGGTTATACATTTTATCACCATACTCCTTCTTTTTTCTCTAGCCTTGCAATATTTGTATTTGGCAAGTAGAAAATGTACCGTTTGGCAATTAAAAATGCACACTTGCCAACCAGGGTATCATCGATTCATCAGTGAATCCTTATGACGAAAACTATCACGATTAAAAACAATCAAATGCGAATAGTGAATGAGACGATCAATGAATGCTTCCGTCAGTATTGGATCGCCAAAAACGTGATTCCATTGGCCGAACTGTAAGTTCGTGGTTATGATGACACTACGCTTTTCATAACACAGATTGATCACTTGAAACAGTAATTCTGCTCCTTGCTTGTGAAGGGGTACATAGCCTAATTCATCAAGAATTAATAGATCCAGGCTCTCTATTTGTTTAAACAGCCTACCGAGAGTTCCTTTCTCGTTAACCTCTAACAGGCTGTTCACGAGTTGAGCGACTGTATAGAAGCGCACCCGTTTTTGGCTTTTTTGGATGCAGTTCCAGCCTGCCAAGGCTGCCATAAGCGTTTTCCCGACCCCGACGCCTCCATATAGGATTAAATTCTCTTTTCTCTCTATGAACCTGCCTTGCAAGATTTCTTCCTTTGTAATGTTTCCATTCATATGAATACCGTGCCATTCTAGCTGCTTGCCAGATATATCCGGCAAACAGGATTGACTGAGAAGGAGATTGAGCTTCCGTTCCTCTCGTTGCTGTATTTCCCTTTCGAATAAGCAGAGCAGAAATTCTTCATGTGTTTCAGCTTCCACCGCGTGATAATTCTCCCGTATCCAACTTCATTTCAAACGCTTGGCATGCTCTTCAATGAGGCTTCTCACCGCTGCTCACCTCCTGGCATAATCATCAACCGATCATAATGAGAGAGGCCTCTGCTTGAATTTCTAGTTGATGGCACTGAAGGCGGAAGCGACAGTGTTTCTCGAATGCCTCGTCCATTCACAAGCTGATAATAGACGTGCTTGATGGATTCCGTGGTAGGATGTCCATGTTCGGATGCAATCCGTAGGGCTTGTAGAGATATGTCGAAATCCTGTTCCTTTAATATGACGGATAAAAGTTGGAGAGCATTCCGTTTCTCCTCGACTGTACATTCACCGAAAAAGGCTTTCCATTCCTCCGGCAATTGATCGTAGAATGAGCTGTATTTCAAAGCGGTTGGCCTCTTTGCCATCAAGGTCAGATAAGGTTGCCAGTCCATCGACTTCTTTGTCTCCCCATATAATCTGGGGTGGCGTACGATCACTTCATTTTCCTCGTTCAGAAGCGAGATCGTATCAAATGAGATCTTCGCCAAGACCGCTTGTCCCGCAAAGCGCGGCGAAGTGGAATATTGCTTTTGGTCAATACGGACGATTCCGTATTTATCCGCTTTGACCTGCTCGAACCGAACGCATTCGTACGCTTTACCGGGCAGTTGGAGGAAGCGCTCCTTGTCTTCCAAATATAGTTCGGCAATCAGGGTATCCTTTTCATAGTGGCAACGTTTCCGATCCCCCAGGCTCCAATTCAGGGTCTTCTCATTCAAGACCGACAGGTCTTCATAGTGGATTTCCGGCAACAGATAGTTGTTTCGTATGTATTTGACCATCGCTTCCACGTGCCCTTTCTCGTTTCCGCTTCCCGGATTGCAGAATTCATATTGGAAGCCATAATGGGCAACAAAACGAGCGAATTCCTCTGTTACTTGCCGTTCCCCGTTTGGCAGCACTTTCTTCACCGCAGGTGACAGGTTATCGAAACGGATCGTATGCGGCACGCCTTCTAGAAAGGCGAACATGTTCGTCAGTCCTTGTAGAAAACACTCCCGGTTTTGGGAAGGGAACACTTGAAACAGGAATGAATTGCTGTAAGGGAATGAGAGGACGAGGAAGGGCAAGATGACCTCTTTTCCCCTGTGCTTAAAAGGAGCTTCCCCAAAATCTACCTGTGCTGTGCCGGCCTTCGCCTCTAACGGTAAGGCAGTGTCATTGCTCTCGTCCAATAAGGCGGCTTTCCTTTTCGCCACATAGGCACGAATCGTACGGTCAGAGCCTTGGAATCCATGTTCCGAAACGAGAAGAGTATAGATTCGCTTTGCGGTTCTTCTGAACTTCTTTTTCTTCCCCATATCTTCAAGTAGCCATTGATCAACGATTGGTTTAACCGGATCCATTACATTGGCTTTCCTTGTCTGTACAGACTTCACCTCCTGATTGAAATCCTCCATCTCCGAATACTTCTTGATTGTCCTGCGATCCATATTCATCTGTCTTGCAACAGAAAAGTAGGAGCGACCTTTTGTGTTTGTTTCATGTCTGATATAATTGACTTCAGCCATTGCTAACATCTCCTATATACCTCCCATGAACGTTATGCCCAAGGGGAGTGTATGTTTTTTAATAGATGTTGGCAAGTGGCTCTTTTTAATATGAGCATAAATTAGCTGCCATTTAGTACATTTAAATCATGCCATAAACACTCCGTATCGAAGTAGAAAACGAGAGAACGACTTTTGCCACTCTTGCTTCCTTGGACAGCCTTTCGGATACTATGTTGTCCTGCCGGACAAATAACAAAGTCTGCATCCTTGTTGTACTCAAAACCTTCTTGCCTTAGCCCTCCGTTATGTACGATTGGGTTTAGTGGGACGACGGGTTGAATCTTCTTGGCTTTCATCTCGTCCAAGTTATCTTTACCCGAATATGCGGTGTCAGCAATCACTTCTTGTACTTCTATTCCTACGTCAAGCGATTGGTTCAAAAGTTGTTTGAATTGTTTTCCGTCATCCGTACTTCCTCCGGTGACCTCCACAGCCGTAATGATTTCTTCTTCGGTCATGGCAATATGCTCTTTGTAGCCAAAAAAGGATTTCGTATTGCTCTTCCATCCAAAGCGTGCATCTGGATCAATGGCCGACATAATACCTTTATTGGCGAGGAGACGTTCGTCTTCCACGATGGCCTTGGCGATCTTGACCTTCTCCGAGATGGAACCCTCATGATCGGGTAACAAAGTCTCGACAGTCTCTCCAAGTTCCGCCAAGTAGTGAAGCATGATCTTTTCAGCATCCTCTTGATCTTTCTTCAACTCCGGTAACCGTGGGAGTTTCTTTTCGAGTTTTGGATGCTTTTTCACCACAACACGGAATAAGCGCTTCGCCGCATCCCGCAGTACTTCAAACGGCTTTTGTTTTTGCGAAGCTGCCAGTGTATGGGTGGAATCCATGATGATCGTCTTTGACTTCACAAGTCCTTTTTCGATGGACTGACGTACAACTGATTTAAGCACCTCATCCACGGCTCCCGCCCCTAACCGATGATTACGAAAGCGGGATAATTGAGAGGGGTCAGGAAGGGTATCTTCTGGATTTAAACCTAAAAACCACTTATAAGCGAGGTTTACCTGCGTTTCCTGAATGATGCGTTCATCCGAAAGATTGTAGAGAACTTGTAAAAACAATAGACGAAACAGGAGTTCGGGTTCGTTAGCAGGTCTTCCGGAATGCTCACAATAAGAGGAACGAACCAACTCATGAATGAATGTGAAATCTACGATTTCATTGATTTTACGTAAAGGGTGATCCGCGGGAATTAGTTTATATAATTCGGCATGGAAGGATGCCGTGATTTGTTTAGAGGGCTGTAGCAATGGTTCCAACTCTTTCGTTTTCTTTTCATTGTACAACAACCCCAGTGTCGAAGGGGCATTGGGTTTCAGCCTGTTGAAAACCTACTGTTTCGGAGGAGAAGCATGTTTCCAGGCGGAGCGACTGGCGGAGTCCAGCCAAGCGGAACAGCGAGCCCGGGGAAACAGAAGCGCAATCTATGAGTAAACCCCGGAGCTGCGCGCCGTTTCCCCCTACGGGGACTTCGTGCGCTTCCCCCGGGATCGCTGTGGAGCGGACAGTTTCACATCCTTGCAGGACGTAGACCGGAGCGCAGATCGGAAACATGCTTCTCCCCACTACAGCTACATTCTCGATACTTAAAACCCCAGTACCTAAGGGCACTAGGGTTACGGTTTACAGATATTAGGTGGACTTTTGCAGGACTCTCCCAAAGCGGCCGGTTTTTTTGCGTTATCGAGAGTACCAAGATGTTGTATCGGGAAGCGACAGGCGCTCTAAAACCGCGACGTAAATACGGCCCGTTCCCAATCGCTGACGTACCGGGAGTACTTATCCCACTCCGTCCGTTTGATTTTGATGAATTCCTCCCAGATGGAGCGCCCGATGGTTTCCGCCAGGATGGTATCCTCCGCCAGATAGTCGATCGCTTGGCTCAGACTTCTGGGCACCCAGCCAATGCCCCGTTCCTTTAGCTGCTGCTCGTTCAGTTTGCTGACATCGAAATCGGCGGGCTCACCCGGATCGATGCGGTTCTGGATGCCGTCCAGGCCGGCCGCTACCAGGCATGCCGCCAGCAGGTAAGGATTGCAGGTACCATCTGCGCCCCGATATTCGAAGCGCCTTGATCTGCGCTTTTCCGGAATGCGCACCAGAACGGAACGGTTTCCTGCCCCGTAGCAGACATGCGCCGGCGCCCAAGAGCCGGGCTGCATGCGCTTATACGAGTTGATGCTCGGGGCCCCGATGGCAATCAGCGAAGGCGCATGCTTCAGCAATCCGCCGATAAAATGGTAGGCTTTCTCCGACATGTCCAAGCCCCGTTGGTCCGTCGGATCCTCAAACAGATTGTCCCTCGCATGATCATATAAGCTGATATGCACATGCAGTCCGCTCCCCGCCAGATGCTTGAACGGCTTCGGCATCAAAGTCCCGACCATCCCCTGATCCCGGGCAATATGCTTGAACAAGTGCATGAATGTAACCTGATCATCAGCCGCTTTCAGGGCCGCAGCATATTTTAAGTTGACCTCCAGTTGGCCGGGGCCATACTCGCTGGAGATCTGCTCGGTTTGCACACCCATGGCCTCAAGAGAATGAACAAAGCGATGGATAAAATCTTCCTGGATATCCGCCCCTTCGATGGAGAAACAGTGGCTGCGGTCAGCCGGCACCAGCTGCCCATCGACTTCCTTCAATAAATAGGCCTCCTGCTCAAACGCCATGAACATCTTCCCGCCGAGCAGGGATTCCACCTCATTCAGCAGGCGCTTCAGGGCACTTCGCGGGCAGCCAGGCCAGGGGTCTCCGTTCACATCCACAAGATCGCACAGCATGCGCGCCGTATTTTTGCGGTAAGGAAGAATGGCAAACGTACTCGGATCGGGCACGGCGAAAAAGTCCCCGTCGTTTGGCCCATACGTCGGATTGGGAATGTATTCGTCAAACACATCAAAACTCATGATCGCCGTACTGAAGTTAATCCCTTTTTCCAGCGCATCCTTCAGCTGTCCGAGCCGGACCGTCCTCCCCCGGGTCACGCCAGCATAATCCAGAAATTCCACGCGAATAAACTCAATGTTTTCCTTTTCTACCATTTCCAATACCTGTTCTTTGGTTAGCATCCTGTCTCCGCTCCTTTTTGCAGCCTGCTTAAAACTGTCCAGACCAAAACCTTCACCCCGATTGGGATAATGGAATCATCAAACTGAAACTGCGGGTGATGAAGATCGTACACCGGCCTGCCCTCCTGGCCAACGCCTAAGCGGAAATACATGCTCGGGACCTTTTCCGCAAACGCGCCGAAATCATCGGCCCCCATCGACGGCTCCTTCAGGAGTCGAACCGAACCCGGACCGAGAATTTCTGCAGCACTTTCCTCCAGGGCGCGGGTCATCCGTTCATCGTTGATCACCGGAGGGTGTCCCTCGGTGTATTGGACCGTGGCCTTTCCTCCGAAGGAAGCAGCGATGCTCTCCACCCATTGAATCAGTTGGCTCTTCAGCTTCCGGCGGGTTTCCAACGCTACCGCCCGGGCCGTCCCTTCCATCACCACGCGGTCCGCTACCACGTTGCTGGCAGTCCCTCCCTGAATTTTGCCGACATGGACCACCACCGGATCCACCGGATTATTCCCTTTGGTGACCAGCACGGAAAGTGCCTGCAAAACCTGGGCGCTGATGGCAATCGCATCCACGCTTTGGTGAGGCCTGGCACTGTGGCCTCCTTTTCCTTCAATTTCAATGACGAAATCATCGCAGGAAGCGGTCACCGCCCCGTATTTCACCCCGACCGTTCCGTGGGGCAAATGGGGCCATAGATGCAGCCCCAGCATGCCGTCTATACGGGGATGTTCCAACACCCCCTGATCGATCATCCGCTGGGCCGCACCATCGGCTTCTTCCCCCGGTTGAAAAATGCAGCGTACGCGACCAGCCCATTCCTTTCTCCGATGATATAACTGATAGGCGGTTCCCAGCAGAATCGCCGTATGCCCATCATGGCCACAGGCGTGCATCACGCCGGGGTGGCACGAGGCATAAGGCAGCCCCGTTTTCTCCTCAATCGGAAGGGCATCGATATCGGCCCGGATGCCGATGTGGGGCCCCTCTCCTTTTTCACCGATGATATCCACGGCAATGCCTGTTTCGCCCACCTGACGATAGGGAATCCCCCACCCTTTCAGGCAGGAGGCGATATATTCAAACGTCTGAAACTCCTGAAAAGAGAGCTCCGGATACCGGTGAAGGTGTCGGCGGATTTCGATGAGCCTCGCCGCCAAATCCGGCTTCACTTCCACATCCGCTACCGTGAACGTTCCCATCGATCTGGCACCCTCCTACACCGTTGTTTGTTCATGGGAAGCGGCACCCGGCGACTTGGACTTCCCGGAAACTTTAAATAGAACATAAAGGATTCCCATCCAGATGGCTCCCCTCACCAGCGTCATCGGAGAGCCGACAAACGTTCCATAGCAGACGATGCCGATCCCGATGAAACCGAGGATCGGAAACAGCGGATAGAGCGGCTGCTTCCACGGGAGCTGCCGGATTTCCTGCATGTGATGCTTCCGGTACAGCACAGCAGCAATCAAAGCCAGGGTCCAGGAAACCATCCAGGCCAACACCAATTGCGTCGACAGCTCCACATAGAGCAGATCGGGATTGATCGAACCGAGGATCACCAAGCCGACCGAGCAAGCCCATACGGCCAAAATGCCATAAACCGGGGTTCCGGTCTTCGGATGAATGTAGCCGAAGAAAGAAGGCAAAAATCCTTTACGCGCCTGCGCATAGAAAATGCGGGAAGCGGAATAGAGCGTCCCCATCAAGATACAAGTGGCTGCCGCGATCCACGCGGTCATGTTCATGATGAAGGCGCCGGCAAAGCCGAACACCATCTCGGAGGCGGCCGTAAACGGAGAGCTGTCCATGGTCATCTTGTCCCAAGGAATCAAGCCCTGCAGTACGGCCTGCGCCAACGTATAAAGAACAAGAAACGTAATGCTCGACCAGACCAAGGCTTTCGGCAAATCCTTTGGATCTTTGCACTCCCCACCGGCTGTGGCCAGCGTAACCGCTCCCAAATAGGCGTAGGTGCCAAGCGGAATGGCGGCCCAGAAGCCTTCCATGCCATTGGGAAGAAACGGCGTGAAATGGCTTGGATTGATCTCCTTCAGACCAATCAGAGAGAACAGAGCCATCACGCCCGTCATGATCAGGACCAGGTAAAGCTGGGTCTTTGCGGCAATCTCTGTTCCCAAAATGTTGAGGACAGCAAACACCGATAGAAAGAAAATAGCGAATAATACCGGCCAAAAGCCCCCTTCCAGCTGCGGAAAGAACCACATCGTGATTTGCCCCAGGGCCAAACCGACGCTCCCGCCGGCAATCACCCACCCGGCCGCAAAAGTGAATCCGGCCAGGAATCCCCACCATTTTCCCATGAACCGCTCAACCCACAGGGACATCGCACCGGCATTGGGCATGCCGACTGCCAACTCCCCGAGGGCAACCATCAGAAACAATTGTGACAGCCCGGCGACCAGATAAGCCAAAATGGCCCCCGGACCGGCCGTGGCGATTCCCTGACCCATCAACAGGAATACCCCGTCCCCGATCACTGCACCCACGCCGAGGGCCCAAATCTGCCAGTACCCCAGCTTCCGTTCCACAGAAAGCTCCAGTGCATTGGGTTTGCTCATACATAAGCCTCCTTTATTTGCTTTTGATAGATGTTCTCAAAATTGCGATACAGCACCATTTCTCCGATCACCTGCGCGGTCTCCGCGTCCATGTAATCGGCCTGTACCCACGTGTTGAGCACCTGTTCGAAGCATTCCTTGAACAGATGAACCCCCAGCCAATTCATTTCCGGCACAGTAAAGGCGTCGGATCCGTACATGACCTTGTCAAACGGCGCGAACTCGAAAACCTGGGAGAGAATCCGCTTCACCCCATGGCCGCTGAACGGATTCTGCAGCGAAATATCCATATAGACGTTGGGAAGGATACTCACGATAAATGCCGCTTCCTCCACCCACGGATAGCCCCCGTGAACGAGATGGACTTTCGTATCGAGATACTTTTTGTCCCTTAAGAGATCCAAGAGAAAACTCGGGCTGGCCTTCGGAAGAACCACATCGCCATCGCCGATGCCGGTGTGAATATGCATGACTTTTTCCGCTTTCGTGCATTCTTCCATGGCGATATGAAGGCAGTAATCCCGCAAGGCCTTCGCCTTGGCGCGCTCATCGGCCTGGAAGGCGGGATAGTCTTCCGCTGCAGCCTGTTCATCCATCGGCAGTATCTCCAAACCGCTGCGGTAGGCAATAATCGTCTTTAAGCCGACTACCCCTTCCCGTTTTAACGCGGCGGCCAGATCGGCGCGGTATCTCTCCGTAAACTCCCCAAAGCTGGCGCATTCCTGGCGCAGGCGGACCATCTCCGGTTCAATCCGGTAAACTTCCCAGATTCGCGTCCCGCACAGCTCGGCATAATCCTTTTTGCTCAACATGGGGGTCGGATAGCCGAAATCGGCGACAATCCCCGTGATGTTCGCATCCCGGAACAACCCCCGGGTATAGTCCTGAAACTTGGCGGCACGGGCATTGCGGTGCTCCACGACCTCCTCCAGAGTCGACTCACAGGAAAAATAGCGGGCCATGCGCTGGATCAGGATTTGCACCCACATATTGCTCCCGGGGAAAGGCTGTTTGCTTACCCTCACGTAATGTTCCGGAATCCGGTTCGGGATGACCGCCAGGGAAAGTTTGCGGACGAACTCCTCCGGCGTGTACGGTTCCCGATTGGCGACATACGGATGTGCATGGACATCGATGGCCGGGCTTTGTTTTAAAGATACGTTTGACATGAAACCCCTCCCGTCTTTGTATTTGTTTGTTTCCGAACGCAAGGATTGTGCCAGTCATGAAGATGATTTACTTTTCTAAAAAATCGTTGTTATTTCGACATGTTTTTGAGACGAGAAGGAAATTGAATCCGCAAAATATTTTGCATTTGGAAAAAGATTTTTCTGAAAGATATTTTTCACTTGCACAATAAGGCGGAGAAATGTCAGGTAAAAATATTTCGAATTATGTAAATTTGGTTTTTGGTTTGATATGATCTTTTCAAAAAGATCGTCGATTCAACCGCATCCCCTTGGTAACCGAAAAATATTTTTCAGTTCACATTTTTTCGTATGGAGGTGATTCAAATGGACCTTCTGCTGCAAAATGTTTGGAACACGTTTTTTGACTGCCTCCTGCTCGTCAATGAGGAGGGCAGCATCCTGGATCTCAATCGGCCTGCCGCCCGCCTGTTTTCCGGGAGCCCTCATACACTCATCGGCTCTTCCGTGTTTGAGTTGATTCCGTCCGAAGAATTTAAAAAGAGCCTGCAGAACAGGAAAGGAAAAACGGGGGTTCCCATCTCTTTAGGCACCCAGCAGCTGGTCGGGAATATTTCGTTCCTGGAAGAGAGCGGATGCTATTTGCTCGCGCTGAAAAATATTACCCAAACCCAGCAGCTTCAGCATCAGATTCAGGAGCTGCACGAGGTCATGCAAAGGTTCGATCTCATCCTGGATCAGCTGGATGAGGGGGTCTGCGTCATTGACCAGCACGGAAAAATCCTTTTCTACAACCGGAAAATGGGCGAAGTCGATCTCTTGGAACCGGAGTCTGTCCGCAACAGGCGGGTGCAGGATGTCTGGAACGTAGATGAAACGACCAGCACCCTGTTGACCGCTCTTAGGACGGGACGGACTCTCAGCCAGCGGGAAACGCATTTTGCCACGAACGGAAAGGCGGTAACCACGCTGACGAAAACCGTTCCTTTATACATGGGGGCGCGGAAAAGCGGAGCGATGGAAATTTGCAAAGATATTTCTGAGCAAAAGCAGCTGACGGAAACGATCATGCAGTTGCAGAAGCAGAATCCCGGCGAATCCGCTGCTCCCTCCTCCCTGCAGGCGAAGAACAATACGCGGTTTCATTTTACCAGCATTATCTTTTCCAGCCGGGAGATGAGGCAAACCGTCGAACAGGCCCGCAGGGCGGCACGGTCCGGATCAAACATCTTGATCGTAGGGGAAACGGGAACCGGAAAAGAATTGTTTGCCCAAAGCATCCATAATGAGAGCCCCCGGAAACAAAAGCCGTTCATCGCCCAAAACTGTGCCGCCTTGCCGGAAACACTGCTGGAAGGATTGCTGTTCGGTACGACGGTGGGAAGTTTTACGGGAGCAGTGGACCGCGCCGGTCTGTTTGAACAGGCCCATGGGGGAACCCTTTTGCTGGATGAGGTCAACTCGATGGGCATCGATCTGCAGGCGAAGCTGCTTCGCGTGCTGCAGGAGCGGAAAATTCAGCGATTGGGTTCATCAAAAACGGTGGATGTTGATGTCCGGGTCGTTGCGACGATTAATGAAGATCCCCTGGAGGCGATCGCCAACGGCCGGCTTCGGGAGGATTTGTACTACCGGTTGGGCGTCGTGAATCTGGTGATTCCCCCCTTGCGGAACCGGAAGGACGACATTCCCGTATTGATCCGCCACTTTATTGAAAAGCATGCCAAAGCCCTGGATGTAACGGTGGAGGGAATCGAACCGGATGTCTTTCAGTTTTTCATGAACTTTCCGTGGCCAGGAAACGTGCGCCAGTTGGAGCATGTGATTGAGGGGTGCCTGAATCTGGTGTATGACGAGCGGACCATCTGCTTTGACCACCTGCCCCCGATCCTCAAGCAAAAAATGCTGCAGCGGGCGATCCCCCCTGCGGAAGAACAGCTGTCGAGACTGGACGGCAGCTTGCCTGAACAGATTGAAAAACTGGAACGCCTGATGATCGAGCAGGCCTTGAAAGAATCCGGAGGCAATATCACGAAAGCCAGTGAACAGCTGGGCATTTCCCGACAGAATCTCAATTACAAGCTGAAAAAATATAAATTTTTTGGGTAAGGAAAAGGAGGATCCCCCATGTCTCATCCGTTTCTCGCCGCCGAAGATCAGTTGATTGCCAATGCACTGAAAATCCGTTTTTATCCGATCGCCGTCCAATCCGCCAAAGGGACCCGCATCACCGATCAGGATGGCAAGAGTTACCTGGACTTGACCGCAGGTTGGGCCGTGGCAGGCATCGGCTACGGACACCCGCGCATCAGCTCCAAAATCAAGATTTCCTATGAAAGGCTGTCGTTTACTTCCCAGCTGTCGGCCCCTGAGCCCACGATGCTTTCCCTGGCGCAAGAGCTGGTGAACATGACTCCGGGCTCTTTTCCGAAGAAAGTGTGGTTCGGCCACTCCGGGTCTGATGCCAATGACTGTGTCGCCAAGCTGGTTCCCCTAGCCAAAAAACGCGCGCGTATGATTTCTTTTATGGGCTCCTATCACGGACAGACGATGGGTTCCCTTTCCCTGTCCGGGCATCCGGCGCAGACCCGTTTCATCGGAAGCGGGAATGTGGTCAAGATCCCTTACCCCAATCCCTATCGACCGCCGTTTGGTGAAACGCCCCGCTTGACGGAACAGATTCTGCAATATGTGGAACAGGAAGTCTTCCGGACGATCTGTCCTCCCGAAGATACGGCCGGGATCATCGTAGAAGGCATTCAAAGCGACGGGGGGCTGATTGTGCCTCCTGACGATTTTCTGCCCGGCCTCCAGGAGCTGTGCCGCCGCTATGACATGGAACTGATCTTTGATGAGGTGAAGGTCGGTTTGGGGCGGACAGGAAAATGGTTTTCCTTTGATCATGAGAATCTCGTGCCAGATGTGGTGGTCCTGGGCAAATCCCTGGGCGCAGGCCTGCCCATCAGCGCTGTTGTGGCAAAGCAGGAGATTCTCGACGTCGGTACAGGCATCCATATGTTTACCGCCAGCGGAAATCCGGTCAGCTGCTCCGCGGCCCTGGAAAACATCCGGATCATCCAGGAGGAAGGGTTGATTGAGCGGGCGCGGGTGAACGGGGAATATTTTCTGAAGCGGCTCAAAGAGCTTCAAGCGAAAGTTGAATGGATCGGGGATGTCAGGGGACGAGGGCTGGCGATCGGCGTAGAACTGGTGGAAGACCGAGTGACCAAAGCGCCGGCGGCAGAAAAAACGGCGGCCGTCTGCTACCGCTGCTTTGAACTGGGGCTGCTTGTGTTTTACGTGGGGATTCACAGCAATGTGATCGAGATCACCCCACCGCTCGTGATTTCCAGGGAAGAGATTGATCTGGCTGTGGAGGTTTTGGATCAGGCCTTCTCGGATCTGGCCGAGAAAAAAATTAACATGGATGCGGTCAGGCAGTATGCGGGGTGGTAAAATTCGGGAATGTAAATTTTTTTGTGTAAATGGGTTTTTAACAGGTGAATGGTCACGTGGGCGGCTTTACATGGAGGGGCGGGCATGATAGGCTCGCTTGCCATGCGATGCATGTTTTACTGGTATCGCCCAATCGCAAGAACTGTTTTGGGGGGATGCATCCCGTGAGCCTGTTGCCTCAGGCCCACATCTTGGGAGGCATCCTTTTCCTTTTCTGAGATATGGTCATTATATTCGGCATATTTCGGACAGGCAATCCCGTCAGCAATTGGGCATTATCTTTCGTCAGCAACACATATACCCACGGTACCAACTGAGCCAGCTTGACCCAGCGATTTTCTTTATTCAACTTGCCGCCAAACGGCAAGAAAAAATCATCGGGGAGAAGCAGTTGATTTTCTCGATGAGAGAGAAATTCGTACATTCAGATCCGCTCCATGTGCAAGGAATTTGAAGGGAAATCGTCGATTTCCTTGCACATGACTTCGATGAAAACGGGGCAAAACCCTTGTGGTTACTCAATTTTTAATTCGTTCAGCAAGCCCTACTTAATGTTTTCTATTTCTTTACCTGAGTGTATTGATAACTTCAATCTTTGAATCATGTACCCGATACCCTTACAATTACTTAAAGGGAAAAAATAATCATAATTTCTTCCAAATGCTTTGGTAACAATATCTGAATACTTTTTTCCTCCGAGTATGACAATTTCATCATATCCCCCAAGTCTCTTGTTTATGATTTGCTGCTTTAACGCTTCAATTGTTACGACATCTGGATTTGGTTTATTGAAAGAGATATTATAATCTCCTGAAACAAAATCAGTTGGAAGCAAAAAACCAAATTTGGCAGATAAAATTACCCAATCATCAAAGAAAGTAGCTGCGTATTCCTGACAAGCCTTTGCAAAAGACCCGATGTATACATCCTTTGCTTGAATAGCCCCTATATTAGGCTGTTTACGCCATATCTTTGCTGAACCGCAGGGAGTAACGCATAATCTTTTTTTCATTTTCACCGGTTCACTCCTTCTGTATTTAATAGGAAGTCAGGAAATATATCACTTGCCAAGCCAATAAGTAAATATTCTAGAAAAGTCAACGATGTTGCCCCAAATTCCTTCCAGACACCAACATCTCCTGTTTTCCAAGCAGTTGTCCAAAAGTACACTTCTTTTTTTAACTGTGGCTTATCAGAAGGAAACTCATTAAACATCATCGATGCCCATTTTTTGTATTTCTTGGTCTGTTTTTCCTCTGGATGTCCGAAGCACACAACAGCACTTAGGTCACCCAGATGATAAGAATAATTGTACCCCCATCTCGCAAAGAACGCCTCATTTTGTATGTTTTTTAGATTTGCAGAGATGTTCTTATTCGCTTTTCCATATTTCTCTGTTTTTCCTATGTAAAGGGGAATTACATTGTCTCCCTCTTTCCAAAACATAATGTATATTAATCCTTCATATAATTGCGTCCCATTTTTGTAATCAGCCTCTATCTTATTAACTTCATTAATAATAAGGCTTTTCATTCGCTCGCTTCGTTTCAATACATTACGCCCATTACTACCTTTATTAACAATATTAACCGTTAATCCTTCTGTATCAAAAAGAGGAACCGCATTATCTAATATGCTAAATCGCGAACAAAAATCATTCCACAGGTCAAGTTTATTCATTTGTTCTCCCCCGAAACGCTAACTAAGATAACCTTTTGTCAAAACTACCTCTCTCAGTCTAGCCTTTTAAATTTTTATACACAACTGATATATTACTTAGTGTTAAATAAAAGAAGCGCTTAATAAATTTCACATTAAAAAACAAATGTTACCCAACAATTTTGATGACTTGATTAATAAACAATACTTCGACTTTTGAGCCAACACTACTGAAGTCAAAAATAGCAAAATTTGATATTTTGTGAATGTCAATCAAAATGTTGACCACCGTGCTCATCAAAAAATTGACCACCATGGCAAAAATCAATCCACCCGTCGGGTGGGTAACTTTTTCATGATCACGATCTTTGAATGCTCTGCTTAAAGCGATAACTGTCTCCATTCATTGCAAAGATATGGGCACGATGGGTAAGTCGATCAACCAGGGCTGACGTCATTTGCTCATCTTTGAAAATCTGTGTCCATTCCGTAAATTCCAGATTGCTGGTAATGATCATGCTTCCTTTCTCATAGCGGGCCGCACAAAATTGGAATAATAACTCCGCCCCGGTCCGACTCAGAGGGACAAACCCGACTTCATCCAAAATAATCAAATCCGTTTTCAACCATTGCCTCTCTAGCTGGAGGATTCGCTTTTGGGACTGAGCTTCCATAAGCTCGTTACATATTTTAGCGGCAGTCCAAAACTGAACGGAATAGCCATGATGGCAAGCTTCCTTCCCGAGTGCAATGGAGAGATGAGTTTTGCCAGTGCCAGAGTTTCCGATAAACATGATGTTCTCTGCCTTTTCGATGTACTCACAACGAGCCAGTTGAAGCAATTTGGGCTTATTGAGGGACGGAATCGCCGAGAATTCAAATTGATCGAGCGTTTTCATGTAAGGGAATTTGGCGTGCTTGATGCGACTCGCGATTTGGTTAGCATCCCTTGATCAAGTCCATATTTGTGTGTAAATTCTCCCTCGGTTAGAACGCCCCCTTCCGTCCCCCGAAGGAGAAGACGCAGGGAGTTCGCCCCCTGCACCCCGTCACTCGCCGTATGGCAGCCCCAGCAATCTCTTGCTGGGTTTTTCAAAAGTGTGTTTCATTCAGCCTGTCAAGGCTAAATGGAACGCTTCGCGGCCTTGACAGGCTACGTCGGTCAACCGATGCGTGTAACTTTCGAACCGGGAGATCCTGCTTGCGATTCGCGCCATGCAAGATAGTCGGACGTATCCAGATACTTCTTCCCACTTGCCCACTTCTCGTCGATCTCCATGAGCAATGCCCCTATCAAGCGGATGGCAGACTCTCGATTCGGAAAAATCCGAATCACGCGTTCACGGCGGCGGATTTCCTCATTCAACCGCTCCAACGGATTGGTCGTGCGAAGACGCTTGCGGTACTTTTCCGGTAATGCCAAGACGGCTGTGACATCTTCGAAGCCTGCTTCCAGGACAGCCATGGCTTTCGGCGCTTTCGTTTCATACTCCTCCAGTACCTTCTCTAACAGCATCCGTGCCGTCTTTGCATCCGGTGCCTCCAGAATGGGGCGAATCCGGCTATGAATCTCGTCCTGCAAGGATTTGGGTGTGGCAGCGAGAATGTTGCGCATGAAGTGCGTCTGGCATCGCTGCCAGGTCACCCCTTGGAAATTCCTGCGGATGGCTCGAACCAACCCTCCATGGTCATCCGACACGATCAGATCGACGCCTTGTAACCCACGGCTTTTCAGCCAGCCAAAAAATTCGCTCCAGCTGGCCTCTGACTCACTGTCACCCAGCATGACGCCTAATACCTCCCGGTATCCGTCGGCATTGACACCGATCCCGATGAGAGTGCCGCGTGACCGCACTCGTCCTTCTTCGCGTACTTTCAGGTACAGGGCATCGACGATGACAAAGGGGAACGAAGAAGCGTGCAGCGGACGGTTATTCCAGGCGGTCACCATGGGATCTAACCGTTTGCAAAGATCGGACACGGTCGATTTGGAAAACTCCGTACCGCACAATTCTTCTGTGATCTGGGCCACCTTGCGGGTAGACACACCATGGACGACCATCTCCATGAGAGCCAGCACCAGTGCCTGTTCGCTGAGTTGATAACGGGCGAACAACTCGGTGGAGAACTTCCCGCCGCGAATGCGAGGGACACGAAGCGTGATCGTACCGACACGTGTAGTCAATTGATGTGGGTATGTACCATTTCGATATGCTTGACGCTCATCTGTCCGTTCGTAGGGTTCCGCCCCCAACTGTTCGGTCGCCTGTGCCTGCAAGACTTGGTTCAATACGGATTCCAACAACTTGGACACTCCCGAATCCTGTGAATTGCCGAGAAAAAGCTGATGCAAAAGTTGCGAATCTACGGTAATCTGGTATTGAGCCATTTCAAATTCCCTCTCTTTCGAATGTTATCTAGTCAACCACATTCTATCCGGAGGGAACTGAAATGGCTCCCTTATTTTTCAGAGAGATTCTGTTTTTACACAATTATACGGACTCAACCGCGATGATCTCGTTGATTTCGCGGAGAACTTGCTCGCCCAGACGTTTGCGAAAATGCGTCATGAGCGACGGGTGGAACGGCGGATGATCCTGATAGCCTTCCAGCCCGATGAAATATTGCAGATACGGGTTTTCGACAATCTGCTGGACCGTTTCCCGGTCCGACAGTTGCAAACGTTCCTGAATGATGAGTGCCCCGAGGGCGACACGGATAGAAACGGCCTTTTGTCCACGAAATGATTTGCGAAAGGATTTGGCATACTTTTTCTCCGCATATACCCACGGCACCAACTGAGCCAGTTTGACCCAGCGATTTTCTTTATTCAACTTGCCGCCAAACGGCAAGAAGAAATCATCGGGGAGAAGCAATTGGTTTTCACGATGAGAGATATATTCGTACATCCATATCCGCTCCATGTGCAAGGAATTTAAAGGGAAATCGTTGATTTCCTTGCACATGAGTTCGATGAAAACGAGGCGAAACCCTTGTGGTTACCGGATTTTTTATCTGTTCAGCAGCCCCTACTTATTTAATATTAGGTATTGAAAATGATTGATTGTCCGCGTTGTATATGAATGACTTTATGATTACTTGAATATTACCGTGACAAAGTGGACACTTTGAAAGCTGTGCCAAATCCAGTCCTCCTTGGAAAAGAATTTATAAATAATAGTAACATGTTTAAGCTTCGGTATTCGCTATCAGGAAGTTCATTACTCTTACTGTTTAGAAAATCCTTGTGAAGCAGGAAGAATGGCCTGCCACAAAGTGCCTCACTCGTCATTCCAAAAACGCTCCTCATTCTCTGGCTAATTTCTTTAAAGCGGCCATTTTTTGAAAAATGCCGCTCTTATGTAAATCAAGCAATATGTTTTTGACTTCATGGGTTTCGTCCAACGTGACCAGCTCGGTGTGCGCGGCTCGATTCCGGTATCTCGCCGTCTTTTTCCAGCGGTCAAGCAAATAACTCCAATGCTGCAAGCTCCAATCAGGAGGCAAATTATCTGCTTTAATGTTGAAACGGGCGATCAATTCCGATTGCCCAATCCCCGGGGCCCTCCACTGAACGGGTCCAGCCGGTTGATTCAAATCAATCGGCTTACCGTCGGGAATTTGCGGAGCGACGATCACCTGCCTGTCCGGCTGATACCGGTTGTAATATTGCGGAAGCGTGATTCCGTATATTTTCCGCAACCATTGTACGACGGATAAATTAATTTCTTTTTCAAACACTTTCGTGAGGCAAATGAGCCCGGGGGTAAAGTCAAACCGATTCATCTGAGTCGGCTTCAGACTCGTATATTGCGACAAATAGTCCGTCACCTGCAGGCCGATCCGCAAAATTTCCAAAGTATCGGACTCCAAGACGTGTTCAAAGTGAAACAAATCTTCCGTATCCGTTTTTTTCTTCATTAGAGCAATGTATTTCGATATTTTCAATGACAAGCTTTCGAGCTGCAAAAATTCTTCCCGCTCCTCAGCATCGCCAACGTCCTGCGGCATTTTTTGCTTCAATGAATTTAGCTCGGCCAGCAATCGATGTAAAGTATCGTTTACTTTTCGCTCCGCTTTTTTTCGGACATAGGCATCGATTTGCCGATCGGACACGGCGATAAAATCCATAATATCGGATAAGGCGGCAGCCATATTTTGATAAAGCGATTCTTTGCCGTAGCCGTTGCAAAGGTTAAGGCCCGCATCGTCCAGCATTTGAAACAGGATGCGTTGCGCTTCCGCAGTCTTGCCCTCATTAACCGAATAAGCAAATTGTTCTTGAAACTCGTTCGCCACAGCCGTAAGGCGGGCAAATTGCTCCGTCACATGCTCCGCGCACGTTTGAACCCAATAAAAGCTTTTCAATTGAAAATTGTTCGTAATGACTAGCACTGGCAGCTGCTCCGCAGGAATATCGAGCGCCTCGGCCAATGAGGATGCCGTCAAGCTTTGCTTAGCCGCACTTAAAGTATCGCTCTCCCACGTGCGAAAAAAATGAACGTGCTCTCTATGCACGGCACGCTGCTCCCAAATGTCGGGCGGGTTCACCAGCGCAAAAAAGCAAAGATTTTTGCCTGTCATGCTGTGAAACCGATAAAAATCGCCGGTCATTTTTTGATGAAACTGTCGGTTTTGAACCGGGTCATGAATAAAAAAAGCAAACACGTCAAAAGGCTCGAAGGCCATTTTCGCCATGTCGTATTCGTAAGATTTCGGCTCATTGTCGGCAAGCGCCCTTAAAATCGTATAGCTCGTAACCGGTACGCCCATATGCCATCCTCCCGTCTTTAAAATGCCTCTTTCCCTCAAAGTGAATGCTCTAGATACCGTTAATCCGATTTCCGGGTCCGGACGTCCATTTCAAAAAATCCAACGATCCGGGTGCCGTCGTGATGTGAGCCGCCAAACACGTAGCTGCGTCCCAAATTGCGGTTGTAGCCATCGCAGCTAAATTCCGCGATATGCATGCAGCCGTGGCAAGCGCCTCCGTGCTCACTGCATATCGGGTCATACACGCAGCTGTCCCCGAAATCAACAACCCGGTTGAGCAGCTCCGCCAGATGATTTTCAAAAGCAGTATACATGCCGCCGATCACGAAATTTTGCCGGTTATTCGAATAAATGATAAAGGACAAAGCTTTCTCGAAAATATACTCGCTCAAGCTGCTCCGGTCAAAGCCGCTCATGAGCGTGCAGCTTTTCAAAATCAAATGGCTTAAGCTGTGCACCAGCCCGTACGTATACGTTGTAATTTTGTCCGTCTGGTCGATATGTCCGAAAGGCCCGATTTCACCTAAATTCATTAAAAACCAGGCCTTCACTTCGGCGTCGGTCATCTGTTCGACATCCAGGTCATGCAAGCCGTTGAGCTTCAGCCAGGCCAGCACCCGCCGATGATCAAGCTCGAACAGCAGCGATTCGCTGTTCGTCGTATCGACATAAACCGGATACTTGTTTTCGGTATAAGAGCTGGTCGGGAAAGGCTTTATTCTCGCTGATCCGGGCTCGCGCGATCCTCTCGTATATCCGAAAACGGCCGTCGTCACCGGCAAATTTTCGATGAGATACACATCGTTCAGTCCAACCCGATCCAACGCCCGTTTGTAAGATTCGATAAGGGCCGCTCTTCCGGAAATGTCCTCAAACCATTTTTTCAGCGGTTTGATTTTGATTTTGGACTCTTCCTTTAATTTAATCAGTTCAAATAATTGCTCCGCTGCGGCCGCAAGGCTGGCTTCATCCAGCGGGACAAGCTGCTCCACCTGTTGTTTCAACCGGCCAACTTGATCGTTTTCCCGATTTCTCGAATTCGCCAGCGCCCGCTCCACTTCTATCGCAATCATCTCTTCCGTATAGCCTAAATTGCGGTACAAGGCGCTGATCATCTGCTCCACTTGCTCATCCTGGTCCGGAGCATTGCTGAGCAGAGCCCGCAAGCTTGTGTTCGGGTGATCAAACAATTGAAAATAAGCTGCCAAAATGACGTGCGGCGTGCTCGTCTTGTCGTCCATCCATTTCTCGATCAAATCGTCGCGTAAATTGATAAACACGACTTGATGTGGAAAAAACGTTTCCGATTTCGAATGGACGGTAATGTTCATATGCTCCCGCTCATCGCAATTGCACACTTGAAACACTCTCCGCGTGAAGGAGCAACCGGGTTCGGCGCAGTACCAGACAAAATTAGCAATTCTTTGGCTGTTTTTTGTGTCCAAAACAATCGACTGCTGCTCATGCGCGGGACATTTCGGAACATAAAGCGGCTTGATTTCCCCGCAGGAGTGATAGGCTATAAAATGAAGCTGCCGTATGCTTTTCCCGCAATGCCTGCACGAATGAACTACATTTTCCAAGGAACGAAAGCTGTAAACTCTTCTGCACCTTTCGTTTACGCATTGAAACGTTAAAGGAAACAGAGCCGATTTAACGCTAGTCACTTTGCAATAATAGTAGCTGTGGTGATGATGCGCATCTAATAAATCGATCTGTCTTTCCGGCCATTGCGCCAAATATTGCACGATTTTTTTCGTAATGTATTGGGTGTTGATTTCGTCGGTATCGAGCTTCCGGTTGTAGAAATCTTTGACGATATAGATGCCTTCGTCGTTGTCGTAGTCAAATGTGCAGCCCGGCAAATAATTGTAAAGGACCTGGCTCTTCCCGCGTCTCATCTTGTTCGTCTCCTTCTGGAAAACCGTTGCTGAAAATGGTTGGATGCCTCGTCCCTGAAAATTTCAATCTCTTCATCAATGTCACGAAGGCTGTCCATCGGAACGAATCGCAAACAACGCTTCAGCTCATCCGGCGCTTTTTCTTCAACTGGATGTTTCATCGCATTCCAAATTTTTCTCGTCATGATTTCCACCTGTTTGTTAAAGTCTTCGCTTTCAGTCAAATCCGGACGAACTCCATATATATGCTTGATGCGGCCGATTAAATCTTCCAACTGAATATATCCTTTTAATATCGCTTCCTTGATTCCGTCGCTGAAAAACATGTTTTTCGACAACTTATGCCGGATTTGCGGTTGATAATATTGCAATATGATGGCCATAAAAATGCCGGGCAGCGTTTTTTCGATGCTGAATTTGGACCAGCGATTGATCGGCACCGGCTCGACCAAGCGGTCGCTGTACTCGATAAATTTCTGGAAGTAGTGGAAATAGCTGATGTCACGTTCGCGTCCCGGCTTGAAACAAACAAAAACGATGCCCGTATGCGTCCTGCCGACGCGTGAACTGGACTGGATGAATTCCGCCACCTGGCGGGGAATCCCGTAAAACACCATATAATTGAACCGTTCGATGTCAACGCCATGGCTGATCAGGCTAGTCGCTATAATCAGATTCAGCCGCTCTTTATCGGGATACAGCTCCGGTTTTTCCAGCCGATCGATCGTGTCACGAATTTCTTTGAACGAGCTTTGGCCCGTCAAGCTTTGCACGATGAGCGGATGTACATATCCGTTAGCGAGCATTTCCCCTTCCAGTTGGCCGTGAATCGTTCTCTCCAGCGCGGAGCTGTCATCCCTGGAATTGACATAAGTTAATGATGTTTCATAATAATTCAGCATGCGCTCGAGCTGCTCTTCGGTTTTAATTTGCGAGAAATTCATTTTCTGCAGAAACCCTTGCTTGTCTCTGCGAATTTCTTCAATCGTTTGATGGAAAAAGCCGATTAAATCCTGTACCGCCAAAATATGTGTCCGATTGTGGGGCATAATTCCGACAAAGATGCGGCTCGGCTTGTCCAGCTCACGGGCATAAAACGACCGTCTCAGTTGATAGCCGGGCAGCGGAAACCGACGTGGCCGCCGATTGTACAAGTGCTGGACATGCTGCTCATACTCTTCAATGGTGGCAGTGGCGGCAATCACCTTCGCTCTGCTGCGATTGATCATTTGCTGCAGACCGTCCATCAAGCTTTCATAATGGGCGGCAAAAGTGCCGAACGATTCCTTGAGTAAATGCAGCTCATCCTGAATGAGCAGTGAAGGCGCCGCATCGTATAACGCGACATCCTCCTTCGGTTCGATGCATTTCGCATCTTCCGTGCACTCTCCGCAGCTCATGTAGCCGTGTACTTTGCACTTTTGGTTGGCATGGCCGAAAATATGCGCAAATCTGCGTTGACTGCCCAACGAGGCAATTTTATCAACGGTCCCTACAATCATCGTCGGCAAATATCTGAAAATTTCTCTATCGACGACATATAGGGGAAGGACGCCTTCGCAGCCGTCCGTCGTGCATTTATGGACGAGTCTGCGCACACGTTCTTCGATGTCTATGATGACCGACTCCTGATGGCAAAAAGGGCATTTTTGAATAATCCGGTATTTCTCCACGATTGTCGGATCATCCATCCAATGCATAATCATCCGTTCGTTTAATTCGTTAGGCGTATTTTGTTTGCCGACAAAGTATCCGATAGAAAAAGGCTCGCTCTCGCCAGCCGCAATTTCTGCGGTTTGTCGGCGAACCAACTCGGCAGCGGCATACACGTCGGCTATGCGCTGTAATTGCTGGATGCTGAGCAGCCGCAATGGAAAGCGGATCCACGAAGTGACACCCGCATGCTTCCCTCTCAACCGGTCAAAAAAGGCGTTGAATATCGCAAGGCCGAGATATGTTTCCGTCTTTCCTCCGCCGGTCGGAAACCACAGTACATCGACATAATCCATGCCGTGCGAGCCGGAGCCTAATTCCGGGTATTCTCTTGTCGCAAGGTCCGGAATGATCATCACAATATAAACGAGTTGGAACAGTCGCCAGCTTTCAAATTTCCGCGTGCGCTTTTGGTCAATGTTGTAAAACGTTTGATTCATCAGCTGAAATGCTTTCCGGATAAGCGGCTTTTGCTCAATCATGCTGACACCGAGCGAAAACCTTTCTATTTCTTCCGAATAATGCTTCAAGTCTGTCAAGCAAGCTTCCATTTCCGAGTCGTCGAACGATGCTTCAGCAATAAAACCGTGCCACTCCTCCTCGTATTTCCGCATCTCTTCTTCAATTCGTTTTAATACGGGCAGCGGCTCTTTCGATAACTGGAAAAACGAAGCTTTTACCGTGTCGTTGGAGACTAGTCGTCTTTGAATAAATACAGGGCTGGCGGTTGATTCGAGCGTACGCAAGTCGTCGGAGCATATGACTCCGCAGTTTTGCCCAAGCCCATACATACGCCGATCATACCGATAATCTTTAGGCAGCATGGACAACTCGAACGGC
This sequence comes from Brevibacillus fulvus, assembly GCF_016908525.1. Taxonomy (GTDB): domain Bacteria; phylum Bacillota; class Bacilli; order Brevibacillales; family Brevibacillaceae; genus Brevibacillus_G; species Brevibacillus_G fulvus. The sequence continues at coordinate 32,505 of NZ_JAFBEB010000016.1, forward strand.
AAAAAGGAACCGTCCTCAATGTGAACGGTTATTTGGCAGTTGAAAAAATAATGGTCCGTTTCCCGTTCAGTTCGATCGTCTTCCGAAACGTTACATAGATAAAGCTTCATGCGCGGGCCGAGGTCGTGCCTTTTGAATTCACAAATCAGCTTCGGTTTCCAGCCGGGCAAGATCGTTTCGCCGTCCATGCTTTGGATGACGTCTACATATTCCTCTTCTGTTTGCACATCAGCAAATCGCTTTTTCTTTGTCTTATGCTTAAAAGCCATCGGGTCGCGAACGATGAGGTCGTGCACTTCTGCAATCGCTCGCGACAATCGTTCGCCGAGCGCCGGGTCGGTTGAGCTGGTTATTTTTCCGTATTTTTGCGTAAAAGGAATGCGTATACCGTTGATTGATACCGGTACTTTTTTAAACTTCTCGATCAGCTCCGGCTTGCCCTGCTCCATCAATTCGTCAAAGGTCGGATAGACTCTGTAATAAACATGAAAGCGTACATCAACTTCGAACGTGCAACTCTGTGCTGCAGGTTGAAACAATCCGTCGATGGCCATACTCGTCGGAGACAATTTATTAAAAAACGAATCGGAGACGATATCGCTTTGTTCTTCAAACATTCCGTCAACGGCCGGGGCAAGAGAGCCGATAAAATATTTATCTCTCGGACGGTCGATCAAGCAAACGTCTCTGTCTTCTCCTGAGCCTTTTTCCAATATCGAATTCACAATATATTGAGATAGAAGATATTCATCTGTGTGTGTCATTGTGCCACCTCCTAGCCGTTAAACAGATAATTTTTCAATTTTCTGGCTCTCGTAGGATGCTTCAGCTTCCGAAGCGCCTTTGCTTCGATTTGGCGAATGCGCTCGCGGGTCACTCCGAAAACTTTTCCCACTTCCTCTAAAGTTCGGTAGCGCCCGTCGTCGATGCCAAATCTAAGCCGAATAATATTTTCTTCCCGTTCGGTCAGCTCGTCGAGCACTTGCTCTATGCTGTCTTTTAAACTGGAAAATATGACTTCATCCAGCACGTCTATCCCTTCATATGGAATAAATTCCAACAGCGTTGAATCATCTTCCTCTCCGACGTAAATGTCAAGTGAAGGGCTGGAATCAAAGGCATGAATGTAGTAATAAAGCTCTAATATCCGTTTTTCCTCAATGCCGAGAGATTCGGATAGCTCCTTTACCGTGGGCGAACGGCCGAAGTCTTGTTCAAATAAAATGATTTGCCTCTTCAATTTATTGATCGTTTCAACTAGATGAACCGGAAGCCTGACGATGCGAGATTTGTCCGCCAACGCTCTGGTGATCGCTTGTTTAATCCACCATGTGGCGTATGTCGTAAACCGATAGCCTTTGTAGATGTCAAAGCGCTCGGCTGCTTTTAGCAGCCCCAAATTCCCTTCCTGAATCAGGTCCATTAATTCCAAACCTCGGCCCTGATAACGTTTCGCGATGTTTATCACGAGTCTAAGGTTAGATTTAATCAACGTTTCCTTTGCATCACGGCTACCCCGTTCTGCTTCTTTCGCGACAGCAATTTCTTCTTCTAAAGTCAGCAGCTTAAAACGGCCCGCATCCCGCAAATAAAGCCGGAGTGAATCTCCAACATAATAGGAAGCGCTTTTTTCATAAAAATCGATTATTTCCTCTTCCGTCATCTCCTTAGATGGGGACGCTTCCTCTATAAAAACCGGATCAATGTCCGTGTCGAATATATTTGCGTTTTTCACTTCAATTTTAGCGTCTTGAAGGCTTTTCACGTAAGCTTTGGCCGCTTCATGATCAACTTCGTAGTCTACCTCGAGAAAGCTCTCAAGAATATCGTAAGCATCCAGCACTTTGTCTCGTATTGCGATTTTCGTCAGTTTCCGTATCGCTTCTCCGTATTTTTTCAGCTGTTGTTCAGTGAGCATATGTTCACCTCTGCCGGACATATGAGTGAAAATCCATTTGAAGATGCCGCTGGAAAAAAGAAATAATGGACCAGGGGGCATTTAGCCATATTCGACATTTTACATCGTTATCCTTGCCTATTAGTCGAATAAATGAGTTGTGCCCCCTCGCCTTCTCCGTCGGCTCATTTCGTTCCATTTTTCTTTTTATACCCTTTGCTTACTCCCATTTTTTCGTATAATCGCTCTAATTCGTTTGTCCGCTGCTGCTGAGCCAATTCAATCGCTCGAGCATAATCTTCCATTGCCTTTTTGTGCATTTGTCCGATTTCCGCCATTTCACTTTCGCTTAGCTTCGGAACGGGAATATTTTGAATATCTTTTACATTCATAATAGGCAGGGCCGAACCTTTCCGCAGTGAGCGGATGTAAGATTCGCCAATCGGACTTTCAAAAAACGTGAGCAAAAAATATGGATCTACGCCTGCAAAGGGCTGCAAACCGATAAAGTTGGCCGATAAGTAAAACGGGCCTCTGCCGGCCAAGTCAGGCACGACCACGAATTTCATGGCAATGCCCCTGCTTGTCAACAATACATCCCCCGCTTGAATTTCTGCCTCGTGCTCCTTGGTCGTATTTTTAATTCGGTAAGTCTCCACAGTATCCAAATGCAGCATGCCTTGTTGCACATCGGAAAGCTGGATGACTTTCGCTTCTATCGTCCCGGTTTCAGTGCTCCCTGCCGTATTTAACCCCCTGTAGATGCGGGCAAGTGTTCGGAGCGGTACCGTTTCGATTTTGCGCTCGTAGGTTGAACGGTCAATCAGCACTTTCCCTATAATCGAATCGGAGTCTTCCATCTGCATGTAGGAGCTGGGCAGCAAGTTGTAGCGGTTTTCCCTAATTTCGAACAAATCCAAGACGCGGCTGAGCTTGTTATCTTCGTGGAAACCTTTGTAACAGTCTATTATTTGCGTGACTTCCGAATCGTCCAAAACCGTAATTCCCCGTTTACGCTGTCCCAATGCCGAAGCGTCAATAATCTGGATGCGCCCAGTACGCTCGGCCGGCTTGGCTTTGTTGAGGACGAGCATTGAAACCGGGATTGACGTATTGTGAAAAACACCGGGCGCGAAAGAAATGACCGCTTCAATAAGATCATCCTCAATTAAAATTCTGCGAATTTCCCCCGTTGACGCCCCTAGAAACAAAGTCCCGTTCGATACGGTAACAACAGCTTTACCTTGCTCTTTAAGCGAATTAAGCGCATAGATGATATAGGCCATAGAGGCTTCTCTTTTCACCGTTCCGAACCTGGTATGAATATCATTTTTCATTTTAAGCCCCAACGGAGGATGAGAAATGACATAATCATATTGGCGGTCTTCGCCTTGCTCATAAGAAAGTAGCGGAATCAGTTCGTGATTTGTCAGGTGGAATTGCTTGATTCCGCAAATAAAAAGGTACAATTGTGCAATGCTGAAAGCTTCCTCATTCCAAACATTACCGTATACCGCCACATTCGATTGAGAATTTGCCACTTCCGCCAAGGTTCTCCCGTTTGAAGCAGAGAAATCATAAACGGAAGTTCCCGGTTGAATATCCAAGATGCCGATCCCAATGGAGTTCAGCTCACTTTGCTCAACCAGCAATCCGGCCCGGTTCTTGGCTCTTGCCCCCGCTTCGAAATAGGCATCCATCAAGTCCTTTCCGTTCTCCGGAAAATCGATTTTGCCCGCCTGATAAATCAGTTCCGTCAACGCGCTTTTCATATCCGGTTTTTTAAACAAAGCGAGTCCGGCTCGGATTTGTGGAATTTGATCGCCCAAGTCGTTCATCGCCCGGGTGATTTTTTCACTCGTGCGGTCATTGGAAAGCTCATCCCAAGTATAATTGCAGCGCAGATCCAGCCTCTCCTTGTGCTGATAGGCATATCGCAGCGTCAATATTGGCAAAAGCACGCGATCCGCCTCGGCGAGTGTAGCCATATCCCGGACGTGATCGATTAACGCGATGATACTTGCCTTCATGCAACATCCCACCTATTGTAGATTTTAAACCTACCTGCGAATACAGCGCTGAAAATGGAAACTGCGGCGCATTTCCCCGGAGAGAACGTAGGTGCAAATCTGATGGCGGTCGTACACCGGATCGATGAACATCGGTCTTTCCAGATGATCAATCCAAACCAAAAACTCCAGTTTGGACGAGCTATACGTCCCCTTTATCGCAAGCACCAAGAACAGTTTTTTGTCGCGGATTTTGGTGACCATTTCCTCGGGCAATTCTTTCGTGCCCAAATGCATCTCGATCAGGTAACGCTTCTCTTCCGGATCGCTGAATGCAATCAAGTCCAGCACATCCGGCACCCCTTCATGAGTATCGGTAAACCGAGCTGCCCATAAAGAATCCCAATCAAAATGATTGCGGTACAGTGGAATAATGGAGCCTTTGCCCTGGTACACCAAGTCGCGAGCCTCTTGCAAAGTGCTTTGCGGAAGATATTGATTTTTCATTATTAGTTCCTCACTTTCAAAAGTAAATAATTTATTTTTTCTTTAGGTAAAATGTACCACCGGTTCATCAAAAAGTAAAGCGTTTATTTTTTAAAATAAAAATCCTTCTATTTAGGGTCTGCTGAACAGATTAAAAATCCAGTAGCCACAAGGGTTTTTCCTAGTTTGTGTGGAAATCATGTGCAAGGAAATCAACGATTTCCCTTCAAATTCCTTGCACATGGGGCTGATCTGGATGTACCAATACGTCTCTCATCGTGAAAACCAATTGCTTCTTCCGGATGATTTTTTCTTGCCGTTTGGCGGCAAGTTGAATAAAGAAAATCGTTGGGCAAAGCTGGCTCAGTTGGTACCGTGGGCGTATGCGGAAGGAAAGTACGCCAAGTCCTTCCGTAACTCGTTTCGTGGTCAAAAGGCCGTTTCGATTCGCGTCGCCCTTGGTGCCCTCATCATTCAGGAACGCTTGCAGTTGTCGGACCGTGAAACGGTCCAGCAGATCGTCGAAAATCCGTATCTGCAATATTTCATCGGGCTGGAAGGCTATCAGGATCATCCGCCGTTCCATCCGTCTCTCATGACGCATTTTCGCAAGCGTCTGGGCGAGCAGGTTCTCCGTGAAATCAACGAGATCATCGCAGTCGAAGCCGCCAAAACGACACAAGATTCCGACCGTGACGATGAACCGAAATCCGGTACAAAATCCAAAGGCAAACGTACGGCCAGGCGTCGGTCAACATCCGAAGAAGATCAGAACCAGGGCGTCTTATTGGTGGATGCCACCTGTGCTCCGGTGGATGTGGCGTATCCAACCGATCTGAACTTGCTGAACGAGGCACGTGAGAAACTGGAGGATATCATCGACACGTTGCATGCTCCGTTGGTCGGCCATGCCCGCAAACCACGGACATATCGGGAGAAAGCACGAAAACAGTTCCTGGCCGTGGCCAAACAGCGTCGGGCAAGCGGCAAGGTCATTCGTCGAGCGATCGGCAAGCAGCTTCAGTATGTTGCACGTAACCTTCACATTATCCGCAACCTGGTCTCACGGCAGCCGTTGACACTTTTGAACCGGAAACAATATCGCGACTTGCTTGTGATTCAGGAACTGTATCGGCAACAACGCATCATGTTAGAGCGAAGGTCGCATCAGATTGAAGATCGAATCGTGAGCATCAGTCAACCACACGTTCGCCCGATCGTACGCGGCAAAGCGAAAGCCCGTGTAGAGTTTGGTGCCAAAGTATCGGTCAGCATGGTGAACGGCTATGCTATTTTGGAACGCCAGTCGTGGGATAACTTCAACGAGGGCGTAACGCTGATCGAAGTGCTTGAAGCGTACAAGAAGCGCTTCGGCTTTTACCCGAAGGCGGTACTGGCCGATCAGATTTATCGCACGCGGGAGAACCGGGCGTTTTGCAAAACACATAGCATTCGCTTGAGTGGTCCTGCGCTTGGCCGTCCGGTGCAAGGCGAAGAGGCGGCGGAACAACGGCGGGTCGCAAGGCAAGATGCGAGCGAACGTAACGCTATCGAAGGTAAATTCGGAGAGGGCAAGCGCAAGTATGGGCTTGGTCGTATTCGAGCACGCCTTGCAACGACGAGTGAAACCGTCATCGCACTGCAACTCTTGGTGATGAACCTCGAACGCAGGTTGCGGGATCTTTTTGTCTCGTTGATGAAACAACTGTTCGCGGTAAAATTACCAGGTTCCCAGACAATTTGTGTCGTCTGAGGATCGTTCAGCAGACCCTAAGTATCTTCGTGAAAAACCAGAACCTATGAACAAAAAAGGCAAAGATTGTGCCCTTTTTAGAATATCTTCAAAATATTGGACCGATTTCAACGAGTTTCACCTCTCTCTGTAAAATATTATCAGAAATTGTCGCCAGGACCAATACATATTCTTAGAAGAAAAATAGATCCTTCGACCGATTCACTTCGGTGGATATCCGTTCCTCTGTACTTTCCAAAACCAATGGAATCGCATATCTAATCTCTGTCCTTTATCGAGAACAGATCTGCATCCATGCCAGCAAACGGGGGCAGAGTTACTATTTCAATTTTGTGCAGCTCGTTATGAGAAAGGCAGCATGATTATCACCAGTAACCTGCAATTTGCTGATTGGACACAGATCTTTAAAGATGAACAGATGACGGCAGCTCTGGTTGATCGGCTTACACATCGTGTCCATATCTTCGTCATGAATGGAGATAGTTATCGCTTTAAGCAAAGCATTTCAGAGATCGTGATCATGAAAAAGTTACCCACCCAGCGGGTGGATTCGTTTTTGCCATAGTGGTCAATTTTTTGATGAGCACGGTGGTCAACATTTTGATTGACATTCACACGACAATATAGCCTGTTTCGTCCGTTTTGATTTGACCTTGGAGGAAAGCAGTGTTTGGTCGATGCCCGATCGCAACAAAAATACCCTCAGTCTCGATGATTTCTTCAGTGCCAGTGTCGTTATGTTTTACTTTGAGACCCGTTACTCCCTTTTCTCCTGCAATAACCTCGATGGGAGTACAATTCAAACTCCAGGTAATTTTGGGGTTTTTACGAGCTCGATCTTGCATAATTTTTGAGGCTCGAAGTTCGCTTCTACGATGAACAACTCTTACCTCTGTTGCAAATCTCGTCAAGAAGTTGGCTTCCTCCATCGCAGAGTCACCACCACCGACAATGATGACCTTTTTCCCTCTGAAGAAGAAACCATCGCAGGTAGCACATGTGCTTACACCACGTCCGATATTCTCCTTCTCACCTGGAATTTCGAGCAACTTTGCAGAGGCACCCGTTGAGACGATCAAGGTTTCCGTTTGAATTTGTTCCGATCCATCTATCGTTAGCGTGAAAGGGCGTTTCGTAAGGTCTGCCTTCGTTACCCAACCTCTTTGAAATGTCGCTCCAAACCGTTCCGCTTGCTTACGCATGTTTTGCATAAGTTCAGGTCCCATAATTCCTTCAGGAAACCCAGGGAAGTTTTCTACTTCCGTTGTCAGGGTCAATTGACCTCCTGGTTCATTTCCCTCAATGACAAGCGGATTCATGTTTGCACGAGCAAGATAAATTGCGGCAGTAAGTCCTGCAGGACCAGTTCCAAGGACAACGACTTTTTGCATGATTATTCCTCCTGAGGTGTTTAGTAAAATACCCCTCATGCTAGAGGGGTATGTGATTGAACTAGGTTCAATTGGTGCTGATGTAGATGGTGGTGCACAGCATAGAGATAAATCCCGGTCTCGGAATCTTCCTTCGTGTAGAATATCTCCCATGCATTTCAATCTGGATCATACTCCCGCACTTTATCCTGCACGGTATAGAAGCAAGTCGTATTCATTTCATCGATGGTAAGAAGCTTTTCCTGACGGAGCCTTTTGCCCCATTGCAACCACATCTTCTGTGTTATCTACTTGGAAGCCCAAGTGGTTTAGTACACCTTATTTCTCAAAAAGGACGTACATTCAGGAAAAAATGCAGGGCTGGCGAGTCCAGTTCAAATTTGGCGTAGTTCTCTTTTACCTTTGTCGGTTCCGCACTGAAGAAGATACGTTAAAACTGTATTGATGCTTCTAATGTTGTTCCTCCTTATTTGCCTTCAGCAAGGAACTGTTCGATTCGGGCTTTAATGGAATCACGAACGGTACGGAATTTTGCCATGATTTCATCCTCGGTTCCCGTAGCTTTCGCGGGATCATCAAAACCCCAGTGCCATTTTACTGCGTTCTTGTTGGGGATCATCGGGCAATGCTCATCGGCATGACCGCAAAGCGTAATCACATAATCAGCACGAGCGAGGGTTTCTGGATCAATCACATCGGATGTTTGACTGCTGATGTCTACACCGGCTTCTTTCATTACCTGTACGGCGCGGGGATTCAGCCCATGTGCTTCCAGACCGGCACTTTTTACTTCATAACGGTCACTGCCTAATGCTTTCAGGAAGCCTTCTGCAATCTGACTGCGGCAAGAGTTTCCGGTGCACAGAAAGTACACGAGTGGTTTTTTTTCCATGTGTTTCAATCTCCTTTACGATGTTATCGATGTCGGTTATTAGGCAACAATTTGCAACCACAAATAGAGTCCCACCAGCGTGATAAACAGCGTCGGGATCGTCAGAACGATACCGGTTTTGAAGTATTTTCCCCATGTAATGGTTACATCTTTACGGGATAAGACATGCAACCAGAGCAGTGTCGCCAGTGAGCCAATGGGGGTAATTTTCGGACCCAAGTCGCTGCCGATTACGTTGGCGTACACCAATGCTTCCCGGATGACGCCGGACGTCTGTGTCCCCTGAATGGCCAGCGCGTCAATCATGACGGTGGGCATGTTGTTCATGATGGAAGACAGGACTGCGGACAAGAAACCCATGCCAACCGTTGCGGCAAACAGTCCCTGATTGGCAAAAGTTTGGATCAACTGCCCCAACATGTCGGTCAGACCGACATTACGCAAGCCATACACGACAACGTACATCCCAATGGAAAAAACAACAATCGCCCAGGGGGCTTCTTTAATGATACGTTTTGTCTCAATGGCCTTACTCCTTTGTGCAGCCAACATAAAGATGATGGCTGCCACTCCTGCTGTAACCGAAACCGGAATGGCGACGATTTCGTTCATTAGGTAGCCTGCAAGTAGGATAGCCAGAATGACCCAGGACAACCGGAACAGGCGAACGTCTTTTAACGCTTCATGGGGTTGTTTCAGCTGGGATAGATCGTACTGCTTGGGAATATCTTTTCGGAAGTACAAGTACAGGACAAGTAAACTGGCTCCCAGTGAGAAGAAGTTAGGAACAATCATGCGTGACGCATATTCAACGAATCCAATGTCAAAGTAATCGGCAGAAACGATGTTGACCAGATTGCTGACGATAAGCGGTAACGAAGTGGTATCCGCAATAAACCCACTGGCCATGATAAAGGGAAGAATCATCTTGTCTGGAAACTTCAATGCCCTCACTTGCGCAAGAACAATCGGCGTAAGAATCAGCGCTGCTCCATCATTGGCGAAAAAGGCTGCAACGGCGGCTCCCAAGAGAACCACATACACGAACATCAGTCGGCCGTTTCCTTTTGCTAACCGCGCCATATGCAAGGCTGACCACTCAAAAAAGCCGATGTCGTCTAAAATCAACGAAATCAAGATAATAGCCACAAAGGCAAGCGTCGCGTTCCATACAATGCCGGTTACCGTAACAACATCTGTAATACTTACCACGCCAAACAACAAAGCCAAGATCGCTCCGCCCGTTGCGGACCAACCAATGTTCAGTCCCTTCGGTTGCCAAATGACGAAGGTCAACGTCACGGCGAAGATCAGAAAGGCACTCCAGATGGCAAACATGATCTCTCTCCCATCTTTTTTCTATTCGCAGGTCACCAACAACCCCTGCTCTCCCAGTTTCTCAAATTCATGGGAATAATCGGGCAGGTTGCCCAATGCATGACATACTTGTTCAAACCGTTCTTGGTTGATGGAATAAAAAACCCATTGCCCCTTTCTTGTTTCAATCACCAGGTCCGCACTTTTTAGACGGCTCATGTGTTTGGACACAGCCGGTTGGGAAATCCCAAAGATGGGGACCAGTTCGCAGACGCAACAGCTACGGGTATTTAACAAGGTGATGATTTTTAGCCTTGTCGGGTCAGCTAATGCTTTCAATGCATTGACTAATGTCTTCGTGTCCATGTCCAATCTCACACCCTCCTCTCTCGACACAATATTATTATAACCATATGGTTATTTCAATATGAAAAACGGCTTTCCCCCAAGTTTGGGCATTCTTGATTCCAAGTTCACTTTATTATGTGATATCGATCAAATTTTTTTCTTGATAATTTTTTAGTTGCATTTTGCAAATAAAACGTATATAACTTAAGCAGAGGTGATTTTCCATGGAAAACCTTCGAGAACTATTCCAAATCATGACCCGCCGTTTCGGATTTCTCAATAAATACTGCTGCATCTCAGGCGGCCGGGAGATTTCCTTGATTCAAAGCCACATTTTATATGAAATCGAACGGCAGCACAAACCATCCATGCAACAAGTATCAGAAGCGTTGGGGACAGACATTACAACGTTTAGCCGGCAGATCCAAACGTTGATGAAAATGAATCTGGTGAAAAAAACACCCGATCCGGAAGATCGACGGGTACATATCCTTTCCCTTACACCAGAGGGAAAAGAAGTGGCCGCGACAATCGATCAGCAGATGAACGCTTACTTGGATGAAATCTTTTCGCATATGAACGAGTTTGAAAAAGAGACTGTCATTCGTTCCATTAAGTTGTTGAATGAGGCGATGGCCAAAACCGACAAGTGTTGTACTACTCCCTTGGGGTAGTTTCTTTTCAACATAATACTTGCATTTTGCAAATAAAAAGACAAGGGTGATGATCATGTTTTGGGATGTATTGGAAAGTTTCTTCTCGATTGCCATTGAGTTAACCCTTTTATTTGTGGCAATTTCGCTCCTGATTAATCTGATTCAAGGATTTATTCCTTATGACAAATTGAATCAGTACTTATCAGGCAAAAACACTGTCTTGGGCGCGCTGGCAGCTCTGCTCTTTGCTTTTGTCACGCCGTTTTGCTCTTGCTCCACCATTCCCGTTGTCGTGAACCTATTGAATAAGAAAATTCGTTTTGGCATCGTGATGGTGTTTTTGTTCTCCTCCCCTGTCCTTGACCCGACCATTATCACGCTGATGGGCGCCATGCTGGGTGTCAAAGTAGCTGTAGCCTATACCGTGATTACCTCTGTATTGTCGGTCATGATCGGTTTTACCCTTGAAAAGCTTGGATTCGAAAAGGCTGTGAAGCGAGTGGTTATGACCGGTTTTGAAGAAAAAACGAACACATTCAGTTGGAAAGCAGCTTGGTCGGAGACGGTAGGGCTAATGAAAACCGTCTACCCCTATCTGATCATTGGCGCGGCTATTGGATCGGTCATTCATGGCGTGGTTCCAACTGAATGGATCTCCTCTATGTTTGGCGGTAACCAGTGGTGGTTGGTTCCTGTGGCTGCAGCCATTGGAATTCCGTTATACGTTCGTCTGTCGATGATGATTCCCATGTCCCAGATCCTGATTGCCAAAGGCATGGCAATTGCACCGGTCATGGCCTTGATGATCAGTTCTGCCGGAGCCAGTTTGCCTGAAGTAACACTGTTGAATACCATCTTTCAGAAGCGATTGGTTGCTGCTTTCGTGGCTTCTGTTATGATGATGGCTACCCTATCCGGCTTCCTGTTTTACTTCATTTAAAGGAGGTGATATCTATGGGTTTGTTGAAAAAAATCTTTGGTAAGCAAGGATCTTGCTGCGATGTGAAGATTGAAGAAGTGAAAAGCGACAAAGAATCGTGCTGTAATGTAAATATTGAAGAAGTGAAAAGCGACAAAGAATCGTGCTGTAATGTAAATATTGAAGAAGTGAAGAACGACAAAGAGAACTGCTGTGATCAAAAATAAAGAAACAGGATTTTGGGGGAAAGGCCATGAAACAGGTTACGATTCGGAAAGCTCAGCATCACGATCTGGGGTCCATCCTTCACATCTATAACCAGGGAATTGAGGACCGGATTGCCACGTTGGAGTTGGATACAAAAGACTTAACTTATATGGACAACTGGTTTCAAGAACATCAAGGTCGATATACCGTACTTGTTGCTGAAGTGGAGGGATCAGTTGTAGGATGGGCCTCCTTGAACCGTTATTCTCATCGTTGTGCCTATAACGGCGTAGTTGACCTTTCCGTCTATGTAGATCGCCGTGTACGAGGCCGTGGGGTGGGTAACCATTTACTCGAAGCATTAGAAACAGAGGCGAAAAACAACGGATTCTATAAAATCGTTCTCTTTACATTCCCCTTCAATGGCCTCGGGCAGGGACTATATCGAAAGAGGGGCTTCCGGGAAGTCGGCGTGTTTGAAAAGCAGGGCATTCTGGACGGCCAGTTCGTTGACGTGATGGCGATGGAAAAAATCTTATAGCTCCTAATGCTATCGGCTCTTCATGTTGAGGAGCCTTCTTTTTTTACTAATCAAATGGATAGAAATTTTCCAGTTAGAAGTTTCGTATCAAAAACATCCCCCCAATAATAACATGCAAGTCCGGATATCAAGGTCTACACGCTGAATCGCCTTGAAATAAGGGCGCTTTTTACCATTCCCTTTTACTTTTCTTCAACCCCATCTTTTCTGCAACCATCGTTCCAAACAAAAAGAGGTTACCCTTCGGATCAAATTCATTGTCCCGACGTAACCTCTTAGTCACTTTACACAGTTATTCTTTTACCCTTAGTAAGCGTAATCCGTTCAACGTAACGATAAGAGTCGCTCCCATGTCGGCAAAGATGGCAAGCCACAGTGTGAGCCATCCTGGAACAATTAACAGTAGTGCTACCAGCTTAATTAAAAGCGAGAAAGCAATGTTTTGTTTGATGATACTGAGTGTTTTTCGACTCAAATTAATTGTAAACGGCAGTTTGGTCAAGTCGTCGGCCATTAGTGCGATATCGGCTGTTTCTAGAGCCGTATCGGTTCCGGCACCACCCATGGCGATCCCTACATCAGCAGTGGCAAGTGCCGGCGCGTCGTTGACACCATCGCCCACCATTGCTACTTTCCCATGTGCTTTCAGCTGTTTAATGGCCTCCAGCTTATGCTCAGGCATCAGTTCCGCCTTTACCTCATGAATTCCAATCCGTTTTCCAATTGCCTCCCCGGTTGCACGGTTATCCCCTGTAAGCATAACGGTTTTCGTTATACCCAACTCTCGAAGTTTTTGAATTACGTTTTTACTGCTTTCCCGGACTTCGTCGGCAACGGCAATTAGGGCAAGTATCTCATTTTCCGTTCCGAGTACCATAACCGTTTTTCCTTGTTTTTGCAAACCTTCGATTTCGGCTTTTATTTTTTCGGTTAGGTTCGAAGTATTCAACTCGGAAAACAAATTCGGACTGCCGATGTAGTACAGTTCCCCTTTTACTTTTGCCTTTACCCCTTTACCAGTAATGGATCGGAACTCTTCTACTTCGGATGACAAATCGACGTTTTCGTTTTCAGCTTTGCGGATAATTGCTGAAGCCAGTGGATGTTGGGACCCTTTTTCGATGACGGCTGCAATAGCCAACAATTCATTTTTCTCTTGACCACCATAGGTGATAAAGTCCGTAACCACTGGTACCCCTTTCGTCAAAGTTCCTGTTTTATCAAAAGCGATTGCAGACAATCGTCCTGCTTCCTCCAAATGAATGCCACCCTTAATCAAGACACCGTTCTTTGCGGCATTCCCAATGGCAGTGACAATCGATACAGGTGTGGAGATCACCAGCGCGCACGGACATCCTACCACTAGTAACGCCAATCCTCGGTAGATCCACTCACCCCAACCGCCTCCAAGTAGAAGCGGAGGAACAACAGCAATGCCCAGTGCTAAGATCATAATCGCTGGCGTGTAATACTTTGCAAATCGGTCAACGAATGCTTGAGACGGAGCGCGTTCCGCTTGCGCTTCTTCCACCAAATGAATAATCTTGGAGATCGTCGTATCCTCAACCCGTTTTGTTACTTTGACTTCAAGAAGCCCCTCTTCGTTTAGCGTACCTGCGAACACTTCATCACCAACGGTTTTTGTGACAGGTACAGATTCCCCTGTAATAGCAGCTTGATTGATGGTGGATGTTCCTTTGATTACAACCCCATCCATGGCAAGTTTCTGCCCTGGTTTGACGATCATAATGTCGCCCACTTGGATGTCGTCCACATGAACCATTAGCTCTTCGCTACCACGACGGATTAACGCTTCTTTCGGAGCGATGTCCATCAACGAACGAATGGATTGTCGAGCTTTTTCCATGGAGTAACGCTCCAATACTTCACTGATCGCAAAGAGGATGACTACTGTTGCTCCTTCACCCCATTCACCAATCGCCGCCGCCCCTAATATGGCTACGGTCATGAGAGTGTTCATATCGAACTGGAGACGGAACAAGTTTTTAATCCCTTTAATGAAAAGCTCATAGCCGCCGATGAGAATGGAAGCAGCATAGACTACAGCAGTAAGGACATGTTCTTCCCCGAATTGCTGACCCAACAGGTATCCAAAGAGTAGAAGGACAGCTGAAAGCACTACTTTACCGTGCGCTTTCCAGAACGGTTCTTTCTTTTCTTCAACCCGTTCACTTTCGGGTATAATCTTCAGATTTTCAAATGCCCCTGCTTTTTCTAGTTCCTCGACAGTTGCTTCTCCAAAAACAGTTACCTTCGAAGCTCCAAAGTTCACTTGTGCCTCTTGAACGCCAGGCAGGTTTTTGACGTTCTTCTCGAAGATGGCTGCACAGTTGGTGCAGGTAAAACCTTGAACCCGATAGACCTTTTTTTGCTCTGCATTACTTCCCATGGGTCACGACCTCCTGACTATGTGTCGAAGCAATTTGAACAAGCTGTCGTACATGTTCATCTTCCAACGAGTAGAAAACCAATTTCCCTTCCTTGCGATATTTTGCTAATCCCAATTCTTTTAACATCCGCAAATGATGGGAAGCCGTTGCCATCGAAGACCCGATGATGTTGGCTACATCACATACGCAGAGTTCATCTTCTTGGCATAACGCGAACGCTATCTTCATGCGTGTTTCATCCGCTAATACCTTAAACATCTTTGCCATAGTTGGGATGTCTTGTTGACCAAGAGTCTCTTGGACACGACGAACCTTGGATTCGTCATAACAATAAATTTCACATGTATCTTTTTCTTTCATGAAATCACCTCCGACAATCAAACCATCGTTTGATCATTATTATCATAAACCATTATCCTTATACATTCAAATGAACTTTTGAATGTATGTGTGCATAAATTAAAAAGCTGTTAGGATTTACCTAACAGCATCTAATTACTTTTAAGTGAATTATGTACAATCTCATCAAGATATAGGCAGAACAAATCGACTTGCAGCAAACATGTTATCTATCCTATCTTACTCTCCAGCTTATTGACTCCCTTCTTTCCCACGCCTCCAGCAATGTGATGTCGTCCGGGGCTGGATCGCATCCACTCGATACTCTTTTCCCGAGCCAACGCGGCCAGTACCTCCATCACGCCGCTACGACTGCGCCCGGTTTTTACGCACAGCTCATCCACTGTCGGCGTGCGCCGACGACCAACGGAAAAGTTGGCGATAATGCGCAAAACCTTTCGCTCGATGTCAGACAGCATGGAAGCTCACTCCCAATGATGCGAACATTTGTTTGTATTATATGCGAACAAGGACGAACATGCAAATAAAAAATCTCCACATTAGTGGAGCATCGGTAAGTTATTTTCCCTGGGGTCTAACAGTTTTGGAGACCATCCAGGTCCACCGTCAAGAAACATCAGCGTGCCTCTTTCTCCCCAATCGAATTGAACTCATCCGGCGCAGCTGTCTGCTTTCCAGTCTGGGCCGCTTTCGGCAACGAGAAGGACACCACTCCGTCTCGATCTGGCCGAGGTCGCCTTTTATTGGTTGCCACGCGCTGTCGTTATCAACCGATCAAAGAGCAGACGCCCTTCTTCATTCCTCGGGTCCTGCGTCGCCCGTTTCCGTTACCAGCGATCCGCCCGCAACTGTCATCCAGGCGACGAACTACATGCAGTCTTTCCGGTGCCCTGGCAAGGCCTCATATCAGAGAATTTACCGAATCGAAAACACCAGTTTTCTGCCTTCCTTCTCGATCTTGACTCTCTCTGAATGCTTCAGCGCCTTTTGGAGAATCATGTACGGATTCGCCCATTCGACTGCCCGACGTTTTTGCAGTTCCCCGTAAAGTTCTGTCAGTGTCAGCGGTGCTGCCGCTTCCTCCAAAATCGTTTCTACCTCCCTGGCTATTCCCGGATAATCATGATGCTGATACGGCTTTCGGGCTTTACCCGCTCGCTGTGCCTGTATCTCATGGGGAACCGCCGATCCACTTGTTGTTTCTCCTTGCTGATCATCCGTGCCAGAAGGTACACCATACCGCTCGTCCAACTCACGGATTCGGTGTAAGATCTGCTTGATCTCCTCCCCCAGTTCTTTGTCTCGTTCCATATACTCTCTTCTTAGAGATAGTCGTTGCTCAAGCAGAGATTGCAATGTCATATGTAGTGCCTGACGTTCGTTAAATGTTGTAGACATATTCGACTCCTTTTTGATTGTTTTTTTTGAGTAATTTGATATCTTCAATATTTTTTCCTGCGATTCTTACCACAACAACCATCCATACACTGACGTGTAACAGTCAGGTGAACCGAAACAGTATCCGAATAGTACTACGTTTTCGCAGCAAAAACAAAAATCGAGTGCCCATTTCCTGGACACTCTCAACCTTCTTGAATCCTTTCCCCACGCATGTACATTTTTTTCGCGTGGAAGAACGTCACGTGTGTAGACAACGTTCTCTCCCCAAACAATTCATTCAAGTAACCGGCCACTGCCTGCGCTGCAAACCGGTTGGTAATCAACCGCTGCGGCTCGGATGCAATCACCTGGGAACATGCCATTCCAGAAGGAGCAATCTCGTCCTTATCCTCCAATATGTCTGGAAAGCGGCCGGCCACCGGTTCCAGAAACGTTTTTCCGTTCAATCTCAATCCGGCTACTACTTGTCCTGTCCATCCAGTATTCGCGTGACGCTGCTTCTCCTCCTCCGTCCACTCTTCTCGTGGTCGGCGGTCACGAGGAACCCAGGCAGCTTCCACTCCCACATCGATGTAGAGCAGCTTTTCTTGACTGAGAAAGTAACTGTGCATGACCTGGCGTGTGTAGTTGTTATCTACTGCGCCGATCAAAATCGGAAGAAAAAACGTGTCCCAACTGTAACAGCCTCGATAATCCGTAAACTGAAACAATCGGTCTAACGTTCTTTCATCCTCAATGTACCGTTCATCAAACGCAGCGATCGGCACTTGATAATGGCTGCGGTACCGGTTAGCCAGTACCGCAGCTTTCTTCTGTCCGACATCCTTTGGTATAAAGAGTTGATTAGCCAAATTCTTTTGTTCTACCGTATCCGGATCGGCCACCAGGTAAAACCCCTGTACCTTGAATATATTCATCATTTGAGCGCATTGCTGCAGAATATATCCGCCATTTGCGCCTGCGCCGATCTGAACGATATAGTAAAAGATCTTCTTCCGTTCGTTAAACCGTATCATCGTCTCACGCTCCTTTCACGGACACTTGAGGAAAGTCCAAGCTCGTCGGAGACTCCAACGGTGATTCAAAGACGAAATGGGGATTGATGATCAGATACTCCCCGTCCAGACACGTCCTCACCAGGATTTGCGGGAAGAAATCCAGCACCCTTCCCACAACCGCGTAGAGGATTGGCGCCTGCTCAGATCGATCATCTTGGGAAGAAAAGTAGGCTTCCATCGTATGGTGAGAGTGGATTTCCATCACTTTCACGACGTTTTCCACGTAAGCTACTTGCTCAGTTGGTTCACACATGTCTCTGCACACAATCTGTGCCGGAATCACCAGTTGGTACCCTTCTTCTCCCCAGTAAATCTCGCCATGAACCTCAGCGCCATGTGTCCGGGCGAAGTAACGGGCAACAATCAAAAACTGCGTCAGAATCCCCCAGGGAATCCTGGGGAATTTTAGACGCACACCTTCTACCAACGTCGGAACACTAGGAACCTTCCGAGCCCTTTTGCAGATTGTTAACGCTTCTGTTTCGCGGATATGGTACATATGACCATCAGCTCCGGGAACATACATGTTGGACCGGCGATTTGCCACAGCATCCTCCAACTTCAGATAGACACCATGTCGGCGTTCCAAGATCATGCCGCTTCCTTTCTTTCGTGCGGTTAGAACAGGGATAATCATATTCTTTTCCTTGATGAATGTCATCGTTGTTAACTCTTCAGTTAGTTCGCCAAAGTCATTCTCCATCCGTTTCCTCACGTCTTCGCCAGTAATGTTCCTCAACTTCTCTTCGGTGTTGTCTCCTTTAGTTTGTTCATCAGTTGGAGAACTGTCTGGAAGACCATTCGTGATTTCTTCCGGTGTAAAGTAATCGGTCAGAGGAATGTTCTCCCCGCCATACCGGATGATCGTCTCGGTGTTTAGTTCCCATGTTTCCGGTTCACTTTTCGTGACAGATACAGCCGTTTTCTTTTGGTCCTTGGAAGCTATCCGTGATTTAGTGGCTGCCGTCGTCTTTTTGCCTTTTCCTGTGTCCTGGATGGCCTCCGGTTCCTCTTCTCCTAAAAAGCTGAACAAAGTTTCTTGAAACAGTTTGTCAGTCATGCTTTCCATGCCTCCTCTTGGATTCATTTCAAAAAAAAAATAAAGACTATAGCTTTCGCTAAAGTCTTTGATCTACAGTTCTTGGCAGTATTGTCCAAACGTTCGTTGCTTGGATGTTAACCATTCCTCTGGAAAATCCTGCCCTTGCATGCGATTGTATAGCTCCCGCAAATCACTGATCCCGGATTCGTTCCGGTTCGTGTTGTAATAGCAGGTAGAACTGGGAGCCGCAAAAAAGACCTGGTGCATAGTAGCAAGTTGAGCCAAGTCTTTGATAACCGGCAACGTATTTCCCCCCATACAAACCACACCATTCGATACATTCGCGTAAGGAAACTTGTATAGTTCGGTGTCCTCGCGAATCCTCCCCTTGTCCTTGACGGCCAAGATGTGCAGCTGTTGAATGCGACCATCCCGGATTCGGTACCCAAACAACATCCGCGGGAATCCCACCTGTTCAAAAGTGGTGTTGTAATAGGCAATGTCCCATTTTCCTTTAGGCACCTCGATAAATACCATCTGGATCTTCTGCGCTCGATTAATCCAAATGTGTTTGACACAGTTGACGGGCAAGGTAGGAGTCTCGATACGTATCGCCGGATTTTTCATCCGTTTTCTTCCGATGATTTTTCGTAGTCGTTTCCGTTTCTGAACCCCCAGGATTCTCATTGGCTTTAAATTCTCCGATTCAGAATTTCGGATGGACTCGACAAAATCATCAAAACTCATCACGTATTCGTCTACCTTTACGCCCTCCGATGAGGTAACCTGGACAGTACAGTATGGTGTGTGCTGCGTAAAATCATCACTAAACTTCACAGTAAAATGCAGCATACCTCGCACCTCTATTTCCTTTTAAGTATTGGGCATACACCAACAACCTATCGAGTAACTTCCTGATCTGGATGAGCTCTTGAATGAACTGATTGAAATAGGACGGACTTTCGTGGATCTCGATGATAAAGCCCATTTTCTTCAGTTCGATGATCATCTCAGCTCCCGTCCAGTCGCAGACAACTCTCTTATTCCATCGGAGCTGTCTTTCGACCCATTCTTTTGTAAACACCCCAAGAAGTTCTTCGACGTCTGGACATAGGATGACAAACTTCCGGATGTCATATGACCCGTCTTCCTCTTCTTCCTCAGCGCAAGCACCAAACAGTCGCTCCGTTGCCTTCATAAAGATATCTCCCCCCATGTTTTCAAACGCATAATCCGTTACCCAGCACCCCATGTCGGATACCCGATACCCAGCATCGTGAAGGAGCTTTAACGAAAGCAAATTATCCAAGGACGACTGAATGACTTGGCAATCCTCGATACTAAACATATCAATGCTCTCCCTCAGATAAAATCGTCTTCTTCTGCATACTGTTTCTTCCTAGAATGAAGCAGTGTGTAAATGTTCTGCGTGCTCCTGACATACTCATAGATTACGTTGTACCAATTGGCCCGCTCAGTTTCTTCATCATAGATGTCTTCCATCGAATAAAGAGAATGGGCTTCATTGTACACGTAATCCAGTTCGTCCAATGTAAAGCTGTCGAAATCGACTTCCGATGCATCGGCGCCGGCATACAGGTATTCGACGATGCGAAACATACCTGGAGTTTGCCTACGTGGACTATTTGATGAGATGCTGCGAACCTGAAGTTGTTTTAGGAACTCATTGGTTGAAAATCTCCTTTTCTTCATCGCTAATGCATCCTTTCAAAGAAACAGAAGGGGAATGAGATCCCCTTCTGCTCTGCAAATTATGCTGATCGCACAGGCAATATTAAGGCAAACCCTGTTTCATCACCTGTCGGTCGTATGATTAACGGTGCATTTGCACCAGATGCTTGAAACATGACTTCTTTTGCCTTCATATGTCGTAGTGCCTCCAGGAGATACTTCGTACTGAACTTCATCTCAAAAGTATCGCCTTCGAGATCCGAGACAAACACTTCCTCCTGTACTTTTCCCATCCCTTCCTGACTGGCCGAAATGAGAAGAGAAGGCATTGCGGATTGTATCACCTGTAAGCGACACATATTGGCTTTTCCTTCCTTGGAGACGATGCTCACCCGCTCCAGTACCTTGACTAACTCATCCCGATTTGCCACAAATGTTGTCGAAATAATTGTTGGGATTACCCTGGATATTTCCGGGTAAGTACCGGAAATTAGCCTAGAAGCATACGTTACGTTCTTGCAAGTGAGTCGTAACGAGTTCTCTGTGCAGTGGATGGTGACCTTATCGGTCGTGTCCTCAATTAGCTTTACCATCTCTTCTGCAGCCGTGGCAGGCAAAATCATCTTCGGTAACTTCAGTTCTTGATCCAGCTGAACGGTCCAAGATCCCAGCCTATGAGAATCCGTTGCGACGAACGTTACTGCCTTTTCCTTGCTAACGATATGGATGCCCTGTAGGGTAGGGCGCATAGCAGATACCGAGCAGGCATACTCCAAACGTAACCCGTTAGCCAAATCAGATGCTTGTATCTCAACACAAACGCCGGTATCGTCCAACGAAAAGGATGGGTACTCATCAGCTTTCATCGTCTTTAGCTCGAAAGTCGATTTCCCCGCGGTAATGGAGATCTCATTTTCCCCAATTTTCAGTTGGATCTCACCCGCTGGCAACTTACGCACAATGTCCAGGAATATTCTTGCCGGTACGACTACCGCACATGGTTGAGACGATGAGCAATTGTCATCCTCCGTAATCTGGATGGTGTTATCCGTATCAGAACCGGTAATGGTCAAAGATTCTCCCGTGAATTGGAGATGAAAACCGGTTAGAATCGGAATCGTCGTCTGTTTTGCAACTGCTCGGTATGCTTTCGACAGATCAGCAACTAAACGTTCTGAATCCTTAATCACGATTTTCGTCTTCATGCTTCCTCCTACTCGAACCGGGGCCGAGTGGCCCCATAGTTCGAGCCACTCGTTTTCTTACCCCGGTGATAGGTAGAATCTTTTCGGCAAATACGTTACCTTACCGTACTAAAAGTACCTCTGTTCTTTTAAACTAATATACTTTCCATCCCCGATAATGACGTGATCAAGCAGGCTAATACCAACCACCTCTCCTGCTTGCCGCAAAATTTGCGTGATCGAAATGTCTTCCTTACTTGGGGTTGGATCTCCGCTCGGATGATTGTGCAGACAAATAATCGATGCCGCGCTCCTCTTGATTGCTTCTTTAAAAATCTCACGGGGATGCACAACCGATGAATCCAAACTTCCTATAAAGATCGTCTGCTTACCGATTACACGATTTTTTGTATTCAGAAACAGACATATAAAATGTTCCTGCGTTAAGTACCTCATTTCAGGCATCATTAGTTCCGCTACATCACGCGGGAGACGAATGGCTATCCTTTTCTCTCTTGGACTGGTTACATATTTGTGTGCCAAACCAAAGGAGGCGACGATCCGCTGTGCTGCCATTTCACTGATAGACACAAGTTCCATGATTTCTTGGGCAGACATCGAAGCGAGTTGTTGAATCCCGATGCCAGTTAACTTTTGAATGTTTGCAGCATCTGCTTCGTTTCCAATAATGATCGTCAACAGATCGTTCAAATTCGCTTCCTTCGTCCCGTAGAACGTGATGCTTTCTTTGGCTTTTTTGACAAATTCAGTTACGATGAAATCGTATTGAAACATTTCGATTTGCTTCACCATTACCTCCCTACTCAAACCGGGCCGTGTGGCCCAAAGTTTGAGCCACACGTTTTATCGCCTCGGTGGTAGGCGAAATGTAATGTTTTTTCATACCAGTTAGCTCATCTACATTCGATGTAACTTTCTGGCTTTGTTTCGAGATACAATGTAAACCTACACTCCCTGCAAAAGTATTTTCTGTCAGGATTGTTTTGTTCAGCTTCATCCTCCAACATGATCTGAATGAATGACTTCCTTTCTGCGGTTTTCCGAATGATCGCCTTAAGGGTTGACATGGTAAGGACTCCATTGATTACGAAATGAACCTGATACTGAACCATGAGAGAAGAGCTATCGTCGAACGGTTTCATCCCGCTTTTTAGGGTTGAAAGCAGTAAACTAATCACATTCCAGATTCGTTCGTTTGTTGATTGTCCTACTGTAATCGACTCTTCGGGTTCAATATAGGTTTTCCATAAGGCAGAAGAGACCGCTACCGGAATACTGATCCCAATCTCTTTAGCCGTATCCGATACGTCGACTAATCTTCCTTCGCATATGGCTCGTTGGAAATCCTCAAACGTTTCCAATTTCATGACTGGCAATCCTCCCCCTCGGATAAATAAAATAAGCCAGCACCTCCTTTGAGATACTGGCTTACGGTCCTTTGCAGTTTCCGCTGCAATTAATATACAAGCTCTTCTGGTATTCCCTTCTCCGTTATTTCACCTTAGAGGAACGGAATTGCTTACCGGACATGACACGAAAGACACCGTGTTCTTTCATCTGCTCTTCATCCCATCCCGTCTTTTTCATGAGCTTCGTTGCCTCAGTTGATCCCAGCTTGAAGAAATCAAACGGATTCAACCCTTTTTCCCGTATATGTCGGGCAAGAGCTTCCCAATTCCCTTCCCACGAATACGACGGAACAAAATCAAATTGGGTGTCTCCCACTACGACTTTTCCATTTTGCTCAACATACTGCTTTAGCTCTTCCTTCTTGGCTTTCAATATCGCTTCCAAATGTAGAATCTCAGCCGCCAATTGTTGAGCCTGTTTATACTCTTCTTCTTTATTTTCTTCCGGGAGATCCTTCGGGATTGCTCCTTCATCAATCAAAGCTGCCGCTTCGATATCCATTGGTTCATCCCATGGAAATATCACTGTTTGACCGTTCATACAATATTCCTCCTTCATTTTGATCATGGGAGAAGCCGACCCATGTAGATCGGCTTCTTCGTTTTGGTTCTGTTAGACAGCCACCTTAGCAAGCAGTTCGCCGGCGTCTTGTTCCAACTCCACCCGAGCATCCCCTTGAAGGGTTTGGGCGGCGCGGGTCATGGCCTGCATCACGTAGAACAGGCTGTCACCGGGTTCTGCCATGTAGGTGCTGGTGATGGTATCTGTCATGGACTGACTGTATTTTTTGTCCTTGGCCAGCGTTTTGATGAAATCCAGCGGGTTTTCCACCTTCACCTCTTTGGCGGCCAAAGCCCGTTCCAACATGTCATCCCCGGCTTTGACGGCAGCCGTAAACGCTTCGGCCACCCGAGAGTACATCTCGCGCTCCCGCAGGTGAATGTGACGCTGCTTGAACACTTCCCCATCGTTGGTCCAGCGCATCAAGCCATTCGAGCAAACCAGGCGGTATACCATCGGCTGAATCGTAACCGAACGGGCGCCCACCTCGGAGTTGGACAAGTGAACCCCCACCATGTGGACATCCGGTCGTCCCTCCAGCGTCCTACCGATGTTTCTTGTCAGATCAGGGAACACGATCCGCAGGTGCATGCCGCGCTCATCGCGGTACCAGTACGAAATCCGATGGTCTTCTTCTGTCCCGATCATGGATTCGATCATGCCCAAGAACTGTTCATCATCGAACCGGCTATAATCCTTGGACAAGGCACCACGAATCATGTGGCCCAGTTGATTGGCCCGTGACCGATACGTACGTAACAGCCATTCCTCGTCCGCTGGCAGCCGCTCTGTGAAGTAGTTAAAGTTCGTTGCCCTCAAATAACTTGGGCAGCGGCGCATGAAGCGAGCCGGCAGCTCCAGTTTTTGATACATCTGGTTTTCGGCCCATTCGGTTGCCGGGCTGGCGGCCTCATTCGTAAAGAGTGTCTGGAACGTAAAGTGTCCATCGTCACGCATCCGAATCTGATTGGCCGGTACAACGAAATCTTCTTTTAGCTGTGCTTGACGGTTCAGTTCGTCTAAAATCCGCTTGAAATTTTCTCCTGCATTGTGCATGTAATTCATGATTCATTCCTCCTCAATGAACTTGGTATTTTTTCGTCATGGGACATTCGCGGATATAGCTGCAGTTGGTGCAGCCACTTCCTAATTTGGGCGGGAATGCTATCTCCGGTGGGGTCCCTTTTTTTAGTTCCTGATAAGCGTGTCTCGCCTGATGAATCTGCGTCTTGGCCCAATCAAGGGTTTCCGCAATCGCTTCAGGCGTTACCTGTGCTGTTTTGATTTCATACTTTCTCGGAAACAGATAAGCGACCTCCGAAGCGTAAAGGTCGGATTGCCATGCGCTCCAAGCATAGAGAAGCAGTTGCTTGGGCTTCTGCATGACCTCATAAACTGCCCAGGATGTTTTCCAGTCGTAAATTGAGAGGGAAAACATATCGTATTGGACAATGAGATCAATCACCACATGGAACAGATCCGTCTCCGTAATGGGAGTGATGATTTCACGCTCGACCGCGACAATTTCCCCTTTGAAAATGTGGGTCTGCAACAGTCGATACGCCTTTATCGCCAACTCCTGCACGTCTTTCGGAATTCCCGCCGGCGGAGGCTGCCGTAAAACAGAAGAAGCAATGACTTCGTGGAATTGCTTCCCGATCGCCATTGCTTCCGTTTCCTTCTCCGGCCTCCCCAACACGTACCGGAAATAGTACGCGTGGGGGCAGGAGTCATATTTGAAGAGTCGGCTATAACTCCATTTCCAGGTCACGCCGTTCTCTCCTTCATTTTTTGCAACTCTCGCTGAATGGTCCCTTCCAAATCCGCCGCTTTCTCTTCGTTCCGAATTGCTTCTACAAGTTCGCGAACGATGACATCCGCTCGTTTGGCCCATTCCGCCCACAAATCCTTGGGGAGCTGATGCATCTTCACGGCTCGCTCCCAAAGGCTTTCAATGCCGGTATCTCTCTCGGTTTTCCTGACGAAATCCTCCGCGGCTTTTTCATTCGCCAGGTATTTGCCAAGCAGAAGGACATGGAACGCTTCCTTTGATTTCTCAGACGTGAATAGTTGCCACTCCCGCCATGCCCACTGAAGAACAGCACGTGCATAATTCGGGCTGGTGTGAAACATTTTCCCGTCGATCTTCCCGAGAAAGCCCATCAATTTCCATTGGTGTGCGGAAAGCTTCATTGCAGGATGATCTTCCCATGTCTTTTTCTTCCGCTTTTTCCTTCGGGCGGCTTCATGTTTGGCCTTGTATTCATCGATCACTTCTTGTTCGCCTTTTCCTTCCAGAAGACCGATGAATTTGGCCACGCCCCCTTTTTCCTGGCAGCGAAAGCAGTGATACGTATTCTTGACCGGATTCAGGTAAAGATGGAACCCGCGATCCGCTATACCGACAATCTCAGCGCAGAACGGGCAATGGACGCGAATCTCACCTCTCGGCGCAGCCTTTTGCTGTGCCAAGAGATTAAAACGATCAGCAACGTCAAGGATTTCAGGAAAAATGCTCATGCACTGCGCACCTCCTGAATCTCTTGGCCGCTGCGGCCGGCAATTGCCTCAAAATCCCCCATCGTGCGAGTAAGGAACTTTAACAATTGTCCTCCCATCAAGTTGTTTAAGTCTTGTTGGGCCACCGGATGATCTTCCGGAATCAGGACTTTGCTGCCGTTATGCAGGAACAAAATAAAGCAAGGGGTGTCGTTGATGGCTGTTCCTTGCACATCCGTTACAGTACCTGTAATCCAACGGGGCGTATCGGACGGAGTGATGGCAGCATGTTCCTTATGAGTACCGGATTGATTTTGTGGCGCCGGCTTCCCTTCTTGTCCTTGCGGCCGGTTTGACGTCCTTCTGCTTTCGTTCCTGTTGTGACCGGGCGTTCCATTCTCACGTCGTTGGTTGGGTTCATCTGATGGAGCCGCTTCAGCCCAATCCTTCAAGTCCTCAACATCCTGGGTAAAGATACCTGAAGAACGGGTTGCAGAAAGTACAGCGTCAATTAGGCCGCGCTTCTTGGCCATCTTCAGAACAGTGTTCCACAATGAGTGGAGATCCTCATTTTCGATCCGGTATTTGATATAGGTTCCGTTTCCGTTCTTTTTCGGAAAACTCTTCTGTACCAAGGAGTTTTTATCAATCCCCCTCGGCAACTCGTTTTCGAAGACCCAACGCCAGCGATATCGACTTTCCATGGTATTGGCTTCCCCAACACCATCAGCAATGGTTACACCGCTGCGACGATGAATCAGGCTAATCGTTACCCGAGCCCGATAGTAGCCGGTATCTCTTTCCGCCGTTTCTTCGATCATCTTTACGATCGGTGAGAACCCATACAGTTCGCATAGTTTTTCGGCACCCGCTTTCAATAGCGTTGGTTTCGCAGTACCTTCCAGAACGCCGTAATCTTGCCCCTCAATCATGACTTCCTTGAAGAATTGCTGCGTCAGATTGAGTTTTTGTTTCATCTCCTGCAAGACAGCGTGCATCTCTTGGGAACTGTAGCCCTCCATCAAGCGAGTTTCCTGTCCATCGATGACCGTCAGTTGGTTATTCATAGCATCTCCTTTCTTCGCCTCTCGGCCAACGTGCTATTGTTTTCTCCCGCACGAGGGATTTTGTGTATACAAAAAGACTTCTCCCGAACCATCAGAGAGAAGTCTTTTTTGTCCTGCGATGACCCATTCCCTAGAACGGCAAATCGTCATCCGTAATATTGATTGGTTTTCCTGAGCCACCGAACGGATCGGCAAATGGATCTCCAGGGGCAAAAGGATCATGGCTTGGTTGCTGATTACCCGTACGAGTCTCCTCTGCTTTCTCAAGGAAATAAGCACGGTCCGCCACAACCTCCGTCACGTATACCTTTCGTCCTTCCTGGTTTTCGTATGACCGGGTTTGCAGCCTTCCTTCCACCCCAACTTGTCGGCCCTTGCGTAAGTAGGTTGCGCACAGATCGGCAAGTTTCTGCCAGGTGACGATGTTGATAAAATCCGCTTGCCTTTCTCCTTCTTGATTGGCAAACGGGCGATTCACAGCCAACGTAAACGTCGTAACAGCGATCCCGTTTGTCGTGTAGCGCATCTCCGGATCTTTCGTCAGACGACCAATCAAGACGACTCGATTCATTTCTTCTCCTTTCCGCCGATTTCTCGGCCCGTGCTATTGTTGCGCCCGCACGAGGGACAAAAATAAAAAAGACTTCCTAACCTTAGCGGTTGAAAAGTCTTGGTTTCCTGTGCCTGATGAAAAAATCATGTCAGGCTGTATTTACTTACAAACTCCTCCGGGGTCAAAAACTCAATCTTTTGGATGAGTCTTTTCCCCTCTTCATCGGTGACGTACTCATGGAGTGTCGTTAAACTCCGGTCATTGGAGACGACCGCTTGTGCACCACCATCAATTGCGCACTCAATAAACATGGAGTCATCCGGATCGTAGCACCAGGAATACACGGTGGTTGAGCGTACCCTTTTGGCCCGAAGCAAATAAGTCGCCGCTACTCTCAATGGTGGTTTCGGGTTTTGCCCTTTCTTTTCTGCGACGATGACAATCGTGGCAGCAAGCTCTTTCGCCATCTCATCCGTCAGTAGTACCTGATGTTCCCGAATGGACAACGAAAGAGCCCTTTGAGCCATCCTATTTTGTTCCAACGTCGCGCGAATGATTGTGCTGGTGTCGATCACCACGTTCATTGTTCCACCACCTTGCGGATGGATCTGCGAACGTCTTTAATGATCGCATCCAGTTCCTCATCGCTTAATGGCTCCGTGTTTGCAGCCTCTTTCCAGCACTCTTCCAGTTCTTTTTCAAGAGTGTCCATGTCATCCCTCTCCTTTTGCATGTGTATTCCACCTCCTTCGATACAACGTCTTTCTACCCATTGTATCTCAGAGGAGATGTCCTGAAAACGCAAAAAGGCGTAGTACCTCTTTTTGCACGAAACAATCCTGCAAAAAGCGTACTACGCCTATGCTTCAGTCGAGAAAATTTCTTTCGCCAAGTTCCGCAGTCATGCCCAACACGTCTGCAGCTTGCGACCGTTACGAGTCCGTGCCTAGCTCTCTCGTAACCACCATATCGCCTTGTCTCTGCCAGGTAACGACAAGCACGATATCTTTTCCGCCCATGTTGTCCAATCTGCTTCCCTTTTGCAGGATTGGAAGAGGCGCACCATGGGTCAAAGCCTCACACATTCCATCAAGTTCTGCGCTCAACGCAGATCATTAACCTCATAGGGAACAGGTATTGCCAACTACCCAACGGTATGAGGTATCCCGTTTCTTCGCAATCTCCCATGCTCAACATGGTTGATTGTATACGAACCCCTATCCGCTCCACGGAAAAAGCCTCTGATGATTCGTATATTGGACTTGATTTGCCCATATTTTACCTAAGATTTTATCCCTTCGTCAAGAGGGAGAGAGGTACGGGCGTCCAATTGTGTTCCCACTTCATCACCATTCCCTTTTCCCATACGTCCAGGGTTGCGGCAAAGTGTCCCGGCTGAACAACCGATCGAAACTCGTCCCAATTTCCTCCGAACCATAAGACCCGCTCCCGTTCGGGAGGGTGGACATCCCCATACAGAATCCGAATGTCCACCAGATCGTCTCCAATTCGGATCGTGCCCCCGCTTGGGTTTGTCTGAATGTCAATGGGCTCCACATAGTCCAGCCAGTGGTCCAAGACACGCTCCAGGATCAGTTTTTTTACGGCCTCTTCGCCAGAAACCGGTTCGATGGCGTAAACGGTCAGCTTTTGGTTATCCTCGGATTGGGCTTGGCCCCGCATAATGATGCCAGCCGACAGAAGCTGCTTAATCGTTTCCCGTGTTTCCCTCTTGGTGGCATGAAACCAGTCGGCTGAGGTGGCCGTGATGATCCCGATGGTTTTCATCCATTCCAGAAGCGGTGAGTGGACTTCCAGAGATGAGGTTTGCGTAGGTTCCCAGTTGAATGTCCATGATTTTCCGAACATGTTATTTCACCCGATTACTCGGATAATTTCTCCACTCAACCGTCGCTCTTTGTTGTTGATCCGCTGCAGCTGGATGAATACTACTTGTCCCTCTCGCAACAATCCTTTGTGCAGGCTCCGCTTCGGATGCAGGCAATACACATCCAAACCAGGCACGAGTTCGACCCAATACCCTGCGTCGAATTGCCGTTTTATCACACCTTTGTACACACCTCGGAGATTGAACCTTGTGCCGATCAATTCCCATTTGTCCTGAAGAACAGGGGCCACGATGAGCCTAATGGACGAAGCAGGCACTTTCTCGCCTTGTTCTTCCCCGGCTGCCGCTTCACTCTGCTGCGCCGATTGCCCATCCCTGACGATCTCCTTGACTTCAACGGTGAGAGTGTGGCCTACCTGATACACGTCTCGCAAATCCTTAAACGGCAATTTCAAGTCGGAATTGGTAAACGTAAATGAGAACCCGGAGGTTTCCACGACGATGCGGTTCTGCGACACTTTCGTTACCGTTGCCGTGTATTGATCCCCTACCTTCATTCGCCGTAAGGCAATTTCCTGCATCAGTTCGATGGCACGGATACGACTGCACAACACTTGTTCGGCATCCTGGTCAATATGCAGGATCATGACCGGAATGGTTTGTCCCAGGAATTCATTCATCTCGGACGATTTCTCCAGGCCCGTTTCCATTCGCGGAACGATGCCTTTCACAGTACCAGTCGGCTCCACTTCCAATACCCAGCAGCGAACGGATTCTCCGTTCAATTTGTGTGTCTCCAAGCCGACAACATTTGCCTGAATGGCCATGTTATTTTGTTTGGCTGCGAACAGCTCCGCCCAAAAGTTCTTCTGATCCCCTTTGCGCTCCAAAATGTTCGCCAACATGAACAATTCCTCCCACTATAAATTAATGTTATCTCTCGTTTACTCACTCGTTCTTAGATTTTCATCCATTGACTATTTAGAGAGTTGGGGAAATCATGTAT
>NZ_JAFBEB010000017.1 GCF_016908525.1 Brevibacillus fulvus
CGATGAGGTTGATAGGTTCGGTGTGGAAGCGCGGTAACGCGTGGAGCTGACGAATACTAATCGGTCGAGGGCTTATCCACATTTCCTTAGTCAATTTGCGTATCCAGTTTTGAAGGAATAAGATACCCTCAACCATTGTTGAGGGTTTTTGTTTTTTATCAGATGGGGGAAAAACGCTGTCGAATCTTTACAAACTTTACGACAAGATTACCCTTGCATAGGATTTGCCATTGGCATACCATCATAACATGTAAAAGGAATCAAGTGAGATTAAGGAATCAAGTGAGATTAAGGAATCAAGTGAGATTATGGAAGCGGAATCCAAAGGAGAATCAAAATGAAGAAGATTTTAATCTTTTCAGCTTCAATCGGTAACGGCCATAATCAAACTGCAAAAGCAATGCAGGAAAGTTTGGGTGAACAAGGTTATTCATCCATGATTATTGATACGCTAGAATACGTGAGTCCAACTTTTCATAAAATCTTGCTGGAAAGTTACATGAATTTATTAAGATTGTCGCCAAAAATGTGGGGAAAGATATATCATAACTCCGAAAGATCGCGACTAATCGAGATTAATGTTTTGATGCTGCTGGCCAACAAGCTGAAAAAATTGATTAATAGCGTCAAGCCGGATGCTTTTATTGCGACGCATCCGTTTGCCAGCTGCATGTTGTCTGTACTCAAAGGGCGAAATAACTGGAGTATTCCAATCTATACAATAATCACGGATTTTACCATCCACCCTTCATGGATAAACCATCATATCGATTATTATTTCATTGCACATGAACAATTAAAATACTTGATCGATATATATCGGGAAGATCCCGAAAAATTCAAGGCGATGGGCATACCGATAATGAAAAAGTTTCGTGAGCCATTGGATAAAGAGAAATTACGCGAGACATTTGGGTTAAAGAACAATCAGAAATGCATTTTACTGTCAGGTGGCGGCTTGGGTTTAGGTTCGATGGAAAAAGTATTGGACGGTTTGAATAATATTGACCTTCCGCTGAAGACGTTTGTCTTAACCGGAAAAAACCAAAAATTGTTTCGCAAAGTTTCCAAACATACATATCGACATGAGGTGGTTCCGCTCCCTTTTATCGACAACGTTCACGAATACCTGCATGTGGCCGATTTAATCGTAACGAAATCAGGAGGTCTGACGACAGCAGAGGTACTGAGTAAGCAAGTCCCGATGATTGTTCACAATCCGTTGCCAGGACAAGAGGAAAGGAACAGCCATTTTTTGCTGAACAACGGTTGTGCTGTGCATGCTACCGTTTCGGAACAACTGATCTATTTTATAAGGGAATTGTTGTATAATCCTATAAAAGTGGATCATATGAAACAGATGGCAAAAAGGATCGCCAAACCGAACGCAGCCGAAGACATTGCGCGATTTATCATGGAGGATATGGCGAGTAAAGCTGTTTCAAAGGTACCTTTAGGAGGAGAATAATGGCAATCAATCAGGCTGTTTTTTTCGACATGGATGGAACCTTGCTCCAATCCGAAAAGTTGGCGGTGCCGGCATTTCGCAAAACATTTGCGGATTTGATCGAACGTGGGCATTGGAACAAGGATATACCCGACGAGCAAGAATTTACGAATGTATTAGGAATGACCATCTCACAGCTTTGGGATCGACTGCTTCCGGGAGCGAACGAACAAACCAAGAAATTAGCCAATCAACTGATGTTGGAAAACGAAATCATCTTGTTGAAGCAAGGGTATACCGACCTTTACCCCGATGTACGCGAAGTGCTGACCGAGTTAAAAGAACGAGGACTGGATCTGTTTGTGGCAAGCAATGGGCTGGAGAATTACATTGCAGCCATTTGCGATTATTTTCAAATAACCGGACTGTTTACTGACCTCTACTCCGCCGGTCGTTTCGCCACAAAGTCCAAAAATGAGCTGGTCGCCCGACTAATCAGCGATTACACGGTCAACCGCGCGGTCATGGTCGGAGACCGTCATTCCGATGTGGAAGCGGGGAAAACAAACGGGCTGTTCACGATCGGTTGCGACTTCGGCTTTGCGCAAGCGGGCGAGTTGGACGGAGCAGATGTAGTCGTGCAGCGTTTTGCGGAGATTCCCGAAAAATTACCTTTCTGAATAAAATAACAGGCAGGCCAAAAAACCATTCCCGTTGAATGGTTTTTTTCGTGCGCCACTTTCCTCCTGCTGCCCTTCTCGTTTCAAGATGAACCGAAATGAACAAACTAAAGATAAAGCTTCACCACTTGCGTCCCCCAAAAAAATCATTATAATTAAAGTCAAAGATAGTCAAAGTCAATGATCACGATGGAACGGGAGGGCAGCATAAATGCGGAATATCTCGGACCTTATCGAACAACATCTGAAGAACATATTGCAGGATAGTCCCGGTGGGTCGATCGAGATCCAACGTAGTGAGCTTGCTGACCTGTTTCAGTGTGTTCCTTCGCAGATTAATTATGTGATAAACACCAGATTTACCGTTGAAAAAGGGTATTTGGTGGAAAGCAAGCGCGGCGGCGGAGGATATATTCGGATTCGCAAGGTCCAAATTGTCAGCAAAGCTCGTTTGCAGGAATTGTTAACGGAAGAACTGATCGGTGAGAGTATCACACAAGGGGTTGGCTATGCAATCATTGATCGATTGTTGGAAGAGGGATTAATCAGTGCACGAGAGTCAACACTGATGAAGATTGCAACTTCTCGAAACGTCCTTAACGAAGTTCCCCAAATTCGCGATCGGCTGCGCGCAACGATGCTGAAACAAATGATTGCGGCTATCTTGTTGAGGTAAGCTGTTAAACAGGAAAAAGAACGGTTTTCCAATGTTGTATACGACTTGAAAAGGATAAAGGAGGGAACGGCAATGAATTGTGAGGAATGTGGAAAAAGGCCTGCAACCCTGCACTTGACCAAGATCGTAAATGGTGAAAAAACCGAATATCATATTTGTGAGCAGTGCGCCAAGGAAGCTGACGTATTTGGCGGATTTAGCAACTTCAGCATTAACAACCTGCTCTCTGGCTTGTTGAATTTTGATCCCATGCTGAAAAAAGAGGGTGCAGGCGCAAAGGACAGCCAAGCAAATCAGAAGCCGTTTCGCTGTGAAACATGCGGTCTTACCTACGCCCAGTTTAGCAAAAGCGGTAAATTTGGCTGCAGTGACTGTTATAAATTTTTGGGTGATCGATTGGACCCGCTTTTGCGGAGAATTCATGGAAACATACAGCACCTGGGGAAAGTACCGGAGAGAACCGGCGGCCAGTTGAAAATCCGCAAAGAACTGGATCAGTTGAAAGAGGCTTTACGGAAATATGTGGTTAGTGAAGAATTTGAGAAAGCTGCTGAAATTCGCGACCGCATTCGTGCATTGGAGCAAAGAATCGCCCAATCATAAGCTGGGAGGTGAATGTCGATGTCACAACAAAGCTTTACGCAAAATCCTTGGAGTTACTGGATGAAGGGGGATGGGCCGGATTCCGATATTGTCGTGAGCACCCGTTTGCGGATTGCCCGGAATTTGTCCCAACTTCCTTTTCCGCTGCTGGCGACCGATTCCCAGGCGGAGGAAGTTGTCCGAAAGGTATCGGCAGCGGCAAAAGACGAAGCGATGAAAAACTTGGCTGATTTTGAGTTGATTACGATGGAGCAAATCAGTCCCCTGGAAAAAAGGGTGCTGGTGGAAAAACATTTGGTCAGCCCCAATCTCGCCGAGGAATCGCGAAAAGGTGCAGTGTTGTTAAATCGGGAAGAATCGATCAGCATCATGATCAATGAAGAAGACCATATTCGGATTCAGGTTCTTCTGCCGGGATTTCAATTGAACGAAGCTTGGGAAACGGGCTCAAAGCTGGATGATCTGTTTGAGAAACATTTAAATTATGCCTTTGACGAAAAACGAGGTTATTTGACCAGTTGCCCTACCAATGTGGGGACGGGGATCCGGGCCTCAGTCATGCTGCATCTGCCCGCTTTGGTCATCACGCAGCAAATCAACCGAATTTTGCAGGCGATCAACCAGGTAGGATTGGTCGTGCGCGGACTGTATGGGGAAGGCAGCGAAGCACTTGGCAACTTGTTTCAGCTATCGAATCAAGTTACACTGGGGCTAGCGGAAAGTGACATTCTCGCCAATCTTTACAGTGTGGCTCGGCAAATTATCGAACAGGAGAGAGTCGCTCGGCGATATTTGCATGAGCATTCGCGAACGGCTTTGGAAGATCGAATTTATCGGTCTTACGGCATTCTCCTGTACGCCCGCAATGTTGAATCAAAAGAGGCGGCACAGCGCTTGTCCGATGTCCGTTTGGGCATTGATCTAGGGATTATTAAAGGAATTCCGTCAAACATAATTAATGAGTTGTTGGTGATGACGCAACCGGGATTTTTGCAGCATCACGCCGGTCAAAAACTGACTCCGGAACAACGTGACGAACGAAGAGCCCGGTTAATTCGCGAAAGGCTATCCACCGTAACAAATTAAAATGGAGGTGTAACCGATATGATGTTTGGACGTTTTACTGAACGCGCACAAAAAGTTTTGGCTCTTGCTTTAGAAGAAGCTGTTCGATTGGGGCACAAGGATATTGGCACGGAGCACGTTTTGTTGGGGCTAATCCGTGAAGGCGAAGGAATCGCGGCCAAAGCGCTGCAATCGTTGGGCCTGGGACTCGATAAAATTCAAAGCGAAGTGGAATCGCTGATTGGACGGGGGACCGAACAAACCGCAGGTGCCAATTACACACCGAACTATACGCCGCGCGCCAAAAAAGTAATTGAATTGTCGATGGACGAAGCTCGCAAGCTTGGTCATACTTACGTCGGTACGGAACATATCTTGCTTGGCCTGATCCGTGAAGGGGAAGGAATTGCCGCACGGATTATGAACAATTTGGGCGTAAGCTTGAACAAAGCGCGTCAACAAGTGCTCCAACTGTTGGGCAGTTCGGAAATGATGTCGTCTCATCAATCCGGCGGAGGCAACGCGTCCGCCAATACGCCAACGTTGGACAGCTTGGCTCGCGATTTGACCGCGATTGCCCGTGAAGGGGGTCTGGACCCTGTCATCGGACGACAAAACGAGATCGAACGCGTGATTCAGGTACTCAGCCGCCGGACAAAAAACAATCCCGTATTGATTGGGGAGCCCGGTGTTGGGAAAACGGCGATTGCGGAAGGTTTGGCGCAAAAAATTGTCAACAATGAAATTCCGGAAACATTGCGCGACAAACGGGTTATGACGCTGGATATGGGAACAGTTGTCGCCGGCACCAAGTATCGCGGTGAATTTGAAGATCGTCTGAAAAAAATCATGGATGAAATCCGGCAAGCCGGCAACATTATCTTGTTTATTGACGAATTGCATACGCTGATCGGTGCTGGCGGTGCAGAAGGTGCGATTGACGCCTCCAACATTTTGAAGCCCGCTTTGGCCCGCGGCGAATTGCAATGCATCGGGGCGACCACGCTCGATGAGTATCGGAAGTATATTGAAAAAGACGCCGCGTTGGAAAGACGTTTTCAACCAATTCAGGTCAACGAACCGACTGCGGAAAACGCCATCAAGATTTTGCACGGACTGCGTGATCGTTACGAAGCGCATCACCGCGTAAAAATTACGGATGAAGCAATTGAGCAGGCTGTACGATTGTCTGATCGGTATATCACGGACCGGTTCTTGCCGGACAAAGCGATTGACTTGATCGATGAAGCCGCCTCAAAAGTCCGCTTGCAATCCTTTACCGTTCCGCCAAACTTGAAAGAGCTGGAAGCGCATCTGGAAGAAGTGCGCAAGGAAAAGGATGCAGCGGTGCAATCCCAGGAATTCGAAGAAGCTGCTTCGTTGCGCGACAAAGAACAGAAGCTCCGCGAAGAACTGGAGAAAACCAAAAAAGACTGGAAAGAACGCCAAGGCAAGCTGAACATGGAAGTAACGCCGGAAGATATCGCCCATGTCGTGGCCAACTGGACTGGAGTTCCAGTCGTGAAATTGAAAGAAGAAGAAACCGAACGTTTGTTGAAAATGGAAGAAATCTTGCATGATCGTGTGATTGGCCAAGATGAAGCGGTCAAATCCATCTCTCGTGCCGTAAGACGTGCTCGCGCCGGGTTGAAAGATCCGAAACGCCCGATCGGCTCCTTCATTTTCCTCGGACCAACCGGTGTCGGGAAAACCGAATTAGCCCGCGCTGTTGCGGAAGCTCTGTTTGGCGATGAGGATTCGATGATTCGTATCGACATGTCGGAATACATGGAAAAACATTCGACTGCACGACTCGTCGGTGCTCCTCCAGGATATGTCGGATATGACGAAGGCGGGCAATTGACAGAAAAAGTGCGCCGCAAACCGTATTCGGTTATTTTGCTGGATGAAATTGAAAAAGCTCATCCGGATGTATTTAATATCTTGCTGCAAGTGCTGGACGACGGACGTTTGACCGATTCCAAAGGCCGTACGGTCGACTTCCGCAATACCGTCGTCATCATGACCTCCAACGTAGGGGCGAACATGATTAAAAAGAACACCTCCCTTGGCTTTACTATGGGAGATACGGAAAAGAAATATCAGGATATGAAAGACAAAGTAATGGATGAATTAAAACGCAGCTTCCGTCCGGAATTCCTGAACCGTATCGATGAAGTCATCGTCTTCCATTCGCTGGAGCAAGAGCATATCGAACAAATCGTCAGCTTGATGACCGAAGAACTCCGCAAACGTCTGGAAGAACAAAACATTTACTTCAAATTGACAGATGAAGCGAAGAAGATCCTGGCGAAAGAAGGATTTGACCCGGCCTACGGTGCCCGTCCGCTCCGCCGTGCGATCCAGCGCAATATTGAGGACAAATTGTCGGAAGAGCTCCTGAGAGGAACGATTCAAAAGGGCGACTCTGTCACAATTGATGCGGAAGACGGGGTGCTGGTCGTCAAACGCTTGGAGACAAGCGCATCCAAATAACGCATCTTGATAAACGATTAAGGATATCTCCTTATGGGAGGTATCCTTTTTGTTATGGAATCATGTATGATAAGAAGAAGAAAGAGCAAGTGGACAGGAGTTAGGGCTGATGTCAAAGTTTAAAACCAAGTATGTTTGTCAGGAATGCGGATATGAAAGTGCCAAATGGATGGGCAAATGTCCCGGCTGCAACAACTGGAATACGATGGTTGAAGAGATCTCGAGCAAACCGAGCAATTCGCGGCATGACTCCATCCATTTGAGCAAAAGCACGGTACAACCGATCACGGAGATCGCCAGTGAGCAGGAACCGCGTTTTGATACGACGATACAGGAATTAAACCGTGTTCTGGGCGGCGGACTGGTTCCAGGCTCGCTTGTGCTAGTTGGCGGCGATCC
The DNA here is from genome assembly GCF_016908525.1 of Brevibacillus fulvus. Classification (GTDB taxonomy): domain Bacteria; phylum Bacillota; class Bacilli; order Brevibacillales; family Brevibacillaceae; genus Brevibacillus_G; species Brevibacillus_G fulvus. The sequence goes on from NZ_JAFBEB010000017.1 coordinate 7,367, forward strand.
GGGGATCGGCAAATCAACGTTGCTTCTCCAGACTTCGTTTACCTTGGCCGAACAAGGCTACAAGGTTCTCTATATTTCCGGAGAAGAGTCGACCAAACAGATTAAGCTGAGGGCGGATCGCCTTGATCAGCAGACGCCTCCATCCTTGTATGTAGTGGCGGAAAATGATTTGGAATTGATTGAACAACATATAAATGAAGTAGAGCCGGCAGTCGCAATCGTTGACTCCATTCAGACGATTTTTCATCCAGGCATTCAATCGGCGGCCGGAAGCGTAGCGCAAGTCAGAGAAGCGACGGCTCATTTGATGAGAATTGCCAAAGGAAAAGGCATCGCCACCTTTATCGTCGGCCATGTGACCAAGGAAGGAGCGATCGCCGGTCCGCGGCTGCTCGAGCATATGGTCGATGCCGTTCTGTACTTTGAAGGAGAGCGGCACAATACGTTTCGCATCTTGCGCGCTGTGAAAAATCGCTTTGGTTCAACCAATGAGATCGGCATTTTCGAGATGAAAGAGCGCGGGCTGGAGGAAGTCGCCAACCCGTCGGAGATTTTTTTGGCGGAACGACCAGTCGGTGTGGCAGGCTCGACCGTAGTGGCCAGTATGGAAGGCACCCGACCGGTGTTGGTGGAACTGCAAGCATTGGTCTCCCCGACCAGTTTTGTCACTCCAAGAAGAATGGCAACTGGGGTTGACCATCAGCGCGTTGCGATGATTATGGCGGTACTGGAAAAACGAGTTGGATTGATGTTGCAAAATCAAGATGCGTATGTAAATGTAGCCGGCGGAGTCAGGTTAGACGAACCGGCCGTTGATTTGGCGATTGCGGTCAGTTTGGCCAGCAGTTTCCGCGATCATGCCACCAATCAATTTGATGTCGTGATCGGCGAAGTCGGGTTGACCGGTGAAGTCCGGGCTGTTTCGCGAATTGAACAGAGAGTGCGTGAAGCCCACAAACTGGGTTTCAAGCGAGCGATTATCCCGGAAAAAAATATTCGCGGACTGGAGATATCAGCCGATATCGAACTGGTCGGAGTAAAGACAGTTGAAGAAGCTTTGCGTGAAGTTATGAGGGGTTAGCCAGATCTAGAACGGTTGTCCATCGATTGCTTCCGGTTTTTATTTGCACACAGCGAATTAGTCAAGGCAGTTGGGGCGATGATAGTAAGGAAGCCTACCGAGTCTGGAAAGGAATTCAAGAAGTATTCAATAACGGTGTTCATTGACAGATCCGATTAATATAAAATAGTATAGAAGCATTGATTTTCATTTTTGACACGTCTTCCTGACTAATCAACTAGGAGGTACTCCTTATGTTCGTGAAATCATTACCGAACATGTTGACAATAAGCAACCTTTTTCTAGGGATTGTTGCGATTATATTTGCTTTTCAAGGCGAAGACCGTTATGTAGATTTTGCGGCAATCACAGTGATTATTGGCATGCTGATGGACGGACTGGATGGCCGCGTGGCGCGCATGTTGAATGCACAGAGTGATTTTGGCAAAGAGCTCGACTCGCTGTCGGATGTGATTACGTTTGGCGTCGCCCCTGCTTTTATTATGTATGTGGTAGTGCTTGACCAGCTGCAAATCGTTGGAATCTTGATTACAGCCCTGTTTCCGATTTGCGGAGCGCTGCGGTTGGCTCGGTTTAATGTACAGCCCGGCACGCCAGGCTATTTTATCGGTTTGCCGATTACGGCGGCCGGAGGCGTGTTGGCGACACTGGCTTTGTACCATCAAATATTCCACATTGGCGTGTTGGCTTTCGCTATGGTGTTGCTCTCTTATTTGATGGTGTCGAAAGTGAAGTATCCAAACTTCAAAAAGGTGGGGATACCGAAATCGGCATACTGGATCACACCGTTGATTATAGCAATTGTCGTGATTGTCGCGGTCAAATATCCCGAGCAGTTTCCCAAAATCGTTTTCCTGCCTTTGGCGGTTTATGCCTTGTATGGAATAAAAAAAAACGTTAACCTTCTGCTGAAAAAAGCGAATAAGGAAGAACGAAAAGAAGAAAAAACCATTCCGTATGATTAAGATTCGTAAATAAAAAAAGAGGGTGTCCCCTGAAAATGCTGTGCTCGGGGGACACCCTCTTTTTTGGCGGCGTTGACATTTTCCGGACACATTGCAGTGTTACCATTTTAATTGGTCGCACGTTCCGGTAAAAAATGGGTGCAACTTTTTGGGCTGTTGCTTCGTACTAAAGTTAAGGAATCAATTCAAGTTAAAGACGCCGAGTGTGTTTAAGTGATCCGTTTCCTGTTTGATGACTTCGGTTAAATCAATTTCGGTAATGTTACATATTGCCGTTAAATAAAACAGATGTTTACCGATCTCCGTCTTCAAAATTTCACTACAATGTTCACAGAGGGACCCGAGCATATGGGTTGGCATGTTTTGATGGTGTTCAGCAAGGCTTTTGCTGCTGTCAAAAACTTGTTTCTTGGCGGCGATTTCCACACAGCCGCACTCGGTAATGGATTTTGTTAAGGAACGATTGATCCGCGCCACGGTTTCCTGGGTTTTTGACATGACATCCAGCACACTGCGATGGCGAATCAGCAACTGAGAGACCAGCTCTTGAAAGTTGCTTAAATTAACGTTTCCCAAAATGAATCACCTCTGCTCTAGGATGAAGGTATATTCAGAATTTTTCGCTAATGTTAATTGAATTATAAGGATAATACAGAAAAACGTCAAATTTGAAAATAAAGGAAATTTGAGTTAAGCGTCGAATATTATTGACGAGGTTTTTGGGAATATGTTAAAATCTTTGGCTATTTGACACTCTGAAATTACATTTGCTATAGTGAGGGAAAGTGCATGAAAACAATTGAAACTTTCATCGGAAGCAGGGTTTTTCCGGTCAGCTTCTGTCTATATTAATAAAAGGAGGTGAACTTATGATAAGTCGAATCACGAAAGTGTTTTTTGTATTACTTGGCGGAGGTCTTGGCTATCATTTTGGCGCAGCATTGTTCACGCTGTTGAATAACTGGTTGAATTTCGGAGCAATACCTGAAGTGGCGGAACCATACATCGGTGCCGTATTGGGAGCGGTAATTTTTTACTTTTTAAGTAACTGGCTCGTTAGCTACATCGTTAACACCATCAATTGGGGCGAAGAAATGCTGGTGAAACTGCCGATCATTGATGTGTTATTCGGTGCAATGGGATTGATTATTGGTCTTATACCTGCTTTTTTATTATTCCTACCCCTTAGCAATATCGGGATACCGGTCCTGCGGGATTTGTTGCCATTGATCGTCTCTGTTTTGCTTGGCTATCTTGGTTTCCAGGTAGGTTTCCGCAAACGGGATGAGATCATGTCGGTTTTCTCCATTGGACGAAAAGAGAAGAACAAAAAAGAAAATACCGGATTGGCCGCCAATGTGGAGCATAAGATCCTTGATACGAGCGTCATTATTGACGGACGGATCGCAGATATTTGCCGTACGGGATTTATCGAAGGGGTTTTGGTCATTCCTGGTTTTGTGCTGGAGGAACTGCAGCATATCGCCGATTCTTCCGATGTACTGAAGCGTAATCGGGGGCGGCGGGGCTTGGACATCTTGAACAAAATTCAAAAAGAGCTTAAAGTAAATGTGCAGATTTATGAAGGCGATTTTGAGGATGTCGCTGAAGTAGACAGCAAGTTGATTAAGTTGGCCAAAGTCCTCAACGGGAAAGTGGTAACCAACGATTTCAACTTGAACAAAGTTTGCGAGCTGCAGGGTGTACCTGTTCTTAATATTAATGATTTGGCAAATGCGGTAAAACCGGTTGTGCTGCCTGGCGAGGAATTGACTGTCCAAGTCATCAAGGATGGGAAAGAGTACGGTCAAGGCGTTGCTTATCTGGACGACGGCACGATGATTGTTGTAGAAGGCGGCCGAGAATATATTGGCAATGACCTGGAAGTGCTCGTTACCAGCGTGCTGCAAACTTCCGCCGGACGAATGATTTTTGCCAAGCCGAAGTTATTGGAAAAGGCCTTATAGATACAAATTGGAGAGGATAACGTGGATGTCGGTGTTGTGATTGTAGCGGCTGGATCAGGGAAACGGATGGGCAGTCATCGGAACAAAATTTGGCTGCCGTTGGCGGGCAAAACGATTTTGGCCCATACCGTTTCGTTATTTGCCACTCATCCCGAAGTAGCAGAAGTGGTTTTGGTCGTCAGTGAACAAGATTACCTTGAGGTGGAAAAGTGGCTACGCACAGAACCGTATCGTGTCAAGTTGCAGCGGGGTGGTTCCGAACGGCAGTATAGCGTGAGGGAGGGCCTCTCTGCGCTTTCCGACAATTGCACTTATGTATTGGTCCACGATGCCGCTCGCCCCTTTGTCACTCGTGATCAAATCAGTGGAATTATTCATAAGGTACGAGCCGATCAGGCTACTATTATGGCGGTTCCGGTGAAAGATACAATCAAGGTGGTTGGCCCAACTGGGATCGTTGAGTCAACGCCGGCACGTGAAAGCTTGTGGACGGTGCAAACCCCACAAGCTTTTCGTCTTTCCTTGTTGCGGGAAGCGCACAAAAAGGCTGATCAGGCGGGGAAGCTGGGGACGGACGATGCCATGCTGGTGGAATGGTTGGGACATTCTGTTTCCATTATTCAGGGAAGTTATGAAAACATAAAAATTACGACTCCGGAAGACCTGTGGTTGGGTGAGGAAATCTTGCGAAGAAGAAGGGAACGATTGGAACGATGATGAGAATTGGACAAGGCTTCGATGTGCATCAATTGGTTGAAGGGCGACCGTGTATCATCGGTGGAGTGACGATCCCGTATGAAAAAGGATTGCTCGGTCATTCCGACGCTGATGTTTTGTTGCATGCAATCAGCGATGCCTTGCTGGGGGCGATTGGCGAAGGGGATATCGGGCGACACTTTCCGGATACAGATGCGGCATTTAAAGATGCTGACAGTGTCAAACTGCTGCAACACGTCTGGAAGCTGGTGAAAGAACGCGGATTTGCCTTGGGCAATGTAGACGCCACCATTATCGCGCAGGCTCCCAAGATGGCTCCCTACATTCCGGAAATGAGGAAAGTGGTCGCCGAAGTGCTGGAAGCGGAGGACATTTCTCAAGTGAATATCAAAGCAACGACAACGGAAAAACTCGGCTTTACCGGACGGGGCGAAGGAATTGCTGCACAAGCGGTTTGCTTGCTTGTCAAGTAGATAAGGGAGTAGTAAGATAAGACCTTAGAAACAGTTAAGGATGGTGTCATGATGGCGAACGAAATACGGTTGCGGTATGCGCCAAGTCCAACCGGACATCTGCATATTGGCGGAGCGCGTACGGCCCTGTTCAACTACTTATATGCCAAGCATCTTGGCGGAAAATTTATCGTGCGGATTGAGGATACGGATCAAACCCGCAATGTGGAAAACGCGGATGCCAATCAAATGGAAAATTTGAAATGGCTGGGTATAGATTGGGATGAGGGCACCGATGTCGGCGGACCTTATGCTCCTTATCGCCAAATGGAACGGTTGGATATTTACCGGAAATATATTGACCAATTGCTGGCGGAAGGCAAAGCGTATTATTGTTATGCCAGCAAAGAAGAACTGGATGCGGAGCGGGAAGAACAGATCGCTCGCGGCGAAACTCCGCGGATTCTGGAAAAGCACCGTTATGTAACCGATGAGCAGCGCCAGCAATACGAAGCGGAAGGACGCAAGCCGGCGATCCATTTCATCGTACCGGAAGACAAGGTGTATGTCGTCAACGATTTGATTCGCGGCGAGGTCACTTTTGAATCAAACGGTATGGGCGATTTTGTCATTTGCCGCCCGGATGGCATCCCTACCTACAACTTTGCGGTGGTCATTGATGATTATCTGATGAAGATCAGCCATGTAGTACGCGGGGAGGAACATTTGTCCAATACGCCGCGTCAGTTGATGATTTATGAAGCGTTTGGCTGGGAACCGCCGCAATTCGCCCACCTTGCGTTGATTTTGAATCAAGATGGCAAAAAAATGAGCAAACGGGATGAGAGCATCATCCAGTTTATCGGCCAATACCGGGAGTTGGGCTTTTTGCCGCAAGCGATTGTAAACTTCCTTGTTTTGTTGGGATGGTCTCCTGGCGGCGAAGAAGAAATTTATTCGCTCGACGATCTGGTCAAACTGTTTACTTTGGAGCGGGTGAACAAAGCTCCGGCTGTGTTTGATACAGCGAAAATGAATTGGATGAACAACTTCTACATCAAACGCGAACCGCTTGAGTCGATCGTTGAGCTTTGCTTGCCTCATTTGCAAAAAGCCGGGTTCATTGAAGAGACGCTCACAGAGGAGGAAAAAGCGCGTGTAACCAGCATTGTTGCCCTTTATCAGGAACAAATGTCATATTGCGCGCAAATTGTGCCGCTCGCTGCTCTTTTCTTCCTGGAAGAAGTAGTGTACGATGAAGATGCAAAAGCCGTTTTAAAAGAAGAGCAAGTGCCTGAAGTGCTGGCGTCCTTTTACAAGCACATTGAAGCGCTTGAAGTATATTCTGTAGAAAACATTAACGCGTCGTTAAAAACCGTCCAAAAAGAGACCGGATTTAAAGGAAAAGCGCTGTTTATGCCGGTGCGTGTTGCCACAACCGGCCAGGCGCATGGACGCGATTTGGGTCAAACGCTCTACCTGTTGGGACGGGATAAAGTGTTGGAACGCGTGCGCAAGGTCTTGGACGGACGCTGATCGCCATGAAACGCATATCGAGATGTGATGAACAGGAGAAGTACAAGAAGGTAATGTCGACAGAGAGGATGGAAAGGTGAGAGCCATCCGGCATGAAATCTTGGAAGATGCACCTGGGAGCAATCGGCTGAACTCCAATGAGGGTAAGTAGGTCGTATCGGGTTCCTTCCGTTAACGAGGACAAAAGCGAGGCACTCTTGTGCCTAAGCAGAGTGGAACCGCGGTAGATATGGAAACCGTCTCTGCGTCTTCGAAAAGAAGGCGTTGAGGCGGTTTTTTCGCTTTGCTCAGCCGCGGGAAAGATGTAAGCATGCGAGAGCACGAGTGAGCGTATGCATACAAAGGCTTCGGCGAGGAGGCTGAACAAAGAGTCAAGTTGTAACGAAACGGGGGGTTGCTCCATGTGGAAACGGATGAGGGAGGACATTCAAGCTGTATTTGACCGCGATCCTGCGGCGCGCAGCGTCCTCGAGGTGGTACTCACTTATGCCGGGCTCCATGCAATCTGGGGTTATCGCATTGCCCACAAATTGTTTGAGTGGAAATGGTATACGGCAGCGCGAATAGTTTCGCAAATGACGAGATTTTTTACCGGAATAGAAATTCATCCAGGAGCAAAAATTGGCCGCCGCTTGTTTATTGACCATGGGGCAGGCGTAGTGATTGGGGAAACGTGTGAAATCGGCGATGACGTTACTATTTATCAAGGTGTAACCTTGGGGGGAACCGGAAAAGAAAAAGGCAAGCGCCACCCGACGATCGGGAATAATGTCATCATTGCCTCGGGCGCAAAAGTGTTGGGTTCCTTTAAAATTGGTGATAATTCCAAGATAGGAGCCGGTTCAGTGGTCTTGCAGGAAGTGCCGCCAAACTCGACCGTCGTCGGGGTGAAGGCGAAGGTTGTGGTACAGGATGGAAAGCGAGTCAAACATGATCTCGACCATGTGAATCTGCCTGATCCGATTGCCGATATGATCCGACAGATGCAAGCAGAATTGGAAAAACAGCAAAAAGAGCTGGCTGAACTTCGTGAGCAAATTAAGTCGCTTAAGGAGAAGGAAAATGAGCATACGGTTATTTAATACATTGACTAGACAAAAAGAAGAATTTGTTCCGCTTGAACCTGGCAAAGTAAAAATGTACGTTTGCGGTCCGACGGTTTACAACTATATTCACATTGGAAATGCCCGTCCTGCCGTAGTATTTGATACTTTCCGCAGGTATTTGCTGTACCGCGGTTTTTCTGTGACGTTTGTGCAAAATATAACAGATGTGGATGATAAATTGATTCGTGCTGCCAATGCCGAGGGAACGACTGTTCCGGAACTGGCTGAACGCTATACGCGGGCGTACAACGAGGATCTTGTTTCAATCAATGTGCTGCCGCCTGACATTCAACCGCATGTAATGGAAACGATACCGGAAATTATTCAATTTGTCGCCGGATTGATCGAGAAGGGCTATGCATATGAGAGCGAAGGAGACGTCTATTTCCGCACGACCCGTTTTACCGAATACGGCAAGCTTTCCCATCAGCCAATCGAAGATTTGCAGGCCGGGGCGCGAGTGGAAATTAGCGAGAAGAAGGAAAATCCGCTTGATTTTGCCCTTTGGAAAGCGGCGAAACCGGGGGAAATCTCTTGGGAAAGTCCGTGGGGTGCAGGGCGTCCGGGCTGGCATATTGAATGCTCGGCGATGGCGTTGAAATTCCTTGGCGAAACGATTGATATCCATGCCGGCGGAACAGATCTGACCTTCCCGCACCACGAAAACGAGATTGCGCAGTCGGAATGCTTGACCGGCAAAGTGTTTGCCCGCTATTGGCTGCATAACGGCATGATCAACATTGATAACGAAAAAATGTCAAAATCGCTGGGGAACTTCTTGCTGCTGCGTGACGTTGTCAAGCAGTACGGCGGACAGTTGATCCGATTCTTCTTGCTGACCGGCCACTACCGCGGTCCGATCAATTTTAGCGTGGAACTGCTGGAGCAAGCAGCAAACGGTCTGGAGCGGATCATTACTTCGTACGAGAATCTGAAGCATCGAATGGCCACAGCCCGGCAGGAGGAACCGAACGGACTCGCCGCGGAACAGGCCGCTATCGTTGCCCAACTGCGGGAACGATTTATTGCGGAGATGGATGATGACATCAATACCGCCAATGCAATTACCGTATTGTTTGAGTTGGTCAAGGAAGCCAACCTTTACCTGCGGAATCAAAATGTAGGGACTGCGCAAATCGCCGCCTACCAAAAGCTGTTTGAGGAATTTGCCGGAGTGCTGGGACTCCGTTTGGAACAGACAGAGGAACTGCTGGACAGCGAAGTGGAAAGCTTGATCGCTGAACGGACGGAAGCGCGAAAAACGCGTAATTTTGCGCGCGCTGACGAGATTCGCGACTTGTTGCAGCAACGGGGCATTATACTGGAAGATACACCACAGGGCGTTCGCTGGCGCCGTAAATAAAGGGATGGTTTGATGCAAAAAGAAGAGTTGACGCGTGATCCGAAGCTGGCCAATCCTTTGGTCTGGGCGTTTTTGGGGGATGCCACCTACGCCCATTGTGTCCGGTATCACTTGATTGCGCGAGGATTGGTAAAACCGAATCAATTGCATAAAACGGCCAATCAATATGTATCAGCAAAAGCGCAAGCCAATATTTTGCTGACTCTTCTTCCCATGCTGACCGAAGAAGAAGTGGGCGTGGTCAAACGGGGGCGAAATGCCAAGTCAGGCTCCGTAGCCAAAAATGCCGATATTATTGATTATCGTCATGCGACGGCATTTGAAGCGTTGATCGGATATTTATATTTGCAAGGGCGAGAGGAACGGATTGCAGAAATTATGCAGCTGGCATTTGCTGTGGTGGAAGGAGAGTAACGAGATGAGCGAAGAATGGATTGTCGGCAAGAATCCGATTATCGAAGCACTCCGCTCCGGAAGAACGATCAATAAGATCTGGATAGCGGAGGGAGTCAACAAAAATCAAATGGGACCGATCCTCTCACTGGCCAAGGAACAAGGAGTTATCATCACCTCGGCAAATCGCAAAAAGCTGGATCAACTGAGCGGAACGGATCATCACCAGGGAGTCATTGCATCGGTGGCTGCCTACGACTATGTGGAACTGGATGACATTTTGGCGGCTGCGCGCTCCAAAAACGAAGCTCCGTTTTTGCTGATCCTGGATGAGTTGGAGGATCCCCACAATCTCGGTTCGATTCTGCGGACAGCAGATGCGGTGGGAGCACACGGAGTGATTATTCCCAAACGTCGATCGGTTAGTTTGACAGCGACGGTGGCCAAGGCATCTGCGGGCGCGATTGAATATGTCCCTGTGGCGCGGGTAACCAATCTCGTGCGCGCCATTGAAGAATTAAAAGAGCAGGGAATTTGGATAGCGGGTACGGATGCCGGTGCTCCTTTGGATTTTCGCGAAGGCGATTTTACCATTCCGCTTGCGCTGGTGATCGGGAGTGAAGGCAAAGGAATCAGCCGCCTGGTACGGGAAAACTGTGACTTCCTCTATCGCTTGCCTATGGCGGGTCAGGTTACATCCCTGAATGCTTCTGTTGCTGCCGCCTTGTTGATGTATGAAGTATACCGCGCCAGGAGTCCACTGCCCGCCCGGGTGAAATAAGATGGCCAAGAAAAAAGGGAAGCAACTTCTGATTGTGGACGGTTACAACATTATTGGAGCATGGCCTGAATTGCGCGCCTTGAAAGAAGCCGAACGGATGGACGAGGCGCGCGATCTGTTAATTTCCAAGTTGGCAGATTACCAGAGCTACTCAGGAATCAAAGTGATTGTGGTCTTTGATGCCTATACGGTGCCTGGTTTGGGTCGGCAACTGCAAGACTACAAGATCGACATCTATTTCACCAAACAAAAAGAGACAGCTGATGAAAGAATCGAACGTCTTGTTTCCCAGTTTTACGAGAGAAATCGACAAATTTATGTCGCTACCTCGGATTATACTTCCCAACGGGTGATCTTTGGACAAGGCGCCTTGCGCAAATCGGCGCGGGAACTATTGTTAGATATAGAAAGCGCAGGAAAAGAAATTCACGAACAGGTAAAAAAGACGCAGGAAGAGCGCTTTTCCAAGCGGATAACGCTAGATGATGAAATCGCGAAAATATTCGAAAAATGGCGAAGGGAATAATAGAGAGTCAGTTGACGCTTTTTTACGCCATCATGTATAATAACGACATATCTTGCGATGGTAGCTTGTCCAAACAACCGGAAAGCAAAGTCCGGAAAGTTTGTTGATGATATTGATAAGCGGGCATTCCTTGCGGTCAAAAGCTTGACGAATGCCATCGTTTTCTGTTTGGAAATCAGTTGTCGGAGGGATCATTCGTGAGCGTTGACCTCAAGGAGTTGAAGCATACCCAATATGATCTGATGTCCGATGAAGAGGTAGTTGACCTGGTAAGGGATAATGATGCGGAAGCTTTGGAATATCTGATTAACAAATACAAAAACTTTGTCAGAGCCAAAGCGCGTTCTTATTTTCTGATTGGGGCGGACCGAGAGGATATTGTGCAGGAGGGTATGATCGGGCTGTACAAATCGATTCGAGATTTTCGGGGAGACAAACTGACGTCTTTCAAGGCGTTTGCAGAACTTTGTATCACTCGTCAGATTATTACGGCGATCAAAACAGCAACGCGACAAAAGCATATTCCGTTAAACTCTTACGTTTCGTTGGACAAGCCGATCTATGATGAGGATTCCGATCGTACCTTGCTGGATGTTATCTGCGGAACGAAAGTGACTGATCCCGAGGAACTGTTTATTAATCGGGAAGAGTTTGATGACATTGAAGGAAAGATGAGCGAGATACTGAGTGATCTGGAACGCCAAGTGCTGATGCTGTATCTGGATGGGCGGTCTTATCAGCAAATCGCGGTTGAACTTAACCGGCATGTCAAATCGATTGACAACGCTTTGCAACGGGTAAAGCGAAAACTGGAGCGTTATCTGGAAGGGCGAGAGGTTCATTTGTAGGGAAAAATGTCGCTAAATAGCCTCTCCAGTTTCTCTTTCTGAATACTTTCGACGAAATTAGCAAAATTCCTGTTGAATTTTGCTAATTTTTTTCGCGGTTGTTGGAACGATATGCGCCGGATTTGTCAAGATGTTTTGTTGACATAGGGTGCTGATTGTGATAAATTTGTTTAAGTAACCGTAGACTCATATTCTATGGTTACTTCTTTGAATGGTCAGGAAAAAAGTAGCGGTTTTTCCCGTACTATTTTTGTGAAGGAAAGCGTGAATACTTTCTGGAACGCAAAGGAACCCTCTCGTAGCCGGCTCGTGCTTATGCTGCGGTGGCTCGGACGGTTTTTTATTGTATGTGCAAAATTAGCAGGTTTGAAATGAGATGGAGGTGGCAATGATGCGAGTAAACATTACGTTAGCGTGCACCGAATGCGGTGAGCGTAACTATATCTCCACAAAGAATAAGCGTACCAATCCGGAGCGCATCGAACTGAAAAAGTATTGCTCCCGCGAGAAAAAGCAAACACTTCACCGTGAAACGAAGTAACGTTGGAAGCTGGAAGTTTGGGAGGTGGCGTTGTGGGTTTCTTATCGAGAATCGGAGCTAGTTTTCGTCGAACTGGAAGTTTTTTTGGCGACGTTATCTCCGAATTAAAGAAAGTTCGCTGGCCAAACCGAAAAGAACTGACAACTTACACCGTTGTCGTCCTCGTTACGGTGGTGTTGCTTGCGGTATTCTTCTTTGTGGTTGATTTGGGTATCTCGAGCTTGATTGAATTGATTTTGGGTAAAGGCAAGTAATTTCAAGACCTAGGAGGGACGGACGGATTAACGTCCTGGTGGATATGGAAAAAGCGTGGTATGTGGTTCATACTTACTCAGGGTATGAAAACAAGGTAAAAACGAATCTGGAAAAACGCGTTGAGTCGATGGGGATGGAAGACAAGATCTTCCGTGTTCTGGTTCCAACCGAAGAAGAGGTGGAGACTAAGGACGGCAAAAAACGCACCGTGACCAAAAAAGTATTTCCGGGTTACGTTCTTGTTGAAATGGTTATGACGGACGACTCTTGGTATGTCGTGCGAAATACTCCTGGGGTGACCGGCTTTGTTGGATCCACGGGAGCTGGTTCGAAACCGACGGCTCTTCTTCCCGAAGAAGCTGACGCGATTCTTAAACAAATGGGGATTGAGTTGCCGAAAGTCAAAGTCGATTTTGCTCTCCGGGACTTGGTTCGGGTCAAAGATGGTCCGTTCTCCGGTCGTGAAGGAGAGATAATCGAGATACACCCAGACAGACAAAAAGTCCGCGTGCTGGTGGATATTTTTGGGCGTGAAACGCCCGTTGAACTGGACTTTACACAAGTCCTGAAATTGGATTAGGATGTAGCTTGAAAAGTATCATCCGATATGATACATTTCAATATGTTTTTAGTCCTAAATCCATTTTATGAAATGGGTTCCCGTACTCTCACTATGATAGATCAGAAAGCCTTTTGACAGGTTTTCCATGAAAAGGTGGGAGGGGGTATTCCCCCGTATTACCACAAGTTGAAGTAAGGAGGTGTCTTACGTGGCTAAAAAGGTTATCCGCGTAATTAAATTACAAATTCCAGCAGGTAAAGCAAACCCTGCGCCTCCAGTAGGTCCGGCTCTCGGTCAAGCTGGTGTAAATATTATGGGATTCTGTAAGGAGTTCAATGCTCGTACAGAAAGTGAAGCAGGAATGATTATTCCGGTAGAAATTACCGTTTATGAAGACCGTTCCTTCACATTCATTACCAAAACTCCGCCTGCAGCTGTATTGTTGAAAAAGGCTGCTGGTATCGAGTCTGGTTCTGGTGTCCCAAACAAAACGAAAGTAGCTACGCTGAAACGTGACAAAGTTCGCGAGATCGCCGAATTGAAACGTCCTGACCTGAATGCAGCTTCTGTGGAAGCAGCTATGCGCATGGTCGAAGGGACTGCTCGTTCGATGGGTATCGTGATCGAAGACTAATTGTTATTGTTTTTGGTATAGTGATGACGTTTATGGGGGTACAGAGTATGTGCCCCCTGTTTGTGGGAGGATTAAAAACCGCTACGACCACAATGAAGGGAGATTTTTAATAATGCCAAAACATGGTAAAAAATATCAAGACGCTGTAAAGCTGATCGATAAAAATAAACTGTATGATGTAACCGAAGGTATTGAGTTGGTGAAAAAATCAGCAACTGCAAAATTCGATGAAACTGTCGAAGCTGCATTCCGTTTGGGTGTAGATCCGAAACGTGCTGACCAACAAATCCGCGGTGCTGTTGTATTGCCGCATGGTACTGGTAAAGTACAACGCGTGCTTGTATTTGCAAAAGGCGAAAAAGCAAAAGAAGCGGAAGCGGCTGGTGCTGACTACGTCGGCGATGCTGACCTGATCTCCAAAATTCAAGGTGGCTGGTTCGACTTTGACGTCGTTGTAGCTACTCCTGATTTGATGGGTGAAGTAGGGAAACTGGGTCGTGTGCTCGGTCCAAAAGGCTTGATGCCAAACCCGAAAACCGGAACCGTTACTTTTGACGTAACCAAAGCGGTAAATGAAATCAAAGCTGGTAAAATCGAGTATCGTGTTGATAAAGCAGGTAACATTCATGCGCCAATCGGTAAAGTATCTTTTGATACCGACAAATTGGCAGAAAACCTTGCTACATTGACGGAAGCGTTGAATCGTGCGAAACCAGCAGCTGCAAAGGGTGTTTACATCAAAAACGTATCGCTCAGCTCCACTATGGGTCCTGGCGTGCGCGTTGCAGTAAAATAATGACAGTTGACTTCCTTTGGGGAAGTTGCTAAGATAGATCGTGTTGATGAAAAGAATAGTGCGATGCCGTAGACAGAAGGTGCGAGACTCGCAAGAGCTTGCTTAATATCCCTCCGAGGCTGTAATGAATCGTTAAGGATATATTCCTGTGATCACATTATGCCTTCGTGGAGTCCGCGGGGGCATTTTTCTTTTCCGGCTAAGGATTGAAGTACGGGAGGTGTAAAACCATGGCAGAAATTCGTCCAACCGTTATTCGTGAAGAAAAGGTACAAGCGGTTAATGAAATTGCAACGAAGCTCCGTGAAAGCCAAACCACTGTTGTGGCTGATTATCGCGGACTTACTGTAGCGGAAGTTACTGAACTTCGCAAACAACTTCGTGAAGCAGGCGTGGAATTCCGCGTTTTGAAAAATACGCTGACTCGTCTTGCCACTGCAAAAGAAAACTTGACTGAACTCGATCAATATCTCTTGGGACCAAACGCAATTGCGTTCTCCAACGATGATCTGATTGCTCCGGCAAAAATTTTGGCAGATTTCGCGAAGAAAAATGATCGTCTGGAAATCAAAGGCGGCATTATCGAAGGAAAAGTGGTAGGCGCTGATGATATCAAAGCTCTTGCTACCTTGCCTTCCCGCGAAGGTTTGTTGTCCATGCTGCTCAGCGTGCTCCAAGCACCTGTTCGCAACTTTGCGCTTGCAGTCAAAGCTGTTGCCGACCAAAAAGAAGGCGAAAGCGCATAATTGCCCGAATGGCCATCGGCTGACGGCGTAACGTTTGTAAGATTTATTTGATCAAAAAATATTTTCTCTGGAATGGGAGGCTATAAAAAATGAGTAAAGAACAAATCTTGGAAGCTATTAAAGGCATGTCCGTTCTTGAATTGAACGATTTGGTTAAAGCGATCGAAGAAGAATTTGGTGTAACTGCTGCTGCTCCTGTAGCTGTAGTAGCTGGTGGTGCTGCTGGTGGCGAAGCTGCTGCAGAACAAACTGAATTCACTGTAAACCTCGTTAGCGGTGGAGCTTCTAAAATCAACGTTATCAAAGTTGTTCGCGAGCTGACTGGTCTTGGCTTGAAAGAAGCAAAAGACTTGGTTGACAATGCTCCAAAAACCCTCAAAGAAGGCGTTTCTAAAGAAGAAGCTGAATCCATCAAAGCAAAATTGGAAGAAGCTGGCGCAACTGTAGAAGTAAAATAAGGTTGTTCTTCTTGATAGAAAGACTCCCCTTGCCGATAAGGCAGGGGGTTTTCTGCATATTCTCCCCACAATGATGCGAAAGGTGTGTAAGACTTGACCGATCATTACTACACCAACAACCCCAACATTCCACACGACGAGATGGAATTTTCTTTTCAACTGCGCGGTTTTACGCTTCGCTTTATTACCGATGCCGGTGTGTTTTCTCGTGATCGCATTGATTTTGGCAGCGTCCTGTTGATCGAAACGATGCAGATCCCGAAGGCAGCAAACGTATTGGATGTTGGTTGCGGATACGGGCCGATCGGGTTGACAGCGGCGAAATTGGCCGAACAAGGCAAAGTCACGATGATCGATGTAAATGAACGGGCGGTGGCATTGGCCCGAAGAAACGCCGAGCGCAACGGCATTGCCAATGTAAAGGTGCTGACCAGCGATTTATACAGCGGTCTGGATGACATGGAGAAGTTTGATGTAATCCTGACGAACCCGCCGATCCGGGCCGGCAAGGAGATTGTTCATCGGATTTTTACAGAAGGTTATCAGTTTCTGGTAGACGGCGGGGAGATGTGGGTCGTGATCCAAAAGAAACAGGGAGCCCCTTCTGCTTTGAAAAAACTGCAGGAGATTTATCGTGAAGTGGAAGAAGTGGAGCGAAGCAAAGGATACTTTATTTATCGAGCCATAAAATAAGTTTTGCTCTGAACAGTGCTTGACGTTAAAAAATGGTTATGGTAACATTGGATAATGTCAATATGGGATTGGTGTCTAATTTTGAAGTAATTCCTATTTTGTCAACCGTAATTTTTCTTCTTTTTTATTCATAAGGAGGAATGCTGGTGTAAAAAGATGGGAATTCTTTTAAAATAGAGCTTTTTTGGGTTAAAAAAGGAGTCGTTGCTTTAACCCATTTTTATTTTTATTAACGCTGTCAGTGCCAGGGTTACAATTCGACTTGGCGTTTTTTGCGTGGGAGTTCAGCAAAGGCCATTTCTGTTCAAGCTGATAACACAAACATGAGGGGTGAATAAGTTGGCAGGTAAACTGATTCAGAGCGGTCGACACCGCCAGCGTCGCACGTATTCGCGTATTAACGAAGTGCTGGGTCTTCCTAATCTGATTGAGATTCAGCAAAAATCCTACCAATGGTTCTTAGACGAAGGGTTGCGCGAGATGTTTCAAGATATTTCGCCGATCCAAGATTTTACGGGGAATCTGGTGCTGGAGTTCATTGATTACAGCTTAGGTGAACCCAAGTATGATGTGGATGAATCGAAGGAGCGCGATGTTACATATGCCGCCCCTCTCAGAGTGAAAGTTCGTTTGTTGAACAAGGAAACGGGCGAAGTGAAAGAACAAGAAGTGTTCATGGGCGATTTCCCGCTCATGACGGAAACGGGCACATTTGTGATTAACGGTGCTGAACGCGTTATTGTAAGTCAGCTGGTTCGTTCCCCGAGTGTCTATTACAACAACAAAGTGGACAAAAATGGAAAGCAGACGTATACAGCGACTGTGATACCGAATCGTGGCGCTTGGTTGGAACTGGAAACCGACGCAAAGGATGTCATTTATGTTCGTATTGACCGTACCCGCAAAATTCCGGTGACGGTTTTGCTGCGCGCACTTGGTTTCAGTTCCGATGTAGAAATCTTGAACCTGTTGGGTGAAGATGAGTACATCAAAAACACTTTGGAAAAAGACAACACCGATTCAACCGAAAAAGCGCTGATCGAAATTTACGAGCGTTTGCGTCCGGGTGAACCGCCAACGGTGGACAACGCCAAAAGTTTGCTTGTTTCTCGTTTCTTTGATCCAAAACGCTATGATCTGGCCTCTGTTGGTCGCTACAAAATGAACAAAAAGCTGCATATCAAGAACCGTTTGTTCAATCAACGTCTTGCGGAAACGCTTGTTGATACAAGAACTGGCGAAATTATTGCGGAAGCCGGTCAAATCCTCGACCGCCGTCTGCTGGATCGAATTCTTCCGGCGCTCGAAGAGAATGTCGGCTATGTAGATGTTCGCACAAATGGCGGCGTGCTCGATGAAGATGTGATTCGTTTGCAATCCATCAATATCTTCTCTCCGCTTGAAGACGGAAAAGTAATTAAAGTGATCGGAAACGGAAACGTCGAAAAAACGATCAAGCATATTACCCCGTCCGATATTGTTGCGGCAATTAACTACTTTATCAATTTGCTGCACGGCATAGGCTCTACGGATGACATTGACCATCTCGGGAACCGTCGTCTCCGTTCGGTTGGTGAGTTGTTGCAAAACCAATTCCGCATTGGGCTTTCCCGTATGGAGCGTGTGGTTCGCGAGCGGATGTCCATCCAGGATCAAAACCAGATCACTCCGCAGGCGCTCATCAATATTCGTCCGGTGATTGCGGCTATCAAGGAGTTTTTCGGGAGTTCGCAGTTGTCCCAGTTCATGGATCAAACCAACCCATTGGCTGAATTGACGCACAAACGTCGTCTCTCTGCATTGGGACCAGGCGGTTTGACACGTGAGCGTGCTGGTTTCGAAGTTCGGGACGTTCACCATTCCCACTATGGCCGGATGTGTCCGATTGAAACCCCGGAGGGTCCGAACATCGGTTTGATCAACTCGCTGTCTTCTTTTGCCCGCATCAATGATTACGGCTTTATCGAAACGCCGCGGCGCAAAATTGATCCGGAAACCGGCCGGGTGCTAAGCGACATTGTTTACCTGACCGCGGATGAAGAGGACGTCTATAATGTGGCACAAGCTAACCAGCCGCTCGATGAAGAAGGCCGATTTATCAACGAGATGGTTATCTGCCGCCGCAGAGGCGAAATCATCAGTGTGCCGCGCGATCGTGTAGACTTCATGGACGTTTCGCCAAAACAGGTCGTTTCGGTTGCAACCGCGCTGATCCCGTTCCTGGAAAACGACGACGCGAACCGCGCGTTGATGGGTTCCAACATGCAGCGCCAAGCCGTTCCGCTTTTGGTTCCGCAGGCTCCTTTTGTCGGAACAGGAATGGAACATAAAGCAGCACAGGACTCTGGTGTAGCGATTGTTGCCAAACATTATGGTCAAGTGGAACACGTGACTGCTCGTGAGATTCGCGTGCGCCGCTACCATGAAATCGACGGCAAGATGGTTGCCGGCGAACTTGATCGATTCAAACTGCATAAATTTATTCGTTCCAACCAAGGAACTTGCGTAAACCAACGTCCAATCGTGAAAAAAGGCGACTGGATTGAACCGGGTGACATCATTGCCGACGGTCCTTCCACAGAAAAAGGCGAACTGGCGCTGGGTCGAAATGTAATCGTAGCGTTTATGACCTGGGAAGGATATAACTACGAGGATGCCATCCTGTTGAGTGAAAAACTGGTGAAAGATGATGTTTACACTTCGATCCATATTGAAGAATATGAATCAGAAGCGCGTGACACCAAGCTTGGACCGGAAGAAATCACTCGCGACATTCCAAACGTGGGTGAAGATGCGCTGAAAAACCTGGATGAACGCGGAATTGTTCGCGTTGGGGCGGAAATTCAGGACGGCGACATCCTGGTAGGGAAAGTAACGCCTAAAGGGGTTACCGAGCTGACAGCCGAGGAACGTTTGCTGCATGCCATCTTTGGTGAAAAAGCGCGTGAAGTGCGCGACACTTCGCTGCGCGTACCGCACGGCGGATCGGGTATTGTCGTAGATGTGAAAGTGTTTACCCGTGAAAACGGCGATGAGTTGCCGCCTGGCGTCAACCAGCTTGTGCGCGTCTACATCGCGCAAAAACGGAAAATTTCCGTTGGGGACAAAATGGCCGGTCGACATGGTAACAAAGGGGTAATTGCCCGGATCATGCCAGAAGAAGATATGCCGTTCTTGCCTGACGGTTCGCCGGTAGAGATCGTCCTCAACCCATTGGGTGTGCCGTCTCGGATGAACATCGGTCAGGTATTGGAGACACATCTGGGGATGGCGGCAAAAATGCTCGGTATTCACGTGGCGACGCCAGTCTTTGACGGAGCGCGTCAAGACGATGTATTCGAGACTTTGGAAGAGGCCGGTTTGGACCGCGACGGAAAAACGATTTTGTTCGATGGCCGTACAGGTGAACCGTTTGACCGCCGCGTAACGGTTGGTTGCGTATATATGCTGAAACTGGCCCACTTGGTCGACGATAAAATCCACGCTCGTTCCACTGGTCCATACTCGCTTGTCACGCAACAGCCATTGGGAGGTAAAGCCCAATTTGGCGGACAGCGTTTTGGGGAAATGGAGGTATGGGCGCTCGAAGCATACGGGGCAGCCTATACATTGCAAGAGATTCTTACCGTTAAATCCGATGACGTCGTCGGCCGTGTGAAAACGTACGAAGCGATTGTCAAAGGGGAGAACGTGCCGGAACCTGGCGTTCCAGAATCCTTCAAAGTTTTGATTAAGGAATTGCAAAGCTTGGGGATGGATGTGAAAATCCTGTCCGAGGATGAACAAGAGATCGAAATGCGGGAAATTGAAGACGAGGACGAGGGTGCGGGCGAAAAGCTCAATCTCGTGCTTGAAGGTGGAAGCTTGGACGAAGAGTAAGATTCCGGTACAAGGGAGGTAACGCCCTGTGATTGACGTTAATAATTTTGAATACATGAAAATAGGCTTGGCATCTCCTGAAAAGATCCGTTCGTGGTCATTTGGAGAAGTGAAAAAACCAGAAACGATTAACTATCGTACTTTGAAACCGGAAAAAGACGGTTTGTTCTGCGAACGTATTTTTGGACCGACAAAGGACTGGGAGTGCCATTGCGGTAAATACAAACGCGTTCGTTACAAAGGGGTCGTCTGCGACCGATGCGGTGTGGAAGTTACCCGTGCGAAAGTTCGCCGTGAGAGAATGGGGCACATTGAATTGGCTGCCCCTGTCTCCCACATCTGGTACTTTAAAGGAATCCCCAGCCGCATGGGTCTTGTCCTTGACATGTCTCCTCGCTCGCTGGAAGAAATCATTTATTTTGCTTCCTACGTTGTAACGGATCCAGGAGATACACCGCTGGATAAGAAACAATTGCTTTCTGAAAAAGAATATCGCAGTTACCGTGAGAAATACGGCCAATCTTTTCAGGCGATGATGGGGGCAGAAGCGATTAAACGTCTGCTTGCTGAAATCGATGTTGACAAAGAAGTGGATTTTCTCAAGGAAGAGTTGAAAACTGCGCAAGGCCAACGCCGCAACCGTGCGATCAAACGTCTGGAGGTTTTGGAAGCATTCCGCAACTCCGGAAACCGTCCGGAATGGATGGTGCTTGATGTATTGCCGGTTATTCCGCCGGAATTGCGTCCGATGGTACAGCTCGATGGCGGTCGCTTTGCTACTTCCGACTTGAACGATTTGTATCGTCGGGTCATCAACCGGAACAACCGTCTGAAACGTTTGCTTGAACTAGGCGCGCCGGATATTATCGTACAAAACGAAAAACGGATGCTGCAGGAAGCGGTTGACGCCTTGATCGACAATGGTCGTCGCGGACGTCCTGTTACCGGTCCTGGTAACCGTCCGTTGAAATCGTTGAGCCATATGCTCAAAGGGAAACAAGGTCGTTTCCGTCAAAACCTGTTGGGTAAACGTGTGGACTACTCCGGGCGTTCCGTTATCGTCGTAGGACCAAACTTGAAAATGTATCAATGCGGTCTGCCGAAAGAAATGGCGCTTGAGCTGTTCAAACCGTTTGTCATGAAGGAGCTGGTCGCTAAAGGGCTGGCCCACAATATTAAAAGCGCGAAGCGAAAAGTGGAACGCGTTCAACCGGAAGTGTGGGATGTCTTGGAAGATGTGATCCGCGAACATCCGGTTCTGCTGAACCGCGCCCCCACTTTGCACCGCTTGGGGATTCAGGCGTTTGAACCGGTCCTGGTTGAAGGACGTGCAATTCGTCTTCACCCGCTCGTATGTACGGCTTACAACGCCGACTTCGACGGGGACCAAATGGCTGTGCACGTACCGCTGTCCGCCGAAGCACAAGCGGAAGCGCGCATCTTGATGCTGGCTGCGCAAAACATTTTGAACCCGAAAGATGGAAAACCGGTCGTAACACCGTCGCAGGACATGGTTCTCGGTTCTTACTATCTTACATTGGAACGCGAAGGCGCCATTGGCGAAGGTACAACTTATCGTGATCCACGGGATGCGATCGCCGCATACCAAAACGGATATATCAGCTTGCAAACTCGCATTGTCGTGCCTACAAATAGCTTGGGAAAAACCAGCTTTACGGAGAAACAAAACAAAGCGTTGTTTGTAACGACCGTTGGTAAGATTATCTTTAATGAAATCTTCCCGCCGGAGTTGCCTTATATTAATACCCCGACCAAGGAAAACCTGCAAAATGGTGTGCCAGACGAATACTTTATCTTTGATAAAGGTGTCGACATCAAGGAATTTATTCAAAAGCTGCCTGACAGGGGCGCGGTGAAAAAAGGTTTCTTGGGGACGATTATTTCGGAGTGTTTCCGTCGCTTTGGCACGATGCAGACTTCGATGATTCTCGACCGGATCAAGGAACTCGGATTTACCTATTCAACCAAGGCCGGTATTACGATCGCTGTTGCTGATATCGCCGTTCCGGAGAAGAAGAAGGAAATTCTGGAAGCAGCCGACGAGAAGGTAGCGACGGTTATGACGCAGTTCCGCCGCGGTTTGATTACGGAAGATGAACGCTATGACCGCGTCATTTCCATCTGGTCGAAAGCCAAAGACGAAGTAACCGATGTTTTGATGAAATCGATGGATAAATTTAATGCGATCTTTATGATGGCGAACTCCGGTGCGCGCGGTAACGTTTCGCAGATTACCCAGCTGGCCGGGATGCGCGGCTTGATGGCGAACCCATCCGGCCGGATTATCGAGTTGCCGATTAAGTCCAATTTCCGTGAAGGCTTGACCGTGTTGGAATACTTTATTTCGACACACGGTGCTCGTAAAGGTCTTGCTGATACCGCGTTGCGTACGGCTGACTCCGGCTATCTGACACGCCGCTTGGTTGACGTGGCGCAAGACGTGATCGTTCGCGAGGAAGATTGCGGTACCGATAAAGGGATTCGCGTGACGGCGATTAAAGACGGGAAAGAGGAAATTGAAAAACTTTCCGATCGTCTCATTGGTCGCACTTGCTTTGAAACGGTGCGCCATCCGGTCACCAAAGAGATCATCGTGGGCCGCAATGAAGAGATTACCGAAGAGATCGCGGAGCAAATCGAAAAAGCAGGAATCGAAGACGTGTATATCCGCAACGTGCTGGCTTGCCGCACCAGCCATGGTGTCTGCAAACGTTGCTATGGACGCAACCTGGCTACAGGCGCTGAGGTAGAAATCGGTGAAGCGGTTGGTATTATCGCTGCTCAGTCGATCGGTGAACCTGGTACACAGTTGACGATGCGTACCTTCCATACCGGGGGTGTGGCTGGAGACGATATCACGCAAGGTTTGCCGCGTATTCAAGAGTTGTTTGAAGCGCGCAATCCGAAAGGTCAAGCGGTTATCTCGGAAATTGACGGGGAAGTCATTGACATCCGCGAAGGAAAAGATCGCCGTGAAATTGAAGTTCGCGGAGAAGCAGAAAACAAAGTGTACGCTGTGCCATACGGCTCTCGTATCAAAGTGGCGATTGGAAGCAGACTGAACGCCGGGGATGAACTCACCGAAGGTTCGGTTGACCCGAAAGAAATGCTGAAAGTCCGCGGAACCCGCGGAGTATCCAACTACATTTTGCAAGAAGTGCAAAAGGTATACCGGATGCAAGGTGTGGAAATTAACGACAAGCACGTTGAGGTTATGATCCGTCAAATGCTGCGCAAGTTGCGGGTGATTGACAGCGGGGACACTGATTTGCTGCCTGGATCTTTCGTGGAAGTGCATGAGTTTGAACAAGCCAATGCCAAAGTATTGATCGAAGGCGGCAATCCGGCGGTTGGACGTCCGGTGTTGCTCGGTATTACCAAAGCATCTTTGGAAACAGACTCATTCCTGTCTGCTGCTTCTTTCCAAGAAACGACTCGCGTACTTACCGATGCAGCGATCAAAGGAAAAGTGGATCGTCTGCTCGGCTTGAAAGAAAACGTGATTATCGGGAAACTGGTTCCAGCCGGTACTGGTATGACGCGTTATCGCAACACCAAAGTGATGACTGCCGCAGAACAAGAGGCACTCGCTTTGAATCAAGGAGAAGCTGTTCCGGAAGCAGTATCTGTCGAATAATGCAGCAAGTGCCCATCGTTACGGTGGGCACTTTCCTTACTTAAAAAAGCAGAGAAAGTCAGGCGCAATCTGTCGTCGATTTCGGCCATGCCATGACCGTCTGAGCTGCCGAAGTACGGTTATCGATTTGCTTGGGATATATACCGCTCAATTTTTGAGAATAAAATATGAAATGCGAAGTTGACATCTCTCAATTGAACTGATATTATATTCAAGTGTGCCTGACACTCTATGCTTTGGAGGATATGATAATCATGTCTTATGAAAAAGTAGAGCGGGCCAAGGAGTTGGCGATCGGAATAAATCAGACGATTAAGGCTGTTGAACACGCTTCGGCTGAAGAGGTGTTTATTGCGGAAGATGCCGACAAGCGTCTGACTCAAAAAGTCGCTCTCCTTTCAAAGGAGAAGGGTGTGCCAGTTTTCTATGTTGATTCTATGCGGCGTCTTGGAAAGGCGTGTAGAATTGATGTAGGCGCGGCTGCTGTCGCGATCAAAAAAGGTGGTTAAAATGTTTTTGTTTGTAAGTTGCAATGGTAACTTTTCGGACAAGAACTTTCTATTTGGCCTAAAAATGACTCACCTGGATCTGTGGTCTTGAAGAAGGGTAATAAGAAGGGAGGTAAATATAATGCCTACAATGAACCAATTGGTACGCAAAGGTCGTACAGACAAAGTGGAGAAATCCAAATCTCCTGCTTTGCAAAAAGGGTACAACAGCTTTAAAAAAGCACAAACAAACCAAAGTTCTCCACAAAAACGCGGTGTATGTACTCGTGTAGGTACCATGACTCCGAAGAAGCCTAACTCCGCTCTTCGTAAATACGCACGTGTGCGTTTGACAAACGGTATCGAGGTAACTGCATACATCGGCGGTATCGGTCACAACTTGCAAGAGCACAGCGTTGTTCTTGTTCGCGGCGGCCGTGTGAAAGACTTGCCAGGGGTTCGTTACCACATCGTTCGCGGTGCGCTTGATACCGCTGGTGTGAACAACCGTATGCAAGGACGTTCCAAATATGGTACAAAACGTCCGAAAGCTGGTAAAGACGCAGCGAAAAAGAAATGATAAAGAAACGATAACCGTTTCTTGAATTTCAAAAGAAGGAGGGGACATTATGCCACGTAAAGGTCCGGTTTCGCGTCGTGATGTATTGCCTGATCCGATTTACAACAGCAAATTGGTTACTCGTTTGATCAACCGTTTGATGTTGGATGGTAAACGCGGAGTAGCGCAAAACATTCTCTACAACGCATTCAATATTATCCAAGAACGTACAGGTCGCAACCCGATGGAAGTGTTTGAAGAAGCACTGAAAAACATCATGCCTGTATTGGAAGTTAAAGCTCGTCGTGTCGGTGGTGCTAACTACCAAGTGCCGATCGAAGTAAAACCTGAGCGCCGCACCACTCTCGGTCTGCGCTGGTTGGTTAACTACTCTCGCACTCGCGGTGAGAAAACAATGGAACAACGCCTTGCTAACGAAATCATCGATGCAGCTAACAATACAGGTGCAGCGGTGAAAAAACGTGAGGATACTCACAAAATGGCTGAGGCGAACAAAGCGTTTGCACACTATCGCTGGTAGAATCCAAAGCAGGTGTCCGCTCAGGATGCCTGCATATTCTCACATATGAGTATGGAAGGAGCATTTTATAATGGCTCGCGAATTCTCTCTGGCGAATACGCGCAATATTGGTATCATGGCACACATTGATGCTGGTAAAACGACGACAACTGAGCGTATTCTTTTCTATACCGGTCGCGTTCACAAAATTGGTGAGGTGCACGAAGGTGCAGCTACCATGGACTGGATGGAACAAGAACAAGAGCGCGGTATCACGATTACATCAGCTGCTACCACCGCTCAATGGAACGGACATCGTATCAACATCATCGATACTCCTGGACACGTAGACTTCACAGTAGAAGTTGAACGTTCCTTGCGTGTACTTGATGGTGCTGTTACTGTGTTTGACGCAAAAGGCGGCGTGGAACCACAAACCGAAACGGTTTGGCGTCAAGCTGACCGCTATGGTGTTCCGCGTATTTGCTACGTTAACAAAATGGACATCATCGGCGCTAACTTTGACATGTGCGTAGAACAAATTCGCAACCGTCTCGGCGCTAACCCTGTACCGATTCAATACCCGATCGGTGCAGAAGATCAATTTGTCGGAATGGTTGACTTGGTTGAAATGAAAGCCATCATCTATACCGATGACCTTGGTAAAACTTCCGATGCAGTAGAAATTCCTGCTGAATTGAAAGACAAATGTGAAGAACTTCATCTTCAACTTGTAGAAGCAGCTGCGGAACAAGATGAAGAATTGATGATGAAGTATCTTGAAGGGGAAGAGTTGACTGTCGAGGAGATCAAACGCGCTCTGCGCAAAGGTACGATCGAAGTTAAACTCACTCCGGTACTTTGCGGTTCTTCCTACAAAAACAAAGGTGTACAACCAATGCTGGACGCAGTAGTAGACTATCTGCCTGCACCAGTTGATGTACCTGCAATCAAAGGTACTCTTCCGGATACTGAAGAAGAAGTGACTCGTGAGTCCGACGATAACGGTCCGTTCTCTGCTCTTGCTTTCAAGATCATGACCGACCCTTATGTTGGTAAACTGACCTTCTTCCGTGTGTACTCTGGTACGATCAGTTCCGGTTCTTATGTGTTGAACTCGACTAAAGGGAAACGCGAACGTATCGGACGTATCCTGCAAATGCACGCTAACCACCGTCAAGAAATCGATATGGTTTACTCCGGTGATATCGCTGCAGCAGTAGGTTTGAAAGATACGACGACCGGTGACACTCTCTGCGATGAGAAATCTCCGGTTATCCTGGAATCGATGACCTTCCCAGAACCAGTTATCTCGGTTGCGATCGAACCGAAGTCCAAAGCTGACCAAGACAAGATGGGTATCGCCCTCTCGAAATTGGCTGAAGAAGACCCAACGTTCCGTACGCACACTGATGAAGAAACAGGTCAAACCATTATCTCCGGTATGGGTGAGCTTCACCTGGAGATCATTGTTGACCGGATGAAACGCGAATTCAAGGTTGAAGCAAACGTAGGTGCGCCACAAGTTGCTTATCGTGAAACATTCCGTAATGCAGCGAAAGTGGAAGGTAAATTCGTTCGTCAATCTGGTGGTCGCGGTCAATACGGTCACGTATGGGTTGAATTCTCTCCGCTCGAACCTGGTAAAGGGTTTGAATTTGAGAATAAAATCGTCGGTGGGGTTGTCCCTCGTGAGTATGTACCAGCTGTTCAAGCCGGTATTGAAGAAGCCATGAAAAATGGTGTGCTCGCTGGATTCCCGCTGGTTGATATTAAAGCGGCGCTCGTTGACGGTAGCTACCACGATGTAGACTCCTCCGAGATGGCGTTTAAAGTAGCTGGTTCCTTGGCGCTGAAAGAAGCTGCCAAAAAATGCGGTGCGGTTCTGCTTGAACCAATCATGAAAGTAGAAGTTACTGTTCCTGAGGAATACATGGGCGATGTTATGGGTGATTTGAACTCACGCCGCGGTCGTATCGAAGGTATGGAAGCTCGTGCGAATGTACAAGTGATCCGTTCGATGGTACCGTTGTCCGAGATGTTCGGTTATTCCACCGTACTTCGTTCCCGTACCCAAGGTCGCGGTACTTACTCCATGGTGATCGACCACTACGAAGAAGTACCAAAGTTCATCGCAGAAGAGATTATCAAAAAGTCCAAAGGCGAATAATGCTCGCGGCTTAAAAAATCTTTTAAAAGATGTGCTTACTCTCTTTATTCTCTGGAAAGAAAGGTTTACAATAATCTTGGTTTTGCTGTAAACCTTTCTTTCAAAAAATACTTAACTACCCTTAATTTGTGAGGAGGATTAAACTCTCATGGCAAAAGAAAAATTTGAGCGTAATAAGCCACACGTTAACATTGGTACAATCGGTCACGTTGACCACGGTAAAACTACTTTGACTGCTGCTATTACAACTGTATTGGCACAACAAGGTAAAGCAAAAGCTATGGACTACGGCAGCATTGACGCAGCTCCAGAAGAACGTGAACGCGGTATCACCATCAACACCGCGCACGTTGAGTATGAAACTGACAACCGTCACTATGCACACGTTGACTGCCCTGGACACGCCGACTATGTGAAAAACATGATCACTGGTGCTGCTCAAATGGACGGAGCAATCTTGGTTGTATCCGCTGCTGACGGTCCAATGCCGCAAACTCGTGAACACATCCTGTTGTCTCGCCAAGTAGGCGTACCTTACATCGTTGTTTTCATGAACAAATGCGACATGGTTGACGACGAAGAATTGTTGGAACTGGTTGAAATGGAAATCCGCGACCTGTTGTCTCAATATGAGTTCCCAGGCGATGATATCCCAGTAATCAAAGGTTCCGCTAAAGAAGCTCTTGACAATCCAAACGGTGAATGGGCTCAAAAAATCGTTGAATTGATGGAAGCTGTAGACAACTACATCCCAACTCCAGAACGCGCAACTGACAAACCTTTCTTGATGCCAGTTGAGGACGTATTCACCATCACTGGTCGCGGTACTGTTGCTACCGGTCGTGTAGAGCGCGGTGTAGTTAAAGTTGGTGACCAAGTAGAAATCATTGGTTTGGCTGAAGAAACTCGTTCTACTACCGTAACAGGTGTAGAGATGTTCCGTAAATTGCTCGACCAAGCTGAAGCTGGTGACAACATCGGTGCATTGCTCCGTGGTGTTGAGCGTAAAGATATCGAACGCGGTCAAGTTTTGGCAAAACCAGGTTCCGTTACTCCGCACACCAAATTCCGTGCTGAAGTATACGTATTGTCCAAAGAAGAAGGTGGACGTCACACTCCTTTCTTCGCTAACTACCGTCCACAATTCTACTTCCGTACAACTGACGTAACTGGTATCATTCAATTGCCAGAAGGCGTTGAAATGGTTATGCCTGGCGACAACACTGAGTTCACTGTTGAACTGATCGCTCCAGTAGCGATGGAACAAGGTACTCGTTTCGCTATCCGCGAAGGTGGCCGTACTGTAGGCGCTGGCGTTGTTGCTGGTATTATCGAGTAAGATATGCGTTAAAAAAACCGATAGCGCTGCTATCGGTTTTTTTTATTGGTTAAAGAAAGCTATTCGCTTGCATCGTCCCATTGGTTGACCATATGATGGGCGGTCAAAGTTAAACGGGAAAAGATTTCATTGCGAAGCTCACCTTCCAAGCCGATTTTGTCCATTGCTTGGTTCATGCATGATAACCAGGCTTCAGCTCGTTTCGGGGTAATCGGGAAAGGCATGTGCCTTGCGCGCAACATGGGGTGCCCGAAACGTTCGCTATATAAGGGAGGGCCGCCGAGAAATTGCGTAAGGAACATGTATTGCTTGTTTTTTGTTTCCGTGAGATCCTCAGGGAATATCGGTGCCAAATCAGGGTGGCGTTGGACCAAGGCATAAAATGTATGGACAAGACGCGAAATCGTTTCGGCGCCGCCGATTTGTTCATACGCAGTCGTTTCGTTTGCCATAAGCAGACTCCTTTCGTTCCGTCTCTTTCTACTTTATCAAAAAGTGACGGCGCGGTATAGAAAACATCACTTGACGGAATACAGAGGGATCTATCCGGCTTCCTTTTCTGCATCAGGCGATCCGTGCCAAGAAGCCGGGAAGAAGGGACAATCCAAAAGGCCGCCGATTATTAATAGAAGAGTTGTGTTGTTGCGGTGCGGTAAAGCGTTGATAGAACGCCATTTTGGCAATACTTGCTTTTATAATTTATTTTAAAAAAAACTTGCGTTGCCTATATGATTTTAGTACAATAGTGAATGTTGGTCATGGACTTGCGATGATGTGGGAGGTTGCTGACACACCCGGCCCCTTTGCCATGGCTGGGGTGCAGGATATTTCCACGGAGAAATGTCCGTTAATAAAATGGGCGAAAAAGGAGGGACTAAAATGGCAAAACAAAAGATTCGTATTCGTCTTAAAGCATACGATCATAAAATCCTCGATCAATCCGCTGAGAAAATCGTGGATACGGCTAAACGTTCCGGAGCGAATGTATCTGGGCCGATTCCGCTTCCTACTGAAAAAGCGGTTTACACGATTCTTCGTGCTGTTCACAAGTACAAAGATTCTCGCGAACAATTCGAGATGCGTACTCACAAACGTTTGATTGATATTTTGAATCCAACACCGCAAACTGTTGATGCTTTGATGCGTTTGGATCTGCCGTCCGGTGTAGATATCGAAATCAAATTGTAATCAGAAGCAGCGACACACACGCTGGCGTTGTCTTGCAAAACCCACGAATAATGCGCCCCTGCGCATCGGCAGGGACTTGATACAACAGATTGATTTGTTCACAGGAGGTGGCACTAATGACCAAAGGAATCTTAGGTAAAAAACTGGGCATGACTCAGGTTTTCGGGCCGAATGGCACTGCAGTTCCGGTAACTGTTATCGAAGCTGGTCCTTGCGTTGTACTTCAAAAGAAAGACGAAGCCAACGATGGATACGAAGCTATCCAAATCGGTTTTGACGATAAAAAAGAGCATCGCGCAAACAAACCGGAAAAAGGTCATGCAGCGAAAGCTAACACTGCACCTAAGCGCTTCGTTCGCGAAATTCGCGGAGTTAACCTCGGAGAGTTTGAGGTTGGTCAAGAATTGAAAGCTGATATTTTTGCCGCAGGAGATGTTGTTGACGTTTCTGGCGTAACCAAAGGTAAAGGTTATGCTGGTGCAATCAAACGCCACAATCAATCCCGCGGACCAATGGCACACGGTTCCCGTTACCATCGCGGACCAGGTTCGCTCGGTTCGATCGCAGCTAACCGCGTGTTCAAAGGTCAAACTTTGCCAGGTCAATTGGGTACTGACAATGTAACCATTCAAAACCTGGAAGTAGTAAGAGTGGATGCAGATCGCAACCTGATCTTGGTTAAAGGATCTATTCCTGGACCAAAAAATAGCTACGTGGTCGTTTCTACGGCTGTCAAGAACAAGTAAAGAAAGGAGGATCTGACATGCCAAAAGTAGCTCTTTACAATCAAAGCGGTTCTCAAGTAGGCGAAATTGAATTGGCTGACAGCATTTTTGGGATCGAGCCAAACAATAACGTCTTGTACGATGCGATTGTGATGCAACAAGCTTCGCAACGCCAAGGTACTCACGATGTGAAAAACCGTTCCGAAGTTCGCGGCGGCGGCCGTAAGCCATGGCGTCAAAAAGGTACTGGTCGCGCTCGTCAAGGTTCCATTCGTGCTCCACAATGGAAAGGCGGCGGTGTCGTATTCGGACCAACACCTCGCAAATACGGTTACAAACTGAACCGTAAAGTTCGCCGTTTGGCATTGAAATCCGCGCTTTCCAGCAAAGTGCAAAATAATGAATTGCTTGTTTTGGATGCATTGAACATCGCTGCACCTAAAACAAAAGATATGGTTGCTGTTTTGAACAACCTGAAAGCAGAACGCAAAGTGTTGATCGTAACCTCTGAGTTTGATCAAAACGTAGCGCTCTCTTCCCGCAACATTCCAGGAGCTAAGTTTGTAGATGCTGCAGGCATTAACGTTCTGGATCTCGTTGCTCATGATAAAGTAATCGTAACTAAAGATGCGGTTGCTAAAGTAGAGGAGGTGCTCGCCTAATGAAGAGCCTGCATGATGTAATCAAGCGCCCTATCATTACGGAGCGCACCACTGACATGATGGCTGAGAAGAAGTACGTTTTTGAAGTGCCTCTCAAAGCTAACAAAACCGAAATCAAGCAAGCGGTAGAAAAAGTATTTGGTGTAAAGGTTGAAGCTGTTAACACGACTCGTGTACCAGCAAAACCAAAACGTTACGGCAAATATTCCGGATACACTTCCGAGTGGAAAAAAGCGATCGTAAAGCTGACAGCTGACAGTAAAGATCTCGAATTCTACGAAGGTGTGTAAGCACGACGACTACCGAAAAGGAGGGAATTTGAATGGGAATCAAAAAGTTTAAACCGACTTCTCCTGGTCGTCGCCAAATGACGGTTTCCACATTCGAGGAGATTACCACTTCTACTCCCGAAAAATCCCTGTTGGCGCCTTTGAATAAAAAAGCAGGCCGCAATAACCAAGGGAAAATTACCGTTCGTCATCAAGGTGGCGGTCATAAACGCAAATATCGCATTATTGACTTCAAACGCAACAAAGATGGTATCGTAGGTAAAGTAGCTACGATCGAGTACGATCCAAACCGTTCTGCAAACATTGCTTTGATCAACTACGCAGATGGTGAAAAACGCTACATTCTTGCTCCTTTGGGCTTGAAAGTGGGCGACGAGATCGTTTCCGGTGCAGATGCCGATATCAAAACCGGTAATGCATTGCCGCTGGAAAAAATTCCGGTTGGTACAACCATTCACAACATCGAGTTGAAACCTGGCAAAGGCGGACAATTGGTTCGTGCAGCCGGTGCTTCCGCTCAATTGCTCGGTCGTGATGGTGACTTCGTAATCGTTCGTTTGTCTTCTGGCGAAACTCGCCGCATTCATAACGAGTGCCGCGCGACTGTTGGCCAAGTAGGTAACCTCGATCACGAATTGATCAACATCGGTAAAGCTGGTCGCTCTCGTTGGTTGGGAGTTCGTCCAACTGTTCGCGGTAGCGTAATGAACCCGAATGATCACCCACACGGTGGTGGTGAAGGTCGCGCACCTATCGGACGTAAAGCGCCTGTTACTCCTTGGGGTAAACCTGCTTTGGGTCTCAAAACCCGCAAGAAAAAGAACAAATCCGATCAATACATCATCCGCCGCCGCAAAAAATAAGGCTGGATGAAACAATAACCGAACGCCTTTGGCGAAGGGAGGTTCACATATGGGACGTAGTTTGAAGAAAGGTCCTTTCGTGGATGACCACTTGATGAAGAAAGTTGACGAATTGAACGAGAAGAACGAAAAACGCGTTGTAAAAACGTGGTCTCGTCGCTCAACAATCTTCCCTGAGTTCGTTGGACATACGTTTGCGGTTTATGATGGTCGCAAGCATGTGCCGGTTTACGTGACGGAAGACATGGTGGGTCACAAATTGGGTGAATTCGCACCAACTCGTACCTTCAAGGGTCACGTCGATAACGACAAAAAATCCAAGAAGCGCTAATTTTTCTCTTCACAGAGAGGAGGTACAAAGATGGAAGCAAAAGCAGTTGCTCGCTATATTCGCATTGCACCTCGCAAAGTTCGCTTGGTAGTGGACTTGATCAGAGGCAAGCAAGTCGGTGAAGCATTGGCGATTCTCAAACACACTCCGAAAGCTGCTTCTCCAGTAGTTGAGAAAGTATTGAAATCGGCAATCGCTAACGCAGAACACAATTACGAACTGGATCCAAACAACCTCGTAGTCGGCAAAGTTTTCGTTGACCAAGGTCCAACCTTGAAACGATTCCGTCCGCGTGCAATGGGTCGCGCTAGCCGCATCCATAAACGCACTAGCCATATTACGGTGGTACTAAACGAGAAATAAGGAGGGATTACGTGTGGGTCAAAAGGTAAGCCCGGTAGGTCTTCGTATTGGCGTTATCCGTGACTGGGAGTCAAAATGGTACGCCGACAAAGATTTCGCTTCTTTGTTGCATGAAGACCTTCGTATTCGCAAGTATGTAAAAGGGCGTCTGAAAGATGCTGCTGTTTCTACGATTGAAATCGAGCGCGCTGCCAATCGCGTAAACGTGACGATCTACACCGCTAAACCTGGAATGGTTATCGGGAAAGGCGGCCAAGAAGTAGAAGTACTTCGTAAAACGCTGTCCGAAATGACAGGCAAACGCGTTCACATCAACATCAATGAAGTGAAAAAACCTGATTTGGATGCTACTTTGGTAGCTGAAAACATCGCACGTCAATTGGAAAACCGTATTTCTTTCCGTCGTGCACAAAAACAAACCATTGCTCGTACCATGCGTGCTGGCGCTAAAGGGATCAAAACTTTGGTAAGCGGTCGTCTTGGTGGTGCTGATATCGCTCGTTCGGAAGGTTACAGTGAAGGAACTGTACCGCTGCACACACTTCGCGCAGATATCGATTATGGTACTGCAGAAGCTCATACCACTTATGGTCGGATCGGTGTGAAAGTATGGATCTATCGTGGTGAAGTGCTTCCTACAAAGAAGAACGTAGCAGTTGAGGAAGGAGGCAAGTAAACATGTTAACGCCTAAACGCGTAAAACACCGTAAACAACACCGCGGTCGGATGACTGGTAATGCAAAAGGCGGTACTACCGTTGCATTTGGTGAATACGGTTTACAAGCACTCGAACCGGCTTGGGTAACCAACCGTCAAATTGAAGCTGCCCGTATTGCGATGACTCGTTACATCCGTCGTGGCGGTAAAGTATGGATCAAAATTTTCCCTGACAAACCGGTAACACAAAAACCGTTGGAAGTACGGATGGGTTCCGGTAAAGGTTCTCCTGAACATTGGGTTGCAGTTGTGAAACCTGGCAAGATTATGTTTGAACTTGCTGGTGTTCCTGAAGAGATCGCGCGTGAGGCTATGCGTCTCGCGATGCACAAACTGCCTGTAAAATGCAAGTTTGTGAAGCGCGAAGAAGTGGGTGGTGACGCAAATGAAGGCTAATGAATATCGCAATTTAACCACTGCCGAGATCGAACAAAACATCTCCTCTTTGAAAGAAGAGTTGTTCAACCTTCGTTTCCAGTTGGCAACAGGTCAGCTTGAAAACACAGCTCGTATCAAGCAAGTGCGCAGAGACATCGCGCGTGCGAAAACAGTCCTGCGTCAAAGAGAATTAGGGATCGGCTAATTAAAGGAAGGAGGTTCGAACGATGACCGCAGACCGCAATATGCGTAGAACCATGGTAGGTCGCGTCGTTTCCGACAAAATGGATAAAACTGTAGTGGTTCTTGTTGAAACCTACAAAAAACATCCATTGTACGGCAAACGCGTGAAGTACTCCAAAAAGTACAAGGCTCATGACGAAAACAACACTGCAAAAA
The DNA here is from genome assembly GCF_016908525.1 of Brevibacillus fulvus. Lineage (GTDB taxonomy): Bacteria > Bacillota > Bacilli > Brevibacillales > Brevibacillaceae > Brevibacillus_G > Brevibacillus_G fulvus. Next base: position 42,316 of record NZ_JAFBEB010000017.1, read on the forward strand.
TCGGCGATATCGTAGAGATCATGGAAACCCGTCCGCTTTCCAAAGATAAACGTTTCCGTCTTGTGCGTATTGTTGAAGAAGCAGTTATTGTATAAGGAAGATTTCGGTCAACCATAACCGAAAGGAGGAACAGTAAATGATCCAAACTCAGACGAGATTGGCCGTTGCTGACAACTCTGGTGCGAAAGAATTGATGTGCATCAAGGTGCTGGGTGGTTCCGGTCGCAAAACCGCGAACATCGGGGATGTCATTGTATGCTCCGTAAAAAGCGCTACACCCGGCGGCGTTGTCAAGAAAGGTCAAGTTGTAAAAGCAGTTGTAGTGCGTAGTGTTCGTGGCGTTCGTCGCAACGATGGATCTTACATCCGTTTCGATGAAAACGCAGCGGTTATTATCAGAGATGATAAATCCCCACGTGGTACTCGTATCTTTGGACCGGTAGCTCGTGAGCTTCGTGATAAAGATTTTATGAAAATCATCTCTCTGGCTCCTGAGGTTCTCTAATTTGAACGTTTAAATTCTGCAGTTTGTTCGATAGGAGGTGCACCAAGCGATGCACGTTAAAAAAGGCGATACCGTTATCGTAATTACGGGTAAGGACAAGGGCAAAAAAGGCCGCGTACTTGCTGCTTATCCGAAAAAAGATCGTGTATTGGTAGAAGGTATCAATCTCGTGAAGAAACATACACGTCCGTCTCAAGCGAATCCGCAAGGCGGCATTGTAACACAAGAAACACCTATTCACGTTTCCAACGTGTCGCTCATTGATCCTAAGTCCGGAAAACCTACTCGCATAGGTTATAAAGTGCTTGACAATGGCAAAAAAGTTCGGGTTGCAAAAAAATCTGGCGAAGTAATCGACAAGTAGTCAGGTCGGAAAGGAGGTTGTCCTAGATGGCAGCAAGATTGAAAGAAAAATATCAAAATGAAATCGTACCTGCGTTGATGAGCAAGTTTAACTACAGCTCCATCATGCAAGTACCGAAAGTGGAAAAAATCATTGTCAACATGGGTGTTGGTGAAGCAGTTGGCAATGCGAAAGCCCTTGATTCTGCAGTAGAAGATTTGCAAATCATTACTGGTCAAAAACCGGTTGTGACTCGCGCGAAAAAGTCCATCGCAGGTTTTAAACTTCGTGAAGGTATGCCTATCGGTGCGAAAGTAACATTGCGCGGTGAACGTATGTACTACTTCCTTGACAAATTGATGAATGTATCGCTTCCACGCGTACGTGACTTCCGCGGTGTTTCTTCCAAAGCATTCGACGGTCGTGGAAACTATACACTCGGTCTGAAGGAACAACTTATTTTCCCTGAGATCGAATACGATAAAATTGACAAGGTTCGCGGTATGGACATCGTGATCGTAACTTCCGCAAAAACCGACGAGGAAGCTCGTGAATTGTTAACTCAAATGGGTATGCCATTCCGTAAATAAACCCTATCGTAAGGAGGGAAAAACGTGGCAAAAAAATCAATGGTCATTAAGCAACAGCGGAAACCAAAATTCAGCGTACGTGCTTATACACGTTGTGAACGTTGCGGTCGCCCGCATTCTGTACTGCGCAAGTTCAAATTGTGCCGTATTTGCTTCCGTGAACTGGCTTATAAAGGTCAAATTCCAGGCGTTAAGAAAGCAAGCTGGTAATTTAGACGGGAAGGAGGTTTTTTCTCATGGTTATGACAGATCCAATTGCAGATATGCTTACTCGTATCCGTAACGCAAACATGGTTCGCCACGAGAAAGTGGAGATCCCAGCATCTACAATCAAGAAGGAAATTGCCCGCATCCTGAAAGAGGAAGGCTTTATCCGCGATGCTGAGTTTGTTGAGGATAACAAGCAAGGAATCATTCGTTTGTTCCTGAAATACGGTCCGAACAATGAGCGCGTTATTTCCGGTTTGAAACGCATTAGCAAACCTGGTCTGCGCGTGTACGCGAAAAACAACGAGATTCCTCGTGTGTTGGGCGGTTTAGGTTTGGCTATCATTTCTACCTCCAACGGCGTGATGACTGACAAACAAGCTCGTCAAGCGCATGTTGGTGGAGAAGTGCTCGCTTACGTTTGGTAATATTTGATTCTCGCACAGGAGGTGCAAGTTATGTCACGTGTCGGTAAAAAACCGATAGCGGTCCCTGCAGGCGTTACTCTCACCCTGAACGGTACGGAGCTGACAGTAAAGGGCCCTAAGGGTACACTTGTTAAGAACTTTCATCCGGACATTACCATCACCATCGGTGAAAACGAAGTGTTGGTAGAACGTCCGAGCGACAATAAATTACATCGTTCCTTGCACGGTACAACTCGCGCGCTTGTTGCAAACATGGTTACAGGTGTGTCTGAAGGTTTTAGCCGTACGCTGGAACTGGTGGGCGTTGGGTACCGTGCCGCTAAAGCTGGCAAAGGTGTAACTCTCTCTCTCGGTTTCTCCCATCCGGTAGAAATTACCCCGGAAGAAGGCATTGAACTGGATGTGCCGAACCAAACCACATTGGTTGTGAAAGGTATCGATAAAGAACGCGTTGGCCAAGTGGCTGCGGAAATTCGTTCGATCCGTAAACCTGAACCTTACAAAGGCAAAGGGATTAAATACAGCGATGAGGTTGTTCGTCGTAAAGAGGGTAAAAAAGGTAAATAAAGCAGCTAGTTTTATGAGAAGGGAGGCAGCGTAATGTTTACAAAAGGCGATAAAAATAAAGCTCGGAAGAAACGTCATCTGCGTATCCGCAGACGTCTGGTCGGAACTGCGGTACGTCCTCGTTTGAACGTTTTCCGTTCTTCCAAACACATTTACGCTCAATTGATTGACGATGCCACAGGAACAACACTAGCTTCTGCATCTTCGCTGGATAAAGAACTGGGTCTGAAAAATGGCGGAAACATTGAAGCAGCAACTGCTGTTGGTACTTTGATTGCGAAAAGAGCGCAAGAAAAAGGCTACGCCAATGTTCTGTTTGATCGTGGCGGTTATTTGTATCATGGACGTATTAAAGCACTTGCTGACGCAGCGCGTGAAGCAGGACTTGATTTCTAGTCAACAAGATTTTTGTAAACAAGGAGGGTAAGGAATGCGAATCGACCCTAGCAAATTAGAGCTAGAAGAAAAAGTAGTCGCCGTTAACCGTGTAGCGAAAGTGGTTAAAGGTGGACGTCGTTTCAGCTTCAGCGCATTGGTCGTTGTAGGTGACAAAAATGGTCACGTAGGCGCTGGAATGGGCAAAGCACAAGAAGTACCGGACGCTATCCGTAAAGCGATTGATGACGCGAAGAAAAATCTAATTCGCGTACCTCTCAAAGGAACAACTATTCCTCATGAAGTTCTGTGCCATTTTGGTTCTGGTCGCGTATTGATCAAACCGGCTTCCCCAGGTACAGGAGTTATCGCTGGTGGACCTGTTCGTGCGGTGCTTGAACTCGCAGGTATCGGTGATGTATTGAGCAAATCGCTCGGCTCTAACAATCCAATCAATATGGTCAACGCTACGCTGGAAGGTCTCAGCCGATTGAAAACAGCGGAAGATGTCGCTAAATTGCGCGGTAAATCCGTTGACGAATTGTTAGGATAAGAAGGAGGGAATGGGATATGGCAAAAGCTCTGCAAATCACCCTCAAACGTAGTGTGATTGGACGCACAGAAGATCAACGCGCTACGGTGCAAGCCCTTGGCCTTCGCAAAGTTAACCAAACTGTCGTTAAACAAGATAACCCAGCGATGCGTGGGATGATCTTTAAAGTAAAACATTTGGTTGAAGTAAAAGAAATTGAAGCTTAAGCAGACTTTTTCAGTTAGGAGGTGCAACGAATGAAATTGCATGAATTGAAACCTGCCGAAGGATCCCGCCATGAACGCAAACGTGTTGGACGTGGTATCGGTAGCGGTACTGGTAAAACTGCCGGTAAAGGTCACAAGGGTCAAAATGCTCGTTCAGGCGGTGGTGTCCGTCCTGGTTTCGAGGGTGGACAAAACCCGTTGTACCGTCGTTTGCCGAAACGTGGTTTCAACAACATTAATCGCAAGGAATATGCGATTGTGAGTCTCGATGCTTTGAACCGTTTTGCGGAAGGAACTGTCGTTACTCCGGAACTTCTCAGAGAAACCGGTGTAATCAGCGCTCTGCGTGATGGTGTTAAAGTTTTGGCAAATGGTGAACTCAATGTTAAGCTTACAGTGAAAGCTCACAAGTTCTCTGCAGCTGCTGTCGAGAAGATCGCTCAAGTCGGTGGATCTGCCGAGGTGATCTAATGTTAGCGAGCCTCACTAACATTTTTAAGATAGGCGACTTGCGTCGAAGGGTATTATTTACCCTGTTGATGCTCGTCGTCTTCCGAATTGGTAGCTTTATTCCGGTTCCCAATATCAATGTGGCGATGTTTGAACAAGCCAACAACAATTTCCTCAACTTGCTCAATACGTTCTCCGGTGGGGCGTTGAAAAACTTCTCGATTTTCGCAATGGGGATCATGCCTTATATCACGGCATCGATCATCATGCAGCTGTTGTCGATGGAAGTGGTGCCGAAGTTTACGCAATGGGCGCGTGAAGGGGAAACGGGACGACGCAAGATTGCTACGGTCACTCGCTACTTTACGATCGTGCTTTCTTTGGTTCAATCCGTTGGGATGACATTTGGTTTTAACAATATGGCTCCCGGTTTGTTGACAGACCAGTCAGTCGGCAGTTATGCCCTGATTGCGATCACCTTGACGGCTGGTACATCGCTCCTGATGTGGATGGGTGAGCAAATCACGGAAAAAGGTATTGGGAACGGGATTTCGGTGATTATCATGGCGGGTATCGTAGCCAACATCCACGGCGGTGTGGTGACGATTTACCAAAGCCAGTTTGCCGAAACCACCAATCTGTTCTTCAGCATCTTGAAGATCGTGATTATTTTGTTGGTCATCATTGCGATCATTGTGGGCGTTATCTTCATGCAGCAAGGTATTCGCAAGATTCCGGTGCAATATGCGAAACGTGTGGTTGGCCGTAAAATGTACGGTGGCCAATCTACGCACATTCCGTTGAAAATTAACTCGGCTGGGGTTATTCCGGTAATCTTTGCGATCTCGCTGGTGACGTTCCCGTCGACAATTGCCCAGTTCTGGGCTGATCCGACCGGTGTGGGTGTTGCCAACTGGATTTATCAAAACTTCCAGATCAGCGCTCCGCTGGGAATGACATTGTACGCATTGCTCATCCTTGGCTTTACCTATTTCTATACATTTGTGCAAATGAATCCTGTGCAAATGGCAGAAAATATGAAGAAAAACGGCGGGTACATCCCTGGAATCCGACCCGGCAAAAACACGGAAGTGTACATCACCCGTACGCTGACCCGGTTAACTTTGGCTGGTGCCTTATTCTTGATGGTAATTTCAATTTTGCCGTTCTTCTTCACCCGATTGGCTAATTTGCCTTCGCAGATTTATATCGGGGGAACAACCTTGTTGATCGTGATCGGGGTTGTACTGGATACGATGAAGCAAATTGAAAGCCAAATGATTAAGCGTCACTACCAAGGGTTCATGAAATAAAGCTGAGGTTGTTGTGATTCAGACGGAGGGGATGGATATGAATATTATACTGATGGGTCTTCCTGGTGCCGGAAAAGGTACACAGGCAGAACGTATCGTAGAAGAATTCAACATCCCGCATATCTCAACCGGCGATATGTTCCGAGCTGCGGTGAAGAACCAAACGCCTCTTGGGTTGGAAGCCAAATCCTTTATGGACAAAGGTCTTCTGGTACCGGACGAAGTTGTGATCGGTATTGTGCGGGAACGCCTTTCAAATGAGGATTGTGCTAATGGATTTCTGCTTGACGGGTTTCCACGGACTGTTCCTCAAGCGGAAGCCTTGACCTCTACATTGAAAGAATTGGGACGTGAGATTGATCACGTTATCAATATTAATGTTCGTCGCGAGCTTTTGATTGAGCGGCTGACGGGGCGTTGGATTTGTCCAGTTTGCGGTGCAAGCTACCATACTTTGTTTAACCCTCCAAAAACGGAAGGGGTTTGCGATAAAGACGGTGGTAAGTTGTATCAACGTGATGACGACAAAGCCGAAGTGGTTACACAACGCTTGGATGTCAACATCGCACAAACGCAACCATTGATTGATTACTATTCCAAGCAGGGGCTTTTGCGCAATATCAACGGCGAACAAGATATCCAGGTTGTTTTTGCGGAAATCAAGTCTTTATTGCGAGGGTAAGCAAGAATGATCCATCTAAAATCAAGATTGGAACTTGAGGTTATGCGTGAAGCAGGGCGAATTGTCGCCTTAACCCATCAAGAGCTGTCCAAAGCAGTAAAGCCGGGCATCACCACAAAACAACTGGACGAATTAGCGGAAAGCTTTATTCGCAGCAAAGGGGCTGTTCCATCGTTTAAAGGCTACGGTGGCTTTCCAGGAAGTATCTGTGCTTCAGTCAATGAAGAACTCGTACACGGGATCCCGGGAACACGGACGTTGCAAGAGGGAGATCTGATCAGTCTTGATATTGGGGCCATGGTTGACGGCTACCACAGTGATTCCGCTTGGACGTACGCAGTTGGCAAGATCTCCGATGAAGATCAGCGGTTGATGAGGATAACGGAGGAGTCGTTGTATAAAGGACTGGAGAAAGCAGTTCCTGGCGGACGTCTTTCTGATATCTCGCACGCAATCCAAATCCATGTAGAGGCTGCCGGTTTCACGATCGTTCGCGAGTATGTGGGGCATGGCATAGGACGAAGCTTGCATGAAGATCCGCAAATCCCCAATTACGGTCCTCCGGATCGAGGACCAGTATTGAAGCCTGGCATGGTTTTGGCGATCGAACCGATGGTGAATGCTGGCGAACGTTATGTCCGCACATTGGAGGACAATTGGACGGTCGTAACAGTGGATCGGAAAAATTGCGCCCATTATGAACACACCATCGCGATTACGGAAGATGGCTATGAGGTCTTAACGAAGTTATAGACGATACAAGATGCCTGTGCAGATCTGGATTGTCGTCCAACGTGTTGACGATAAGTTCGTTTGTAATACTAGTATTGAACACTCATGGTCTGACTGAAGGACAGATGAAAGGAGAGAAACGAATGGCCAAAGACGATGTAATTGAAGTAGAGGGTACGGTTATCGAACCCTTGCCCAATGCAATGTTTCGTGTAGAATTAGAGAATGGTCATAAAGTGTTGGCTCACGTTTCGGGTAAAATTCGCATGCACTTTATTCGCATTTTGCCCGGTGATAAAGTGACGGTTGAATTGTCGCCATATGATTTGACGCGCGGTCGCATTACCTACCGCTATAAATAAGACCCCTAATAGAAAAGGGAGGCAAGAACCATGAAAGTGAGACCATCGGTTAAACCGATTTGCGAAAAATGCAAAGTCATTCGTCGTAAAGGTAACGTAATGGTTATTTGTGAAAATCCAAAGCATAAGCAAAAACAAGGATAAATTTAAGGAGGTGCTTTTCTAGCATGGCACGTATTGCAGGCGTTGACTTGCCTCGCGAAAAACGCGCGGAAATCGCTTTGACCTATATCTTTGGTATTGGTCGCCCTACGTCTCAACGTATTTTGGCGGCTACAGGTGTAAACCCTGATACTCGCGTGCGTGACCTCACTGAGGACGAAGTAGCGAAACTTCGTGAATACATCGACAAGAACATCAAAGTTGAAGGTGATCTTCGTCGTGAAATCTCCCTCAACATCAAGCGCTTGATGGAAATCGGATGCTTCCGTGGTATTCGCCATCGTCGCGGCTTGCCTGTCCGTGGTCAACGTACTAAAACAAATGCTCGTACGCGCAAAGGTCCTCGTCGTACTGTAGCGAACAAGAAGAAGTAAAGGAGGGTAATCTGACATGGCTAAAAGAAAACAAGCTGCCACTCGTACACGTCGTCGCGATCGGAAAAACGTTGAAGTGGGCGTAGCTCATATCCGTTCTACGTTCAACAACACGATTGTTACTATCACCGATCCGCACGGCAACGCAATCTCTTGGTCCAGTGCTGGTGCCCTCGGATTTAAGGGTTCCCGTAAAAGCACTCCGTTTGCTGCGCAAATGGCCGCTGAGACCGCTGCAAAAACTGCAATGGAACACGGAATGCGCTCTTGTGAAGTTCTTGTGAAAGGACCGGGGGCAGGCCGTGAAGCCGCTATCCGTTCTTTGCAAGCTGCCGGTTTGGAAGTTAACATGATCAAAGATGTTACGCCAATCCCACACAACGGCTGCCGTCCACCAAAACGTCGCCGCGTGTAATGCGTTTATAAAGTTCAGAACATGTCCATACTAGAATGGTAAATTCTGCTTTTTTAGCTTGTCATGCACGCATACGGTAAACCGCCGAAGGAAATTCCTGAGTGGGCTCTTACGCCCACCCAAGAATTTCGACGTTTTGAAGGAGGGTTTGTTTAATGATAGAAATAGAAAAACCGAGAATCGAGGTTGTGGAAGTTACCGACGACAACCTGTACGGAAAGTTCGTTGTTGAGCCGCTTGAGCGTGGTTACGGCACGACGCTTGGCAACTCGCTGAGACGAATTCTGCTCTCCTCACTGCCTGGTGCTGCAGTAACTTCTGTTCAAATCGACGGTGTTCTGCATGAATTCTCCACAGTAGAAGGCGTTGTGGAAGATGTTACGGAGATTATCCTTAATATCAAAGGCCTAGCTCTGAAAATTCATTCCGATGAAGAAAAAATCATCGAGATTGATGCTGAAGGCGAAGGTGTAGTCAAAGCTGGAGATATTCGTGCTGACAGTGATGTGGAGATCTTAAACCCTGATCTTCATATTGCCACCCTAGCAAACGGCGGTCGTCTGCACATTCGTATGACAGCTGGACGTGGTCGTGGATATGTTCAGGCGGATGGAAACAAGTCGGAGGATCAACCGATTGGTGTGATTCCGATTGATTCGATCTATACGCCGATTAAGCGCGTCAACTATCAAGTGGAAAACACTCGTGTTGGACAAATGACCAACTATGACAAGTTAACGCTTGAGGTTTGGACAAACGGCAGCATCAGTCCGGAAGAAGCTGTCAGTCTGGGCGCGAAAATCATGACGGAGCATTTGAACCTGTTTGTCGGTCTGACCGATCAGGCGAAGGATGCAGAAATCATGGTGGAAAAAGAAGAGGACAAGAAAGAGAAAGTGCTTGAGATGACCATCGAAGAGCTTGACCTTTCTGTTCGTTCTTACAACTGCTTGAAACGTGCTGGAATCAATACTGTTCAAGAGCTGACCCAAAAGTCGGAAGAAGATATGATGAAAGTGCGTAACCTGGGACGAAAATCCTTGGAAGAAGTACAGGAAAAACTGCAAGAATTGGGTCTTTCCTTGCGAAATGACGATTAGGGAAGAGGCTGGCTTACAGCGAAATTAGACTCGACGTAAACACGCCAGTAAGAGGGAGGTAAGAACATGGCATACCGTAAATTGGGGCGTAGAAGTGCCGCTCGAAAAGCATTGTTCCGTGATTTGGTTACTGACCTGATCATTAACGAGCGCATTGAAACGACTGAAATGAAGGCGAAAGAAGTGCGTTCGATTGCCGAAAAAATGATTACGTTGGCAAAACGCGGTGACTTGCATGCTCGTCGCCAAGTGGCAGCTTTCGTACGCAAAGAAGTAGCTACAGCAGAAGGACGCGACGCCGTTCAAAAGCTGTTTGATGACATCGCACCACGTTATGCAGAGCGTAATGGTGGATACACTCGTATCCTGAAAGTTGGTCCTCGCCGTGGCGACGCTGCACCAATGGCGTATCTGGAATTAGTTTAATAGTGCGTGGTAGTCATAAAAGGGTGAGGGCAGAATCTGGTTTTTTCGACCAGATTCTGATTCATGCCCTTTTTTCTTTTGTCTGAACATCGTTGCGACAAGTGGAAGGAACCTGCTGTACAGGGAAGGGAGCATGAACATGGAGAGTGCCCCGTTAATCCAGTTTGAAAATGTGTCGTTCTATTATACGGACGAGTTTGGCGAAAAACTGCCGGTTTTGCAAAATCTCAATTTGACGATCGCGGAAGGCGAGTTTGTGACGATTATTGGACATAACGGTTCCGGCAAATCGACGCTTGCCAAATTGATGAATGCACTGCTGCTTCCCGCCGAAGGTGAAGTAAGGGTTGGTCCCTGGAAGACAGGTGCCACGCAAGAAGTGTGGAAAATCAGGCAAATGGTTGGGCTTGTCTTTCAAAATCCCGATAATCAGATCGTTGGTTCAACGGTGGAAGATGATGTGGCGTTTGGTCTGGAAAATATAGGCGTGCCGCCAGCGGAAATGAGAGAGAGGATTGACGCGGCACTGAAAGCGGTGGGCATGGCCGCCTACGCACAGCGACAACCGCATAAGCTCTCCGGCGGACAAAAACAGCGTACCGCGATCGCCGGCATTATCGCCATGCGTCCGCGCGTGTTGATTCTCGATGAAGCGACAGCAATGTTGGACCCGCAAGGACGAAAGGAAATCATGGAGCTCGTCCGCAGGCTGAATCGGGAAGCAGGCATCACGGTCATCAATATCAGCCATTTTCCTGAAGAGGCGGTGGACGCCGACCGGGTAGTGGTGATGCGACAAGGGAAGATTTTTATGCAAGGAACGCCGCGAAACGTCTTCGCCGATGTCACCCGTCTGCAGGAAACCGGATTGGATGTGCCGTTAGCCGTTCGCATTCAGCACTATCTATCCGCAAACGGCGTGCCGATTCCGCCTTTACTTCACCAGAAGGAGCTGGTTGAAGAACTATGCCGATTATTTTTGAACAGGTAACGCATATTTATGGTGCGGGGACACCGTTTGAGAAAGAGGCGCTCTCCGCTGTGAGTTTCGCCATTCCCGATGAAGCGTTTGTCGGAATCATCGGGCAGACCGGATCGGGAAAGTCAACGCTGGTCCAGCATCTGAACGGGTTGTTGAAGCCAACGCGCGGTCGGATTCAGGTGGGCGATTGGCAAATTGAACCGTCCAGCCGCTTGCCGGCTGAATTTCGCTCAAACGTTGGTCTCGTTTTTCAGTATCCGGAGCACCAACTGTTTGAAGAGACGGTCGCAAAAGATGTGGCCTTTGGTCCCCGCAACCTCGGTTTGTCTGAAGAAGCAGCGCTGCTGCGGGCCAAAGAGGCGCTGGAGACAGTCGGTCTGTCTTATGATGAATTGAAAGATCGTTCACCGTTTCATTTGAGCGGCGGACAAATGCGCCGGGTAGCGCTTGCCGGCGTTTTGGCGATGCAATCCAAAGTGCTGGTTCTTGATGAACCCACCGCAGGGTTGGACCCCGCTGGTCGCAAAGAGATTTTGGAGGCGATCTATCGGATTCATCGAGAGCGGAAACTGACTACCTTCCTGGTGACCCACAGTATGGAAGAGGCGTCGCGATACGCCGACTTTTTGCTGGTGATGGCCGAAGGGAAGGTTGTGCTGCAAGGGACGCCGGCTGAGGTATTTGCCGAGGAGGAACTATTGCGCCATCATGCTTTGGCCGTACCGCAAACCGTCGAATTGATCCAACAGATCAATGCAAGTCTGCCGGGTGAACAGCAAATACCTGTGACACTTTTTCGGGAAGAGGAGCTGCAGGACTATTTGCTCCACCGATTGCGCCAGACTCGGGCTGTCATTATACCGGAGTAGCCCGTTCAACCAGGGAGTCAGGGGGAAGGAGGCAGGCTCATGAACTTGCTTCAAAATTTTCCAATCGGTCAGTATGTACCGGGCCATTCCTTTATTCATCGGCTCGATCCGCGCTGCAAGCTCTTATATGTACTTATTTTTGCTGTCCTGGTATTCATGGCGAATGATGGACTTTCTTACGCAATCCTTGCCCTGTTTACACTCCTCATCATGAAAGGGTCATCGATCTCCTACCGCTATATTTTACGCGGTCTGAAGCCGGTGTGGTTTTTGCTGGCATTAACCTTTCTGCTGCATGTGCTCATGACAAAAGGAGGCACGGTCTATCTGGCGTGGGGGTGGCTTACGGTGGAAGCGGAAGGAGTACGGCAAGCTGTTTTTATTTCCGTACGGCTGGCTTTGTTAGCCTTGTTCAGTTCCTTGCTGACATTGACCACTTCCCCGCTGGAATTGGCCGATGGCTTGGAACGGTTGCTCCATCCATTGAGCAGGGTGGGCGTCCCCGTCCATGAGATTGCCTTGATGCTGACGATCGCGTTGCGCTTCATCCCGACGCTGCTCGATGAGACGGACAAGATTATCAAGGCCCAAGCATCGCGAGGCATTGACTTTGAGACGGGCGGTTTGTGGAAACGGTTGCGAAATCTCGTTGCGATTGTCGTTCCTTTGTTCGTCAGCGCTTTTCGCCGGGCGGAGGAGCTGGCGCTGGCGATGGAAGCAAGAGGTTATCGTGGCGGAGAAGGCAGAACCAAATTGCGGCAATTGCGCTTTACATGGAGGGACTTGTTGGCATTTGGCATTGCGCTGATTTTGTTTGCCGTGATTGGATGGGTGAGACGATGAGACGTTTAAAATGCATTGTGGCCTATGATGGGACCGATTATAGCGGGTTTCAAGTGCAACCGGAGCAGGTGACGATTCAGGGAGAGATCGAAGCGGCTTTGCAGCGGATTACGGGAGAGACGATCCAAATCGTTGGCTCAGGACGCACGGATGCGGGTGTCCACGCCCAAGGCCAGGTGATTCACTTTGACACCGCCAGTTCGATTCCTCTTGAAAAATGGCGGCTTATTTTGAACAACCAGCTGCCCTCTTCGATAATCGTCAAAGACGTTGAAGAGGCGCCGGCGGGCTTTCACGCCAGGTTTGATGTAAAGGTAAAGGAATATCGTTACTGCATTGACAATGGTCCGGTTCCTGACCTGTTTTATCACCGTTATGCCGATCATATCCGCTATCCGCTCGATATTGAAGCGATGCAGCAGGCGGCCGGCTGTTTGATCGGCGAGCATGACTTCACTTCATTTTGTTCTGCCAAAACGTTTGTCGAGGACAAGGTTCGAGAGCTTTATGACGTGCGGGTAGAACGGCAGAACGATTTTGTCTGGGTCATCTGCAGGGGAAACGGCTTTTTGTACAATATGGTTCGCATCATTGTAGGAACTTTGGTGGAAGTTGGGCAAGGCAAGCGAGCTCCCCGTGAGATCAAGCAAATTTTGGAAGCGAAAAATCGTGAGCTTGCCGGGAAAACAGCTCCTGCCAGAGGCTTGACGATGTGGCAGGTTGAGTATGACTAGGGAATGAGAGGTAAAAACAGCTTTTTCTCCATCATTTTCTCCAGTCAATCTTTGCTGCCCACTTGACTCAAAACTTCTTGTATAGTAAGATGAACCTTGGTATTTTCATACCCCGCTAGCCCCACTCTAGCCCCGGGATTGAAAAACGAACGAAAAAAATGATACAGCTGGAGAAGTTGCTTACCGTTGCACTTTATCCTGAAATGAAAAGAACGGGACTCCGTTTTTAACGGCAATATATTTAGGAGGGACAAACATGCGTACCACATATATGGCGAAACCGCTCCAAGTTGAGCGCAAATGGTACATCGTAGACGCGGAAGGTCAAACTCTTGGCCGCCTGGCAAGCGAAGTAGCTTCCATTCTTCGCGGGAAACTGAAACCAGAATATACTCCACACGTAGATACTGGCGATTTTGTAATTGTGATCAATGCTGACAAAATCAAATTGACCGGTAAAAAATTGACCGATAAAATCTACTACACTCACTCCCTCTATCCAGGTGGTTTGAAAAAGACTACCGCCGGTGATATGTTGAACAAACGTCCAGATCGTTTGTTTGAAATTGCTGTAAAAGGCATGTTGCCGAAAAACAGCTTGGGACGTCAAATGTTTACTAAATTGAAAGTATACGCTGGTTCTGAACATCCGCACGCAGCGCAAAAACCAGAAGTTTGGCAAATTCGCGGCTAATATAGCAAGGGAGGAAAAATCTCGTGGCACAAGTACAATACTACGGTACAGGTCGTCGTAAACATTCCGTAGCACGTGTTCGCTTGGTACCAGGCGAAGGTCGTATTTTGATCAACAAACGTGATATGGATAACTATTTTGGTTTGGAAACATTGAAACTGATTGTGAAACAACCGCTTGTTTTGACTGAAACACTCGGACGTTATGATGTGTTGGTTAACGTAGCGGGTGGCGGAATCTCCGGCCAAGCTGGCGCAATCCGTCATGGCGTAGCTCGCGCTTTGTTGAAAGCCGATCCGGAACTGCGCGGCGCTTTGAAACGCGCTGGCTTCCTGACTCGCGACCCACGCATGAAAGAACGTAAAAAATACGGTCTCAAAGCTGCTCGTCGCGCGCCACAATTCTCCAAACGTTAATTTTGGATACGGCCCAGGCCCAAACCCTCTTGTCTGTTTTACAGGCAAGGGGGTTTTTGTTTTGGCGATGTGACAATGCTCACAGGCGAACGGTCGGATATAGGGTAGACTGGTTATCGTACAAGAAAGGAGAGTGCAAGAAAGATGAGCAACTGGAAAGATGAAACCATTCAAGCAAATCCGAAAGAGAAAGCGGAAGAGTTGAAGAAAGTCATGTCCGTCGTTGCGCCGGAGCTGCATACGTTTATTGAGGAACATGCGGAGTTGGACCAATGGATGGATCGCGTGCGTGCTGAAAATAATCGTGCGCTTTACCGTGAAGCTCTCCAGATCATTCAACAGGAACTGGAACAGCACTTTCTCTACGAGGAACAATTTATTTTGCCCAAATTGGGCCGTTATTTTGCAACGACAGAGGTTGGGCCTGTCTTTAAACTTATTCAGGAGCATGACATCATTCGCAAAAACTATCGGGATGCTGAAGACTTGATGCAGGAGAGCGACTCAGAGCGGTTTGCTGAAGTTTTGCAACAAAAAATGAACCTTCTGGCGTACTTGTTAAAAAAACATATTGAAAAAGAGGACCACTATTTCTTTCCGCTGGTCAGTTTGGTGTTGACCCCTGCGGAATGTCAGGAAATCGCTGATCAGGTGGCCCATGCACATCACGCTTGACTGGAACCGCTCCGTTTTGAACCGAACGTGAAAATCCCGGATAAAAGCTCCGTCATAATTTGTCCCATCCGCCCATAAGATGGAGTGAAAGATGGGACAAAGGGGTTGTTAGGGTGACACGAAAAGTAGTAGGGTGGGTGCTCGCTTTTTTCTTGCTCGTTGTGATTTTTACGTATAAGTCGCCTGACTATACTTCCTGGTCAACATGGTCGCTGCCACTGGCCGGAACGGTTATCGCGATTGATGCGGGACATGGCGGCAAGGACGGGGGAGCGGTCAGCCAAGATGGCAAAGTTATCGAAAAAGATATATCGTTGGCCATCAGTCTATACTTGCGCGATTTTTTGCAACAATCTGGTGCCCATGTCATTATGACGCGCGAGGAAGACAAGGATTTGGCTTCACCGGAAGCCGACCGGCTGCGCAAACGCAAATCTGAGGATATCCGCAATCGCGTCAAATTGGTTAACGAAAACCAACCGGATTTTCTGATCAGTGTTCATCTCAATGCTTTGCCTTCCAGCAAGTGGTCAGGAGCGCAAACCTTTTACTATCCTGCTTACAAAGAAAGCGGCGAATTGGCTTACTTGATTCAGGACGAGATCAAGCGGGTCCTGGAAAATACGAATCGGCTTCCGAAAAAAACCGATGACGTCTATTTGATTCGGGAAGTGAAAAGCCCGGCAGTGCTTGTCGAGGTAGGCTTCCTCTCCAACGAGGAAGAAGCGCGATTGCTGGAATCAACCGATTATCAAAAGGCGATGGCCAATGCGATTTACCAAGGAATTTTGCGTCACTATGCAGGCGAGAAGGTCAATGTCACTCCCTAAGCTTTTGCTTTCGCCTTGATTCGTGCCCTTCTTTTCTGTATATGCTATAATGAACGCGCGAACGGTTTAGAATTGGGAATCCATAATGAATAGAGGTGGCACGATGATTACCAAGGAGCGAGTGCTGGAAGTGCTGCGCGATGTGAAGGACCCGGAAATTAATCGCAGCCTTGTGGAACTGAACATGATCCGGGACATTGAGATCGTTGGGGATAAGGTCAGTCTGTTGGTTGTTTTAACCATCTCCGGTTGTCCCCTGCGCGCGAAAATTGAGCAGGATGTTACGGAGGCGTTGAAAAAGCTGGGAGCGAAAGAAGTCGAACTGCGAATGGGCTCCATGACCGATGAAGAGCGTGCTGCACTGAGCGCACAGTTGCGAGGCGGTCAGGCCGCAAAAGCTGCAACCGGTCAAATGCAACCGCTTAATCCCATCTTGAGCAAAGAATCCCCCACCCGGTTTATTGCCATAACCTCGGGAAAAGGTGGCGTAGGCAAATCAACGGTGACGGTCAATTTGGCTGTGGCGTTGGCACGCTTGGGGAAAAAAGTGGGGATTATTGATGCCGACATTTACGGGTTTAGCGTACCGGATATGATGAACATTGAGCAGCGGCCGACAGTAATTGGCGAAGTCATTTTGCCAATCGAGCAGTTTGGAGTAAAAGTCATGTCGATGGGTTTCTTCGTAGAGGACAATTCACCGATTATTTGGCGTGGCCCGATGTTGGGCAAAATGCTGCGCAACTTCTTTTCGGAAGTACACTGGGGCGAGGACCTCGACTACATGATTCTCGACCTTCCGCCAGGTACGGGGGATATGGCTCTGGATGTACATACAATGATTCCGCAGAGCAAAGAGATTGTGGTGACCACCCCGCATGCGACGGCCGCCTTCGTTGCGGCCAGAGCGGGTGCCATGGCCATACGAACTGGTCATGAGCTGCTTGGCGTCGTCGAGAATATGTCTTGGTATGAAGCGAAGGATGGCAGCAAAGAGTATGTATTTGGCCGCGGCGGCGGAGCCAAATTGGCGGAGCAATTGGCCACAGAGCTGTTGGCACAAGTGCCGCTTGGTCAACCGGACAACCATCCGGCGGAACCGGATTATTCTCCCTCGGTATACAAGGAGCAATCGCCGATCGGACAAATTTATCGGGAATTGGCCGAACGCGTCATCGCAAAATGCGAATCAACCGTGAGTAAATAAACAAAAGCCCGGCGCAAATGTGCCGGGTTTTTTTTAGGTTCCGCTTCCGCCTTGGCCGCCGCCGCTTTTGTCGCCGCCACCGCCTTGGCCGCCACCGCCTTGGCCGCCGCCCTGACCTCCACCGCCTTTTTGTCCTTGCGTCATCATGTTTGTGGTGGACATCTGTTCCGCGGCTTTTGTCATCAACTTAAGCAATTCTTGCTGAAAGAGCGGGCTTTGCAAAGATTCCTTCATGATCTCCATCTGTGCCTTGCGGTAAGTAGAACTTTTCATCAGGTCAAGCAGGCCGCGTTCAAATTCCGGATCTTTCATAATGGCCATCATTGATTTTTGGTACTCGGGGTCTTTCATCAAGTCCTTCATCAATTGTTTGTTCTCGTTTTTCAGCGTTTTTGCCACACTGCTGGTAAACTTCGGGTCTTGGAACAATTGTTTGATGTGCGGATTGTCAGGATTGGTAATCGTTTGGATCATTGTGTTTTTTACGGTCGGATCATCCATGATCACACGCTGTTTGAAATTTTCATCCTTCATCATTTGGGAGACAGTGCTCTTTGCTTCTTCAGTCTGCAGAATATCAAGAACCATGGTCTTCACACTTTTGTAATCCGGCTGCGCCTGAGTTATTTGCGGTCTGTTGCCGCCGCAACCAGTCAGAAGCAAACAGATAAGGGGAACCAACCATGGCGACAACCGCTTGTTCATTTCCTGAACGCCCTCCTTTGGCTTACCTGAAACATAAAATGCGCAATTTGTCCGGTTCTTACGCTAGTATTTTCTTGCAAGGGTTGGTACAATCAGTATCGATGTGGATGGGAGGGAATTTCCAATGAATTTGCGGAAATATGGTTGGTTGTTCGGAACCACTTTACTTGTCGGCGGGATTGGTGGGATTTTGGCAGGCTTTATCGTTGGACGTGCCGATCTGTTCGATGGTGGAGTGGGAAACTTTTTGATCGCTACTTTCATGAATCTTCTCTTTGGTTTATCCATTAGTGTCCTGACCCAAATGGGTTTCTTTGCCTATATGATGCTGAATTATTTGGCACAATCGGTTTTTAAAAGCCGCGGTTTATGGCGGAACATTCAAATTTTGCTAATTTTGTTCACGTTTTTTGATTTTGTTTATTTGCGCTATAGTCTAGGCGTTCAGGGGGATTCCCTTTGGCCGTACTTCGTTGAACCGAGTGTGCTCTTGCTCGTCTCCGTGATCGCAGCTTATGCGAAGGTGAGATTGACCAATCCGACGGCTTGGGTGCCAACCGTTTTCTTTCTGTTTGTCGGAACAACGATTGAATGGATTCCGGCTCTTCGGGAAAATGCCTACTCCGCCATTTTTATGGCCGTCCCTTTGCTCTTTTGCAATATTTGGCAAGTGCTGCATCTTCAGCGACTGGTAAAAGCTGACCCTGCGTCGTAAGGGTCAGCTTTTCGCAAAAAATCAGTCTACTTCCTGGCTGTTCACTTCCGAACCGGACAACAGTTGCGAAACGGTGACGAACTGATAGCCTTCGGCGCGAAGCTTGTCAATGATGACCGGCAAGGCAAGGTGGGTTTGCGTGCAGGAATCGCTGGCATGCATCAAGACGATATCGCCGGGATGCGCTTTGCTGACGACGTTTTGGACGATTTGGTCAACACCGGGATTGGTCCAGTCTTTGGAGTCCGTATCCCATTGGATTACGGTATACCCCATATCAGTTGCGATTTGAAGGACTCGTTTGTCAAAGTCGCCGTTCGGCAAGCGTAACAGATTTGGCTTTTTGCCCGTCATCTCGGTTAGAATCGTATGAGCTGTGCCGATCTGTGTGCGGATTTCCTCTTCGGGGTATTTGCTGTAATTTTCATGTTTATGACCGTGCGAACCGATTTCAAAACCGTCTTCGGCAATTCGCTTGACGATTTCAGGATGACGCTGGCTCCAGGGGGATGAAAGAAAAAAGGTTACATTTTGCACTTGCTTTTGCTTCAGGATGTCAAGGATCGGAACGGCGCGGGTTTCTCCCCAGCTAATGTCAAAGGTTAAGGCGATTTTCTTTTCTTTCGTATCCACCTTGTAAACGGCTTGCGGTGGTTTGGCTTTGCTTCCATTGGTAAATACTGCTATGGTATCCCGTTCCGCATAGGTAATGCCAACAGCGAGAACCAATGCGATCAAGACGATCAACAACTGTTTTAATGCTTTGGTACTGACAACATACATCCGTTTCATCGCTTGCCCTCCTTTTTCCCGTAAAATTATATGCGGGGTAGACAAGGATATGCGTTTTGTCGGCGTATAGAAAGACATTCGGGCACATATGATGAGTTAGTATGGAAAAGGAGCGTGTCGCATGCGTTACCAACTGCGTCAGTTATGGACTGATAACAAAGGGTATTTTTACATAGCCGGATTGCTTTTGATCGGCGGAGCCTTCTTTGGGTTTCTGCAAATGGGTCAGGTTGAGCAGATCGCCAAAAATATGCTTTCGCAAATCCAGGAGATTGCCGACCGCATACAGGAAAGTGGCGGAAGCACGGCCGTTACGTTTTGGGCGATCTTTAAAAACAACGTGTTCAGTTCCTTGACAATGATGATTTTCGGTTTGGTCTTTGCCATCTTTCCGATTTTCGGCTTGTTGTCTAACGGAGTTTTGCTTGGGTTTATTTTCGGACAGCTGGCTGCGGCCGGCGGCAACCCGTTGCTTGTCTTTGCGGTCGGGATATTGCCCCATGGCATTTTTGAGCTGCCGGCAGTTGTTTTCTCGGCGGGTATCGGCATTCGCTACGGAGCGACCGTGCTGCGTTCCATCAAAGGCTTATGGAACGCGGGAGCGCGAGGAGAAATAAAAGAGGATTGGCGGCAACTCGTGAAACAGTTTCCTGTAGCGGCAATCAGCGTTATTGTGGTTTTGTTTGTTGCCGCTATTGTTGAGAGTGCCATCACTCCGCTGCTGATCCAATCGGTTGTAGGCGGGCGTATTGGCTTGACAGAGTGAGTAACAAGTAACAGCGGCCAGACGGAAAAACCCTCTACCTAAGAGGGTTTTTAATTTTGTTGAATTTTATCTAATAAATTTAATAATGCTAAATCTGAATACACCTATTTTTGCTGGGCAATCATAAATGTAAACTCGTTGCAGGCGGAGGATGATTAACACGTGCTAGGTTTCCTGTTTAATACGAAAGAATGCCAAGAGCTTGAGTATCTGCTTAAACGAGAACTGGAGGAGATGCTGCTGGACTTCAGTGATAAACGGATTGATTATTTGGTGAAGCGGGCAATGGAAGACCGGTATTCCGTCCTGTTTAAGATGTATGCTAGGATTGCACATCCCAAAGAATTGTCCAAGTATGTAAGAAAACGCAAATTGGAAGAAGAGCACTTAACATGAAAAAATTTAATTCAACAAAACTATTGACTTAATTTTTGGTTCGTGATAGATTAATTCTTGTCTTTAAAAGATGTTCTTTGAAAACTGAACAGCGAAACGTTTGAAGTGATCAAATCACAAGCCAAGCAATTTCTTTTTGAACCAAAGATCAACACTTAACTT
>NZ_JAFBEB010000018.1 GCF_016908525.1 Brevibacillus fulvus
CATATTCCATCACTCTTTCAATTCATTGTTACCGTATAATTCGGCAACACCGTGGGAAAAGCCTGCTTAGGCGGACTTTTTCACCGGACTTTTAGGATACGGAGTCAAGAAATAAACTTAACTGTTCCAGCGCTTGCTCGGCATCGGCCCCTATCGCAATCATGTTGATCGTATCACCTTTGCTGGCGCGGAATCCTCTTGTGCCCAACGGACTTTTCGCATTGATCCTCCAGTTGTTTCGTTCCAGCAATATATAACTGTCAAACTTGTTGGCTGTAACAACGATTTGTTTGACTTGCTCTTCCAACAGGTCGCCCGATAACGTAACCGTTCTTTTTCTTTCCAATGTAACTCACCTCACTTCCGGATAAAAAGAACGCAAACTGAAACCACATCCTCCTGCGAACCGCCCGCGCCGTCCAGCGCATCTCCTTTGTTTCGCCGCTCCGATTGCGTTAAATTATCTGACACTGCCAACACACCGCTACGACCCCCTCTGCAACTTTTTATTATTTTAGCAAAAATCAGTTTATTTATTCAATGACATTTGTGTCAGTTTTTCTAACATTAAAGTGCTGATTGTTCCATCGTCGGTTTCCCCTTATAGTCGATCAGTTGTATAATAGAATCGCTTGATGTATTCAAACGGGAGGTTACCCATGAAGCCCTTTTCGATTCCATCTATCCTGCAGATCATGAGTGAATTTTTCCCCAAACATACTTCCATTGCCGTTACGGATGCCAAGCAGTACATTTACTATCAGCCCAGCCAGGCGATTGATTTGAACATTAGCCCGGGCGATTTGATCAAGGAAGGAACCGCCAGTCACAAAGCGTTGACGCTCCGGCAAAAAGTATCGGAAACGATTGCCGCCGACGTGCTGGGAGTCCCCTATTTCGGCACCTCCATTCCGCTGCTGGAAGAAGGCGTTGTCAATGGCTGTATTACCGCCATCTTGCCTTGCCAGCCGTCAGCGCTTCCGTTTTTGACGGTTCGCACCAGCCCTGATCAATGGATGCCGATGCCGTACGCTGAGATCATGTATCTGGAAGCCCAGAATCGCAAGACGCAAGTGGTCACGCTGAAGGGGAAAGGATTTCACAAGTCTCCTTTAAGCGAACTCGAATGGCTGCTTCCCGACGAGCTTTTTATCAGAGTGCATCGTTCCTATATTGTAAATCCTCATTATATCGCGGAAATTCACCCTGATTATCACTCGACGTTTCTGCTCGTCATGAAAGACCAGCAGCGGATTCCCGTGAGCCAGTCGTATTCCAGCCAGTTTCGCAAATTGCTGCAATTTTGATTTGCGATTTCACACGGAAATTTGCTGGCTGAAGCCAAATATAAGCCTTTTGGCCCCAAAACGAATGAGATTCCCCCAGACCGTTGCTAAAATGAATAAAAAAGTTAAGAGGGGATTTCAGTGGAAGAACAACTGTCAAACCGTTTGCGTAACAAATCCTTGCTTGCTCGCGTCGTAACGGCTGATACAGCCGCTGCTTGGATAAAGGACGGTATGACTTTGGGGCTGAGCGGTTTTACGCGCGCCGGAGATGCGAAGGCAGTACCGACAGCGCTTGTCTCGCGGGCCAAAACTGCCCCGTTGAAAGTAAATGTTTATACCGGTGCTTCCTTGGGCTCGGATATCGACAAATTGATGGCTGAAGCCGGAATTGTCGCAAAACGTTTGCCTTTTCAAGCAGATCCAACAATGCGGCAAAAAATAAATCAAGGCGAAATCCTGTTCGTGGATCAACATTTGTCTCATACAGCGGAATGGATACGCTCCGGAGTGCTTGACCCTATCGATTTTGCAATTGTGGAAGCGGTTTCAATCTCGGAAGATGGCTTGCTTTATCCGACGACTTCTGTCGGCAACTCCGCCATCTTTGTGCAGGAAGCAAAAGAGATAATTGTTGAGATTAACCTGGCTCAACCGCTCTCGCTCGAAGGCGTCCATGACATCTATCAACTGACGCCGATGGGCCGCCGCGACCCGATCCCCCTGACCCGGATCGACCAGCGCATCGGCGTAAAAGGTATTCCTGTTGATTTGAACAAAATCAGAGGAATCGTCATCACCAATGCTGCCGATTCTCCTTCAACCATCGTGCCGCCTGATGAAGAGACCGCGCAAATGGCCGATCATCTGATCCGCTTTTTGCGTGAGGAAGTGTCGCGCGGTCGGCTTTCGAATCAACTGGCTCCCTTGCAGTCTGGAATCGGTTCGGTCGCCAATGCCGTCCTCCACGGTCTGCTGCATTCCGAGTTTACCGATTTGGAAATCTACTCCGAAGTATTGCAGGATGCGGTATTCGAACTGTTGGATGCCGGCAAGGTCCGGTTTGCCTCCGGCTGTTCGATCACGCTTTCCGCTGAGAAGATGCAGGCCGTCTTCTCGCAATTCGAACGTTATCGGCAACGCATTTTGCTGCGTCCGCAGGAAATATCCAATCACCCGGAATTGATCCGGCGTCTGGGATTGATCGCCATCAACACTGCTTTGGAAGTCGATCTTTATGGCAATGTCAATTCCACGCACATACTGGGCAGCCGAATGATGAACGGGATCGGTGGCTCCGGCGACTTTGCCCGCAATTCCCGGCTCTCGATCTTTGTCACCAAATCGATCGCCAAAGGCGGGAAAATCTCCAGTATCGTACCGTTTGTAGCCCACGTTGATCATACAGAACACGATGTGGATGTGATCGTAACCGAACAAGGCTATGCCGATCTTCGCGGCTTGGCTCCGACCGAGCGGCCGCTCGTTATCATTGAACGCTGCGCTCACCCGATGTATCGGCAACAATTGCGGGAGTATTACGAAGAGGCTCTCCAATATGGCGGACAGACGCCCCATCTTTTGCACAAGGCGTTTTCTTTCCATCTGAACTATGCTCAGAATGGAACGATGCTTTCAACTGCCACAGCCGATCTGAACTAGAACGGATATAAAAAAAAAGGGAACGACCTGCCGATAAAATCCTGTTGGCTGATCATTCCCTTTTATTTAGCTGTGCGGAATTGCTTCAAGGTATACCTTGGCACCTGGTTCCAGCAAATCGAGCAGCGGCAAATCCGCCGGACACACCCGTCCAACCACATTTACCCGCTCGTCCGCCGGCAAGTCTGTCCGGGCAATTTGCAATTCGCCGCAATACCGCCCGTACAACTCGTTATCCCTGGTCAGCGTGCCCCGCGGCCGCGCCAGCGTCTCCTGCGGCGGAATAGGCACTGCGGAACGCGTGTCCATGAACCGCAGGACGTCTCGCCCCAGATCGGGCCGCAAACGGTATTCTCCGCTGCCCAGCGTATCCGAATATATACGAAGGACAAGCCGTCCCGTTTGCTGAAAAGCGGTCATTCGCTCCAGCACGCCCTCGCCCGGATCGGGATCGCCGATATAAACGGTATCTACACCGCCGCGCCACAACTCGACAGCGGCCGCATACGGATCTGCCGTGCGGTGACGCTCCAGCGTAGGCAATCCCTCAAACAACGGGCCCCGCTTCTCCCCTGCCCCCGGCACAAAGGCAGCGACGGGAATCCCGCAGGAACGGAACAGTTCCGTCTGCTTGCGGAAAAATTGGTCATCCAAGCCGGTTTCCCGCCGTGGGTAAAAATTGTGCCAGCCGATCAACTGCTCCGGCTGCAAGCCGCTGTCCAACAAAGAGCGCAGTTCCGTTGCAAAGACGGTGCTCGCATTTAAGGCAATGCGAAATGTTTTGGCCAAGCGCACGGTCGTCTCCAGCGCAAATTCGTCATCCAGCCGCAGTCCGGCAACGCCCAATTCCGTTAACTGTTCAAACGTCCCGATGCCCAGATGACCGAGCGTCGATCGGGAAACATCGGCATAAACAGCAATTCCCAACGAATGAGCCAGTGCCAGCAACTGCTTCGCATGTTCAACCAGGTCGCCGCTCTCCTCCGGAATATGCAGCGAAGTAAAAGCGGCCTTGACTCCCAGCCTGCCGGCATGCCTCAACCGGTCTGCGGCGTTTGCGTCGCGTAGGTAAAAGGAGATGCCGATCATTGAAACTCACTCGCCATTTCATCTTTAAATCCGAAGAAATACGTGAATACAAAACCGGCGGCATAGGCAACGAGCAAACCAAGCAAATAGAGCAAAATTTGGTGTGTCAGCACGAGGAAAGTCAGCGGCAGGCCGGATACCCCCACGGCAACAGTAGCCACATTGAAGGCAGCCTGGAAAGCTCCGCCTACCCCGGCACCAAGACAAGCGGTTAAAAACGGCCGTCCCAATGGCAACGTTACGCCAAAGATGAGCGGTTCGCCAATCCCCAGCATGCCGGCCGGCAACGCACCGCCGACAGCGCGCTTCAAGCCTTTCTTTTTCGTCTTCATGTAAATGGCAAAGGCCGCCCCGACCTGACCCGCTCCGCCCATGGCCAAAATCGGCAGAAGCGGATCGTTGCCAATCGAGTTGATCAATTCAAGGTGAATCGGCGTCAAGCCTTGGTGCAATCCGGTCACAACCAGCGGCAGGAAGGTTGCCCCCAGCACAAACCCGGCCACCACACCGCCAAAATGCAAGATCGCCAGCAACCCGCTCGTAATCGCGGTGGAAATCCAGCCGCCGATCGGCATGAAGATAAGATAGGTAAAAATACCGGTAATCAGTAAGGTTAAGGTTGGCGTGACGATGATATCCAGGGCAGCCGGCACAAAGCGGCGAATGCGCTGTTCAACATAGGCCATGAAAATCGCTGCGATCAAGACGCCGATCAATCCGCCGCGGCCCGGCAGCAAACTTTCCCCAAACAACGTAATTTTCGCCACATCCGGGCTGATAATGAGAATGCCCGCCAGTGCTCCCAGCGCCGGGGAACCGCCAAATTCCTTGGCCGCGTTTGTTCCGACCAAGATCCCCAGGTAAGCAAACAAACCGGAACCGATCACATTCAAGACGCTGGCCACCAATGAATCCGCCGGAAGCCAGCCCGCCTGAACAACCCCCTTGGAAATCCCGCTGATCAATCCGGAAGCAACCAATGCGGGAATCAACGGAATGAAAATACTGGAAATACGCCGCAATAGCCGCTTAAACGGCGTCGCGTTTTTCTCCGCCAGCGCAGATTTGGTCTGCTTGGCCCGCTCCTTCAGGTCAATCTCTGTCCCGCTGCCAACGAGACTGGCAAATTCCGCCGAAACTTTATTGACCGTTCCCGGTCCAAGAATAATCTGCAGCGTTTCGTTCTCGACAACACCGATTACGCCATCAATTTGTTTCAGACCTTGCATGTCGACAAGTTGCTGGTTTCTCGGCATCACGCGCAATCTGGTCATGCAATGCGTGAACGTTCCAATATTCTCTTTTCCCCCGAGTTTCTCCAGGATTTGGCTGGCTAAAACTTTGTTTTTATCGGCCGACATCTACGTCTCCCCCTTAATATAACGGCATGCACCGCGTTACTTTTTGTTCTTTAGCGAACGGATTGCTTCCCGGGTACGGTCGATATGCTCGACCGTCACCTCGTATTGCTTGGCGGCCATGCACAAAAACAGCATATCAATCACATGAAGCTGAGCGATCCGGGAGGAAGTGGCGGCGCTGCGAAAGGGCGCTTCCTTGGCCGACGATGTATGCAGGCGAATGTCGGAGATGGAAGCGACCGGCGATTGCCCGTATTTCGTCAGGCTGATGGTCGTTAACCCGTACTCCTTGGCCAGATTTAACACATCGATCACCTCTTGCGTTTCCCCGGAAAAAGAAATGCCCATGACCACCTCATGCGGCCCTGCGTTGGCAATCAGCGATGCTACTAGATGAACATCGGTAAACATCGTCGCCGTTTTGTTGATTCGCAAAAACTTTTGCTGGGCATCAAGCGCGATAATACTGGATGCTCCAATCCCGAACAGATGAATTCGGCTTGCTTCAATCAGCACATCGACAGCCTTGGCCAGTTCTTCATAATTCATGATTTCCGCGGTTTCCCGCAGTTGGAGAATGCTGTTGTCGGTAATCTTCTGCACCGTGACATACATGGATTCATTTGCCTCAATATCGCGGTAGCCAATCGCGACCTGTTTGGCCAGATCACCGCTGATCCGCATTTTCAGCTCCTGAAATCCTTTGACCCCTAATGATTTGCACAGACGAATCACAGCTGCGCCGCTTGAATGGGTCATCTCCCCGAGTTGCTCGACCGTACTGTTCACTGCTTCATGCGGATGCTGCAAGATATAGACCGCAATCTTGCGCTCGGAAGGAGGCAGTTGATCCAGCATGCTTTCAATCATATGGAGCGCACCTGTTGCCATTTCAGTTCCCCTTTTCCTGCTGCAAAGCAATCGCTTTTCTGACATTTCCGTCCGCTTGACTCAGCCTCTCGGCGGCTTCCTGGTAGGACGACTTGGTCTTTAGCATCACAATCGCGGCTTTCACCTGGTTGTTGGCCAGCAGCAAAGTTTGCTCGGCCTGCTCCGGAGTGGCTCCGGTGATCGTGCAAATAATCTTGATCGCACGCTGCCGCAGCTTGTAATTGCTCACATGCACATCAACCATCAAGTTTTCGTATACTTTTCCGAGACGAATCATGGAAGCGGTCGAAATCATGTTCAGCACCATCTTTTGGGCCGTTCCCGCTTTGAGCCGGGTCGAACCGGTCAAAACTTCCGGACCAACGATTACTTCGATCGCACACTCCGCTTCCTGGCTGATCAACGCCTGTTCATTGCAAGACAAAGCGACCGTCTTGGCGCCAACTGAGCGGGCATATTTCAATGCGCCAATCACGTACGGAGTCCGTCCGCTGGCAGCAATGCCGACAACGGTATCCCGCTGGTCCAATTGAATGGCCCGCAAATCGGCTTCGCCCCACTCCGGCTTGTCTTCTGCACCTTCCACCGCCTTGACAAAAGCTCTTTCTCCCCCAGCGATAATGCCCACTACTTGTTCCGGCGAAGTGCTAAAAGTCGGCGGACATTCCACTGCGTCCAGCACGCCCAATCTGCCGCTCGTTCCTGCCCCTGCGTAAATAAGCCGTCCGCCTTGTTTCAGGGAGTTGCAAGCCCATTCAGCGGCGGTTGCGACCTGGGGCAATACTTGCTGGACGGCATTCGCGACCTTTCGATCCTCTTCATTCATCAACTGGACGATTTCCAAGGTGCTGGCAGAATCAATATGCTTTGTAGAAGAATTACGAGCCTCTGTGGTTAAAAATGACAAATTATCCATTGGCAAACCTCTTTCTGATCCTGATGTAAGCGATTGCACTTTTGATTTATTATAAGTATAATTGATTTTAAAATAAAATTTCAATATTTTTTGGTTTTTCCTAAAATATGCTTTCTGATCCGTTCTTTTTAATAGCGGTAAATTGTCAAAAACGGAGGTGCGGTCCATGCTCGATTCAGCCTTGCGAAAAGCGTTCGTTGCCATCGTCGGCGACAAATGGTTTCTCGATACGCCAAACGAACTGTATGCCTATTCCTATGATGCTACCCCTCTTTATCAGTCGCTTCCCGATGCCGTGATCATTCCGGGGACAGTCGATGAAGTTTCTGCGATTCTGAAACTGGCCAATCAGCACAAGATTCCGATCATTACCCGCGGTTCAGGAACAAATCTCGCCGGCGGAACCATTCCCGTGCATGGCGGAATGGTGTTGAACATGAATCGCTTTCAGCAAATCCATGAAATTGATACGAAAAATTTGACAGCTACCATCGGCAGCGGCGTGATCACGGCCGATCTGCATCAAGCGGTAGAGGCAGTGGGACTGTTTTATCCGCCTGATCCGGGGAGCATGCGCATCTCCACGGTCGGCGGCAATCTGGCCCAATGCGCGGGCGGGATGCGCGGTCTCAAATACGGGGTTACGAAAGATTATGTGATGGGTTTGCAATATGTGCTGCCGTCCGGAGAAGTGTTGCGCTGCGGCGGGAAAAATGTGAAAGACGTCGCCGGCTACGATATGACGCGGCTGTTGGTTGGCTCTGAAGGAACGCTGGCCGTGATTACGGAAATTACCGTCAAGCTGCTTCCGCTCCCCGAGACGAAACGAACGCTGGTCGCTTATTACAGCAATCTCGTTGACGCTGCCCGCACTGTTGAAGAAGTGATTGCCGCGAAAATCATACCGGCGACCATGGAATTTCTCGATCAGGGCACAATGAAGGTAGTCGACGACTTTGCCAAACTCGGCTTGCCCTTGGAAATGAAATCGATGCTGTTGATCGAACAGGACGGACCGGAGCAGTCTGTTGCGGAAGATATTGCGCGAATTGCGGAAATTGCCAAACAGAACGGTGCGGCCAGGGTGGAGATCGCCCGTACCGCCGAAGAAGGCGCAAAGCTGTTGGCGGCAAGACGGGCTGCTTTGTCCGCGCTGTCCCGTTTGCGGCCGACCACGATTTTGGAGGATGCCACTGTGCCCCGCTCCCGGCTGGCGGAAATGGTTGAAGCAATCGAGCAGATCGCCCGCAAATATCAGGTGCACATCTGTACGTTTGGCCACGCCGGTGACGGCAATCTGCACCCTACCTGCATGACTGACGAGCGCAACCATGAGGAACTGCAAAACGTAGAAAAAGCGTTCGAGGAAATTTTTCACACTGCGATCCGGCTCGGCGGAACCATTACAGGGGAGCATGGGGTCGGCATGGCCAAAATGAACTATCTCGACCTGAAGGTAGGACAGGACGGGATGGAACTGATGAAACGGATTAAAGCCGCTTTCGATCCCAATCACATCATGAATCCAGGCAAAATTTTTGCGCACAGCGAGCGACGCAGATTGGTGGTGAAAAAATGAGCAACTCCTCCCGTGTCAAAACCGGTCCGGCTTGCGACTCCCCGGAAGCGATTTCGCTTGTGCGCGGCGCTTTGGATAAGTTCAATATGGATGAACTGATGAACTGCATGCATTGCGGCTTTTGCTTGCCTGCTTGCCCGACTTATCAGCAAACCGGACTGGAATCGTACAGTCCCCGCGGGCGGATCGCCTTAATGAAAGGCGTCGCCCAGCAACAGCTTGCCGTCGATGGCGAATTTGAAAAAAACATGTTCGCCTGCCTCGGCTGTCGGGCATGTGAAACCGCCTGCCCCGCTGGCGTCCCCTACGGCAGCTTGATTGAAACTGCCCGGGAAGTCGTGGCCGATCACAAAAAAGAAACCGGCCGACCGCCGCTCGTACACCGGCTGGTGTTCAAGCATTTGTTTCCCCATCCCAAACGCATCAAATGGCTGGGCAACGCTTTATGGGCCGCGCAAGCAAGCGGCTTGCAAAAACTGGCCGACAAAACCGGATTGATGCGCATCCTGCCCCGGGAAATGGCCGAAATGCAGCAAGCGGTCGCCAAAGTCGCTTCTCCTCTCGCACGAAGCAAACGGGCGCCTGTGCTCAAGGCAGAAGGAGAAACGCGATTGACGATTGGCTTGTTTACCGGCTGTGTGATGGATGTCCTGTTTTACGAGACAAATCAGGCGACGGCCCGTCTGTTAAGCAAAGCCGGCTGTGATGTGGTGATCATTGACAACCAGGCGTGCTGCGGCGCGTTGCATGCGCATTCCGGAGAAATGGACGGGGCCATCGAGCTGGCCAAGCGCAACATTGAGGCGTTTGAGCAAGCCGGCGTCGATTTTGTCGTCAACAATGCGGGCGGATGCGGCGCCGCGCTGAAAGAGTATCATCACTGGTTTGCGAATGATCCGCACTGGACAGAACGGGCGCAGGCGTTCGTCGCCAAAGTCAGGGATGCCAATCAGTTGCTCGCCGAGCTGCCGCCGCTGACTTTCAGCAAACCTTTGCACGCGCGCGTCACCTATCAGGATTCCTGCCATCTGGCCCATGGCCAAGGGGTGCGCAACCAGCCAAGACAGCTGCTCAGAAGCATTCCCGGCGTGGAAATGATAGAACTGAAGGAAGCCGACAGCTGCTGTGGTTCCGCAGGCATCTACAACATCACCAATTTTGACATGTCGATGCAAATTCTTGATCGGAAAATGGAACGGGTGAAAGAAACGCAAGCCCACTTTATCGTTACCTCCAATCCCGGTTGTCTGCTGCAAATGAAACAGGGGATTATTCGGGCAGGATTGCAAGGGCAGATGGAAGCAGTTCATATCATGGATTTGCTTGACCGCGCTCTTTCCTGATCGATAAAACGCTGTTTCGTTGAAGGACGGCTTTGCCAAATAGAAATCAGCTTCGTTTTAAGCGGAAAAAAGGCAGATTCAAGCAGCTATTCTCCCTTCTCAAACCTGAAGATACCAATGTTTCGACAGTGGATGATCTTGACGGTTTGACAAGCGGGAAAGCAAATTGAATCTGCCTTTTTATGGCTTCGTTTGCGTTGCAGGGCGAAAATGGATTAGAGAAACGCAATGATAAACCGGATAAAATACGGGGCGATCAAGAGACTGCAGCAAGCTGCCACAATCATCGACAAACTGGAGACCGTCCCTTCAACCGAGCCCAATTCAAACGCCTTGGCCGTTCCGGCTCCGTGCGCTCCCATGCCCAACATTGCGCCTTTCGCAATCGCCGTGCGAATCGGCAGCATTTTCATCAGCAAGGGGCCGATCACGGAACCGGAGATTCCCGTGATGATCACAAAGACGGCTGTCATCGTATCGCTGCCGCCAACTTGCTCAGCGATTTTCATGGCAAACGGCGTAGTAACCGAGCGTGGAGCCAAGCTGTCGACAATTTGCGGGCTCAAATGCACGAAATAGGCAACAATCATGGAAGTAAAGATCGCGGTTACCGAACCGAGCAGTACGCTCGATAAAATTTCCACCGCATGTTTTTTTAACGTTTGCCAATATTTGTACATCGGAATCGCAAATGCGACTGTCGCCGGCTGCAGCATATAAGTGAGCCAATCGGCGCCGCTTTTGTACTGCTCGTAATCCAGATGCGCCACCAGCAAGACAGCGATAATCAGCGCAGGACTGACCAACAATGGCGAGAGCAAAAAGAAACGGAAGCGGGCATACAGCTGTTTGGAACAGACATAAGCCAGCAATGATAACAAGATGCTAAACAGCCCGACGATGCTGACGTTCCCCATCCTTCTTCCCCTCCTTTATCCGGCTGACATACTCAGCCGATATGCCTGTCAAGGCCATTACGATAATCGTGCTCAGCAAAATAACAAACATGATCCGGCTGCCGTCGCTGACGATCAACGATTGATATTGAACAATGCCCACTGCCGACGGAACAAAGAACAAAAGCATCTCCGCCAATAAAAAATTGCCGCCTAGCTCCACCCACTCCAGCTTGATCCATTTCAACTGAAGAGCGATGAATAGCAGCAACATGCCAATCATACTTCCCGGAACACTCAGGTGGAACCATTTGGCAAGCAGGTCACCAACAACTGTAAACAGCACCATAATGGCAACCTGTACCAATATTTTAACGATTTTCATCTGCGGATTCTCTCCTCTCGAGAGATAGTATACGCTGGCTGTCAAAATAGGTAAAATACATATATAGAATAAAAACTATTCAAATTGTCTATATAAAGGAGGCTGACACTTTGGATATCCGGCACTTGCACTATTTCATTGAAGTGGCCAAACAGCAAAGCTTTTCAAAAGCGGCGGAAGCTTTGCACATTTCCCAGCCGACAGTCAGCAAAATGATCCGCAATTTGGAGGGGGAAATCGGCGCTCCTCTCCTTCATCGTTCCGTCCATTCCTTTCAACTGACAGACGTTGGCGAAATTGTGTATGCGAAAGGACAACAAATTTTGCAATCATTCGTCGATTTGGCTGCGGAGATCGCTGACATCAAAAATGTCCGCAAAGGGCAAATCAAGATTGGCGTCCCTCCCATGATTGGCGCGCACTTTTTTCCGAAGCTGCTGTCCAGCTTTCATGACGCATATCCGCAGATCAGCATTAAATTGATCGAAGATGGCGCGAAAAATATGGAAAAGGCTGTCATCAACGGGGATCTTGATCTGGCCGCGGTCGTGCTGCCTGTCGATCCGGCGGTGTTTGAATTTTATCCGTTTTATCAGGAAGATTTACGGCTCGTCGTCCACCCGAATCATCCGTTGGCAACGCGAGCAGAAATCTCTTTGCCTGAACTGCGCGAGGAAGCTTTTATTTTGTTTCGCGAAGGATTTACCTTGCATTATGTCATTCGCGACGAGTGTCGGAAAGCAGGCTTTACACCAACGGTCGTCTGCGAAAGCTCGCAATGGGATTTCATCAGCGAGATGGTTGCCGCCAATCTGGGAATCTCCTTGCTTCCGGATGCGATCTGCAGAAAACTGAATCCGGCGCAAATCGCTACCGTGCCGCTGGTGAATCCGGCGATTCATTGGAATTTGGCGATTATTTGGTTGAAAGGGAAGTATTTATCCCATGCCTCCCGGGAATGGCTGCAATTCATGCAAGATTTTCTTGAACAGCAGCGGCAAACTTAAATATTTTACGACACCTCGATAAGTTCGGTATAATTTTTCATAGAAAGGGGGAATCGTTATTACCCAGTTTGCCTCGTTTTGGGAATCTTTGAAAGCTGCCAACGATCCGGTTTATTTGGACCTGCGAAGAAAAATCTACCTGTTTGTCATTCCCGGAGCACTTCTGGGTGCGATCTGCGGTCTGTATTTTGAACTGCTGCGGAACTCTCCCGACCAATTGAAAGTCGTTTCTTCGATTGCTTATGTGATTTGGTTTAGCTTGATGCTTTTCCTGATTTGGAAAAAAATCAGTTTTTGGCTGGTCGAGTTCTTGAGCTATGTTATTTCAGGAGGATTTTTACTGCTCAGAATGGTTGATCAAATCTACTTTGCCGACCCGTCTGACGACTTCGCCATGGTCCAGTTTCCCGTTTCTGTCTGGTTTCCGTCTTTTTACATCTTGACGCTGTTGATTTTCACCAATAAGTTGGCCAAGAAGTTTTCCATCCTATTTTTTGTATGTACGCTGATCATCACCATTCCTTATTTCTCGAACTTGCTCTCAAAGCCTTTGACGGCCATTAGCAGTCATCAAGTCAACTTTTTTGTTCAGTTTTTTCTGTCAAACATTCTTTATATTGTGCTGCTGTTCGCTTTTGATCATTTTCGGACTGCTTTCACCCTCTCGCAAAACAGGCTGAAATTGATGAACGAATTGGTCTACCGGGATACTTTGACCGGTTTATATAATCGAAGAATTTTAACCGATATGGAAAATGAGTCGTCCGCTGCGCTTAAACTTGATCGCCGGATTGCTGTGATGTTTCTTGATCTGGACGGATTCAAACAAGTAAATGACACCTACGGCCACGCGACCGGAGACCAGTTGCTGCAACAGGTTGCGAAACGGCTTCAAGGCTGTATCCGGGAACAAGATATCGCCTGCCGTCTAGGCGGCGACGAATTTAGTATTATTCTCGAAAATCCGCTGTCCGTTCCGCAGGTCGAGGCAATCGCCAAGTCCATTGTTTCTGCACTTCGGGAAGGGTATCCAATCGGGGAAAATCTGCTGACTGTAACCTCAAGTATCGGGATTGCGATGAACAATGGGGAGCGTCCCATGTCTCTAAATACGTTGATTGCCATGCCGATCAAGCTTTGTATCATGCGAAACATAGCGGAAAAAACCACTATCAAATCTATCAAGTTGAACAAACGGAACTGAGTTAAGGAAACGGAGGTGGAACCTAACCGTTCCACCTCCGTTTCCAGACAAACATGTTCGAGTTGCTTTTCCTCTATTGCCAGGTTTTTTCGTCTTCTGTTGTTTGCAATCGTTGCAAGATCCGTCGTTTTCGGTAGAGCATCATCCCCGTCTCCGCTACCCCGGTCAATGTCGAACGGTTTAAAAAAGCGCCAAACAACATGCCAGCAATCGGAATCATTTGGAACAGCTTTTTCCAGCCAAAGTTGTCCCGATAGGCGGTCACTACCTCCCTCCAGCCTTGCAACTGCGAAATCATCGTCTGGGAGTTTTGCGGAAAATCGCTCAATTCTTCGAGTACAGCCTGCTTCCCCACATAGTCCGCTGAGGAGAATTGCAAACTTTTGACGATAAAAACCCGCTCGGCCTTGTCCTTTGGATCATAGCCATAACACAGCGCAATTTCCTGCAACACTTTCAGCGAGATGCCCAACAAAAGCGGAATATCGATGGCCAACGTAAAAATCCCGCCGATCCCGGTCGTGGCTCCCTGAATGGTCGCCAGCTTTACACGCGATTCCATCAATTCTTTCGCTGTTTCATCCATCAGCCTTAATGGCAACCCGCGGACAATTGACAGCGGTTCCCGCTTGTCTGCATCAATCTCCGCCTTGCTCAACACTTTATGCAATATGTCTTGTTCCTGGATGAGATATTGTCCGCCGGTTTGAATGAACCCGCCTAATTCGTTCAGCGCCACTCCGATTTTTTCCTGGATAAAGGCGGGAGTAAGCTTATCGAGCCATACAAAAGGCAGCCGGCCCCATTTTTCCCAAAACCACAGATCTTTCTGCTCGCTTTCCCATGTTTCGATCGCTTGCAATTCACGCAACAGCTCGCTTTTTGACTCGTGGATCATCGATTGCCCCCTTTTCATGCGGAATGGTTGTTTTTACGAATGAAACCTGTCTGCCGTTTCCGGAAATTCGCCGATTTGCTGAACAGAATCTACCCAATCGGCGAGTGCCCTTGCACGCTTTTTCCTTTGACCGCCAGCCGCAAGGAAAGCAGGAATGCGAGACACAGCAAAAACAAGATCATTCCAACGACCCCTGCCCAGCCAAACATGCTCCAAAACAGTCCCCCCGCAGTCCCGCCGATACTGGAACCCATGTAGTAAAAAAACAAGTACAGCGAGGACGCTTGCGCCTTGTCATGGGAAGCAAGCAAACCAACCCAACTGCTGGCGATCGAGTGACTGCCGAAAAAACCGAAGGTAAAAATGGCGATCCCGACAATCTTTAGCCAGAGGTTGCCATGCAAAGTAATGCAGGCGCCAACGGCAAAAATGATGATCCCCGCCCATAATATATGATGACGCCCGTACCGATCTGCCAGGCGGCCCATCCAGCTCGAGCTGAAAGTTCCGACCAGGTAGAGAATAAAAATCCAGCCAACCAAGGTTTGACTCAGCTCATAGGGCGGAGCGATCAACTGAAAGCCAATATAATTGTACAAAGTGACGAAACTGCCCATGAGCAAAAAGCCGATCGAAAACAACGCAAGCAATCGGCCATTTCGGCAATGGCTCCACAAAGATTGCAGCAATTTTCCTACTTCCAGCTTGCGCGGCTGAAAATGGCGCGACGGCGGCAGCGAGACGAAAAAATACAGACTGGCGAGCAAGCTGATCACCCCAATGCCCGCAATGGCAACCCGCCAATTAAACCAATCGGTCAGCATGCCCGTCACGACACGTCCGCCCAAACCGCCCAGTGAATTCCCACTGATATATAACCCCATCGCCGC
Organism: Brevibacillus fulvus; assembly: GCF_016908525.1. Lineage (GTDB taxonomy): Bacteria > Bacillota > Bacilli > Brevibacillales > Brevibacillaceae > Brevibacillus_G > Brevibacillus_G fulvus. Next base: position 15,408 of record NZ_JAFBEB010000018.1, read on the forward strand.
CCCCAGACTGCTCGGTTCAATCTCTTCCCCGAGATAGGCCATCGCGATTGCCGGCAAACCCGCCAAGACAATGCCTTCAAGGATGCGCACCGCCAACAGAACATGATAGGTTGGGCTTAACGCCGTAAAAATCGCTAACACAGAAGCGGCAAACAGCGACGTCGCCATGATCGGTTTGCGGCCCCACGCTTCAGACAATGTACCGAAAAGCAGCATGCTAATGGACAAAGCGATTGTCGTGACAGACAATGAAAGACTGGCGACTGTCGGGGACACTTGAAATTCGCGGGTAAATTCGGGCAGCATCGGCTGCGTACAATATAAAACTGCAAAAGTTGTGAATCCGCCGGCAAACAAAGCAAGGTTTACTTTTCGATAAGCTTTGCTGCCGCGCCGTATATAATTCATCAGAAAAGCCTTCTCTCTTCGCTTGGTTAAGCTTACAGCTTTTAACATTGTTGATTACTTTTCTATTATATAAAACTTCACCGCTCTCTTCCAACCGATTGAATTTAAAAAAGGACGCGCAACAGAGCAAACGCCGCAAGCGTAAACTGCGCGCTGCGTCAGTTTGCCTTCACAATTTGCCGCTTTGCTGACGGCCCGAAGCGAACGGAAGAGTCCCTCCCGCCGTTTACTGCACGCTCCAGGCATAAAACAGTTTCTCTGCAAAACCAATGTGATACATGTAAAAAAGTCCGTAAATCACCGTAGCGCACGAAACGAACTGGACGAGGAAACTTTCCACTTTCGCTTTTTTCGCCACCAGTCCAAATGCGACGCTAAACAATGTGCTGAACAGCAGCATGCCTATTATCGAGCCCGCCCCGAACAGCAGCATATACAAAATCCCTTGCCAAAATTCCTGCACAGTGGCCATCGTCAACAAAATCAATGCCCCGCTGCCGGCGAGACCGTGAACCGAACCGATCATAACCGATTTGCGATAGACTTTGTCGACCGACTGTTGCCGCGGTGGCGCGGATTTGGCTCTCTGCCGCCTGTAAATTCCGGCGATTCCCAAAACCACGAGCATCACCCCGACGACAAATTCCAGCGACAAGGAAACGGTCGGTGACAGTTGGCTTTTTGTAAAAATCGTCAAAAGCCCGCACAGGAAAAGCGTCAAGGTATGGCCGATTCCCCAAAAAAGTCCGGCCAGCGAAGAACGAAACAGATTGCGATGTTGCGAGACTACCGTACTGACTGCGATCATGTGATCAGGTTCAAATGAATGGCGAATCCCCAGGAAAAAACCGACCAACAGAATGGATACCAAACCTTGCTCCATACGGTCACTCCTTTCAGCTGTTCGTCTGATTTGGACGTGCGCAAACAGTTTCTCCCCAAAATCATGTTCGTACAGAGGAAACCGATTTTCTTGCTCAACCAATTTGTACGTTTTTCCAACGGTTAACATGCAACGAACCGTCTCATCGGCAACACGACAAAAAAAAACCGACCACATCTCGTGTGATCGGTTTTTCCGGCCTGACGGTTCAATCCCAAGCGAAACGTTGCTCTTTCCAAGGATCTCCGTACATATGATACCCGTTCTTTTCCCAGAAACCTTGACGGTCTTTGTCCATAAATTCAATGCCACGCACCCACTTGGCACTTTTCCAAAAGTAAAGATGCGGGATGACAAAACGCAATGGATACCCGTGATCCGGCGCAAGCACCTCACCGTTATGTTTGTAGGCAAACAAGTTGCCTGGGGTCAAAAAGTCGGACAGCGGCATATTGGCCGTCCAGCCTTGCTCAGCGTGAAGCATCACATACTTGGCTTCCGGCTTGATTTTAACCAGTTTGACCAATTCTTCGGCCGCGACTCCTTCCCAGACATTGTCCAGTTTGCTCCAGCCGGTTACGCAATGAATATCGTTGGTCACCTGAGTGCTGGGCAAGGCCAAAATCTGTTCGTAAGAAAGCGTTACCTCCTGCTCCACCAGGCCAAAAATGCGCAGGTCCCACTGTGTCGCCAAATCGGTATATTCGGGAACATCTCCATAATGCAAGACCGGAAATCCAGTTGTTACTTTTTGGTTAGGCGGTACCCGGTCGTGACTTTTCCCTGCTGTTTTGCCAATAAACACGTTCGTTCTCCCCTTTTCCTCTCAGTTTCTAACTGTAAATGCGCGCTTGTTTTTCTTTTACCGCTCGGGACGCAAAAGGGCGTGGTCAACTTTGATGCATTTATCCATAATCGCGGTAATCCCGTTTTGTTGCACCAATTCCGCCGCTTGCTCATTGAAGATGCCCTGCTGCAGCCAAAAAGCTTTCGGTTTTACTTTGACGGCGTCTTCGGCTACCGGCATGACTTCTTCACTTCGGCGAAACACATTGACAATATCGATCGGCTCGTCAATTTCGGTCAAGGAGGCAAACACCTTTTCTCCCAAAACCGTTTCCCCGGCAATTACCGGATTCACCGGGATGATCCGATATCCGGCATTTTGCATTGCTTGCGTTACCATATAGCTCGTTCGATCCGGTTTGTTGGACAATCCAACCACAGCAATGTTACGGGCTTCCGTCAACAGATTCCGACGCACCTCATCGCTCGGATTTTGAAAAGCCATCGACTTCACTCCTTTATTTTTCGCTTCGACTCAAAATAAACTGGGCGACTGATCGGGCCATCGCTCCGGTCGCTCCGCCCGGATGATAATCGGAAGCAGCATTGATATAAGCTGTTCCGGCGATGTCCAGATGCACCCACGGCGTCTCTTCTACAAACTCCTGTAAAAATACTCCGGCAATAATCGCATGTCCTTGTCGGCCACCGGAATTTTTCAAATCGGCTACCCGGCTTTTGTTCAACTGGCGATACTCTTCAAAAGTCGGCAACTGCCACAAACGTTCGCCCGCTTGCTCCGCTCCGGCAAGCAATTCGTTGACCAAAGACTGATCGTTGCTCATCGCACCGGTCGAAACCGCGCCCAACGCGACGACAACCCCCCCTGTCAACGTTGCACAATCGATCAGGCAGGAGACGCCTTGCATTTTGGCGTAGGTGATGCAGTCTGCCAGCACGAGCCGTCCTTCCGCATCGGTGGTAATAATCTCTACCGTCTTTCCGCTCATCGTCGTAATCACATCGCCCGGCTTAAAGGCTGTTCCGGACGGCATGTTTTCCACACAGCCGACGACGAGCATGACATTTGCCTTTGGCTTCAATCGACCGATTGCTTCCACCGCGCCCAATAAAGTGGCTGAACCGCCCATGTCCGATTTCATTTCTTCCATTCCGGCCACCGGTTTGATCGAGATCCCCCCCGTATCAAAGGTGACTCCTTTTCCGATCAAGCCGATGACATTGTCCCATGTTTCCCTGCCCTGATACTTGACCACCACCACATACGGAGGCTCGGCACTTCCCTGAGCCACACTCAATACTCCGCCCATGCCCAGTTCAGCCAATTTGTCTTTTTCCAAAACCTCATATGGCATGCCGTAGCGTTCGGCCACTTCCACGATCGCGTCTTTCAAGGCGCGCGGCGTCAAATAGTTGCTTGGTGTATTGGTCAGATCGCGGGCCAGATTGGTTCCCGTCGCCAATGCTTCGCCCTTCTTCACGCCGGCCGCGGCCGCAGCTTCTGTTTCAGCCGCAAACGGATAGATGCGCAAGGCGGCAATCGCCTTTTCCTGTTTCGGTTTTTGCCGATATCCTTCATAAGAGTAAGTTCCCAGCAAAAACGCTTCGGCGGCCGCTTGTGCCATCCGGTCGGTTTCGATTCCCGCCGCTTCCGGCAGCACCAGCGCGACCTGTTTGTCTTTTCCCTTCGCCCGCACTGTTTTCACTGCTTTGGCAAAAGCATCGCGAGCTTTGGTAAACGTCAGCTTGCCTTTTTCCCCCAAGCCAAGCAAAACAACTTTGTTGACTTTTAATTTGCCCAGCGTATGTATCACGGTTACATTGTTAGCTTCTCCCGCTTTTTCCTGCTCGATTACAGCGGCAAGCGATCCGCCAAAAGTTTCATTCAATCTGGCTAAATCTTCATGCAATGGTTCATCTTTGTACAGTGCCAGGATTAATTCATCGGCCTGCATCTGTTCCAGTTCTATTCTTTTTTCCACCGTCAGATTCATTCGCTCTTCCCTCTTTCTCATGAATAAGATACGATACCAATAAGAACGCTATTTTGTTCTGGCCGCTGTTACACAACCTAACAGTATGAGCTTTCCATCCGAACGGGCAAGTTGTCGAGACGCAGACAAAGCGGCAACAACTTCCACTTCTTTATCGTACCATATGAACGGGTTGTCCTGAAATCCCAACAGAAACTTTACGGATGATTCACTCCCGATTCTGTTACAATAATCTTACTAAGCTTACCCTGGAAAGGAACGATTCAACCGCATGTTAGAACTACTAGACAACTCGCCGCTATGGGCTGCTTTGCTTGCCATTGGAATTGCGCAATTTATCAAGATTCCTCTACATTTTCTCGCAGAAAGAACATGGAATTGGCCTCTGCTTTTCAGTACAGGGGGGATGCCCAGTTCTCATTCGTCCGCAGTTACCGCTTTGTCGACTGCCGTAGGGATACGCGAAGGATTCGGCAGCAGCGCCTTTGCGATTTCTGCGATCATTGGCATCATCGTCATGTTCGACGCTGCCGGTGTTCGCCGTCACGCCGGGATGCAAGCTGTTGTTTTAAATAAATTGGTGGAAGAGTTTAATCATATGCTGGAAGGCATGAAAACGTTCAAAGTTCGACCGAAAAACGAAAAAGCGCAAAAATTGAAGGAATTGCTGGGCCATCAGCCGATTGAAGTGTTAATGGGCGGCTTCTTGGGGATCATGGTAGCCTTGCTGTTTCACAGCCTTACCCGTTAAACCGCATAAAAAACAGCCCGTTGCGAGGAACGGGCTGCTCTCGTTTCTGACTTTATTCCTGCATTGCTTGGGCCATAGCCGCAAGCCCTTTTTCGTTCAACATATTCAGCATATTCTCGGTCACTTTTCCCGTACCTTTGTGAACGAGATAAACATCGACCGACTTTTTGCCCCACTGTTCAAACACGTCTTGTTTGGTGTTGAAATACAAATCGATTTTGTTGCCGCGGATCGCCCCGCCTTTATCGGCAACGACGCCATACCCGTAGCCCGGGATATAGAGAATCGTTCCTAGAGGAAAGACGCGCAAGTCGGCAGCAATCGTTGAATAGGCATCACGGCGTACCCGAACACCTGAATAGGTAATGCCGTATGAAGGATGGCTGGGCGATTTCCCGGTTGACTCAAAACCGGCAAAGTATCCGGTGGCCACGACCCTGATTTTCGGGAATTGATCAAGCATAATTTTATCTTCTTTCCATTTGTCATCTTTATCAATAACTTGAGTAAACGAACTGATCGAAACGGCCCTTTTTTTGACCATTTGCGTTCCTTCCCTCATCTCCTTCACGCCATACACCGTTTCAAAAGAATGGGCACCAATGAGATTGGAACTGAAGCTTTTTGGTGCGAACCCTCCAATGACCGTCAAGCAAATCGCCAAACAGACGATTCGTTTGTACCACTTCATTTTTGTAACCTCCTCTCGACTCTAGTAATGTCCAAATTCAGCAGTTATATACATAAATTGCTAGAGTTGCGGAAAATTTTGGGTAAATTTTTCGAGAAGAGGTTTGAATCGCTGCGTTTTTTCCCAAACTAATACTAATTCTGTAAGTGAAGGAGATGGTCAAATGGAACTTTCATTAAGCTCTGAACAAGTGCGAGAAAGAATTAGACAACTTCACGAGCAAGGGACAAATCTATCGAAAAAATCGGTAAAGGCTCAAGATCCTGAATTGATGCGGCACGCCCTCTTTTATTACCCCTCCTGGGAGAGCGCCATCAAAGCATCGGATATCAGTTAACAGTCAGCTTCAACAACCCGTTAGCAAACAAAAAGAAGGCACAGCATCGTGCCTTCTTTTTTCATTTGCGTTCATCCGTTAAAACATGCGATATCCTTTTTTCCGCAGCGTATGAATCGTTAAGCCACTGGCGATTGTCCCCGCCATCCCAAAAGCAAGGATGATGACGTCGATCAGCCCGGGAACAATCTGGTTATAGGCAAGTGCGCCCACAATCACAATGATCGCCACTGCAACCGGCAACCATGTCGTACGTAATATCATGTTTAAGATGAACCCGATCCCAAACCCCAAAACACAGAACAAAACAATGGAAATAACAAATTGAATCGGACTTAGCGGCATGATCGATAACCCTCCAGTACCTAGCTACAGCTTTAGTGTAACGAAAAGAAAGAAATGGGTCAATTTGAAATCGCTGCCGATTTGGCCAGATGAATCGCAGGCAGGAAGCATAAGCAAAAAACAGCAAAAGGGGAGGAATCGATCCTCCCCTCGTCGTCGGCATTCGCTACAGTTTCGCTTTTTTCAACGCCAAACCAACGCCGCCGAGTTTGTACAAATAGCGCAAGTCGCTGGCTTTTTTCATTAAAGCCGCGCTGGAACCAAACAATTTTTTGTTCCCAAACACGATCCCGATTCCTTCGCCTTTTCCCAAGGAAGCCAGCGTTCCTTGCAGATGAGGAACAAATGGCGTCATTTTGCCGCCGCGAATCAGGGCAGCCAGATTTTGTGCGCAATTTTCCCCTTCTTGTACAGCGATCTGTGCAGTCGGAGGATATGGGCGTCCTTGGTCGTTAAAGATCAAGGCACAGTCCCCCACGACAAAGACATCTTCATGGCCAGGCGCACGCAAATATTCATCGACCTTCACACGCCCGCGGGCAACTTCAAAGCCGGCTGCCTCCACGATGCCATTGCCGCGAACACCGCCCGTCCAAACAACGGTTCCCGCTTTGATCTCTTCACCGGTAGCAAGCACGACCCCTTCTGGTGTGCATTGTTTGATCGGGGTATTGATTTTGAACTCCACGCCTTTATTGGACAAAACTCTCGTGGCATACTCTACCAGATCCGCGTCGAAGCCAGGCAGCGCTGTCGGTGCGGCCTCGATATTATAAATTTTCACCAATGACGGATCTACTTCGTATTCTTTGCAAAGTTCAGGTATCCGGTCAGACAACTCGCCGGAGAATTCAATCCCGGTAAAGCCGGCGCCCCCGATCACAAAGGTGAGATAGTCGGTGCGCGTCGGATCGTTTTTATACTTGGCAAACATATACTCGATATGTTCACGAATTTGCCGTACGGAGTTGAGGCTGCGGATGCTGAAAGCATGTTCGCGCAATCCCTCGATCCCAAAAGTCTCCGGTTCACTTCCCAAGCCGATGACCAAATAGTCATAGGAAAGGGTTTCGCCGCTCTCCAGCGTGACCGTCTTCGCTTCCCGCTGAATGCTTTTGACCGTTCCTTTCACAAAATTCACTTTGGTTTTGTCAAGAATCGTATCCAGGTCAACACGGGCATGTTCAATCGGTGCCGTACCGGCAGCAGGCTCGTGAAGCCAGGTGGTAATAAAGTGGTAGTCGTGTTTGTTTACCAAAGTGAGTTCCGCTTCATTGTAATTCAATTTTTGCTGTAAGCCTAGAGTGGTCAGAAGCCCCCCATACCCAGCTCCCAGAACAAGAATTTTGGGTCTGCTCATCATGATCCCTTCCAATCTTCACCTTTTTTAAGAATCAGCGAGGCTGTGCTTCTTTTCACAAATAAACTACGCTTACTATGCCCTGAACGTTTGTTAAAATATGCTTCGAGTCCATCGTCTATTGAGCTGTGAAAAAAAGCACAAAACAACAAAAAAAATGTCAAGAAATTGACTTAGTTCATTTCCATATTAGCAGGTGAACGCCACATTTTGCAAGAAAATTTTCCCTTCTCCCCCTTTTGGTGCATAACGCTAAAATACGTTATGATTGCATATAGTAACTTACGAAGCCTAAACGAAAAATGAGGTGTTAACTATGGAAAAATTGCCAACGGACGAGCAGATTTATGACGTTACCATTGTGGGCGGTGGACCCGTTGGTTTGTTCGCTGCTTTTTACGGCGGAATTCGGCAAGCTCGTGTAAAGATCATCGAAAGCATGCCCCAGTTGGGCGGCCAGCTCGCCGCTCTCTACCCTGAAAAATATATTTACGATGTGGCCGGTTTTCCACGAATTCGCGCCCAAGAACTTGTCGAAAATCTCAAACAGCAAATCAGCAAGTTTGCTCCGACCGTGTGCCTGGATGAGAAAGTGGAGCATGTGTCCAAAAAAGCCGATTTGTTTGAGATCACTTCCAACAAAGGCGTTCACCTCTCCCGCACGATCATCATTACCGCCGGAGTAGGTGCCTTTGAACCGCGGCGGCTTGAACATCCCGCCGCCGCCCACTTTGAACAGTCCAACCTTCATTATTTTGTTACGGACTTGAACTCCTTTCGCGGACAGCGTGTAGCCGTCATCGGCGGAGGTGATTCCGCGGTTGACTGGGCCCTGATGCTGGAGCCGATTGCCTCCGAAGTGACATTAATCCATCGTCGCGACAAATTTCGCGCCCACGAACATAGCGTCGAACAACTGAAAGCCTCCCGCGTGAATATTGCTACTCCTTTCGAAATCAAGGAAATTCACGGAACCGATCGAATCGAAGCGATAACCATCGAGAATGCGGCTACCAACGAACAGCGTCAGCTGCCGCTGGATGCGGTGATCGTCAACTTTGGCTTTATCTCTTCGTTAGGCCCGATTAAAAATTGGGGGTTGACCTTGGAGAAAGGCAGCATTGTCGTCAATTCCAAAATGGAAACAAACATTCCGGGAATATATGCCGCCGGCGACATTACCACCTATCCCGGGAAAGTGAAATTGATCGCCGTCGGATTTGGCGAAGCGCCTACGGCGATCAATAATGCCATTGCCTATCTGAATCCGGATGCGCGTCTGCACCCCGGCCATTCTTCCAGCATGGATCAATTTGCCTAAAATCGATCGGTTCGGCCGTATAGAGACGGAACCCATTGCGCAAAGTAGGGACAAAGGAGGCGGAACGCGTGAATTACATCTGTCCTGTCTGCAATGGGTTCAGCAATTTTAACAGTCACTGCAAGACATGCGGTCTTCCTTTGGATGATTGTGGCCGGATTTATGACTTTTACGGCGATTACAGCCCTTACCGACCGATCGACGATTCCAAACTGACCAACGGCTATCCCGATTTGAAACAACATCAATGTCTGCATTTGGGCTTCTGTCCAAACTGCCAACGGGAGCAAATCATTCCGCTTCAGGAGAGAAGCGAATTTAAATAATCAGCCCGGATCGCGACAAAAGCGAGGCAATCCTTCTCCGTTTTTTCACTGGTACGGAATGGTTTTGCCTCGCTCCTTGTTATTCGGTCACAGCTGCCTCTATTTGCTTTTCGGTTGCCCCAAAGTTTGCGCCAACTGCTTGTTCCCTTCGTTCAGTTCCTCCAGCAGTTTGGGCAAGACGGCCTTGATGGCCGCTTCATCCCGGGCTGCGACGGCCTGATCAAATTGCTCATGGACGGGTCTGTATTTTTCCCGAACCGCTTTCCACTCTTTTCTCATCCGTTTGTAGTCTTGCGGCAAATTTTTCTCTTTCCACGCATGCAATTGCTCTCTCATTTCTTCCCGGCTGATTGCGCCGCTTTCCGCCTTCTTGTGCAGATCCTCCGACAATTGCTTGTATTGCTCCCGCAGTTTTTGGTAAGCAGGATCTTTTTTCATCTGTTCCCTGCGTGTCCTGATTTCCTGCATCAACCGCTCCTGTTCGGCAAAGGCTGCTTTCCAGCTTTCTACGCTGTCCGGCGCATACTTCTCCGCCAAAAGCTGCAAATACAGTTGCCGATGGGGTCCCAGATGGAAGCTGGAGCGAAAATGTTCCCGATGATGGACCGCTGCTCGCTGTCCATGCCCCGTATGTTGATTGCCCTCCATTCCAGGCACAGTTTCCGCGTAAGCTGCGACCGGCAATGCCAATGAAACAAGCAAACTGGCTGTTAGCAAGAACTTCGCTTTCCGACGTATCATCTTGATCAACTCCTGTTCGTTAGTCTGGCCGGTTTTGCTGATTCAGTTTAAACTGATCGACAATCCCCATTTGTTCAAGCCTCGTCTTCGTTTCGACAGTCCCGGTCGTATACAGCATGTTGTAGGCGTCGCGAAGGATGCTGTCATAGGTTTTGTTGTCATCTTCTCCTACCTCAGTGAACAGTACATGGCCGTGCAGAAAGGAATCAAAATCGACAGTAAATGCTTCCTGAAACATCTTGCGCAGTTCAAGAGCCTGTTCCGGTGAAGCCTCAATCTCAAAATCATAGGTACTGTTCGATCCAGGGGTCGCCTCCCTGATCTCGGCTACTTTGGTTCCTGCCTGCAAGGTGACGTAATAGCGCTTTTTCTCCAGTTGGCATCGCTCCTTTCATCTAGTTAATATGTACGAACAGAAGGAAATTCATGTAAAAAAAAATACCTCCAACCAGCCCTTGTCCAAGGCAGGCAGAAGGTATTCTTTCTTGACGGAACTATTGCACGACAATTTTGGCGACCATTTTTCCGTGATCGGGGCCGCACGTGACATTGCAGTAAGCCAGATATTCACCGGGATGGGGAAACGTGACGTTCACACTTCCCTCTTTTTCAATGCTGACCTCCGTTCCGTCGATGGCCAAGCCGTGATATCCGTCAACGGAGCGAAAGTTGATCGTCACCGGCGCATTTGCTTTCACGGTATATTGCTGCTGACGAAACTGCCAATTGCTCGCTTCTATATTCAGGACGTTCTCCCCTGTCGTTGGCGCCGAGGAAACCGGTGAAACCGGGGCGCTCGTTTGCTTATCCCCACAACCCGCCAGTAACAGGAGAACGGCGATGATGGCAGCGGCGTACATTCTTTTGTTCATGGAGCACCTTCTTTTCACTAAAAATTCAAAAAGCCAAATGGCTGAACACAAAAAAACCTCTCAAACGGTCTGTCCAACCGCTCGAAAGGTTCCGCTTCCAAACTCAATCGCATTTCTCTGCGTTCCCCGCAGCTGTTGCTGTGCGGAATGAAGAACCGCATCCACAAGAAGCAATCGCATTCGGGTTATGGATCGAAAAACCGCCGCCCATCATCGATTCCTTGAAGTCGATTTCCGTACCGTCTATATACTGGATGCTATCTTTATCGACAACGATTTTCACGCCGTTTTGTTCAAACGTTTGGTCGCCTTCCTTCAGTTCCTGATCCCAACCCATCCCATAGGTAAAACCGCTGCAACCGCCGGGACGAACACCTACCCGAAGGAAAGTATTCGGGCTTTCCGTGGCAATCATTTCTTTTACTTTCTGCGCTGCCTGTTCTGTTAACGTGATCATACAGTTCCCTCCTTACAGGCTTCCAGATACCTTGCTGAATCGCATCTGTACTCTTAAGTATACTCCGAAACACCGCTTCTAACAAGGCTACGTCATACCTGCAAGTGTAAGCATCATTTGTTTTGTCAGGCAAAGTTCGCCTTGTTTTCCAATATATAAAAACCGTACGTTTTACTCTTGCTTTCAACCTTAGACAAGCTATGATCCATTTCGATAAGTTGATTGTGAAGTTGGTCGATTCTTTTGCTGTATTCCAGTACATCAGGATGATCCAAGCCACATTCTAAACCGATTTTAACCATTTGCTGTCGAAGGAGTTCGATTTTTTCAAGCAATTTGTCACGCAAGATAATCTCCTCCCACTCTCGTAACATCTTTATCGCTTATTTTACAGGAATGAATGGGGATTAGCAAACATATTTTCCCAGTAGCAAGCGTTTGTCAATAGTGGTGATTTGCCGGATCTTGTATTTTCTTCCTGAGAACTGCGACACTTTGTCGAGTCGCTTTGTCGAGCGTTATGTTGTTCCCTTGTCAAAAGAGTTTTATAATGAAAATGGTTTATTTCCATGTTTTTCACTTGTGTAGCTTCCAGAGAGGAGAAAAAGTATGACGTTGATTAGCACACGCCATTCCTTGCAAGACATCGAAGAAAAGGTCGTTCGTGGCGAACGCTTGTCATTTGATGACGGCATGCGGTTGTTGACTTCCCCTGACCTGCTGACTGTTGGTCGACTGGCGGATTATGTACGCCAGCAAAAGAACGGCGACAATGTTTATTTCATCGTAAATACCCACCTAAACTATACGAATGTATGCTATTTGGACTGCAAATTGTGTGCATTTGGGTTGAAACCGGACGATCCCCGCTCTTATTCGCTGTCGCTTGAGCAAATCAAAGCGAAATACGAGCAGATGAAAGGGAAAGGTTTTACCGAGTTACATATTGTGGGCGGTGTTAATCCAAAACTTCCGTTCGAGTACTACGAAGAAATGATCCGGATGGCGGTGGACATTTTGCCAGGAATTCATGTCCAGGCGTTTACCGCAGTGGAAATCGACTACCTCGCACGCGTCGCAAAATTGAGCGTGGAAGAGACAATCCACCGTCTGCGCAAAGCCGGCCTTGGGTCGATTCTTGGCGGTGGTGCGGAAGTGTTCGATCCGGAAATCCGCAAAATCATCTCCGGCCATAAGACGAGCGCTGACCGGTGGTTTGAGATTCACGACATCACCCACCAACTGGGCATGAAATCAAACGCTTCTATTCTATATGGCCACATTGAAAAACCGGAACACGTGATCGACCATTTCATTCGCCTGCGGGAGCATCAAGACCGGACAAACGGCTTCAACGCTTTCTTCGCCTTCGCGTTTCAACCAGCCAACACCAAACTGGCTGCCGAGTACAACATTTCCGGAGAAACGACCGGCTACAATGACTTGCGCATGCTTGCCGTCGCTCGCCTGATGCTGGACAATTTTCCGCATATCCGCGCTTTTTGGATGATGATTGGGCTCAAACTGGCGCAGGTTTCCCTGAACTTTGGCGTCGATGATCTGGACGGAACGGTTATGGAAGAGCAGATCATCCACGCTGCCGGAAACACGGCCAATCAAATGACTCCGAAAACGAGCTTTATCAATATGATCAAAGAAGCCGGCCGGATACCAGTCGAACGTGATACGCTTTACAATGTCGTGAAAATACACAATTAATCTAATTGGACAGGATGTGACCAAATTATGGAAATTCAAACTTTGGCAACACAAGATAAAAGTTTATTGTCTATTGCAGAAAAAGTAGTCAACGGTGAACGTCTCAGCCTGCAGGACGGACTAGCTCTTTATGAATCTTCCGACCTGTTGACGATCGGACAGCTGGCCGATATGGTCAATCAACGCAAAAACGGCGATAATGTCTATTTTATCCAAAATTTGTATATTAACCCAACCAACGTTTGCGAGGCCCATTGCAAATTTTGCGGATTCCGCCGCGATCTCGGCGAAGACGGCGCGTATACGATGAACAAGGAAGAATTGCTCCATTATGTCGAAAGCCGCATTCATCCCGGCATCCGCGAATTTCATATCGTTGGCGGACATAATCAGCACCAGCCGTTCGAATATTATGTAGATACCGTACGGACGTTGAAACAAGCGTATCCTCACGTTACGATCAAAGCGTACACCGGGGCTGAAATCGAATTTTTCTCCCGTATCTCCGGCCTGTCCTTCCGTGAAGTCATCCAGGAATTGATGAAAGCCGGCCTGGAAAGCTTGACCGGTGGCGGCGCGGAAATCTTGACCGAGGAATATCGGTTGAAAATGAGCCCGGAAAAAGCGAGCACCGACGATTGGTTAGCTGTCCATCGCACAGCGCATGAGCTCGGTCTGCGCACTCACTCGACCATGCTGTACGGCTCCATCGAGACATATGAGGAACGACTCACCCATATGATCCGGATTCGCGAACTGCAAGACATTACGAATGGCTACCTTGTGTTTATTCCGCTCGCAGTTCAGCCGAAAAAGGCGACGGCTGGCATCAAACGCCGCACGTCCGCAATCGACGATTTGAAAACAATCGCGATCAGTCGTTTGATGGTCGATAATGTCCCGCATATCAAGGCATATTTTATCAATATCGGTACGCAGTTGACCCAGGTATCTCTCCGCATGGGCGCGTCAGACGTCCATGGTACCTTGATTGAAGAGAGAATCAGCCACTCCGCCGGAGCGCTCACCCAACAAGCGTTGACCGTGGATGAACTGGTCTGGCTGATTAAAGGAGCCGGCAAACGGGCGCTGGAACGCGACACGTTCTATAACGTTGTAAAAGAATATTAATCCGCCAAAGGAAGACCACGATCTGCCTTTCCTTTCGCCAAACCGACAAAAAAAAACACGCTGCCGTAGCTTGACGCTCGGCTGCGTGTTTTTCTGTATTGGCTCAAGCAAGGTTTCCGCTTAAAACGGAAAATCTTGATTGAACGCTTCTTCATCTTCGCGGATTTTTTGCTTAATCTTTTCGTATAGCTCTTCAGCAGTCTCTGCTGCCACATAATCACCATTAACCAGTGCAAACGGAGCCATATAACATTCTCCACAATGTCCCAGGCATCCATATTCAACGACATCAACATCGAGTTCTGTGTCTTGTTCCAACCTTTCCATTACGCTTTGCGTATAGGAGGAGAGATTGCTGGAACAAAATTCCACTAATGGCTTCATCTTTTATCACCTAACTTTTTGCCTAAGCCAGTGGCGTCTGTCAACTTTTTTGCTCAATATATTTATTTTACCTTGTTCCCGATAAAAATCCAGAGCCATCGTGTGGTAAAAAGATTCTGCTTGCAATTTTGATTAATTGAGACTAAAAATAGAATGGGAAAATAAAAAATGGAATTTTAAATTCGGAACAAGAAAGGACTAGTGACTTTATGAAGCGACTTGTTATTCTTGGCGGCGGTTATGGAGGATTACGAATTATCGAACGGGTTCTCACTCCTGATTTGCCTGACAATGTTTCCGTTACACTGGTCGACCGGATGCCTTTCCATGGTTTAAAGACAGAATACTACGCTTTGGCTGCAGGAACTGTCCCCGAAGCGGACGTTCGCGTGCCTTTCCCCAATGATCCTCGGCTTACGATTAAATACGGTGAAGTGACCCAAATCCAGTTGGAAGAACAGGCGGTTGCTTTCGCCAACGGCGATTTGCTCGAATACGACTGGCTTGTGATCGCACTTGGCTGTGAAGACCGCTATCATAACATCCCGGGAGCCGATCAATACACCCACTCTATTCAAACTTTGGGGGCAACGCGAAAAACGTATGCTGCCGTCAACAATGTGAAGCCGTATGGACAAATCACCATTGTCGGTGGCGGCCTGAGCGGTGTCGAAATCGCCTCAGAATTGCGCGAAAGCCGTCCTGATCTAAACATTCGCTTGCTTGACCGCGGCGAAAACATTTTAAGCCCATTCCCGAGAAAACTGCAAAATTATGCTTCGCAATGGTTTATGGAACATGATGTCCAATTGATTTCCAAAGCGAGTGTCAACCGTGTCGAGCAAGGCGTTGTCTATAATCACGATCAACCGCTCGACAGCGATGTGATTGTTTGGACAGCGGGCATTCAGGCCAACCGGATTGTACGGGAAATGCCGGTGGAACAAGATGCCGCAGGCCGTACCGTTTTGAACCAATATCATCAAATTCCGACCCATCCAAATGTCTATGTCGTTGGCGACTGTGCCGCTTTGCCGTTTGCTCCCAGTGCCCAACTCGCCGAGTTTCAAGGGGAACAAATCGCACTGATCTTGAACAAAGACATCAAAAATGAAGACTATCCAGCCTGCTTGCCGGAAATCAAATTAAAAGGAACGCTCGGTTCACTTGGCAAAAAAGAAGGTTTTGGGATCATGGGAAAAGTTTCGCTCGTCGGACAAATGCCGCGCGTAATGAAGAGCGGTGTACTGTGGATGTATAAACGACATCTCGGATAAACCGCTGCTGACAAGAACCAAACAAGCGAAGCCTTCGTCAGCGATACGTTGCCTGCTTCGCTTTCATTTCTTTTGCATGTCAATTCTCCCTGCAATTATATCAAGTTTGTTTATATTCTTTTCCTTCTTATTGTTTTTCTACACGAATGACGGGGACTTGCTTGACATGAAACGTCCCTTGCAAAAGCTCATCAGAGATTACCTTTAGTTTCAGCATACTGTTGATCTTCGCGGCATCCGCTTTGGAGAGCAGCCGCCAAAGGGCAGCATCCGGCAAAGCATCATATAATTTTTGATCATCATATTCACGCCGGTGTTGATTGTGGATCGTCAGTTTATACTCACCCGCTTCGATGACTTGGTCTTCTCTGCATTCCGCCAAAATTTGTTGGCGCAACTGCTCGATTTCACTTTCTGTCGCTTTTTGCAGTTGCTTTAATTGATAATATCTTGCCAGTTTTGCTTCCATTTATTGTTTCACCTTCCCCTCCGGATATCTTTATAAAATTATGTATGACGTTTTGAACTAGAACAAAAGAAAGAAAGCTGCCGACATTCCATCGGCAGCTTTCTTTCTTTTGTTCTCAACAAGCAGCTCTGCTCGGTTCCCTTTGCCCAACGGCTCCTTGCATATTTTCTTTGCAGCACAGCAAAGTTTAAGATGCTTCCAGGGGTTGTAAGCCAAGCTGCTCCAACTTTTGGCAGACATCTTTTAACTTTGGATTTCCCTCACCGACAATTTCCCCGGAAATTACGACAAGCGGATACCACAAATCTTCATTCAAAATGCGTTCTGCCCAGTATTTGTCTGCTTCTGTCTCAGCCTGTTGAAAATCACAGTAATCGACACGAATTGCATGCGCTCCATATTTTCTGCTCAGTGCAGCATCCAACCATTCTGCGGTTTCCTTTGCAGAAGGCAAATTCACACAGCTTGCACATAACTGTTCGGTTCCGTACACCTTGATTTCGATGCTCATTGGCAGCTTCCTTTCTAGGAAAGGGCTTGATCAAGATCTTCGATGAGATCTTCGACATCCTCAATTCCTACAGAAATTCGGATCAAGCCGTCGGTAATTCCCAGTTCTGCCCGCCGCTCAACCGGAATCGAAGCATGTGTCATTCGGGCAGGAACACTAATCAAGCTTTCCACTGCTCCCAACGATTCCGCTAAAGTAAACCATTTTACTTTGCTCAGCACTTGATCCGCTCTTTCGCCGCTTCCGACATCAAACGAAATCATCCCGCCAAAACCACGCGCCTGTTTTTTCGCCAATTCGTGGCCAGGATGGCTTTCCAATCCGGGATAAAGCACGCGTTTCAAGTCTTTCCGTTCACTCAACCATTTCGCCAATGTACGCGCATTCGCTTCGTGCTCTTCCATGCGGATTCCCAATGTTTTCATCCCGCGCAGCAACAGCCAGGAATCTTGCGGCCCCAGTACGCCGCCTACCGCGTTTTGCAAGAAATGTAAATCTTCGCCAACTTTTGCATCCTTGGTCACAACCAAGCCTGCTACAACATCGCTGTGTCCGCCCAAATATTTGGTGGCACTGTGGTAAACGATATCCGCGCCCAGATCAAGCGGATTTTGCCAATACGGTGTCAGGAAGGTATTGTCCACGATCAGCAGCAGATTTTTCGCTTTGGTCAAACTGGCCAAGGCGGCAATATCCGTAACCTTCAACAACGGATTGGTCGGTGTCTCGATGATGACCGCTTTCGTTTCAGGACGAATCGCTTCCTCCACTGCGCCCAAATCACTCGTATCAATAAAAGAAGCATCCAGACCTAAACGGGTAAATACCCGGGAAATCACGCGGAAAGTTCCGCCGTAGACATCATCGCCGACAATCAGATGATCGCCTTTGTCAAACATCGACAAGATGGTGGACAGCCCAGCCATACCGGAACCAAACGCCAACCCTCTCGCACCATTTTCCAATTCGGCGATGTACGTTTCCAAAGCATGTCTCGTCGGGTTCCCCGTACGAGAATATTCATAGCCTTTATGTTTGCCAATCGCTTCCTGTTTGTAGGTGCTCACTTGATAAATCGGTACGGAAACCGCTCCCGTATGGGGATCTCCATCTACTCCTCCATGGATCAATCGTGTTTTGATACGCATCTTATAGCCCTCCTTGGTATATTTTTTTGCTTAAGTATCGTTCGCTGCTGTCCGGAAAAATCATGACGATATGGGAACCCGGTTTCGCCGTTTTGGCCTCGCGCAGACCAGCTGCCAATGCCGCTCCCGACGAACTGCCCGCCAAAATCCCTTCTTTGGCCGCCAATTGTTTGACCAGTTCAAAAGCTTCCTCGTCGGAAATGGTATGAATCGCATCAAAGTAGCTGGTATCCATAAATGGAGGCAAAAACTCCATCCCGATTCCTTCTGTTTTATGTGGACCCGATTCGCCGCCATTCAGAATGGAGCCTACCGGTTCAACAATCACTGTTTTTACCGTCGGGTTTTGTTCCTTCAAATAGCGGGCACTCCCCATAAAGGTTCCGCCTGAACCGGCTCCAGCAACAAATATGTCCACTTGCCCATCCATCTGTCTCCAGATTTCCGGTCCAGTTGTTTTATAATGTGCCTCCGGATTGGCCGGATTAGCAAACTGCTGCGGTACGAAAGAGCCAGGAATTTGCGTTGCCAATTCCTGCGCTTTGGCGATCGCTCCCTGCATCCCTAATTCGGTCGGGGTGTTGACCACTTCCGCACCCAACGCACGCATCAATTCTTGCTTCTCCTCGGAAAATTTTTCCGGTACACAAAAAATAACCCGGTAGCCCGTACCGACCGCTGCCAGCGCTATGCCGATCCCGGTATTTCCTGCTGTCGGTTCGATAATCGTTCCACCTGGTTTCAACTGTCCGCTTGCCTCTGCAGAACGAATTAACTCCATGCCCAAGCGATCTTTTACACTTCCGCCCGGGTTAAAGTACTCCAGCTTGGCGAACAAGCGCACGCCTTCGGGTGAAAAAGCAGTAAGTTCGACAATGGGTGTATTCCCGATTAAATCTTTGACACTTCGATTGACGTTCACGGTATCCCTCGTTTCCTTGTAATGCCATGAATATTATAGCATGTTCATCACAGAAAAACTCCATTCACCGTTGCTTTCCTGACACTTTTCTGCACTTTGTCAAGGAAAACGGTATGCATTGTCATGGATTTTCTGCGTAAAGCGATTTATAATAAAAAGGTGAAAGGAGTGAGTACTATGGAATTGTATGATCAAGTTGAAGAAGTTTTAGATAAACTGCGTCCTTATCTGCAACGTGACGGTGGAGACGTGCAACTCGTTGATGTGGAAGACGGTATTGTTAAGCTCCGTTTGATGGGAGCATGCGGCAGCTGCCCTTCCTCAACCATCACCTTGAAAGCAGGGATTGAACGCGCCCTGTTTGAAGAAATTCCGGGAATTGTCGAAGTTCAACAGGTATTCTAACATATTCTGCCCCCTACCTTACAGGGGGCAGTTTTCTTTTTAAAAAGGCCTGAACCGTTTGCACATAACGCTTTGGCTGGCTGGCATAGCTTCGCACATGTCCGGAAGCGGGAACAAGCCATAGCTCGGCGGTTCGCTTGTCAGATAGTTCGTACAAGTTTTTGCTGTTCTCCCAGGGAATCGTCGTATCGGCCCGGCCATGAATAAATAAAACGGGGCACGAGACCAACCGCTGGACGGCTTGCCAAGGATTTACGGCTTCCGGATCTATTCGCATCAGCCACGGAATCAGCTTCATGATCAACCAGTTAAACGGAAAACGCGGCAAGCCTGTCCATACCGACAAATTTTCCCGTAAATAAGCCGGTAAAGAGTAGAACGGAGAGTCGGCGATCACGGCATTGATCCTCGGTTCCCGAGCAGCGGCAAGCAGAGCGGTTGCGGCTCCCATCGAAAAGCCGATCAATCCGATTCCCCGCTCGGCAAACCGTTGTTTGACGTAATCAACCGCCCCCAACAAATCGTTTTGTTCGAACAACCCAATCGTGGTCACGTTTCCTTCCGACATTCCCGCATTGCGAAAGTCGAACATCAACACATCGTAACCGGAACCCAACAGCTCTTTTGCCAGTGATAGCGCCGGCAAATGCGGTTCCAATCGATTTTGGCTATATCCATGAGCAAAAATCAGCGTATAGCCGCTGTCGCTCTGGCCGTTTGCCTTAGCGGAAAAATACCAGCCCCGCAACAACAGACCATCTTGCCTGCTTGGAAAGGCGATTTCTTCATAAACGTCGATCCCGTACTGTTCGGGACGAACCGCGACCGGTTTGCGCGGCGGGTGAGTCAGCTTCCAGCCGACAACAAGCGACAATACCGCCGCAACCAACACGCTCAACAACATCATGCCTCCGACGAAAAGCACAATCAGCTCCATACCTGCCAAAGAAAGCTCCTTTCCACATAAGCGCATGGGCACCGGTTCAACGATCGCTTGTTCTCCTCAGCCAATCGATCGTCGGAATCGTTACCCCGTACCGACTTTTGACCAGATGGGGAAAGTGACAGAGTAGTTCCTCCAGCTCCGTCAATTCCTCGTTCATTATCTCTTTCCAGTGTCCGGCATCTACTTCTGTTTTTTCATCATGCGGCAGATTCCGGTACATGTCAACGAGCTTGAAATACCGTCCCGGATAAAGCAACATGGCATACAGCAATGGATATTCCTGATCGAGCAGAGGAGAACTGCTGTTGTAACCGTCAAGAAATTGCGCAACAGTTTCCGGACGCCAGCCATTTCGCCGCGTCTCCGCCTTGATCCATTGTCCGATATCGCGAGTGCGCGTATCAATCACCCACTGCCATTCGCCGATCAGATGAAACGAACCGTTTTCATCAAACAAAATATATCCTTCATCAAAATTTTGATAGGCAATTTTTCCGTATGCTTCCGCTTCTTTGCACACTTTTGCGTAATGCTGATCGAGCAAATATTGAACGGACAAATCGCCCAGCTGATACAGATACGTAAAGCTGGTCAGCAGCAATTCATCAAACGGCGTAATCTCTTCCTTCGCCTGCTCCAGCTCGTCGCGGTACAAGGCAAAATGGGTCAGTTTTTTCCTCCACATCTTCGGCCAACTTCCCAACGAACTGTACGGAGCAAACAACCGGTCGCCTGAAAAATTGCCGGTCGCCCGATGAAATTGCGCCAATGCATGGCCATAGGCAAACGGCTGATTGTCGAGCGCTGCCTCGCGCACGCCCAGATAGCAGTAATACAGCTCATCGTCGACGATAAAGTAATGTTGCCCTTTAAACGTTTGCGACGCTGTCAATACGGACGGTCCCTCCGTTCGCTGCAGGTGTTTCTTGACCCGTTCAATAAATTTGCTTTTGTAGCGATAGATGGCCGGTACACTTTGCAAATAGTATTGGCCTATGTCCGTATGTAAATAGGTCGTGCCGCCCGCTTCCCGATAATCGATCAGTTCAAACCCATACTGTTCAGCCAACGCTGCTTTTATCGCTTCCATCCACTTCGTCCCTCCGTTCCGTCGTTTGCCTTATTTTATGTAGAAAAGTCGGGATAGGTGCCTATTTACATGCAGATACTAGCTGTGAACTTCGGGCGAGGAGGCGTAATAAATGGTTTTGCCGAAAATTATGAGTGAAGCTGTATACGAGAAAGCGATCGAAATGTTAAAACAACGCGGGGTAAAGCTGGAGGAGATTGCGGAAATTGTCTATTTCTTGCAAAAGGACTATATCCCTGATTTGACAACCGACAAATGCATCGAAAGCATCCGCTCCGTGCTGCAAAAACGGGAAGTGCAAAACGCGCTGCTGACCGGAATCCAGCTCGATATACTGGCTGAAAACAGCCAGCTGTTTACTCCCTTGCAAGAGATGGTCGAGACCGATGAGTCGCTTTACGGAATTGATGAAGTGCTGTCCATGTCGATTGTCAATCTGTACGGCAGCATCGGGTACACCAATTTTGGCTATGTCGACAAAATAAAACACGGCGTATTGGCACGGCTGAACGATAAACGAAACGGCGTTAACACTTTCCTCGACGATCTGGTTGGCGCCATCGCAGCCGCGGCTTCAAGCCGGCTGGCCCATCGGCATCGGCAAGAAGAAGAAGAAAAGCTAAAGCAACGTGTTTGATCCGTGCTTTAGCTTCTTTGTTCGCGCTGTTGTTTCCACCAGTCATAGACATTTGCCGCCACATAGGTCGGGCGATGCGGATGACGTTCGGCTTCCGCCTCCGTTGAAAAACCGGTTAACACCAACAGGCTGTCCAGGCCGCTGTTGGCGCCTGCTTCGATATCGGTAAACAAGTTATCCCCGACAATCAGCGTTTCTTCGGGGGCGGTACCCAAACGCTGCAAAGCGTAGTTTACGATGATCGTTTCCGGTTTTCCGATGAACAGCGGGGTTGTTCCCGCTGCCACCGATACGGCCGCAACCAACGAACCGGTTCCGGGGGCCAGACCATTTTCGGTGGGCAAAGCGGCATCTTTGTTCGTGGCGATCAGTTGCGCTCCGTTGCGAATCGCTCGGACCGCGATCGCCAGTTTCTCATACGTGAACGCACGATCAATACCGATCACGACATAGCGCGGCTGTTCGGCGGTCAGACGAAACCCGCTCTGTTGCAGAGCAGTGTGCAATCCTTCTTCCCCAATGATAAAGACATCGGCACCATGCGGCTCCTTTTCCGACAAGTAGGCAGCGACGGCCATGCTCGATGTATATACTTGCTCAGGATCTGTCGGCAGCCCCATCGCTTCCAGACGAACCGCCACTTTTTCCGGGGTTGTGGAGGAATTGTTGGTCACGTACAAAAAACGGCGGCCCGTTTCCCGTAACTCCTTGATAAATTGCAGAGCTTCGGGAATCGGTTCCGTTCCCCGGTAAATCGTCCCGTCCAAATCAAGCAAAAACCCATTGTACACTTTCAATGTTTTCACCACCTGCGCTTGTAAGATCAACGTCCGGCCTTCTCTTTAAAAGAAAATCCACTCAGGCAAGAGTGGATGTACGCTATTCAGCCTTGTGAATATGGAAAATACATTTGTCTCCACCTTTGGCCATACAGGTGGTTTGTTCTACTTTTGCATTTAAAACACGGCGGAACAACGACAATTCACAACTGCACGCTTGCTGGAATTCTTTCGCCACCTGCGAGATGGGGCAATTGTACTCTTTGAAGATGAAACTGTCGGCTTGCTCCTGTTTTTCCCATTCAACCATGTAGCCTTTTTCATTTTGCAAGTCTGCCAGAGTAGCTACGCGTTTTTCCAGATCGCCTTCCATTTTGGGAAGATACGCTTGCTCCAAACGACTCTCTCTCCGTTTAAACAGCTCTTCAATTTTTGCTTGTCCATCCAGTTCTTTTAGATCCCGCAAAAAGTCGAGCGTTAAATGGGAATAGTTGCGAGGAAACAACTCATCTGCATTTTCAGATAAGGAATAAATATTGGTAGGGCGCCCCATAGCCTGGCGAACCAATGTCGATTGAATTAAATTGTCCCGTTCCAGCGTATTCAGGTGTCTGCGAACGGCCATCTCCGTAATTCCCAGCTCCGCGGCCATGTCACTGACCGACAAGGAACCATTCATCTTCAGCATATGCAGAATTTGGTCACGCGTTGAACTGTTCTCGTTTGCCACAATCTCACCGCCTTCTTCTTCTATTTTATCCAATCCCGCGCCGATAGTAAACTAAAGAAATGGTTTTGTTTAAAAAATGGTTGGATTGTGGCAAAGCGTTAAAACAATTCTTTTTCGACATATCGGCGAACAGCGGGAGCAAACCCGGTTAAGGCCGGGAGTGACTTTCTGACAAGCAAGATCATCGCGTCGACCGGAATTGTTGTGTACTCGTTTACCAGCTGTTTGCGAAAGGAGACCAGTTCCCCCAACTGAACAGCCTCCTCTGCGCCAATCACCTGTTCGTCGGCCAAAATCTCGACAATATCGGTATAACTTCCTGGATCTCGCATAATAAATCCGTCAATCAAAGCGTTTCCAACATCGGCAATCGCTTCGATGCTCAAGTGCAATGCCCGTTCCAGGGCGGCCGTAACCAGTTTGCTTGATTTGATATGATCATCTGCTTCTGCAGTTATCTGTTTCATTAACACGAGCATCTGTTCCAAATGTGACAAAACTTCTTCAATCCTCGTTACGTTCACATTGTACATCGGTATTTTCCTTCCTACTCATTTTTCCGTTTTTTTGCAGCCCGTTTTGCATACCAGATCGTGCCGACAAATGTGAGAATGAGCACGATGAGGACCAGTTCCCCTTCTTGCAGGTATGAATTTCCTCCGCTCATGGCGCCACCCCTTTTCTTTTATCAGTATACCAAAATTGAACAGGCTGTCACCTGATTACACTTTGCTCAAACTGTCCAACATTTGCCTCATCGTATACCGAAATGGTTGAGCAGAGAGCAAAGGAAAACCCCCAGGAATTCCGGGGGATCTCTGTATGTATCGAAAGGCTGAAAGGGACCACTATGTATCCTTACGAGAGCGGTCGATTATCCACCGGCAACAGGAAAGGCTCATGCGGCGGCGAAAAATAGTATCCTTGCGCGTAACCGACATTTTTTTGCTGCAACGCTCTTGCTTCGGCCGCTGTTTCAATCCCTTCTGCAATCACGTCCGACCCGATCTTGTTAGCGACAGCCAACAGTGCTTGCAATACCGCCTCTTTCACTTCATGGCGATCGATCTGCTGGATGATCGAACGATCGACTTTGATCACATCCGGCATCAGTTCTGTAATCATATGCAGACTCGAGTAACCTGCTCCGGTATCGTCGACGGCAAAGCGAAAGCCCAATTGCCGGAACAGATCGACAACTTGCTGAAACGTGGAGTATTCCTCAATCACGTGCCGCTCGGTGATTTCCAAAATCACCTGGCGCGGATTTACTTGGGGAAACTTCGCCAACAGCTGCTTTACCCCTTCAAGAAAATGAGGATTATTTAACGAAGGAACGGTGACATTAATAAAAACCGGTTTATCCGTCTTATGTTGGTCAATGGCCAAAAACGCTTTTTTCATCACCAGCAATTCCAGTTTCATTAACATTCTGCTCTGATGCGCGTAATCAAACAATTCCATCGGATTGTAGTAAGGGGTGTCTTTCGGTCCCCTCGTCAAGATTTCCCAACCGAGCACGTCTCCGCTGCTCAGGGAAAAGATCGGCTGAGCGAGAACATGGATTTTTTCTTCCTCGATAATCTGCTTTACTTGTGAGCGAATGCGGCTGTAATGCGATGGCGAATATTTTCCCGCAATCGCCCGAGCGTCGAAATAGGCGGACAGCAAAGTTTCTTGCGCTTCCCCTTCGTCCTTTTTCAAATCGCTTGCGGCCAGGTGAAATCGAATGGGATAATCGAAGAAAGAAGCTGTTTTCTTTTGAATTTCCTCTTCCAAAGCCTCTCGGAAGGAATAACACCTGTGCTGGAATTCCGGACCGCGTTCGGTCTCTTTCAAAATCAAAACGTAATCATCGTCTCCGTATTTTTGGACGGCGAGCAGTTCTTCCGCAGAAAAGAAACGCTGGCTTAACTGCCGAAAAGCATCGGCGATTGAATTCTCCACCTGCAGCAACACATCAGGCGGATATAACGCTTTTATATCTGTATATTGCTCTAAATCCAGCAAAAGAAGCAGACAGTTTGAACCACTTTTGAACTCCTTCTCTACTTGTTCCAGTACTACATCCCGTACAATAAAATGGGGAGGGAATATTTTCAGCAATCGTCCCGGGTAAAAGAAATACAACCACGTTCGAATCTTTTCCCAACCTTTATGCGGCTTCTGGTACAAAACAATCCCTCCTGCTGAGAGACGATATCTTTTCTTAATAGTTTAGTAGAAAATATTCATTCCTTCAATAAAATATTGTATAACCATGACTTATGCTAAAATAAAGGCATCAGTAATTTATGGAAGTGGGAGATAGACAATGTCAGATGACTTGTTTTACTTGTATGATGAAACAGAGGAGACCAGCACGCGCTTCGTCAGTTTTATGGGCGAGACCACCCGCTTTGATTTGGCCATTACAACGACCAACCATTTCTATGGAAAAAAGCTGGTTATGAACATTCAAAATGGAAGAGCGGCGATCATCGGTCCTGACGATCTCAAAGAAGAGGGCTATCTGGAATTCGCCTTTAATCTTTCCGCCGAAGAAGCGGAAGAGCTGCACAATTTTTTGTTGCTCATCATTTAAGTTTTTATCGTCAAGTTGTCGAGAAACCTCGGCAACTTTTTTCTTTGCAAACCTGAAAGCTGGATATTCGCCCATTTTCGCTCCGGACAATTCGCCTATCGCCCTGCTCCTTCGTATACTGCCTTTGAAAGAAAAATTGAAATCAAAGGAGTGTTCATTCGCGTTATGCAAGAAAACCATTACGATTATCCGACCCCCCCTTCCAAAAAACAACAAGCTGCCCCGGTTAATTTCAGACGGAGACGCAGATATTTTGACAGTCCCGAAGATGCGGCAAGCTTGCTTTTACCATTTGCCTTGGCTCCATTCTTCACACCGTACCATAACTACTATCCGCCGTATCCTCCGTACTATCAACCATATTATCCGCCTTACTACCCGCCCTATCCCGCCTATCCTTACCGCTACTGGCCGGTAAGCGCACCAACGGAAGGCGAAGAATACGGCGGCGAAGAAAATCGCTAAATTTCCAATCAAAATAAGCGCCTGACTAACGGGCCAACCGTTAGCGGCGCTTGTCTTTCTTTCAGATGTCCTTTTCCGGCTTTTTGGAATGGTTGGTGCTGTTCGCAGGCACTTTGTCGCGAACCGGCCGATAGCCGCCGCGGCGCTCTCTGTTGTTTCGTTCTCCTGCTTCCTGCCGGTTGTTTTTGGCGCGTTCCGGTCTTCCCTGCTTCTCCCCGTTTCCAGAGCGCTCCTGTCGTTCGTTGCGTGAGTGTCTCGGCATGAAATTTCGCTGTTTTCGTTCAAACTGCACCGTTTGCTCCACCGGTACGAATTCGTCGTCCCTGGATAGCTCCTGATCCCCATCCGCCGCCGTTGCTTTCACCTTTTTCAGTACAAAGTACGGGCAACCAAAATTGCAAAATTCATGAAGATATTCGTCAAGAGCAGCGATCCGTTGTTCAAACAGCACCTTGCGATTTGTATTTTCATAAAAGCCTCGCAAGCGTAACTGACCATAACCCCAGTCCCCGACAATGTAGTCGTACTTATCAAGAATATCGCTGTACCGTTCCTTAAATGCTTCCAAATTCCAACCGTTGCGGCTTTCTTCCATCAATTCGTACGTTCCAGCTTGCAAGCGGATCAAACAGGCTTCCTCCTCACTACATGCAAAAATGCCTTGCATTTATTTTATCACACTTTTTTCGATTAGATGAAATTCCCACGAAACCAGCGATCGCGAACGGGCATCCTACCACGTAGGGGGTGTAACCATGAACAAAACCATTTTATTAAGTGCAATCGCAACTTTGGCCTTGCTGACTTCAGCTTGTGGAACAAACAACGCTTCACCAAACAATCCAACTGGAACAACCCACAGTCAATCGGCACCAAGGACATTAAACAATTATGACCGAGCCGGCAGTTACGGAACCGACAATCTTGGTGTGTACGATCGAACCGGTACCACCACCAATCGAAACAACGGGACAACCCTAAACGGCCAAACAAGAGGAACCGGTATGGGTGCCTTTACACCAAATGGTGCCGGAGGCGGTAACGGTTACACCACCACAACCGGTATTCGTAATTATTCGGGCAACAACGGCAGAACGTCCATTTACAGTGACCGGCACATGACGACAGCTTCTGCGAACCAAAACCAATATGGCTTCAGCTATCTCGATGGAACGCAGGTAAGAAATGATGCCAATGTCGCCACCCGCGTCTATGTAGACCGCAATGCCTTGGCCCATGCTGTCGGAAGTGTAACCGCCAGCGTCCCAGGGGTCAACTCCTCGACCGTACTGGTGACGGATGAAGAAGTTTTTGTCGGTTTGCAAACCAATGGACAAAACAATACGCAAATAAAGTCACAAGCCCGTTTGAGTGCGTTGTCCGTAGCGCCCCGCTACTACAAGGTATACTTGACGGATAACCCGCAAATGGTCAGTGAAATGTCCAGAGTAGCCAGCCAGTCAACGAATACCGCTAATCAGGACCAAAACGTGGAAAACCTTGTTCGCCGCTTTGGCGGATTGGCCGATGGAGATGAAATGCGCAACCGCGGTACCGGCATGAACACCAATGTGAACGGTACAGCCAACCAAGGCAATGGCAACCAAGGCAATGGCAACCAAGGAACTACGGGAACTGCCAGAAATACCGGCACCGTCGGCTCCAATACGCCATATGGCACTTCCAACGGCACCACTCGTTAAAACCGATTGGCGATAATGCCAGACAAACCCCTTTGCCCGCAGCAAGGGGGTTCGTTTTTTATCGCGCCTGCATGATTTGTGCTTTTGCTGCATTCGCCTGCTCATGCGCATGATAGGAGCTTCTGACCAGCGGGCCAGCCTCCACATGGCTGAAACCTCGCTTCATTCCTTCTTCCTGCAGCTGCTTGAATTCGTCAGGATGATAATATTTCTCGACCTGCAAGTGCTTTTTGGTCGGCTGCAAATACTGGCCGATGGTCATAATATTGACATCAACGGCGCGCAAGTCGTCCATTGTTTCCAGTATTTCGTCAATTGTTTCCCCAACCCCGATCATCAGGCTGGATTTTGTCGGGATTGCCGGGGCCATTTCTTTTGCCCGTTTCAGCAATTCCAATGTCCGTTCATACTTTGCCCGTGCCCGAACCCGGTCAGACAGACGGCGCACCGCTTCGATATTGTGGTTCAACACATCGGGACGTGCTTCCATCACGACTTGCAAGGCATCCCAATTCCCTTGAAAGTCGGGAATCAGCACTTCTACCGTTGCCAACGGAAGTCTGCGGCGAATGGCTCGAATCGTCTCCGCAAAGATCGCTGCCCCTCCGTCCGCGAGATCATCCCGGGCAACCGAAGTGACAACCACGTGCTTCAGCCCCATATGCTCTGCTGCTTCGGCGACGCGTTCCGGTTCGGCCAAGTCCAACTCTGTCGGCAAGCCGGTTTTTACCGCGCAAAAACGGCACGCCCGCGTGCAAATATCCCCCAAAATCATGAAAGTTGCGGTACGATTTGCCCAACATTCATGGATATTGGGACATTTCGCTTCTTCGCATACTGTATGTAATGTATTGCTGCGCATCGTTTGCTTCAATTCTTTAAAATTGGCCAGCTGTTCGCCCGAGACAAGATTAATCTTGAGCCATTCCGGTTTCCGTTGAATCATAGGCTCACCCCTAGCGTTTATTGTCTTCAATATTCCCTTATTATAGTTGAATCAATTTGGAAGCGGCAATAGAGGGGATCGGAAAAAAGTATTATGTTTACAACTCATGAAGCAAATGCCGCTCATTTCCCTGAAGGAAAGGTTGCAATACGGTCCATTCGCGCTGATGGCAAGAAAACAGAAAAATTTGATGACGTTCCGACAACTTGACGAGATATGCCAGCGTTCTGCTCAATCGTTGTTCATCGTAATGGATGAAGTGGTCATCGAGAAAAATGGGCAAAGGTCCTGTCTGTTCGCTGACGGCCAATAATAACGCCAACCGCTGGGCAAAATACAGCTGATCGCTTGTTCCTGTGGAGAGTTCTGTTTGCAAAGCGACCCGCTGCTGCTCTTCGGAGACTACGCGCACAGCAAACTTGTCTGACGGATCAAGGCGAACATCGCGATAGCGGTTTGCCGTAACCGTTGCCATGATTTGCGAAGCCCGCCGGTTGATTCCCGGTGCAAGATTCCGCTGCCACTGCTGGACGGCTTCCAACAGACATTCCTTGGCCAACAGCAAAGCATCGCGTCGCAACAGCAGCTGCTCGACAGCGGCGGCGGCCTGTTCATATTCGCTGCGCGCTTTTGCCAGGGAAAGCTGATCCCATTGGCCCATTTCCCCTTGTGCTTTCGCGATTTTTTCCCGCAGAGCGGCGATTTGCTCTTCCGTGTCCCACAGCTTGTCCTGAAGCAGTTTTTTTTGCTCATCACAGGATGCCATTTGCGCTTCCAGCTGTCGACGAATCTCTGAAATCCAGTACTCGCGCCGATTTTCCCGTTCGCGGACAGTTGCCGCCTCTTTGCTCAATCGCCCCGTCTCCGCGCGATGCAACCGTTCTTTCCATTGCTCCCGCAGGGCCAAAAAGGCATCCCAGTCAGGCACTTTCCATTCGTCGAGAAGCGCAGCCAGCTGATCCGTCACTTGATTCAGTTCCCGTTCGAGCTGTTGCAGCTGTCCGGCCCGCTTCGCCGGCTCGCCTCTTTTCCCCCAGCCCAAGCTGCGCCAAAGCCACCCGGCCATGCTGCCTACTGTCAAAACACTGAAGAAAAAAAACCAACTCATTTGCTGCCTGGAAAACTGCCACCACGCCAAACCGGCAAACAACGCAGTCAGCACACCGCCCGCGATGGCCAAGCGCTTCCGTCCATTCGTCTTTGCACGCTTTTGCGACCAGCGCGGTCTCGCGCTTGCTCCTCCCGCCTGCAGCAGTTGCTCCCGCTTTCGGTCGAGCTCTTTGAGCAGTTGCCAACCTCTGAGATAGGCAGCCTCCACTTCGCGGACAACCGCTTCATCCGCCGAGGCATCTGCTGTCTCGTCCTGTTGTCTTTCTTGCTGCTCCCACGCTTCCCGCACCTGCCGATACAGTTGCCGCTCCCATTGCTCGCCGGCTTCGGTCTCCCAAACGAGCAAGTCATCGGGGCTTTTGAGTTGAAACGTTCGCTGCCAACGTTCCTGCCAGCCGCTTGCTTGCTGTTCCCGCTCATTCAACTGGCTGACCATCCGCTCTCGCTGTCGTTGCCAATCGATCAGCTGCTCTTGCCATTGTCCGCTCATCTCCTGAATCGCCTGAGCTTCCCGCCAAGCCTGTTCGGCGGCAACCAGAGTCTGCTTGGCCTCCGCCGCCTGCCGAGCCGCTTTTCCCCATAAGGTCGTGCCGCCAGTATCCTTTTTGCCGATTAACGTCAATTCCTGATCGATCGCAGCCAAGATTTGGTTGGCCAGCGGATCCGGCTGCTGCTCTGACGGGACGATGGAGGAAGACAAATAGTCGGCCGCTTGCAACGGCTCCCTGTTGATCCAGGTCAAATCGGTAAACAAGGTTCGACTCAACCCCAGATGGCTTTCCAGGAAGTTGTACTCCTTGCGCTTGTCCTCTTGGTAGCGATGGGTAATCTCCAGCAATTCCGGCTCGCGAAACAGCCTGGCCTGTTCCTGTTCCTTTCGGTGAACCCGCTGCAACCGAAACTGCTGTTCCGCAAGCTGGTACTGTACGATCGTTTCGTATGGCCCGCCATCCCAGGGCAGATATTGCTCATATTCGGGCAAATAACGCGTTACCCGCACATAATCCCGTTTCAACCCGTACAGCGAGGCAATCAACGCATTCAGCAGGGTCGTTTTGCCGGCTTCATTGCCGGCGATAAACAAATTAAGACCCGGCGCAAACCGAAACGTGCGATTTTTCCATTTGCCAAAGCCTTTTATGTGCAGCTCGTTGATGATCATCGCAGGCTCCCCCCTATTTTGCGCAGCGCTTCTGCCCGTGCCAGCTCCGCCACTTTCCGCTGACGTTCATCCATTGCTGCTGCCGCCCGCTCATCCAGCAATTCCAGCCATTTGGCCAAAATCCCCTGCTCCGCCCGCAGTTTGTCCTCGTCCACATCCGGCCGGGACTTGTCCGTAAACTGAATCGAGAAGAAATCGCGAAAATGTTCCTTTAACAAGGAAAGCGATGGTTCAAAATGCGCGGCCCGTTCCCCGGTAAGTCTGACGTAAACCAGACTGGTCCGCTCCACCTTGGCCAGCAAAACTTCGGCCTTTGCAATCAGTTGCTCGTTTGTCTCCGCCCCGGCGAGCGGCAAATCCAGTTTTACGATCTCCCTCGTATGCACCGGAATCGTCTGCAAGTGCAGCTGTTGCTCGTCCGACAGAGTCCCGTAAATAACCGTTCTCTCTCCGCTCTCCTTGCTGGTGAGCCCTTCGGGACTGCCCGGATAAGCCGCAAATACCCGTTTGGTATACGGATTGAGAAATTGAGCAGGCTTATGGATATGTCCCAGCGCCGCATAGTGAACGCCGATATCGGCCAATTCCTGCAGGGAAAACGGGGCATAGGGCTGGTGCCCCTCGGCCTCGCTGGTCAAAAGAGTTCCATGCAAAACCATGAGATGGTAGCGGTATGCAGGAAGTTTCCCCGGAAATTGCGCCAAAGGGGAATCGCCATAATGGGCATTGGGGAAACTCCAGCCATATATGGCACAAGACTTCTCGGGGAATTCCAGTACTCCCCACTCGTCTGTAAAGAAAAAAACATTGGCTGGCCAGTCCATCGTTCGGTAATACGAACGCTCGACCCATGGATCGTGATTGCCCGCTGCAATCAACACCGGGATCGGCGCGATGCTGGCAAACAACTGCTGCAAAAACACAGCCGTTGACCGCCTGCCGCCGTGAAACTCCAGCAGATCGCCGGCAATCAGCCAAAAATCAACCTGTTTGTCCCATACCAAATCGCGAATCCGTGTCAATGTTTGCCGTACGTCCGCCTGCCGGCGCTCGTGTAATTCTGCCAACGAGGCAAATGGCGTATCCAGATGGATGTCCGCCGTATGGATAAAAGACAACATGCTATTGCTTCACTCCTGTATCAACTTGATTGATGACCGAACATATTTTCTCTTATCATACAGGAATCCGCCCTGACTGCCAATGGGGAGAACCTTCTTCCGTTCCTCCGGCAAAGCAAAACGCCCTGCCGCAACCTGGCAAGGCGTTTTGACAGCGATCCGTCTATTTCAACAGTTTGATAAATTCGCGCATAAATCCGGGCAGGTCTGGCCATGCATGCGCCGAGACCAACTGGTCATGGACATAGACAGTTTCCGTTTGATAAATCGCTCCGCACGCTTCCACATCGGGACGGCAAGCCTGATAAGCGGTCAGTTGCTTATCTTGCAAATATTCTTTCACCAAAGTCAACACTTGCGAACCGTGACAGATAGCGGCAACCGGTTTCCCCGCTTCAAAGAAGTGGGCAACGATCGGCTTCAGCGCTTCATTCAGCCTGATATACTCCGGCGCACGCCCACCGGGGATGATCAGCCCGTCAAATTCAGCAGGATTTACTTCAGCAAAAGAGACATGCGAATCCAGCTGATACGCCGGCTTTTCCGTATAAGTCTCCACACCGGCCACGAAGTCATGGCATACCGTATAGAGCGTTTTCTTCGTCGGTGAAGCGATAACCGCTTCAAATCCTTCTTCCAGGCATCGATAATACGGATAGAAAACTTCCAAAGCTTCCACTGCATCGCCAGTCACAAGCAAAACTTTTTTGCTCATCGTAAAACCTCCTCAATCGTTATGTGGAAAATATTCCCTACCCTTATCGTAATCTGTCCGCGCTGACTTGAACAGGCCTAATTGTTGGCCGGCGGACTGCCTTCTCCTGCTTCGTCAAGTTTGGGCACATCCGGCTTGCCGTCAGGATTATTATACAAATAAGACGGCACGTCACCGATAATGAGCGAATGGGTGATCGGAATTTCCGTCTTGACCGTTTTTTGATCGGTCGCAAACGGAATCACAATGCGCAAATCCACTTCAACAAAGATGTAGACCGTCGCCAGGACCATGTTGATACCCGCTTCTTCCAGTTTGGTTTCCAACCGGGTCTTGACCGAGCCGATCGGCACAAACGTAACAGGCAGATCCGGTCCAAGCTGGGCAAGAAAACTGCTGCCCGTCGCCAATCCTAACGGAATCGTCCGATCTACCTTTTCTTCTTCAAATTCTTTTAAGCGAGTCTGAATTCGCGAGGTCGTTTCGCCGACTATCCGGGAATATTCCTTGAAGTTAAATTGAACCGCTTGTATCCGTCCCTCCTGGTCTTTTTCCATTTTCACAATCTCGTTAAAATCGACCCCTTGCTGGGCGATCCGTTTGGTGATGGCGTCCGCAATCGCCTGTTTCGCCAGTTGTTCCGCTTTTTGCGAGGCCAAAATCAGCAAAGTCGGTTCCAAACGCTGCTCCACCACGACAAAGAATTGAATCGTGAAAGTGAGAAAGATAACAAGTGCGATAAAAAATGCTTTGGTTCGAGTAAGCGGATTTCGCCAACGACGACGGGTTCGAAACACAGCCAATCCCGTCACCCCCTAGTTGGTACATCCTATGTAAACGGCGGGCAAAAAATACGCACAAGCTTATTTAGGCGCAGCCGGTTTGGCGTACGCAAACAAGAGGGTCAGCACCAGGCTTGCTCCGGCCATCATCACTTTTCCGGTTACCAGCAGCGTGGACAGTCTGGCAAACGAGGCGAAAACATAATCGGTGATCACTACCCCCAAAAACACGCCGACCAGCAAATAAACGGTATGGCGCAAAAAACTGTAGGCCACCAGCAATTCTTTTACCTGTTTTTTTAATTGCAGCAAGTTGAGCAAAATAACGACAAATTCAAAAGTGAGAATGCCCACGGCAACGCCGGCATAGCCAAAACCGGGCACGGCCACCAGCACATAATTGACGGCAACGGCCGATAGCGTCCCCAAGACAGAAGCGATGAGCGGTTCTTTTTGCAACCCCATAATCCACAGCAAAATGGTCGTCAACTCCCGCAATCCAATCAGCAACGGGTACACAGCCAAATAACGAATGGCCTTGGCCAACGAGTCGTTGCCGGCCACGAGCAGCGAGAGCTCTTCTGCAAAATGAAACAACAATAGAGTGGAACCGAGCCCCCACAAAAAAACGACTTCCAGCGACCGCCTTGTGCGCTGGCGAAAATCTGCGCGGCGTTTTTGTTCCCAGTCTGCGGAAAAATGCGCCGTTAAAATGTGGCACAGGGCGGAAGTGATGATGGTCGGAATGGACACGACAGCCACCGTCATCCCCGTAATTTCCCCAAAAATAGCTGTCGCCTCTCTCCCGCTGTATCCCGACTCCACCAACCGCTTGGGAACAATCCAGGCATTCAGGAAATCGGAGATCGGATAGATGATGCGAGTGCCCAAAATCGATAACGAACTGCTCAAAAACAGGAGCGTTGTCGGCTGCTCACTCAAAGAAACGGTCGGCGCGACTCCCAGCGGCTCTGATTTACCGCTTTGCGCGAGCAAGAATAGGGAAAGAAACAGCAACGCAACAGCCGCGCCGGCAAACGCCCCAAATGTTGCCCCGCCAACAGCCAGCGCGATATCTTGCTGAATCCAGATGGCGACAAGAATCAACATGGCACCCACTCGCGCACACTGTTCCAGCACTTCGGAAAAAGCAATCAAGCCGAAATATTGTAATCCTTGCAAAAAACCTCGGATCACCCCCAGCAAAGGGACAATCACGATCGCCGGTGCCAGGCAGCGCACCGCCCATTCCAGTTCCGGCTTGCCAAACCAATCGGCGATAATTGCCGCATTGACGTACACGAACAAGCCAAACACGGCTCCCAGCGGTGCCAGCAAAAGGATGGAAAAGCGAAACATCCGCAAACCCTGTCGGTATTCTCTTGCAGTCATAATCGAAAGGGCGGTGGAAAACCCGCCGGTCAGCAGAACATAAAGAAGCCCGTACAGTGAGTAGGCGATTTGGTACAGCCCCATCCCTTCGCCTCCGACCATACGGAATAACGGCAGTTTGGCCAGGACACCGATCGCTTTTACCAGCAAAATTGCACTGGAGCGTACCAGAAATTGTTTGATCAATACAGGCAGCACAGTTCCCCTCCGATTTTGTCCATCTTCGTATACATTTTATGGGAGCCTGTCTGCCGGTATGTCTGTTCATTCAAGCTTCTTGATCTAATCCCTGATCTTGATCAGCCAAACTTTTGTATGATGATCCCAACCCAAATCCCATGGAACGTGATAGCGATCGGCGGAATGCGAGTTGACGAGGACATACCCACGATCGTCTTTGGCTGTTACGATGGAAAAATGGTCAATATCCCCTCTGATTTCATACCCGATCAAATCGCCTGGTTCCAAGGCCGCGATCGCCCCCGACGGATACTTGTCGGTGCGTTTGGTAACTTGTTTGTAAGAACCACGCATCACCAGTTTTCCATAGCCGCTGTACAGCAAAAAATCCTTGAAAGCATCAGTGCGAATCCATGAGGTGCTGCCCTCGTTCCGATAAAACCAGCCGCCCCACATCGGCAGTCCGCCTCCCTCTTGTGGATCGCCGATCACCTGTGACGAAAAATTGGTACAGTCCCCGCCGCTGTAAGTATAGTCTTTGTACTTGCGATTGTAGCGGTGGTTGTTGCCGGCTCCTGCTGCCGCGCCGGCATACTTGTCGGCATAAGCGACCGCCTGCTGCCGGTTGTATTTCTTCCGCCATGACTTTTTCTCCTGGAGCAGTTGGGCCGCAAATTTTTCCGCCGGCTCAGCCGCAGGTTTGTGCGCTGTCGGAATGTTATGCGGGACATCATCAAAAGGATCAAGGTACCATTCTTTTTCCACTTTCCAGCCACCGTCCGCGTATTTCAACGTGAGCGCGTGTCTTGTTCCCACACCAAACCATTGTTCCTTTGCCTCCGGCTCCTTGTAGGCGTAGGTTAGTTTGCAACTCTGCACGAGAAATACTTTCGCCCGATTTCCGTTGACTGCAACCCGGCCTATGCGGATTGACCCTTCAGCCTTGCGAAAATCGATCCCCCGTTTCTCGGCCCATCCGTTTATGTAGGCGGCCCTTTTTAATTCCTGTTTGTAAGCATAACGGCTGTATTTTTCCGGCAAATAAAAAGACGCGATTTTCGCCTCGTCTTGATCGATCAAAAACTGAATCCGTTTGTCGTACATGTTCTTGAGGAATGTGATCACTTCCTCTGTCCGGTCCGTTTCTTTTGCCACGGTATCATTGCTGCCGCCCAAACATAAACAGAAAACCAGCAACAACAAGGTAACTTTCTTGATCATCCGGCTGGTCACCCTCTATCCTTTGCATTGACTTCCTGAGTATCTGCAGAAATCTTTTGCTTCATTCCTTGATGAGCTTGCCTGAAAAGACATACCATTCCGCCAAGCAGCACTCATTCATGCCGTGTTTCTTGCAGTTCAACTGTCTCCAGTTTTCTCTTTAGATCACCGATGATCTCCTCCGTCAGGTTCACGCCATTCTCATAAGTCTCTCGCGCTTGCCGGTCCTGCGTTTGAATCGCGCCCATACGCAGATTCGCCTGAATGCTGATCAACGCGGCAAGCGACTCCCTGATCTGATCGGCCGCCTTCATCGTCGCACCTCCTACAAGGTATAGATCAGATGGACCATCGCCCGAATCGAAGCCAACGAGACGGCCGCCTGGGTGCTATCTTTTTTATGCACCGCTGCGCGTACGTTAAAAATCTCTTTCTCGATCTCCTCATATTCGTTCTCGTCGCCAAGCAGCTGGTATTTCCATTTCACGCGTTTGAACACTTCGGGTAACTTGTCGGTATGCTTCTCCGCCTCTGTCCAATTTTTCTGTTCAACCAGCGCCGTGATTTTTTCAATTTGCTGCATAAAAGGGTCGGGAGCTGCAGAGACCTGCGTCGGGGTCAATCCTGTCGTAACCAAAGCCAGGACCAGATATAGCAAAAAATGCCGCTTCATCATTCGTCCTCCATCTGATGCATGATTTTCTATAAGGTTCTCCAATAATAACAGCATCATGTACACAGGGGGCAACGGCCATGCCTGAATATATATTGATCCTCATTCGCGCAGTTCTGGCATTCTTTGTGTTGATGGCGATGACCAAATTGATGGGAAACAAGCAGATTTCCCACTTAACTTTCTTTGATTACGTGGTGGGCATCACGATCGGTTCAATCGCGGCAAGTTTGTCCTCTGACCAAGGCATAAAAATATTGAACGGCTTGGTAGGAATTTTGGTGTGGGCGATTTTTCCGATCGTCATTTCACTGGTAAATTTTAAATCATACAAATTCCGGAGATTAACCGACGGCCATCCGACGGTTCTCGTTGAAAACGGCATGATCCTCGAGCAAAACATGGCACAGGCGAGACTGACCACCGACGAGCTGATGCTCTATCTGCGGGAAAAGAACGCTTTTCAACTGGCTGATGTCGAGTTTGCTGTCCTTGAGACCAACGGCAATGTAAGCGTCTTGCTAAAAAAAGACGCCCAGCCTGTCACCGCGAAAATGCTCAACCTGGCTGTCAAAGAAGAGCACGCACCACGGATCGTCATTATGGATGGCGTCATCATGCAAAAAACTTTGCAGAAACTGGGCTTTACAGCGGAGTGGCTTCTTGGGGAAATTCGAAAACAGGGAGCGAAGAATCCGGAAGATGTGTTTCTCGGCCAGATCACTTCTGATGGCCAACTGTACGTTGATTTGAAACAAGACAAGTTGAAGGGGAAACCTGTACCCGCACAGCAATTAATGGCTGACGAATTGCGGAAGGTGCAGGCCATGCTGGAGAAATTGGCGCTGGGAACCAGAAGCAGGACCGCCAAAACGATGTACCAGAAAAATGTAAAGCGTGTCAAGCAGCTGCAGTCGCTTCTGGCGCCTTACTTGGACAGTCCTCCGGCCAGCAAACAGGAAACGAAGCAATAGGGCAAAGCAAACGCAAAAGAAAAAGGCCTCAATCATTTGATTGAGGTCACTTGCCGGCCCACCTACTTGAGCTCTTCTGTCACATCGACCAAACGTTCGGCCGAGGCAGATACTTGCCGGATCGCTTGGTTCATATCAGCCATCACTTTGGAAACATTATCGAGCTGTTGGAAAATCCGGTTGCTTTGTTCCTTGCTGACCGTCACCGCCTGCATGATCTGTTCAAAGGATTGGTTCGTTTCGTCAACCATCCTGGTACTGGAGGATACCAGGCCTTGAATTTGTTTCATCGAGGCTGAGACGCTTTCTGTCTGCAAATTAGTCTTTTCAATCAGTTCGGAAACATTGGACACCGATTTTTTCGTTTCTTCCGCCAATTTTCTCACTTGATCGGCAACGACGGCAAAGCCTCTGCCTTGTTCCCCCGCTCGCGCTGCCTCAATCGCAGCGTTTAACGCCAGCAGGTTGGTTTGTTCGGCGATGGAAGTAACGACCTGGACGATGTCGCGGATTTGTTCCGATATTTTTTCCAAAGAAGCGATTTCGCCGGAAATTTTCCCTACACTTGCTTCAATTTGCGTCATTTGCAGCTGTTGCTGTTCCAACTGCCGCTTCCCTTCTTCCGAAAACTGAACCGCTTTGCTCGAATATTCGGCGCCGTTTTGCGCGAACTGTACCGCTTCCTTCGTCTGACCCGACATTTGTTCGACCGAAGCAGTCGTTTCTTCCGATACTGCCAGCAGCTCTTCCGCCGATTCGGATAAAATCTGGGTTACTTTTAACCGTTTTTCCTCGGACTCGTGCCGAAACCGGTCATGTTCATCCGAGAATGCTTCCAGAACGATCTGCTGTTCCAGACTAAACAGCTTGGTGATCGCCTTGATCGCTTTGCCATAGGAATCCTTATCCGGCAATTCTTGCTCAATCAGATGCGTGATCGAGAGCAGCAAATCCTGAAAGGCGCACAAATACCATTTTGGTTGCAAGCCAATTCGCACATGGACAACCGCGATCGTATTTCTTTTCTTGATATACGATTCATCAAGCACACCGTTAAACATTTCTTCAATATGCTGCCGCAACGTCGTTTTCAAACGTTCGATCGAGCTGTGTTTTTCAATGATCGTCAGCAGACCCGGCTGGTGCGCCAGGTTGTCATAAAATTGGCTGACAATCGCCTCGATATGGCGGGCAATCAATGGTCTCAACGCTTTGGCCACCGCCAGATCCTCTCTGGTAATATGAATCATCTGGAGTTGTTTCTCCAACTCGCTGTTGGGAGTTACTTGCAAACGGACATCGCTCAAATCCAGGGATGACAGCGTGAGCCGCTCCGTTTCCTTACCTTTGCGTACAAATAGTTTCATTAACCGATCCCCCTCATCTCTCATTCCAAAAAAACCAACTCTCTTTCTATATCGGAATTTTTCCGGTGAATTGTGAGTATTTGCCAATTTTAAGCAGAGTCTCTCGCGTACCGTTTTCGCATCGCAACGGCAATACTGCCAATCAAACCGGCGAACGCAACGATAGCCATCGCCTGATAGAGCGAATCGCCGCCGTATTGTTCAAAGATCCAGCCTCCCAGGGAAGAACCGATAATCCCTGATAGGCCAAAGAAAAGAACCGCCAACACCGTTTGCCCTGTCGCCTTCCATTCTTCCGGCACAATTTTGTTCAGATGCTGAATAGCTGCCGTATAAAAGACGACAAACGTAAGGCCCTGCAGCAATTGCAAATAAACCACGGCCGATGGTTCGGTCACGATGCTGCACAGTCCGAACCGCAAAACGTACAAGGCGGCTGCAAAGGCGATCAGCCACATTTCAGGCAAACGTTGCAGCCACCAATAGCTAAAGGCAAAAAACAAAATCTCACTTGCCGCCGTGCAGAACCATGCCAGGCCTACCTGAGCGCTTGTTCCGCCGAGGCTTTGCACATAAACGCCAAGAAAGCTGTCATTCGTCCGATGCGGGATGGCGAGAATCAACACCAGCAGAAAAAAACGCAGCGTTGACGGTACTGCAAAAAAGCGTTGCAAAGACGCGAACGTCAACTTTTGGCTGTTCGCGCGCACATCGGGCAATGTCCAGCACAAGCACCAGGCAAGGCAGCCATAGGCAGCAAACACATAGGCGAACGCGTGAGTTCCCAGCCAATTGGCCAAGTACCCGACGATCAGCGAGGTAGAAGCGTAACCGATCGCCCCAAACATGCGGATCGAACCAAAACTGACCTGAAGCTGTTGAGACATCCGGTAGTTCATACTTTCCGTCAATGGATCAGTCGGCATGTAAAAAAAGTACCAGGCAATGATCAGCAACAGCAACGATTGCGAACTTGCCGATTGAAACAAAATGGTTCCGATGCAAACCGAGATGGCAAGCAAAATAAGCAAAACCTTTCTCACGGTTTGCCATTTGTCGCTGATCAGACCCCAAAGCGGCTGGGAAACAATCCCGACAAACGATCCGATTGCGATCAGGTTGCCGATTTGCTGCATCGAGATACCTTGCGACGAAAGGTAAACAGGAAGAAATGACAGAAAGATTGCCAATAACGAAAAATAGAAATAATTATACCCATGCAATTTGGCCAAATGCTTCAATGTGCTCTCTCCTCCACTTAGCTTTAGCTCGTCTCCCTATTATGCCGAGATGCAAACGCAACCGCAACAAAAGAAGCTGCTGATCAATTGTTCAGCAGCTTCTTTTCACCATTCTTTATTCGCCTGAAATCAATAAAGCGGTCAATGCTTCGATCGCTTCCTTTTCGTCGCTGCCATCGGCAGTCAACGTTACTTCTTCTCCGTTTGCCGCGGCCAAAGACATCACACCCATGATGCTTTTGGCATTCACCGTTTTTGCCCCTTTTTGCAAGTTAATCTCGCTGGCAAAAGATGAAGCCTTTTGCACAAATTGCGCGGCCGGTCTGGCATGCAAACCGTGCGGCAATTGAATTACGATCTTTTTTTCTGTCATTTCTCTCTTCCTCCTACCAAATATGAACGCCTATGCGCGAGTTGCACAAGCTTTCTCTATGCTCCATTTTAGCGTACCACTTCATTTTTTCGCCAGTGTTTTAATGAAAACAGAAACATCCCTGGCTGGTGCAGGCGGTTTATGAAAATTGACGGCTTAAGTTGGCCATCTCGATCGCTGCTGCGGCCGCTTCCCATCCTTTGTTTCCCGCTTTTGTTCCCGCTCGCTCAATCGCCTGCTCAATATTGTCGGTCGTCAATACGCCAAAAATGACCGGAATGCCGGTGGACAGCGACAGAGAAGCAACCCCTTTGGCTACCTCGTTGCACACATAATCAAAATGTGGTGTCGCTCCCCGAATGACTGCGCCCAAGGTAATCACCGCATCATAGTTGCCTGATTCCGCCATCTTCTTGGCGATAAAGGGAATCTCAAACGCCCCCGGCACCCAGGACAGTTCGATGTTATTTTCCTCGACACCATGACGTTTCAAAGCGTCAACTGCTCCGCCTACCAATTTGCTGACAATAAATTCATTAAACCTGCCTGCGACAATCCCTACTTTTAACCCTGTTCCCACAAGATGCCCTTCATACGTTCTCATCATTCGTTCACTCCTGTTCGAGATTTAATAGATGACCCATTTTGGCGATTTTCGTTTGCAAATACTGTTTGTTTTCCGGATAAACAGGCGTTTCCACCGGTACACGCTCCACGACGTCCAGACCAAATCCTTGCAATGCTTGCATTTTTAACGGATTATTGGTCATGAGCAGCACTTTTTGCACCCCAAGATCACGCAGCATTTGCGCGGCCAGTCCATAATTGCGGGCATCGGCAGGAAAACCCAGCTTTTCGTTGGCTTCAACCGTATCGTAGCCTTCCTCCTGCAGCTTGTAGGCGCGCAATTTGTTGATCAGGCCAATTCCCCGTCCTTCTTGCCGCATGTAGAGCAAGACGCCTTTGCCGGCCTGCTCGATCTGTTCCAACGCTTGGTGCAGCTGCGGTCCGCAATCACAGCGAAACGAGCCGAAGACATCGCCGGTCAGACATTCCGAGTGGATCCGTACCAACACTGGCTCATTTTCCGTCCACTCTCCCTTGACCAAGGCAACATGCTCCTGTTGATCCAGCCGATTGCTGTATGCGGCAATGCGAAAATCACCGTACTGGCTCGGAAGCGACACTTCCACTTCTTTGCGGACCAACGATTCACGCAAAACCCGATAGCGAATCAGATCGGCAATGGAGATGAGTTTCAATCCGAATTGCTCGGCCATTTGCTTGAGCTGCGGTAAGCGCGCCATCGTTCCGTCTTCGTTTAACACTTCGCAGATGACGCCGGCCGGAAAAGCCCCGGCC
The DNA here is from genome assembly GCF_016908525.1 of Brevibacillus fulvus. Lineage (GTDB taxonomy): Bacteria > Bacillota > Bacilli > Brevibacillales > Brevibacillaceae > Brevibacillus_G > Brevibacillus_G fulvus. The sequence continues at coordinate 58,220 of NZ_JAFBEB010000018.1, forward strand.
AATTGGGCCAAATCGACCGCCGCTTCGGTGTGCCCCGGACGACGCAAAACTCCGCCTTGTCGGGCGATCAGCGGAAAAATATGCCCCGGACGGCGAAAATCGGCGGCTCCTTTCGCCGGATCGAGCATGGCCATGATTGTTTGCGACCGTTCATAAGCGGAGATTCCTGTGTGCGTTTCCGCCTCATCGATGGAAACGGTAAAAGCCGTGCCGTGTTTGTCGGTATTGGCTGCAACCATCGGATGCAATTCCAATCGGCGGGCGTGCTCTTCGGTAATCGGCACGCAAACCAGCCCCCGCCCGTGTGTCACCATAAAATTGATCGCTTCCGGCGTTGCCTTTTCCGCCAGGCAGATCAAATCCCCCTCGTTCTCACGGTCTTCGTCGTCCACGACAATGACGACCTTGCCTTGTTGCAAATCCTGCACTGCTGCTTCAATAGAGTCCAACATGACGCCTCTCCTTCCTCTCCTCTCAGATAAAACCGTGTTCCTTGAGATAGTCCATGCCGATTGTTTCTGCTTTCGCTTCCGAGCGTGTTGAACCGGACAAGAGCCGCTCTACATATTTGCCGATCAGGTCACATTCCAGATTAACCCGGTCACCGACGCCTTTTAGTTGCAAGCTGGTTTGCGCCAGCGTATGCGGAATAATCGACACAGAGAAACCGTCATCGGTCAGTTCCGTAATCGTTAGACTGATCCCGTCCATACAAATTGACCCCTGCGGCACCATATATTTTCGCAAGCGAGCTTCAGCTTTAATGGTAAACAGGACCGCATTGGCAAACTTTTGCCGTCTGCTGATTTCCCCGGTACCGTCCACATGCCCGGAGACGATATGCCCGCCAAAGCGGTCGCCGATCGCCATCGCCCGTTCCAAATTGACCGGTTCCCCGCGCTTCAGTTGTCCCAAATTTGTTTTTCTTAGCGTTTCCGGCATGGCGTCGACCGTGAAGCTGCTCGTTGTATAGGAAACGACGGTCAGACAAACACCGTTCACCGCGATGCTATCGCCTAACTGCACTCCTTCCAATACTTTGGCGGCGCGAATCGTCAGCTTGCTGGCGAGCGCCGTTCCGCTCATTTCTTCCAGGTAACCTACTTCTTCGATTAGGCCTGTAAACATGTTTCACACCCTCTCTTGCGCCGTACGATCGCAAACCCAGTCCGGATAGCCTTCAATACAAAAGTCGGTTGGGCTGATCTGTTCCATTCGGATTCCCTTCAGTTCGACGGCCTGATTCATCACGGCGAGTCCGCTTCCGCCAAAGGGGGTCGGCGCGTCGGCACCGCCGACCAGTTTGCACGAAAAGTAGCTGACGATTTTGTTGATCGCGCGCGCCTGCAAAAACGAGCCATTGACCGCAGAGCCACCCTCCACCAGCAAGGAAGTGATCCCCCGCTCGCCGAGTGAGGTCAACAATCCGCCGATCGGAACAGAAGCGGTCCCTTCCATAACCAGCACCTTTGCTCCCATTTGCTCCAACGCCGCTCGCTTCTCCGGAGACGACCGTTCGGTTGTATAAATCCAGGTTTCCGCTAGCCGATCAGTGAGCACGCGGGCATTTGGCGGTATCCGCAAACTGGAGTCCAGAATGATTCGGACTGGTTGTCTCTTCGTCTCCTGGTCATCTATTCTCGCGGTCAATGCCGGGTCGTCAGCAAGCACGGTATTTACTCCTACCAGGATGGCATCCGATTGCTGCCGCAGCTTATGTACTTGCTGGCGCGCTTCCTTCCCGGTGATCCATTTGCTATGCCCGGCGACCGTTGCAATTTTGCCGTCAAGCGTGCTGGCGGTTTTGATCGTGACAAAGGGCTTTCTTGTTTGTACGAAGTGGAAAAAGATTTCATTCAGCTTTTCCGCCTCTGCCGCCAGTACCCCCGTATCTACCTCGATGCCGGCCTCACGCAGCATGGAAATTCCGCGACCGGCCACCAAAGGATTGGGATCTTGCGCCGCAATCACGACGCGAGCGATTCCGGCCTCGCGGATCGCTATGGCACAAGGCGGCGTTCGCCCATAATGGCTGCAAGGTTCAAGCGTAACGTAAATCGTCGCCCCTTTGGCACGTTCACCCGCCATTCGCAGGGCATGCACCTCTGCGTGGGGTTCCCCCGCCTTCAAATGGGCTCCGATCCCGACAATCGCTCCTTCGTTCACGACGACTGCCCCCACCATCGGATTGGGACTCGTTTGTCCAGCGGTTGCCCGAGCCATCTGCAAGGCCAGCGTCATATAGTCGCGATCAGTCAACTTCATCACCTTCCTTTTTGCTCCTGGGCAGTTCTCTTTCAGAAGGTTGCAATCAATAAAAAATGCCCTGAATAAATTCAGGGCATGAGCAAACAAACCGATGACATCCCATTTGAAAAAATGGTGCAGCAGTTGCTCGACCTTCTTCCATCCGGACTATACCGTCGGCTCTGGATTTGCACCAGATCAGTCAGCGAACGTTGCCATTCGCCGAGTCGCGGGCTCAGACAGATCGTCATCAC
>NZ_JAFBEB010000019.1 GCF_016908525.1 Brevibacillus fulvus
ATATTCCATCACTCTTTCAATTCATTGTTACCGTATAATTCGGCAACACCGTGGGAAAAGCCTGCTTAGGCGGACTTTTTCACCGGACTTTTAGAGAAAATAAAAGTCATCAGACTCCATTTGGAATCTGATGACTTTCGGCAGTGAGTTTCTTCAGAAGTGAAGTTGGTTTTGGTGTTTGTCCTGATGGTATTAGGCGCCAGCTTCAATCGTGCTGTCTTCTTCCAATCCAACACGATCATATTCTGCCAATACTGCTGCTTGGATCTTTTCGCGCGTGGCCGATGAGATTGGATGGGCAATATCGCGGAATTCGCCATCCGGCGTGCGTTTGCTGGGCATGGCGACAAACATGCCATTGTTGCCGTCAATCACACGGATATCATGAACCACAAATTCATGGTCGATGGTAATAGAAGCAATAGCTTTCATTCTTCCATCGGTATTTACGCGGCGAAGTCTAACGTCTGTTACTTCCATCAAGTTCACTCCCTTTATCTATACAGCGTTTTGTAATACTTCCACATGCTGGGTAAATATTCCTTCTTCACTTCCGAAAAAATGTAAAAAAATCGTAACGATTTTTCCAACATTCTTCTGAAACCGCTACTATTCTCCCAAATATGCGATGATTTCGATCTCAACTTTGACATCCTTCGGCAACCGAGCGACTTCGACAGTGGAGCGAGCCGGTTGATGCGAACCGAAATATTGTCCATAAATCTCGTTTAAGCGGGCAAAATCATTCATATCTTTAATAAAGACAGTCGCTTTTACTACTTGCGACAGTGACCCTCCGGCCTCAGCCAGGATCGCTTGCAAATTTTGGAACACCTGATGGGTTTGCGCTTCGATGTCGCCTTCCACCAAACTGCCATCAGCTCGCAGAGGGATTTGCCCGGAAGTAAACAAAAACGGCCCTACTTTTGTCGCCTGACTGTACGGACCAATGGCTGCCGGAGCCTGTTCGGTTGCAATGACAGAAATTTGCTTGCTCATCAATGATCATCCTTCCACGGTAAAATAGCTGCCTAGTTCCAGCGCAATTTGCTTTTCTTTCAAATCTACTTCCTGCAGTTTGGCCAATGAGATATATTCGTCGACCAATCTTTCGGACACATCGGCTGTTTCTACCAAAACACCGCAGCCAACGACCGTTGCCCGGAACTCCTGCAACAGGTCAATCATGCCTCTGACAGTTCCGCCCGCTTTCATAAAATCGTCGACGATCAGCACCCGGGACTGTTCGGCCAGCGCACGACGGGCCAATGACATCGTTTGGATGCGTTTGCTGGAGCCGGAAACATAATTGATGCTTACAACAGACCCTTCCGTTACCTTGTTGTCCCGTCTGACAATCACAACCGGTTTATTCAAATACGCAGCCGTCGCATAAGCAAGCGGAATCCCCTTGGTCTCCACCGTCATCACTACATCAGCTTCTTTGTCAGCAAACACTGTAGCAAACAACTTGCCGATCAGCTGCAATGTCCCAGGGTCGCCCAAAATATCGGACATATACAGATAACCTCCGGGCAGCAACCGCTCCGGTTTGGCCAACTGTTCCAACAAGCCGTGCATAAATTGTTCCGCTTGTTTCAATCCGAGCTGCGGAATGTATTTGACACCGCCGGCTGCCCCGGCGACCGTTTTGAGCACGCCGATCCCCTGCTCCTCAAACGCCTCTTTGATGATCGACAAATCTTCGCTGATCGACGACTTGGCCGAACCGTATTCTTCCGAAAAGAAAGTGAGCGGGATCAAGGTATGAGGATGCGCCAGCAAATACTGGGTCATATCGACCAACCGCGCGCTCCTACGCAACTTTTTCATGAGTACTCCTCCAAAACCCGAATATTTTATGTAAATGTACCATTATCGTACGGATTTAATCAAGTACGTCCGTTTCGTTGCCGCCCAAAATGCGTGCCGCATATACATCTTTCACAAAGCCGCGCAAAGCATTGTAAAGACGCTGTGCCTTCATCTCTTTTTGGACGAGCGCGTATACGGTTGGCCCACTGCCCGACATCAGCACACCTTCAGCTCCGGTTGCCAACATCAGCTCTTTGATTTGCCGGACTTGAGGATACAGTTTCATCGTTACCTCTTCCAGAACGTTGCCCAAGCTTTGGCACATCATCGAGAAATTTTGCTCTTCTATCGCCCTGATCATGTTGTCGGTAGCGGGATGTGCCTTGATTTCGTTTACACGCAAGCCGCCATATACATCTGCAGTGGATACCCCTACCGGCGGTTTGGCCAGTACAACCCAGCAAGGAGCCGGACTGCTTAACGGAATCAGTTTCTCTCCTCGGCCTTTGGCCAAAGCGGTGCCGCCGTAAAGACAGAAGGGAACGTCGGAACCTATCTCCGCTCCGATCTGAGCCAGCTCTTCCATCGACAGTCCCAGATTCCACAAACGGTTCAAACCTCGCAGAGCAGCTGCGGCATCGCTGCTGCCGCCCGCAAGGCCCGCTGCAACAGGTATTTTCTTATCTATGTAAATCCGAACGCCTTTTTTGACACGGTATCGCTCTTTCAACAAATAAGCCGCTTTAAAAGCATGGTTACGAATATCATCCGGAACAAAACTGGCAGAGCAATCCAATCTAATCTCATCGTGATCGAGCGGGATCAGATCCACCCGATCCGCCAGATCAACAGTAGTCATCACCATTTCAACTTCGTGATAACCATCGGGACGTTTATAAAGCACGTCCAACGTTAAATTAATTTTGGCTGGCGCTTTGACCGAGACCCGCAAATTGTTCACCTCTGCCTACATACTCCATGTTCTAGTCTCTTATTGTATCATAGGAATATTCTCCCATGCTAGTTCCTCCAAAAAATATGGCCACACTGACGTGCCGACGCAAAAAAGCCGGGTTCCCCCGGCCTGGTCATCAGCGAGATTATTTGGTGTTCTGCTTGGCCAATGCTTCCTCGGCAATCTGGATAGCGCGTTTCACCAGGTTTCCGGCATCACGAGTTGTGATGCTGCCCCACCCTTCATTCTTCACGGTGTCGTATATCCCCAGTTCTTTGGCTAATTCCATCTTCAACTGCTCGGACATGATGCCTCGTCTGCGACCCATCGCCAACATCCTCCTTTTCTCGCTGACAACGGTTAGTATGTGCGGTTTAAAAGAAAAAAACCGCTCTAATCAGCCATAACGACCTTCATAGAGCGGTTCCTAAGAAAAACTACTGTTGAATAAACGTAATGCGAATGTGCTCATCTTCTCTGCACACCATTAATTCGACTGTTTCAGTAAGAATGTCAGCATAGCTGTAAGAGACCCGTTCGAACAACTGGTCATCATCCAGCTTAACAACAAACACTGATGGATAAGTTTCCTCGAGGATGCCCGTTCTTTCAACGGTCTTGCGGCGACCGCCATTGGCCCGAAGCAAGATACGCTCACCAATGTGCTCGTCCAAACTGCGCTTGATATCAAGTAACGCGTTTCTAGCCATTGTTCCATCCACCTCGCTTGTTTTTATTATAACAGCCTACAGTTATTTTGTCAAAGAAATTTAAAATTATAGCAACCAGATTGAGTTTTTGTCAACGGGATTTTTTTCGTGAAAGCCGTTGACATTTGTCGATTTCTCAGTTTGGGTTTCTATGCAAAAAAAGACCCCTCATTTTTTCTGCTGAAAAATGAGGGGTCAGCTCGTTTACGGGAGTAATTTGGCGGCAAAAATCTCATTGCTAAGTCGAGCAAACTCTTCAATCGAGAGAGTCTCTCCGCGCCGCTCCGGTTCTATTTCAACTCGTTTCAACAACTGTACTACTTGTTCCTTTTGTTCTTTTGCAAAGAGCTGCCCGACCAGATTATTGATCAATGTCTTTCTGCGTTGGGCGAAGCTGGCGCGAACCACCTGGAAAAACAGCTTCTGATCCGCCACTTCCACCGGGGGTTTTTCCCTCACCGCCAGTTTGATTACCGCTGAATCCACGTTCGGTTTCGGCACAAAAACACTGGCGGGCACAACCATCGCCACTTCAGTCTCTGCATAAAACTGTGCGGCTACGCTTAACGAGCCGTAATCTTTACTGCCTGGTTTTGCTGCAATCCGGTCCGCCACTTCCTTTTGGATCATGACCACAATATTTTCAAGCGGCAGCCGCTCTTCCAGCAGCTTCATCAGAATCGGGGTTGTCACATAATAGGGAAGGTTGGCCACCACGCTGATCTTCTCGTAATGACTCAACTGATCACGGATTAACTGATGCAAATCCAGCTTCAATACATCTCCGTGAACGACACGGAAATTATCGTACGGTGCCAGTGTCTCTTCGAGAATCGGCAAAAGCCGCTGGTCGATTTCGATGGAAACGACCTGACCGGCTTTACGGCACAATTGCTCGGTCAAAGCGCCGATTCCCGGCCCAACCTCAATCGCCGCCTTTGCTTTCGTCAACTCCGCAGCAGAAACGATATTATGGAGGATATTGGTATCAATCAAAAAGTTTTGCCCAAGACTTTTCTTGAACGAAAAGCCGTACTTTTCGAGGATTTGTCTGGTGCGGGTGGGAGTTGCAATATCTTTATCCGCATATTGGCTCACTTCGTTGTATCCCCCTTGTCGATCCTGTCCATGGCATCGATAAACTCTTCCCGGCTGATCTGGAAAGCATTTAAACGATGCAACAGCTGCTTGGCATTGGCATACCCAACGCCGAGGATCTCTCCCAGTTTCAATCGTCGTTGCTTGGAATCTGGACCAGAGGTTAACCCAAACGCCACCATATCGTCTGCTGTGATTTGTCCCGCCGATTCCGCCATCTCCGTCCGCACCTCAGAAAGCGCTCGAATGATCACCTCGGGAGAAGCGTTCTCCACACCGATGTCACCTTTCTTGGTACCTTCCGCCTGGTTGATAAATGCATGTTTGCAGCCCGGGACCTCGCGGCTGATGATCTTGCGGATGCGCTCTCCCTGGTAATCAGGGTCGGTGAAAATGATGACTCCTCTCTTTTCCTGAGCCAATTTAATCTTGCGGATGGTACCGGCGTTGATTGCCGATCCGCCGGTTTCAATCGTATCCGCATTTACAGCACGTTTAATAGCAGCCGTATCATCTCTGCCTTCCACTACAATAAGCTCTTTGATTTTCATCTGTCCTGCTCCTGTTTCCAGTTGATCTACCTTAGTTTCCCGAAAAGCGCCGTTTTTTTTCACTTTAAACGTAACGTTTCCCAACCAAAATTCGTCTAATTAATTAAACAGCTTACCATACCGCCCATTAAAACAAAAGACAGGGAGCAACCCCCTGTCCCCTGTCAGTCGGGCTTTTGCGGCCCGATAATATAGACTGTCTTACTTCGCTTTCGTCCAAACTGTACTGCTTCTGCATGATTATCGAAGAACACGTCAATTTTATTGCCATTGACAGAACCGCCGGTATCCTCTGCATGTCTGAATCCGATCCCTTCGATATATACCCACCAACCAAGTGGGATGACATCGGGATCGACGGCGATCGTTCTTCCTTCTACTGCCTTGACGCCTGTTGCCGTACGTCCATATCCTGGAGAATTCGGACTTTTTCCTCCCCCGGCCGGCGTATATGCCGTCAAGGTGACATTGTTCAATACCCGTTTTGGCCTAAACACCTTGCCGCCGCGGGAAACAATTCCTGCTGCTGCAACAACTTGTTTTGCTGTTACTGCGGTCTTGCTGGCAGCCACTGCCGGAGCTGCACCAACCGCAATGATTTTATCGCTTTTCGGTGTTATTACCTCTGTTTTTACTAATTCGCGGGCTATTTCTTTCCCGTTGGCCATCTGAAGCTTATAATGCAGCACCGCTTTCCCCGGCTGGCCATTCTGCAAGATTCGCGTCTCTCCTTTTGTCAAAGTTGGATCGCTCTTGCGAATTTCCTGAAAAGGTACCTCTTGCGTAACTTGAACCACTTTTTCGGCGATTCGGGTGATGCTGATTTTCGTATCCTTGGATACGGTGGAGGTTAACGCCGGTTCCACTTTATCGTTTGCCCCCAGCGTAATTCCCGCATCTCTCAGTACACCAGCAACATCCTTGCTACGTGTATGTACCTTCTTCGTCTGTCCATCGACTTGGACAGCCACTTCCCAGCTCGTATGCAACTCGATCACTAATGCGTCTGTAAGCTTCGTTTCCGGCTTTGGATTCAACACATCGGTTTCATTAACAGGTATTTTTTGTTCGGAGAGAAACTCTCCAACGGTATTCGCTTCTGTCTGAAATTGTTTTGTCACTCCGTCAAGATTTAACGTTACCTGTTTTGGCTGGGTAGTCAGGATAGAGAGGCAGCTTACGACGGATAACAACAGAAGGGCTAGTCCGCATGCAGCAACGATCAATAGCCGCTTGTGTGTCATCCAGATCTTGCTTAACTCCATTTCCCACACTCCTTTGTCATTGTGAAAGGGAGCAACCCTTCCAAATCAAGCCAGACTTTGGGTAATGAGACAGTCGTTATGATTTTATGCAACTTTTGTCCCCTTGTCAAATCGGCAGTATCTTTCTTAAAAACTAAGTATTACATTAGCAAACCAAAATTGCGAATGATAGGGGGTTTCTGTCGACGCTCTCTGTCGAGTGTGGTTTTTCGTTCGACATTGTCCAGTCTATGCGAAAGTTATTTCATCCAGAACCGCAGAAACGCACAAAAAGAAGAGACACCCCCTCTCCGCTGAAAATAAAAAAGAGAGCACGCTGTTGTTCGTGCTCTCTCATTGCTTTAAGGTAACCGATAGACGGTCCTTGCGTTTTCTGACGTAATTTTCGCCAATTCCTCATAGGAAAGTCCGTGAATTTCAGCCAGTTGTTCCGCTACATAGCGAACGTATGCCGATTCATTGCGTTTCCCTCGAAACGGATGAGGTGTCAAATAGGGCGAATCCGTTTCGATCAAAAGACGATCCAACGGAACTTTGGCCGCAACTTCTTTCGGTTGCTTGGCATTTTTGAAGGTGACCGGCCCGCCGAATGAAATGAAAAAATTCATATCCAACGCAAGTTTGGCTGTTTCCCAGCTGCCGGAGAAGCAGTGCATAATCCCGCCGACATCACCAGCCTTTTCTTCCCGCAAAATCTGTATTACATCTTGGTGCGCTTCCCGATTATGAATAACGATTGGCTTTTGAAGCTTGCGCGCCAGACGGATTTGTTTGCGGAAGACTTCAGCCTGGACGTCACGCGGCGATGTGTCCCAATGATAGTCGAGCCCCATCTCCCCGATTCCCACTACTTTGGGATGGCGCGTCAGTTCCTCAATCCAGTCAAGATGCTCGTCCTTCATATCTTTGGCATCAACCGGATGCCAACCAACCACCGCGTAAATGAAGTCATAAGTCTCGGCCAACCGGATCGTGCTGGGGATCGTCTCCGCATTGAATCCGATATTTACAATCGTCTTCACGCCATTCTCCAGCGCTCGCGCAATCACCTCGTCGCGATCCTCCGCAAATTCCGGGGAGTCGAGGTGTGCATGTGTATCAATCAACAACGGTCTATTCCACCTTCCCGATTATTTTACGATAGCTCCGTTCGGCATGCTCGGATCGACCGTAGCCAACGTTAACTGATCGTTCACAGAAGCGGCGAGAATCATCCCTTGCGACAATTCGCCGCGCAATTTTACCGGCTTCAAGTTGGCGACTACGATTACCTTCTTGCCTACCATTTCCTCCGGTTTGTAATATTTGGCGATACCGGATACAACCTGGCGCTGTTCATAACCGAGGTCGAGTTGCAGTATCAGCAGTTTGTCCGCATTTGGATGTTTCTCACAAGCGGTAACCTGCGCGACCCGCAGCTCCACTTTGCCAAAATCGTCAATTCCGATTTCTTCTTTCGTATCGGCTGGTTTCACCGGTTCCTCCTTGGCTTGCGCGGTATTCGCATCTGCTGCAGCAGTGCCTGCGGCGAGCGCCTCTTGTTTCTTCTTGTTTTCTTCCGCTTGACGGCGCGCTTCCGCTGTCGATTCATCAATAAAAGCTAACTCTTGTTCAATATCCAGCCGCGGGAACAGTACCTCGCTGCGGTCAACCCGTTGACCAGCCGGCAACAATCCCCATTTCCCTGCCGAATCCCAGCTTTGCACTTCGGCGTGCTGTTCAATGCCCAATTGACGCCAAATGCGGGCTGGAGCCTTGGTCATGAACGGCTGGATCAATACGGAGATGATGCGAATGCTCTCTGCCAGGTTATACAGCACAGTCGCCAAACGCGGCTTGGTTTCCTCCGATTTGGCCAAGTTCCATGGCAGTGTCTCGTCAATGTATTTATTGGTTCGGCCAATCAATTCCCAAATATGGTCGAGCGCATTGCTAAACCGCATTTCGTCGAGGTGCCCTTCGACTGTGGCTTTTGTCTGTTCAGCCAGGGCAATCAGTTGATCATCATACTCTCCCGCCTGCGCCGGCGCCGGAATGATACCGTCGAAATATTTTTCAATCATGGCCGTTGTCCGGCTGACCAGGTTGCCGAGATCGTTGGCCAAATCAAAATTGAGTCGTTGAATAAAGATTTCCGGAGTAAATACCCCATCTTGTCCAAACGCGATTTCCCGCAGCAAGAAATAGCGAACCCCGTCGGAACCGTAACGGTCAATCAGCAGTTTCGGGTCAATGACGTTTCCTTTGGACTTGGACATTTTGCCGTCAGGCATCAGCAGCCATCCGTGGCCAAACACTTTCTTCGGCAAAGGAATATCAAGCGCCATCAACAAAATTGGCCAATAAATCGTATGAAAACGCAAAATATCTTTGCCGACCATGTGGACATCAGCAGGCCAGTAGCGATTATATTTGCTGTCGTCATCCGACAGATACCCCAAGGCGGTTATGTAGTTGGTCAATGCATCAATCCAGACATAGATGACATGCTTGGGGTCGCTCGGCACTTTTATGCCCCAGTCAAAAGTGCTCCGCGATACGCTCAAATCTTGCAATCCCGGTTTGAGGAAGTTGTTGATCATTTCGTTGCGCCGTGTTTCCGGTTGGATAAACTCGGGATGTTCCTCGATAAATTGCAACAATCTGTCTTGATATTTGGAGAGACGGAAAAAGTAATTTTGCTCTTTTACTTTCTTCACTTCGCGGCCACAGTCCGGACAGAAATACCCGTGATCGGTCTTGGCTTGCGTCTCCGTCCAAAAGGCTTCATCTGGCACACAGTAATATCCTTCGTATTCACCCAGGTAAATATCGCCTTGATCGAGCAACCGTTGGAAGATTTTTTGGACAATGAGTTCATGTCTGGGCTGGGTAGTGCGAATAAAATCATCGTAGGAAATATCGAGTTTCTGCCATAAGTCTTTAATCCAATCCACGATTGGATCGATAAATTGCAAAGGCTCAAGACCTTCGGCTGCGGCACGTTCTTGCAACTTTTGTCCGTGCTCATCCGTCCCTGTTAGAAAGTAAACATCATAACCCCGCAAACGTTTGTACCGGGCCAAAGCATCGGATGCGATGTTCGTGTAGGCATTCCCGATATGCAGCTTGTTGCTTGGATAATAAATCGGTGTCGTAATGTAATAAGTTGGTTTGCTCATTTGGGTTCCTCCCTACATAAAAAAACAGTTTTTGAGAAAAACAGGGCACGCGCGTACTGAGAAAATACAAAAAGCCCATCCCGTGATTGGGACGAGCTTGATTCTCGTGGTACCACCCAATTGCTCCACTCTCTCGCGAAAAGTGGACTTGGCAAGTCGCGGACGACCCCTCCTATAACGCAGGAAAAACGTTGCTAGCTTGCCAACGCTCAGCATTGGTTCACACGCAAAAACTCCGGGGCCATGTTCAACTAACGCGCTTATACCGGTTTGCAGCTACCCCGGCTCTCTGAAATAAGGCAGTTTCGTCTACTCTTCCCTTCATCGTCGTAAAAGTATCTACTTGTATAAATCTTATTTTACTCTACGACGTATACTTGTAAACCTGTTTCAGAAAAAAGCTGGAAAATTGCCAACGGCGCAGACCGCATAATAAAGAATTTTTTGTCGAAAAACCGACAATAATTCGACATAATTCGATGTTTTTTTCTTTCGGTTTTCGATTTGTTTACCAGTTATTATTTTCCATATGGCTGCGCAAAAAACCGCCGGCATTCAGGAAATTCCGTATGAATTCAAGTTATATTAGGCTTTCTAATAATTACCATTAAAAAGAATTGCAAATATTGTATTGACACCTCTGGGAATCGCTGGTATGATTTATTCAAACAAATTTTGTCGAATATTGACGATATTAACAGATATAAAGTCGCTTAAAATCGACAAGCGCTACTTTTAGAGAGGAGAACACTTACATGATGAAATCAACAGGTATTGTGAGAAAAGTAGACGAGTTAGGTCGTGTTGTGATTCCGATTGAATTGCGCCGCACATTGGGTATCGCTGAAAAGGATGCGCTGGAAATCTACGTTGACGGGGAACGGATTATTTTGAAAAAATACGAACCCGCTTGTATCTTTTGCGGAAATGCAGATCGCGTTTCTCATTTTAAAGGAAAAATCGTTTGTGAAGATTGCTTCAACGAAATGCCCGTTCGCAAGTAAGCGGCCGGCGCTGATGGTCTACATAAAAAAATGGGCAGGGAGCGATTCCCTGCCCATTTTTTTATGTTTTCTATGAATCTGCCGATGTCTCGTCTGCTTCTTCCGCTTCAGCGTTATGGTGATACTCGTAATATACTTCGCGCTTGGCCAGACCGCGATCCTCTGCAGTCTTCTTCACCGCTTCCTTGGTTGACATCCCTTGTGTGCAGTAGTGATCGACATGTTGTGGAATGCTCAACTCCTGCCACCAGCTGTTCTGTTGATCGGCTAAAGCGGACAACTGCTCAGCGGACGGTGACCAACCCGCAACCACCACGCAAAATTCCCCGCGGATTTCCCCGGTCCCTAGCCACTCGCTCAATTCGCTCAACGTCCCGCGGGCAAACTCCTCATACCGTTTTGTCAGTTCTCTGGCGATAACCGCTTCCCGATCCCCCCAGACCTCAAGCATCGCTTCCAATGTCTTGGCGATCCGATGCGGCGCTTCATAAAACAGCAGCGTCTCCGGATAACGTTGCAAGCGCACCAGTTCTTCCCGCCGCTCTTTTTTCTCGCGAGGCAAAAAACCGTAGAACAGGAAGCGCTCTGTGGGCAGACCGGAGGCAATTAAAGCGGTTAACGCGGCATTTGCTCCCGGAATCGGCACGACCGGATAACCAGCGGAAACGGCGTCTCTGACAAGGTCGGCTCCCGGATCGGAAATGGCCGGAAGTCCCGCATCACTCACCAGCGCTATTTTTTTGCCTTCCTCCAACAATTGGAGCAGACCGGCTCCACTTGCCGTTTTGTTATGCTCGTGATAGCTGACTGTCCGCTTTTCAATTTGAAAATGTGTCAACAATTTGCGTGTTTGCCTCGTATCTTCACATGCAATCAAGTCCACTTCGCGCAAAACCGCCAGCCCTCTGGCCGTCATATCGTCCAGATTGCCAATCGGCGTGGCAACGAGATACAGGATACCCGATTGATCGTTATGAAAGCTTCGCTGCACATTCATCCGTGTCCACATCCTTTAATTTTTCAAGGCCTTGCACTTTGACCAGCAGTTCCTTTTGTTCACGGGACAGCCGCTTGATCGCTTCCTCCCGCCTCTGTCCCCAGGAGCGGCTTTCTCCTTCTTCCATATAAACAAGTTTGACCGGCCCGCGCCCTCGTGTATATTTGGCTCCTCTGCCTGAGTTATGCTGATTGATTCGTCGAAGCAGTTCGGTCGTGTATCCGGTATAGTATGTATTATCCGCACATTGCAAAATGTATACAAAATGCCCTTTATGTGAGGGAATCCCGCTTTCCATAGTAAATTTCCTGCAACTCCTCGCAATAAACCTCGCCATGGTCGTAGACGATCAATGGCGGCTGAATCCGCAATTCCGGCTTACCACCGCGAATTCCTTCGATCAGCATCATGTTCGGTTCCGCATCTTTGCGCGGATGCACAAACCGCAGACGTTTCGGTTCAATCCCATATGTCCGCATCAGCGAAATAATCTCGATTAAGCGAGTCGCCCGATGGACAATGGCAATCTTTCCTCCGTTTTTGGCCAGTTGGCTGCTGACTCGAATCACGTCCTCCAAATTCAGCAAAACTTCATGGCGAGCCAAGCGTTTATGGATATTCTCGTTCTTCTCGCCGCCATTATCCGGCATATAGGGAGGATTGCACGTGATCAAGTCAAACTGCCCATGGCCGAACAGTTTTACCGCCTCCTTCACATCCCCGTGCACCAGCTTGATTCGCTCCTCCAGACCGTTCAGCTTCACGCTGCGACACGCCATATCATACAGTCGCTCCTGAATCTCGATGCCGTGAAAAACCGCTTCGCCTGACCGTGTGCTCATAATCAAGGGAATCGCCCCATTGCCCGTACACAAATCTACTACGCGTCCCCGGTGGGGTACGGAGGCAAATCTCCCCAAGAGCACAGCATCCATGGAAAAGCAAAACACTTCATGGCTTTGAATGATTTTCAGATTGTGCGTCAACAAGTCATCAATCCGCTCGGTCTCCCGCAAGGTGACATCATGTTCCCAATTCATACAATGAGCGCTCCTTTGTTGGCTGCTGTTCAGAAAAAGCGACCTGTCCTTCCGCAAGGTTCAGGTCGCTTTGATTATTTTGCTTATTTACTGGTTCCTCCGCTGAGAAAAGAAAGACAAAACAAACAGTCTCCCTCTTTGCGCAAGCTTCCGTAATGTACGTTGCAGATATGAAATCCTTCTGCGTACAACCGCGCCAGGTTGTCGTAACCTTCACCGACGACAACCTTCTTCTCCCTCCGCTTCTCGGCAGGAGATGTTTTCAGCTTCTGATCTTGCGGCTTCGCACTTGCTTCTTTCGTTTCAATCCGGTTTCGGAGATGTTGATTCTCAACATGAAGCGCTGCATTTTCCTCCATCAGATTGACGATCACATCTTTCAGTTCTCCGATTTCCCGATACAAATCACCAATTCGTTCTTCTATACTCGCCATCTTGACGAAGATCTCACGTTTATCCACGTCTTCACCCCATCTCCGGACCGATGCACTTACACTCAATCTATCACTTCTGGAAATCCTACAACAATTTCATCAAGGGCAAATTCCAATATGCGAGTTGTCTCGTTTAATTCGATTTGAGCTGTCGAATCAAGAATATTAACAGAGACTACTTTTCCTAATCCCAACGGTGTAGTTACCACCGTACCCAAATCAGGCAGTTCCTCTTTCGTAGCCTCGTAGTTGTCGTTTTCATATTTCAAACAGCACATTAAGCGTCCACACAAACCGGATATTTTGGCCGGATTTAACGAAAGATTTTGATCCTTGGCCATTTTAATCGAAACTGGCTCAAAATCGCCGAGAAACGTTGAGCAACAAAGCAAACGGCCGCAGGGTCCAATGCCTCCCAGCATTTTCGCCTCATCGCGAACGCCGATTTGTCTCAGTTCAATACGCGTCCGGAAAACGGCAGCAAGGTCTTTGACCAGTTCCCGAAAATCAACTCTTCCGTCTGCGGTAAAGTAAAAAATGATTTTATTCCGGTCAAATGTATATTCGACATCAACCAGTTTCATCTCAAGATTGTGCTCTTTAATTTTTGTTTGGCAAATGGCAAAGGCGTTTTTGGCGGCCTGCTTGTTTTCTTCTACTTTCAACGCATCCCGCTGATCCGCAATGCGAATCACTTTCTTTAAAGGCAAGACGACATCGTTTTCCGATACGCTCTTTTGTCCGACGACCACTTTTCCGTACTCGATTCCTCTGGCCGTCTCGACAATCACATGCGAATCCTTTTCAATTACCAGCGAATCGGGATCAAAATAATAAATTTTTCCCGCCTTTTTGAATCGTACACCTACAACCTCATACAAACATTATCCCTCCTGGATTTGAAGAACCAACCGCTCCAACGCCAATTGGGGACTGGCGTTTCGCTCTATCCGATTTTTCGTATCCATGACCACTTCCATTGCGTGCAAAAGCTCTGCTTTGGTCCAAGCCAAGGCCTGTCCTTGAAGCACATCCTGTTGGTCGCTATTGATGAGATAAGCGAGTCTTCCAACTTGCACGTATAAAATATCGCGAAGCCAAAGGATGAGCAAATCCAGAAAGAGGGGCAGTTCCTCCTTTAATCGATCATTTTTTTGCCAAAAATCTTGTATAGTAAACAACACCGTTGAATTCGGCATCTTGATATCCTGAATTAATTGTATCATTATATTTCGGAGCTGTGCAAACCATTCTGACTGGCTAAGCGCCCGCGCCTCATCCAAATATGTTGTTATTTGGGAAGCTGCTTTGGCCATACCTTCCGCGATTCCCTCTGCTCGCAGCTTGTCTGCGATCCAGTCAGGAGGCAACGGCGAAAAAGAAACCAGCTGACACCGCGACAAGATGGTCGACAACAGCGCATGGCTGTTTTCCGTAAGCAAAATCGCGATCACTCCGGAAGGCGGTTCTTCCAAAAACTTCAGCAAGCTGTTTGCTGCCTGTACGGTCATCTTGTCAATATGTTCAATAATGTATACCTTATAAAAAGACTCTACCGACCGCATTGCCATTTCCTTTTGCAAGGCGCGGATCTGGTCGATCTTGATCGAGGCCCCATCGGGAGTAATAATATGGACGTCAGAGTGATTCCCGGCATCAATACGACGGCATTGCAGGCACGCGCCGCATGCATCTCCCTTGTTTTCCGTGCAGAACAGTGATTTGGCCAGATGCAAAGCCATCCGCATTTTACCGGAACCTCTCGGACCAGCAAACAGATAAGCGTGAGCCAACCGATCGTTGCGCAAGCTGGCGGCCAACAGTTCGGCTACCCTCGGCTGTTCAGCGAATTTCTTCCATGTCATCTTTTTTTCCTGCCTAAAAATACAGATTTATTAACAGTCCGCGAATTTCGCCGATCCGTGCCAACAAATCGATCGTGGGAGCCTGTTCAGCCAGCAGCTGATCGGCCATCTCCAACAACTGACCATCGACTTCCTTGATAATTTTATACAAGCGGCTTCTGCCGCGTCGGTTGACGCCGCGCCGATCGTCGAGGGCGACACCATATCTGACGGCTTCTTCCATGAATCGCTTGACCAGCGCTTTATATTGATAAAAATCGCGGACGGAACGGGAACGGGCGAGGAGCTGTCCCTGTCTGTCAATATCGTTAAGAAGTTTTGTTATCCGCTCTTCCGACATCCGCTGGTCTTCGCTTGAGACCAAATCACCAAAACTTACCTTCTCCAGATGTTGGTTTTTGCGCGGATCATTCGTTTTGACAGGCTCAATTTTTGCTCGCATTCCGTCACTAATCTTCATATTGCTACCTCCGCCGATTTCCGGTCACGAACCATCTCAAACTATAAGGATTAAAACGAATGGAATTGTTCCACGTCAAGCACGAACACAGCGGCACCGCCCACCTGGACTTCCAGCGGATAAGGCATAAAAGAATCAACTGCATTCCCTAGCGGAGATACTGGTGTTACCATCTGTTTTCGCGACTTGCAACTGTGCTGAATAATATCAATCACATCTGGTATCTTTTCATCAGTGGTTCCCACCAGAAATGTGGTGTTCCCCGCACGCAAAAAGCCACCCGTACTTGCTAGTCTGGTTGCCCGATAACCTTTTTTTACCAGCATTTGTGATAAACGCGCGCTGTCCTTGTCCTGTACCACGGCAATCACCATTTTCATTGTATCTCACCCTTTCCGCTTTGTTTATGTTACTTTCTGGGAAGCAGGATACTGTAATGACTTTTGATATATTTATGTCGGCTGTGCTCCAAGTGAAACTGATCTATTGATAATATTATACAGCATGTACATAGTAAATTTGATTAAAACATTTTTAAACGGTGCCTGAGGATGTTTCGAACTTCTGCGATGACATCGTCAAGCGGCTGATTTGCCTTGATCACCTGAATACGCTCGGGGAACCTTTCCACCAGTCGCAAGTATCCCTCGCGCACCCGATGATGGAAAGCCAAACCTTCCAGGTCAAGCCGGTTTATCTCCCGCTGCTTGTTCGCATGTATCCGCGCCAAGCCTTCCTCCGGCAAAATATCAAAATACAAGGTCAAATCGGGCATATGCTGTTCAATCGCAAACTGATTAATTGCGAACACTTCCTCTACGCCCAATTCTCTGGCAAACCCTTGGTAGGCAAGACTGCTGTCAATAAACCGATCGCACAGTACAATCTTGCCGGCTTCCAAAGCAGGAAGTACTTTTTCAACCAAGTGCTGTCTCCTTGCCGCTGCGTACAGGAGCGCTTCCGTGCGCGGGTCCATGCTGGTGTTTTTTTTATCGAGGATAATCGCACGAATCTGTTCCGCGATCTCTATCCCACCCGGTTCTCGCGTCAGGACAGCGGCATACCCGCTATTTTTCAAATCTTGTTCAATCCGCTCCAGCACAGTGGTTTTGCCGGCGCCCTCGCCCCCTTCAACAGTGATAAATATCCCTTTATTCACACAGATCCCTCCAGCTGTTATCCATACTGCCATCACTCGAAAATTTGTTATTCAAGCACCCCGATCATCTGCAGGGAGGAATCATGTATCCCCTGGAATCTCGCACCGCCCTTGCGAAGTTCGCCCAACAGCGACAGCACGTCAGCGTCAATCCGTTCCCCTGGCACCAGCAGCGGAATCCCTGGCGGATAGGGGATGACCATTTCTCCACAAATGCAGTCTTCTGCTTCTTCCAACGGAACGAACCGTTTCTTTCGTTCAATCGCCTCATGCATCGGGACAAGCTGTACCCGCAAGAAATCGGAAGTCAGCACGCCCGTTTGAAAAATGACTGCCGGATTGCTCTCTGTCATCGGCAAGCAACTTTCCAAGGCTTGATACAGTTTGTCTAGGTCCTGTTGGCTGGTTCCGTAGGAAGCAACCAGCAGCAAATGCCGCAGTTCAGCCAATTCGGGATAAATTCCGTGCTCTTCCAATCTTGTTTGCAGCTGATATCCGTTCAGCTGTGCCGTCTGCAAACAGATTAACAGCTTGAGCGGATCAAGCGTAGTATAAACGCTGTTTCCCGTCATCTCCGCCAAACGGAGCCATGTCCACTGACGCAACCGCTCGCGCAGATGAGCCACATTGGCAAGCACCCGATCCAATGCTTTGGCCCCCTCCAGCACCATGTACCTTCTGGCCAAATCAAGCGACGCCATCAAAGGATAGGAAGGGCTCGATGATTGGAGCATGGACAAAATCCGGTAAAGTCGATCCCGATCCAACAAAGTTCCTTGTACATGCAGCATCGACGACATCGTCATCGCTGTCCCCATCTTATGAGTCGACTGCACCGCGGCATCAGCCCCCGCCTGCATCGCTGACTGCGGCAAAGCCGGATGGAGCCCGTAATGAGCACCATGCGCCTCATCAACGAGCAATGGCACACCGTGTCGGTGTACCGTCGCCGCCATTTTTTCCAGATCAATCCCCATACCGTAATAGGTCGGATTGGTCAAAAATACCGCTTTGGCATCGGGATGTGCCTGCAAAGCTCGTTCCACATCCTCACGCCGCAGACAGGCTGCCACTCCCGTCTCCAGATCAACCGCCGGCACGAGGAATACCGGTTCCGCCTGTGCCAAAATGATTCCATTGTAGACCGATTTATGACAGTTGCGTTGCACAATTATTTTTTCACCCGGTTTGCAAACCGCCATGATCAGCGCGATGTTGCCAACTGTACTCCCCCCGACAAGAAAACGGGTCTGCTCAGCGCCGAACGCCTCCGCTGCCAGCATCTGCGCCTCTTCAATGACTCCATCCGCATGATGCAAATCGTCCAAACCGGATATTTCCGTCAAATCAAGCGGCAACAATGTTTGAAACCGCGCTTTTCCTACACGGTCAAAACTGCGGCCCATTTTATGGCCAGGAACATGAAAGGGATGGGGATCACTTCCCGCATGGCGCTCCAGAGCCTCGTAAAGCGGGGCACGCAGCTGTCTTTGAAAAAATGATGTTTCTTCTCGCCGTTCCATTGCTCCCGACCTCCTGCTATCTTTCCTGATCCATTGTAACATGAAGCACAGCGGTTTTGATGCCATCCAACTCGAAAAAGGACACCGGGCGCCCCGATGTCCTTTTATGTTCCATTCCAACGTTTATGCATTTTTTTTCAACCAAATTTGCCTCATTTGGTGAATGAAAAACGGATACTTCGCGTCATTCACATCTGTTTTGACCATCTCTTGCTCACATGGCTGACAGATGAACTGTTCACAAATGGCGATGCCGACTTCCCGCTCTTCGCCACAGACGATACAGCACTGCGTAACCCTTTCCATAGATGAACCCTACCCTCTACATAGTCTAACAACCATTATATCCCATTATAATCAGTTCCATACCAAACGTTCGTGTTTTGCCCAAAACTTCGGTACAGAAGACCATAGGCGTCAGACTCTTGCAAAGGGTAACAACAACAAAGGTCAATGATCAGCGGTTTTCGCAGCCGTTTTCGTATGTCAGCCAAATCGAGGGACAACAGCTTCTCGTTTACATCGACAATCAACAACAAATCAGCCTGATCGAGCGCTTCTTCCGCCGTCTCGCACCAAAGCCAGCCATCGGGCAGCTTGTTCGGTTTTTGCTGCCGGTTCGGGCGAAACCAGCGGACCTGCATCTTTGGCAATGATTGCAGCCAAGCACCGTCAACCAGCCTGTCCGCCCAGATCGCGATCGTTTCCAGCTTCGTCCGCTGTCCAGCTCTTTGCAGCTCTCGTCGCAACCACTGCTCCTCAAACGGCTGAAACCCTGATTTCCCAGAAAAAACCCAGCCCTGTCCAATCCGTTTATCCATCCCCAACCCCTGGGCAACGACCTGCAAATTCGCACCAGATCGGTCACAGTGTTCTCCCACCAACTGGAAAAACCTGTTTTTCCACAAAAGATAAGCAGTATGCTGGACGGCGATTTCCCCCGCTTCGACTCTCCGACAGACCATCGTGATGATTCCGGCTTCAGCCAGAAGACGACGAAGCCGCTTCACCCAGCCGCCGTTGCTCCCGGCATCGCCGCCAATAACCGCTCGCTCGCCCTGGTCCAGAAAAAACAAGCGAATCACTTCAGCGGCAATCGCTTGTTTCCGCAACGATGCTTGCAGTTGATCGGCAAACCGGACGGAAAAATGCGGCCCTGCTGCCAGAATCAGCGGATTGGGATGGGTGATCTGCGCTAAACCTTCAGGCAACAGACTAACCTCTTTCTCATCGATCAACAAAATCCCTGCCGGATCGCCATTCGCTTGGTTGCCTGACTGAAAGGAAAATCCGATCCGACGCAATTCGCTGTACAGCTCGCCAGAAGAAGACCAGGAGGGGGAGGAACAAATCATTATGATGGGCATTTCCATTGAAACAGCTCCCTCTAACAGTGTGACTCGCGACCATCATATCAGCCGCCCGCCCGATTTCCTGCTTCTCCTCGCCTTCCCCTTGTGCGATAATGATGAAAATAACTGGTTATCAGCTGATCGGAGCAACGAACATGAATGAACAAACTATTTACAGTTACAAATTGTTGTATCGCTTTCGCTGGCGTTTTCTCGGATATCTGTTTCAACTTCTTTTGCTGCTGGGCATTCTCGCGGCAGTATCAGTCGCCAGCCATATAAAGTTTGCCAAAATGGTTGTCTCCTTATCCATTATTGTGGCAATTCCCTTCATTCACCACCTCCTGTTTCGACTGTATGCATATTTGCGCAGACATTCGGTCAAGCTCTCTCCCGACATGCTTTTCTCCGCCTGGTGGGGCTCAGGAACACCCGTACCTTTACGGCTTTCCGTCTATCGGGAACTGGAATTGACCGTCGTTGCGGGAAGCGTCCTTGTCGGATCTGCCTTGTATCCCTGGCTGCCCTCTCCCTACGGAATCACCTTGTTGACCGCATGTCTGACCGCAGCCTTGCCGCGTTTGCTCGGTGTGATCATCTCCTTGCGCCAACCATCCAGCTGTTCCGTCAAATATGAAACGAAGAGCATCGCTTTCTTGAAAACGGATGGCTAATGTTACAACAAAAATGTTTTGATAATGAGCAGCGCAGCCAATCCCGGCAAACGCAGCAAGCCTGTTAACAGTGCCGTAACCGGATTGAGTGGCAAATGAAAGCCGGCCATTTCACCAACCAGATTGCAAAGCAGCAGGAGAACGGCTCCAACGACGGTTTGCAGCGCCAGTTGACCAATCCAGCGAAACGGCCGGGTCACCGATTTCCCCAAGGCAATCAAACAGAGGACACCGATGATGATGATCGCAATCATCCATTCCGTACCCATTCTCCGCTTCCCCTCCCTTGTGCAAGATACTGCATTTTGACTTGTTGCAGCAGAAACGTATAGCGTTTTTCTTTCAACTGCAATTGATAGATCCATTCATCAATTTGTTCATGCTCGTCTGCAAGCTCAAATGCGCGTTGTGCCTGTTGCCAGATCCGTTGGGCTTCTTCTACTGCGTCGAGAAGTGAATCATCGTCCCATTTGCAGCTTGATTTCAGTTTTTCTTTGCGAAACCAATCCAACATCGATCCCCTCTTTTGCCTCAAAATAAATAAGACAAGACGCTCCCCAGATTGTTGAAGCTGTGCAGGATAACAGACCCCCACAACGATCGGAACAAATGGCGCGTGATTCCCAAAATAAGTCCGATCGCGAACAACGGGAAAAAGAGCGCGATATCTACATGAATCAGGGCAAACCAAAAACTGCTGACCAAGATACCGAAAAATGCCCCCCAGCGTTTGACCAGGTATGTTTGGATGAGGCCGCGAAACAAAATTTCTTCCGCAATCGGCACAATGACTCCGATTGCAATCAGCGATGCCCAGCCATTCAGCCAGTCGGAGTTTTTCGCATCGGTTACGTCCTGCTTGATTTCCGCTTCGCGTTCCGAATCGGGCGAAAGATGCAGCCACTCCGAAACCGGTCCGGTAACCAAGTGGTCAACGCCTACCGTGATCACAAAAAAGAGCACAATCAAAGAGACGATCATTAGTACCGGCCGCTTTGGCCACTGAATACCAAGCAACCGCGTTCGGCCGGAAAACCAGAACGCCGTAACCAGCAGGATGAACAAGTGCAGCGAAATCCCCTCGATGATCTCTCCGATACTCCCTTCGGAAAAAAGCGGATAAGGAAGAAAACCGTACAAAAGCAGAACGGTCATCTGAAATGCTTGCACAAAGGCAACCATATACAAAAAATCAGTTCCGGTTAATGCCGAGCCATCCCTGAACAAGAACCCGCTCCGCCTGTCCAACCCAAGCGTAACGAGCAGCATCAACGCTGCGAAAAGTTGAAATACGCCATAGGCCAAGATAAAAATTGCCGCCGACGTCTCCGTCACTTGCCCTTGCGTCACCCGCCAATAGCCTCCCGCTTCCGGAACGATGCGGATCATGGAGAGTTCAAATAGCAATGTGAGCAAATAGCAAACAAACAGCACAATTGCCCATGGTTTTGACTTTTGCTTGGCGTTCAATGGTGTATACAGCTGCAGTCTGGTTTGCATTTCTTCACACTCCTATCAAAATTTATGTGAGCGTTCGGCAAAAAAGTAGCACAATTTCCGAAAAATTGAGCGGTCAGACAATGAAAAACCAGCATCGGTTGATGCTGGCCAAATAACACATATTTCAGTGGGAAATCAGACCTCGCGTCGCCCCTCCAAGGCTTTGGTCAATGTCACTTCATCGGCGTACTCCAAATCTCCGCCGACCGGCAACCCGTGAGCAATGCGGGTAACACGGATGCCAAAAGGCTTGATTAACCGGGAGATGTACATGGCGGTAGCCTCTCCTTCAATATTGGGGTTGGTGGCAAGGATCACTTCTTTTACCCGTTCGTCGCTTAATCTCTTCAATAAGTCGGGAATACGGATATCCTCGGGCCCAATTCCATCCATTGGCGAAATCGCGCCTTGCAGGACATGATAGTACCCGTTGTACTCTCTTGTCTTTTCCATCGCCACGACGTCCTTCGGCTCCTGCACAACGCAAATGACCGAAGGGTCACGCCGTTTGTCGCTGCAAATATGGCAAGGATCGATGTCGGTAATGTTATTGCAAACGGAACAGTAGTGCAGCTGACGTTTGGCGTTGACCAATGCTTTTGCCAGATCGAGCACGTCATCCTCTTTCATTCCCAGTACAAAAAACGCCAGGCGGCCTGCCGTTTTTTGACCGATGCCTGGCAACTTCATAAATCCTTCAATCAATTTTGAGACCGGTTCGGGATAAAACATCGTTTCTCTACTCCTTTAATGCCGCGCCTTGCCCTGCCTTAGAACAAACCGGGAATGTTCATGCCTCCTGTAAAGCGGCCCATCTCTTTGCCAACCAACTCATCGACGTTGCGCAGCGCATCATTGACTGCAGTCAAAATCAGGTCTTGCATCATTTCAATGTCATCCGGATCGACGACTTCCGGTTTGACAGCAATCTCCAAAATTTGTTTGTGGCCGTTTGCTCTCACAACGACCGCACCGCCGCCAGCGGAACCTTCGACGACTTTCTCTTTTAACGCCTCTTGTGTCTTTTGCATCTCATCTTGCATTTTTTTTACTTGTTTCATCATTTGCTGCATGTTTTTCATGGAAAATCTCCTCCTTGGCAATGGTTACTCTTTTATTTCAAGCAGTTGTTCACCAACCAATTTTAACGCTTCGCTGACAAACGGATCGGCATCCGCTTCCGAAGATTGCTCGCCAGGTTGGCTGCTTTGCGCCTCGATTTCTTTCCAGTCTTCCTCCATCACGGAGAAAAACTGCAATTCTTTGCCCGTCGTCGCTTGAATGACCCGCTCGACGATTCCCCGCAGCTCCGGCTCCATTGTCTTTTCACAATGGATAGGGCTGGTGAAAGCCACTACCACCGCCCGGTCGCTGGCTGCGACAGGCTGTCCGTTGATCAGCCATGCCTGAAACTGGATTTTAACCTTTTTCACTTCGGCCAAAATTTGACTCCAGTTTCCGATAAGCTGCTGCGTCAAAGCCCGATTTGCAGACTGAGCCGTTTCGCGCACTTTATTCAGCGAGCTTCTGCCGCTTCCGCCACTTCCCATCGGTGCACGCCGCTGAGTTTGCGGAGCTCTGGTCTCTTCCACCTGTGTCGCGGCAGCAACGGTAACGCGCCCCTGCAGCAACTGGTTGACTCTTTCCTCCAGAATCTGAATCTTTTTCACCAACTCCGCCACATTTTGGCCGGTATTCTCTGCCACTGGCGTCTGCTCCCGACTTCTGCCGAGTTCACACAGTTTTACCAATGTCATTTCAACCAAAACGCGTGCTTGCGATGACCATTTCAGCTGGCTCAACGCCTGATTTAACGCTTCAATCACCTGATACAATACCGGCAAGGAATATAAGCTGGCAACACCTGCAAACTGTTCATCAATCAACGTCCGCTCAACGATCTCCTGCAGATTGGGAGCGGTCTTGAACAGCAGCATGTCGCGATAATAATACAACAAGTCCTGCAAAAATTGCTCAGGGTCCTTTCCTTGTACCATGACCTGATGGAATTGTTCCAACAACCCGCCTATATCCTGTTCGGCAATTTGCTTGGCAAGCAAGGAGAAATATGTTTGCGAGACGGTACCTGTAATTAATACGAGATCACGCAAGGTGACCTGGTTGCCGCTGAAGCTGATCGCCTGATCCAGCAAGCTTAAAGCATCCCGCATCCCGCCTTCAGCCAGCTTGGCGACCAGATGCAAAGCCTGGTCTTCCACTTCCACCTGTTGTTCCTGGCAAATTTGTTTCAGATGAACGACCATCTCCTGCAAGGCAATTCGATGGAAGTCAAAGCGCTGGCAGCGAGAAATAATCGTCGCCGGAAGTTTATGCGGTTCAGTCGTAGCCAATATGAAGATGACATGCGGCGGCGGCTCTTCCAGAGTCTTTAATAACGCATTGAAGGCCTCTGTCGTCAGCATATGCACTTCGTCGATAATATACACTTTATATCTGACATCGCTTGGCGCAAATCTCACCTTGTCTCTGATGTCGCGGATCTCCTCGACACCGCGGTTGGAAGCGGCGTCAATTTCCAGAACGTCCGTCACGGAGCCATCGGAAATCGCCCGACAAGTGGCGCACTGATTGCAGGGTTCACCATCCTGCGGCTGCTCACAGTTAACGGCTTTGGCCATGATCTTGGCCGCGCTGGTTTTTCCTGTTCCCCGCGGACCATTAAACAGATAAGCGTGAGAAAGCCTGCCTTCTCGCAGCGCGTTGCGCAATGTCGTCGTAACGTGCGTTTGACCGACGACATCCCTAAAGCTTTGCGGTCTGTATACGCGATAAAGCGCTGTATAAGCCATGGTTTACCTCCCGTCTGCCCAGTCCTTGCGCCGTTCTGCTGACAAAACCTATATCCTTCTCATTATATACTAACTCCCCCGCCTTTTCCAAAGCAAACTTGCTTAGAAATCATCGGGAAGACCAAGCCCTTTTTGCCGATGGCCGAACATTTTCCATACAAGAAAAAACCCCTGCCGTTACGCAAGGGAGACGATCCCGATCACAAATAGGGAAGCAGGATGTGAAAAGTGGTGCCATACCCTTTGGAAGAAACGCGAATCTGTCCGCCGATATCATGCACGATTTTTTGGCAGACCGACAAGCCCAATCCGGTTCCTTCTTCTTTTGTGGTATAAAACGGATCAAATATTTTATCGATGATATACGGGGGAATACCCGGACCAGTATCATGGATGTTGATGCTGACCCGATCGCCTGATTCATCATAGTGATAAGAAATTTGCAATCTTCCCCGGTCGCCCATCGCCTCAATGCCATTTTTGCAAATGTTCAAGAAAACTTGTTTTAACAATTCATTGTCTCCCACTACCAAGGGGAACTCGCCTTTGGACAGCAACTCCACTTCGATCCCGTTTAACAGCGCTTCGCTCTCCACTATCGGCATGATTTCTTCAAAAACCATATTCAAATCAACGAGAGCATATTGGACATCGCGGGGTTTGCTCAACAGCAAAAACTCACTGACCAGCGCATTGATGCGATTGATTTCGGTCAGCATGATTTCCGTATAGGTTCGCTCCCGCTCCATCCGATTTTCGGCAAAAGTCTGCAAGAACATCTGCAGGAACCCTTTGATCGAAGTCAGCGGGTTTCGTATCTCGTGAGCAGCTCCGGCGGCAATTTGCCCAATCATGGCCAGACGATCGCTTCGTTCGATTTTCTGCTCAAAAGAGCGAATGTTGGTAATATCTTTGAAAAAAACGTAAGCACCAATCGTTTTTCCCGTTTCATCCTGCAATACATTGGAATCGACCAACAACTCGTAGCGTTGATTATTGTTGGTCCAGGAGGTGGCGATGTTTTGGTGGCGAACTCCCCGCAAGACTTCTCGTTTGATGAGTCGATGTTCTTCGGGAATTCCGGCAAAGACGAGGTCGATATGTTTGTTCAATGCGGACAGGCGCTCAATGCCCAATAGGCGGCAAGCATTGAGACTGATATCAACGATGCGGGCTTCCGCATCCAACAGCACAAGCCCGAGATTGGCCTCACTCATCAGCTTGTGCGCCATCCGCTCCGGCAATGTGCTGGCGGTCGCTTCGCGAGTCAATTGAAAGAAATGAATCGTATACAACGGCGCCCCGCTTTGCTGCAACATGATCATGGCCAGCGTCCTGCGGCGATTTCCCGCTTTGTCCTGCCACTCCACTTCCATCGGGCTGCCTGTTTCCGCTTCCTGTTTTAGCCATTCTCCGTACAATTGTTCGATTGTCCCTTTGTATCCGCACAGAATCCGGCTGAATGGCTGCTTGCGAACCTCCTCTTCGGAATAACCCGTCGCATAAAGAAACGGTTCGTTGCCCTCTACAATGAGACCGGTTTGATCGATGACGAAAACGGCATGAGGTAGTTGCTGGATAGACTGCTGCATTCTCTTTGCTGTGCCAGATCGTTCAGAAGAATCGATTGTTTTCACAGTAGCTCCCCCTAACCCTGACGTTTTTTCCCGAGTGTAGAGCCAAATTCTGCTATGTTTAGGGGTATTCGTCAGAGAAGCGCGAAGCCCTTCCACTCCCCGCCAGCTTGGCCAAGAAAATGTTTCGATACATTCCGCCACGAACTAACAAAAACTGCACTTTCCGGGGAGAAGGCTTGTTTGCCAACAAAAAAAGCACGCTGGGTATCAGCATGCTTTGCATATATGTATGTAGATGCCGTGCACCTATCTTCGATAATTCCCATCCAAGCGTTACTTATGGCAATGGCTCGGACCAGGCTACCCTGCGGCACACGCAAAATTCCACTTATGGCTGCTTCCTTCCGGACCTGACCAGGTTCATGGGTTTGCGTTGCACAGGACCCAATCTTCAACACCACCGCCATAAGGCAGCCTCACATGAGAAAACCTCTGATAGGAATTCAATCCTGCTATTGCGGATTGCAGGTTACAGGGCACCGCAACCTCCCCATCTAGCACGGCAAAGTTTATAAACGTTGTTAGGCAACCCCAACCGGGTTTGCTTATATAGAATAACAAAGTTAAAGCGCCACCGCAAGTAACAAAGCCATCCAATAGCGGAAAAGCAACCCAGCGGGCGCGGATAGTTGCGGAAAAACCGCCTCGTTGTTTTCAGCGAGGTATTTTCAGCTTGTATGGAATGATATGCTTTGATCATAAATCAAATCTTCACGACCGTTTGAAACTTTGTTGCTCAAGGTTCGTAAATAACAATCGTGAGGCAAAAACTCTTTTAATCAGTATAACCGAAAAGGGAGGATTCTCTTATGTCTATTTTTAAACGACTTCGTGATCTTACAATGGCAAATTTGTATGCTTTAATCGAAAAAGCGGAAGATCCAATTAAAATGACTGACCAATATTTGCGCGATATGCAAGATGATCTGGAAGAAGCAGAAAAAGCCGTAGCTGCTCAAATTGCGCTGGAGAAAAAGTTCAAACAATTATATGAAGAACAAGAAGCGCTTGTGAAAAAACGGGAAGAGCAGGCACATATTGCCGCTCAAGCGAAAAATATTGATTTGGCACGGCGCGCGCTCGAAGAGAAAAAAGCAGCCGAGCAAAAAGCAACGGAATATAAGGCCAGCTATGAGCAAAACAAAGCCGCTGCCGAGAACTTGCGCGAGAAACTGGCCGAGATGCGCAAACAAATTACCGAGCTGAAAAATAAACGGGAAACCTTGGTCGCCCGCGTCAACGCTGCCAAAGCGCAAAAAAATATCAACAAGGCAATGGCCGGCTTCGGCTCCGACACCGCAATGGCCGGGCTGAAACGGATGGAAGAGAAAGCTCTGCAGCTGGAAGCGGAGGCTGAAGCGAGCGGTGAGGTATATAAAAAGGAAAAATCGCTTGATGAAGAAATCGCCGCTTTAAACAAAGACCAACAAATTGAAGATGAACTTGCCGCTTTGTTAAAAAAATATGAGGGGTAAGCCGCCTGCGCGGTACCCTCTTATTTTGCATGAAACTTCATCCATCCCGACAGCTTCCCTGTCTGTCGGGTGATCTTGTTTTTGGGGAGGCTAGCTTTCGATGATCCTGCAAATCCTTGGCATGATAGTCTGGGCAATCGCCGGGGCTATACTATTGACCGTGCTGATGTGGATTGATTCACTGTTTACCAAATACAAAGACCTCGCGGAAATCAAAAAAGGCAACATGGCCGTAACCAGCCGCTTTGTCATGAAGCTATTTGCGCAAGGTTATATTTTATCTCAATCCATCGCCAAATCCGATGACCTTTGGCAGGCAGTTTTGGCTTCAGTCGTTTCTTTTGCCATTTTGCTTGTCTTGGAGAAACTGGTTGAATTTTTCTTTCGGAAGTTTGCCGGCATCGATTTGGACGAAGGAACCAAGCAAGGCCAACTTTCCTATGCGTTGGTTGCCGGCACCTTGCACATCGTCGGCGCGCTTGTATTGGGCGCTTATCTATAATTGATCGGATGAGCTTGAAAGGAGAAAGCAGCAATGAGCCTGATGAAACGTTTTTCCAATCTGTTTAAAAAAGCAGAACCGCCTCTCCCTGAGAAATCGATTTTGACCGTAGGTCCGGGAGATGTAGTTGACGTATCATTAGTCACCTATCAGGTAACGGGAAAAACACAACATTTTCAAAGGAACACTTCTTTTTTAACCTTGCAAGATGGCAATGATATCAAATATTTAAAAGTGGAAGAACGCGAGCGGACTTATTTTGAATTGTATACGCCGATCGATGGCCGGCTGGAATCAGCGGATGAAGTCCCTGCAATCATTGAGCTGGAAGATGCGGTTTATCATCTGGAGGAGCAATTTTCTGGACGCACTTCCGCCGTCGGAAAAACCCCGTTCCCTGGCGGAGAGCAGTACGTCTGGGAATACCAATCGGATAACCGCCGGCTGTTGCGGATTGAGTGGCAAGACGGTCGATTTATGCTGTACGAAGGAGAGAGTGTAATTCCTGCCGACGTGCAGGTATTGCGCGGAACATAGAGGTGATTTATGATGGGTAATCGCTGGAGTGCCGTGATCAAAAGTTTTCTGACCATGGCTCTCTTCGTTTCCATTTTGTCGGGATGCGGCAGTAACAACTCGGTTGCCTCCAATTACCCTCTGGAACAGGTTACGCAGAATGGGGGACAGGTATCCCGCGTTTATCGCGCCGAGAATCAATCGGTTCCCGAGGTAGCCAAGATATTGGCTGCTGAAAACAAACCAAACGAGATCTCCAAAGAAGATCCCGACCATATGTTTTTGATTTATGATGACGAATGGTATCATCTGCAAAAAGACAGCAGCAAACCGGCTGACACTCTGATCGAAGTCGATTCCAAACAATTTGTGCAGCAAAATTATGATTCCTCTTTCTTGCAGGGATATATCCTGGCCAGCTTGCTGGATGATCTGTTTGATTCCCGCGGTACGTCAACAGGCAAATATCGAGGGTACAGCTCCAAAGATATTTATAAGCCGGATGTCGTGTACCACCAGCCAACTGCAGCCGAGAAGAAAACATATCCGCCTGTAACCAAGGAAGGGAAAGGCTCGATTATCAAGCGCAGCTCCACGTCGGCCGCTTCCTCCAAATGGTTTGGCAATACAGACAGCAGTTCATCAACGAATCGTACGACCAGTTCGAGTACCGGGAAGATTATCAAATCGTCTGAAAGCAGCAGCGGAAAGAGCTCTTCATCGATCTTTTCCCGCCCGAAAAGCAATTCTCCCCCGAAAACAATCTTCAAACGTTCCGGTCGAATTACAAAACGCCGTTAACCCGCTTCCTGATGAAAGCGGGTTTTATTCTTGTTCGTTTAATTGGGCGCTCGGAAGGGTGACGTGTACCTTTGTACCGCCTGTGACGGTACGCTTGATGGAGATATGCCCGCGATGCAGTTGAACGATCGACTGGGCAATAGCCAAGCCTAACCCGCTTCCGCCATTGCTCCTTCCCCTCGCTTTGTCTACGCGATAAAATCGATCAAAAACATGCGGCAGTTCTTCTTGGGGAATGCCTATCCCGGTATCCTCCACATCAATACAGACTACATCTCTTTCCGTATAGGCATATACCGATACACTGCCTTTTTCCGTATACTTTTTGGCGTTATCCAGCAAGATATCGAGCAGTTGGCGAATGCGTTCGCGATCGATGGCGACCAACAGCGGTTCTCGCCATTGAACAGTCAGCTCGATGTGATGGGGAAATACCGACCCCCACGCTTGCTTCACTTCCTGCAAAACAGGAACCAGCGACTGAATTTCGATATTTTGAATTGCAAAAGGAGCACGTTGAACTTTGGCAAGGATGAGCAAATCTTGTATCAACCTGGAGAGACGGCCGCACTCTTGCTGGATGGCGGCCAGCGCTTCTTCGCGTACCTCGGATGTATGTTTTCCCCACCGCTGAAGCAGTCGGACGTAACCATCAATAATCGTCAAAGGTGTTTTCAATTCATGGGAAGCATCAGCGACAAACTGCTGCTGCCTCTTCATCGATTCCTCGACGCGATCAAGCAAAGAATTAAACGCAGAGACCAATTCCCCCAATTCTGCGGCTACATGGGAGTCGGACATACGTGCGGACAGTTGGTGTGCGTTCATGTCCCTGATGTGAACAACGAGACGGTCCAACGGTTTCAAACCAAGTTTGGTCATGGCATATCCGCCAAAACCGGATAACAGCAAGGCCCCAAACGAGGCCAAAAATAGATTGATGAACAATATCCGAATAAACGAGTCCAGCGGTTCCTTTCTTTCAGCAATTAACAGCCAAATGTCGCTGGCGGTCACGGGAAGATGAATTTTGGTCCGGTAAATAATGGCATCTGCCTCATCCGCTGACCAAGGATTTTGCTCCCATCCCGCTCCCGTAACGGAAGCCAATTTGGTACCATTGATGTCAAGCAGCAGGATCGCTTGATTGCTGTCTGTATAATTGGTCAGCAGCCTGGTTAAATAATCGGGATTGAGATAGCTCTCTTCAACAATCTCGGTTGACAGGTCGGCTCCGATCGCTTTGGCCTTTTGCTGCAGCAACCTCTGTTCATGCTGGCTGAGAACCTTCATCATGTTCCACAGCAAAAACATATTGAAAGCGACCAATAGCACAACCATCAAAATCACAAACAAAATGGTCAGCCGCCATTTAATTGATAATCGCTGAAATCGGCCAAAAATCTTCAACTTCTCTCCCCCTGTATGTAGGGCTAGGACTATTCATTGCGCACCGTATAGCCAATCCCGCGTACGGTATGAATCAGTTTGGGGTGGTTATCATCCTCCAGTTTGTTCCGCAAGTAGCGGATATACACATCGACGACATTTGTATTTCCGGTAAAATCAAACCCCCACACTTCCGTCAGCAGCTGTTCTCGGGATAGTGCCTGTCCCTCATGCTCGACCAAATGCAACAACAGATCAAATTCTCTTGGCGTCAGGATGATTTCCTCATCCTTGCGAAAAACCCGCCTGGCTTTCGGCTGAATAGATAAGCTGCCTACTTGGATCAGATCGGATTCTTCCGCTGTGTTTTTGCGCAAATGGACGCGAATCCGCGCAAACAGTTCTTCAATGGCAAACGGCTTGGTCAAATAATCATTGGCACCACTGTCCAGACCGGCCACTTTGTCGGGAATCTCGCCTCTTGCCGACAGCATAATAATCGGTACCTCGTCCACTTCGCGAATGCGGCGACAAACTTCCAAACCGGACAGGCCCGGGATCATCACATCCAACAAAATCAAGTCATAGTGCTTCTCGAGGGCGTACTGCAAGCCGGTTGGACCGTCCCAGGCCACATCCAGATCGTAACCTTCGTTTGACAGTTCCAATTGCAAATATCGCGCCAAATTGCGTTCATCTTCAATCAACAGCAAGAAGCCTTTGCTCTCGGTCGTGGACATGGTACACCTCTATGCTCAAACTGTTATGGTTCTAGTTTCACCAACTGGTAATTTCTGATTCTCAGCAAATTCTAATGTTATTCTTCAAGTACTCTTAGTTTTTATCTGTATGATAGTTTACATAACCAAGCGAAACTCAAAAATAGGGAGGAAGATTACGACTATGAAAAAATGGACAACCACAGCACTTTCCACTCTGGTTTTGGGAGCATCTTTGTTTACGGTTAACGGACAAGCCAGCGCAGCAACAACGGATACTGCCAATGTCACCTCCTACCAAGTCAATGAAGCAACAACCAACAGCTTTTTTAATCAGAACAATTTTCTTAATTATTTTTATTCCCATAATCGTTATTTTTCTCAGCCGGCTGCTCCAACTGAAGTGCCGCAAGCAGCTCCTGTAAAACGGACGGATCGGAGAAAAGCACCACAGGCGACTCCGGTGAAGCAGCCAGAACACAACGAAACAATCGCCAAACCGGTGCAACAAGATAGCCAAGCAACAGGGAGTATCGGCGATCAAGTCATCGAAGCAGGAAAGAAATATTTGGGGACACCGTATCGTTTTGGAGCAAGTTCCAATACGACAAGTGCGTTCGACTGCTCTTCTTTTACCCAACGGGCTTTTAAAGATATCGGCATCTCCTTGCCGCGAAATTCTCGCCAACAGTCGACAGTAGGGGAAACCGTCTCGATTGACCAACTGCAAAAAGGCGATTTGGTCTTCTTCCGCACCGCCGGCAGTTCTTCCTCACGCATTACTCACGTCGCTATTTATGCGGGAAACAATCAGCTTCTCCATACGTTTGGCGATCCTGGCGTAACGTTTACCAAATTTGCGGGAACCAATTGGGAAAAACGCTTTGTTACAGCTCGTCGCGTAAGCTAACCCGATGATGCTGCCAAATTTGAAAAATAGAAAAAAGGGGTGAATCCATCGCGGAATTCATCCCTTTTT
Organism: Brevibacillus fulvus; assembly: GCF_016908525.1. Taxonomy (GTDB): domain Bacteria; phylum Bacillota; class Bacilli; order Brevibacillales; family Brevibacillaceae; genus Brevibacillus_G; species Brevibacillus_G fulvus. Next base: position 32,392 of record NZ_JAFBEB010000019.1, read on the forward strand.
TGCGTTGCGGCCAGGCGATTCGTTGCGAAGTTTATGACAACGACTTAAAGCCATTGCCGGCGAACTCGAACCCATCCCCATACCGCAAGAAGTAAAACCGCGGCGGCCAATAAGGCATACCAGCCATAAGTCCTGACCATGTCGGCAATCAGCAATAGATTGCCTCCGAAAAAACGGCCGAGTAAAAAAAACAGAAGCGTCCAGACAAAGCCCGTGCTATACGAGTACAATGCATAACGGGCAAAAGGAAAGTTGGAGATTCCCAGCAAATAAGGCACGACATGCCGTACAACCGGCAAAAAATAGCTGAAAATAAGCGCATAGTTGCCGTAACGCATCAGCAATTGCTGCGAACGACCGATATACCTGTCCATCTTTCGCCGACGATTCAGCCGTTCCAGAATCGGCATGCCCAGTTTCCGCCCCAGTAAGTAACCTAAAGACAAGCCGGAAATCACACCAAGGTACGTGACGAGAAAAGCGGGTATCGGGTCAAGCAACTGAAAGGAAGTAACCAGTCCCCCTGTCATGACGACCACTTCATCGGGAATCGGCATCCCGACGATCCCTAGCCAGAGAGCGAAATACAACGCCATATATCCGTAATGCTCAATTCCCTGTAACAAAACTGCAAATTCCAACGGTTCCCCCTGCTAAGATAAGACATCTATTAATGACTCGCTTATAATTAAGAATACGAAGAAACACGTAAAAGGATATCAGCATTTGCCTAAAACATCGATCGAGAGCAGCGGTCGCACTTCATCGCTGATAAAGAAACGGTATGTGTTCAACACAAACAAGGACCTGGTTTTTGCCCAAGTCCCTGTCCGCCTGTATTCAATCTGTATCCCTACTACGCCTTCAGCACGTCGTGGTCCACATAGCGTTGACCATTCAATTCGCTGATGACATTGATGGCAACCTTGGCCCCATCTCCCGCGGTAATAATCGTATGAACACTGACACCCGCAACGGTGCCCGCCGCCCATACTCCCTCCACATTGGTTTTGCCGGTTGCATCGGTTTGAATAATCGTTTTAATGCGCGGCTCTGTGCCCTCAACAGTGGCGATCCCCGCTTTTTCAGCCAGTTCTGTCAGTGCGCCGGTTGCCAATATGACATGTTTTCCGGTAAATTCACCGGTTTCCGTTTTAACCACGATACCGGCTTCGCTTTTTTGCAGGTCGGTTACCTTGGCCTCGACCAGCTCGGCGCCAAACTTCTTCGCTTGTTCCTTACCGATCTGAATCAAATCCGGGCCGGTGATTTCCATGACTCCGTAATGATTTTCAATCCAGGCCCGTTTGGTCATACTTTGATCGCTGTCAATCAACAACGTTGCTTTCCCGGCTTTCGCGGTAAACAGTGCTGCGCTTGCTCCTGCTGGCCCTGCACCAATAATGATCACATCATGCATCTCCGCACTACCCCTTTTCATTCAACTTTTCCTGCCTACAAAAAGTATAACAATTTTCGCCAAATGTTTGGAACTATTTGTTTCTTCAAAGTTGCTGCGATAATTCCTCCTTGACAACTCAAAATTGTCTGAATTAATATTCGTAATTATCCAAATTAAATTTCATTGGAGGAATCTCGCTATGGCTGGGAAAAGGATAGATCACGTGGGGCTGATTGTGAAAGATATTGATCGAGCCATTCAGTTTTACCAAGAGGTTGTCGGTTTTCAATTAAAACAGCGGCTTGTCCATACAAATGGAGTATTCCAACTGGCCTTTCTCGGATTCAATCACTCACAGGAGACGGAATTGGAGATCATTCAAGGCTACAATGACCATCTCCCCACCGAAGGCAAAGTGCATCATTTGGCTATCGCTGTTGACAATATCGAAGAAGAATTTTCCCGACTGCAGCGGTTGGACAAGGTACAGTTGATTGATCAAGAAATTACAACATTGCCAAACGGTTACCGATACTTCTTTTTTTATGGCCCCGAAGGGGAATGGATTGAATTCTTCCAACGCTAACAGCAAATCCGCCCGGACCCCCAGGCGGATTTTTTCCTTCTGCACAGCGTTTTAACAATCTTCCGCTGCCCCAATGATCACGAGCAGGATAAATAATACGAGAATCAGAACGAAGTCATCGAAATTGCCGCAACCCATAACTTCTCCCTCCTTCCTTCTAATCCCTACAAAGATATGTGGAAAGGAAGGGGACTGCTGTAGTTCGATGACTATCTTTGCAAAAAATCCACAGTGAATGAAAAGCTACGCCAAGGGAAGATACAGCAAATGTTGCGGGCCTTTGGCTCCCATTCTCGTTTCCCCTCGATCTCGAAACCCGACCTTCTCATATAGCCGCTTGGCCGGTAAATTTCGCATGTTCACAGCAAGCACCACTTCCTCCTTCCCTGGAAAATGCTCTGCCACAAATGCGGGCAGCAGCCCCATACCAGCTTTGGCGTAGCCTTTCCCTTGCTTGCGAAAATCAATCAAAAACGCCCGTAATAAAAGCGCTTGCGGATTGTCCGTAAAAGGAGCAATTCCTTCCCCTTCATGCAAAATGAAAAAGCCGACAGGTTCGTCGCCGTCGAGAATGACAATCGGATAACGATGCGGGTCGCGGAGCGCTTCCTCCAATACCCAGGCAGGCAAGGCCGTAAATTCCAACTGGTTGTCCGGGAGTTGAAAAGCACGCAATGCCGCCTCGTATTCCGCTCTGTAAAAATCAAGCTTGATCGCGGCTGCTGTTTGGACGTCACTCGCTTCCCCCGCTTGCGGGTAAAATGTCATATGCCCCTTAGCCTCCCGATAATATTGCAGTCGGTCCTGCAACGTTCCGGTGTGAAACTCAAATTTGTGTCCATCCGGATCGGTAAAATACAAGGAACGTTTGTCCCGTTCGTCTCGTTCCCTGCCAGGCAATATATGTACTTGCAAATTTCGCAGCTTTTCATGCAATCGGTCAAATTCCTCTTCGGTCACGCTGAATGCGATGTGCGTATAAGATTGATGAATCTCCGTTCGCGGGATATTCTCCTCTACATTGACTGCCAACCACAAACCATCGAGATCAAAATAAGCCAGTTTCTTCCCTTTGACCAACAAACGGGCGCCCAACACTTCTGTATAAAAACGAATGGCCTTGTCCAAATCGGAGACTGAAAACAGCAAATGATTGAGCTTCATTGATCTCTCCTCCATTCCCATCGTTCACAAGCAAAGTATAACAGTTCTTGCTTCCAGCTAAAACCAGCCGGAGTATAAATTTGGAAAGGTTTAGCCAACGTTTGAACCCGGCAAAAAAGACGCACCACCATCAGCGATACCGCCGGGTGATGCGCCCAGATCGTCAGCATTTTTACAAGTCGCCAAAATCACCAAAATCGCCAAAGTCATCAAAGCCGCCATCCGTATCCTCGGCCTCTGCATCGACTTGCTGGTCTTCCCCAAACATGTCAGCCGCATTGTCGCCAAACTCAGACATGAGTTCACCCAGCAGCATGCCGCCTAACAAACCGGCAGCCATACCGCCGAGCATGCCGCCTATTCCGTGACCTCCTGCTTGGCGGGCACCGGCGTAGGTTTGCATCGGCACATACGGAATCGAAGCGGGATTTTGGACATAGGTTTGCAATTTTTCCATTAAGAATTGCTCCAAATCAGCTTCCTTCCCGTCTTCCAGCAAGTCGTGCGAAACAACAATCTCCGCGCGCTGATCCCTGTTGCCAAAGAAACCGGTTTGCGGTATGTCCAAATGAGTCAGCAAGCGCAATTCTCCCGGCGCTTCATAGAAGATAATCTCCAGTCCATTGAGCGGAGCTCCCAGCGGTTTCCCCGGAAAAAAGGAAAATGCTTGACCGTACGGTGTCAATCGGCCCGAGTCGGGCTTTTGCCGGAAATCATGGCGGGCCAACGCCTGAAACACCTTGTCAATATGCGCAGGCGGCAAAATTTGCAAGGAATCCAAATCGGTCGGGTCCATCGCCATTTCGACATCCAGCTTCGTTTGCAGGAAATATTGAATCGATGGCGTAGAGACGGCCAAACCAGCGGGAAGCGTATAGGTAAAAGGTATATCCTGAACATAAGGTTTGGGCTGAACCATGAATCCTCTTAGTACAGGAATCGTCGCCACCGCACGCTGCTCTTCCCGCCCCCGGATATATGCTTTCATCAAGAGCACTACACTGAGGTCGGAAATTCGTTGCTCGACACTGCCCCCTTCAATATGGATCACACCGGTAACCTGATCACCGATGTGATAAGCCATCCGATCCAACCGCAAATCTACGGTCGCTGCCCCGACGCCAAACTTGGCCATGATCTTTTTAAACAACTGAACCCCTCCTTATATTGGCATTCACTTATATGTTTATCATACACTTTTTTTGGCCTCAATTTGTTACATATTCGTTTAAACTTTTAGGCAATTACCAAATACGACAACAGTGAAAGCAAGATTGAGGTCAGCAGCATTGCCAGCAGCGGACGAGCCGCTTTTGTCCGCAACGCATGCAAATCGACATTTAAACCAAGGCCGACCATCGCCATTGTCAAAATGAATGAGGAAACGGACGTAATGCCCGTAAGCAACGATTCCGGCACATGGATCACCGGGCCAAAAACGTAGCTGCCTATAATACTCATCGCGATAAAACCAAGCAAAAACCAGGGAAATTCCACTTTGCTTTGCCCTCTCGTCTTGCCAAACCGCCTCATCCAGACCATCAGTACAAAACATAACGGGACAAGCAACAACACGCGTCCCAGCTTGGCCAGAAGGGCGATAGCCAATCCATCCTGGCCTGCAGGCGCCGCGGCGAGGGCGACATGAGCCAACTCATGCAAACTTACACCGGACCAAATCCCGTACTCTACCGGCGAGATCGGCAACAGGGGGCGAACGAGTGTATAACACAAAGCAAACAGCGTCCCGACAAGCGCGATAATGCCGACACCGATTGCCGTATCCTCCTCTTTCGCTTTGATCAACGGCGAGACAGCAGCGATCGCCGCTGCACCGCACACCCCTGTGCCCACTGCCAACAACAAACATAGAGCAGGATCCGCCTTCAATCGTCTTGCCAACCATAGGGTGACAGCCAAGGCGAACACAATAGTTCCCGCTCCGTATAGGAGCAAATTGACTCCTTGATCGAGGACAACCGAAATATTTAACCGCAGGCCATACAAAATGATTGCCAGCCGCAGCAGTTTTTTAGCGGTATATTGAATCCCCGGCCGCAGCGGCTCGGGGTATCCCCACAGCTGTCGATAAACGACGGCAACAAGAATGGCGCAAGCTAATGGTCCCAGCCGGTTTACACCGGGAATCAGGGAAAGGCCATAACCGATCCAGGCGATGATGAAGGTAAACAAGACTCCGCCGATCCAAGGAATGACCGTGCTATTTTTGTGGGGTTGGGGCATACTGCCCGTCAGTTGTTTCACCATTTTTCACTCCAGACATTCATTAGCGATTGCTTTCAGCATAGCCGAGTATTTACCATAAGCAAAATAAATCATTATGATACCGATGATAATTATTTATGTATTATAGTGTGTAAACAAAAGCGAAAGAAGGAACAAGGAATGGACCAGCAACTGCTCATATTTGTTACGGTCGCCGAGCGGCAAAACTTTTCTCGTGCTGCCGAAGAACTGCATATGACTCAGCCCTCTGTCAGCCAATATGTTCAAGCGCTGGAGCGTTCGCTCGGCACCCGGCTGTTGGATCGCAACAACAAGTATGTCCGTTTAACCAAAGCGGGTGAGATTGTCTATCATCATGCCAAGGAGATTTTGCATTTATCGGCACGCATGAGGAATATGGTCGATGAACTGATCAATGTCCCCAGCGGAGAGCTATCAATCGGAGCGAGCTATACATTTGGCGAGTACGTCCTTCCTCACGCTATCGCCCGTCTGCGTGAAACTTATCCGTTGATCAAACCATCGATTATCATTCACAACACCACCGAAATCGTTGAGCTTGTCGTCAAGCGTGAATTGGACGTGGGGATCGTTGAAGGTGACTACCGGCATGAAAAGGCAGTTTTCGAACCTTTTGGGGATGATCAGATGTACTTGATCGTTTCTGCCAATCACCGATTAGCACAAAAGCCAAACTTATCTGCCGGGGACTTGCAAGGTGAAACCTGGATTGTTCGCGAGAAAGGCTCCGGCACAAGAGAAGCGACGGAAAAAATGTTTGCATCGTTGTCGCTCTCTCCGGCACATATAATGGAGTTTGGCAGCAATCAGATTATTAAAGAATCGGTAGAAGCTGGGTTGGGAATCAGTTTTCTTTCCTATTATGCCATTCGCAAGGAGTTGTTACTCGGCACTTTGCATTTGCTGCCCTACCCCGGCATCCCCATTACACGAACGTTTTCATTGGTTACGCAAGCAAACGCGTTGCAGACAAAAGCGTTGGCGGTATTTCTCGATTTGCTCCGTTCAATGGACAGATTGACGTAAATTGCAGGTTTTGCACATGATTGAATTGACAGAATTGCAATAGGTTCCTTATAATTTGTATAGTATATTAAATTGTTATAGCAACTTATTAAAGTTAAGAAATATTTTTGCGGTTGCATAACAACACACACATTTTTAGGAGGGTACCCATCATGGCGAAAGTTTTATTTGTTAAAGCAAACTCGCGTCCAATTGAGCAAGCGGTCAGTGTGAAGCTCTACCAGGCATTTTTGGATAGCTATAAAGAATCCCACCCGGCAGACGAGATTATCGAACTGGATCTGTTCAAAGAAAATTTGCCTTACTACGATACCGATAAAATCAACGGTATGTTTAAATTGGGCAAAGGGATGGAATTGACCGCCGAGGAAAAAGCAGCAACCGATGTCGTCAACAAATATTTGGATCAATTCCTCGCCGCCGACAAAGTGGTATTCGCTTTCCCATTGTGGAACTTCACTGTACCTGCTGTATTACATACCTACATTGACTATCTTAGCCAGGCAGGCAAAACATTCCGTTATACCGCTGAAGGTCCGATCGGTCTGGTAACCGACAAGAAAATTGCCATCCTCAATGCCCGCGGTGGCGTCTACTCGGAAGGTCCTGCGCAATCTGTTGAAATGGCCGTCAACTTTGTTTCTGCCGCACTCGGCTTCTGGGGCGTTCAAAACATCACCAAAGTGATCGTCGAAGGTCACAATCAATTCCCGGACAGAGCAGAAGCGATCATTCAAGAAGGGATCGAAAAAGCCAAAGAAGCAGCACGCACTTTCTAATCCGGCAAACTGCAAAAGAGGATTGCATCATAGCAATCCTCTTTTTTTTGCATAAAAAAAGCACATCCCTGTCAAGACCGACAAAGATATGCTTGGGTAACCACTGATTAAAAAAATATGGCGGAGAGAGTGGGATTCGAACCCACGCACGCCTCACGACGCCTAACGCATTTCGAGTGCGTCCCCTTATGACCACTTGGGTATCTCTCCAAGGCAGTTATAAATATAACAAATTATTTTCGCTCTTGCAAGATGTATATTTTTCCAAAGACTTGATTTGTCTGTTTGGATCAGCCAATATAGTAAAAGCTAGAAAACAGTCCGTTTACTTGTTTTATACAGGAAGTGAGGTAGCGATCGTGAAACGGGAACGACTCGATAAAGTGCTGGCCAATATGGGCTTTGGCACAAGGAAAGAAGTAAAACAATTAGTCAAACAAGGCTTGATCCAGGTCGATGGCGAAACGGTGCAAGACCCGGGGATGCACGTTCTCCCGGAGGAACAGGAAATCAGCGTGGAAGGTGAATCGATCCAATTCAAGCGCTGGATTTACGTCATGATGAACAAACCACCCGGTTTTATTTCCGCAACCGAAGATGCTCGCCATAAAACCGTGGTCGATTTGCTTCCCTATGAATGGGCGATCAAAGTTCATCCCGTCGGCCGGTTGGACATCGACACCGAGGGACTGCTGCTGTTAACCAATGACGGCCAGCTCTCTCACAACCTGCTTTCACCCAAGAAAAAGGTGGACAAGGAGTATTTTGCCCGGATCAGTGGCCGTGTGACCGCGCAGCATGTCGAGGAATTCGCCCGCGGAGTCAAGTTGGATGATGATTTTACCACTCTGCCTGCCCGGTTGGAAATTATACAATCCGGGGAGATTTCCGAAATTAAGGTAACGATCATGGAAGGCAAATTCCATCAAGTGAAACGGATGTTTGCCGCATTTGGTCTGGAAGTCATTTACCTAAAACGGCTGCGAATGGGACCGTTGTTATTGGATGAAACGTTGGACCTCGGTGAATTTCGGGAATTAACCGAGGAAGAACTGACAGCTTTACGCCAAGCCTAAAGCCGCCTGCTCAGCCAAACCGCAAAGTTGGCTTGAGCAGGCGGTTATTTTTTGCGCAACCCTCGGAAAAACTGTTTTAACATCAGGCTGCATTCCTCGCCCTTTATGCCGGCAACGACCGGCACTTGGTGATTAAACCGGGGTTCCTCCAGCAAATTCATCAATGTGCCGGCACAGCCGGCCTTTGGATCTGCAGCACCGTAGACGACTTGCTCGATTCTGGCCTGGACAATCGCCCCTGCGCACATCGGGCACGGCTCCAATGTCACATATAGCGAACAACCAATCAGTCTCCATCCGCCCAATCGCTCGCTTGCCTGTCGGATCGCGATCATTTCCGCGTGAAGCGTCGGGTCTTTCTCTGTCTCCCGCAAATTATACCCGCTCCCGATTACCTCGCCGTCCTTGACAATTACCGCACCGATGGGGACCTCGCCCAATGCCATCGCCTTCTTCGCTTCTTCAATCGCTAATTCCATAAAATACTGATGGTCGGGTTGTTGAGTCATATCTTGCACGGATTACGTCCTTTCCTTGTTTTTGCCATCCATAGTGTAGCATGATTAAAAACTAGTTGCGATCCTTCTTCAAGCAAGTTATCTTCAGTGTTCACCAACTGTTCACGATCGGCTCGCAAATATGGCCCGTCTGAGTCATTGTGATCTCTAGTCCGCTTTGATTAAATGATGAAGGACATTCCGAAAAACTGAAAGGAGGGACTTGCTACGAAAAAACTTGCTCTTTATTTTACCATCTTCCTTGCCCTGATTCTCTCCTTCACATCACGAGTATCTGCACACGCAACCTTGCTTGAATCGTTTCCCGCCGATGGAGAGGTTGTGCAAAAGAGTCCGGACCAAATTACTCTGCGGTTTAGCGAAATTGTTGAGCCGGATTCATTTTCGCTTGCTTTATATGACTGGAAGGGAAAGAAAATTTCCACCGCGGCTCCACAAATGGTAAAGGGCGATGCCACGCAAATAACGGTTCCGCTTCGTTCTCTCGATCAAGGCAGCTATACAGTGGAATGGAGCATGGTCTCCGAAGATGGTCACCCTGTAAAAAGTTCTTATATCTTTTCTGTTGGTCAAAAATCACCCGAGGTAGCCCAACCAGCTGAGCAGCAACCACAAATGGCCTGGCCGGCCATCCTCGTTGGCCTTCGCTTTTTGACGGAAATTGTTTTGCTGATTGGCTGCGGACTCGTTTGGAATGACTGGCTGTCCCGGGCCTATCGCGTCCCCGAGCTGCGTAAGTTTGTCAGCTATGTATGGGCGCTGCTGCTTCTTTTACTGCTTGGGCAATTGTTCGTTTACGCTATGTCGATTGATACGGTCACCTTGGATATTCTATTGGAGTCTCCCTTTGTCCGGATGGTTCTCATTCAACTGCTTCTGCTGATTCTGATGGCCATTCCCAATATGGTAAAAGGTTGGTATCTGGGCATTTGGCTCTTGCTCGGCGGCAGCCTGGCTTTTGGCGGACACGCCTGGGGGATTGAACCGGTTGGACTGGCTCTTGCGGTGCGTTTGCTGCATCTGCTGTCGATCGCTTTTTGGTTGGGTGCGCTGTTCAACCTGATCCTTTGCTTCCGGAAATCCGAAGGTTCCCGTCAACCAGCCTTGTTGACGCTTCGTCGTTATTTTTTAAACGTGTTGCTCATTTCCTCTATTGCGGCCATCATTAGCGGATTATTGATGAGTCAAATGCAAGCAAATTGGGCGGCCATCATCAGCAGCAGCTCGCTTTGGGCTCTTCTGCTCCGTTGCAAAGTCATCCTTGTCCTGTTCATGCTGCTGCTTGCCTGGATGCAAACTCGCCGCTGGCGAAAAGGTGAGCTTCTTTCTCGCGACATGCTGCGTCTCGAACTGATCATCGGGGCAATCGTTTTGTTAGCCGGCGTGTGGATGAGTCAAATCAATTACTCGCTGTAATCTTACATCATACTTTTTGGAGGTATTGCCATGAAACGTTTTCATAAATTATCCGTCCTTGCCGTACTTGCTCTTGTGCTGTCCCTTGCTGGAACGGCAAGCGCTCATGTAACAGTATGGCCGAAAGAATCGACCGCGAACGCTTATGAGAAATATACCGTCCGGGTGCCTGTCGAAAAAGAGGTCAACACGACAAAAGTCCGCGTGGAATTCCCGACCGGTGTTACGGTAAGCACGGTCCAGCCAATCCCGAACTGGTCATATACGTTTGAAAAAGATTCGGAAGGACGCTTTACCGCGATCACCTGGACGGCTGAGAACGAGGGAATCAAAGCCCATGAATTTGCTGAATTCAGCTTTCAAGCCAAAAATCCGAAGGAAGCCGGCTCTTTATCCTGGAAAGCTTATCAAACCTACGCAGACGGTTCTGTGGTCGAATGGACTGGAGCACCCGAGACAGATACACCGGCAGCTGTCACCACCGTAAATGAAGCGGCAGCAGGAGCTGACAATCACGATGCCTCCCACGATGCCGCTCCGACTGAACAAAGCGGAGGAACAGGCACCGGCAATACGTCCAACACCGTCGCCCTGGTGTTAGGCGGTTTGGCTCTGTTGCTTTCCTTGATTAATCTGTTCCGCAAAAAAGCGTAAGATTGCTAAACCCCGTTCCATAAGAACGGGGTTTTTATTATGAAATTGTTGTAAAGAAACTCACCCCCATCTCTTTTTGGCTTGCTCCCTCCATATAGTAGAAACAGGTCTGCACTTGCCGCACGCTCACATACTCCCCGCATAATTACATACATTAAGGAAAAGGAGGGATACAAGTGGGGGTAACCTCTAGCCATGAACAGCAGGTCGAATTTGAACTGTTTCACAGCCCGTCGAAAGGCCCCTTGTCCAAGGAGGCTGTCTTCTCCGAAATTGAACATACTGTCGTTGACCAAATCGAGCATTATGAGGTAATTGTCGGAGCGGATTCCCAATTGCGCCGCAGCAGTACCTCGTTTGCGATTGTCATTTCGCTCATCCAAAAGGGGAGAGGAGGGACCTTCTTTTATCACACGTTTCAGCGTCACCATTTTCCATCCCTGCAGCAACGAATTTATTCGGAAGCTTTTTACGCAGTTGGACTAGCTTCTGAACTGCGTCAATACTTCAAAGAACGTCAGATTGAACTGCCGATTCGTTTGCATTTTGACATCGGCCGAAACGGCCCTACCAACAAATTTGTCGGCTACTTGCTCAGCGTCGCCAATACGAACGATTTTCCCGCCGATATCAAGCCTGATTCCTTTTGTGCTTCCACGATTGCCGATAAATTTACGAAATAAGAAAGCAGGCATCGTCAGCTAACCGCGATGCCTGCTTTTCCCTATATTTATGGGCGAACGATGACAACAATCGTGACTCTTTTTCCCGCATAAGTGGCGGTGATCATCGCTTGTCCCGGTCCGTTAGCCTGTATAATTCCGTCTTTGGCGTCGGCAACCAAAATTTTGCTGGTCGCCCAGATCGCCGGAACAGTGACATTTGCTTCGCTGTTATCCATATAGGTCGCGGTCAAAGTCACTTGTTTCTTTTCGCCAGTCTTCATTTCCAACTTGACGGCACTGGCTTTTAAATACTTCAAATTGTCGTTTTCAATCGGGATTGTCAGCGTTTTGCCGCCATATTTAACCGACAACGTCGTTTTTCCTGAGCCAGTCGCGGTCACAAGGCCATCGACCACATCGGCAATCTTGTAATTGCGCGTCGTCCAATCCGCTTCGCTGGAGACATCGCGAGTCGTTCCATTGGAGTAAACAGCCGTTGCCACCAGTTGTTCCGTTTGCCCTGTTTTCATCATCAGGTACCGTTTGTTTAGCTCCAACTTTTGCACAACTTCGATTTCCACCGGAATGACGAGTGTTGCACCCCCATACTTGGCCGTAATCGTTGTCTTTCCTGTGCCATTGGCAGTAACAGCGCCGCTCGTAACGGATACGACCTTGGTGTTTCCGGAAAACCACTCGGCCTCTTCGGTGACATCTTTCACAGAACCTTGGGTAAACGTTGCCGTTAATTTAATCTGTTTTTGGTCGGTTAATCCCATGACCAGTTTGGTAACGTCAGCGGTCAAGGTTTTAGCCACGCCCACTTCAACGGGAATGGTAATGCTCTTGTTTTTGTAAGTGGCGGTGACATTCGTTTTTCCGCTTGCTTTTGCCTTGATCAGGCCATCCAGTACGCTTGCGACATCCTCGGCAGCAGATACCCACTCCGCCTCTTCGGTCACATCCTTTGTGGTTCCGTCGCCAAAGGTGGCAGTCAAGGTCACTTGTTTGCTTCCTGTCTCGTCAAGAGCCACCCGTGTATCACTGGCCGATAAATCTTTGATCACTCCCACTTGAACGGAGATCGTTGCCGAACGATTCAGATATGTAACGGTTATTGTGGCGGTACCGATTCCTGTTCCATCCACGACGCCATCGGATACTTCAGCCACATCCTCATTGCTGCTTTTCCATTCCGCTTCCTTGGTCACATCTTCTTTTCTGTTGTCCGCATAGACTGCATAAACCGTTACTGCCGCCGAGCCGTCATCCTGCAAAATCAGCGAACTATCGCTCACTTCAAGCTTTCGCGGAACATCGACATCAACGACGATCGTAACCTTTTTGCCCTGATAGGTGGCGGTGATCACTGTGCTGCCGGCCTCATACGCACTAATTTTCCCATTCTTGACATACGCCACGTCTTCATTGCTGCTTGACCAGTCAGCTTCGCTGGTCACATCGTCGGTTGATCCATCCGCATAGGCAGCGGTCAGCACCAGCTGTTCACTGTCGCCGACTTGCAAGGATATATCCTGCTTGTTCACTTCCAGATTCCGCGGTATATCCACATCAACCGAGACCTTCACCGACTTGTCTCCATATGTGGCCGTGATCGTCGCTTCCCCGGACCCAAACGCTGACACTTTGCCTTTTGCAACATAAGCCACATCTTCATCGCTGGATGTCCAAGTTGCTTCGCTGGTCACATCATCGGTTGATCCGTCGGCAAATGTGGCGGTCAAAGTCAACTGCTCGCTTTCGCCTTTGTGCAAAAATAAATCCTGTTTGTCAATCTCAAGCTTTTTCCCCGTACCTACATCAACGGAGATGGTCACTTCTTTGGTTCCATAACTCGCCGTCAACGTTGCTTGACCCACAGCGTAGGAGCTTACTTTTCCCGTACTGTCTACATCAACCACGTCCGGATTGCTGCTGGACCATTTTGCTTTGTTAGTGACAATCTCACTGGTGCCGTCGGCGTAATATGCTGTCAATGCCACGTCTTCGCTCTGATTGATTTGCATGATCAGACTGGGCTTATCCACTTCCAGCCGCTTGGCAATATCGACTTGAACCGTGATCGTTGCCGTTTTTCCTCCATAAGTGGCGGTGATCGTCGCTTCCCCAGTTCCGTAAGCGGTGATCAATCCTTTGACGACATCGGCTACATCGTCTTTATTTGTGCTCCATTCCGCCTTGGCGGCTACATCTTCCACTGTTCCATCTTCAAACGTAGCCATCAAGCGAATCTGCTCTGTACCTTTATTCCTTAGAAAAATACTTGTTTGATCCGGGTCAAGCCGTTTGACCAGATCCACTTCCACCGGAATCGTCACCGATTGTGTTCCCAAAGTGGCCTTTACGCTCGCCGTTCCTGAGCCTACCCCGGTAATCAAGCCATTTAAAACATCGGCTACATCTTGACTGTCCGTGGTCCACTCTGCCTTGGCAGTTACGTCCTCGGTCGTCCCATCTGTATAAGTTGCCGTCAGTTTCACTTGTTGCTGATCTCCCGTGCGAAGCGTCACCTTCTGTGCATCCTTGGTCAAAGTACGCACCTTTTTGCTAATCGCCACCGTGACGACCACTGTCTTCGTCATGTACGTCGCTGTGATCGTGGCCGTCCCTTCCTTCTTCGCCGTCACCGTACCGGCATAGACGGAGACCGTATCATCCGGAGTTGACCAATCTGCTTTGATGGTTACATCGGAAGTCGCACCACTTTCATATATAGCAGTGGCTGTGAGCGATTGTGTATCCCCCACTTCCATAGTCAACGAGTTTTTTGAAAGAACCAGCTTCGATATTTCATCCGCATATGCTGAAGGTATGCCGGCGGGATTCAAAAAAATCGAAACCACCAAAAGGATTGGCAAGATCTTCAGCAACACTCCCCGTATTCCTATCACCTTGGTATCTCCTCCATTCGTTTTTGTTTGTCGGTAATGGGTAGACTTTACAATATTGTTTTCGGATAAATTTGCCAATGTTATGAATGATTTCTGTAAAGCAAGCGGATTTGCTTTGTCAAACTTGCAAGGCGGCATGACGATGAACGTGTTGGCAAACGGACTGCCGGTGTTGACTGAATCACAGAATATTGCCCGGGCAAAGAAAAAAACCGCGTGCATCACGCGGTTTTTCGATGGCGTCCCCGAGAGGATTCGAACCTCCGACCTACAGTTTAGGAAACCGTTGCTCTATCCTGCTGAGCTACGGGGACATCGACTCTACCGTTTATTATAGGAGGGAACACCGCTTTTTGCAAATTGAAAACGGCGAGCAATCAGTTGCCCGCCGTCCAATCCGTTTTGTTTCTACCCTAGTTGATGGACAGTTTCTCGCGGCCACCGAAATAAGGACGCAGAACGGTTGGGATGACAACCGAACCGTCTTCTTGCTGGTAGTTTTCCAAGATAGCGGCAACGGTACGGCCAATCGCCAATCCGGAACCGTTGATCGTATGCACAAACTCCGGCTTCGCTTTGCTGTCGCGACGGAAGCGAATATTGGCACGACGCGCCTGGAAGTCTTCAAAATTGGAGCAAGAGGAAATTTCCCGATATGTTTGCGAGCTGGGAATCCACACTTCCAAATCGTACTTTTTGGCAGCGGTGAACCCAAGATCACCGGTGCACATGCTCAGAACCCGATACGGCAGTTCAAGCAATTGCAATACCTTCTCGGCATTGGCCACCAGTTTGTCCAATTCCTCATAGGAGTCTTCCGGTTTGACAAACTTAACCAACTCCACTTTGTTAAATTGATGCTGGCGGATTAACCCGCGAGTATCGCGTCCAGCCGATCCTGCCTCGGAGCGAAAACATGCGCTGTAAGCGGCATAGTAGCGCGGCAGTTGTTCTGCATCAAAAATTTCATCGCGATGCATATTGGTTACCGGTACCTCCGCCGTCGGAATCAGGAAATAGTCCAACCCATCCAGTTTAAACGCATCTTCTTCAAATTTGGGCAATTGGCCGGTTCCCGTCATGCTGGTCCGGTTGACGATATACGGCGGCAAAATCTCCTCGTAGCCGTGCTCACCTGTGTGCAAATCGAGCATGAAATTCATCAAGGCCCGCTCCAACCGTGCACCCAACCCTTTGTAAAAGACAAAGCGGCTGCCGGTCACCTTTGCTGCTGCTTCAAAATCGAGGATGCCCAATTCCTGAGCCAATTCCCAATGCGGTTTTGGTTCGTAAGCAAAAGTCGGGGGCGTGCCCCATTTGCGGATTTCCACATTGTCTTCTTCGCTGGTGCCTACCGGTGTGCTCTCATGTGGTATATTGGGCAAGCTTAACAAGATCGTCTCCAGCTGTTCGTCCAATTGACGCAGTTCTTCGTCCAATGCTTTGATCCGTTCGTTTACTTCTTTCATTTCGGCGATCAAATGGTCCGCATCCTCTTTGTTGCGTTTTAGCACGGCAACTTGCTCGGACACGGTATTGCGTTTGTTTTTCAGTGTTTCGCCTTCCTGAATCACCTTTCTGCGCTTTTCATCAACCTCGGCAAACTGATCCAATGCTGAAATATCTTCATTTCGATGGGCAAGCAGACGTCTTACCCCGTCCAAATCTTGGCGTAACAACTTTACATCTAACATAATCGTACCTCCAGCTTCGATAAGGATATCCATTATTGCCACAATAAAAAACACTCAGCCCCGGTAAGGGACGAGTGTTAGAACCCGCGTTGCCACCCTTTTTGGCTGAACTTTCTACCAGTCAAATACGCTCAGCCCTCTCATTCACGTCATAACGGTACGCGTGCCGGACGAAGTTATTTCCCTCGCCACTCCGGGATGGATTCCTGCTGCTTGTTGGATCGGTTCTCACCCGCCACCGACTCTCTTGACCAAACTACGCAGAGTACTTGTTCCCGTCAACGTTTTGTTCAAATAAGTTTCTGCTTTTATTCTTCAAATTTACTACAACTTATATACCTATGTAAAGTCAACAAACCCGTTCGATTTGATTAGCAAAAAGAAAAGAACCAGCGATTTTCACTGGTTCTTTGTCCCTTCAAATCAAGAGCGGTATTCCTTGACCATCTCCAAAAAGTACTTGTGGAAACGGTAATCTTCCGTCAATTCAGGATGAAAGGCAGCGGCCAAATAATGTCCTTCCCGCGCTGCGACAATTTTCTCCTCATGTTTGGCCAATACTTGACCGCGATCGCTGATTTCCATAATATACGGCGCCCGGATAAAGACAGCGGGGAAATCAGAAGCAACGCCGGCAATCGGCAATTTGATCTCAAAGCTGTCTTTTTGACGTCCGTAGGCATTTCGTTCCACTTTTATATCCATCAACTGCAAATGAGCGTCGTCCTGACCATTGATCCGTTTTGCCAACAAAATCGCCCCAGCGCAAGTGCCGAAAATCGGTCGCTGCTCTAGTCCAAACTTGCGGATCTCTTCCATGAAGCCGTATTTGTGCATCAGTTTGCTGATGGTGGTGCTTTCCCCACCGGGAATCACCAATCCGTCGAGATCATGCAAATCATCCACTTTTTTCACGGTGCGTGCTTCCGATGCCCCCGCCAATTCCAACATGCGGATGTGCTCGGCCACAGCTCCTTGTAAAGCCAATACACCTATCTTCATGAGAGTCACCTTACCATCCGCGCTCTTGCATGCGATCTGCTTCGCGAATTTTGGAAATCTCAATACCGGTCATCGCCGTGCCTAAACCTTTTGATACACGTGCGATCAGTTCGTAGTCAGTGTAATGGGTTGTGGCCTCAACAATCGCCCGCGCAAATTTCTCCGGATTTTCTGATTTAAAGATACCCGAGCCAACAAATACACCATCTGCCCCCAAATGCATCATTAAAGCTGCATCAGACGGAGTCGCTACACCGCCAGCAGCAAAATTGACAACTGGCAGTTTGCCATTTTTATGAACATATTCAAGCAAATCGTAAGGTGCGCCCAGATTTTTCGCTTCTGCCATCAATTCGTCATAGGACATCGATTGGACTTTGCGAATTTGTGCCTGAACCGTCCGCATATGACGTACCGCTTCTACGATATTGCCTGTTCCCGGTTCCCCTTTGGTTCGAATCATGGAAGCTCCTTCACCAATCCGACGGAGTGCTTCCCCAAGATCACGCGCACCGCAAACGAATGGCACGGTAAACTCTTTTTTATTGATATGGTAGAGATCATCAGCGGGTGTCAACACTTCGCTCTCATCAAGATAGTCGACTCCCATTGATTCCAATACACGGGCTTCTACAAAATGTCCAATCCGCGCTTTGGCCATAACCGGAATGGATACGGCTTTCAATACCTCTTCCACAATGGAAAGATCGGCCATCCGGGCAACGCCACCGGCCGCACGAATATCAGATGGAACCCGCTCCAGCGCCATTACCGCTACAGCTCCTGCTGCTTCCGCAATCTTCGCTTGTTCTGCATTTACGACGTCCATAATCACGCCGCCTTTTTGCATCTCCGCCATACCTCTTTTGACGCGTGTGGTTCCTACTTGTGCTTCTGACATATTGTCAGCCCCCTTTAAAAAAAGTTAAACAATAATCAAAGTAATATTGTTTAGTATACAACTGCGTGAGTAAGTTTCAAGTTATTTCTATCGGATATATCAGCTTTTTACTTTCCACCCAACATATTGCTGATAAACTCAAAAATACTCCGGAACAGCAGGCGAATCCAGCTTGCTTCTTCCACATCTTGCGCTGCTACGAGATTGTATCCGCTTTTTTGCGCATCCTCTGGCCGCAAATACTCATCGGTTATTCCTTTGGCCTGGTAAACCACTTGTCCAATCACTTGCCCTTTTTTGATGGGAGCGGTTAAATCGTTGAAAGTTACCGTCGGCTGATAATTTTTTTCTTCCCCGATTTTTGAGACCAGTTGAATATCATTTTCCGCAACGGCCGGGACGCTTAATTCAACCCCTTTTTTCACTGGCGCTGTCTCAAAGCCCTTAATCGCGCTATCTTTCTCCTGGACTTTGGTCAGCTTGAAGTTGCTGAATCCGTAGTCCAACAGTTTTTGCGTTTCCACAAAGCGTTTTGTTTCAGACTCTGTACCCATGACGACGCTGATCAAACGAATGCCGTCCCGTATTGCCGTTCCCGTGAAACAGTACTTAGCTTGATCGGTATAACCTGTTTTTAGTCCGTCAACTCCCGCATACTCATTCGGCAATCCGGGGAGCATCCAGTTATAGTTTGCTTTTTTGAGCGGATTTTCTGTCCCTTCGCGGAAAGTGAGACGGGGAATTTTGGAGTATTCCAATGCCTCTGGAAAATCGGTAATCAGCGCACGAGCGAGAATCGCCGCATCGCGTGCGGACATGACGTTATCCTTGTCGATGCCTTTCGGACTATACGGTCCTAATTCATTGGCGGGCAGACCGGAAGCCGTGGCAAAAAATGCCGTTTTCATCCCCAGTTCCTGCGCCTTTTTGTTCATCATCGCAACAAAATTGGCTTCACTGCCCCCCACTTTTTCGGCTAACAGGACAGTCGCGTCATTCGCTGATGCGATGGCCATTGCCTTATACAGTTCCTGTACTGTGAACTCCTCACCAAGATTCAGGTAAACACCTGCCGAATCAGACATCTTGGCAATATAAAACGCATATTCGCTAACTGGAACTTTTTCATCCCAGGTTATTTTCTTTTGTTTTAATGCTTCCAAGACCAAATACTCCGTCATCATCTTGGTCATGCTGGCCGGTGGCAAGGCTATGTCAGGATTGTTACTGTACAAAATTTTCCCGGTGGAAGCCTCAACCAAAATCGCCGATTTTACCGCCAACTGCAAGTTTGGTTGAACTGCTTCTGCCGCGTTCGCTGCTTGTAAGCTTGTCCCCAGCCAAAACAGCGTAAATACAGCGACAGAAAGGAATAATCCTGTAAGCCGCTTCGTCCATTTCATTCTGATCATTTTTCCAAACACTCTCCCTCTCTGTCGTTCTTATCTGTCAATACCCAAGCACTAGTTTACCATAAGATATCGCTTTGATTGAAGTTGCTTGAGACCGAAATGTCCCCCAAAATTAGGAAACCCCTTTCCAAGTATCCTTGGAAAGGGGGCTGACCAATTAGGACAAGGAGTAGTTTGGAGCTTCTTTCGTAATTTGAACATCGTGTGGATGGCTTTCTCGCAAACCTGCTCCGGTAATTCGAATAAATTGAGAGTTGTTGATTAATTCTTCGATTGTCTTCGTTCCGCAGTATCCCATACCTGCACGCAGACCACCGACCAATTGGAACACGACATCCGCCAAAGGCCCCTTGTAAGGAACACGTCCCTCAATTCCTTCTGGTACAAGCTTTTGTGCATTTTCCTGGAAGTAGCGGTCTTTGCTGCCTGCTTTCATTGCGCCGATCGAGCCCATGCCCCGATAAACCTTGAATCGACGTCCTTGGAAAATTTCAAACTCGCCCGGGCTTTCTTCGGTTCCTGCAAAAAGGCTACCGATCATAATCGCCGACGCACCGGCACCGATCGCTTTGGTCAAATCGCCGGAATACTTGATTCCGCCGTCGGCAATAACCGGAACTCCGTATTGTTGGGCAACTCTTGCGCAATCATTGATCGCGGTAATCTGCGGTACACCGATCCCCGCCACTACACGGGTTGTACAAATCGAACCAGGTCCGATTCCGACTTTGACAACCGAAGCACCTGCTTCAATCAAATCGCGTGTCGCTTCGCCTGTTGCTACATTTCCGGCCACAATCGTTAAATCGGGATACAAAGACCGCAACTTTTTGACCATTTGACTGACATTAACGTGATGTCCGTGCGCTGTATCCACTACCAGCAAATCGACGCCCGCTTCGACCAATGCGGCAGCGCGATCCAGGGTATCTGTGGTGACGCCAACCGCTGCTCCGCACAACAAGCGTCCTTGTTTGTCTTTAGCCGCGTTCGGGTATTGAATCGCTTTTTCAATATCTTTAATGGTAATGAGTCCCTTGAGTACATTCTGTTCGTCAACCAATGGCAGCTTCTCGATCTTGTGTTTTTGCAAAATCTCTTCCGCTTGTTGCAAGGTAGTGCCGACAGAGGCCGTTACAAGGTTGTCTTTTGTCATCACTTGGGTAATTGGTGTTGAGAAATCGTGTACAAAGCGCAAATCACGGTTGGTGAGGATACCAACCAGCTTGTTGTTTTCGTCTACAATGGGGACGCCGGAGATCCGATATTTTCCCATTAAGGCATCTGCGTCTGCAACGGTATGATCAGGAGATAATGAAAAGGGGTTGGTGATAACACCGCTCTCGGAGCGTTTTACCCGGTCAACTTCGCTTGCTTGCTGCTCAATCGTCATATTTTTATGAATAACCCCGATACCGCCCTGTCTTGCCATCGCTATGGCCAATGCGGATTCCGTTACTGTATCCATACCCGCACTAATTAACGGAATATTTAACTTCACGTTTTCGCTTAACTTTGTTGTGACATCTACATCTCTTGGTAAAATCTCTGATTTTGCCGGTACGAGCAATACGTCGTCAAACGTCAGGCCCTCCTTGGCAAACTTATCCTCTCTCACAGTACGTTACCCCTTTCTCCTAAAATATTTTATCGCAAGTTTAACAACCACATAATTTAATGTCAAGAAATCCTTATAATGTTCGGTGACTCAGGGAATTATACAGATAAATCGAAAAATAAACAGCACAATAAGTTTAATAAACCGAATATTTTACAGAGGTGATTGGAGCAATGGATGATCAGTGGGAACCCATTTGCTTTTTGGAGGCGGAACCAAACGCACGCCGGTTCCTTACCGACGCGTATCAAGCAGCCGGAATCGATAATCCGCAGCGCCTTGCCTTCCAACAGAGCACCCGGTTCGTTTATACCTGGAAACAGGCACGCAGCTTGTATCAAACCGCTTCACAGGCAGAGTTGCTGATTCAGCCCCTGCTTCTTTTTTACGGGTGCCGGTCTTTATTGAATGGTTTATTACTGAGCAGAGATCCGTTCTTTCCGCAAAGCAGCAAAGTTCTCCAGCACGGTCTTACAACCCGAAAGCTAAAACGGAATCCCTATCACTTTCTTGAGGATGAAGTACGTCCCCAAAAGGAGGGGTTTTTTGCTCACATTACCAAGATTTACTCGCCTTTTCCTTTACAAAATCGGTATACCGTTCAGGAATTGCTCTGCTCTATGGTGTCTTTATGCGATGATTACTCGCTCATCGTAGGTGCAAGTCCCTGGCATTTAATTGAACCAGCGGATCGATTTGATTGGAGGCTTCCTAAACTCCCTAGCGGAGCACTCGCTTATTCGCTTGATACACTAGTTCAATATCTCAATCGGCATTCCCCTAAACATATTCAATTTCAGCCTGGACAAGCTGCCGAGACAGAGCACGAATACCATTACATAAGAGTGCAGTTTTTTCAAGAAAACAATGCCGCTTTAGAGCAGCACCCTTTGTTTACCCGAAACGATCAAGGTAAATGGTTTTTTTGGAATCGCACAGAAACGTCCCCCTTACCTATTTGGGCATCTCATTTTTTGCTTTTATACTTACTTGGGATGCTTTGTCGGTATGAAGCTGATGGATGGGGCGAACTGATACTGTCTCAAATGTATGCGGAAAAGTACTTAATTGAGCGATTTCTGTATGATCACCAATTGCACTTCCCCCGATTTATTGCTCAGGAAATAAAACAGCAGTTGTAAGCAAATATTTCCCTAATAAAAAAACCAGTTCGTAATGAACTGGTTTATATGCATACCTGCTTGTTCCTTCAAAACTGGATACGCAAGCTCGCATCAGCTTTTGTTCGCTCCGTTGCCCTCGTCCTTGCGGACTTCAGCCAAAGGTCGCTTATCAAAAGCGATACTGCGCAATTTGCTAAAGGAAATGTGGATAAGCCCTCGACCGATTAGTATTCGTCAGCTCCACGCGTTACCGCGCTTCCACACCGAACCTATCAACCTCATCGTCTATGA
>NZ_JAFBEB010000020.1 GCF_016908525.1 Brevibacillus fulvus
AGGTTGATAGGTTCGGTGTGGAAGCGCGGTAACGCGTGGAGCTGACGAATACTAATCGGTCGAGGGCTTATCCACATTTCCTTAGTCAATTTGCGCAGTATCGCTTTTGATAAGCGACCTTTGGCTGAAGTCCGCAAGGACGAGGACAACGGAGCGAACAAAAGCTGATGCGAGCTTGCGTATCCAGTTTTGAAGGAATAAATCCTTCAATTTATAAAATTTTGGAGCTGTGGTGAAGCTGGAGTTCACGCCGGTCTGTCACACCGGAGGTCGCGGGTTCGAGTCCCGTCAGCTCCGCCATTCATTTTCATTAGCTATGGCGGATAGCATCGTATGGAACCGTTAAGGTTCGGTAGCTCAGTCGGTAGAGCAGAGGACTGAAAATCCTCGTGTCGGCGGTTCGATTCCGTCCCGAACCACCATTGTAAATATTTAGTTTGAGCCATTAGCTCAGTTGGTAGAGCATCTGACTTTTAATCAGAGGGTCGAAGGTTCGAGTCCTTCATGGCTCACCAGTAAATAAGCGGACGTAGCTCAATTGGTAGAGCGTCGCCTTGCCAAGGCGAAGGTCGCGGGTTCGAGACCCGTCGTCCGCTCCATATTCATGTTGACAACACCACTTGCTGTTTAGCGGGTGGTGTTTCCTTCATTGATGGGCTAAATTGCATTTGTTGGCACCTTTTCAAGCGTTATTGGCTTGTAGGCGACAACAGGTTTTGATACGATACATGAAGGATAAAGCTCCTGCACAAACTGGAGGTTATATGAAAAGTAGGGAAACAGCAAATAAGACGACGGTCGTTGAGTTTAGACGTGATGCACGTTTTTTCTGCGACCGCGGTTTCCGCTTGTTGCGACGCAATGATGTAGAAAAAGCGCTTTTATGCTTTCAGCGAGCGATTGAGTTGGAACCGAACAACCCTGATTACCGTTGTCATTTGGCCAGCACGTTAGCAGAGATGGGACAGTTTGAAGCCTCAAACAACGTGCTGTATGAGATCATAGAAACCCTCGCTCCTTCGATGGAGGATGCCTATTTTTTTCTGGCCAACAACTACGCCAATATGGAAGATTTCGAAATGGCTGAGGAGATGGCCGTTCTCTATTTGCAAAAAAACAAACGCGGAACTTTTGCAGAAGAGGCGGAAGAACTACTGGATTATATTTATTTTGAACTGGATTTGCCGCCGCGCCAGTTTTTTATGGAAACAGATGACGATGTGTTTGTCAAACATGAGTTGGCGCGACGGTCTTTGGAAGAAGGCCGTTTTCTGGAAGCCTTGCAAATTCTCAAAAACATAGTCGAAGCAGAACCGGATTTTATGCCAGCCTGGAATAACCTTTCGTTGGCCTACTATTATGTCGGTCAATTTGAACAGGCAATGGCGACGATCGACCAAACGCTGGAACGAGAGCCGAACAACTTGCACGCCTTGTGCAATTTGGCTGTTTTGCTTTCGCATCAAAACCAGTCCGCTCAGTTGGTTGAGTTGTTGGTCAAGTTGAAAAAGATTACACCGCTAAATCATGATCATTTATACAAATTGGCAACTACAATGGGAGTATTAGGGCAGCATGAAGAGGCATTTCGCTTGTACCAACGGATGATTCGCAGTTTTCCCGGACAGGATGCTTGCACCTATCATTATGCGGCGATCTCGGCGTATTTAACCAATCGATTCGAACAGGCAAGAAGGTGGTGGGGAAAAGTGAAGCAACTGGACCCGGATGCGGGAATTGCCGAACACTATTTGCAACTGCTCAAGGAACAAAAGAGCGGGGAAACAACGAAGCAAATCTCTTACCATTATCACCGACCTTACGACGATCTGATGGCCGACCGCATAAACGAGCAGAGTGTGGATAAGTTTAAAACAGATCCAATGATCCGGGCTTCACTGCTATGGGCGCTTCAGCATGGCAAAGAGGACATCAAGCACACCGTCATTCAAACATTGGGCATGATTGGCGACGATGAGGCGGAGGAAGCCATTCGCAAGTTTTATCAGGAAACGGACAACAGCCAGCTGAAAAAAACGGCTCTGCTCGCTTTGGCGCAAATGGGGGCACCATTGCCAACCGAATCAGAACCTTGCGCGGAAGGACAGGATGCAGTGCAGGCAGCCATTCGTTTCTATTTTCATCAACAGAATGACTCCGAGTTGCGAAAATGGTCCGAACAGATATGGGCAGAATATAAAAAACAAGCAGCCAAACCATTGCAGGTAAGAAAAGAAGTAGCCTGGATGGCTGCCTTTGAATACTTGTACGGGCTTATTTGCGGGCATAAACGGAGCCAACAAGAGATTGCCGAGAAATATGGGATCTCTGTCGCGACACTTACGCGCTGTTATAAAGAACTGTCGAGACTTGATTTGAATCAATTCTAAATTTATAATAAGTATAAATAGCCGGCGGTGTTGATGAGGCTGTTAGGAGGGGTAACGATGAGTGACCAAGAAAAAGTGTATGATGTGATCATTGCCGGAGCAGGTCCTGCTGGGATGACTGCCGCTGTATATACTTCACGAGCCAACATGTCCACGCTGCTGCTCGAACGGGGCATTCCGGGGGGACAGATGGCCAATACCGAAGAAATTGAGAACTATCCTGGATTCTCCAGTATATTGGGTCCGGATTTGTCCACAAAAATGTTCGAACATGCTCAGAAATTCGGCGCGGAGTATGCATACGGAGAACTGCAAGCGATTGAGAGCGAAGGACCACTGAAGCGGGTCGTTACGGGAGAAAAACAATATTTGGCCAAATCGGTTATTATTGCGACCGGGGCTGAACATCGCTTGCTCGGTGTCCCTGGTGAGAAAGAGTTGTCCGGACGCGGCGTATCGTATTGCGCTGTTTGCGATGGCGCCTTCTTCAAAGGGAAAGAACTTGTTGTCGTCGGTGGCGGTGATTCCGCGGTTGAAGAAGCGGTTTACCTGACTCGTTTCGCTTCAAAAGTGACGATTGTACACCGCAGAGATCAGTTTCGGGCACAGCAAATTTTGCAAAAACGCGCATTTGAAAATGAAAAGATTGAAGTGATCTGGAACACGGTTGTAAAAGAAATCCGCGGGGAAAATGTGGTCAGCAGCGTGCTGTTGGAAGATGTCAACAGCGGAGAGCAACGTGAATTGGCCACAAATGGCGTATTTATCTATGTAGGCATGGACCCGTTGACCGAGCCGGTGAAAAATCTCGGCATTACCAATGAGGCGGGCTACATTTTAACCGATGACGCGATGCGGACAAAGGTAGAAGGCATTTTTGCAGCAGGTGACGTTCGGGAAAAAACATTGCGCCAGGTCGTTACCGCAACCGGAGACGGTTCGATCGCCTCGCAATCCGCTCAACATTACGTAGAAAACTTGAACGAAAAGCTGAAAGAAGCAAATGTCACAGTCTCTTAATTTTGCTGTAACATCCTTGAAATATTATCGGGGTATAGTAAAAGTACGATGAATTGACCCCCTTATCTATACGAACCTTTGCGTGACTGCGTGCAGTCACGTCTTTTTTTGTTTCTGACCAAATGATGGCATTAGCAAGGGAACAGTGGAAACAGTTCGTCTTGAGGTAAGCATTGTGGTATGCTTATAGAAGGGTCATAGGAGGCGAAAAAGCATGATCGAACAAGAGCAAGAAAAAGCAATCAATTTGCTGATTATTACTGGCATGTCAGGGGCGGGGAAAACCGTGGCGGTGCAAAGTTTGGAGGATCTTGGCTTTTTTTGTGTTGACAATTTGCCCCCTATCCTGATACCAAAGTTCGCCGAACTGATCAAACATTCCGGCGGCGGCATCGAACGGGTCGCGCTGGTAGTTGATCTTCGAGGACGGGAGTTTTTTGAGAGTTTGACCGAAGCCATGGAACTGTTGAACCAAATGAGCGGCATCAGCTCGCACATTTTATATTTGGATGCAAATGATCAAACGCTTGTATCCCGCTATAAAGAAACGCGGCGGCGGCACCCTCTTTCTCCCAATGGCTCGCCGTTGGAAGGCATTCATGCGGAACGCCGGCTGCTGCAGGAAATGAAAGGGCTGGCCAACCAGATTATCGATACGAGTCAATTAAAACCGGCTCAGCTGCGCGAAAAAATCGTCAATCAATATTCGCAGCAAGGCTCCAATTTGACCATTAATATTCAGTCGTTTGGCTTTAAATATGGCGCACCGATCGATGTAGATTTGCTGTTTGATGCACGTTTTTTGCCAAATCCACATTATATAGAAGAGCTGCGTCCTAAAACCGGCTGTGATCCGGAAGTAGCCGAGTATGTGTTCAAACACAGTGAAACCAAAGAGTTTGTCCACAAATTGCTCGATTTGTTAACGTTTACGCTCCCGCATTATCAGCGGGAAGGAAAAAGCCAACTGGTCATCGGCATCGGTTGCACCGGCGGCAAACACCGTTCCGTGGCGATCGCTGAGCATCTCGGGGATTACTTCAGCAAGGAATTTACCGTGCGCGTCAGCCATCGCGACATTGAAAAAAACAAATAGATAGAGGTTGGCAAGATAGCCGACGCAATCAGAATTATGCTGACGGAGCATTCTTCGTGAGGGGAAAATGAGGTGACATATGTCAGTAGGGCGAGTGGGGAAGCAACATAAACCGCTTCCAAATGTGGTGGTAATCGGCGGGGGGACAGGACTGTCCGTTATTCTGAGAGGTTTGAAGCAGGCGCCGGTTCATATTACAGCAATTGTGACGGTTGCTGATGATGGGGGAAGCTCCGGCCGACTCCGAGAAGAGATGGATATGCTTCCGCCGGGCGACATTCGCAACGTCTTGACCGCCTTGGCCAACACAGAACCATTGATGGAAAAAGTGATGCAATATCGGTTTACCAATGGAACGGGACTGGCCGGCCACAATCTGGGCAACTTGTTGCTGGCGGCCATGAACGAAATTACCGGAGATTTTGTAACGGCGATAAAAAAGTTAAGCGATGTGCTGGCCGTACGCGGAGTCGTTTTGCCGGCAACCAAGCAGTCCGTCTCATTGAAAGCGGAAATGGCGGATGGCACTGTAATCAGCGGAGAGTCAAAAATACCGTTGGCGGGCAAACAGATCAAACGGGTTCTCATTGAACCGGCAGACGTTGTCCCTTTGACGGAAGCGATTCAGGCGATCCAGCAAGCAGATGTGATTTTGATCGGTCCGGGAAGTTTATATACGAGCATCTTGCCGAATCTGTTGGTTCGGGGCCTGTTTGCCGAAATCAAACGTGCGGCAGCTCCGAAATTTTATATTTGCAATGTAATGACCCAACCGGGGGAAACGGATGGTTTCACGGCAGCCAATCATGTAGAAGTGCTGTATCAACACGTGGGCGGTCCTTTTTTGGACACCGTTTTGGTGAATTCAGCAGAAATTCCGTCACACATCCGGGAGAAGTATGCAGAAAAAGGCGCGTTTCCCGTAGAGTGTGACATGGAACGGCTGGCACAGTTGGGCTTAAATATTGTCGCCAAACCATTCATGACGTTTGAAGGAGGCTATTTGCGCCACGATGCGGGTGCGGTCAGCCGGGAGATTGTATCCGTGATGAGGCGGAGCAGGAAGAAGGAGTGAACGAAAGTGTCATTCGCCGCGTTAACCAAAAAAGAATTGACGATGTTGGAGAACTCTCCTTGTTGTAGTCGCGCTGAATTATCCGCCTTAATTCGCATGAACGGCAGTATTCAATTTGGTGCCGGGCGGTTTGTGTTGGATATCTCGACGGAAAATGCGGCGATTGCAAGAAGAATCTATACCTTAATCAAGCAAATTTTTCAAGTGCATGCCGAATTGCTTGTGCGAAAAAAGATGCGATTGAAAAAGAACAATGTGTATATTGTGCGGATTCCGCATCAAGCCAATGAAATTTTGAAGGAATTAGGCATTATGGATAAGGATTTATCCTTTGCGCCAGGCATCTCCAGCGAACTCGTAAAAAAATCATGCTGTCGGGCTTCCTACTTGCGCGGTGCGTTTCTTGCCGGCGGTTCGGTTAATCATCCGGAAGCCTCCAGTTATCATCTGGAAATATTTACGGCCTATCAAGATTTTTGCGAGGCTTTGACCGAGATGGCCAACCGCTATCGACTGAACGCCAAGTGTATCGAGCGGAAGAAAGGTTATGTTCTCTACATAAAAGAGGGAGAAAAGATCACCGAGTTTCTGAGCTTGATTGGCGCTCACCAGGCGTTGCTTTATTTTGAAGATGTCCGCATCGTCAAAGATATGCGCAACTCCGTGAATCGTTTGCACAATTGCGAGATCGCCAATATTAACAAGACCGTCAATGCAGCGACCAAACAGATGGAGAACATTCAACTGATACAGCATGAGATCGGGTTGGAAAACTTGCCCCCGAGATTACGGGAAGTCGCGGAGCTGCGGCTGCTGCATCCCGATATTAACCTGAAAGAACTGGGCGAAATGATCCCGAGCGGTGCGGTAAGCAAATCGGGAATCAATCACCGGCTTCGGAAAATTAACGAAATCGCCGACAAATTGAGAGAAAAACAAAATGTTTCTGCGCCTTAACATGCTATAATACGGTAACGAGTGAACATAGGGAGGAGGTACATCATGGTGCAACAGCAGGTAAAGGTAAACTTGAAAACTGGATTGCAAGCACGTCCCGCCGCTTTCTTCGTGCAGGAAGCCAACCGTTTTGTTGCTGATATTTTCGTGGAAAAGGACAACAAAAAGGTGAATGCCAAAAGCATCATGGGAATTATGAGCTTGGCAATCAGTTCGGGAACAGAAATCATCATTTCCGCTGAGGGGCCGGATGCCTCTCAAGCTGTAAATAGTCTGGTCGGGCTGGTCAGCAAGGAAGAATAGGGGAAGACACCGATCAAACCGGGAAAGACACTTGCTTTTGCAAAGTGTCTTTTTATTTTGCCCGGCGTTTGAATGAGCAGAGCGAAATGGGGAACTGCTAATAAAGAGTTGAACGAAGGGAGGAGAGCAGGCGACGATGCAAAACCAAGGCGACCAGGAACAAGATTCGCTTTATGAAGGCCGAGACAAACACTTTGTTGATATTGACCGGATGGTGAACGAAGGGTTGGGTGGAGGTCAGGTAACCGATCAAAATGGCTTGATCGAGGAGACGACGACTGATTCTCTGGATGGAGTTTATACGACAGATGAGCGCAAACGCCAGCAGGAAGGAGGAAATTTGCAATGAATATTGTCCGGGCGCAAGAAATTTTACAAACCGAACAAAAAATTGAGGTAGAGTATCAGGGAAAACCGGTTTGGATCGATCATGTGGATGAAGAGACGGCAACGGCCAGCGTCCACCTGGAAAACAATCCGGCGAACAAAATGACCGTCGAAGTCAATCAATTGATCGAGAAATAAACGTGCAAAAAAGTAAGGGTTGTTCTCAATCGTCGAGAACAACCCTTGTTCGTTTCACTGGCTTATTTGCTGGCGGGAGTAGAGGTAATCACGTCATCAATCAAGCCGTATTCTTTCGCTTCATAAGCAGACAGGAAGTTGTCGCGGTCGGTATCTTTGGCGATCCGCTCCAAAGGTTGGCCGGTGCGTTCGGACATGATTTTGTTCAAATGTTCGCGCATTCGGATAATCCGTTTTGCCGCGATTTCAATGTCGCTCGCTTGGCCTTGCGCGCCGCCAAGCGGTTGATGGATCATCACTTCGCTGTTTGGCAGGGCAAAACGTTTACCTTTTGCACCGGCACACAGCAGGAAGGCTCCCATGGAAGCAGCCATACCGACACAGAGGGTGGAAACATCCGGTTTGATATACTGCATTGTGTCGTAAATCGCCATGCCAGCGGTGATCGAACCGCCAGGGCTGTTGATGTACAGCTGAATATCTTTCTCAGGGTCTTCCGCTTGCAAAAACAGCAATTGGGCGACGACGCTGTTTGCCACTACATCGTTAATCGGAGTTCCCAAAAAGATAATCCGATCCTTCAGCAGGCGAGAGTAAATATCGTAAGCGCGTTCCCCGCGGTTGGTTTGTTCAATGACGGTCGGAATCAGATTCATGTTCATCATTGTTCCTCCTCTCTTTCGTAAGATTATCATACACAATTGGTCAATAAAGGTCAAACGTGTTTGCGCATTTTCTGTACTAGGTTATCCCAAAACGGAACGGATTTAAACCTGTTCCCTAGCGAAAATCAAGGAGAGCTTTGCTCTTCCTCTTCCAGTTCATGTAACTCAACGGCTACCTTTAGCGTGGCTTTCATTTTTTTGCCCTTGATTAGCGTATAATCCGTAATATTTTGGGCTTCCAGCTGATTAAGCGCTTCGGCCAACTTTTGTTCATCTGTATAAGGCTGGACCGTCAGCAAACATTCTTCATCATTCGCTTCTTGATAAATCAAATAATATTGTTCCAATAATGGCAACTCCTCCAAAAGGTTATCCACAAAATTATCCACAAGTTGTGCACAAAACATTCGTTCGTGGGATAAATTTATTTTTCCAAATCAGGTTATCCCTATGCGCTTTGCCATGAATGTTCAAAGAAGCAGCCTGGGAATAGTTCAGCATTGAGCGAAAAACCGACTTCCTTTATAATAGAGCGGAATGTCAAAACAGACGGTGAAAGGTGAGAACAATGGGGACAATTATAACGATTACGATCATCCTTTTTGTTGTTATTGTTGGATTAACCATCGTGGTTACAAATAAAGCGTATTCACACAAGCACAATGATATTGATCCTGAATTGAAAGAGAAGCAGTGATTCTCCAAAAAAACCGGCCAGGCGAAGTTGGCCTGATCGTCCCGATTAAATTTGCATATTTTTTTTAGTTGCAAATTTTCTAATTTATTTTAAAATAGGGTCAAGCCCAAATAAAAAGAAAGTTTTTTTGCAAAATAGAAGGGGGAGCAATTTTGGTGAAGAAAAGAACGATGGCATTATTGTCGGCAATTTTGGCGGTAGGAACCGCATTGACAGGGTGTGGGGCCGGTAACACCGCTCAACCTGCACAATCGAACAATGCTGCGCAACAAAGCAGTGGCGGAGGAGAAGCATCCGGGGCTCTGGAGAAAATCGTCATCGCTTCCGTCGGTCCTCTGTCCGGACCAAACTCCGCTTACGGAGATACGGCAAAGTCAGGAGCCGAATATGCTTTGAAACAAAAGCAGGAAGAATTTAAAAAGCTCGGTTTCGAACTGGAATTGTTGGCGCAAGATGAACAGGCCGATCCGAAGCAAGCGGTATCTGTTGCGGAGATGTTGATTTCCAATCCGGATGTGCTGGCGGTTGTGGGCCATCCGACGACAGGGGCTTCGGTAACCGCATCGGTTAAATATAATCAAGAGAATCTGGTCATGGTTTCGCCAGCTGCAACGGGAACCAGTTTGACGCAAGAAGGCAAAAAAGTTGTCCACCGTATTTGCGCACGTGACGATCAGCAAGGTTCCAAAGCGGCAATTTATGCGAAAAATCAACTTGGTGTGAAAAATGCTTTCTTGATCCATGACAAACAAGCATACGGACAAGGTCTTGCGGAAGAAGTGAAAAAACAATTCGAAACAGACGGCGTTCAAGTGCTTGGCTTCGAAGGCGTAACCGCTGGCGAAAAAGATTACAGCGCCATGATCAACCAAGTAATTGCGGCAAATCCGGAAATGGTTTACTTTGGCGGATACTATGCCGAAGCGGGCATCATCGTGAAACAGCTTCGCGATAAAGGCTTTAAAGGTTACTTTATGGGCGGAGACGGTTTCGACTCTGATGATATGGTGAAAATCGCCGGACCGGCTGCCGAAGGCGTTATCTTTACTTCTACGGTTGGCGATATTTCCGCTACCGACGAAGGCAAAAAATGGATCACCGATTATGAAAGTGCCATGGGCAAAAAAGTCGGGATCTTCACGGCATTCGGTTATGATTCCATGAATGTTGTTCTCCATGGGGTAGAAGAAGCGATTAAAGCAAACGGCGGCAAAAAACCGAGCCGCGAACAAGTACTGGATGCTGTCCACGGCATCAAGGATTTCCAAGGTCAATTTGTCAAAGTTGGCTTCGACGAAAATGGTGACAACCAATTCGCATCTGTATTCGTCTATAAGTACGCGAACAACCAAAAACAATTTGTCGGTGAAGCAAAATAAACCGGCTGACCAAAACAAAAACCGCTCCTGGATCAGGAGCGGTTTTTTCCTTTTGCTCTCCTTCAATCAAGCAGCAACCTTTTTCAGCCTTGCATGAAAAAGAAGTGAAAATACGGGGAAAATAACGTTTGTTACTCTCATACTCTTTCGGAGGGAGAAGGAAATGAAAACCTACACATGCTACTACTGTGAACACGATACCGAAAGCGCCCACCTCATTACCTTTTTCCAAGGACAGCAAGAGCGGGAAGAGCTGTTGTGCGACACTTGTTACGCTGACTGGCTCGAGTCCCTAAAGAGTGAGCCTTGAGAGTAACTGGAAACAGACGCCTTTGCTTCGTCGATAATCGGCGGCAAGGGCGTCATTTTGTTGCGCATCGTTTTGCCGGTTTCAGCGGCAACGAGGAAAAACTAAAAAACCCTGCTAACTTAGCAGAGTTTATTGATTAGATGGTACGCCCGAGAGGAGTCGAACCTCCGCACACGGTTCCGGAGACCGTTGCTCTATCCACTGAGCTACGGGCGTATATCGAATTTACTTTCTTAGTATATAAGGTTTTCGGAAAAAAATCAAGGGGTTGTGCAACTTAAATTTTGGCAGGAAAATTGCATAAGCGAATTGAATACAAATGTAATACAATGAAATCAGGAACTCATCTGGCATGAAAGGGGGAGAAGTCAATGAATATGGGTCTGGGCTTGTATCAGGAGCAGACATTGAAACTTGTCATGACACCTGAGCTTCGGCAGGCGATTACGATCCTTCAGTATTCAACGGTCGACCTTATTTCATACTTGCAAGAACAGGCGATGGAAAACCCTGTGATTGAATTGCAAGAGGTGAGTGTTGCGATTGAACCGGAAAAAGCCGGCAAGGAACAATCCGCTTTGGAATGGGATTGGAAGGAACTGATCGGCAGCCGGGCAACGGGTGACTATGTTGTAGCGAAAAGTGAAAGCACTTACAATCCATTGGATTATGTGCAGCGCACCAGTTCCACGCTTTATGAATATATGGAAAGGCAATTGGGCTATGTCAAAGGATTGTCTTCCGCTCAACGCAAAATTGCCATGTTTCTTATTGGCAATCTTGATGAAAACGGTTATTTGGAAATCTCCTTGGAAGCGGTCAGTGAAAATTTGCAGGTGGCGGTGCGAGACGTAGAAGAAGTTTTGTCCGTCATTCAGCATTTTGACCCGATCGGGGTAGGGGCCCGCAATTTACAGGAATGCCTGTTGTTGCAGCTGCAGCATCAAGGTTGGGATGACGAACTGCATGTAGAGCTTGTGACAAATCATTTGGCGGATATAGCCAACAATCGGTTTCAGAAAATCGCCGAGAAAACAGGCTGTACGCTGCAGGATGTGCAGCAAGCGGCTGACTTGATCCGTTCGCTCAATCCCCGGCCTGGTTCCGCTTTTCATTACGGCGAGACGCGCTATATCGTACCTGACGTCGTCGTGGAAAAAGTGGCAGGCGACTATATCGTGCTGGTAAATGACAGTTTGGCTCCCCGCCTGACGATCAATACGTTTTATGAAAAAATGTTAAAGGAATCGACCGGCCAAAACGAGGCTCAGCAATTTATTCACGACAAGCTAAATGCGGCGCTGTGGCTGGCCAAGAGCTTGGAACAGCGCAGGCTGACCTTGATGCGGGTCACCCAGGCGATCGTGGAAATGCAGCGGGATTTTTTTGAATATGGCATTCATAAGTTAAAACCGATGACGCAAAAGGAAGTGGCGGAGCGGGTCGAACTTCATGAATCGACGATCAGTCGGGCAACGAGCAACAAGTATGTGCAAACGCCCCGCGGGCTGTTTGAATTGAAATACTTTTTTACTTCCGCTTTGTCTACGGCCAGAGGAGAAGCGATGTCCTCGGAGAGTGTCAAAAAGCGGATCAAATCGATGATCGAGCAGGAAGATCGGAAGCGTCCGCTCTCGGATCAAGCAATCGCCGATCTGCTCGCCAAAGAAGAAATCGAGATTTCCCGCAGAACGGTGGCCAAATATCGTGAAGAAATGATGATCCCGTCTTCGGCGAAACGAAAGAGGTACTAAACGATGAATGGAATGGCAAAGTTCTCTGTCGTGTTATATGGAAGAGCAGGCTGTCACCTGTGTGAGCAAGTGGAGCGAATGATCCAAAAGGTGGCCGTAGACTACCCGCTGGAGCTGACCGTTATCGATATTCAATCAGAGATGGCGCTTGAAGAAAAGTTCATGCTGACCATTCCGGCGGTGGCGATCGATGGTGAAGAGGTGTTTCTTTCCGAAACTTCGGTGGTAACCGAAGAGCAGTTTCGGGCAGAATTGCAAAAAAGGACAGCCGCTCAAAGCTGATCAGATCTATTTTGGGTTTCCAACAACTTGAAAATATTTTACAGTTGTGTTACAGTTACCACTGTAAATATTTTTTTGGCTTATGCGGGACAAAAAATGTATATAGCGGGACATTTTCGGTCCTGGCATACAAAAAGGAGTGAGCAATGCGCGAACTGATTGAGGTGCAACGAAAGCTGCTCCCGGATTTGGTTGAGGTATTGCGAAACCGGTACACGCTTCTGCAAACGATTGCTCATCTTCAGCCAATCGGCCGGCGGGCCCTGTCACAAGTGATGAACACGACGGAGCGAATTTTGCGCGCAGAGGTCGATTTGCTGAAGGAAATGGGTTTGCTTCATGTCGCGCCGGCGGGAATGAGCTGCAGTGAAGAAGGAATGCGGATTCTCGAGCAGCTGGAGCCGATGGCCGATGATCTGTTTGGTTTGAATGAACTGGCCAGCCAATTACAGCATTATTTGCAAATTAACAGAGTGGTGGTCGTTCAGGGAGATTCCGATCAGGCCGAATGGGTGAAGCAAGAATTGGGCCGGATGGGGGCCAGATTGTTGAAGCAATATGTGCGCGAAGGCGATGTGATTGCCGTCACAGGCGGCTCGACGATTGCCAGCGTATCTGCCCACTTGACTCCTTCGTCTGCTTTTCGGACGGTACAATTCGTTCCTGCACGGGGCGGATTGGGGGAAAAAGCAGAGCTTCAGGCAAACTCTCTGGTTTCATCGATGGCGGCCAAGACAGGAGCCAGCTACCGCTTGCTGCACGTTCCTGATCGTTTGCCGGCTGACGCCTTGCAGACGCTGAAAGAGGAACCGCAAATTATGGAAGTGCTCAGCCTGCTTCATTCCGCGCGAATTGTCCTGCATGGGATCGGGGAAGCGATCAAGATGGCGCAAAGACGCCGCTATGATGAGGAAGAACTGGCGGAACTTCGCGAGTTGGGCGCAGTATCGGAAGCGTTTGGCTATTATTTCAACGAAGCGGGAGAAATTGTTCACCGGATGGAAACGATCGGGTTGCAGCTGGAAGATGTGCAAAACGCTGAAGTTGTGATCTCGATAGCCGGTGGAGCCAGCAAAGCAAAAGCGATTTTGTCTTTTGCCAAACAATCTTGTCAAAATGTGCTGATCACCGACGAAGGGGCAGCGCGAGCGATTTTGGGAAAAGAGTAAGCTTTTCCACGGATTGTTTTTCCGGATTTGGTCAAACTGGTAACTGACTGAGGCGATTTGGGATTTTTTGCTTGCAACTGTTCCGCTTTT
Source organism: Brevibacillus fulvus (assembly GCF_016908525.1). Taxonomy (GTDB): domain Bacteria; phylum Bacillota; class Bacilli; order Brevibacillales; family Brevibacillaceae; genus Brevibacillus_G; species Brevibacillus_G fulvus. Next base: position 13,713 of record NZ_JAFBEB010000020.1, read on the forward strand.
TCAACGGAACGGTGTGAAAATAAACCAACAAAATTTCAGGAGGTTGTAACTATGGTAAAAGTGGGGATTAACGGATTTGGACGGATCGGACGCAACGTATTCCGTGCAGCATTGAATAATCCAAATGTGGAGATTGTGGCGGTAAACGATTTGACCGATGCGACCACATTGGCTCATTTGCTGAAATATGACACCGTACATGGCGTTTTGGAACAAACGGTTGAAGCGCGGGAGAACACGCTGATTGTCGGCGGAAAAGAAATTAAAGTGCTGGCAGAGCGCGATCCTGCCCAACTCAATTGGAAAGACTACGGCGTAGAAATTGTTGTCGAGTCAACCGGCCGGTTCACAAAACGGGAAGATGCAGCGAAACATCTGGAAGGCGGAGCGAAAAAAGTCATTATTTCCGCACCGGCTACCAATGAAGATATTACGATCGTAATGGGCGTGAACGAAGACAAGTATGATCCGGCTGCTCATACGGTTATTTCCAACGCTTCTTGCACAACCAACTGCTTGGCTCCTTTTGCCAAAGTATTGCATGAGAAATTTGGCATCGTTCGCGGTTTGATGACGACAGTTCACTCTTACACCAACGACCAGCAAATTTTGGACCTGCCGCATAAAGATTTGCGCCGGGCCCGTGCAGCGGCACAGAACATTATTCCGACCTCGACGGGTGCGGCCAAAGCTGTTTCGCTCGTATTGCCCGAACTGAAAGGAAAACTGAACGGCTTTGCTATGCGGGTACCGACTCCAAACGTATCGGTTGTCGATCTGGTCGCTGAACTGAAGCAATCGGTAACGGCTGAAGATGTAAACGCGGCGCTGAGAGATGCAGCGGAAGGCGCTTTGAAAGGTATTCTCGCTTATTCCGAAGAGCCATTGGTTTCTTCCGACTACAACGGCAATCCGGCTTCTTCCACCATTGACGCCTTGTCGACCATGGTTATTGAAGGAAACATGGTCAAAGTCGTTTCCTGGTACGATAACGAGTGGGGCTATTCCAATCGTGTTGTAGACCTGTGCCAATATGTTGCACAGCGTGGTTTGTAAGCCTTACAATAGAAAAGATTAGGGAAAGGGAGAGATGCTCTCCCTTTTTCCCATGCAGTTCCCTGCTGGAAACAATCCCCAGTTGTGAGGAGGATTCGCTGATGAAGAAAAAGTCAATCCGCGACGTGGAAGTTGCCGGAAAACGGGTATTTTGCCGCGTCGATTTTAACGTGCCGATGCAGGATGGGGTCATTACTGATGATACGCGAATCCGCGCTGCAGTACCGACGATTCGCTACCTGATCGAACAGGGAGCAAAAGTGATCCTCGCCAGCCATTTTGGACGTCCCAAAGGCAGTGTGGTCGAAGAGATGCGCCTTACCCCAGTCGCTTCGCATCTGTCCGGTTTGCTCGGGCGAGCGGTGAAAAAACTGGATGATTCGGTTGGTGCCGAAGTGGAAGCGGCGGTTGCGGCCATGCAAAATGGCGATGTCATTCTGCTGGAAAATGTTCGCTTCCATGCCGGTGAAGAAAAGAACGATGCCGAACTGGCGAAGCGGTTTGCCGGTCTGGCCGATTTGTTTGTCAACGACGCCTTTGGCGCAGCGCACCGCGCTCATGCGTCAACGGCCGGAATTGCCCAATATATCCCGGCAGTCGCCGGACTGTTGATGGAAAAAGAAATTCAATTTCTCGGCGGTGCTTTATCCAATCCGGAACGCCCGTTTACGGCAATTGTGGGCGGCGCCAAGGTGAAAGATAAAATTGCTGTCATTGAAAACTTGCTGGGCAAAGTAAATACGCTGATTATCGGCGGTGGAATGGCCAACACCTTCATCAAAGCGGAAGGACATAGCGTCGGGGCTTCGCTTCATGAAGAAGATAAGCTTGATCTGGCGCGCTCTTTGATCGACCAGGCGCAGGAACGCGGAGTCAAGCTGCTGAAGCCTGTTGATGTGGTCGTGGCCGATCGGTTTGCCGCTGATGCAGCGAAGAAAGTAGTGCCGGTTGAAGCGATTCCTGATGGTTGGATGGCGCTTGATATCGGTCCGAAATCAGCGGAATTGTTCCGCGAGGCGATTGTTTCTTCGCAAACGGTGCTTTGGAACGGCCCAATGGGCGTCTTTGAGATGGATGTCTTTGCGGAAGGAACGATTGCCGTAGCCAAGGCGATGGCAGATTGCCAAGGAACAACGATTATTGGCGGAGGGGACTCGGTGGCTGCTGTGGAAAAAGCCGGGGTGGCCGAGCAGATGACCCATATCTCCACAGGCGGCGGAGCTTCGCTGGAATTTATGGAAGGCAAGGAACTGCCCGGGGTGGCTGTGCTGGAAGACAATTAATCAGGAGGCCCGAGTTATGAGACAGAGGATTATCGCAGGTAACTGGAAGATGTACAAAACGATTGCGGAAGCCGAGCAGTTTGCCAATGCGGTGAAGCAAGCGGAATTGTCCGCAACGGTGGAAAAAGTGATTTGTGCTCCATTTACAGCCTTGTCGGCACTTTCGGCCATCTTGAAAGGAACGGAGATCAAACTGGGGGCGCAAAACGTACACTTTGCCGAAGAAGGGGCGTATACCGGCGAGATCAGTCCATTGATGCTGAAGGAACTGGGAGTCGACTACGTCATTATCGGTCATTCTGAGCGTCGCCAATATTTTAATGAGACGGACGAAACGGTGAACAAGAAAGTAAAAGCGGCGCTGCAGCACGGTCTCAAACCGATCATCTGCGTCGGGGAAACGCTGGCAGAATATGAGGCAAACGAGACGGAAGCGGTCGTTCGCAGGCAAACGGAAGCCGCTTTGCAAGGGCTGTCTGCCGAGCAGGTCAGTGTAAGTGTGATCGCTTACGAACCGGTCTGGGCGATTGGAACAGGCAAGTCTTCCACTGCGGAAAACGCCAATCAGACGATTGCCTACATTCGCCATGTCATCGCTTCCCAGTTTGATCAGGATACGGCAAACGCTGTGCGAATCCAGTATGGGGGCAGTGTAAAGCCGGATAACGTTGCTGGTTTCCTGCAGCAATCGGATATCGATGGAGCGCTTGTCGGCGGAGCCAGCTTGACCGTGGAAGGCTATCTCGGATTGATTGCCGGAGCGAGCACAAAATAGGAGGTGCAGCATAATGACACATCGTCCAAAACCAGTCGCGCTAATCATTTTGGATGGTTTTGCAATGCGTGAGGAAGTCTATGGAAACGCGGTTGCCCAAGCCAAGAAACCAAATTTCGAGCGTTTTTGGAGCAAGTTTCCACACGCCACGCTGGAAGCGAGCGGACTGGCGGTTGGCTTGCCGGAGGGACAGATGGGCAACTCGGAGGTCGGCCATCTCAATATCGGCGCCGGTCGGGTCGTTTATCAGGACTTGACAAGAATCTCCAAGGAAATCAAAGAAGGCAACTTCTTCAAAAATGAGACGCTGCTCAACGCCATTCAGCATGTAAAACAAAAAGGCAAAAAACTGCACTTGTTTGGTCTTTTGTCGGATGGAGGCGTACATAGTCACATCCATCATCTGTTTGCCATTCTTGAATTGTGCAGACAGCAAGATTGCCAGGATGTTTTTGTGCACGGTTTCCTTGATGGACGTGATGTGGCGCCTGACAGTGCGGTAGGCTATATCGAAGAGCTGCAGGCGAAAATGAATGAACTCGGCGTCGGACAAATTGCCACCATTCAGGGACGCTATTACGCGATGGACCGCGACAAACGCTGGGAACGGATTGAAAAAGCGTACCGGGCGATGGTTTACGGAGATGCGCCGCATTATACCGATCCGATCAAGGCCGTCAAAGAATCTTACGAGAAATCGATTATGGATGAATTCGTCATGCCGACGGTCATCGTCGATCAGCAGGACCAACCGGTGGCAACGATCGAAAGCGAAGATGCGATCATTTTCTTCAACTTCCGTCCGGACCGGGCCATTCAAATCTCGCAAGCGTTTACGAACGAAGATTTTCGCGGTTTTGATCGCGGCGAACACCATCCGCGCAAGCTCTATTTTGTCTGTCTTACCCATTTCTCCGAGTCGGTCGATGGCTATGTCGCCTATAAGCCGACCAATCTGGACAACACCTTGGGGGAAGTTTTGGCTCAGCATAATCTGACCCAACTGCGGATTGCCGAAACGGAGAAATACCCGCACGTCACCTTTTTCTTCAGCGGCGGACGCGAGCAAGAGTTCCCTGGAGAGAAGCGTATTCTGATTCCTTCGCCAAAAGTCGCCACCTACGATCTGCAGCCGGAGATGAGCGCTCCGGAAGTGACGGAGGCAGTACTGAAGGAGATCGCGGAAGAAACCGTCGATGCAATCATTCTTAATTTCGCCAACTGCGATATGGTCGGACATTCAGGGAAGATGGAACCGACTATCAAAGCGGTGGAAACAGTAGATACTTGTCTGGGCAAAGTGATTGATGCGATACTGGAAAAAGGTGGTGCAGCCGTTATTACCGCCGACCACGGAAACGCCGATCTGATGCTCGACGAAGCAGGGCGACCGATTACATCGCATAGCACATATCCGGTACCGGTGATTGTTACCAAAGAGGGCGTCACCTTGCGGGAGGATGGCGTGCTTGCCGATTTGTCCCCGACCTTGTTGGAGCTGCTGGGCGTGCCGCAACCGGCGGAAATGACCGGCCGGTCGCTGATCAAGAAGTAAAACCGTATTCGAAACGGAAAAACGAAGGAGATGATCGATCATGGCAACGATTATTACGGATATTTATGCGCGGGAAATTATGGACTCCCGCGGGAATCCAACTGTGGAAGTGGAAGTTTATCTGGAAGACGGTTCGATGGGACGCGCGGCAGTGCCATCCGGTGCTTCCACAGGTGCCTATGAAGCGGTTGAGCTGCGCGATGGAGACAAATCGCGCTATTTGGGCAAAGGTGTGTTAAAAGCGGTAGAAAACGTGAACGAAGTGATCGCTCCGGAATTGATCGGCTTCGATGCCCTCGACCAAGTGGGAATTGACATGACGATGATTCAATTGGATGGAACGCCAAACAAAGGCAAATTGGGTGCCAACGCCATCCTTGGCGTGTCGATGGCCGTTGCCCGCGCGGCTGCGGCTTCGTTGGGAGTGCCGCTGTATAACTATTTGGGCGGATTCAACGGAAAAACATTGCCAGTGCCGATGATGAATATTTTGAACGGCGGCAAACATGCCGATAATACCGTCGATATTCAGGAATTCATGGTCATGCCGGTGGGAGCGGAAAGCTTCTCGCAAGCGCTGCGCATGGGATCGGAAATTTTCCATTCGCTGAAAAGCGTGCTCGCTTCCAAAGGATTAAATACCGCTGTGGGAGATGAAGGCGGTTTTGCTCCCAACCTGAAATCCAATGAAGAGGCGATTACGACCATCCTGGAAGCGATCAAGGCGGCCGGGTACGAAGCGGGCAAAGATGTGTTCCTCGCCCTCGACGTTGCTTCCACTGAGATGTACAAAGACGGGAAGTATCATTTTGAAGGGGAAGGCGTCGTGAAAACGACAGAAGAAATGATCTCCTTCCTGGAAGATTTGGTCAACAAATACCCAATTATTTCGATCGAAGATGGATTGTCCGAAGATGACTGGGATGGCTGGAAACAGTTGACCGAACGCCTTGGCGGCAAAGTGCAGCTGGTTGGAGACGACTTGTTTGTGACCAACACCGAACGGCTGGAACGCGGAATTAACCTGAACACGGCAAATTCAATTTTGATCAAAGTGAACCAAATTGGTACTTTGACGGAGACTTTTGACGCGATCGAGATGGCCAAACGCGCGGGATATACCGCCGTCGTGTCCCATCGTTCCGGCGAAACTGAAGATTCCACGATCGCTGATATCGCGGTAGCGACCAATGCCGGTCAAATCAAAACCGGTGCGCCTTCCCGTACGGATCGCGTAGCGAAGTACAATCAATTGCTGCGCATTGAAGACGAGCTTGGCGATACAGCCAAATTCGGCGGACGGGCCGCTTTCTATAACTTGAAAAAATAACCTTGCTTTGGACCAATGCAATAGCGATGGAGTTCATCGCACAAAACAAAGATCACCTTACCCTTGTGCTTAGCACCGGGGCAGGTGATCTTTGTTCTTTTTGCAGGCACTCATGCAGCCCACTCATGCAGCCTCCTAGTATTGCGGCACGGCTGTTCGTTGTGCCAGCTTGCGACCTTTGCCGTACGGTATGCACATGGGTGTACCGTACAACGGATCGACAGCGATCTGCGAGTCGAGCTGAAATACATCGCGTACCAACTGTTCCGTCATAATCTCTTCCGGACTTCCTTGGGCGTAAATTTGCCGGTTGCTGATGGCAATCAAGTGGTGGGCATAACGGCAGCTCAGGTTGAGATCATGCAGCACCATCACAATCGTTCGTTTCTCGGTTTCATTCAACTCATACAGCAGATCGAGAATTTCAATCTGATGCGTCATATCCAAATAGGTGGTTGGTTCGTCCAGCAGGATGGTCCCCGTCCCTTGGGCCAGCGTCATGGCAATCCAGGCACGTTGCCGTTGCCCGCCAGACAGTGAATCGACCGGACGGTCAGCCAATGCCGTCAGGCCGGTTGCCTGCAACGCTTGAACGACCGCTTGTTCATCCTGTTTCGACCACTGTTGCAGCCAGTTTTGGTAAGGATAGCGCCCTTGTTTCACCAATTGGAAAACGGTCAACCCTTCCGGGGCAGCAGGCCCTTGCGGCAGAATCGCCAATTGTTTGGCAACTTCGCGGGTCGGGTGTTGGAAAATATCCCGACCATCGAGCAATATCGCCCCGGTCACCGGCTTCAGCAGCCGGGCGAGCGAGCGCAGCAGGGTCGATTTCCCGCAGCCGTTGCTGCCGATCAGGACGGTAATCTTCCCCGCGGGAATTTGCAAATCAAGGTTTTCGATAATCGGCTTTTCGCCATACGAAAGTGTCAGTTGTTTGGTCGCCAATGTCATCGGATCTTCTCCTCCCCAGCAAGCTATCGACCGCGGTTTTTGTAGAGCAAGTAGATAAAGAACGGAGCGCCGATCGCAGACGTTATCGCTCCAACAGGAACATCCAGCGGGGCAAAGGCCGTCCGGGCAATCAAATCTCCTCCGAGCACGATAAAGCTTCCGGCGATCACCGAAACGGGCAAAATACTGCCGAACGACGGCCCGACCAATTGTCTGGCAATATGCGGAGCCAGCAAGGCGACAAACCCGATCGCGCCGCCGATTGCCACCGCCGCACCGGTTAATCCTACACAAATCAGCATCAAACAAAGCTGATTGCGGCTGAGGCGGCTGCCAACACCCAGCGCAATCTCTTCACCGAGTTGCAGAATGTTGGCATGTCGGGCACAGATCGAAGCCAAAGCCAACAAGATCAAAAACCAGGGCAAAATCAGAGAAACATCCGTCCATGATGTGCCGTAAATGCTTCCCGTCAGCCAGATCATCGCCTTGCTGGTGAGAATTTGCGGGGCGAGCACAATAAAGATGGTCACCAATGCCCCTGTTAAGGCTTTCAGACCGATTCCGATCATCACCAGCCGAAATGAACCGAGTCCGCGTTTCCAGCCAAACAGATACAGGACGAAGGCAATCAGGATGGCCCCGGCGAAAGCGGCAAACGGCAGCAGAAAAATGCTGGCCGACTGAAAAATGGTGATAAAAGCAACGGCAGTGACGGAAGCGCCCCCGGTGACGCCGAGAATGTCGGGGGAAGCGAGCGGATTGCGGACAATCGCCTGCATAATCGCGCCGGCTGCGCCAAATGCGCCTCCAACGAGCAGGGCCACCAAAATTCGCGGCAGCCGCAGCGTCGTAATCACCAAAGCAGATTGCGGAGAACCGATTCCCAATAACGCCTTTAGCACTTCTGCCGGACTGATTTTCATCTCGCCCATTCCGGTGCTGACGATGGCCAAAGCGATAGTAATCAAGGCGAAGAATACCGTTGTCCAGAAAGCTCTTCGGCTGATAAGCAGGGAAACCGCAAACTTCCGGGAGCGAACTGAATAATTGGCTTTCATCGTTTCTCACTCCCTTTTCCCGCCAAGATAACAAAGAAGGGGGCACCGATCAAAGCGGTGACCACGCCGATCGGCAACTCTGTCGGATAGGCCAAAAATCGGGCGCCAATATCTGCTGTCAGCAGCAAGATGGCTCCCAGCATCGCACTGTAGAGGAATTGCCAGAACAGTCCGGGACCGACCAGTCGGCGGGCGAGATGAGGCGTGACCAAACCGACAAAGCCGATAGGCCCGGCTACGGCAACTGCGCTTCCTGTCAACAAAACGATGGCAAGGCCGGACATGATTTTTACCAAGCGGGTGTTTTGTCCGAGACTGGTGGCAATTTCATCGCCCATCATCAAGGTGTGCACCGGCTTGGCCAGCATCAGCGTCAAAAGCCAGCCGCTTGCCATATAAGGAAAAACCGCTTGCAAATATTCCAGTTTGCGCCCGGATACAGAGCCTGTTAACCAGAACAGGACTTCATCCAATGTTTGCTGATTGACGGTCAGCAATCCATACGTAATGGAGGAAGCAAGCGCCGCCATTGCTGCACCCGCCAGCGTCAGTGTCAAGGGGGTAAGACCTTCCCGCCCGGAAGCGGCGATGACATAGATCAAAACGCCAGTGACGGCGACACCGGCAAAGGCGATCCAGGTAAATTGCGCCAAAGAGCTGACGCCAAAAAAGATCATCGCGACGACAACGGCCAAAGAAGCGCCGCTGTTTAACCCAAGTATTTCAACGTCGGCCAAAGCGTTTCGGCTTAAAGCCTGGAGCAGCGCGCCACAGATGCCCAGGCTGATCCCGACCGCAGTGGCGATTAATGCCCGCGGCAGACGTACATCCTTGATGACGATCTGCTCATTGCTTCCATTAAAATGCAAATAAGCGTCCATGACCGTCTGCCAGTTTGTGTTCATCACACCCCAGACAATGCTGGCCAAAAACAGGCAAAGGATTGCCAAGATTCCGGCAAACAGTCCAAACCATTTCCATAATTGATTCGTGGGCAAGCTGGTCATTTTAAGTCCTCTTTCATTCAATGGAATTGGAAAAATGATCAGGATTTCTTCTAAAGTTTAGAGGGAAAACAGGGGTTTTGTCAATGAAACTGAGAATCATTATCGACCTTTCTATTGACGCCGCTGTCAAGGCGATATAGTATGTTAATTGATTATCATTCTCAGTGTATAATTAGGGGGAAAACATAACAATGAGAAAACGTACATACATTCGTCCGAATGGAATGGGATCGATGCTTGCTTTTCTTCTGGCCCTTTGTCTATTGGTCACCGGTTGCGGAACAGGGCAGAACCAGGCGAGTGAACAAACAGGATCAAGCAGTGCAGGTGAAACAGCGCAAGCGGAGCAATCGCAATCTTATGTAGTCAAGCATGCAATGGGTGAAACCACCATCAACGGAACGCCGAAGCGCGTGGTCGTACTGACCAACCAGGGGGTCGAAACGTTGCTGGCGTTGGGAGTCAAGCCTGTCGGTGCCGTCTCCGCATGGAATTCCGACACGTTTTATGACCATGTCAAAGCGCAGATGGAAGGGGTAACGGTTGTTGGCGATGAGACTCAACCGAATGTCGAAGCGATTGCCGCCTTGCAGCCGGATCTGATTTTGGGCATGAAATTCCGCCACGAAAAAATTTATCAGCAGTTGTCCGCAATTGCTCCGACCGTCTTTTGCGAAGAGCCGCGCGGGGATTGGAAAGAAAACTTTAAATTGTATGCCGAGGCCGTGAACAAAAAAGCGGAAGGGGAAAAAGTGCTGGCTGATTGGGATAAAAAAGTTGCGGAAGTGAAGCAAAAAGCCGGAGATAAATTGCAAACGAAAATTTCACTCGTGCGCTTTATGCCGGGGAAAGTGCGGATTTACTATAAAGATACCTTTGCCGGTGTCATTTTGAACGAACTTGGCTTTGCCCGTCCGGATAGCCAAAACAAGGAAGACTTTGCTGCAGAAGTGACCAAAGAACGGATTCCGGAAATGGATGGCGATATGTTGTTTTACTTTGTTTACGAGACAGGGGACAACAAGGCAAGCGCTTTGGAACAAGAGTGGACCAACGATTCGTTGTGGAAAAACCTTCAAGTCGTGAAAAACAACAAAGCGTTTAAGGTAAATGACGTAATCTGGAATACATCGGGCGGCGTTCTGGCGGCAAACCAGATGCTGGATGAACTCTCGCAATTCATTGACAAAATGTAACGGACGAAGAAGCTGTCTCCCCAAGGAGACAGCTTTGTTTTGTCTTATTGCTCCTGTTCCCGCAAATATCCTTCCGGTGTATACCACAGCGAGTAGCAGAGCAGCGCCAGCACCATGGCGGAAAGCGTGGCAGCCGCGGCCAATGAGAACATGATCATGATTTGGTATTTGACGGCATCGACCGGACTGGCACCGGCGATAATCATCCCGGTCATCGTTCCGGGCAATTGCACCAGGCCCATTGTTTTCATCGTGTCAAAAGTCGGAATCATGCTGGCTTTGATCACCCGCTTGATTACGGGCTGAATCGCTTGCCTGCGCGTTGCCCCCAACGACAGCAGCGTTTCGATTTCGCCGCGTGAACTGTTGACCTCGCGTTTTAGTTGGCTGAGAAACAAGCCGGAGACGACCATAGCGTTGCCGAGAATCATTCCGCTCAGCGGTACGAGGTATTGCGGTGTCAGCTTGATACTGCCCGTGCCGATCAACAGCGACATCGTGACCAATTCGCTAAAAATCATTGCCGAGGCGATTCGCCAGTGAATGCCGGGAATACCCGCGCCCCGGCGAGCCGCGTTCCAGGTGGCAACCAGGAGCATCATCAGCAACAGCAGGGCGATCAAAACCGGATGATTCGATGCGAAGATATATTGCAAGACATAGCCAATCAAAAAAAGCTGGATGGCGCAGCGCAGGGCGCTGACAGCAATTTCTTTTTCCAGCGCCAGTTTTTGTCTTGCGGAAAACAACAACGGGATGATGATGAATAATGCCGAAAACCAGATTGTCAACGAAGCCACGCTTATCCTCCTAGTTGGTTACTTTTTCAAGAGACGTTTGCAAAAAGCGGCGCGCTTCTTCCGTTCGGGGCGAATGGAAGAAAGCCTGGGGGGAGGAGTCTTCCAGCAGTTGCTCTTCAGCGAGAAACCAGATTCGCTGACTGATCCGTCGGGCTTGTTCCAGCTGATGGGTAACCCAGATTTGGGCAGTTCCCTCGCTGCGCTGAAGTTCGAGCAGCACCTGTTCTACCGCGTGCTGACTGTGAATGTCGAGGGCGGAGGTAACCTCATCAAGCAGCAAGATGCGGGGACGCAACAGGAGCGCGCGAATCAAGGCCAAGCGCTGTTTTTCTCCGCCCGAGAGCTGCGCTGCCGCTTTCGACCAGTCCAGGTGAAGCTCCATTCGTTCCATCAATTGCCGGGCATAGTCGCGGTCGAAGGGGATTTGCTGCAAGTGACTGGCAATTCGCAAATTATCTTCGACACTGCCGGGCAGCATGATCGGCTGTTGGGCCACATAGCAAACCGTGGAGCGCCATTCTTCGGGAGAGTAGGCGGCCATCGGCTGATCAAACAAGTAAAGTTCGCCAGCGTCGGCGCCGGACAATCGGGCAATAATTCGCAGCAAGGTGCTTTTCCCTTGTCCGGAAAAGCCCAGCAGGTGGATGATTTGAGGTTCCGCAACGGCAGCAGACAGGTTGCGAAACAGGTAGCTGTCTGTACTGCCCGGGCGTTTTTTGGCCAGTTGTTTTAGCTGGAGCAGCATCGACAAGTGAATTCCCCCTTGCGATAAAATGGCATAAAATATAAAAATCCTCGAAGAAGGCTTTCCTCGAGGATGAAAGGCAGATATGTATGCGCTTTATTTATGTTCCGCCAACCATTCTGCCACGGCTTGAATTTCCGGTTGCTTTTTCAGTACGCCCGGTGGCATTCCGCCTTTACCGTTTTTAATGATGTCCATGATTTGCTCGGCGTTGTACTTGCTGCCAACTTTTGTCAAGTTTGGACCGACAACCCCTTCGAGATTTTGACCATGACAGGAAGCGCAGTTTGCCTTAAAGACGGCTTCGCCGTTCACCGCAGCAGTGGGCGCACCGCCGCCACCTTGCGCTTCTTCGCCATGTTGTGGCGGGAAAATAACAGATGCTACGAGTGCGATGAGGAAAACCAAAAACAAAATACCAAATGAAGTAGTAAAGGCCCTAGCTGAATCGACAATATCATTTTGGTTCATATCTTTTTTGTTTGAGCCAGCCATTGGATAAAGACCTCCTAGTTATAGTTAAACAGTACAATTGTCATTTTACGGTAAAATCTCCTAATGTGCAAGGAGACCTTGAAAGTTCCAAAGAAAAGACACATTTTTCCAAGTCTTGCTGACAGAGTATAACTATGATAAAGTAAAAATAATATGTTTTACAGTGCTGGTAAATCGGGTTCTGAGGTGAATGTATGCTGTTAGCTGCTAAAATATTGATGGTTATTGCTGCAATCGGTTTGATTATTGTTATTTTGTTGCAATCTGGAAAAAGCGCAGGATTGTCCGGAGCGATTGGCGGCGGTGCCGAACAATTGCTAGGCAAACAAAAAGCGCGCGGCATTGATGCGCTGCTGGGAAGATTAACGGTTATTTTTGCGGTATTGTTCATGGTGTTCGCCGTTTTGCTTGGCTATTTTTTGTAGACAACTTAATGGTTTCTTATGGAGGCAGCAAGTACCACTTGCTGCCTTTTCGCTATTCTGATTGCGTTTCGCCGAGAACGTCCATAATAGATAAAAAACCAGGGAGTCATCAACAGATTATATCGTTATCCTGGAGAGAAGGAGCAAATTAAATGAAAGAACAAGATATTCTTTCCTTCATGCGCGAGCAAGCGTACCATCCGATGACCGTCACGGAGCTGGAGCAAGCCTTTGGCATAACCGATGCGGAAGAGTTCAAAAATCTGGTCAAAACGTTAAATGTCCTGGAAGACCGTGGGGAGATCATCCGCACGCGGGCCAACCGTTACGGTGTGCCGGAAAAGATGAACCTCGTGCGCGGACGTTTGCAGTCCCATGCCAAAGGCTTCGGGTTCGTTATTCCTGAGGCTGAGGGTGAGCCGGATATTTATATCCATGCCAATGATATGAACGGTGCGATGCACAACGACATCGTCCTGGCCCGCATTGAAAAACAGTCGACTGGGGCCAGAATGGAAGGCCGAATTATTCGCATCGTGGAACGCGGTTTGACAGAAATCGTCGGTACATTTCAGGATGAAAGCCTGTATGCGTTTGTCATTCCTGACGACAAACGGATCGGCAAAGATATTTTTATTCCGAAAACGGCATATAACGGCGCCGTTGACGGGCACAAGGTAGTGGTCAAAATTGTCCGCTATCCGGAAGGGCGCGCCAATCCGGAAGGGGAAGTCGCGGAAATTCTCGGCCACAAAAACGATCCGGGCGTCGATATTTTGTCGATCATCCGCAAGTTTGGGCTGCCGGAAGCTTTTCCGGAGGAAGTTTTGCGGGAAGCGGAAAGCGCGCCGGACGAAATTTCCCCGGAAGAAATCAAAGGCCGGCGTGATCTGCGCGACCGAATGATGGTCACGATCGACGGCGCTGACGCGAAAGATCTGGACGATGCCGTATCCCTCGAAAAACTGCCCAATGGCAATTATCGGCTCGGTGTCCATATCGCCGATGTCAGCTACTACGTCAAAGAAAACTCGCCGCTCGATCAGGAAGCGTATCGCCGGGGGACCAGCGTCTATCTGGTCGACCGCGTAATCCCGATGCTGCCGCACCGTTTGTCGAACGGGATTTGCAGCTTGAACCCAAAAGTGGACCGTCTGACCATTACCTGCGATATGGAGATGGATGGCAGCGCCAAACTGGTCGGCTACGATATTTATCTCAGTGTGATCCGCACCAACGAACGGATGACGTATGCCGATGTGCGCAGCATTTTGGAAGACAAGGACCCGGAACTGATCGAGAAATACAAAGAGCTCGTCCCGATGTTTCAAATGATGGAGGAGCTTTGCCGCAAGCTGCGGCAAAAACGGATGAGCCGGGGCGCGATCGACTTCGATTTCCGCGAAGCGAAAATTTACGTCAACGAAGAGGGAACGCCGACAGACATCGGTTTCCGCGATCGGTCGATTGCCGAGCAGATCATTGAAGAATTTATGCTGGCGGCAAATGAAACGGTTGCTGAACATTTCCATTGGATGAAACAGCCGTTTATTTACCGGGTGCATGAAGATCCCAAACCGGAAAAACTGCAAGCGTTCTTGGAGTTTATCACCAACTTTGGCTATGCTGTGCGCGGCAAAGGCAATACGGTTCACCCGCGGGCGCTGCAACAAATTTTGGAAGAAGTCAAAGGCACGCCGGAAGAAGTGATTATCAGTACAGTCATGCTCCGGTCGATGAAGCAGGCGCGGTATGATGCGGAAAGCCTCGGACACTTTGGGTTGGCCACCGATTTTTACACACATTTTACTTCACCGATTCGTCGTTATCCCGACCTGATCGTCCACCGCTTAATTCGCGAATGGGTTGAGCGCGGGGAAATGACTGGGGAGAGAATGAGCTATTGGAGCGAAAAACTCCCGGAAATCGCCGACCATTCGTCACAGCGTGAGCGCTTGGCAGTGGAAGCGGAGCGGGAGACAGACGATCTGAAAAAAGCGGAGTTCATGCTGGAGCGGATTGGCGAAGAATTTGAAGGGGTTATTTCCGGCGTCACTTCGTTCGGGATTTTTGTGGAATTGCCCAATACGATCGAAGGGCTGGTTCACGTCAGCTACTTGACCGACGATTATTACCATTACCATGAAAAAATGTATGCGCTGGTCGGCGAACGCACAGGCAAACAGTTCCGCATCGGCGATGTTGTTCAAGTGCGGGTAGCCAACGTCAATGTCGATGAACGAGCGATTGACTTTGAAATCGTCGGCATGAAAAAGACCAATCATTTCCGGCCACGCGAGCGGGGCGGCAAAGTGATCGATGCGCGCGGCGGACAGCGCGGACAGCGCAAAGGCAACAAACTGAAGTCGGAGCGCAAAAAAGAAGTCCATCCGGCGGTTGCGCGCAAACAACGGAAAAACCGTCAGTTGGCTGCGGCTGAATTCGCGGCAATGCCGCTGGCCGATCCGACCGTTTCCGAAGCGGAACCGAAAGCATTCTGGGAGGACTTTATCAAGTCGAAGAAAAAACGCCGGAAAAACGTGGTTGGGCAAGCGAAACGCAAGCGAAAATAACTTGTCACCGCTGCTGTTTTTTGTTAGACTAATCTCTACCAAATCAGCAATCGAGGTGATCGACCATGTCCGTGAACAAGACCGGTACCAAAACGCTGGCGCAAAATCGCAAAGCGCGTCATGATTACCATATCGAAGACGTCTATGAAGCGGGTATCGCCTTGACGGGAACGGAGATCAAATCGTTGCGCGCCGGGCGGGTTCAGTTGAAGGACAGCTTCGCCCGAATCGAAAACGGTGAAGTGATGCTGCACAATGTGCACATCAGCCCGTATGAACAGGGCAACCGGTACAATCATGAACCGGAGCGGACCCGCAAACTGCTGCTGAGACGGCTGGAGATTTTGAAACTGATCGGCTTAACCCGGGAAAAAGGGTATTCGCTCGTGCCGCTGAGCATTTATTTGAAAGGCGGCTGGGCCAAGGTGGAGCTCGCCTTGGCTCGCGGGAAGAAAAACTACGACAAACGGGAAGATTTGAAGAAAAAAGATGCCGCCCGCGATATTCAACGCGCTTTGCGGGAACGGCAAAAAGCATAGTTGGTCACCGCTGCCACGCTTGCCAGCAAACGCACATTGTAGGCGTGGCAGCAATATGATATAGTTAGGAAGCAGTCAACGATGAAGAGACAGTCCAGGTGCAGCTTTCTTGTATTGCAAAGTCATCTGGGTTTTTCGTGCTCTTTACTTCCTTGAATGCCTGATCGTCTTTTATCATGGGGGCGTTTTGGATTCGACGGGGATGGTAGAGCATAAGAAGCGAGCCGGGGGGTTGCGGACCTCGTCATCAACGCAAACGCCATTAACTGGCAACAAACAACTTTCTCTCGCTGCCTAATAACCAGTGAGGCTCTACCACTGTATCGGCCCGTGTGCCGTGGCTAGGGCTCAACTTTAACGGGCTACGCCGGAGGCTTCCGCCTGGAGCCAATGGAAGAAGAGCAATCAGGCTAGGTTTTCAGCTGGCGTGTCGTTTCGCAGGTTGATCACCGAAATTTTATAAAGCGACTGCGCTCGGAGATGCTTATGTATCGCTGTTTTCGGACGGGGGTTCGAATCCCCCCGCCTCCACCATACATATCAGTGATGTCACCTATTAAGGTGACTTTTTTGCGTTTATGGGGAAGGTTCGCTATATATTGCGGTTAGAAAGCCCGTTATATCAAGCTTTTAAGGTGATCACTCAATGTATAGCGGGAGAAATCTGATGTTATTCGAGTCGGTAGGCGCTTCGTAATGAGAATTTTTAGCAGTTTTAAGTTGAGCAAATGAAGAGGAACGACGAAAATATAGAGGTTGCACAGGGGGGCTCTTAGCGAGACACACCCTGTGCAAAGATGACTTGTGGTCGTTATTTATGGACTGTAAAATCTGCAACCAATGTCTTTTCGTACAAAGTGATATCACCTGTCTTGAATTGTAAGATCATATGCATGACCTTCGTCTCTCTCTGAATCACCACTCTCGACAAATATTTGCTTGCCACTTGGTAAATCATCTGAGGACTGGAATCTTCATTATCAAGTAGGCTGATCAGCGTCTTCATGTCGTATTTAACAGAATCGATGTAGTAGTCAGGTATGGTGACCGAGTTGATGGTAGCCGAGAGGGTGGAGTACTCCGTATCTTTTTCAAGAAGCTCCTGCCGCATTTCGTTTAACATGTCGAGGTAATAAGGCTTAGCTTTACCTGATGCTATATCTTTCTCGATGACTTCGATCCGCTTTTTCAGGAACGTAATTTCCGTTTCTAAATCCGATAACTGCATGTAGACATGCTTATTTTGTTCTGCGTGATAACGATGGATCTCTTCTTCAAAGTGATTATCCAGTGAGAGGCGGAGTAAAGCATTTCTGAGCTTCATAGATACGATCTCTTCCACACGCTCTTTTCTCCATCCAACGTAACTGCAATACTCCTTCCCGTGACGTTGGTAACCTCCGCAAATGTAGTATTTTTGGCCGCCATTCTTTTTGTGCGTAGACGATGAGTTGCCGACCATTTTGTTACCGCATCTGTCGCAGTACATAATGCCACGCAACCAGAAAGGGGAGTGCGGCTTTATCTGAAATGGGTTGTGGGCCTGTCCGCCGCCATTGTGGCGTTTCTTGGCTAGTTCTTGGCATCTGTCGAACAGTTCTTTGCTGATAATCGACGGATGGGCATTCTCCGTGATGATCCATTCGGAGCGATCTTTCCACTTTTTGCCCTTTGTCTGGTAGTCCTGCTTGTTCCATACTCTGCGTCCAATGTAGGATTCATTGAAGATGATTGCGCGGATCGTGCTTGCAGACCATTTGCCACCTTTCAGCGTAGGTACGCCTTTCTGATTAAGCAGGGTAGCGATTGCTTTGTACCCTAGGCCTTCCTGAGCGTACTGGTTGAAAATCCATTTTACGGTATCCACTTCCTCTCGGGGGCCTAAAACCCATACTGATTTCGTTTTGTTGGCTCCAAGGGCGATGTGCTCAGTACGATAGCCATATGGGGCATTGCCACCATTGCTATAGCCTTGCTTGGCGTTCTGGGACATGCCTTTTTTCACTTCAGCGGCGAGATTGACGTTGTAGAACTCTGAAATGACCTCAAGCATGCCTTCGAGCAACATTCCGTGTGGTGTCTCAGGATCGGTCTGTTCTGTTGCAGAGATGACCTTTACGCCGTGCTTTTGCAGTAATGCCTTGTAGATAATGTGATCTTCACGTTTCCGTGAGAAGCGATCGAACTTGTGGACGACGATGGCATCGAAATGACGATTAGGACGCTTAGCCATCGCGATCATCTTCTGGAACTCAGGGCGCTCATCTGACTTCGCTGATTTTCCTTTTTCAAGATATTCGCCGACGACCATCCATCCTTTCTCTTGGCAGAACTTGTGGATCGCCTTAAGTTGGGCTGGGATGGACAATTCTTTTTCTGCTTGATGATCGGATGATACGCGAGCGTAGATGACAACTTTCATTTGGAAACATCTCCTTTGCGATATGGTGAAAGGCTTGAAAATACAAAAAGGCAGGTATGCCCGATGTGAGCGATACCTGCCTTTTGAAAGCGGATGATCAAGCTATTTACTTTTCTTGCGCCGTTGCAATTCTGTATGCGCGGCGTCCCATTGTTGTTGGCTGACGATGGGAGGATGACTGTTGGTTGTGATGATCCATTCATCTTCATCCTTGAACTGCGACATGCCTTTGGTACGCTTGTTCCAGATGCGATGTCCTAGATACACCTGATTGTCGAGGATGGAGAGGACAGTCGATGGACTCCAGCGACGATCAACAGCATGTGCCAGATTGTATTCATTCAGTATGCGTGCTATCTTTTTGCCGCCCATTCCTTCTGCCGCCAACTTGAAGATGAGTTGTACGGCTTCCACTTCATGTTGTTCGCCAGGGACTAGCGTAACATGTCCATCGACGACGATGGCGCGATATCCGTATGGAATGCGTCCTCCGCAGTGAAATCCACGCGATGCGTTTTCTTTCATTCCCTTCAACGTCTCGTTCTTCAGATTCAGGTTGTAGAATTCAGAGATGACCTCCAGCATACCTTCCAGCAATACGCCGTGTGGGGTGTCTGGTTCGGTTTGTTCAGTCACGGAGTACACAAAAATACCCTGCTTCTTGAGCAGGGCTTTGTAGATGATATGATCTTCACGACTACGACTAAAGCGGTCGAACTTGTGGACGAGGATGGCTTGGAAGTTTTTCTGTGGTTGCTTTGCTTTGGTGATCATACGTTGGAAAGCGGGTCGATCTGCGGTCTTTGCAGATTTGCTTTCATCGACGAACTCTTCGACGATGATCCATCCTTTCTGATCTGCATATCGTTGGATGGCTTCGCGTTGTGCGGGGATGGATAGCTCGCGTTCAGATTGCTGTTTGGATGATACGCGCAGATAGGTGACGACGTTCATTGTGAATGCTCCTTTCGGTTAGTCGTAGGCATTTGATTCCGTATCGATACTCAGTGTTCTAAAAACCACCTCCTTTTCCGTTGCATAGAAACAAAAAGACCCGATCTGTGGTGAGATCAGGTCTAACAAAAAGGATGTAAAAGCCTTGAGGAATTATCTTAATCGTCTTGGTGACTTTTCTTATTTAATCTTCTTCCATGTTCAAGAAATGTGTTCTCTAATCGGTTGAATACTGATTGGTTACCTCTGGGGAATCCGTCAGGGTACTCAAAGATAGAATTGTAGAGATGCATAGCGGTATTGAAGGGCAAACCATTCTCCTTCTTGTTCAGATATTGTGGGTGGAGATCGGATGATATAGCATCTAAAATCTGAATCTCATTTAGGATTCGTGCCAATGAGCTGATAAGCGAAGTTTTGTCATGAAAGTGTCTAGTCTCCTTACTAAGTACTATTCGCATTTCGTCATTATCGAAAATTTGAGAGACAGTAAATTTAATCTTAAACCGCTCTTCGCTAGACCTTTGCTTATCTTCAGTTGGAGTAAAGTGATTAGGTTCATCGTCGTCAAAGCCTATAGTGAAACTCTTAAAGTGTTCAGGTAGATAGAATTCATCTGAAAACACTTCTATCGGAACATTAAAGTCTTTGGCTATCTTGTAGATGACTTTGAATGATGGATTTTCCGTTTCTCCTCGTTCTATTTTCGTGAGAGATTGTGGTGTAATACCGATTCTTTTAGAAAGCGATTGTGTTGTGAAGTCCTTTTTATTATATAAAGAGCCCATTTTCTCTCTAAGAAATCGGATGCGAGCTCCTATGCCCATTGAGGCTAATTCTAAGTACTCTGTTTCTGAAAGATTTCTTTTTGGCATAATCAAACCTCCGAATAAGGTTATTGACACGTGACTAATCCTAGTCTAATATAAACCACAGACGTTGTTAACAACTATTTTACAAATCTCAACCTCCACGAGTTGCTACTGCAGGGCGGCACGGCGAAGGAAGAGGTTACAAGGACAGCCCTCACAACCGGAGTGATAGGCGACGAAATGAGAATCCTCTAACTAGGTGGACAGATGGGCACTGGCATAGGCTGAAGGGATCCCGTACGACCTGCCAACTGTACAGTATAGAGGCAACAAATTGAATATACCAAAGCTTCACTTTAGGAGATGGATGAATCAGTGATTGTGGATACCACTAGGAACACTGACTGGAATGTACTCCAGAACAAACTCCATCAAGCGGCATCAACAAACAAGAAGAGGCGATTCCACTCACTTATCGATAAGGTGTACGATCTAAGCAATCTCACTAGGGCGTGGAAACATGTCTCGAGCGATCGTCACTCAAAGAGTAAGGACTACAGGGAAATCAAACGCATCAAGGACAAAGGACTGGAGCAATTCCTCTTCAAGATTCAAGAGGAACTAAAGAATGGATGCTACTCCCCGGCTCCGGTCAGACGGATATATATTCCGAAAGACAATGGTGACCTACGCCCGCTGGGTATACCGACTATCAAAGACAGAGTGGTACAGACAGCGGTGAAGCTCATCATCGAACCTATCTTTGAGGCCGACTTTCTTGACTTCTCCTATGGGTTTAGGCCCGACCGCTCGGCCCACGACGCTCTTAGAGAAATAAGCAAAATTGTCAACCAGCGAAATCATCATGTCGTCGAAGTGGACATCAAATCGTACTTCGATAACATCCCACATGATCTACTCGTGAAACTGATGAGGAAACGCATCGCCGACGAGAGAATCATTTTACTCGTCGAAGGGTGGCTCAAGGCTGGTGTCGTCGAGAAAGGGAAAATCTCATATGCCGACGCCGGAACGCCGCAGGGCGGAGCAATCTCGCCACTGCTCGCGAATATTTACCTCAACGAACTAGATCAATGGTGGCGGCGCGAACATCTCAGAAAAGGCAAAATGATTAGGTATGCAGACGACTTCATTGTTATAACCGATACAGCACAAAATGCCCGCGAAATCCACGATCTAATTGTTCGTAAGCTGGCGGCCCTCAAATTGAAGTGTAGCGCCGACAAAACAAGGGTGGTAAATCTCAACCTGAGGGATGGCTCTTTCGATTTCCTCGGATTCACACACTTTTGCAGGCCGAATAAACAGGGAAAACTCGTCTGCATTAGAGTGCCAAGGAGAAAGAAAATCGACTGTCTCCTTTCGGAAGTCTCGTCGATCGCGGGGGGCGCGGGCCCAGACACAACAAGCACTGCGGACGCAAAGCAATACCTGGATAAATGCCAAGCGGTCGTCTCCCAGTGGTGGAACTACTTCAAGATATCCACCGGTGCCAGTAAGAACCCGACGATCATAAGAACCCAACATGACCTCATAAGAATCATCGGAGCCGGACTAGTAGAGAGATTCGGGTTCGACGAGGCAACTGCTGTGTCAGCGATCCATGGCCACGGTAGAATAGAACTTAAGTGATGCCGCAAGAAGGGAGTACTGGAAGTCACGTATCTCTAAGTAGCCCAACCAGTTACTCTGCGCAGATTGAAATACATGGAGTGGAGAAGAGGACTGCAGACTCTTCTCTTTTCCATGTCTAGGAATAGTATCAGTAAACAAGGGCTGACACTTATGCCTTACCTATTGAGCCTATATCCAACCACGTTCCTTGAAACTGAGAAAGTCTGAATCTGTCTGATTTATGACATCGAGAATAGGAATCCCGCACACTTCAGCGGCCTCTGCAATTGCCTTAGCCATTGTGATTTGTTCGGGAGTTGGATGAATGTCGCCCGCCTTTTGCATCTTCACCAGTATCCCCGAAGCGGCGTTCCGCAATATGAGTTGCCGGAAAATAAATCGTTGGCAGGCAGGGATATCGTTCATCACTTTTGACTCAATCTGAGTCCAGCCAGTAATATGGTTTTTAGTGTTTAAGCTCAACAATACTGTTTGGCAATCGCCGCACATCTTAATCTTCTCCTTGCAATACTGGTAGGCATCTCTTGGCATGCGAATGACGAATGTATCCTGCCAGCCGGGATTAGAAAGTAAATGTGCAAGTTGCAGGGTTGCATGAAGCTGTTTTGCTTCCGTAAATGAGCCGACTATTTGAGATAAATCATCTAGAGATAGTCTTTTTAGTTGATTCGGGTGATCAATGTGATGTAACAATGCTTCAATCGTCAACAAGTCGCTCTCCCGTAAAATGTGGGGGTTTACTGCATTTTTGATGCGTTTCGTCATGCCTTCCGCCTCCTGACCAGATTTACATTAATCCCTGCTCGGCTAAAGAGCAGTACGAATTCATGCCGCAAACAATCGAATCGAGAACTACTACTCCCACGATTTCTCCTACTTTCTTGAGAGTATGGCTTAAAGTTGTATCTTCCCGTGATGGGCTCGGGTCTCCAGATGGATGGTTATGGACGAAAATTGCTTTCTCTACTTGTGCATGCTTTAACAATGGAAGGAAGGTCTGCCTCGGGGTCACTATTGCGGCATCAAGGCTTCCTACACTGACTACCTTCCAGAACAAAATCCGATTCCGCTTGTCTAATCCGACAACAACAAAGTGTTCTTGGGGCAAATAAATCATCTCAGCCTTGAGGAAGTCGTAAATATCCTTTGCTGAACGAACTACCTGCGGACGCGATATTTCGGTGCATAGAGTTCGAGCACTGGCTAAAGCGGCCATGATTTTCCTTGCCTTTACGACACCTATCCGAGGGAGTGATCTCAATTCCTCTTCTGTGGCATTAATCAAATCCTGAAGCGTTGGAAAGGTGGTCAGCAAAGTACGAATGGTGTGGCTGTCTGGCTTCTCCCGTAAAATTTGTGCAAAGATATCGGCCAGAGCAGGCTTGCTGTCATATCTATCAATCATCGTCAATTACCTCCGTAAAATGAAAATAAGGAGGGCGGCATACCCTCCTTGTGTTGGTGAAGTGAAATCCAGTACAATACAATCAGCATTCGCTTTGGTGTGATCCTCTTGGATCACGCCTCTTTTTGTTTTTCTAACTGTTCCAATTGCATCTCGACCAGCACCAGCTTGACGAGAGTACGGGCATAAAGACGCCCCCAAGTGGGACGCATCTGCTTGATACCCCGTAAATGCTTCAATGCCGCCAGCAACCACTTTCTCTTCTCATACAAATCAACAAGCTTCCCCATCATCCTCACCTCCTTTCGGGCATAAAAAATGGCCCTTCTGCATCATTCTGCAAAAGAGCCTATGATCTGATTTTCTTCCTTTTCTTCAAATACCGCTGTAATTGCTTGGGATAGTTCTCCTGAAAGTACTGAATGACGTACTCTCTAGCAATCTTCCGCTCAAGCCTCCAGAAGCCAGTTGCGTAAGCGTGCAAGACACGCCCAGCCATGTGTATATCGCCGTTTAATGACAAACGATTCATAAGCCTCACCAACTCATCTGACAAGCTCTCTTTGCTCTGTTGCATAAGCCACAACTCCTTTCTTGCTTATTTCTCGTTCAACCGACCACAGAACGTCAATCATATCAATCTGGATTTTCAGAGACTTGATGCGTCTGTGTATCTGCTCAAGATTACGAGCATTGATTGGATGATTGGTGTCACAGTTGCGTAGCATCTTCTCCTGAATGAGCAGATCGGCAAGTTTCAACTCCAGATTTATTAGCAAATTTCTCATAAATGATTTCACCTCCATCCTTTGCTGGGATACTATCTTTTGCAAAAATAAGGCAACACAAATAACCCGCTTTGACGCAAGCAGGCACGATATATCAGATTTAATTGGAAAAGAGTAAAGCTTCTTCTTCAGGAGATTATGAGTGAGGACGAATTGCAATCCTTAGTTCATGGTGCATAAACCATCCGTCCATCTTCAAATCTCTCGCAATATGTTCATAATCGATGTAGCTGGCTAGGGATGGGGGAATCGGGCCAAAGTAACCTTCATCTACCATATTCGCCGCGACATCGCATAAACTGTTCACGTCGAAATAAACGCTGAAGTCGCCGTTTTCCAACTGCCTCACAACCTCATCCACGTTGTCCAGACATTCAGAAAGCGCAACGACAACCCTGCTGTCATATTTGGACAACACAGCGGCAATATTATTGATTTGGTATACGTTATCATACTCGCCAATGCAAAAAGGTGCTTCGTAATCGTGGATCGCGTATTCTTCATCCACTCCCAAAATGCATCGTAGCTGTTCCGCCAGTTTTTCGGGACTCATCGTCAATGTCAGCCATTCACCAACCAGTTTCCCTTCGTTGTACTTTGCTAGATTGGCCACATAGAGCTTTACGTTCATACATGTTTCCTCCATTTTGCATGATTTTGTTTTCCACGATAACCATGACAACTTACAATCTGTTTTTTGTTCAGCAGATAAAATGAACCACCTCCTTTCAGTGTTGCGAGCTCCTCACCTTCCCTGTACGCTGTCATGCTCACCAGAAGCCCAAACAAAAAAGGACTGCAATCTACTGTTGAGCAGTAGATCACAGTCCATATGAAACCGGGTGGGGCATGAAACGGCATGTCCCCCCCCTTGTATTCTGTGTTGTGGAACCGGGGGGAATTTGTGTGATTTTTTGCATTGAATAGGCTCTTTTATTAATCGTTATCCACAGTTTTTACAAACTCTTGAGCCACATTCCTAATAAATCTTACTTCATCGATGCGTCTTTCTTGTAACAAAGCTCGAAGGGACTCTATGATCATCCTCTTCTCTATCAAGTCATTTTCAATGTCTGTACTGTTAAAGTTGAAAAGTTCAATGGGAGCAATCTCTAGCGAGGTAATAATTTTTTCCAATGTCTCCAATGAAATGTTTCGTTCGCCTCGTTCAACGTCGCTAATATAACTTAATTGGAGGTTGGATTTTTCCGCCAGTGTCTGTTGTGTTAATCCTTTTGCTTTTCTTATATATCGAATTTGCTCGCCAACCAGTTTAAGAAAATCGGACATCTTAATCACCTCTCTGCTTATAGAGTAGAGAATGGTGATTGTCATATCTTTACCATTAAATTAGACGTTATAGTTTGAAAATAAACTTATAAGTAAATATAATGAATGTTGTACCATGTTTTACCATGATTCAACACAATTTTTATCCAGGACGACAATAACTGCATTATTTGCATTTCCTTTTTGATTGTGGTAATCGCTATATGCTATCGAGGGGGATCTAATATCTTGAGTGATATGTTGTTTGAGGGCGTACAGTTTGATGAAGTTGATAGCTTTTGCAAAAAGAATTTCTCTGATGATTTTAGAGAGCGGATTCGCATGATAATCGCGGCACAAATCCATCACGAAAAGTCGTTTGAAGTGCAAGGAGAGCATTACTACATGACACGAATAAAACTTTACAACTTCATCAACCGCGGGTTAGAACAAGGCGAGCAAATGACGGAAGAGTTGTTTGTTTTTTTCAATACACAAGAGGACAGAAGAAGGGAAATCCGCAAAAACTACGAGCAGTACAAGGGATATGGTAGAGCTTTTTTGCGTGAAGCTGGCAACTGGTTAAACTACAATTTGCGGCTTGGCAAAGGTGTCTTTGAGATGGGAGTGTATGAAGACGCGGTATGGTTATTGTATCGAATTAATAGCAAAGATATTTCTACTCTAATTGGAGCATCATATTCATCAGATAGGGATAATATTCCGCAAAAAGAACTACGGAAAGCTGTTACTACCACTGAAGCACTAAAAGAAACGGAGGGAACAGAAGAGGACCTCGAACAAGGAATCCTCAACAATCTGAAGAAGATGGATGAAATCCGCAACATCAAAGATCTCAGCATTTCGCGACGATTAAAGATGATTCAGGCTCTGCAAGAAGAAAATGATGGAAAACGGGATGCCATAAATAAACTGCGCAAATTATCCGTTATACGACCTGAGGACTTAGGCAATTATTTCGCTGTTGATCTTATGAAGAAAGCAGAAATACAAAAGAACGAGACAAAACAGAAGATGGAATCAATTACTCTTCCTAATCTGCAAAAAATGAATGAGATAAGAAAGAGCAAAATGCCCCAAAGCAAAAATGTCGAAACGAAAAACAAATTAGCAGATGAGAATACATGTACTCGCGAATTCTTTGAATCTCCTTTATCCTTGATGGATGCGAAGACAAATAAACAAAACGATCAAAAATCTGACTCCATTAGAAAAGCGGCTTTTATTCCTGAAGAATCAAAAGGAGAAGTAAAGAATGAACTATCGCCTGAAGAAATCGGGAAAATGATGATTGCAATTCGTACCGACAAAACCCTTTCTCATTCGGAGAAGTTAGAGAAATTACGAAAGTTGGCTGATCAGAGTATGGCTTATATCTTTGACAAAGATAGTAACACCACAATAAATGCATACAATGGCGATAAAGTTGCTCAATACAATCTCGGAGTATCGTATGAGCAGGGAATTGATGTTGAAAATGATATTAATCAAGCAAAGTATTGGTATACGAAATCTGCCAATCAAGGATATGCACCTGCTCAAATTGCGTTGGCGGATATTTATTATTTTAATGAAAAAAAATATCAAGATGCTCTCTACTGGTATTCAAAGCAAACAGAAGATGAATATGCACTTGAAAAATGCGCTGTTATCTATTTAAAGGGTTTAATCGGAACAGTACAAATAGATAAGGCAAACGAATATTTCATAAAGTCAGCGGATTACGGTAACTGTAACGCTCAATATTGGTTAAGCATTAATTACTTAGAAGGAAAAAATGGATTGCCCCAAAACATTGATCTTGCCTACAAGTATGCGTTAATGGCATACCAAAAGGGTAATGTTAAGGCTACCTACATATTAGGACAGCTTCACAATATGAATAAATTCGCTGATACGAATGCCTCATTTAAATATTTTAAAGAGGGGGCTGAAAAAGGGGTGGTATTATGTCAGGTCGAGCTAGCATGGTACTACCTCAGAGGATATGGCACTACTCGCGATTGGCAGAAAAGTGAGTATTGGTACAGAATAGCCGCAGATAATGGAAACGATTATGCTAAACACGTTATTAATGAAATGGAGAAGTATAAGGACTCAGGTTGTCAAGAATGTGGTTGTCCATGGATCATTTCAGTTGAAAGCGAAGTATATGATTATGAAGATGGTAATTTCATTAGATTTGAAACCCAACAATACTGTCAAGCATGTGATCAACGATATTTTACTACTTGAATAAATACGAGGGGAATTAGAAATCCAAAAAGTATTTAGAGCAAGGTTACATTTACAAAATTGACGGGGTAAATATAAGTGAAATGATTAGAAATGAATAAATCACTATTAGAAGTGGTACTAATCCAGAAAGTTGACTTTTTCATAAACTTAAGCCCAATACGATGTGCAAAAATAATTGGCGCTGAACTTTAAGCGAGAAACTGGGCGATACTTGAGATAAAGGGATGTGTAACTGTCGTATCGCCGGAGGCGGCCCAAGTAATGCTAATACAGACCGATCAAACCCCTGAATCTGTTCTTCAATTACTACGATAAGTAAATCGAGGAGGTGGAAATAGAAGTCATTCCGAAATACAGTAGCATATTTGATAGATCTGATAGGTATGGGTTCATATAACCATGCCTTTTGTGTTTTGTGAATGTGAAGAACAGACCCTCATATGTCTAAAGAAATTATACCAAGGTAAAATCAGAAATCATTTACATGCTTATCAGATTATCAGTAAAATTGTAGCAATAGTCCTACTTCCAAATAAATCATTGGAAGTTTGGAGATTGGTGCTTTATTGTTGGAGGTAACATTCATGAGTGATTACTATGCAGTATTCGGCAAAGAAAAAGGGACGCTAGTCGAACAAAAAGGCAAGCGCTACTTCCATGGCAAGACTTTAGGGTATATAGAAATAAAGTGTGATGATATGGTGGATTTTTCTCGTGATGGAGAATGGGTTCCACATCAATATAATGGAGACAGCTTTGTTAAAGATCAGTCTGTAATCCAATTTTCAATAGGGGATGAAGTTAGATATCACAGATCAATCGACCCATTTCTGAAGGAACGGCTGGATCAGATACTGCATCCTGAATCATTCCGAAAGTTAATAAGCAAGTTATACTCCATCCAACAACTCACTTTATTTGATTGTATTCTGTTTAGACATTCAGGTGATTGGTTTGAAGAAGGCAATCATTTTTTCTTTTTTGAAAATAGCGATGCCTATTGTTCAGTCCATCATTATTATAAGCGCATAGAGAATGAGGATATCCCGGGTGGCTATAGCTATGTTTTCGATCAATTTGAGTTTATTACAATGGATGGACAGCGATTTACAGAGACTTATGAAAAAAAGAACGAATCAAATGATGATGAAACGGTTAGAGAGATGAAGAATGAGGCATGGGGTGGTGCAGATGAATGATGTGACTCAACAATATTTAGCTGATGCAAGAGAAGTTGTCATTGCTGGAAAATTACTTCTTCAAGGATATACTGTTAGCCGTCCGCTTTCCGGAGCATGCCGGTACGATCTTATTGCTGAGAAGGATGGACGATTTATTAAAATACAAGTTAAGAGCTTGAAACGCGATTCTGCCTACAAAAACTCACCACTTCCATATCCCGTATATGTTCTTGAAGCTTACTCATTGAATCCTGTGAATGGTCAAAAGAAAGGGTATACTCGCATGGAAGTGGATGTAATCGTCGGATACAACCATGAGGAGGATTGTTTTGCCGCTGTCCCATTGGATGACTTCAAGGGAAAGTTAAGCGCGGTTGTTCATGCAAAAGAAGGAACTCGCTCTCAATATTTTAATTCGTGGCAGGCTCTGTCGGAAGTGTGATCTTAATAATAGCTTTAATACTTTTGGGAGGGATTCACTGATGGTTAAGTGGTGGATGGTACGAGCTGGAGATAGTAATGAATTAATACCTGAATGGTTAGATAAAGAAGTCGTATCTATCGGATGGAGCAAACTGGGGAACCCCTTAACATATCAAACCAGAGAGAAACTGGTGGAGAAGGCTCATACAGTATTCACGAATGAAAAGCCCGGAACCCGTATTCAATGGGCAAGTCAGGTTTGGAAGTTTAGCCGAGATATAAAGAAGGAAGATAAAATCATTACATACTCTAAGGAGTCACGTGAATATTTAGTTGGTACAGTAACCAATCCATTTTCTCATAATCCTGCTATTATTAGTGATTACTATCCAAATGTAATCGGGGTTCAATGGGATCAAAAGCGTATTTCACGCGATGATCTTTCACAAGGAGCCAAAAACACACTTGGAGGTATTTCAACAGTATTCCGCGTTGATAGTTGGGCCCAAGAGTTTGAAAGTTTAATGCAGGGGCAAGGATATACAACGACAACTACTACGCAAGATGATAATGATGACAGTGCAGATAATGAAGTGTTTATCCAACAAGCGATGACTATGCTTGAAGACGCAATTGACAAACTTGATGCCTGGCAGATGCAAGACTTGGTCGGTGGTCTATTAGAGGCAATGGGTTACCAGGTGCGGATTAGCCCTAAAGGCCCCGATGGCGGTGTCGATATTATTGCTCATCGTGATGCTTTCGGATTCGAAAAGCCTATTATTAAAGTACAAGTAAAGCATCGTAAATCTGCCGCAGGTAGCCCTGAAATTCAACAACTATTAGGAGCAAACCCAATTGGAGCAAGCAGTCTTTTTGTTTCTACTGGGGGCTTTACACCGTCAGCAAAATCCGTGGCTCAACAGAATGGAGTGAAAATGCTAGATCTAACTGAACTGGTTGAGTTAGTTAGTGAGTGGTATGAGAACATGGCAGTTGAAAGAAAGGCTCTATTACCACTTAGAAAGGTCTATGTTCCAATGTAGAATATTAAGCCGTTGGAGTAACGTAGAACAATATGTTTAGTGGAGCTAATATGATTAGCTGATTATTTTTTTTCAATATTAATTTATGGGGAAGATGTGCTTTCCTTCTCCTGGTTAAAGGAGAGGTGTAAATTACCTCTCCTTATTATGTTAAAGGTAACCTTTAGATGAGCTGTTAGTTGTATACTGGAATAAGTATGCTTCTTATACGAGCATAGGAATAACGGCTTTTTTGTCGAATATTGGAATCAAAAGCAAACTAACAAATGGGTGGTAATGAAGATGAGTACCTCCTTTCACAGTCAATATTTTGCTTATGAACTTACAAAACAGAGTTCTTCTAATTCCGTTGGGCGTTTAAGCCAATCGTTAATTAACGCCACTGTAGACCTTAATCCACATCAAGTGGAAGCCGCTCTTTTTGCGTTCCGTTCTCCATTAGAACGAGGAGCTATACTTGCGGATGAGGTAGGACTTGGGAAAACTATTGAGGCTGGTTTAGTTATTAGTCAGTTATGGGCAGAAAGAAAGAGAAACATCTTAATCATCGTTCCACCGCCCTTAAGAAAACAATGGAATCGTGAGTTGATTGAGAAGTTCTATATCCCATCCATCATTCTAGAAAATAAAAACTACAATGAATACGTAAACAACGGAAATGTTAATCCGTTCTTTCATAGAGATCACGTCGTTATCTGTTCATATCAATTCGCTAGGAACAAAGCAAACGATATTAAAAGAACACCATGGGATGTAATCATTATTGATGAAGCTCATAGGATGAGGAATGTATATAAAAAGTCTAATAAAATAGCAAGGATTTTAAGAGATGCAACAAAAGGTGCACCTAAAATTTTACTTACTGCTACGCCCCTCCAAAACTCTTTGATGGAGTTATATGGTTTGATTAGTTTTATCGATCCGCATCTTTTTGGGGATGAAACGACATTCCGAAAGCAATTTGGACATGGTACAAAAGAATTGTCTAAGCACGACTTTCTAGATTTGAAAAATAGAATAAAGCCTGTGTGTCATCGAACATTAAGACGACAGGTGACAGAGTACGTACCATATACCAAACGCATCCCAATCGTACAGGAGTTTTTCTCTAGTGCCCTCGAATGGGAGTTATATGAGAAAGTATCATCTTATCTTCAGCGAGATGATATCATGGCTTTACCTAAGAGTCAGCGGTCATTGATGACTCTAGTGGTGCGCAAGATACTTGCATCGTCCTCGTTTGCAGTCTCTGATACATTACTATCCCTGATCAAACGCCTTGAGAAACTGATAGACGATGGTTTTACAGAAGAGGATGTTACTTTAGACATTAGTGGAGATGTAGATGAGTTTGATGAGACTGTGGAAGAGTGGGAAGAAGATGAAGGTACAGATACCGATAATGATAGTGATCTAATTCAAGGAGTAAATTTACAAAGATTACTTCAAGAGAAGGAAGAGCTATTCTCATACTACCGACTGGCACAATCAATTACTGAAAATGAAAAAGGGAAAGCTCTGTTGATTGCGTTATCTAAGGGCTTTGAGAAGCTAAGCGAGCTTGGAGCTAATAAGAAGGCAGTTATTTTTACAGAGTCTCGCAGAACACAACAATACCTTAAAGAAATGCTTGAACAAAACGGTTACGCTGGACAAATTGTTATGTTTAATGGCACGAATAATAGCCCAGAAGTAACAGAGATTTATCATAATTGGCTCGAAAAACATAAAGATGATGATCAAATTACGGGGTCAAAAACAGCAGATACAAGAGCGGCACTCGTGGAGCATTTTCGTGAGAATGCTTCTATTATGATAGCCACTGAATCAGCGGCCGAAGGGATAAACCTTCAATTCTGTAGCCTTGTTGTTAACTATGATCTCCCTTGGAACCCACAACGCATTGAGCAAAGAATTGGAAGATGCCACAGGTATGGTCAAAAGCATGATGTAGTAGTAATCAACTTTCTGAATCGTAAAAATCAAGCTGACCAACGTGTATTTGAGTTGTTATCGCAGAAATTTTGTTTGTTTGAAGGTGTTTTTGGATCTTCGGATGAGGTTTTGGGTTCCCTTGAATCAGGCGTAGATTTTGAGAAGAGGATTCAACAAATCTACCAAACTTGTAGGTCTTCAGATGAAATTCAAGATGCCTTCAACCAATTGCAATCAGAGTTAGAAGAACAGATACAATGTAAAATGCAAGAAACAAGAAAGAGTCTCCTTGAGAACTTTGACGATGAAGTCAGAGAGAAGTTAAGGGTTCATTATGAGCAGACAAGCTTACAAATGAACAAGCTAGAAAGGTATCTCTGGGGACTTTCTGTATTCGAAGGGCAAAGCGAAGCGTTCTTTGACCCAGAGACACTAAGTTTTAATCTTGTCCAGAACAACGAAAGATATCAGATGATATCGCAGATCAAAAAGAAGAGTCAAGAAGATGGAGCACATCATTACCGTTTAGGACATCCCTTAGCTGAGAAGTGGATTGAGCGGGCAAAATCTCGTTCATTAACCACTAAGGAAGTTATTTTCCGATACTCTGACTACGAAGGCAGGGTGAGTATCTTATCATCTTTAATAGGAAAAGAAGGTTGGCTTTCGCTTGATCTACTACAAGTTGACACTATAGAGAAAGAAGAGTATCTTGTTTTCTCATGCATCGATCAAGAGGGTAATCAATTGGAGCAGGATATCTGTGAAAAGATGTTTATTCTGCCTGGCGATGAATGTAATGAGGTGGTATGTCCAGAAGAAACGTCCAAAACCTTAATTAACTTATTTGAGCATCAAAAATCAGCAATTTTGAACGAGATTAATGAGCGCGCAAACGAGTTCCTTGACAGTGAGTTAGAGAAACTGGATAAGTGGTCTCAGGACTTAAAGAATAAGCTTGAAGTTGAGTTAAAGGAGCTTGATCAGAGGATTACACAACTACAAAAAGAATCAAGGCTAACAAGAGTGTTATCTGAGAAGCTTGAGTTGAACAAGGAAGTCCGGGAACTTGAAAAGAAACGAAACGAGATGAGACGTAGTCTTTACGATGAGCAGGATGAGATCGATCGGCAGAAAGAACAACTTTTTGTTGAGGTAGAGAAGAAAATACAACAGGATGTAGAGCAAAGACACATTTTTACGATTCGATGGAGAATCGTATAAGGCAGAGGTGTAATTATGAGCGGAAAAACAAAATTAGAATTAACGTGGATAGGAAAATATGATGAACCCAAGTTGGAACCACGTATCTTGTTAGAAGATATGTCTCAATCCTATCATGCTGATAAGCGAGTAAGTAATGAAGATATATTTGATAATCGTTTAATTTTTGGTGATAACCTCCTTGCTTTGAAAGCTCTAGAACAAGATTATTCAGGGAAGATAAAGTGTGTATTTATTGATCCTCCTTACAATACTGGATCTGCATTTACTCATTATGAGGATGGTTTAGAGCATTCAGTCTGGTTATCAATGATGCGTGATAGGTTAAAGATAATCCATCGTTTACTTAAGGATGATGGGTCGTTGTGGATTGCTGTCGATGACAATGAAATGCATTATCTAAAAGTACTGTGTGACGAAATTTTTGGAAGAAGAAACTACCGGAACACGATTACCTGGCAACGTAAATATAGTGTAAGCAACAATTTTCGAGGCATAGCTTCCATATGTGATTATATTCTTGTTTATGCTAAGAGTGAAAAATTCACAAATAATTTGCTTCCTAGAACTGCGGAATCAATTGCTCGCTATGCCAATCCAGACAACGATCCAAGAGGGCCTTGGAAAGCGGTTGACTATTTAAATCAGGCTACACCTGATAAAAGACCAAATCTCTGCTATGACATCATTAATCCTCATACAGGTTTTGTTGCAAAAAACACAAAAAAGGCTTGGAAATATGATCTAAATACACATATGCGCCATGTTGAAGAAAATAGAATATGGTGGGGGAAAGACGGTACTAATACTGTGCCAGCCTTAAAATTATTTCTATCCGAAGTTCGTGACGGGATGACGCCACACAATTGGTGGCCACACGAAGAAGTTGGTCATACAGACGAGGCTAAAAAGGAGAGCATAGCCTTATTTGGAGCTAATAATGTATTTGATACTCCAAAACCAGAGCGATTAATTAAACGTATCCTTGAAATAGCTACAAATCCTGGTGACATAGTACTGGATTCATTCGCTGGCTCTGGAACAACTGGTGCTGTTGCTCATAAAATGGGACGCAAATGGATTATGGTTGAACTTGGTGAGCATTGTCTCACTCACATTGTTCCAAGAATGAAAAAAGTAATTGATGGATCAGATAATAATGGAATTAGTAAAGAGGTAGATTGGAAGGGCGGGGGAGGTTTTCGCTTTTATCGATTGGCTCCAAGTTTATTAGAGAAAGATAAGTTTGGGAACTGGATAATCAGTAATGAATACAATCCTGAAATGCTTGCAGAAGCTATGTGTAAACATAAGGGGTTCCGTTATGAACCTGATCATGCATTTTTTTGGAAGCAAGGAAAATCCAATGAAAACGATTTTATCTATACTACGACTCAACTGATTACTAATGAAATTGCTGATCAAATTCAGGAACAAATGGGCGAAGGGGAAACATTATTAATTTGTTGTAAGGCATATACTGTATCACAAGCAAACTATCCCAATATAACCTTCGAGAAAATACCACTTTCTATTCTTCACCGTTGTGAATATGGGCGGGACGATTACAGCTTAGAGATCGCAAAGATGCCAAAAGAAGAAATCCAAGTGCAATTGGACATCTTTGAGGGGGAAGATGAGTAATGAATCGTTTTGTTAAAAGTATTTCAGCAAGGCTAAGCCTTCGTACGCCACAAAGAGAGTCACTTGAGATTTTAGCTGAAACACTCGAAGTATTAAAAATTGAGAAACATTCTGTAGAATCCCTAAAATGTGAATTAGAAAAGGTTCAAAGCCTATATACGAGCGTTACTGATTTTGAAAGAGAATTTCCATCACTTTGTTTTGCTCTAGCGACAGGTGTTGGTAAGACTCGATTAATGGGTGCGTTCATTACGTATTTATTTTTAGAAGTCCGGTGAAAAAGTCCGCCTAAGCAGGCTTTTCCCACGGTGTTGCCGAATTATACGGTAACAATGAATTGAAAGAGTGATGGAATATGAAAG
>NZ_JAFBEB010000021.1 GCF_016908525.1 Brevibacillus fulvus
CGACCTGCTCATTTCGGCGTTGGGTAGGGTGTTTTCCTCATTTTTCATGCTGAAGAGATGGTTGCAACTGACCTAAATCACCAGACTTCTAAATTTTTTACAATTTGTAGTCACTTTCTAATATCAGCGTACAAGTTCGGAAATGTCCGGCAAACTTCTCTTGAAATCAACATACGATTAAGATATAGTCAGGTTGGAACTTATGAGCTGGAGGGTTACCATGGCAAACTTGCATGCCGTCGTACTTGCCGCTGGGCAGGGAACACGGATGAAATCGAAGCTTTATAAGGTTCTTCACCCTGTCTGCGGAAAGCCGATGGTTCAGCATGTAGTAGATACGTTAGACTTGTTGCGGGTGGAGGATGTCATTGTTGTTGTCGGTCACGGAGCTGAAGCAGTCCGGACTACCATTGGTGATCGCGTGACGTATGCGCTGCAAAGTGAACAACTAGGTACAGGTCACGCCGTCAAGCAGGCCGTGCCTTTTTTAACGGACAAACAAGGAACGACAATGATTTTATATGGTGATGTACCGCTGCTATCTGCGGAGACGCTTAAAGCGCTTGTGGAGCGTCATATCGAGCAAAATGCTGCGGCTACCGTGCTGACGGCGATGGTGGAAGACCCGACAGGTTACGGGCGGATTGTACGGGATGAGACAGGAGCGTTGTTGCGGATTGTTGAGCACAAGGATGCCTCGCTTGCCGAGCGGGAGATTCGTGAAATCAACACCGGAATTTACTGTTTTGATAACGAAAAAATGCTAAAGGTATTGTCTGAATTAAAAAATGACAATGCACAACGCGAATATTATATTACCGATTGCATCGGTCTATTACACCATGCCGGCGAAAAAGTGGACGCATTCATCGCGGCGGATGCCCAAGAAACAATGGGGGTAAACGATCGCGTTCAGCTTGCCGAAGCGGAGAGCTACATGCGGAAGCGGATTAATCAGGCGCACATGCGCAATGGCGTGACGATCATTGATCCTGCGACAACGTATATTGATGCCGATGTGACGATTGGCGCGGATACCGTGATCTTGCCGGGAACTTATTTGCGAGGGAAAACGGTGATCGGTGAAGATTGCAAAATTGGCCCGCAAACCGAGCTGAACGATGTGACGGTTGGCGATGGCGTCAATATTTCCTATTCCGTTCTCTTTGACGCAAAAGTGGGCGTTCATGCGGTTGTTGGACCGTTTGCCTATGTGCGTCCGGGATCGGAAATCGGTGAATCGGTAAAAATCGGTGATTTTGTTGAACTGAAAAATGCGAAAATAGGAAAAGGCAGTAAAATCCCGCACCTCAGCTATGTAGGGGATGCCGAAGTTGGTTCGGGTGTGAATATTGGCTGTGGGACAATCACCGTTAATTACGATGGGGCCAAAAAGCAAAAAACGATGATCGGAGACAATGCTTTCATCGGGTGCAACACCAATTTGATTGCGCCTGTCCAAATCGGGAAAGATGCATATATAGCAGCCGGATCGACTATCAATCAGGATGTGCCTGATGAAGCCATGGCGATTGCTCGGGAGCGGCAAACCAATAAACTTGGGTATGCGGCCAAATTACCCTATAAACAGGGGAAAAAGGAATAAAAACGGGAGGTTCTTTACGAAAATGGCTAACTACCGCGATCCAAAACTGAAAGTTTTTACATGCAATGCAAATCCTAAGCTTGCACGGGAGATTGCCGACCATATTGGCGTACAACTTGGAAATTCGGAGGCGATCCGTTTTAGTGACGGGGAATGCCAGATTAAATTGAATGAAAGTGTTCGCGGTGCCGACGTTTTCGTCATTCAACCGACAAGCGCTCCCGTTAACGAGCATTTGATGGAATTGTTGGTGATGGTAGATGCTTTAAAACGGGCATCGGCCAAAAGCATCAATGTTGTAATCCCTTATTATGGCTATGCCCGCCAGGATCGGAAAGCGCGGGCACGCGATCCGATTACGGCAAAATTGGTAGCGAATCTGATTGAAACTGCTGGAGCGCATCGTGTCATAACAATGGATTTGCATGCCACGCAAATCCAGGGGTTCTTCGATATTCCGGTTGATCACTTGCTGGGTGTGCCGATCTTGGGCAACTATTTCTCCGAAAAAGGGTTGGAAGATATTGTTGTGGTCTCCCCTGATCATGGCGGGGTGACTCGCGCGCGAAAACTGGCAGAACGGTTGGAAGCGCCGATCGCCATTATCGACAAAAGACGCCCTGAACCGAACGTGGCTGAAGTGATGAACATCGTGGGCAATATCGACGGAAAAACCGCGATTATTATCGACGATATTATTGATACAGCTGGTACGATTACACTTGCGGCCAATGCTTTGAAAGAAGCGGGTGCCCGCGATGTTTATGCTTGCTGCACCCATCCGGTGCTGTCCGGACCGGCGATTGAACGGATCAATAATTCCGTGATTCGTGAACTGGTTGTAACCAATACGATTCCGCTTTGCCAGGAACAGATGTGTGAAAAGATCAAGGTGCTCTCGGTAGCGCCGATCATTGGTGAGGCGATTATTCGGGTTCATGAGGAGTTATCCGTAAGCAAGCTGTTCGATTAGGCAACAGACTAATTTTGCGTGTCAAAATAACCTCCATTGGACAAGCTAGAAAGGAATCCATTCTGGCTGGTCAAAGGAGGTTTTTTTGTGGAGACAATTCAAGCAGAAAAACGAAGCGTTGGTCAGAGAAGTTCCAATAAAGCGCTGCGGCACTCCGGTTGGGTCCCTGCCGTTGTGTACGGTTCTGACGTGAGCCATCTAGCGATCCAGATCAGCAAACCGGTGTTGGA
Source organism: Brevibacillus fulvus (assembly GCF_016908525.1). Taxonomy (GTDB): domain Bacteria; phylum Bacillota; class Bacilli; order Brevibacillales; family Brevibacillaceae; genus Brevibacillus_G; species Brevibacillus_G fulvus. Next base: position 2,810 of record NZ_JAFBEB010000021.1, read on the forward strand.
GCAGGCCCTGCGAAGCCAGGCGATGAGTAAACCTTTTAAGCTGGCAGTTGACGGCAGCGAATGGAATGTGATGGTTTACGAGATACAGCGCGAACCGGTCGGAAGAGAGATCATCCATGTCGATTTCAAGCAGATCAATATGAATGAACGAATCCACACTTCGGTTCCGATCGTCTTGACGGGAACCCCGCAAGATGGCGTAGCGGCATTGGTTCGCCATAACCTGGAGATCACCTGCCTGCCTGCCAACGTTCCGGAATCTTTTACGATTGATGTCGGTGAATTGTCGGTTGGAGATGTAGTAGTGGTCAGGGATCTGGACATTCCTGCGGGCGTGGAAGTGGAACTGGATGATTTGGAAGTTTTGGTTAGCGTATTGGCACCGAAAGTAAGTTCTGATGAAGCTGTCGAGGCAGAGCGGGAAGCGGAGGCTGTAGCGGAAGAAGCCGGCTCCTCGTAAGCAGCGTCAGACCTCGCTGCACGCTGTGTCGAACAAAGAGTCGACACAGTTTTTTTATTTTTCCTCTTTCTATTTGGTTCGCTACCTACCATAATAAAATCATAGGAAAATTTTCGGTAAAAAAGGAGTGGATAGGGCATGGAAAAAACATGGCTAGGCAATTCGGGGATCGCCTCCAGTCGGATTGGACTCGGTACTTGGGCGATTGGCGGATGGATGTGGGGCGGTACAGATGAACAAGAATCGATTCGCACCATTTTGCACGCATTGGACTTGGGGATCACTTTGATCGATACAGCGCCAGCGTATGGTGCCGGTGTATCCGAAGAGATCGTGGGCAAAGCGATCAAAGAATACGGCGAACGGGACAAGGTCATATTGGCCACAAAGGTTGGTCTGGAGCTGTTGCCGGGCGGAGCGGTTCGTCGCAATCTGACCAAGCAGCAAATTGAGAAAGAGGTCGACGATTCGCTGCGCCGCTTGCAAACCGACTATATTGACTTGTACCAGGTTCATTGGCCGGACCCATTGGTTCCGATTGAGCAAACAGCCGAGGTTTTGCATAGCTTGCTAAAAAGCGGAAAGATTCGCGCGATTGGCGTGAGCAATTTTTCAGTCGAGCAGATGCGCGCTTGGAAAGAAGTGGCGCCCTTACATACGAATCAGCCACCTTACAATCTGTTTGAACGGGAAATTGAGCAAGACATATTGCCGTATTGCCATGAACAGCAAATTGCGACTTTGCTGTACGGCAGCCTATCAAGAGGTTTGCTGACCGGAAAAATGAAAAAAGATACGGTATTTGCCGGCGACGACTTGCGGAAAACCGATCCGAAATTCCAATCGCCCCGCTATGAGCAATACTTGGCGGCTGTTGACAAACTGAGTGAAATCGCGCATCGGTATGACAAAACGATTACCGAATTCTCCATCCGCTGGGTGCTTGATCAGCCTGGGGCGTCCGTGGCCTTGTGGGGAGCGAGACATCCGGAGCAACTCACTCCGGTCCGTGGCGTGGACGGTTGGAAGATCAGTAAGGAAGATCTGGCGTTGGTCGACGCGATTTTGCGAGACACGATTACCGATCCGGTTGGTCCCGAGTTTATGGCGCCGCCTTCGCGCGAATCGTGAGCAACTTGGAAATCGCTTTTGTTCCCCGATCTGTTTTAGTACAATAAAATAGATTGGAGGGAAACACGTGAAAATTATTGTTGGCTTGGGCAATCCCGGCAAAAAATATGAGGATACCCGACATAATGTAGGATTTATGACCATAGATAAGATTAGCGAGCAGTGGGGAATCCCGGTGCAGCAGGCCAAGTTTCGCGCCTTGGTTGGCGAAGGGCGGATCGAAACGGAAAAGGTCCTGCTGGTGAAACCGCAAACCTACATGAATTTGTCAGGGGAATCCGTCGCGGAGATTTTGCATTTTTACAAACGGACTGCGGACGATATCCTCGTGATTTTTGATGATATGGATATTCCTCTGGGACAGGTCCGGTTGCGCGAAAAGGGAAGCGCCGGTGGACACAATGGAATCAAATCGATTATTCAGCATGTTGGCACCCAGGAGTTTCGCCGAATCAAGATTGGAATCGATCATCCGCTGCCCGGACGCAGTGTGAGCGATTACGTCCTGCAGTCGTTTGCCGGCAGTGAGCGTCCCGTGATAGACGATGCGGTTGCTTTGGCCGCCAAAGCCGTTGGCATGTGGATGAATGAAAGCTTCCCCCGGGTGATGAACCAGATCCATACGATGCAAAATTAACGTAAAGCAGCGACTGGTCAATTTGTATGTTTTTCCACCTTTCCGGTCATACTAGTCGATATGAACGGTTGGGGGTGGGGTTTTGAGCTATCAATACGTTTGTCGATGCTGTGGCATGAAAATTGCCGAATTTGACCAATCCCGGGTGACGGAAGGGCAATTGGGACTTGATTCCTTGACCCCGGATGAACGTCAACATATGATTACTCAAGATGCTGGCGGAGATACAGTTATTCGCATCATCTGCGATTACTGCCGCGACGCGCTTGAGCAACACCCGGAACTCTCATTGGTAGGAAACCCTCTGCAATGAGAATTCGCATAGTGCTGTAGGAGACAGAAGGCTTGGAACAGAAGAAGGCCTTGGCTTATGCAGAAGCTAAGGCTTATTTTTCTATTAAACAGCACACATTACGTTTTTGGTATGCACCTAAAAAACACAACATAAATAAACTAATACTAAAATTAGGCATTCATCTACCTCTTCACTCCAGGAATGCCAGATTGTTGTGCGCATTAGAGAAGGGCTAGAGAGGAGACTTAGTTAATGCAAGTCATCATTAACCCGATCAAAGAGGACTCCCACTTTGAAACAATTGTCGCCGGATTGACAAAAGGTTTACATGAACAGCTCATCTCAGGATTGGCAGGTTCCGCGCGGCAAGCAGCGATGGCAGCGCTTTATCAGGAAACGAAACGGCCAATGTGCGTGGTTACGCACAATATGTTTCAGGCGCAAAAAGTATACGAAGATCTGGTCGAGCTGGTACCTGCCGAAGACGTCCTGCTTTATCCCGGAAATGAATTAATCGGATCAGAATTGGCGATTGCCAGTCCGGAAATGCTGGCTCAGCGAATTCATGTCTTTAACCGTTTAGCCCAAGGCTTTACGGGTATTTTGGTTGTACCATTTGCCGGATTGCGCCGGTTGGTTGTACCGCCGCAAGTTTGGAAAGAATCCCAGCTTACCTTGCGCGTCGGCGAAGAACTGCAATTGGAGTCGTTTTTGCAGCATTTGGTTGAATTGGGCTACGAACGGGTGGAACTGGTCGAGCGAAAAGGGGAATTTTCCGTTAGAGGCGGGATTATCGACCTTTACCCGGTTGACTCGGAATGGCCGGTACGGATCGAACTGTTTGATGTGGAAATCGACTCAATCCGGACGTTTGATATGGTCACCCAGCGGTCGCACGAAAGCGTGCAAACTTACGTCGTTGGCCCTGTAAAAGAGATGTTTGTTTCCGCGTCATTGCTGCAGGAAGCGGCCGGTCGTCTGGAAAAGAAGCTCGGGGAAACGGTCGCCAAATTGAAAGATAACGGCACCAAGGAAAAAATGATGCAAAAAATCGGCGGCGATATAGAGCTGATGCGGCAAGGCCAGCGCCTGTCCACGTTGTACGCGTATATCTCCGTGATATATCCGGAACACAATACGCTTTTTTCCTATATGCCCAATAATACCGTGGTCATTATTGATGAACCTTCACGTGTATTGGAAACCGCTGCGCAACTGCAGAAAGAGGAAGCGGAATGGCTGACGGGCCGAATCGCCGAAGGAGAGTTTATGGGCAATCTCACTTTGTCCTCCACCTACGAAGAGCTTGTTTTGCCGAAAAGCAGACAGGTGGTTTATCTTTCCTTGTTTTTGCGGCAAACCCCGAAAACGCAACCGCAAAATATCGTCAATCTAAACTGTCGAACGATGCAGAACTTTCATGGCCAGATGAATGTCTTAAAAAACGAACTGGCTCGTTGGACGAAATCACACGATCGCATCGTTTTTGTCGCTGCCGATGCCGAACGCGCCAAACGACTGGAGCGGGTTCTGCACGATTACGACATGGAAGCGGATCTGCTGCTCGAGGCAGTCGATACCGTACCGCCAGGACGGCCGACGATTATTCTCGGCAACTTGCAAACAGGGTTCGAGTTGCCTTTAAATAAGCTCGTTGTGATCACCGAAGGAGAAGTGTTCACGGCCAAACAGCGCAAAGCTCGCAAAGTGCAGCAAACGATGAGCAATGCGGAACGGATCAAAAATTATCTTGAGCTGAAGCCGGGCGATTACGTCGTCCATATTAATCATGGGATCGGGAAATACCTCGGCATTGAAACGAAGGAAATATTGGGAATTCATAAAGATTACTTGCACATCCGTTACGCCGGCGGCGACAGTTTATTTGTTCCGATTGAGCAAATCGATCACGTCCAGAAATATGTCGGCAGCGAAGAGGCGGAGCCGAAAATTTACAGTCTGGGCGGAAGCGAGTGGAAGCGGGTCAAGAACAAGGTGCAATCTTCCGTCAAGGATATTGCCGAAGACTTGATCAAACTGTATGCGGCGCGGGAAGCGGCAAAAGGGCACGCATTCTCGCCGGATACGCTGGAACAGCGGGAGTTTGAAGCGATGTTTCCTTATCAGGAGACCCCCGATCAACTGCGGGCGATCAATGAAGTCAAGGCAGACATGGAACGTGAGCGGCCGATGGATCGGCTCGTCTGTGGCGATGTGGGCTATGGGAAAACCGAGGTGGCGATTCGGGCGGCATTCAAATCGGTCATGGACGGCAAACAGGTTGCCTTGCTTGTGCCAACGACGATATTGGCTCAACAGCACTACGAGACGTTTGTTGAGCGGTTTGCCGATTACCCGATTCGCGTGGAAGTGCTGAGCCGCTTTCGCTCCCGCAAAGAGCAGACCGCTACGATCAAAGGGTTGAAAGAAGGGACGGTCGACGTTGTCATCGGGACCCATCGCTTGTTGTCCAAAGACATCATTTTTCGCGATCTCGGCCTGTTGATTGTCGACGAAGAACAACGTTTTGGCGTCAGCCACAAGGAGAAGCTGAAGCAGTTTAAAACGAATGTCGATGTACTGACCCTTACGGCAACGCCAATTCCGCGAACTTTGCATATGTCGATGCTCGGTGTTCGTGATTTGTCCGTCATTGAAACACCGCCGGAAAACCGTTTTCCGGTGCAAACCTATGTTGTGGAGTACAGTCCGATGCTGGTGCGGGATGCAATCGAACGTGAACTGGCAAGGGACGGGCAGGTCTTTTTCCTCTACAACCAAGTGCAAGGAATCGAGCAGATGGCCGAGCATATTTCTACGCTTGTCCCGGATGCGCGGGTGGCTGTTGCCCACGGGCAGATGAATGAAGGGGAATTGGAGAGCGTGATTCTCGATTTTCTGGACGGCAACTATGATGTGCTGGTCAGCACAACGATTATTGAAACAGGAGTGGACATTCCCAATGTGAATACTTTGATTATTTACAATGCAGATAAAATGGGTCTGTCACAACTGTATCAGCTGCGGGGCCGGGTCGGTCGTTCTAACCGGATCGCCTACGCTTATTTTACTTATCAGCGGGATAAGGTTTTGAGTGAGGTCGCGGAAAAACGGCTGCAGGCCATCAAAGAGTTTACCGAGTTGGGTTCCGGTTTTAAAATTGCGATGCGCGATCTGTCCATACGCGGTGCGGGAAATCTGCTTGGAGCGGAGCAACACGGGTTTATCAATTCGGTAGGGTTTGATTTGTATACGCAGATGCTGAAAGATGCCATTGACGAACTGAAAGGGGAAGCGAAGAAAGAGATTGTTTCTCCCGTCGAGATCAATCTGCAGCTGGATGCTTATATTCCTTCGCTTTACATTACAGACAGCCGACAAAAAATTGAAATGTATAAAAAGTTTGTCGCCGCTTCCACATTAGAAGATGTGGACGATTTGCGCGATGAACTGGTGGATCGATATGGCGATATTCCGAAACCGGTGGAAAACTTATTGGTGATTTCCCGCCTGCGGGTTTATGCCCTGCAGCACAAAATCACGGAAATCAGCCAGAGAGAGACGGATATCATCAAAATTTACCTTGATCCGAGTCAAAACAGCAATATTGATGGCGGCGCCTTATTTGCTTTGTCCAATAAGTGGGAGAGAAGGGTTGGACTCACAGGTGGACAACAGATCATCATAACTGTTAAAGTAAAGGGACTGAGTATTGAACAAGGGGTGCAGCTTGTTGAGAACTTGCTGAGCGAATTCCATACGATACGCAAGGACACCACAGCAGGGAGTCCCGTCAGCTAGCAATCAACCCCGTTTTGAGAAGGGAGTTTTAATCCATGAACCGATTTGTGGCGATATTTTCAACGGCTGTCCTGACCCTCTCTTTGTTATCCGGCTGCGGAAAAGCAGAGGATAAGGCCAAACCGGATCAACAGCCTGCGGCGGAACAACCGCAAGATAACAAACAGGCGGCTGCCGATGATCCGTTGGCGATGTTTCCGGCAATCACCTTGCCTTATACAGCGAACGAGAATGATGTTTTCAGCGAATATCAAGGCGGCAAGGTGACGGCAAAAGAATTCAACACATTTTTAAAGACGTTAAATTTGGTTAACCCCCAACAAGGCAGCATGATTTCTGCAGCTGACGAAAATTCGTTGAAGTCGTTTATTCGCGAATATACCGGAACGAAGATTTTGGCGGCGAAAGCGGATGAAAAGATGAAGCAGGATGCGCATAAATTGTCTGCGACAACGTTTGAGCGAATCAAAGGTCAATATGTGCAAATGTTGGGCAATGACGAGAGCAAGTTTGCCAAACTGTTGGAAGGACATGGCTTGACCAGCGATGAGGTTATGGCGGAATTGGACTTGATCAACAGCTCGGTGGCCGTCTTGAAAAAAGATATCAGTGAAGACACCTTGAAGCAGGATTACGAAAAAGCGGATAAAGCGGAGTTTACCGTGGCTTCTGTCCGTCATATTCTGATTACCACCGATAACCATACGCAGGAAGAAGCGTTGAAATTGGCCAATGATATGGTTGCCCGCCTGAAAAAGGGTGAGGATTTTGCGGCGTTGGCCAAACAATACAGCGAAGATCCGGGCAGCAAAGATAACGGCGGTTTGTACGAAAACGCCAATGTGAACCAATGGGTGCCGGAATTTAAACAGGCGGCACTGACCTTGCCGATCGGGCAAATCAGCGAACCGGTGAAAACAGACTACGGCTACCATGTAATGAAAGTGGAAAGCCGCAACGTGCAAACATTTGAAGAAGTGAAGGACCAACTTGCACAAAGCGAGCTGCAAAAGTCATATGAACAATTTATGGGCAGCGATTTGGACAAGCAGATTACCAAATATAACGTGCCAAAATTGAATGCTGCTGCAAGCAAATAATGATCGAAACAGGGAACAGACCATGTTCCCTGTTTTTTCGTTTGATCGCATATTCTGCAAAAGAAGGTTAATACTATACTCACTTGCTGCCGCCCGGGGGAGAGAAAAAAGGCAAGTTGGGAAATTTTGCAGACCAAGGAGATAGTTAATTTTAGGAGCCAAGGAAAAAATAAAGGTAACCCACAAGGTTCACAACCCAAATTCTCAAGAAAGCGAGGCAACAACATGAAAGCAACCGGTATCGTTCGTCGAATTGACGACCTCGGACGGGTCGTGATTCCCAAAGAAATTCGTCGCACCCTTCGCATTCGTGAAGGCGACCCACTTGAGATTTTTGTTGATCGCGATGGGGAAGTTATTTTGAAAAAGTATTCGCCAATCGGCGAACTGGGTGACTTTGCCAAAGAATATGCGGATTCGCTTTATGAAAGCATGAACCATACGGTGTTGATTTCCGATCGGGACAGTGTGATCGCCGTCGCAGGCGCTTCCAAAAAGGAATACTTAGAAAAAGCGATTGGGAATATTGTGGAAAAAGCTTTGGAAGAACGGAAAAGCCGGGTGGAAAAAAACTCGGGACAATATGAGATCTGCCGTGATATGACTGAGCAATATTCCTCGTTTGTGATTGCCCCTATTGTAGCGGGCGGCGACCCGATTGGTTCGGTTATTCTGTTAAGCAAAAACGATGCGGCAAAAATGGGTGAACTGGAAATGAAGATGGCCGAAACTGCAGCAGGCTTTTTGGCCAAGCAGATGGAGCAATGACGGACAGCCTCGCGGATGCGAGGCTGTTTTTTCCTCTCTAACAGCGTTATGGTATAATGAACCCAGCTTCTGTATGGAGAGGAGAACTACGGTAAATGTCAGGCGCTAGAGATTCCGTGCATTTTGTAAAGGGTGCCGCCATATTGGGAATCGCTGCTTTGGTTTCCAAGCTGCTAGGCGCCGTATATCGTATTCCTTATCAAAACATTGCCGGTGATATCGGCTTGTACGTATATATGCAGGTATATCCTCTTTATACAACCTTGTTGATTCTCGCGACGGCAGGGTTCCCCTTGGCAATCTCCAAAATGGTTTCGGAACGTGTTGCCCTCGGTGATTACGTTGGGGCACGCAAGGCGTTTCGGCTCGCCAGTATCCTGCTGGTCGCACTCGGCGTTTTGTTTTTCCTGATCTTGTACATCGGCGCCCCGGCTATTTCCCGATTCATGGGGGACGAGCAATTAGCGAGGCCGCTTAGAGCAGTATCCTGGGCATTGCCCTTGGTGCCAATGGCCGCGATACTGCGCGGGTATTTTCAGGGATATCAAGATATGATGCCTACCGGAGTCTCCCAGGTAATGGAGCAGCTAGTCCGGGTTGTGTTTATCTTGGTGTCCGCTTTCTGGGCGATGGATGTCTATCAGGATGCTTATCTGGCGGGCATGGGGGCTGTGTTTGCCGCTTTTCCGGGGGCACTCGCCTCGATTTTGGTATTGCTTTATTACTGGCGGCGCAGAAGCCGGGCAGAAAACTCATTGATCACAGACGAACCGTCTGCGGGTCTTTCCTGGAGCAATCGAGAGATTTTGCGCAGCCTGTTGTATTATGCTCTCCCCATTTGCATCGGCTCCTTGGTGCTTCCGCTGATTCCTCTGGTAGATTCGGTCACAGTTGTAAACTTGCTGCAATGGAGTGGAATGCATGAGGATACGGCCAAAATATTAAAAGGGGCGTTTGACCGGGGACAGCCATTAATTCAGTTTGGGACCTTTTTTGCCACATCGCTTTCATTGGCTTTGGTTCCGGCAGTGAGTGAAGCCAACGCGCAAAAGCAGACAGCGTTAATTGCGAGCCGGACGGAAATGGCCTTGCGCCTGACGTTATTATTGGGTTTGCCGGCTTCCTTTGGCCTGTTTTTGCTGGCGGAGCCGATCAATGTAATGCTGTTCGGCGACTCCAAAGGTACGGACGCATTGGCTATTCAATCGTATACCATTCTGTTTGCGACATTGGGCATTACGACCGCCGGCATTTTGCAAGGCTTGGGACAAGTGGTTGCTCCCGCCCGCAATTTGTTTGTCGGCGTCGTCGCCAAACTGTTGTTCAACCTTTTGCTCGTTCCCGTCATAGGAATTGCGGGCGCTGCTTGCGCTACCGTGATTGCCTATGCGATCTCGATGTTACTGAATATGTTGGATATACATAAACACACCAAGGCGGTCGTTAGCTATCGGCAAGTGTTGGGCAAGCCTTTCCTTGCGGTGATCATCATGGTGGTTGCGGTTGGTTTGACGGACTGGATCGCTGCCGAAATCTTCGGCCGGGTGATTGGCTCTCAGCGGATGCAGCAAACCGCGGTCGGGCTTGTCTCTGTTTTGGCGGGCGGGCTCGTGTATTTTCTCGCTTTGCTGAAAACCGGCGGTATTTCCGTGGAGGATCTCCACTATTTGCCTAAGGGAAAGCGGGTTGGCAATCTGTTGTCACGATTCAACCTACTGAAAAATAAGTAAAGGAGGCCGCATGATGACGGCTGTAATCCGTGTAGTCGGACTGGGTGCCGGCGATTTGCAACAATTACCGGTTGGGATTTATCGAAGGTTAAAGGAAACCGCCCATCTCTATCTGCGTACAAAAGAGCATCCGGTTGTTGCTCAGTTGAGCGAAGAAGGCATCCGCTTTGAAACGTTTGACGAAATTTACGAAAAGCATGATACGTTTGAACCTGTCTATCTGGAAATCGCCGAAACCTTATTGAATAAGGCCGCTGAACAACGCGAAGTCGTTTATGCAGTGCCGGGACATCCGTTGGTGGCGGAACGGACGGTGCAGCTGTTGCTGGACATGGGCAAAACGCGCGGTTGTGAGATTGAGATTATGGGGGGCCAAAGTTTTTTGGACCCGCTGTTCGCTCGATTAAAGATCGATCCGATTGAAGGATTCTCGCTGCTGGATGCAACTGCGCTGAAGGCGGCACAGCTGCACCCCGGGTTGCATACGGTCATTGCTCAGGTATATGACAAGCTGGTTGCCTCCGATGTAAAACTGACGCTGATGGAGGTCTATCCCGACGAATATCCGGTGACCGTGGCTACGGCAGTCGGCGTCAAGGACATGGAGCGTGTGGAAACGATTCCGTTGTACCGGTTGGATCAGGTGGAGCATCTAGGCAATTTAAGTTTGGTCTACGTCGGGCCGACCGAGCAAGCTGATGTGCAAAATCGGCAGTTTTCCTATCTGAAAGAGATTGTCGCGATCTTGCGAAGCCCGGAAGGCTGTCCGTGGGATCGGGAGCAAACGCACCAAAGCATCCGCAAAAATCTGTTGGAAGAAACGTATGAAGTGCTGGAAACGATCGATGACGACGATCCAGATGCGATGTGTGAAGAGCTGGGTGATTTATTGCTGCAGATCATGCTTCATGCCCAGATGGCTGCGGAGGATGGCTATTTCACCATCGAAGATATCATCGCGGGGTTGAATGAAAAATTGATTCGCCGTCACCCGCATGTATTTGGAAACAGAGAGGCGGAAGATGCCGATCAAGCGATGGCCAACTGGCAGCAGATCAAGGCGGAAGAGAAGGCGAAAAAAGGAATCGATTTGGCCGAACTGTCCCATCTGGACGGGATTCCGCGCGATTTGCCGGCGCTGCCATTCGCTTACAAGTTGCAAAAGAAAGCGGCGGAAGTGGGATTTGACTGGGAAGATATCGCTGATGTTTATCGCAAGGTCGAAGAGGAGTATCGGGAACTGCGGGAAGCGGACGCTGGGGAAAAGCCGGGTGAATTGGGAGACTTGCTGTTCGCGGTCGTCAACCTGGCCCGTTTTTACAAAATTGATCCCGAGCAGGCGCTTGCTTTGACAAATCGCAAGTTTAAACGGCGCTTTGCCTATATCGAAGCCAAACTGCGGGAAGCGGGCCGCAGCTTTGCGGAAAGCGATCTGGCCGAGATGGATCGCTGGTGGGAAGAAGCGAAACAGCACACATAGGGGGAAAGAGAAAATGAGACTGGATAAATTTTTGAAGGTGTCACGACTAATCAAGCGGCGTACACTGGCCAAAGAGGTTTGTGACCAAAACCGGGTCGAAATCAATGAGCGGCCAGCCAAAGCATCAAGCAATGTGAAAATCGGCGATAAGCTGGCAATCCGCTTTGGCCAGAAAATTGTCGTCGTTCAGGTGGAAGAGATCAAAGAGAATCCACGCAAAGAAGAAGCAGCCAGTTTGTATCGGGTTATCGGGGAAGTGCCTGTCCCTCGAGACGAAAAAGAAGAAGAAGCTTACATTCGCGGAAATTAGCAAAGTGGACCGCTTGGGAAACCCCAAGCGGTCTTTTGCGTGCACCACTCTGTCAAAGTTGGTTAATTTCGCGATGAAATCGTCCGCTTCGGGTTCTAAACGGACATCCCTGCCCATAGGATGGTACAAGAATCGACTTGTTGGTACTTTGTGCAATCATAGGTAGGAGGGCTGGATTATGAGTGAGCAACTAAAGCGGCCTCGGCATGAGATCGTAATGATCAACCGGCGCAGCCTGGCGATTTCCGGGGTAAAGAAAGTAGAGAGTTTTGACAGCGAAGAATTTCTGCTTGAGACGGAAGGCGGCTTCTTAACCATTCGCGGCCAGAACTTACATATGAAAAATCTTAGCCTGGAGACGGGCGAAGTGGCGATCGAAGGCCTGGTCCATGAGATGGCCTATCTGGAACAAGGACAAATGGGGGATCGTTCGAAAGGATTTTTTGGCAGGTTATTCAAGTGAGTATCGCCGTCCAAATACAAACCGTAGCTTTTATGGCTTTCTGCGGAATGCTGATGGGCATGGGCTTTGACACGTACCATGTATTCAAAGGAAAAGGGCGGTTCCCCAAGTGGCTGGTCTTTATTACCGATCTTATCTTTTGGGCGTTCAGTATTTGGCTTGTTTTTTTTGTCCTTGTGAAAATAAACGACGGAATTGTACGATATCCAATCTTTATCAGTATTATGGTAGGTGCATGGACCTATTTTCTACTAGGTAGTAAGAAATATATTAAGTTGCTGCTTTCTGTGATAAGATTTTCTAAATGGTTATATCGAACGGGTGTATGGTTGATCAATACAATGGTTGTCCGGCCAATCTTGCTGCTCTACAAATTGGTCTGGATGCTGATTTCCTTTTTGATCTCTGTAATCTTGACAATTCTCAACTTTATCTGGAAGATCATTTCTTTCTTTTTTGCTCCTTTTATCAAATGGGGTCAAAAAATCGGGAGAAAATTCAGCAAGCGGCTGAGAGGAATCTGGACATCCGCAAAGAAATGGTTTCAATGGAAAAAGCGACAGTGACAAAGGTGGCTTGTTTATGAATGGAACCTCTCCCCAAATGAACAAAACGGGGCAAAAACGACGAATTCGCTTGCTACTCTTTTTTGTTCTCTGTTTTTCGATTTGGACTGGCTATACCGTCTATTTGCAAAGCGGCATTTTACAACAAAAAGAAGCCGAGCTGCAATCATTGCAGACGGAGGTAGCCAAAGTTCAGGCGCAGCAAGACGAGCTGATGTATAAAGCAAGTCGTCTGAACGACAAGGAGTATATCGCCGAGTTGGCCCGAAAACGGTACAATATGGCGAAGCCAGGTGAAATTTTATTTGTCATTCCTGAACAGTAGCACCCAGTCTCACAACCTTTAAAAGGGAGGATCTCTGTATTCATGCCAATTGAGGTCGGAGGCAAGCTTGAGGGAAAAGTGACCGGAATCACCAAGTTTGGGGCTTTTGTGGAATTGCCAGGAGGCATCACTGGATTGGTGCATATCAGTGAAGTGGCCAACACGTATGTAACCGATATTCATCAGCATCTGAAAGTTGGCGATATCGTTACGGTAAAGGTGCTGGCTGTCAAGGAAAACAAAATTGCACTGTCGATCAAAAAAGCGGTGGAACGTCCCCCTTTTTCCTCTAAGCAGGAGCGGCGTGAGGGATTTGAGGAGAAACTAAACAAGTTTTTAAAAGAAAGTGAAGATCATCAGTCCGGTCTCCGCAGGCATCTGGACAAAAAGGGGAAGGGACGTTAACAATATTGTCACCGGAAAACATCACGGTTTTGACAAAAATGCGTAAATTGGCGACAAAATCAGGAAGGTCATTTGCAATCGATAGCGAATGTATTTATATATAAGCCCGTTTCGCTAAGCGCGAATCACCCTGAAACCGACGTTGAGCGCCAAACGTCGGTTTTTTTTGTCCGTTTTTCCGGTTTGCCGGAAAGCGGACGCTTTTTTTTGCAATATCGCCTTGAAAAAGCAGAGATATTTGTCGGACGATTTTTGGAATATAGCTCGAGCTTTTGACAAATTTTACATAGCCGCCTCCGTATAATGAAAACCACATCATATCTTTGAACGGGGTGGTTGAAAAATGATTATTAGCAAAAATGTATCCAGTACCGGTCATGCCTGGTCGCAGCGATTGCAAAGCCAGTTAAGCCAAACGACAATCTTGTGGGGGGACAAGATTGCCGACTTTGCCCAAAGGTGGAAACTGCTCCCCTTCATTATGGGCTTCCTGCTAGGACGGGCGCTCATCTTGGAAGATTTAACACCGTTTGTTGTTCCCTACTTTATCGTTATGTACTTTCTCAAACGGGACTGTCTGGTTGCTTGCACCATATCTTTGATTGCCGGGGCATTTTCCAACACGGTTCCGCTAGGGCTGCAATCATTGCTAAGCGTTGTTGTCGCCTTTATCGCTTGCCGTCTGACCGAAAAAATGCGGCGGAAAGATTTTTCGTTAACCCCGTTCGTTGTATTGGTCAGTGTTTTTGCCAGTCATCTGCTGTTTGACGTCTTGACCAATCAAGTGAACACATACAATTTGATCATGGTTGCAGTGGAAGCGGCCTTGAGCTTCATTCTGACCCTGATCTTCGTTCAGTCATTATCGATTATTCACCTGGCCAAGCCCTACGAACCTTTGAAAAATGAAGAAATCGTCTCAATGGTCATCCTGCTGGCTTCACTGATGACCGGAACCGTCGGCTGGACGGTTGAAGGGATTTCGATGGAACATGTGCTTTCCCGTTATTTGCTGTTGCTCTTCGCTTTCACCGGAGGCGGAACGATTGGCGCTGCGGTCGGTGTCGTTACCGGTTTAATATTAAGTTTGGCAAATGTCAACGCATTGCAGCAAATTAATTTGCTGGCATTTTCCGGACTATTGGCCGGCTTGCTGAAAGAGGGCGGAAAACTGGGGGTTTCCGGCGGGTTGTTGATCGGTACTTCGATTCTCGCCATCTACGGCGGCGGACAAAATACGGTGTACCAATCGTTGATTGAAACGACACTGTCGATTCTGTTGTTTTTGCTGACACCGGCAGCGCTTTGGAAAAGAGTATCCCGCTTTATTCCGGGCACTCCGGAAAACTTGCAGTCACACCAGGAGTATATGCGCAGAGTCAGAGATGTTACCGCAGGCAAGATCCAACAATTTTCCGAACTATTCACACAATTGTCGAGAAGCTTTGCGCAAACTGCAGAAAAAGAAGTGAGCGAAGAAAAGGTAGATCTGTTTTTAAGTCGGGTTACAGAGTTCAGCTGTCAGAAGTGCTGGAAAAAGGAACAGTGCTGGGAACGGGAAACGGAAGCTACCTACGATGCGATGCGAAAGATGATCGAGACCGTTTATGAGACTGGTTCCTTGCCTGCTGCACAAATTCCCCG
The DNA here is from genome assembly GCF_016908525.1 of Brevibacillus fulvus. Lineage (GTDB taxonomy): Bacteria > Bacillota > Bacilli > Brevibacillales > Brevibacillaceae > Brevibacillus_G > Brevibacillus_G fulvus. Next base: position 17,925 of record NZ_JAFBEB010000021.1, read on the forward strand.
CGATTGGGAGAGGAAATGTGTCAAAACCGAAAAAGTCACCACCTTAATTGAGCAGGAGTATAAACGCCATTTAACCTATGTTGAGTTGAAAAAACAAGTGCAGGAAAGCAGGAAGCTGGTGGCCGACCAACTGTCCGGTGTCTCTCGCGTAATGAGTGATTTCGCCAAAGAGATTCAGCGGGAAGGAATTGAGCTGTCGTTTCAGGAGAAACAAGTGACGAAAGCGCTGGAAGGACTGGGATTGTCCGTACGCAGGGTGGATATTCACAGTTTGGAGGAGGGCAAGGTCGATATCGAGATCAGCCAACCGACTTGTTATGGACGCGATGAATGCGCCAAAATTGTCGCGCCGATGTTGACCGAAATTCTCGGGGAGAATATTGTGGTCAAAGAACGCCATTGCGAAGCGTACAAGGACGGCCACTGCACGATGTGCCTGGCATCGGCAAAAGCTTTTGAGATCGATATTGGCGTAGCCGGCGCTGCGAAAGACGGAAAACTTTTGTCCGGCGACAGTTTCAAAACAATGGATTTGGGTAATGGCCGGATGGCACTGGCGATCAGCGATGGAATGGGCAATGGTGAACGGGCTTATCTGGAGAGTCAGTCCGCCTTGGATATACTGCAACAGCTGCTGAAGTCGGGGATGGATGAGAAACTGTCCATAAAAACTGTCAATTCCATTTTGACGTTGCGTTCAACCGACGAGATGTTCGCCACGGTCGACCTGGCTCTGATCGATTTGCAAACCGCTCATACACGTTTTATCAAAATTGGCTCTACACCGAGCTTTATCAAACGCGGCTCCGATGTAATCACGGTAACGGCCAATAACTTGCCTGTGGGCATTTTGGAAGAGATAGAAGTAGATGTTGTTTCACGAACATTGAAACCGGGCGATCTGTTGATTATGATGTCCGATGGAATTTACGAGGCGCCGCGGCATATTGAAAACAGACAAATGTGGATGAAGCGGCTTATCTCCGAATTGGACACGGAAAACCCGCAAGAAGTTGCTGATCTGCTGTTGGAAAAAGTTATTCGGCAGCATGCCGGTGAGATTGTTGATGATATGACGGTGTTGGTTGCGCGGATTGACCGGTTCATGCCGCAGTGGTCGGCGATTCATGTCAAAGGCATGGAACGATTGGAACGACCGAGAATAGTGAGTTAACGGATGTGGAGGTTAACTTACGGCTGTTGTAACGGGTATGTTTTGTACTCTCCCCGTCGATAATGGTAGAAAAACGAGCAGAACGGGGAGATTGCGATGAAACAAGCAACTTTGCGTCAGATTTTGATTGTGACAGATGGTTGTTCCAATTCCGGGATGAGTCCGGTTGCAGCCGCCGCACTGGCGAAAGAGCAGGGCATCACCGTAAATGTGATTGGCGTAGTCGAACGCAACGAGGTCGGCGAGCAGGGTGAAGCGGAAATTAAAGAAATTGCAGAAGCGGGAGGCGGTTTGTTTGATATCGTCTACCCTGCACAGCTCGCTCAAACCGTTCAAATGTTAACCCGCAAGGCAATGACGCGAACGATTCACCAGGTTGTCAATAAAGAGCTGAAAGAGATTCTGGGCGAATCGGCTCTGGAAGGTTTGACGCCGGAAAAACGCATGCAGGTGGCCGGTATGGTTGATGATTTGGGCGAGCGAAGCACTCTTGAAGTTGCGATGCTTGTGGATACATCCGCCAGCATGAAACCGAAATTGTCCGCCGTGCAGCAGGCAATCCATGATTTTAGCATCAGTTTGCGTTCCCGCAGCGGAACCAGCCGAATGTCTGTTTGTTTATTTCCCGGGAAAGACAAATATCTCGACATTGTTATCCCTTGGACAGAGCAAATCGAAAAAGCGCATCAAATTACTTCCAATCTGACCATGAGCGGATTAACGCCAACCGGTCCAGCTATTGTTGAAGCCATTGCCTTGTTTAACCATGTTCCGCTGCCAGCAGAACTGGCTGATTCATATCGCTCGAGATACAATGAAACCGAAGACGACGACGGGTTCTTGCGTGACCATGTCTTCTAAACTTGCCATACCTGAACTGCCAAAACAAATTTGCGGGAAATGGTACAAAAAGGTTTATTCCATTCATAAAAGGATCGGACAAGGGGCTAACGGGGTTGTTTATCTTGCTGAGTCCGCAGGTCAAAAACTTGCCCTAAAGGTTGGCCAGGAGCCCTTGGATATGTTAATGGAAGTAAACATGTTAAAAGCGGTTCAACAGAACGCTGCCGAAAAGATCGGACCGCGCCTGTGCGATGTAGATGATATTCAACTGGATGGACAAACCTATACTTTCTATGTCATGGAATTTCTGCAGGGAGAGCAGTTGGACAAATATATTGCCCAGGCGGGAGAAGAATGGGTGCCCATCCTCGTTTTGCAGCTGCTGAACCGACTGCAAATCTTGCATGAGCAAGGGTGGATTTTTGGCGACCTTAAGCCGGAAAATATGATCGTCACCTATCAAGACAAACAAATTCGATTGATTGATTTTGGCGGAGTGACGAAAATCGGCAATGCTGTGCGGCAATTTACCGAAGATTATGATCGGGCAACTTGGCAAGCCGGCGATCGACGGGCGGAAATTGCTTACGATCTGTTCTCTCTGGCAATGGTAATGATTCGCTTGTTGCTCAAGCCGGCGGAATGGAAAGATTTGCGGGTGCAAACTCATGAAATTCAGGAGCTCTGTGCTATAATACTGAATAATGAGAGGTTATACCCTTATCGAATACCACTGGTAAGGGCCTTGCATGGCAAATATGACAGCGCGGATGCAATGAGACAGGAAATGCTGGCTTCCTTGCAAAATCGGAAAAAGGATCAGACGGCCCGATCGCATGTCCGCCATCAACATGGCGGCGATTCTGCGGAAAAGTGGATTGGCGGGATTTTTGTCGCTTCCTTGCTGTTGCTTGCCGGTTCTTTGTACTATGCATGGTTGTAAAGGGTGAGTAGACCGTGGGAGAAGATCTGGTGATGGATACTTGCCTGCTGGCAGGTGAGATTATGTTGAGAAGCGGCGGTGAAACATACCGGACAGAGGATACAATGGTGCTGATTGCCCGAGCGGCCGGCATGGATGAAGTACATAGTTTCGTTACGCCAACCAGCATCATTTTGTCTTACCGCTATATGGATAAAAGTTACACGCGGATGATCCGTACACCTGAGCGGACGATCGATCTGAATAAGGTAACTTTGGTGAATGATGTTTCCCGCAAGTATGTTTCGGGAAAGATTACTCTGATTTCCGCATACCAATTGTTACAGGAAATTGATCAGAAAAAGCACATTTACCCGATGTGGCTTCAAAATGTGGCGGCTGGCGTTGCCAGCGGCTCTTTTGCTGTTCTCAGCGGTGCTACTTATTATGCCTTGCTTCCGACTGCATTGGCAGGAATGATCGTAAATATCTGTCTTTTTTATTTCGGAAAATACTTGCCATTTCGTTTTTTCATTGACTTCATGTCAGCGATCATCGGCGGTATGTTTGTCTTGCTGATCTACTCCCTGTTCCCCACTTTGCGTCTTGATCTGATGCTTGTCGGAACAATGATTCCTCTGTTTCCGGGGGTGGCCGTAACCAATTCGCTTCGCGATCTGCTGTCGGGCGATCTGATGGCTGGAGTATCGAGGGGGGTCGAAGCTGTGCTGACCGCTGTGTCAGTCGCAGTGGCAACGGTGATTATTCTTTCCTTGGCGAGGTGAATGGGGTGGCTTGGTGGCATGGCATTATTCTCAGTCTTTGTTCCACAACGGCGTATTGCCTGTTGTTTAATGTGCCGGTTCGCGTTTTACCCGCAGGCGGTGCAGTCGGCGTAATCGGTTGGATCGTATTCAGCTTGTCCCCTTATTTTGGTGCCAGTCAAATCATGGCAACCTTTCTTGCGGCGATTACGCTGTCGCTGGTAAGTCAAATTTTATCCATTTATATGCGCGTTCCCTCCACCAATTTCAGTATTTCCGGAATTATCCCGCTCGTACCGGGATCAATCGCTTATAAGGCGATGCTTTCATTCGTCAATGGAGATAATTTGGGAGGAATCACGCTGTCGACGCAAACTTTTTTGCTGGCTGGGGCAATCGCTTCCGGGTTGATTATGGGCGTCTCGATTTTTTCGCTTTGGAAAGGAATTGTGATGAGAAATGCTCTCAAGCGTACGAAAGCAAATTGAGCAGGAAAGGCTCATGCTCCCTGGCGAAAACATCGTGGTAGGGGTTTCCGGTGGAGTAGATTCTTCTGCTCTTCTGCATATCTTGTGGTCGCTAAATAAACAATATCAATACGGTTGGCGACTTTACGCCGTTCATTTGAATCATTGCTTTCGCGGCGAAGAATCAAGGCTTGACGCGCTCTATGTGCAGTCGCTGGCAGAACAGCTCGCTATTCCTTGTTTTGCTTTTGAGCGAGATATACCACTATATATGGAAAAAACGGGGATGGGCGCGGAAGAAGCATCACGAGAAGTCCGATACGAATTGTTTCGTGAAGTCGCCGAGCAGGTCGGCGCTACAAAAGTAGTCCTTGCTCATCATGCTGATGATCAGGTGGAGACCGTCCTGTTCCGGATGGTGCGCGGCACACGATTGGCTGGATTGGCGGGCATTCCGGTTCGCCGCTGGCTTGTACCGGGAAAAGTCGAGGTGGTTCGCCCGTTGTTGGCAACGAAGCGAAGCCAGTTGGAGGCATATTGCCGGGAGCATGCGCTGTCTCCCCGTGAAGACAGCAGCAATCAGTCCCGCAAATTCAAGCGCAACCTGATCAGGCTGGAGATCGCCCCTTTGCTGGAAGAAGTTAATGCAAGGTACCGCGAACACATCTTGGAGTTAGCGGCGGCTGTCAGGCAGGACGAAGCTTTTTTGACCAAAATGAGCCAAAATCAACTCAACACAGTCATAATGGAGCAAACCGGGAATAAAGTAGTAATCTCAGGCAAGAAGTTGCAAAGTTGTGACCTTGCTTTACAAAGGAGAATGATTAATCTAATATTAAGTTATCTGTCAAATGGAATAGAATGGTCTTCCCAGCATGTGGAGGCCGTCTTAAACTTGATACAAAGCAACAGTCCATCGGCTGTTATTCATTTGCCAGAACGAATGATTGTGAAACGGTCTTATGAGCAAGTTTCTTTTTTGTTTAGTGATTCGAGTGAAAAAACGCACTCTTTTTGTTATGAACTGATGGTTCCAGGTAGCACCTATGTTTGGGAAAGCAACGCGACCATACGGACTTCTTTACACCCCCATTTTTCTGACTGGAATCGGCTTCCGGCCAATGCGATCGTGTTGGATGCAGAGCGGCTTCCAGGCAAATTGCTGATTCGCAATCGGTTGCCAGGGGATCGGATCAAGCTGTTTGGAACAAAAGCATCAAAAAAACTAAAAGATCTGTTGATCGATGCAAAAGTGCCAAAAAGCTACCGTGAAAAAATTCCGGTATTGGTTTCGGGGGAGGAAATCGTTTGGGTGCCAAAGTTGCGAAGATCTTCAACAGCGGTAGTGACCCGAGAAACAACCAGGTTCCTAATGGTAGAGGTTGAGTACGGAGAAGATTGGCAGGAGGTTTTTCAATGAGAGACGACATCAAGGAGATTTTGCTTTCGGAAGAAGAGATCGCCGAAAAAGTAAAGGAATTGGGCACTATCCTAAGCAATGAGTACAGGGATAAAAATCCGCTGGTGATCTGTGTTCTGCGGGGAGCTGTCGTATTTATGGCTGACTTGATCCGCGAGATGGACATTCCTTGTGAAATGGATTTCATGGCCGTTTCCAGCTATGGCAGCGGTACGGAGTCAACCGGCGTGGTGAAAATCCTCAAGGATCTCGATACTTCGGTACAGAATCGGCATGTACTGGTGGTGGAAGACATCATGGACAGCGGGTTGACCCTCAGCAGACTGGTTGAGCTGTTGCGTCACCGCGAAGCTGCTTCTGTGAAAGTAGTCACACTGCTGAACAAACCGGAGCGCCGGAAAGTGGATATTACACCGGATTACAGCGGTTTCACGATTCCGGATGAGTTTGTTGTAGGGTATGGACTCGACTATGCGGAAAAATACCGCAACTTGCCATATATCGGTATTTTAAAACCGGAGGTATATACGAAGTAGTTGAGTTGTAGATACTATTAGTAGTGTGATAAAATGTGAAAAGTGTCTTTTTCGCGAGAGGAGGTAAGAAATGAATCGCTTTTTTCGAAATACCGGGTTCTATCTACTTATATTCCTTGTCACGGTTGGGATCGTGAATTTTATCCTCTCCGGGACTGATAAGCTAACGCCTATCACCTATTATGAATTCCGTAACGAGTTAAAAGCGGATAACGTAGCGGAGATTACGCTTCGCCCTGAAGGTGGTACATATCGAGTTGACGGAGTGCTGAAGAAGGCGCCGGTCGGCAAGGAGAAATTTTACACCAATATTCCGCTGTACAACTCGGATATTGGGATGATCCTTGACCAAAAAATTGATCAACAGATGGTGAAGGTTGTTGAATATAAACCACAAGAAGGTAACAATATTTGGTTAACTTTCTTGACCTCCATCATTCCGTTTGTGATCATCTTTATTTTGTTCTTCTTCCTGCTCAATCAGGCTCAGGGTGGCGGCAGCCGGGTGATGAATTTCGGCAAAAGCCGGGCCAAGTTGTACAATGATGAGAAAAAGCGAGTCACATTCGATGATGTAGCCGGTGCTGACGAAGAAAAGGCAGAACTGGTGGAGGTCGTTGAATTCCTCAAAGATCCGCGGAAGTTTGCCGCAGTTGGTGCCCGTATTCCCAAAGGCGTTTTGTTGGTTGGTCCTCCAGGGACAGGGAAAACATTGCTTGCACGCGCGGTAGCGGGGGAAGCAGGGGTACCATTCTTCAGCATTTCTGGTTCTGATTTCGTGGAAATGTTTGTCGGTGTTGGTGCTTCCCGTGTTCGCGATCTGTTTGAGAATGCGAAAAAAAATGCGCCTTGCATTATCTTTATTGATGAGATCGACGCTGTTGGCCGTCAGCGTGGAGCTGGTTTGGGCGGCGGTCATGATGAACGTGAACAAACGTTGAACCAATTGCTTGTTGAGATGGATGGTTTTGGCGCAAATGAAGGAATTATTATCATTGCGGCAACCAACCGTCCGGATATTCTTGATCCGGCTTTGCTCCGGCCTGGCCGTTTTGACCGCCAGATTACGGTTGATCGTCCCGATATTAAAGGCCGGGAAGCGGTACTACGGGTACACGCCCGCAACAAACCGCTGGGTGATGATGTGAAATTGGATGTGATCGCTCGCGGTACGTCCGGATTTACCGGCGCTGATTTGGAAAACTTGTTGAACGAGGCCGCTTTGCTGACGGCACGACGCAACAAAAAACTGATCGGCATGCAGGAAGTAGATGAGGCGATCGATCGCGTCATCGCCGGTCCTGCGAAAAAATCGCGCGTGATCAGTGAAGATGAAAAACGACTGGTTGCTTTCCATGAGGCCGGTCATACCATTATTGGGTACTATTTGAAAAACGCCGAAATGGTGCATAAAGTAACGATTATCCCGCGTGGTCAAGCTGGCGGTTATACCGTAATGCTGCCAAAAGAGGATCGTTATTTTGCGACCAAAGGCGACTTGCTGGATAAAATCGTCGGCCTGCTTGGCGGACGCGTGGCTGAGGAATTGGTGTTGGGCGATATCAGTACAGGTGCCCACAATGACTTCCAACGGGCTACCGCGATTGCCCGCAGCATGATTACCGAGTATGGTATGAGCAACTTGGGACCGATGCAGTTTGGGCGTTCGCAAGGTCAAGTCTTTTTGGGGCGTGATCTGGGACATGAACGGAACTATTCCGAACAAATTGCTTATGAAATCGACCAGGAAATGCGCCGCATCATTACGGAATGCTATGATCGTTGCAAGGAGCTGTTGACAACTCATCGCGACAAGCTCGATTTGGTGGCGACGACGCTGATGCGTGTGGAAACGCTCGATGCAGATCAAATCAAGCAATTGATTGAAACAGGGAAATTGGACAGCGATCCTGCTGAAAATACGACAGAAAACAAAGATGTCGTGATTAATATTCAACCAAAAACCGATTCTGAGGAAAAACAGGATTGATTCGCAAAAACGGGGGCGCCTTGGGTGCTCCCGTTTTTGGACAATCGATAGAAAATTTAGCCGGCATTTCCGGAGGGAGGTTTACCCATGGTTTTATCGCAAGTGCGTTTGGCTGCCTTTGACATGGATGGGACGTTATTGAACAAAGACGGAAAAATGGCAGAGACAACAAAGGAAGCTTGTCGATTGCTGCAAGCAACAGGGTGTAAATTGGTCATCTCCACAGGAAGAACATTTGCGACAGCACAGACGCCGATTGATGCTTTTCCTTTTGACGGGTTTGTTTGCAGCAATGGGGCAACGGTACATGAGAAGGATGGTACGCTGATTGAAAGTACGATCTTGCCGACAGACATGCTGTTGGATGCCCTGCATCGGATACGCCAACAACCTGTCTTTTTTGAAATGCACGATACAGAGAGCACTCGTTGGATGGTAGAAGAGGATAAGGAGATGATCGAACAGATCATTCAAACGGAAAGCGTCACACCGGAAGATGTTGCTCTGCGTCGATTCACTTTTTATAATTTGGCCAAGATTGTCCCATTGCAGGAATTGGAACAAAAGATCAAAACCGGCGAAAAACAGTTCGTAAAAATTTTTGTCTGGCACCAGCAGGAAGAAGTGCTGAAGCAAGTACAGGAACAGATGCAGCTGTGGTCAGAAGTCGCCTTTGTGACGTCCTCCGGGTCGACAAATGTGGAGATTATGCCAAAAGGCGTCAGCAAATGGACCGGCCTGCAATATTTTTGTCGAAAATGGGGGGTAACCCCTGATCAGGTGATGGCCTTTGGCGATGCAGACAATGATCTGGAGATCTTGAGCAATGCCGGGGTGTCAGTTGCCATGGGAAATGCTTTTCCGCACGTAAAAGCGATTGCCAAATTTACAGCGAAAGACCATGATGAAAATGGCGTTGCCCAGTTTATTCTGGAACAAGTGTTGCCGGCTTTAAGCAAATAAATCTGCCTTTCCGGGAAGAGCCAGCACGATTGATGTCTCCTGGCCAGATGGAGCGGTTTGTATGAAATGGAGGGTTGCCATGCGGTTGGCAGCCCTTTTTTATGTAAAAAGGCTCCTGCTTGCGTTTGAAGCAGGAGCGCTGATGGTACTGTCAAGATGGCATTGGAGTGGGAGTGGGCTTGGCGAAGCCTTCCTTAAAGGCATTGTCGATAAACTGGCGAATCTCAACAGCGGATTTACCTTCCGCTTTCATCTGTGAGGAGACGACGGCAATTTCCATACAAGTGCCGCAACGAGTGCCATGATCATCCCAAACGACGGAACCGTCCTGGTTAACTTCCTTGATGAAGCAATTGCCATTGTGCTGATGTCCGGCACTTTCCCCACAGCCGCAATAACACGGCATCGTTTTCAACAAATCTTGGTTGGCAGCTGCCACTTTATATGCTTCCACAATCTGCGGATCAAGATGATCTAAAAAGCTGGGCAGTTGATCCAGCGAGGCGGTTGTTTCAAGTAAGTCGCCATTTGGTGCATAGGCGGTATGGGCGGCATGTTCATGCGCGGCCGGCTGTTGTTCAGCCTGATTGCCGTCGCAGCCTGCCAGCAAAGATACCGCTAACACGCCAAGACAGAGCAAATGAGCTCGTTTCATCGATAAAAATCCTCCTACTATACCGGCTTTTATGTCTGTTTGGATTATAGCATACCAAAGGAGGGGAGATTGTTACAAATATAGATCAAATCGTAATAATTCTTATTTACAATTTTCCTGTAAGCAAGTATAATGAAAAGCGTCAAATAAATCGGAATGATTCTTATTAAGGAGTGGGAGTGAAAACATGAACAAAGTGAAGCGTAACGTTGTTGGATTTTTGCTGGCCGCTGTCGCATTGGTTGCCGCAGGCTGCGGTACGGCCAATGAACAAGCTGCAAGTGGGGTTCCGGATAAAGACGACAATATAACAGTATACACTTCTTTTTACCCTTTGCAATATGTAGCAGAGCGAATTGGTGGCGATTTGGTGGAGGTAAAAAATATCGTGCCGACCGGTGTTGAGCCCCATGATTTTGAGCCTACTGCAAAGGATATTGTCGATATCACCAATGCAGACCTGTTTGTTTATAACGGAAGCGGTTTTGAAGCATGGGCGGAAAAAGCAATCGAAGGATTGGATCAAGCAAAAATTACCGTTGTGAAAGCAACGGATGGGTTGGAGTTACTTCCTGCCGGCGAAGAGCATGGCGAAGAGCATGAGGAAACTCATGAGCATGGGACAGAAGACCATGGGCACGGTGAGTTTGATCCGCATGTCTGGCTCGATCCGACGCTTTTGAAAGCGGAGGCGGAAAAAGTAAAAGACGCGCTTGTCGCTCGGGACCAGGCTAACAGCCAAGTTTATGAGCAAAACTATCAACAATTGGCCGCCGATCTGGATAAACTTGACGGGGAATTTCAGCAGATGGCCAATGGGGCGACGCACAAGGAGTTTTTGGTGGCACACAGTGCGTTCGGTTATTTGGCTCACCGCTATGGTTTAACGCAAATCGCCGTTTCGGGAATATCGCCCTCGGATGAGCCGTCTCCAGCCGAATTGAAGGCATTGGTGGACCTCGTAAAGGAACACCAGATCGGTTATGTTTTGTTTGAAACGCTTGCCTCTCCAAAGGTTGCTGAAGTAATCGCCCGTGAGGCAAACATTCAAACGGCAACGCTCAATCCGCTGGAAGGGTTGACGAAAGAGGAAGCTGAAGCAGGCAAGGATTACTTGTCGATTATGCGGGATAATATGGAAACGCTGCGTACGGTCTTGCAGTGATCGATTGTTCTGCCGTCTTAACGGGCGGCATATTTATTCTTGTGCTTTGTGCGATGGCGTAGTACGATGAAAAATGATAAATAGGAATCGATACGATTTATTCTTATAATAAGGAAGATGGTGCTTGATGAGAAACGGGAATGCAGATGATGAAATTATCCGTCTGGCCTCTGTCTCATTTCATTATGAAGATAAGCATGTGTTGGATCAAGTAAACTTGGAGCTGTTTCGCGGCGATTTTGTCGGCATTGTCGGCCCCAATGGTTCGGGAAAGTCCACATTGATGAAGTTGATCCTGGGATTGCTGACGCCGACAGCGGGTCGTATTTTACTGTTCGGCCAGCCGCAGGAACGGTTTCGCGACTGGTCAAAAGTCGGTTATGTCGCTCAGCAGGCAGCCCACGGTGCAGGCGGATTTCCGGCTACTGTACGGGAAGTTGTCTCATCCGGTTTGGTTGGGAAACTCGGTTTGTTTCGTCGCTTGAAGCCGGCTGATCGGGAGAAGGTGGCTGCTGTTGTGGAACGGGTCGGTTTGGCCGACAAGCTGGATAAACGCATCGGCAGTTTGTCCGGCGGGCAGCTTCAACGGGTTTTTATTGCCCGCGCCTTGGTGGCTGATCCGGAGTTGCTGATCCTCGATGAACCGACGGTCGGGGTGGACCAGGAATCAATTGAGCAGTTTTATGAATTGCTCCGTTCGTTAAAAGACGAACATAAAATGACGATGATGATCGTGAGCCACGATGTTGGCATGATGACGCAATGGGTCAACAAGGTGGCATGTTTGCAGCATACGCTGCACTTGCACAGCAAACACGAATTTGAGCATCATCAGGAAGAGATTCTTCAGGTGATGTATGGCGATACGGTAAGGGTATTGGCCCATCATCATTAAAGCGGATGGGAAAGAAGGAATACGAATGATTGCCGATTGGTTTCACTATGATTTTCTGCGTTATACGTTGTTGTCAGGCGTCTTGATTGGCGTTATTTGCCCTCTGCTTGGCACATTTCTGGTTGTGCGGCGCTTGTCGATGATGGCAGACGGACTGTCCCATGTCACTTTGTCGGGTGTTGCCGCCGGGATGTTGCTCTCCAAGAACGTGGCGTTTTTGGGGGCCGTCAATCCGCTGTTTTTCGGGATGATCTTTTCCGTAATCGGTTCACTGTTCATCGAACGCTTGCGTAAATTATACAAGTCGCAGCAAGACTTGGCGATTCCGATTATTCTTTCCGGGGGGTTGGGGCTGTTTACCGTATTGGTTAGTATGGCGGACGGTTTTACCACCGATTTGTACTCCTATTTGTTTGGTAACATTGTCACGGTGACCAAAGAGGATATGTTTGCCTTGATCGGTGTGGCCGTATTCGTCATCGGCACGGTATTGGCCATTTACAAGGAATTGTTTGCCGTCTCATTTGATGAGGAGTTTGCCCGGGTATCGGGAGTAGCGCGGAAGTTCATCAATTTTTGGTTTATCGTGTTGGTCGCGCTGACGATCGCAGCCTCTATGCGAATTGTCGGGGTATTGCTGATTTCGGCGATGATCACGCTGCCGGTTGCCAGCAGCCTGCAAATTGCCAAGAGTTTTCGCCAAACCATATTTTATGCTATTCTGTTTGCAGAGATATCAGTTTTGGTCGGACTTTATTTTGCCTATTTGCTTGATTGGGCATCAGGCGGGACAATCGTATTGGTGGCGGTCTTGCTTTTGCTTGGTGTACTGGCAAGCAAGAAGTTGAAGCGGATCTGGAATTGAATGGGAAGGAGAGGCAGCGATGACTGTTGAGGAAGCGTTACAGATCTTAAAGGAACGTGGGTTTAAATATACCGGCAAGCGAGAAGAGATCATTCGAATCTGTGCGGCAGAAAAGCGCTATCTCTCCGCTCGCGATATTATGGAGAAGATAAAAGAGATGTATCCAAATTTAAGTTTTGATACGGTGTATCGCAATATCTCCACTTTTGTGCAGCTGGGGATTTTGGAGGAAACCGAACTGGAAGGCGAGGGGAAATTCAGGCTCGCTTGCTCGGTTGACGGGGATCACCATCACCATGTGATTTGTACGGTTTGCGGAAAAACCTTGTCCCTTCCTGATTGTCCGATGAGTATCTTACATGCAGTACCCGATGAATTTCAGGTGACCGGCCACAAGTTTGAGATTTACGGGACGTGCAAGGAATGCCGCACGCACTGAATTGCCGGTTGATTTAGGCAGACATGCGCAAAGCGAAATCCCATTCGGCCATTGCGGAGCAGACAGCCGGGTGGTTTTTTTCAAATCTTGATTTGGATGAGATCGAGGGATCATGATATGTTACTGGTAATCGATATCGGCAACAGCAATCTTGTGCTTGGCATCTATCAAGGGGAAATCCTCAAATATCATTGGCGAATCGGCACAGACCGCAACAAGACGGAAGATGAGTACGGCATGCTTGTGCTCAATCTGTTTACGAGTGCGGGCATTGCGTTTCAGCACGTGCAAGGTGTCATCGTTTCGTCAGTCGTTCCCCCGTTGAATGCAACGATTGAGCGGATGTGTCTAAAGTATTTTGGCAAAAGGCCGCTGGTGGTCGGTCCGGGTGTAAAGACAGGCCTCAACATTAAATATGAATACCCGCGTGAAGTAGGCGCGGATCGAATTGTCAACGCCGTCGCCGCTATCCATTATTACGGGACGCCCTTAATCGTTGTTGATTTTGGGACAGCGACCACTTTTTGCTATATCGATGAACAAGGACGATATTGGGGCGGTTCCATCGCGCCGGGAATTGCGATCTCCACAGAAGCGCTGGTTAGCCGGGCTGCCAAATTGCCGCGGATTGAAATCGCCAAGCCTCCTGGGGTAGTCGGACGCAATACAATTACCGCGATGCAATCGGGAATTTACTACGGCTTTGTCGGCCAAGTGGAAGGAATCGTCAACCGCATGAAAGCGGAGTATAAAAACAATCCGGTTGTTGTCGCAACAGGAGGGTTGGCTTCGTTGATCGCCGGGGAAACGGACTGCATTACGATCGTCGATCCGGAATTAACCCTAAAAGGCTTGCGGCTGATTTACGAAAGAAATACATAAGCATAGGCGGGGAGTTCTCTCCGCGTTCCGATTTTGCCCGGTGCAACGATGGCTTGCACCGGGCAGTTTTTTTGTCCCAACCGTATCCTGTATGCTAGGCAAAAAACAGAACGGGGGAACGCGAGTATGACCATCAGTCCCATCCGACTGGTTGCAGCGCTGCTTCTGGCGGTTTGTCTAGGCTGTGGAGCTTATATGATTCTCAAGCCGCAGACATTTCACTATTTGAAGCTGAGGGAGGGAGAAGTTGTGGAAGCGGGAACCTTGTTGAAGGAAGAACAGATTGAACAGGGGGTTCTTGTACTCGGCAGCATGTTTGCCAAACAATCGACTCCGCTTCCCAATCTGATCCCTTGGGAGGAAGCAGAGTCCTACCTTGCCTTGCCACTCAGTCGGCAAGTGGCAGGCCCGATGCCGTTGTTTGTCAATGATTTCGCGCAGCAGGATGAAAAAGGGTTGAGCCAACTGCAAGATGAAACGTGGACGGGGATGAGCATTCCGGTCGATAACATTATTGGAGTGACGCCTTATCTGGAGATCGGAGACTATGTGCATTTGTTCGCCTCATTTGAGGATGAAGAGGGGGCACACAGCGGGTTGTTGTTTAAAAACATGCCCGTTGTTGCGCTGCAGCGGGAGCTGGATGGGGAGATTCCCCGGCTGGTCGCGGTGACGATCGCTGTAAAACTTGACGAGGCTGTCCTGCTGACCCATGCCATTCATTACGGCAAGATTCATCTCGCCAAAGCTGCGCTTGTCGGGGAAAAACGGTCAGGTATAGGCGATTCCGCTTTTGCCCAGGCGCTGATGAGGACGAAGAAACGTTGGAGCAGCGAGGAGGAACCGGAATGAATCGTGAAAAGAAACGCTTGCTTATCTTTGACGACGAGCGGTCACTCTATCAGCTAAGACAAAATCTAGCCGGAAGCAGTCGAATTGAGCCGGTAGCGGAGATTGCCCGCTGGGAAGAGTTATGGCAGGCAATGGCTGAGGTGAAGCCGGATGCGGTCTTGCTTGGCAGCTTGCCTGAGATTGATTGGGGAGAATTCTCGCGGCAAATGCAGCTTTATTATCCGCAAACGGCTTTGATGGCGGCGTGTTCCTTGCGGGAATTAAACTGGGAACCGTTTTTGCGCAATCTTGGATTTTGGGTCATCGGCAAACCGATCCAAGTTGCTCAGTTGGAGATGCTAGTTTCCCGTATGGAAATGCCCTGTATTCCCGTTCATCCCGGTTCGTCTGTTGCAGTTGGCGATAACAAGCCGCCGGCTGACTCCGCGCCCGCGCCGTCAGCCAACGAGTCCAAGCAGATTATTACGGTTTACGGCCCAAAGGGCGGTGTAGGCAAGACGTTTTTGTCCCGGGAACTGGCTGTTTATTTTACACAACAAAAAAGGGAGAATCGACCGCTAAAAGTGCTAGCCGTCGACTTTAATCTCGATCTTGGCACATTTGCCACTTCATTAAACTTGCCGCGAACGCCCAATCTGTTCGGTTGGGTGCAGGCAATCGACCAGTTGTTGATGGCGGTGGTGGAACGGGAGGGGCGTCATCCCCAATCGTTGTCGCATGCCGAGTGGCAGGAGCATGCTGCCGCCGTGCGGATATCTCCGCAAGAGATCCGGCAGTATGTTGTCGTCCATGAGCCGACCGGATTGCATGTCCTCACTTCTCCTCGGGATATTCGTTACAGTTTTGAGATTAAAGATTATCATCTTTATCTGATGTTGGAAGCGCTGCGGCTCAGCGATTACGATGTGATCCTGATTGATACGGCTCCGGATACGACGGATGCTACCGTACAAGCACTGTTTTTTGCGCAGCGGGTGATTATGGTCGGCAATCCTGTGGTGGATTCAATCGAAAATATTCAACGTATGCTCAAACTGCTGCGCGAAGCGGAATACCCGGAGGAGCGGATTCAGCTTTGCATTAACCGGCTGCAGCGAAAAGAGATGTTCACGCTGGAGGAGATGCGTGCCTATTTTCAGCTGCATCCGAGCAAAAAGCTGTATACGATACCTGACGACGAGGAGGTGAAAAAATCGATCAATACAGGCATGCCGATGATATTGCAAGGGAAGTCGGCTGCGCGCGAGGCGTTGGAGATGCTGGGACGCTCGCTGCTGCCTGTTCAAGCGGAGAAGCCAGAGGAGGAAAAGGGTTTGGGAGGGAAACCCAAGAAGCGGGCCTCCCTGTTCAGTTGGTTATGGGGATAACTCGTTGCTGTGGTTTTCGGCTTGATTTACGCCGGCAGCCTGCAACGGATGCAATGACGATAACAATGTTTTGGTGTAAGCTTGGCGGGGGTGTTGGAAGATGTCCTCAATGGGACCTGTCTCCACAATCTCTCCTTTATACATGACGGCAGTCTGGTCACACATGTAGCGGATGACTGACATGTTGTGCGAAATAAACAGGTAGGTCAGCTGGTGTTCGTGCTTTAATTCTTTCAACAGATTGAGCACGTTGGCCTGCACTGAGACGTCCAATGCAGAAGTCGGCTCATCAAGGATGACAAACTTCGGTTCGGTGATCAAAGCGCGGGCAATCGCGATCCGCTGACGCTGTCCGCCACTAAATTCATGCGGGTAACGGGAAAGCTGATCCGTTTTCAGGCCCACCCGGGTGATTAACTGCTGAAGCCGTTCCATTGAACCTTTTTGCTTCCGTTCTCCAGCTGACAGCGCGTAAAGCGGTTCCAAGATGATCTCTTTGACCGTCATGCGCGGATCGAGCGATGATTGAGGGTCTTGAAACACGATTTGCATTTCGCCAGGCCGCTGCGGTTTGAATTTATCTCCTTCCCACAACGGCTTTCCGGCAAGCTCGATTGTACCGGAACTTGGGGGTTCCAGGCCGATCAGCATTTTCGCCAGTGTGCTCTTGCCGGAACCTGATTCACCGATCAGTCCGAAGCTTTCGCCTTTTTGAATCGTTAAATTGATGTCAGTTACCGCTTGAAAACGTTTTTTGCCGGAACCGTACGTTTTACTGACAGATTTCAGTTCAATCAATGGTTGCATTTCTATGTTCACCTCACCCAGCACGCAACGCGATGTTCTTGGTTATCTTGATACGCTTCTAAGGCAGGACGATCCTCGCGGCACAAAGGCAAGGCCTGCGGGCACCGATCAGCAAATACGCAACCAGCCGGTCGATTGAATAAATTCGGCGTTTCCCCAGGAATTGCCGACAACGGCTCATTCGGATCGGCCCAGTCGGGCAAGGCGCCAATCAAAGCACGGGTATAAGGATGTGCAGGCCGATGCAAGACATCGGAGGTAATGCCTGTTTCCATGACTTCCCCGGCATACATCACAATCACGCGGTTGCAAAGGCGGGCGACCACTCCCAGATCGTGCGTAATAAACATAATCGCTGTTCCGCGTTTGACGGAAAGCTCCTTCATCAGCTTGAGGATTTCATCCTGAATCGTTACGTCCAGCGCAGTGGTCGGCTCGTCGGCAATCAACAGCGTAGGCGGAGCGGACATGGCCAAGGCAATGACCACACGCTGCCGCATTCCGCCGCTGAGTTCAAAAGGGTATTTGCCCGCGACCAGCTCGGGATGATCAATATGCACTTCAGCCAAGCTGCGAATGGCCAATTGAGCCGCTTCCTTGCTGGAAACTTGTCGGTGACGTTTGATTACGCCAGCCAGTTGGTCACCGATCCGCATGGTGGGATGCAGAGCGGTCATCGGCTCCTGAAAAACCATGCCGATCTCTTTGCCGCGCAATTGCTGCTGCTCTTTTCGACCGAGACGCAACACATCTTTTCCTTTATAAAAGACCGATCCTTGCGTAATTTTTGCGTTTTTCTCCAGCAACCCCAGGATGCTTAACGCCGTCACCGATTTTCCCGATCCCGACTCGCCGACAACTCCGATGATTTCCCCTTCGTCCATGGAGAACGAGACATTTTTCAAAGCTTGCAGTTTGCCTTGTATCGATTGAAATTCAACGGACAATTCCTTAATTTCCAACAACATTGTCTATTTGCCCTCCTTACCGATTCGCTTTCGGATCGAGAATATCGCGAATGCCGTCACCGATCAGATTAAAGCCGCAAGAGGCGAGAAATAGGGCCAATCCGGGGAAAGTCGGATACCACCAGTAATCGAGCAGGTATTTCCACCCTACGCTGATCATTGCCCCCCATTCGGGAGTGGGCGGTTGAGCCCCTAGACCAAGAAAGCCAAGCGTTGCCACCATCAAAATGGCATCGCCAATGTCAAGCGTAACCTGGATAATCACCGGGGTTACGGCATTGGGAATAATATGGCGGGTAATAATACGCCAGGGCTTGATTCCAAACGTATACGCAGCTTTGACATACAGCCTTTCCCGCAAGGCGAGCGTTTCGGCGCGAGCCAAACGGACATAAACGGGTACTTTGATGATCGCGATCGCCAGCAGGGCATTGAACAGATTGGGACCGAGCGTCGCCGCCACCGCCATGGCGAGCACCAAAGAAGGAAATGCCAACACAATATCCATGAGACGCATAATGATTTGATCAATGCGGCCGCCGAAATAACCGGAGACAGCGCCGATCGCCGTACCGATCACTCCTGCTGACAGGACAACAGCGACACCCATACCCAAAGAAAGTCTTGCGCCGTACAAAATACGCGTAAAAATGTCTCGGCCAACCTCATCGGTTCCAAACAAGTGCTTGGCGGAAGGTGGAGAGAAACGCTCTACTACATGAATTTTGGTCGGTTCGTACGGACTGATCAACGGGACGAAGATCGCCAGCAAAATAATGAACAGCAGGACAACAAGACCAACAAGGGTTAATGGATTTTTTCTGAACTTGTACCATAAGGGGTTGACCGTACGTTTCGCTGGAAGAAGCTCTGTTTGGACAGACATGCTGAATCCCCCTATTCTTTGATTTGCGGGTCTAGCATATAGTAAGCAATATCGACTAGCAAATTGATCAGGACATAACCAATAGAAATAACAAAAGTAAAGCCCATAATCGCCGGAAAATCGAGATAGGCGATCGAGTCAACCACATATTTGCCCATTCCCGGCCAGCTGAAGATGGTTTCGGTTACGACCGCCCCTCCCAGCAAGGAGCCGAAGGAGAGCCCGACTACTGTAATCGTAGGGATGAGGGCATTGCGCAAGGCATAACGAAACAACAGCACCGGGCCATTGATGCCATTGGCCAATGCGGTGCGGATGTAGTCTTGACCGAGTACCTCCAGCATGCTGGAGCGAACTTGACGTGTCACGATCGCCAACTGCGCAAAGGCGAGAGTAAATGCAGGGAGCAGGAGATGCCACAAACTGTTTTTAAAAGCAGCCCAGTTCCCGGTGAATAGACTGTCGACAAGATAAAGGCCTGTGATTCGGGCCGGCGGAGCAATCGCAAGATCCAAGCGGCCGCTGGACGGCAACCAGTCCAAAAACTTGTAAAAGATCAGGATGCCGACAAGACCGCTCCAAAAAACAGGGGTGGACACGCCCGCGATTGAAAAAATTCGTCCAGCGTGATCCCAGCCGGTATCTTTTTTGACGGCCGATAAAATACCGAGCGGGATGCCGATGATAATGGCGATGACAAAGGCCAGAAGCGCCAACTCAATCGTTGCCGGAAAAAAGGTGAGCAGATCATGGCTAACTGGCTGCTGCGTTCGAATGGAAGTACCGAAATCACCGACAAGAAGTCCTTTCAAATAAGTAAAATATTGGACCCAGACTGGTTGGTCCAGGCCCAATTGATGCCGAACTTCTTGCAGTGTTTCCTCGGAGGCGCGCTGTCCAACCATCATTCTTGCCGGATCGCCGGGGATCACGTGGGAAAGAAAGAATGTGAGCAGCGTGACACCCAGCAGCACAAACAGAAGCATGGACAGACGCTTCGTGATGATCCGTTTCATGCGGGAAACACTCCTTATTCGATTATTTCGACATGTCAGCTAAATTATAGATGCCTTCCAGCATCGGGTTGTAGACCAACCCTTTGAGGTTTTTATTAATCGGCAGGAGATAATCTTTTTGATACAAATAAAGGTAGGGTGCTTCTTCGATCACGATTTTTTGGGCCTCTTGATAGAGCTTCTCCCGTTCTGCTTGGTCATTTATCGTAGCCGCCTGACGGACAAGGTTGTCCACTTGCTCATTTTTATAGAAGGCTCTGTTGCCAGAGAGACCAAAGTTGTTGGAGTCAAACCAGTAGTTCATAAACATGTACGGGTCGCCGAAGTCCGGACTCCACACGCCCAAGGCCAAATCAAAGTCGCCTTTATCGATCATCTCCCGGGAAGTGGCATAGGCAACTTTATTCAAATTCAGCTTTACTCCGATGTCGGCAAAGAAGGCTTGCAGGGTAATCGCTTCCGTTTCCCACCATGCTTTGTTATCGGAGTACAGCAAGTTTAGCGACAAATTGGAGGCACCGGCTTCCGCCAGCAGCGCTTTCGCTTTTTCCGCATCATAGGTATATTGCAGAGCGGATTCATCGTGTCCCCACAGCCCCTTCGGAATCGGTCCGCGCATTTGCGTGGCGTAACCTTCCTGAACAGAGGCGGTCAATGCTTCGTAATCAATGGCGTAGCTTAAAGCTTGGCGAACTTTCGGGTTTTGCAGCGCTGGATTGCCTTTCGAAGTATTCACATACACATAGTCCACGAGCAAGCTGGGCTTTTGCAGGAGCTGGACATTCGGCAGTTCTTTTACCGAATTGAGCTGTTCTGCGGGAATTCCTTCGGCAATATCGATTTCACCTTGTTCGAGTTGCAGGCGCTGAGCTGTAGCATCTGGGATAATTCTGAAGTAGACTTCTTTGAATGTAGGTTTGACTGAGGAGTTCGGGTTGACGGTAAGCTTGAGATACTCTCCTTTTTTCCATTCCGAGAGTTGATAAGGGCCGCTTCCCATGGTGTTGTTGGCGAGGTAGTTTTGGCCGAGATCTCCGTTTTGTTCCTTTTCCATCACTTTAGGGTTAACGATTCCGCCATAGTTTGCAGCCAGGGTGGAGAGGAACGGCGGGAAAGTTTTCGAGAGAACAAAGGTGACTGAGGTGGGAGAGTTGACTTTAATTTCCTTGATTACATTGTAAACGTCGACTGGCCCTTTTTTGATTTTTAACGTTCGATCAAAGCTGAATTTGACGGCATCTGCGGTGACAGGCGTACCGTCGGCAAATTTGTTTCCTTCCGCGAGGGTGAAGGTCCATTCCAGACCATCGTCGCTCACCTTCCACTCTTTGGCCAGGCCTGGTTTTAACTCGGTGCTCTCTCCGTCATATTCAACCAGACGTTGGTAGGCAGGATAGGTAATTTTCCAGGCGCTGTTGTCCATCGTCACAGCAGGATCCAATGTTCCCTGATCCGATGTCATTCCGACAACGAGGGTGTCCGAAGCGGTTTCTTTCTGTGGTTCGGACGTTGGCTGTGCCGAATTGGTCGGCTTTGTTTCCGGCGGACTGCTGGCAGGGTTGCTGCTACAAGCGGTTAACAGCAGGCAACCTGCGAGAAACAGACTGCTGATCAGCGAAATCTTTCGTCGAATCAAAAGAATCCCCCCAAAAAATATTAAATTGAACATAATTTAAATATATTGCAAATATTCACTTTGTTCAATATTTTCCTTTGGTTTTCTGATTGCTTGTCCAATGAAGCCGGATGTTAGCACACTTCTAATACCCCGCCGTAAATGGCTTCCGCCCGTTTCTTTTGTGCCCAGGAAAGGGTGCCAAACTCATAATGCCACCATTCCGCAGCATAATTGACAAAGCCTGCCTCAACCATCAAGTGGTAAAGCATGCGGCGGTTTTCGCGAATTTGCAAGGTGGCAGGGGTGTGTACCGGTAATGTCTCAAAATAACAAGTGGCAGCTCGCTCCGAAAAATCATCGAACGCCGTGCCCATGTCCAGCCAACTGTCTGCCGTTGCAATGGTCAGGTCAATTGCTCCTCCGCTTAGGTGAGGGGCGGGACGCCGAATATCCTGAGTCGGTTTGGCCACAAATTTGCACAACTCCCGCTCCAGTTCTTCTCCTGCGGACAAGCCTTGTTCCAGCAAGCTTTGTTTGAAGCGCTCATAGAGCGATTGCTGCACCTGGAAAGGACGCCAGCCATCCAGTACGACGAAAAAGTGGCCTTCAGGCAGTTGTTCCGCCGCCTTTTTCAGCAGCTGCGCAGCCCCTGTACGCAAAAAGGCTTCTTCTTTGGCTCCGCTGTGTCCCTGCTTGAAGTAATACGGATACACTTTGATTTTTTCGGACAGGGTGGACAGGGCTATCAACGGTTCGCCAGATTCGCGGAGTTGCGGCGAGAAAGTGGTTGTTTGCTCGGCAATAGGAATGGGGTGATCAACAAGCATAAGTTCGACCTCCATTGGCTCTTTTTGGGACTTATCGTACCGTAGAAAGCGGTTGAGGTAAATCGGAAATTTCTCGGCAAATCGTTGTACCGTTGCAGGAAGGCTGGCGATAATCAATCCGGCGATCCACAACGGTACGGGCTAAAGCGTCTTTAACGGTTGACTTGGCTTGTCCGGTTCAGTCCGTATACGCCTTCAGGACAATCACGGCATTGTGACCGCCAAAGCCAAACGAATTGGACAGTCCAATGGAAAGGCGGGCAGACCTGGCAGTGTTTGGCACATAGTCCAAGTCACAAGCGGGGTCAGGTTGCTCGAGATTGATGGTAGGAGGAATCAATCCCTCATTGAGGCTTTTTACCAGAGCAATCGCTTCGATACCGCCGGCCGCCCCGAGCATGTGGCCGGTCATCGACTTGTTGGCTGTGATCGGTATACGGTAAGCAGCCTCGCCAAACAACCGCTTGATGGCCAAAGTCTCCGATATATCGCCAATCTGCGTGCTGGTGGCATGGGCGCTGATCAGATCGACTTGTTCTGGAGATATGCCCGCTTCAAGCAAAGCAGCTTTCATGGCCAAATAGGGACCAATCCCTTCCGGATGGGTGGCTACCATATGATAGGCGTCCGAACTTGCCCCATAGCCGATGACCTCGGCATAAATACGGGCATCTCGTTTCAAGGCGTGTGACAGGGACTCCAGGACGAGAATGCCGGCCCCTTCCGCCATGACAAAACCATCGCGTCCAGCGTCAAACGGCCGACTCGCTTTGGCTGGTTCGTCATTGCGGCTGGAGATGGCTGTGGCATTGCCAAAGCTGGCCAGGGAAATTTCCGTAATCGCTGCTTCCGTCCCGCCGGCGATAATCACGTCGGCACCTCCCAAGCGGATCAGGCGGAACGCCTCACCAATCGCCGTGTTGCCGATCGAGCAGGCGGTGACCGGCGCGAGGGATGGCCCTTGTGCTCCATATTTGATGCTGATCATGGCGGCTGCCATGTTGGCGATCATCATCGGGACGAGTGTCGGGCTGACGCGCTCGGGGCCTCTTTCTGTCAGCACAGCTTCTTGCTGCAGCAAGGTTTGGATACCGCCGATGCCTGAACCGACATACACGCCGAATCGTTCCCGATCGATTTGTTCTGGTGACAAACCGGAATCCGTTACCGCCTCCTCCGCTGCAGCCAAGGCGAATTGGCAAAATCGATCCATTCGTCGCGCCTCTTTTCGGCCGAAGCGTTCTTCTCCATCAAAATTGCGCACCATTCCGGCGATTTTTGTTTTATATCGTGAGGTGTCAAAACGATCTATCAAGGTAATGCCCGATTCCCCTTGGCACATTTTCCGCCAAAACGTCTCAACATCATTTCCCAGCGGGGAGATAACTCCCATTCCTGTGATGACGACTCTTTCCATCATTACCGCCTCCTTACAAGAAATTCCTTCTGGAAGCTATCTTTGCATAGCTGTTATCCTATTACAAGTTGTTGTTTATCCTATTATAAAAACTACTATCTTGCGCAAAATGCTGAACAGTCAAAGCTGTCCTTGTAAATATTGGAAGGAAGGGCAATAATGGATGGTAGTAATGACCAAGGAGTGATAAACCGATGACCGTACGCTTGATACCGTATTTGGTGATGAATGGAAATGCAAGAGAAGCGATTCAATTTTACGAGAGCGCCTTGGGAGCAACGGTAGTTTTTCAGCAAAAATTTACAGACATGCCGCAGCATCCCGATTATTCGCTGCCAGAGGAAGCAAAAGAGCGCATTGCGCATGCCTCGCTCAAGGTGGGGGATTCTGAGTTGATGTTTTCTGACACGTTCCCCGGCCAACCGCATCACAGCGGAAATCAGGTAACCATTTGCATAAGTTCGGATAGCAAAGAGCAATCGCAAAAACTGTATGAAGCACTTCGGGAAGGCGGCCAAGTCCATATGCCTTTACAGGAAACCCATTTTAGCCCGGCGTATGCGATAGTGACAGACAAGTTCGGGGTTACTTTTCAAATCAATACAGAAGGCAAACAGTAACCATCCTCATACCATACCCAAAAGAACAACAGGGCTGCCTCTCGGGTAGGTAACTACCTTTAGGTCAGCCCTTTGGCATTAAACGCAAATTTTTAGAGGGGGTTACACTTTAAATTGCGAGATTTGCTGTTGAAGTTCTTCTGCCATCTTCGAAAGCGCAGCGGACGATGCAGCAATTTCCTCCATGGATGCCAATTGTTCTTCTGTTCCGGCAGAAATATTTTGAGTCCCTTGAGCGGTTGTGCCGGAGATTGCATTGATTTCATCCATTGATGAAACAACCGCCTCGGTATTTGCCGACAACATTTGCGCAGCTAAGGACACTTCTTGGATTTGCGCTGCCACCTCGTTGACCGAACGGTGGATCTGTTGGAATGCGAAGCCCGCATTGTTTACCACATAAATCCCTTCGAGCACTTCTTTTGTCCCCGTTTCCATGGAATGGACCGCTTTATCGGTATCAGCTTGAATGGTTTTGGTTAATCCGGATATTTGCTGGGCAGACAGGGAAGAAACCTCTGCGAGCTTACGAACCTCGTCGGCGACGACTGCAAATCCTCTGCCATGTTCACCTGCTCTTGCCGCTTCAATCGCTGCATTGAGTGCGAGAAGGTTCGTCTGTCCGGCGATATCGGTTATCGTTTCGATAATCGTACCGATTTCTTGTGATCGTTTGCCTAATCCCATGACGACCTCCGCCAAATTTGTAATAGTAGCGTGTATGGAATTCATTTGTTGAACAGCCGTCTCAATCGAATCATTGCCTGTTTGGGCAATTTCTGCTGTTTGATTGGCCGCATCAGATACATTTTGAGTACGAGCCGATATTTGCTTAACCCCTGTGGACATGCTTGTTATGCTGGCAGTACCTTGTCTTACAATTTGCGCTTGTTGCTCACTGCCGGCAGCCAATTCCTGAATGGTACCCGCAATTTGTTCGGTTGCCTTATTCGTTTGGTCCGCACTGGCATTAAGCTGTTCAGCCGAAGCAGCCACCTGTTCGGTGTTAATCCCGACCTGCTGGATCAAGCTCCTCAAACTGGCGATCATCTGGTTAAAGCTTGCGCCAACCATGCTCATTTCATCTTTTGTCTCAAAATGAATGAAAGTGGTTAAGTTTCCTTCAGCCAATGATAGCGAAGCGTCTTTCAGCTGTTGAATATTCCGATGGATGGATAAGAAAAAGGCAAGGAAACCGTAAGTCGCCAATAGGATAACAGCGGCTGATACCGATATATTGACGGTTCGCTGCTTCGCAAGTTGGTCAGCCATAATTCCCAACTTTCCTTCCATGTAAGTTTGCTGTTCAGACAGTAACTCATAACACATGTCAATAACTTTGGTAGACAAGTCAAAATAGGCAGATGCCTTGTAATCCAAGGCGGTGCTATTCAGAAGTTCTTTCTCCACCAAGTTTATAAATTCGCTAGTTTGTTGACTCATCTTTTTATAAACTTCCAGTACGGCAGAAGAGGTGTTGTTGTCCATTTCGTGGCCGAGCTCATTTAAATTTGTTTCAATGAACGATATTGTACCGATCAATCCGCTTTGCAAATCCGGTGTTAACGTTTTGGTGTTGAGAACAGTCAGTCCGTTTGCTCTTAATACACCTAGATGTTCTGTCAAATTCGGCAATGTATCAACCACACTTTTAATTGCATAATAATTTTCCAAGTTTTGAGCCAGTAAGAGGTTGCTTTCATCCGCCAGTGTCGAAGTGAAGTTCAGGATATTCCCAATGTGCGATGAATGCTGTGCAATCGCATCAATGGCGGATTGTTTTTCAAAGGTAGGCACCATAGCCAGCCATTCTTTTTTTAAAGCCGTCCACTTATCCGTGAGGTTCAGAAGCGAACCGTCACCTTCCATACAGGCATCGATCTCTGCGATATCGTTTACAATTTCCTGCTGCTTGCTGTTCATCATTTCTTTATAGCTTTGATCTCCGCTTAAAAACGAACTGGTCATTGCCCTATGTTGTTGTACGTCCTGTAAATATTTGATGGTTAAGCCATTCAAAGTTAACCCGATTTGTCGTTTTTGCAATACGGTCAGATCCTGATTGATTTGCAGTACATTGTAAAAGACGAGAACGAAGATAGGCACGATTAAAATGGCCCCGATAAGGGCGAATTTAGGAAGGTATTTTAATCGGTTCAATAGGTTGATTCCTGGTGTAAATATTCGCTTCATTTCGTTTCCCCCTTGAAATATTGAGCAACAAAATATCTATTCCCGCTATATATAGAAGATAAACAAAACCGATATGATTACCTGTCCCCGATATAGTAAACAAACCGGTCAGACAGAAATACAATGATTGGACAAGACAACAGCCTCGTTAACCTCGTATAATGAGTGGCAACAAGGTAGAAAGCGAGGGAATCGGGATGAATCAGCATACGAGGCTGCAAGCTCTATCTGCCTTTCTGAAAGCCCAGCGCGCCAAAATACAGCCGGAGACAGTCGGCTTGCCAAGCGGTACACGCCGGCGTACCCCCGGACTTAGACGGGAGGAAGTGGCCCAGTTGGCTGGCGTCAGCACGACCTGGTACACATGGCTCGAACAAGGACGCGACATTAAAGTATCTGCATCGGTACTGGATGCGATCGCCCAGGTGCTGCAACTGACGGCAGATGAGCGTCGCTATTTATACGCATTGGCGGGCGAAGCCGGTCCAGCGGGCAGCCCCCTGTTGCAAGAAGGGCAACCGGAAATAAGTCCGTCGCTGCAGCGCATTTTGCAAGAATTGCGTTATTGTCCGACGATTATTTCCGATCGGCGCTGTCAGATTGTCGGTTGGAACCCGGCGGCTTCGCACGTTTTTTTCAATCTGGAACAGGTGCCATTTGAGGAGCGCAATCTGATCCGGCTCGTCTTTACCCGCAAAGAGTTTCAACGGCTGGCCGTGAATTGGGAACATTTTGTCAGCGGGTTTCTCGCCATTTTCCGCTCGTATTATGGTCAATACGTAGAAGATGCATGGTACGAAGAATTTTTGCAGGAGATGGGCGAAGTTCACCCGGAGTTTAATCGATTATGGGAGCAGAGCCGGGTCAGCTTTGCCCCAGAAGTACTGTTGGAATTTCGCCACGCAAAGGCAGGCAAAATGCTGTTTCATTTGACCTCCTTGCAGGTACATGGCGGCGCCGACTTGCGCTGCAGCATTTATACTCCTTTACCTGATTCAAATACGGAAGCAAAATTGAGAAAGCTGATGGAGCAGTAACGTACCTGTTTGACAAAGGGCGCTACGGCTCTTTTTTTGTCCTATCCGTCTGCTGTAAGCTGGCTGACAAAAACGGAAGGCGGGAGGAATGCTCGATGTCTTTTGATCGAAAAAGTTTGCTCGGATTCGGCTCCAGTACAAAAACAGAACGCTTTGATTTGCAGGGAAGCGCCAAGAAAGATGGCCCTCCGCTACGAAGGCTGAGTGAAGCCAAGCGGGATGACCCGTTGACGGCGCTGGAGCGGCCGCTGGTTATCTCCAAGGAAATGGAGACAGCGATTCGCATGCAAATCGTGGAAAAGCACGGGAAACGACTGTGGGAGGAAAAAAGCAATCCGGATTTCCTTGAAGAATTGTGCAGAGATATACGCTTGTTGCTGGAACTGAAGACGCCGCTGACCTCGCTGCAAATGGAAGCAGAAGTGGATCGTTTGCTGCATTCGCTGATCGGCTGGGGACCATTGGATGCATTATTGGAGGACCCTGACATTACGGAAATCATGTTTCATCGTTATGATGACTTGGTTGTCGAGCGGAAAAGCAGCGGGCGTTTGGAGCGGTACCCGACGCAAGTGTTTCGCGAGGAGGAGGAACTGCTGCGCTTGATTGAACAAATGGCCGCTTCGATGGGGCGTGAATTTAATGAGACAAAAGTGGAATTAAATACCCAGCTGGCTGACGGCTCGCGCATCGCGGCCACTCATCGGGTCATTACCCCGGACGGACATATGCTGACGATTCGCAAGCATCGGGAACTGCTGACAGAAGCGGATTATTTACGCTACGGTTCCATTTGTGAGCCAATGCTGCAGTTTTTGCGCTGGGCAATCGGCTTGTCGCGGGCTTCCGGTTTGGTCAGCGGAGGTACAGGAAGCGGAAAAACGCACCTGCTGAATATGCTTTCCCACTTTATTCCCGAGCATTTGAGCATCATTACGATTGAGGACGTGTTGGAAATGAAGCTACACCACCCGTTCGTCCGGCGTTTTTTGGCAAAACCGCCCAACCACGAGGGGATCGGCGGATTCAGCATTCGTGACTGCGTCCGTTTGTCCCTGCGAAAACGTCCTGATGTCATTATTGTCGGAGAGACAAGAGGCGGGGAAATCATCGATATTTTGTGGGCGATGAACACCGATCATCCGGGGAGCTGGTCGACGGCGCATGCCAATTCGCCGCGCGCGTTGATTGATTCCACGTTGCCGATTTTGTTTGGCAAAGCCGATGAAAAGTACAGCAGTATCGAACGAAATTTGATGATTGGCTCCGCACTTGATTTAATCGTCCAGGTAAAACGTTTCGAAGAGGATGGGAGCAGAAAGGTGGTGGCCATCACCGAAGTCGTCGGAACCGGAGAATCGCATCAAGAGCAGATACGTCGGTCATGCAACGTTAAACAAATTGTTCCGGAACGAGTCTATTTGCAGGATATATATGTTTTTGAACCGCGAGAAGTGGTGAACGGAAAAGTGGTCGGAGAGTTTCGCTGGACCGGGTATAAACCGGAACGGATGATCCGTACCTGGCTGGCCAAAGGGATTCGAGCAGAGGAGATTGAGCGAATCTTTTTTGCCGAGCCGATTCCGGTGTAAGAAGGGTGATGAGCGGATGAGCATCCTGTTGCATGAACTGGTCTCGACTGTGCTCGGAACCTCTGTAGCGCTGCTTTTGTTGCCCCAGCCGCAAAAATTCAGCGGGCAAAGCCATACGGTTCTCGAACAATTAAGGCAGGACAGGTCCAATCTATATAGCCGTTTCCAAAGCAGGCTGGATCGGACGCGCACAGAGATTACACCGGCGCATTATTTGCTCATGGCGGCGGCACTTGGCGGACTGGCCTTTTGGCTGACCAGTCAAATTTTACAATCATGGCTGCTGGCCATACCTGCGTTTTTTGCCGGAGTTTTGCTCGTTGAGCGGCTGATCCAGGTGTTGAGTGCCCGCAACCGCGAACGTTTTGAAGCGGCAAATCTGCGGGCAATTCGCATTATCGCCAGTTCGTTGCGAACCTCACCATCTTATCTGCATGCCTTTGAGCAGGTTGTCAAAAGTCCGTTTATTGATCCAATCGCGGCAGAGGAATACAAACGGCTTGTTGATCTGCTGCATGCGCACATACCGCTGGAGACGGCGATGCAACAGATGTCTTCGCGTACCGGTTCGGCGGATGTAGCCTATTTGGCGACAGTGATCCAGGTTCAAAAGGAGTTGGGCGGTGATATGGCCAAAACGCTGGATTTGGCCGTCACCTCGATTTTGCGAAGGCGACAGCAGCAGCGGAGACAAAGAGCGGCAATGTCGCAAATTTTGGCACAGGTAAATCTGTTGAGCGTGATGCCGTTTGTTTTTGTGTTTAGCCTGTATGCGAATAATCCGCACCATTTTGCGCCGCTTACGCAAACCATCGGAGGCCGCCTGCTGCTGCTTGGCTGTTTGCTGTCTATTTTGGCGGGGGGAGAATTGATCCGTTTTGTTGCTATGCATCGCTTTGCAAGAAGGAGCCATTCCTGTAATGAATGAATTTGGGGTTTGAATGAAAAAAGCACCTTCTGTAAACTGGGAATCGTTCCGCGCAAAGAACAATTACCCG
>NZ_JAFBEB010000022.1 GCF_016908525.1 Brevibacillus fulvus
AAGCAGCCGTCCACCAATTCCCCGTTCTCCTTCTTACGAACCTCGTACTTCACATACAAACCTTTGTTTTCCATCGTTCTTTCCTCCCTTAACTATTGTGTTAAATTTCCTTTAGGCAGGCATCAAACTCATCCTTCGTCTTGCCCGTTATTGCTTTATAAGCGTCATCGAGTGTAACGGTATCCGAATACAAGATAACGCCATTAAATTCACCGCAAGCCGGGACTCCTTTGGCTTTATAATACAGGAGTTCGTCTACCGCTTCGTCTATGGAAGCACCCAGTAGGAATTTAATCTCTTTATATTGTTTGTCCAAATGTCATTCCTCCTTTGATCTCTCGGCAACAACATTCAAATCTCCACTTTACTGTTTACTCGTCTTCGACAGGTACTGCTATAAACATTGGGCTAACCGACACCAGTACTGTCTTGCCGCAATCAGGACAACCAATATACTCTTCATGAAACACGGTATCCACTTGTTTTTGCCATTCCGGTTCATCGTGAACTGCCCTACACCACGGGCATTTCCACCTATCTACCTTTCGGGTTTCCGCCAATGGTTTTGTGTATTGTCTGGCCATCGTTCTCACTCCTTATCTCCCTGAGCAGTTTGTTAAGCAGATTTCTCCGAAACTGAGTGGTTTTGCTCGAAACACTCAGGGCAGACGATCGTTCTTGTTTTGCCTTTCTGGTAGTAGGTATCGAATCGCTCTCCTTGAGCGATTGTTTCCCCGCAGGCACGGCATTGTTTTACCGACAGGCACTTGCGGAGTTTCCATTCGCTTTCTTGTTCTTCTGACGGTTCTTGTTGATTGTTGATCACTTGCTCAACAGGTTCCGTTGCCATAAACCTGGTTTGGAGTTTTTGCTGCTCGTACTCAGTTGCTTCCCGGACGCCCAATGTAGTCTTGCACTGGAAGCATGAAACTGTTTTTCTGTCTTCCTCGATGTAGTGGTTCGCCTTGTGTCCGCACCGGCAGTAGTAACGGCATTTGAAGTATTCTTTCCCGTCCCGATACTTTGAGTATGGCCAACGACCTTCAACTGCCTCGTTAATGTCCTCTTTGCTGCTCTCCACAACTCCTTCTGCTGGTTGTTCTTTGGGTGCATCATCCGGAGCTGTAATGCCCAACGCTGCTGACAACTTCTCTGCCAACGGTTGCATAAGCGTCCGCTCGCTGTTGATTTTCTCGATTGTCTTAGATCTTGGAACTTCGCCCTTTTTGATATTCTGGTTGGTGCTTATTGTCGGTTCGACCGTTAGCTCACTGTTTCCAAAGAAACTAAAAATTTTGTTTACAGCCTCATTGACATATTCGTTACTTGTATTTTCCAACGACAGAGATACACTTGTTCCACCTTTAGTAACAGACAATTGCAGATTCATTTTTACCCCTCCTATGATTTAAGATGTGCATATACTAACTTACTGCCGATACTGACAGTCCTTCTTGCAATCGTTGGCTGCGGGTATCCCGGCATCCTGGAGCGTGACCCGCAGCTCGCATTTTCTCCAGTCTTCCCGCTCGCAACCCACACATTGATTCCCGATGGCAAAACTGGCCAGATCGCCCAAGCATTCTTTGCTGACAATGACCTCCTCTGCTTTCGGACTGCTCTCGGGGACAATCAAGAGCTTGTACTTCGTTGCTGTATTTTTGTATTTGGTTTTATCTTCGGGTGTGGCCGCAACTACAATCTGCTTTAACGCTTTTTTGGCAAAGGCTTTCCCTCGGTTCAAATCCCCGCGAAACGATGCGAATGTATCTTCCTCGGCAAGAGTTTCCATCGCAAAAACTGCGTGTGTTAAGACGAACAAGTAATCAAGTTGCCTTCTGTTCAAGTAAGGGAGTAAATTCATAACGATTTCCCCTTTCCCTCTGAGATGATTCCTGACCTTCTTCCTCCATCTCTTCGCGAATCACTTGTTTTTGCCAATTCAACCAGTCTTCTTTGGTCATGCTCTCACTCCCGAACTTCCGAACCCGCCGATGCCACGTTCCGTTTCGTCAAGCCCGTCCACTTCTTCAAACTGCGCAACCGGCACTTCGCAAATCACGCCCTGAGCGATGCGGTCGCCTTTTCGGATGATGTACGATCCTTCCGGTCTCTTAATGTCAACGGAATGCACCGCACCATCAATACGTCTAACGCATGTCAAGTGGCGGTACGGGATAGGTGCGACATTATCAATCAACACGCAAACCTCACCGCGATAGCTGGAATCAATTGTTCCGGGCGCGTTGCTTACCCGCAATTTTGTCTTGGCGCTGATCCCCGATCTTGGCCGAACTTGTAATTCATATCCTTCTGGAATCGCAAACGCCAAACCAGTTGGCACTTTCACGGTTTCTCCCGGCGCGATAATAACGTCCTCAATTGCCACCAAATCGAATCCTGCGTCTCCCGGTTTAGCATATTGCGGGATAACTGCGTCAGGATGTAGTTTTTTGACTTTAACCGGTATTTGTTTCATTTTTTCAGCCTCCGCGTCAATCATAGGGTTTGCCCCCCACTTGATCATCTGAAGCTCCGTTCTTGCTTGCACTTCTCATGCGCTGAAGCAAAGCGTTTAATTCAGGATCATCTTTGACAGTCTTTCCATCCGTTTTCGATTGATGTTGGCCGGCATGCTGCCTTTCGATTTGCTTCTCAAGGGAGCTAGGAAGCTTGTCCTGTTTAAGCTGATTCGTACCCCGATTCCCATTGACTGGCTTCCGCGTCTCCCGGTCTTTGATATAGCGTCTGACCGACTCAAGCGTGCGCAATCCCTGATCTTTCCAATCCATCAACGCTTTATTTGCGTAATCCCATTTGGCTTCTTTTCGTACAATCAGTTTTAATGACTCCAGCAGGATCTCTTCCGGCTGATCAAAAAATCCTCCATCCAACCAATAATTCATTTCTTCCAAGATCATAGGTTTGATGATGGGATGGATATTTTTTTGGTAAAACTCAAAGGGACTGATCACACCCATATCGGACTTTTCCTTTTCTTCTTCTTTCTCTGTAGTATTCTCTGTGTATTCTCTGGTATTGCTTTGATCAAATTGATCACATCCATCTGATCGATTTGATCGCATGGACTGATCAATTTGATCACATGGACTGATCACACCCTCCAATCGTTCGTAATCGATCGTGTACCATTTTGTTTTATCCGCTCTCATTTCGTTGAAGTTTTCGGCAAGGACAATTCCCCTTTTTTCCAGTGAAGTTATGATCCGTCTGACGGTTACTTCGCTCCAAAAAGGGAACTGCTCTTGCCATTCCTTGTAGGTGTTATAGACCCACTTTCTGCCCTGAATGACCTTTCCCGCTTTCCGCAGCCAATAATGCAATTGTTGAACGACTATTGATTCATTCAAGCCAATCGCTTTGGCGAGGGATGGCATGATGATTAAGGGTTCTTCATCCAAGAGTAAATGACTCATGTTTCCCCTCCTCATAATTAAAATGACTTGGATCATCAAGGTTGATGATTTTGCCACAACGGCAAGTTCTATGTAATTCGTGCTTGACAATTTTTAATGCGAATGGTCCACGATGACCGCAAACAAAGCAAACGCCGGGTACAGGTTGCGCCTGAGCATTAGACTTATACAAAGGTGTCTTCCGCTCCACTTTCGGATTTGGAAAGTTCATGAATAATCAGGTTTCCGATCATTATTTGCCGCTCCTGAATAAGCTTCGTGAGTTTTTTTTGATAATCCAAAAGCTTGTTCAAATCGGCTAGCATCGGTTCAAGCAACGAATGATGCTCGCGAATTTGTCTCGATGCATCCTCTAACTCAGCTGACAACATTTTGATCTCTTTCTGAATATTCAAAATCTCAGTAGTGGGTGTTATTAGCATTTAAGTTCCTCCCCCATGCTTTCTCAAAAGAATGGACCTGAAACCGATGCCCATCATTTACCTTTTGGATATTCTCGGCAACTCCATATCGCTTGAGGATCAAGCTGCCATACTTTGCTTGCAGATCCATTTCCCTATCGATGGTTTGGATGCAAATCCGAGCTAATCTAACGTTGCTTTGATTCATGTCTGTCCTCTCCTCTCAGTGTCGAAGCCATCCGCTGCCGCTTCCGTTCCCCCTTATTGGTGAGAATAAGCTCCTCTTTAGGTAGAGGGAGGGATTTGATCCACTCCCATTCTTCTGGCGTCATGGGCCGGGTAATACACGGACTTTCACAGGCAGGAGACGGTTCTGATTTTCGCCTCGCTCTGTTTTCACGACCCCAAGTTGCACCAAATTTCACAAATACCTCCCCCCTGTTCTCTTTGGTACTTCCTTGTCTTCAACTTCGATCAATTGATCAGGAGTCGTCTCTAAAGCTTTCGCAATTCGCAGCAACAAAGTATAGTTCATTTTTTTCCCGCGTGTTCCGGACTCTATTTGTGATAGATACTCTTTTGAAATGCCGGCTTGTCGAGCAACATCCACAAGTTTTAAGTTGAGTTCTTTGCGCCTTTGTCGAAATTTATTGGGCATTCCATCACTTCCAAGTATCATTTTGCTATCTATTCAATATAATAAGTTAGCGTATCGCTAACTGTCAACAACAATGAATGTTTAAACCTTACTTTTTGTTTGCAGTTTGCTAACTAATCAAATAAAATGTAGTTGAATTAACTGTGAGGGTGAAAAATCAAATGGATAATATTTTCGGAGAGCGACTTCGAATATTACGTGAAGAAAAGAATTTAAAGCAAGAAGAACTTGGAGAGGTATTAGGCGTTGGGAAAGTTACCATTCATGGTTATGAAAGTGGAAAGCGAAAACCATCCTTTGAGATCCTCATACAAATCGCCAACTATTTCCAAGTAACCACTGATTACCTCCTGGGTTTAACCACTGATCGAACTCCTCCAGCAAAGATAGACATCATTAATCAAAATGCCCAAAAACTGAATGAGTTTTTAGCTGAGCTTGATAAAAACAAGCAGGATCAATTTTTTGAGTTCCTTGAAGTATATGTAAATGGTATGAAAGCATCAAACCGCCCTGAATAGGGCGGTTTTTATATATGGTTCAACTCTTTGCTTTAATCTGTTCCATAAATTGCAACAATAACGCATTGAGCTGCTCAGGGGTGCAATTGTTGACTATGTAGGATAGCAACTCCAATTTGTTGATTTGTTTCTCTTTTAATCCTTCCCGCATACGTTTACCCCCAATAAGAACAAACGTTCTGATTCGTTTCTTTATTATGCCACGATTTTACTTTTCTTTCAATTAAGCGTTTCATTTATTTTTTAGAGTCGTATTTTTTGATACGCCGGTTAGAATAAAACTAACAATCTAAAAGTGCTTGTTCCTCCCTTAGCTGACAACTAAGGGAATTTTTTTTGATTGAAGCAAATTATGTCCAAATTATACTCCTCCCTCCCTAATGCAACTGGATAAAAATATTTATATTACCATTATAAAGAAAGTTAGCCATTAGCAGGGGGTCCCACTAATGGCTAACTCAAAAAAATTTTAACTTCTTTCACCAAAATCGTATGGTGTAATTGTACCTGAATTTCCTTTGGATGTTTCCGCTGAAGCCGAGGAAATGCCCGCAAAAACCAGTAAAGCTACAAGTAGTAGAGTTGTTGCTTTTTTCATCAATTATCACCTCATTTAAGTTTAGAGCATGATATACCTTATTGGTTAGAGGTGTCAATAACTTCTATTTTTCTATTTTTTCGAGGATGTTAATAGCTTTTTGAAATTCGTCACTACCCCTTTCTGCAAATTGTAATATCATAACGGCTGCCATAATGGCTTGTTTTTTTAACTGTTTGGCTCCCGCCATTTCGAGAGCTTTAAAAGCCTCGTTCAACCAATCCGATCTGTTTTGCTTGCGATACCATGTTGCTTTAGCTATTTTCAAACTAACATAATTCCTGTAATAAATTGGTTCATTGGCAATGTTCTTTTTCAGAAAAACGATCTGTTCAGCAAAATCGTCAAAGAACTGACTAATAATTTCGTGCTTATCATAGTTCACAGCAGACTCCAAGAGCGTTTCAATTCCGTCAAAGCACATTTCTTTATTGCGCAAGCAGTATTTGTATAAATCAATAATCTTGTCTGATTGTCCTGCGGCAATTTGAGTAATCAGCTTATTTCCTTCTGCCCATAAACTATAACTTCCCACTTCGATCTGAGCACATAAATCGTGATAATGTATTGCTAAGTCATACTCTCCTCTTTCCCTCGCGGCAATTGCCAATTTAATGAGAGCATCTCCTATGTAATCAGGGCGTTCCATTTTTTGAGCTAATCTCATTAATTCATGTCCATATTTTAAAACGTAGTCCCACTTTGATTTTAGACGAAAAGCACTGATTACCTGGTAATAAGCTTCCAGTATAGCTTCATCAGGAACATACTCTAGATATTCGCAGAGCCTGATAGCAGCCTCCTCATATAAGTCCAAGTTTATTTTCTTGACGATCATCAATCTTCTGAAATATGCCATGGCAAGATGAGGGGCTGTTCTATCTTTTTCGTTTCTTATAACGATTTCGTAAAAAGATCTGGCTTGTGGAATCTTCCCAATTCTATTTAATTCTTCTGCAATTTCAAAAATATTTGGGATATACCCCCCATCCTCAATCATATGGCTTACAGCCTGATCTGCTTGTTTTTGAAGTCCTTTTTCCAAACAGTGCAGAACATACTTCTCCAGTTTTTTTGGCCTTCTAGGGCGTATTCCGTCTTTTCTGAAGAGTTCTGCTAGAAACAACTCGTAATAGTATCCGGGTTCTTTTTGGAGGGACTCTGTAAGTCTATCCAGTAGATTAATTGATATAGGTTTATCACCAGCTAATACTTTACTTAGCGTAGGCTTGGAAATTTTAATTTCCTCAGCAATGGACGCTTGTGTTCTTCCAGATTCTTTAATGTCTTGGCTTAATACGAGCGGTAAACTATAGGTATCGACAATCATCTTACCCCCCACTTTCAACGAATAGTCTTCATGGTAGGTTAATCCTGGCTGTGATAAAATGGTATCAGTTAAAAGGTTTCATACGGAGGGGCTATGACCGAGAAAATCGGCCGCTGCCGACTCCGACAGATACTCAGATCCAGAGGCATTAGACAACAGCAAATTGCCGATAAATTAGGAATGTCAAAGCAACAAGTTAACGACTATGTTAACAACCGTATTGTCATGTCACTGGAAACAGCTAGGCGATTTGCTATCGCTTTATCTTGTAGTATTGAGGATCTTTATGAGTGGTCGTCGGATAGCAGCAGTGATGATGAGTAGATGTAAATCTACTCCACCAAAAAGTATGTATAGTATCATACTTTTTGGCATTGAAGCGCCCCTCTTTTAAATAATAAGTCGACTTTTTGATAAATTCAAGTTAAACTTAAAAAGGAGATTGATAAATGGATGTCCAGCTGATTTTTTCCAGACGGCTTCGATTGTTACGAAAACATAGCAATGTTTCAACAAAGGTGATTTCTGATAAGATAGGCGTTACTGTTGCATCTTGGAGTCTTTATGAAACAGGGAAAGGATTCCCGAAGGTGGAAAAACTTTATGAAATCGCGGAATTTTTCAATGTGTCAATTGATTATCTCCTGGGGAGAACCGACAACATGAATTCACATAAATAGCACTATCCACAGGGGAAGTCGACCAAATGCCCGGACGAAGTTCCCCTTTTTCTTGCCCCCCCTTCTCGGGTGAGTAACAACCGGGGCAAAACAAAAAAGTTATCCACAAGTGGACAACTTTGGATGAGTCATGCTAATATATCAACAGAAAGTTTTTGGAAAATAAAAAACGATCGGGAATCTTGAGAGCTGCGACCCTCTCACAGATTCATCAATCACCGAACCACACTCGGTAACTGAACGCTCCGATCTTTCGTTCTTTAGTATATCCATTTTTTGCGGGATTTACAAGAATGAATGTATCGTGAAAAGTTGTCATTTTTAGACATTTGCGCTCTGTTGCCAATCCATATGGATCGGTGCCAGAGCGTTTATTATTTCAAAATAAAAAAAGAAAAGGAAAAAGCCCGGTGCGACCAACACCGGACCAACAAACCAAACAAACAAACAAATTTTCAGTTGCCTTTATTGTATCGAAAAAAATTAAGATACGCAAGGCTTAGTTTCCTATTGTTTTCTTTGGAATGTTGGTGCTTTTTCCTTCAACATGGGAGGAAAAGTTTAATGAACGTTTGTCATTCCCTCGCCACGTTCAGCAGCGTCGATGCCATGAACGAGGCCGTCCGCAAGCATCTTTATTTCCATGCACATGAACTCACCAAAACAGAAAAATCTCTTCTGAAACTTCTATCCCGTTTTAGCTGCAAGATCCTTGGCGTGTCTTGGCCAGAAGCCAAAACCTTGGCTGCCTATCTAGAAGTCTCTGTGCCCACCGTATGGCGTTCCATTAAGAAATTGGAATCCTTGGGCATTATTCAACGGCTGAAGGAGCAACGTCGTTCACAACAAGGGAAGTTTAGCAGCTCCATTTACCTCATCCAGCCTTCTCTACACGTCAGTGATACACCATCTGATACACGGCAAATGATACACGGCATTGAACATACAAATATCGATGCCTCTAACGATGAAGGCGATATTTTGGAAGCCGAAACTATAATTTCTAAAACTATAATTTCTTACGATCAAAAAGAAAAAGAGAACGTAGTGAAAACGTCCATTGAATTGGTAATTGATTCTACAATTCCTGATTGGTTTATTAAAGCCGTTAGGGTAATCAGCCAAGATCCGCTAACCGTCACGGAGCTTTGGAATAGTGTGATATTTGCTCTCAAGAAAGCCAAAACGAACATGATCACTGCGATGCAGCTGACCAGTAGCCTAAAATCGCTTCGCCACGCATTACGGAAAGGTACGGCGGAGGATATTGGAAGGTTCTTCTATGGTGCCATCTACAACCAACTGGTGCGTAAAAACGAGCCAAATCAAACGCGTGGTGTGATGTTGATGGACAAACTCCCCGCCTCCGTACAACGTCAAATTGATCGGGAAGGCAGGGAAAACGGGCATTTAGGGTCGTGGAAACCGGTATATTCGCAACTCTTAGGTAAAGAAGTTTTAACGGACAAGCTGCCGGAGTCGGTGCAACGTCAGTTAGAACGGGAACAACAGCATTCGATCAAGGCTTCCAACGTCACAACTGTTCAAGATGATCCCGAATTGCGCGAAATGTTGAATCGTCTGCGGAAAAAATATGCGTAAAAGCGAATAACTTATGCCCAGAGTGGTGATCCTTAGACTAACCAAACAATTCAGAAAGGTCGGGATCATTGTGGCTAAGTGTGTACTTTGCGGAAACCAAACAACAAGTCGGGGTTACGAGGCTCGCCATGGGCGGTGCGATCCCTGTCATAAGACGTTGAAATCACTTCCTAAGACACTAAAAAAGCTTACCGGAGTTAGCACTCGTATAGGTGTCTAAGGACGCTTTTGCCCATTTCCGTTACACGGATTACACGCATGGGGTGATCCGCTGGTACGCCGTATTTATTTTGAATCCAGGAGATGACCTCTGGAGATTGCGTGCAGATGTCCAGCAACTCCTCGGCTATATCGTGAATGGATACGGACTTTTGGCTGTTAATGGCTTGGCGAAGTTTATCCAATCGTGTGTGGGAATCATCTGTCAGATACGGATAAATCCGTTTCTTTTTATCAGAACGTTCGGCACGTTTTTGAGTCGCCATCTCCTCTACCTCACTTTTTAGCTTTTTTGCCCCTCCTCCGAGGGTGTTAGCCCACAACTATACCACTTTAGAACCGTAGTACTACAGTTGTATGAGTGGAGAGGACAAACTAGAACCGAATGTTAAAAACTCGCTCTTATTGAGCGAGTTCGTGGTCTTTGTATTTTTTGAAAAATTGCTCCCATGTCATATGCTTTGTTCTGTTCTGACGATTCCACCACACTTTGTGGCAAACATAGCCACCAATGACGATGTATTTAATGGCACCAGCGGATAGGAAAAATTCTAAGGGTGTCATGGATTCATCAACTCCTTTGTATCCTTACTTGTAACCTTCTCTGCGGATGCCCCCTTGTGAAGAAGATGGCGAATCCCTGGGATCTGGAATACTTTCAAGGGCAGCCCATCGGGAACGGCAATTCTCGTTTGGGTGAGAATGATGAGCCACGGGAAAACAGGTTCCTTCCCTTGCCAGGGCTCGCGCATCCAGTCCTTCCGGTGGAAGTATGTGCGGTACCGAGCGAATTTTTCTCCCCATACCGCTGAAGTGAACGTGTTGCGCTGTACCTCAATAAACATTGGCTTTCCGCCCCATATGGTGAAAATATCAGGCTCTGGCAATCCTTTCCCGTATTTGGGTTCTGGAATGAAGGTCGAAGGAGTGCCGATTTGGGCCATGTCATGATAGACCTGAACGATTTCCAGATAGTGCGGGATTTTCTGCGAGTCGCGCTTAATTGGGGATGGCTTGCACGCATAGACATACGGAGCCTGTGAAGTTATGACTTCGATTTCACCGCGGTCACGGAGACGGCGAAGCACACGATTTGCCGAGTTGATCGGGTCTTTTACCCCCTGGAAGTGTAGTTTGATGATGTCATTCCGGGAAAGGCATCGAAATTTTTCCAAATCCTTGATGATTTCCTTATCGCGCAGCCTCATGAAATTTCCTCCTCCTCTTTCGGGAATATCCAGTCTTTTTTGCTGCTCTGGAGCTGCATAACCAGGTCGAGCAGATCCTTGTTATCTTGTGCATTCAGCTCCACATCCTGCGGAACTTCCCCATTAATCTTCACAAGTAGAGGCTTTTTCCTGTGATCCCTGTATTTGTCTTTGATCTCCGCGATCATGGCGCGTGCTTCCTTTGTATCGAGCCAAGGGGTTTGTGTCTCCAATAGATCGGTAGTGTCTTTGACCAGGCTGCGCCCCTTTACCTTGATTTTGGCGGCTAGCCCATTTTCTAAAAACATTCGGCTGTTCAACTCGTCGCTCATGCGGAAAGCAATGCGGATATTCAAGTTATTTTTTAGGCGGCCGTCGATGACTTCTTTGTCAGCGCGTTGTTGGGACAGGATGAGGAACACTCCTAGCGAGCGCCCCATGGCCGCAATATCATCCAGCACGTCATGTATTTCTGTCTCTTTTCGCAGGGCCGCTACCTCATCAATCGCGACCACAATGAAGGGCAATTTCTCCCCGGTCATTTCCTCATATTCCTCCTGATCGATGGCGCCGGCATTGTAGAACATTTCCTGCCGAGCGAGCAGGATTTCGTGGACTTCGGAAAGCATGGACCTAACTTCATGCTTTCTGACAGCGACACGCCCCTCCACATGCGGGACTCGTTCGTACATACCAAACTCGCTCATTTTCAGATCGGCCAAGAAAAGCCGCAGCCGGTCAGGGGAATAATAGCGTAACCACGAATTTAAGATGATTCGAAGTAGCGAGGATTTTCCCCATCCTGTAACGCCAACAATGCCGATGTGCGGTGTTTTCTGAAGATTAATGGCAACCGGCCCTTCGGAAGATTCCCCGACATAAACCGGAAATCCCCCCGTTCTTTCTAAAATGGTACGCGCCTGCTCGTAATCGTATCGGAAAGAATCCGGAAGGGCTGCAGGAATACGAAGGCGATAATGACCAGGGGAATCCTCGATCAGTTGCGTTGTGTCGCCAAATGTCCGCTGAAAGGCCCACTCTCGCTGCTGGATCATTTCAGGCGCCATCCCGAGCGGAAGCGAAATCCGAACTTCGGTCAGTTTGCTCGCAATTTTCACATCGTTAATTTTGGGAAATACCCGCACTTCTTTGATTTGACCATCCCCTATGTCACGCCGTTTGATTGTAAGGAAAAGGCCGGAATGAAGAAATGAATTCGTTAGTCGATAACGAACTTGTGCCTTTTTTGATAGCAAGGAAGGTAATCGTGTATAAAGATTGGCGCCAATATAGGCACCTGCGATCATTTTTGTTAAGACGGATAAGGGTTTTCCAAGACTTGCCGACGGAATCCCCACAAAGGTAGCGCCAAACAATTCAAACATGACAGAACCAATGAAATCATCCATGACGTCGTTCCATTCTTTTAAGCTGTTCCACAATTCGCGCATCATACTCTTTTCAAAACCTCCAGCCGATTTGTTGGCGAGTCGCTCCGCTCGCAATATGCTCGCTTCCGCTCCTTTCTTAACACAGATTCAATTTTTCGTGACAATAGCTTTTTCGCGTTGTCTATGAACGTAGCTGTATGAACGTTGGTACAGAACTCGATAGGATCTGCAATGCTGCCATACTTGGTGGTGTTGATATGTTCCTAGAGAATGCAATACGGATTGTCCAATATTCCATATTTAGCAATGTTTGCAAAAAGAAATTTATGGACATACTTCATCTAACGAGAAAATTCAGGAGGATTCGCATGGGATTAGGAAAACCGAGATCAAAATTTGGACGATGGCTTGATTCAGAAAGAATAAGCCAGGAGGAACTGGTCCGTATTAGTGGGGTAAACAAGTCAACGATTAGCCGTTTATGCAGTGGAGATGCTTTCAAACCATCGATGAAGAGCGCTCTGAAAATCATTAGTGCTCTTCGTCGTGTTGGAAAAAACGTTGATTACGAAGATTTTTGGTCAATTTGAAGGGAGAAAAAATGATGCTGCTTGTAATTTCTCTGCTCGTTGTTACGGGTGTGATTTTCCTTGTTCGGAAGCACAAGGCAACTTTGGACTTTTTACAAAAACTTGGTTTTGACTTTACCAACACCAGCGAAGAAATGCTTGAAACAATGAGGCTTGGATTGTATTATCGATTCAACAATGCGGACGATACCGGCGAAAATCCATTTGATTTTGAGGGATTTGTTGCGGGAATCTTGGAGGATCTGCATGGCGGGCAAGCTAT
Source organism: Brevibacillus fulvus (assembly GCF_016908525.1). GTDB lineage: Bacteria > Bacillota > Bacilli > Brevibacillales > Brevibacillaceae > Brevibacillus_G > Brevibacillus_G fulvus. Next base: position 12,898 of record NZ_JAFBEB010000022.1, read on the forward strand.
CGTAACAAAGCGTTCCCATGACTTTGGTGTGGATATTGAACACAACCGTCCGGATGGGTTCTATGTAGGTCAGGTCAAATGTTATAACAAGCCGGTCGGGTATGAACCGATTGCGATCATCCACTCCCAGATGGTGAAGCAGAAAGCACAAGGGGGGGTTGTAGTAACGACAAGTTCGTTTACGGATGGAGCTAAACAATATGCGACAGGGTTGGGTATTGAACTCATTGACGGAAAAGCGTTGGTTAGTTATTGGTTAAAGGCCCACAGCGCGAAGTGGAATTTAGTAAGGACCTACCAAGTTGAACCAGCTGAATAACGAAGCTCAAAAAAACTCCTTTTTCCAAAAGGAGTTTTTTGTTATTACACAATAACAGAAAAGGAAAATTGGGAAAAAGCTAAAATTATATTGATTTCCGTTGTGTATTAGTTTAACATTCTAATTGTGCAATATTTACCAATGAAATTGATAATTGTCAGTAAAAACAATGATTAATTATTGTGTAATGGAGGGGTATTTCATGTTCAACAATGATTGGTTTGTTGTAGCATTAGACACTGGGAATGGAGAATTAAAGATTGTTTCTGACTCGGTAAAACGGTTAAGAGTGGGAGGGGTGCTTGGCCGTTACAAGGCTCCGCTGGGTAAAACCAAAATGCAATCGGAACGGGACATTCCTCTGTATGAGGTAGAAGGAGATCCGCAGCAGTGGGTAATTGGATACCAAGATGTTGATCGCGTTAAAGCAGCGCCGCTGTTGGTTGCTGGTCGAGAGGGACTGGTTCGTTATAGTCAACCAATGTACAGCACTTATTCAAAAATTGGTCTTGCCAAAGCAATTGGCGATCAGCGTCCTGCGCGTGTGCTTGTAGTTACTTCAACGCCAGCCCGCGATTCCTTGGACAAAAAGATTGTTGAAGCATTGGACAAAATTTTCCGCGATGTGCATAAATTAAAAATTAATGATGAAAGAGTCATCATTAACGTCACCAACTATGAAACGATGTCCGAAACTGAAGCTTCTCTGTATGACGTGTACCTCAATGATGAAGGCTTCGTTGCTGATGCTTCTGTTGAAAATCAAGATATCATCGTCATTAATGCCGGGTATGGTACGACCGATATTAGCCGGTATAACGAGTTGGAGTACATCCCGCTGGACAGGGAAACGATTAAGGTTTCCTACTTAGATGTGATCCAACGATTGAAGGATTGGCTTACCGAGCAGATAGGAAAAGAGATCACCGTTCAAGAGGTAACTCGACAACTGGATGAACAGATTGCTTCCGAAACCAAGAAATTTGTATTTGTAGGGGAAGAGATTCCAGGCTTCGATGATATCTACAAGAAAACAGTGAAAGCCGTTTTCGATGACCTGTTTGCAGAGCTGCAAATCCTGATTCCAGACCCAGACCTTTTTAATCGCGTCCGAGTCGTAGGTGGAGCAGCTGTAGACTCGATTTGGGGTCAATATTTTAAAAAGTGGTCGAAGCGAGTTGAAATCCCAGAAGATCCGCAATTTTCTTCTGCAAGAGGAATGTACCGGTATGGAAAGTATTTGGCGAATGAATTGAGAGAACAAACGGCTGCAGGTAAGGAATGATGTGAGTGTCTAAAAAAGAATACGAACGCATTCAACTTCTGGCAACACCGGAAATTGTAGCATGGTGGAAAGCATATGCGGACGATCCTGATCGACAAGAGAAGCTACGGGAAATCATTAGAGAAGGGATGTCCATTAAATCAGGGGAGTACAAGAAAATTAGAGCTGACAAAGCCGAAATCCTTGAAGCGATAGACGTCTTATTACTCTCTGGTCGATTAACCGATATTTCTGGATTGATCGAGAAAGAGCCGAATCAACAGGTAGAGGAAAAACAAGAAAGACTAAAACCGAAGATTGGAAAATTGAAGACCTCAATAAACGCAAATAAAAAGTGAACAAATTAATCACCAGGGAACGAATCCCTGGGTCTTTTTCGACAAAAATCAGAACGTATGATCTCGGAACGTATGATCTTCTGCGATGCAATGCGTTTGCATTTTAGATGTATCATGGCTCTACTTTCTAATCGATTTTTTGCAAATCAATATGATGTAACCACAATGTAATTGTAATGCATCTGTAATGGTATCAAGAGCATGTAGGTATTTGAAACGTATTGGATACTACATTTAACGGCAAGGCATCACATAATGCTTGTTTATCAATCTTTTTCGCATTTTTTGTACCAGATCACATCAAGTTGCTTTTTTACGATGAAGAAAATGCATCCGAAACCCAACTACTAGGTTTTTTGACTGCAAAAATCACAATAAAAAAGCCGTTCCCGTCCGGCCAGACTGTGAAACGGCTTTTTCCTACCAGGCAACGCCAAAGTGCCTGCCAACACGATGATACCACATCTGGCGCTGCTCTGGAACAAGTTCCAGGGAGGGGAAACAGAGTGACCAATGTACTGAGTATCGTTAAGACGAACCAAAACGACCTGTATCTGCGCGAATTCCTGCTTTTTATGCGGTCTGATAAGGGGGCCAGACCAAAGACCTTAACAGGGTACGAAACCGACCTAAAACGCTTTATTAGACATTTCTCCACCCAGGATGTGCTGGAGCTTCGGCAGCAGCAGATCAGAGAGTACAAATTCAGCCTGGTGGACACCGGGTTATCGCCCAGAACTGTTAATCGACATGTTTCTGTAATCCGCTCATTTTATGAATACTTTGTTGATCACGATGATTACGATATCGTGAAAAATCCAGCCAAAAATATTCAGGGGATGAAGGTTCCCAAGACGGTCCCGATCACCTTGGGAGAGCAGCAGGCTAAAACGCTGCTGGACGGAATCATGCTGACCGGCAAGTACGCAGTCCGGGACTATGCGATCTTTGCTACATTCCTTTTCACGGGTGTCAGGGTGTCCGAACTGATCAATCTAAAGACATATGACATCAACTTTGAAGAGAACTTTATCCACGTTCGGGACGGAAAAGGCGGGAAAGATCGGATCATCCCGATGATTCCGCAGTTGGCGAATGCCTTGCAGCTCTATCTGCAGAGTGGGATTGTTTATGAGGAATTGGTCAAGAATGAAAATCAGAGAAGTAAAATCAACCGCTATAAGTGCGGCCGCAAATACTTTGTGGCAGGGGAGGACGATCAGACACTGTTTCTGACCAAGTTTGGTGAGCCATATACGGAGAAAGGAATTGATTGGCTGTTTAAGTCCTACACCAAGAGGTTGGGGATCTACAAAGATAAATTAAGTCTCCATGCGCTCAGGCGCAGCTGCTTGACGTTCCTATACAAGCAGGGAGTGGATCTGTTCGTCCTGAAGGAAATATCCGGCCATGCCCACGTACAAACGCTTGAGCATTACTTGGCTATCGATAATTCAAAGGTGTTAGACGCGATGAAAAAGCATCCGCTCCATAACCATCAGATTGACCGTGGATTGGTAGAAATGGTCCGGGGCAGCCGTTAGGCTGTTTCGGACTGTGCCCTATAAGTGCAGGATATTAAGTTGGCTACAGCCAACTTGGAAGCCGCGCTACGATTGGCTTCATACGGTCTACAGGGCGGATGAATGTAGTATACAACGCTTTTGAAATCCTTGATATGACTGAGTTGATCGATGTTACAACTGGTTTTCCTGCCCAATTAACTTCAGGAGCCGCACCTCGCACTCAGATTGAAGCATTTCGCCCCAATAAATGGCCTCCTGGATAAAACCCCTTACTTTGCATTGAACGACATAAAAACCGCCTCTATTCTCCCTGGTGAGTATCTTACAACCTAGTTTCCCCAGTTCTCTCCGGAAGTGGTGATGCTGTTTCTCTGCAAGTAAGGACAGTTTTTCAAGCGTGGGGCCATAACGGAGCTTTAGGCCGGCCTCTCCAATCTTCTCTTTATCGGCCATGAGCGCTTTGAATAGGAGGTCATACACAATACATTCTTGAAGGACTGGCCGCCATTTTTCTTCGCTCAGTGGGGTCATACTAGACATTCCGTTCTTTGAGGGCTGATCCAGCCTAAGCGAATCAGATCCTCAATGATTTGGACAGAACAATTAACTGACTTCCCCTGTCTTAACTTTTCAAAAGCAACGATATGCGCTGTAGTTAAGACTGGAACCGGTTGAGTTTTCCCATTAACAGCAGCGACACGAACATGCAAATAAAAAATGCCCCACTTTTTAGTGGAGCATCTGCGTCAGACGGGTGGATTGTTTCAAGAGCAGGGCCACTATGAGCCATCCTCCCACGGAAAAACCCGGGGAGGGGACACTGCGCCTCTCTGCATCTTACGCCTGGGAAAGTTTTACCGTTTTGTTGGGCTGGTCCCAATCAACGGAAAGGTTTAATGCGGCCGCCAATTCCCGGGCAGGTGCGTAAGAAACACCATCAATGATGTGCTCGTCCAGGTCGTGATCGTTCACTTTGACCTGCTTCGTCGCTTGATTCCAGTACACGTTCCCGCCGGCAGATTCGGCAATGGCACGAACAGGAATGTACGAAACGCCGGCTTTCAAAAAACCGGTTATGGGCAATTTGATACCGTTCAGTTGAATCTTACACTTTTCCACAGATTCGGTTTTTGCTGTGGATAAATAATTCCCATTCGTATCAATCTTGCTGTATTCCGCATTAACATCAGCCACAAGATTTGCCCATGTCTTTCCATGCTCTTTCAAGTAGCCAATGGGGTCTGTATGCGTTGTGTCCCGGAATGTCTTACTGCAATAGTCGTGGCTCACTAACGTTTTGCCATCAAAAACGCCCAGATTTTTGCGTTTCAGTATCCATGCCAATACCCAGACATACCGCTTGTAGCTCTCCAAAAATTGGGCGTGGTCATGGGTTTGGCACAGCTCCACATGAACATATCGCTGGTTTGCAGTCGGTCCCGCTCCCCATGCCCGATAGTTCAGGTCAGATGTCTGCCGGATACTGTCCCAGTCTACAAAGAACTGTACGAAGGCTTGTCTACTCTGCCAGTTGTTCTGAAAATATTTGACTTGATTCTCATCGGGAGCAAAACTGCCGGTGGAATGGGCGACAACCCCTTCATAGTTACCAACCCCATTACGAAAAGCCTGCTTCGGCAATCCGGGAATAATGTTATTAATTATTGGATAGGCCATCTTATTCCACCACCTTTTGGGAAAGTTCAAAGACCGCTGCTTCGATCAAATTTTCAATGGCTGCATCGTCCAGTGTGAAGCCTTTGCTTTTGAGAAAATCCAATACATACCGCTTTTTCTCGGCTCCGCGGTCGTTTCCGTTAAAGATTTGCTCGGCCGCGGCAACGGCAATATTTACCCACGCTTGGATTTGCGAACGTTGTGCTTCTGTGGTTTTGGAACGGATGTAGGGGATGACGAAGGCTGTAATCACCGCAGCCACTAGAGCAATCAGAGCTTCCACAATCTTTGTCATATCAAAGGTCATAATTTTGAACCTCCTCGTTTTGAACGGGGGCATTATCGGTCAAAGACGACATCTCCCCGTGTTTTTGCATATTTTCGTTCTTGGCTTTCCATAGGTAAAAAGGGATGGCTACCGCTGTCGGGCCTCCAATGAAGGTTAGGAGGGAGGCGAGTGTCGTTCCAGGATCAGCAGTGGATCGATAAACGATGTAGGCCCCGAAGAGTACCCCGAAAAAGTAGGTGGCCATCACCAAAGCCAGCACCAGTTTTGAAAACTCCCAGGTCTTTTTTCTTCGCGACGATCGCATCCGCTTGCACCTACCTTTTCATGACATTCCAAATGAGTGCCAGAACGCTGAGGACGACACCGATGAGCCATTTTTTATCGTCTTTCCCTTCCCGCTTGCTCTCCTCTGCCTTGTGAACAAGGGTTTCCACTTCTTTGTTCAAGCCGTCAATCCTCTTGTGAGCCGATCGGGTGCTCTGCATGGCTTCGATCGCAAGTTTTTCTGTTGCATCCAGTTTGCCGGCCATGTTGTTGAGCTGCTTGATCTCGGTTTCGATTTTCCCGATGGCCACTAAAATGTCGGTAATTCCTTTTTGTAGATCCTTGATTTCATCCACGTACTTTTCTCCTCCTCACCCCTTTCAGGGGAAAAGTAAAGGGAGAACCCAAAGGTTCTCCCTTTATGAGAGCGTTTTACGCTGCTGTTTCTTGAGCAGCCAAATATTCAGCAACCGGCACGCGATAGGATTCCGGAACCACCTTTTCACCTTCGGCACCGGTTGGCTCCAGCGCCCAACCTCCGGACTTAACCAGTACGGCATAGGCCGGAATCATGTACGGCTTTACCATTAAACACTACCTCCTTTCAAGGCTTGTACTTCCGCCTCTAATGTTGAAAGTCGTTCGGTTAACTCAGCCACTTCCATGTCTTTATAAACGAGAGCTTCGAAAAGAATCTGCATTTCAGGACTCAACTTTTCGATGTTCCCAGGTGTTTCAACCAATTCCCCAAAACTTCCGTCTGGATTTCTCTTGCGGTACTTCACTCAATCACCCCCACTAATTGGACAGCCCCTTCTGTTGATTCTGGATTAGCCCGTATAAAAGTTTGCTTAAACACAATATTAGGTTTCGGATCCACGACGCTGCCAATCAACTCATCCTCTGCTACCCCGTTCGCAAGATCGACAGAAGTTTTAGCCAACGTAGTGTATGTCTCTGGTTGCCCAGCATCCACGAATGAGGCGGCACCCTCTACGGATAAATCTCCTATTTCCCGCTGTAACCAGGCCAGAATTTCCTTAGCTGTGCCGAGTGGTGGGATGATCTTATACCGGGCGACTCCTTTGGTTAAAAGTGTTTTCGTAACTGCGGTGTTTATGTTGTAGTTTTTTACGCTGAAAGAGCCAAATTGATCAGTGGCCTTTATGGTAACAGTGTTATTCCCTTCTTTAAGCAGGTTAACTGGAAAGAAAAAATTCCATGACCCTTCAGTGACGCCTTGCAGAAGTGTCACTGGATTCAAATCGTTCACTTGGCCGGTAACGGTCACGGTGTTCCCATTCGGATCCGATACCTCTCCAGAGAATGTGATTAAATCCGGTGGTATCAATCCAGATTGAACAGGCGTAAATGCATCAACCATCAGCAAAGGCGGCTTGTTGTGGAGCACTCGGAATTTTATGGTCTGCTCTGGAGACTTTCCGCCTTGATCATCCTCTGCCCAGACTTTGAGGGTATGGTCGACGTTTTCTGCCAAGTCGCTACCAACAATATCTGTTGTGCCGTCCCAAATTCTTTTATTCCGATAGACCAATGTACGAGAAAAAGGAATAGGCGTAATCCCATCGGATACGCCTGACCCTATATTTCGAATTGGCCCGTTGTTAATTTGGCACTTGATGATTACTGTACTGTTGGAATCTGTATCGGTCGCGCTGCCCTCAACAGGATAATTGTTTCCTTCGGATAATGTCTGATTATCGGCAGGGGATGTGAGAGTTAGCGTTGGAGGGTTGTTGACGATTGGCTCTAGCACCAACAAAGCGGACGCGGCATATCCCGAGGATCCAGCGCTAGTTGTCATTTCCGCTATACTCTGGTCTTTATCCGAGTACATGTAGTGATAGGAAGCCTCAAGTGAATTCGTAACGGAAGTACTTGCGTTCACATCATACAATTCATTGTAGCTTAATGGTGGAGTGGCATTTCCTGTGCTTGAAAATTGACTCAAAAGTAGGAACATCGTTTTCTCTGCCGTTGTCGTTACGGGACTATCAGAAGGGTAGACGGCAGTCACGCTTGATGCGAATGTTTTGTAAGAAGTTTTCACGACGCCCTTTACATTTCTAAATGCTGAAATTATTGCTCCATAACTTTCGTTCGATGGTCCTGTAAAAGTAGGAGCAGTTTCTCCAGCAACAACTTTCTTAGAGGCTACACATATTCTTCTGTTTAATCCCCCATCACCAAATTCAATATGTTTTGTCCATCCTGACGGAACGCTTATTGCCGTACTCCATGATGTAGCGACAATATGCGCAACAAGGAGGTCTCCCACTTGAATGTTAGCAGGCAACGAAGGAGAGATAGACGACGCGGCTGATGCAGTTTTAACAGCACCACTACCTACAACTTCTACCTGTTTTTTGCCTGTTGTCGGGATGGTGTAGTCGATGGTGAGGGTTGGGCGGTTTGCAGTAACTCCGTTTTCACAAGATGCAAATTCAATCGCATTTACCGCCGTTTCATCATTGGCCTTTATTAAAAAGCCGTTGTTAAGAATTTCACCATTTATCCATCTTTGAATAAGTGAAGTCACATCTATCGACAAAACGCCAGCGGCACCTAAGCCTGAAAAAGAGACTGCGGAACTCACATCGAATGTTGGCGGTGTATTCCAAGTCGTCGATGCGCCAACCCAACTACTCGTAATTGGATGAATAGTCATTGGTGTTGTACCTGAAGTGTTTTGATATAGTTTTAGAGTTGCGCTGTTGATGATAACATCATTAGGGATAAGCCCAAAGTCAAATTGTATCAATGCCCTCTTCACTGAATTAGCTGTTGCGGACTTCCCGACCACTAATGTGTAACTGGAAGAATTGTTGGCTGCTGGATTTGCTTGATCAATATAAGTGTCTTGTATAACTGAATTGCTTCGATTCAAAGTAACTACCGGCATGTTCCTCCCCCTTTCTTACTTCGTTAAATGGCCGTTATCCGAAGGTTGCTTCATATTCCCATCCCCCTAAATCTCCGTTATCGTGACGGAATAAGTTGACCAATTGCCGATTCGCAAGCGTTGATTTTCTGTATCCCTTTCCATCGTCGACCGGGCAATCATGGCTCCTTTTGGATGACTAAATAGCACCGTCGGGAAGGTGAGTGTATTGGAATCCGCGTTAATGGCGGTAATCGGCTGATCCTCTACACCAGCGCTAGAGGCAATGGTAACTTCTTGGCCAACGGAAAAGCCAGTTATGGAGGCGACTGGCACAGAGACTAAAGAGGTGCTTGCTGCCAATTCGATGAGGGAAAAGGTTTTGGTTTGATCGAACTGAAGAACTGGATCTGTCTGGCCGTCATAAGTATCTGCAAATCGTGCCTGCGCGCCGGTTACACCACGGCTATCAATATCAAGAAAGGCTTCAATACGAGTGACCCGTCGATCCGTTTGCTCAATTAATAGATGTGCTCCTTCGATCCCATCCTCTATATGATTTAAACGAACTTCGTCAACCGGTGTTCCCGCTATTACCCGCCACGCGGGCACAATCAAAACCGTGCCGTCCTCATTTTCTGTCAAAGTATAGGTATTAGGACGATCAACCAGACGGTTAATATGTCGTTGTTTTTCATAGGTCAATTCGTTTCGCCTACCTTCCATTTCAGTTCAATTGGAATAGACAAGGCTAACTCCCTAATTCCCTTGTTGACTTCCACGTTGTCTTGCCATATGACAACGCCCTCTCTGTCCCGGATAATCCGTTTTGTAATCAATCCTGTCTCATTTTCCGGTACACGAATCAAAAAGGTGATCATACTGGCACTATTCCGTATTTTTAATAACTCCATAGTCTTAGTCATGCCATTAATTTCAATTTCTGCACTGGTAAATAACGTATCTAGTGCGTTAGTCTGTCGCTCCAGGGCATAGTCTGTTAACATAAGCTGTTTTCACCCCCGCAATAAAAGGCTCCACAATCGAGTGGCATGTTTTCTGCAACCAGCAATTTTTCTGGAGACGAATATTCAATGATCCCTTTTGTTGTCAGGACTGTACCAATTTTCGTCAAGTGCGACCTTGTATTTTTGTACTCTTTGACAAGCTTTTCAAGTAGGTTCAGTTTTTCATTAGTGATGACACGATCAGACTTGATATTGATGTCGATTCGGAATGTAAAGGGCTCCCCATCGAATTCCCACCACTCTTCGATCACGCCTTGCATTGATAAAATTTCCAGAATCCTTTCTATGGCATAACGCGTTCCTTTCGTCCGGTGAACATCGATCGAGTTTCGGATTAAGCCACGCTTTTCATCGAGAGTTTCCGCAAATTCAATGCCTTCTACATGGAATTGCCAAAGTAACTCGTCAAGCCATTGCTCATCTAAACTGTCCAAGTTTGCGAGCAGTGGCAATCGACTTGTTGCGGAAGCGATGTCCTGTAATTCCCTATCGAGGCTTAACGCAGCATTGCGAATGTTTTCATCCGCAAGCAAATTGGGAGTAAGCAGATTGATTAGGCTGATTTCGCTTAAATTAACCATTGGTTAACCCCCCGTATGTCAGCGATACCGACTCTGCCACAGCTACTTGATCGTTTTGCAGTTCGGTATATTCAGGTGAATCAACTTTTACGTGATGTGCCCCTGCCTGCATAACAAGACGAGTTAGTTCGGATGGATTGACGTCCCGCCCGAGTTTTGATTTCTGCCAAAGGATATAATTCTCTACCGCTTGTTTTACTGTGGTTTGGATGGTTTGAGCCTCAGCTGCACGCGATACACTAATCCAGTAGGTCAAAGATATGTCATATTTGCGGACATTCGGTTCCACGACTGTCACAAGGTCGGTTAATGGTCGTTTGTCGGATGCAGAACATTTTGCAAGCACCGAGTCTAAAATCTCCTGTGAAGGCAGTTCCCCGCCCTCTAACAAGGGAACAATCTTTACCACACCCGGATTTGGACTGTCCACAGACACATCCACGATAAGTGGATGTGCAGAGGCAGCTAGAAAGCGATAGGCCCCATCCGGTCCTGCAACGCTGAAGGACTCTGGAGCATTGTAAATGCGTTCACGATAGTGATCATCACTTTCCCGCTCCGCACCACCCGAAGTTGTATTTACGTTGCTTACGCTTTGAACGAAAGGGATGGGGTCAATGAGCGTGTTAATTTGTCCCGGAAGAAAGTCATTCCCGATAACACCAGCTGTTGTGCAAATCGCTTCTACACTGCCGGTCAGAGATCCAGCTTTGATCTCCAAAGGTCCCACCGTCTCATAAAACAGGCCGTTTGCGCCAGCTGGCCCAACCCTCGTTCCCGCTGGTATAAGGGTTACAGAGGATAATGCCGTAGATAGAGTGAATTGTACTGTGGTTCGAGATGCTTGTGCTGCAAGACGTGGAACTTTGTAAAAAGCGCCTATGTGATCGAGAATATCCCCGCTTGCATACCGTAAAAGATTTTTTAATGCTGTTTGGTTGATGAGCACCCGCTGCTGGATGATAATTTGCGCCAGTGCCGTAAGAAACAGCCGAATCGGATCCCCTGGGTATAAGCTGCGTTCTGCCAGCGCTTCGTAAATCGTAATGATCTCGTTCGTGGTCTTTTCAGCATCCACGTTAATAAATTGAATGTCTGGCAAACTCGTTAAATCTGACATTAAGTTTCCCCCTCTGCCAAGATAAAGCGAATGATGGGTACCAATCGCCCATACATACCTGCCGCAGCGTCTTGCTCGTCGTAAAAATCGATTCGGGTGATTTGAGCTCGCGGTTCCTGTTCGGCAATGGCTGCCATTAACATCCCTGTAATTCTCGATTTGGTAATGTTGATGGGTTCATCTACCAATTCCCATTCCACACCGATCGATCTGGATCCCGGAGCCGATCCGAGAGCTGTCGTCGCAATCGTTCGTATGTTCTGCTTTACTTCCTCCAACTGCGTCACAGGCGCGAAATTTACCCACGTTCGAGTGGGTGATATGGTCACTGTGTATTCCGTCATTTCACATACTCCTTTAGGGAGATATTTGCTGTAGCTTTCAGCACGTAGCCTTGATTATCGACCACGTCCCACGTTTGCTCCAGCGAGGTAATGACCCACATATAAACGCCAATACCGACGCCGCCAACGGCCAAAGGCATCGCTTTTCCTGCTCGCTCGATCTCCACCAGCTGGTTCAATTCCTTCCGCGGATTAAGACCATAGAAGGCATCAAACACCATTGAGAATGTAATGGTATCCAGACCTGGACCAATCCACTGTGTCTTAGGCTTGTTTCCGAGGATTTCGTGATCGGCGTATCGGCTGGCGCCGCTTCGTGTGAAATTTTGAAATGTACGCATGGTTTCTGGAGTCGCGACAAACACAACGGGTCCAAGACTTCCAAGAGCACTGCTCATGTGGAACCACCTGTGTATACCTGACCTGATACATGCAGATTACCGTCGATATAGATATCGCTAACCGCTTTTACATACAGCCTGCGATGCTCGCGGTCATAATAAATGTGGCTACCGTCCTCGAACCATACCCCCGACAGGTTCTTATCCTGCACAGGCGGCAAGTCGACTTCCGAGTAGATCGCCCCAAGACAGTAGCCGTCCTGGATCCCGTTTCCTTGAAAGAGGCAAATGACACTCTCGCCCACTTCCGGCAGGCTGTAATGCCTGGTTTTTAGCGTGTGCGGGAAGATCACTGGCAGTTCATTGGAAACCAAGTTGTCTCGATCTGGGAAGTAGACCCTGACCGTTGCGTTTGCCGGATTTGATGAAGATACAATGCCGACCCTTAGCATATTTTTCAACACACTCATGCCTTTACCACCCCAATACCTTCCGCATTGTAATGCTCGTTGTGTAGCCACCGCTGCCGATGTTGTGACTGGCGCTCAGAATGAGGTATTTCCCGTCAAACGTTCCAAATCCAGATACCAAGATCGTCACTCCTGTAGCAAGTCTGGTATCACCCATCATGGACATTGAAGCGAGTGACATCTCTTTATTCTTATCGCGCAAAATCTTCCGCGCTTTACGCAGGGCCTCTGCTTCGTTATCCGCTTGCTCGTTGATCTTTAGCACCGGGCCGACAGTTGGGGCTCCCGGTGGCACGTACTTGGCTTTGATCGTCTGTTTCTTTTTCGCTTGGGTGTAACTCACTTCGCATGCAACGTATGCAGCGTAGGAGGCACTCCAATCAAATTTGTACGAGAGGATGTTGTCCTTACCGCGGGTGAAGGTAGCAACTGGGTCACCTTTTTCAAATTCAAATTCATCGAACAGTACCAACTGGCCAGAAGCAACCTTAACGGCGATTCCTTCTTCCTTCGCCTGACTATACAAAAAAGCCAGATCCTCTTGTTCAGTCTGATCGACCCGCTCATAAGTGGGATTTACCGGAGCGAGGTAGGTAAGTTTCAATCCCGCTCTTTTGGCAATCTCCCCAGCGATTGATTCAAGTGTGACGTTTTCCCACGCTTTTGTACGTTTCTCCTGTTTGGCCGTTCCCTTAACAGGAAGACTCGTCGCCTTGATCTTCACTGTATCAGGAGGGCCGTCCAGCTCGACGGAGTCTACTTCAAAATTCCCGAGTGGAAGTCGTTTGATTTCCCCTGACTTCTCCCAACCAATCGTTCTGATTTCTGCCTGGATACTGTCTCCCTGTACGGGCATCCATTCCGGACTCTTCCACTTGTTTTCCCGGTCCTCTAATGTAATTTGTATATCATCGGACTCGCCGGGGGCAGCGTCGGTATAGGTGAAGTCTAAGTTGTAGTTGGACAGATCGATAGACACATCATGGCCGTTATAAAAGATGACTAATTCCGCGCGTCGTGCGTCGATCATGTCCATGCTACCCCTCTTGTCTCCACGGCGGAAGTGAGGAGGAGACGTCGGCCGGAATCGTTGGGATTTTGAGTACCACGTCAGACGAGAAAATCGCGGTTTCGGCATAGGCTGGATTGGCCGCGATCAGCCGCGGCATGTGCTTGTCGGTACCGAAAAGTTTAAAGGAGATACCGTCCCAAGTATCTCCTTGTACTGTTGTATAGGTATTCAATTTACAAAGGCCCTCCTCTGCTGGTCGCGCTTTAAATCTCTCAGCATTTGTTCCAACTTTCTCAAATTCAGGTCTAATGCTTGATTGATAATTCCCTGCGCATCTTGGTTGTTGCTTCCTTCAATCATGATCTTTGGAGAATAGTTCAAGTAGATGTCACCGCTTCCGCCTCCACTGGTTGGTGCTGTTGCTGTTCCGTACCCTAAAAGACTTTCTAGCTTGGAGAGAGGAAGAATGGCTTCATCTTCTGTACCTTCCCCAACCATAGCCAATGTTGGACCGGTGGCAATCCCTCCCGCTTCAAGCATCGGAATTTCCGGGAAGCTAAAACTCAACTTTTCCCCACCCATGCCTGGAACCCAGTCCGGGATGTCGATACTAATGCTGCCAATCGATTGAAACGCTTGATTGATGAGCGAGATCACAGCATTAATGGGAGCTTTTAGTAAAGCTGCGAGGCCATCAAATACGCCTCCAAAAATTTCTTTGACTCCTGTCCAAGCTTTGCTCCAATCGCCAGTGAAAACGCCTGTAATAAAATCCAAGACACCGCCTAAAGTCGTCATGAGCCCGTTTAAAATGCCTGACACGCTATTAATGGCACTAAGGACGGTTGCTTTGATGAACGGAAAAGCAAAGTTAAATGCTCCGACAAGTCCGTCAATGACCGGCTTAACTAGGTTGAACAAAGCAGATACCGTATTCCCTACCTTGCCCGCTACACTAACAAACGTCGGAACCATTGCGGAAAAGGCATGCGAAATAGCAGGAGCAACGTCGTTGGCAAGAAAACCAAACACTTTTGTGATAATGGGCCACAATTTCGATTGGATAAATACCCCCACCGGCATAAGGGATTTGGTAATCTTCGTCGCCGCTTCCCAGACGCCTATTCCGACCTTCTGAAAAATCGGAACCACTTGCATGACAATCTCTTGAATGGACTGAAATACGTTTTGTACACTGGGGGAAATGATTTCCCAGCTGCTGATAAAATCGTCTTTTATATCGGCTATGTTTGAGAAAACTCTTCCTATGCCATTTGCAATCTCGGATGCGTCAGTCTCACTAATCCCAAGCATTTTTGCGTAGTTGATAGTGACGCCTTTCATTTCTCCATCGAATCCATTCTCAAAGAGCCACTGCAAGTTTTCATATGCCTCAGTGACAAACGGTCCTACTTTTTGTCCGGTATTGCTAAAAAAGTCCGTTACTTTGGTTATGGATTTCCCCAGCCAATCGCTAAATCCTTGTAAGGCCGGTAATGCCAAGTCACCGATCGGCATGATAATACCGGTCATAATCTGTCGGCCGATCCCCTGAATGGCTTTCGTAGCTGTACTGTATTTTACATTTGTGATCTCATCGATGGTGCTCTTCGTCATATCAAATTGACTACGAGCGCTCCCCATTGCTGCAATGACATCCTTCTCCAAGTCCTCAAACTGTGTCCCAAACAATTTCACACCAAGAATGTTCTTTTGTACGGGGTCCTGAACCTTTGAAATTGCATCGACGACCTGCGTAAATGCTTTTTGAGCAGCTGGGCCACCTCGGGCGAACGTCTGTGCCATTTCGTTGGCATTAAAACCGAGAGCAGCAAAGGCTTCATTCGTCGTTTTCGAGTCATCTTTCACCCGAATGTTAAACTCTTTAACCGCATCCCCAACTTTGTCCAAATTAAAAGCGCCAGATTCGAGACCGGCGCTAAATGTATCAAACATTTGATTGGCGCTGAATCCAAGGGCACTGAAGTAAGGCGAATATTCGTTGGCGGTATCCAGCAGCTCATCCGACTTATTCAGACCCTTCTGAGCTCCTTGCGCCAATAAGTTATAAGCCTGGTCGCTGGTGATCCCGAAATTTTTCATCATGGTGTCCGTCGCCTTAATTGACTCTTGGATCTCTTCTCCGAATACATCGCGGAAGACGATCGCATTTTTCGTGGTATTCTCCAGATCGGCACCAGTTTGATCTGTCACCTGCTTTACCAGACTCAAGGAATTGGCGACATCGTTCCAATCTTCGCCTAGATTTTGCGTATACAGGTTTTTGGCTGATTCAGATAATTCCTGCATGTCCTGCACGGTTGCCCCGGTCGAAGCCTGCAGCTGAGCCATCGAGTCCTGAAAGCCCACGATAGAACTGGTCATGTTGCCAATGGCATCGGTGACGCCCGTTACCAGCGCGAATGCCCCGGTGTATTGCGCCACTCTGGAGACAATCTTCCCGAACCCACCGACGGACTTGGTCAGTTGCCCGAAGACGCCTTCTGCTTTCCCGGCCTCTTTTTCCAGGCCTTTTATTCCGTCACGCGCTTTATCCACCGCACTCGAAAACGTCGGGTTTAGCTCTCCCCCGAATGCAAAAGTGGTTTGGTATACTTTAGCCAACTACCGTCTCCCCCCTCGTCTTCGAAATTTACGCATCCCAGATTGCTCTTGATTTTGTCCTCTTAATTTCGCGCGTCGGTTCTCCACTTCCTTATTGGCTTCTACCCATTCTTTTAGATCGGGTAAAGTTTCATTGAGCCAATCATGAGGGCTTGAATAGGGCATAGAAGAAGCAAGAGCCACCGCAATAACGCGGAGGCCCTTTTTAATATTCCCTTCTATCCCCGTCGCAATAAAAAATTCTCTGCCATCTGCGTAACAATGGTAAAGTCGTCAGCCTTCAATTTGTCAAACAGTTCTGGTGTCACGCCGGCAGCCTTTGCCGCAACAGCAATTTGATACGATAAAGACAAGGCTCGTCCAGGATGAATCTCCTGTGGATCGATTCGTCTGGCCTGTTTTGCACATAGAATCAGGTCTTTCCCTGTTAAATCATCAAAACGCAAATCCAATTCGGTAATCGTCTCCCCATCAAACTGGATCGGCGTAGATAGTCTATATACGGTATCTTCTGCTACCTGTTTTTCCGCTTTTTCTTGATTTGACGCCATTTCGTTACTCTGCATTTCCATCATAAACTCCTCCTACATGCCAAGATTTGAACGTACTTTGGCTAGGTAATCTACCCCATCAATCACACAAACGTAGTTGAATTTGTCGATTTCAACCACTGTTTCACCATCAATTAACACTTTGAGATACACCACTTCCAACTCGTTTGAGTTGTCCATGGTAGATCCTTTTGCAAAACTTCCAAGTGGCGTATTTTTGGGGATGCCGCGAACGGTAATTTTCACCGGAACCTGGTCGTATGTCCCTGTTTTTTTATCAATCCGCTGAATAGAGCCGCGGAAGTCAATATGGTGAATTTCCTGCCTTGCGAGACTGAAATTTGCCTTTTCCAAGACGCGCCAGTTAATCGTTACCGTCATGGAAGAAAAGTGCCCCAAAATCGGGCTATCGATTTCACCGGCAATTCCGGCACCGCTAATGGTTTCCGTCATTGATTCAAGGTCAGGCAGGTCAACATCGGCCACGCCCAGATAATCAGTCCCATTAAGGTAGGCGTTGAAATCATTCAGAATCGCCGAGATTTGTTCTGACATGTGTTACCCTCCTTACGCTGCAAGGGCAGCCAGATAAGATGTGTCGTACTCCAAAATAAAGCTGATGCTTTGTGCTGGTGAAGGCGGAGTCAAGAACACACGGAATTTGATGTGCCCTGCCATCAATTCGGTGTCAGGGTTGTCCTCCCGGCGAAACTCGACACGTCCACCCAACAAGTAACCGGAAGAGGTTAGGCCGTTGAGCCAAATGTTCACGCCGTCCGTTACCGTTTCGATCAGCCGTTTGTTGGTCGGGTCATCAACTTTGCTCCAGTAGGTCAAAATTAGTGAGTTGATGACAAAGTCGAACATACGACGTACTGGGATCAGGCTGTCCTTCGGATCTGTGACTGCAGGGAAAGCGCCAGTGAAGTTCCCCCACGTTTTCCACCCGCCGATAAAATTAAGAGCAGTCGCAATGCCTTGATTGTTGAGGTAGTTCGCCTCTTCCAGACCCAAGAACACTTCCGTTCCATCTTTAAGTACAGCAGCGTTCGCCTTTAGCGCCTTGTTCGATGGTGACGCATACGGAATACCGCTATTTGCCGCGTCTGTCGCCCCTATTGCTCCGGCCAATTGCGTCGAGAAATGATATTTTTTTCCACCCATGGCCACCATTGGCCACAGAGGAACTTGGCGTGAATTCGTGTAGTTGTTACTGTTTTTCCAGGCCGGCGCATCCGCATATTGTTTCACGGTATCCGAGGGCAGGTCTGTCAGGGCTAACGCATTGAAAACGCCGTTGATGTTGCTTGCTTTGGCGGTCATTACGGCAGCTACCAGTGGATCTTGAGAGTAGCCGGGGGCCAGAATCAAACCCGGCACCAGACCGAATCGTGGGAATACCTCTTTGACCAATTCCAGTCCAGTCAAGTTCCCGTTGCTGTCCACGCCACCAATGATATCCGTGCTATCTACCGCTGACGGGTCCAGCATATCGTAACTAATCAGCACAGATGTCGCGTTGCCAATCGCTCCGCCTGTTTTTACAGACACCACCAGATGACCGTCATCATTGAAGGAAAGCGTGTAATCGGTATCGCGCGTATAGGTAACGCTTGGTTCCGTTGCCGATTGTACCTCAACGCTCTCAAGCAGGATTCCCTCCACTTCCACGGTAGCGATCCCTTTCGTCACATTGACGGCCGTAGGAGGAACCGTTGTTTTATGGACCGCGGGATCCAGTACGTTGATCAACACGACAGGTGCCAGATTAAACAAGCGGAAATGTGAGTCCATCACTTCACACAAGGAATTCTTCTCGAAATCGTCCGAATACCCAAAGTTTGCTACCGCCTCTGCAAAAGAGTAGCAAAGCACCGGGACATTGACCGGCGGTGTATCTTTCGTGGACAGATTCACCGGAGCTGTGCCGACTACGACAGGCAAGCTTGCGGTAGCCTCTACTGGGGTAAGCAGCGAAGTGGAGACCTCGCTGCCCGATACGCCATGATTAATTTCCATTTGCCTACTCCTTTCTGCTTAACGCCTGATATGCTTGCTGTATTGCCGTTCCCTTGTGCTGCAGTTCTGCTTGTGCCTCCAACAGCTGCTCAATCGGGACGATCAGCGTATCGACTTGCGGATATGTGTTCCTGATCCCATCAAGATGCTTCGGGATCCCATCCCGAAAAACCGTATGTTGTGCCAGAAAACCACCTGGCAGTGTTGGACCGATGTAAATTAGTTGATTTTTTTCCCGTTTTTCTTGCGGTGCAGATTCCTGTCTGTCCTCTTCCACCACTTCCTGAGCTGGTTCCGTAGTTTCCGTTTTCTCAGCCTTCATATTTACAGCTTCTGTTTGTTTCCTACTCAAACAAATGCACCTCCTGTTGAACTTGCGGCAGCATCCAGGTGGTTTGCATACCGCCAAAATAGTAAGGGTGATTCTTCCCATCCTCGTCGATGGCCCAATCAAACGGGTAGCTGATTTGGTAGCGTTTATCGATGATCTTTTTAGCAAAAAGGTGAATTTTCAGGCGGGTAATGGCGTTTAGGACGTCCTTATATCCCTGGAAGTTGAGCGAATCATCCCATATGCCGAAGAAAATGAGAACATTGCACGTTTCCGGATCAGTCAAGGCGGATAGATTACCCTCCTGAAGCCGGACGATAGCATACGGAAAGGGATCATCATCTTGATCGGATCGTTTCCCCGGAACAAATTGCGAGTAGACATTCAACGCCACTTCCTCGCCTTTGCTATTTTTGAGCCTTGTGTCCGCAAAAAGAGCCTTGATCTCTTCGACCAAGGCCACTTGCAGCAAATACGGCGTGCTCATCCGTTCCCCTCCAAAACGCGCTTGATTTCATGCTCAAGCCGCTTCTCAAATACTTTTGCCGCCTCGGATTCCAATTTGCTTCGGACTCCCTCATTTTCCAGCATAACGGGAACAGGAGGGCCAAAAAGACGCTTGATCGGCAGCTCGGTCCACTGTCCGTCGCTTCTTTTCCGATGCGATGTTCTTCCTTTTGCACGCTCAAATACCCGATTTCCCTGAACATTGGCAACGAACGCGCTGAGTAACCCCTTCATACTATTGTCTTTTCTAACCTGGACTTTCAGGCTTTTTGGTCGTTTTCCGGGGCGTGGCTGTGTAGGACGGATGCTAAACTTCTCCAGCCCCAGTGCATTACCGCGTGAAACGACAGCTGCTGCGATGCGTTTGCTGGTAGCGCGGCTGATTGTCATCGTGCTTTTTATCTCGCTGGCTTTGATAACGTAGGAGTTCCGCACCTCTTTGGCAGCATTGGTTTTCAAGTTAGAAGCAGCTCGGTTAATCGCACGGTAAAGCACCACAGGAGCCTTTTTCCGATACTGGCCAAGCCGATCCTCTACTTCCTTCAGCTTGCTTGCATCGATCGTAATCATGATCGAGTCGCCGCCAATGCTATAGTGTATGAAAAAGCATCTTCCTGGACGGACGTAACACGGTATTGCTTTCCGTCCATAGTCAGGAAGCCATCGATGGCCGGCCGGCCGGCGAAGTCTTCACGCTTCGCGTAAAACAGAATTTCAGCATCGTGGATGCCATCGTCCGGGTTGGTCGTATTTGCCTTGCGTCTCGTGAGCTCTTCATGGTCGATCACAATGCAGATATCCCTGCCGCCGACATGGTGGATCTCACCAAATTCATCAGGATTGAAGAACACCAGTCGAGTGTCTTGTGCGACATAATCTTTGAAATTCATTCGACGATCACATCATCCGCATCCAAGGTTGGCGGCTGCACATCCGCATTTTCAAGCCAATCATTCAGCAGCTTAACCGCCGTTTTCCTCGGTTCCGGTTTTGCAAGTTCAGCTTCGAGGACTCTTTCCACTTCCTCAAATCCTGCATCCTCCAGGAACTTTTTGAGTTCTTCAATCGTCATGTCAGGCTGGGGATTCGAAATTGCATCTCCTTCTCCTGTTCCCCCGCTGCTGTCGAGCGATTCGAAATGTACAGGGGCGAGTGCACCTGTAGCAATCAACCCCTTAACCTCGCGTTTTTCGGCATCAAAAAAGGAGCCTTTCGGATAAAAGACTCCTTTATGCTTTACCGTCCCTTTTTTCACTTCATATCTCATGGCCGGATCCCTCCTTAACCTGTCACAGTATTGATCACGGCCCATGCACTCACGTCAAATGGTTTCGGGATCGGGCGGGACTTCACGATCAGCGATTTCGTATCTGTGTTTCGGTCGACGGTTACTTTTGTGGCGCGCGGTCCTTCAACTGTAACGTAATCGATCGAATCCTCCGGAATCATTGTCGTGGCACCGTAGAGTACCTCGCCAAGGTTCGTCGCACCAACGATCACCTTGTTCGCCTCGATGTACGGTTTGAGGGATTGGGTTGTTTCGTCATAGTACCATGCGATGTATTGGTACAAATCGACCCCGAGCTCAGACAGCCGGCCAATGTATGCAAAACCGTTCCCGTTGCGGAGGCTCAGCTGCGGATTGATCATGCCGAATTGGGCGTATCGCAGATCCATGTATTTGTCCATGAAGTTGCTGTCTTTCCGCAGATTATTCCAAGCTCCTTCGCCCAGGATGACAATCGTCGGGTTGTATCCCGCCTGCCGTACCTTCGACACGGCGTTGTACAGATCCTCGTACTTGTCAGATGTCGCATCGCTCCACTGGTCTGCACCCGTGAGGTTGAGCACGTTGTCGAAGCCATAGTCAATGGTTTCAGTTCGCACCTGTGTTGCGCTGTCATCGACGTACCCGGTGATGGTTACAGTTCCGTTTTGGAGAAGATCGGCAAACATCGCTTCCTCTCGGCGCACGATCATGTCATCCAGCTCTTGGTAGTCCCGCTGCATCAACGCCAACGCGCGCTCCTCTGGCGTCATACCACCAAACACCTGCTCACCTGGCAAACGGCCTTGAAGCAGCTTCGTATCGTATGGTGCAGAAAGCGCGATGTACGGCGGTTTATACACTTTTGTCTCGTATCCTTCGCGACGGATATTTACTGGCTTGGATCCCTCCGCAACAAACGGAGCGATTTTTTGGCGGTTTTTGTAAAAGTCCATCAAGACAGTTTCCGTAGGGAAGGTTGAAAACCCTGGGAAAAAGGTGGTGCGAAGAAACGTGGTGACCGGCATCCGCTTTTCGAATGCAGGTTGCATCGTTTGTGGTTCATAGATGTTGACATTTCCGCCGGTTACTGCCACGACGTTTTGCGGACGGAAAATTCGGTTTTGAATGGCGCTTTGTCTGATTTTCATGGCTTAATCACCCTTTTCTTAATATTCCGTTTTGATGTAGATATTCCCATCCCGCAGTTCTTCTTTGTGGGCCTCAACGGTATCTCCGGCGGCCACACTCAGCGAATCGGCGTTAAACAGGCCAGACGTATAAACCACAGCCACCTGATCAGCGCCCGTGGTATCAAGGTCTTCAGCAAGGACCACGGATGCGACTTGACTACCATCTGCGGAAGCTTTATTCACCAGCTTGTACTTTCCATCGGCTGTTACCTTCCCAAGGATGGAGCCGGTCTTCAGGACACCCTGGCCGGCAAGAACAGTAACGGAAGAAGTCATGGCAGGGATCTCTGTCCCGGCAAACAACGTGCGATTCTCTACAGTTCCAAAATCAGGCATGGTTTGTTACCTCCTTTTCACTTTTACAGTCGGCCCATATGCGAGCTTGCTGCAATTTGGGCGAAGATGGCGTTTACGTCTTTGATATTGTTCAAGTCGTATTCTTTTTCATTCCCTTGGTGTTGTGCTTGGGCCAGCACACCTTCTGTTCCCGCTGTTTTGTTGGCCTGTATTGCAGCTTCAAATATACCGGTATTGCGCATCTTGCCTTCTTTCATCGCACGGAAAGCAAGCTGTTCAGCTGTCATCGGGTTGTCGCCATATTTGGCCTCGTTCACCAGTTCCGGATCGATGTTGGCTGCGATTTCATCGATTGCTTTCAACCGCGCGCGCTCTTGGGCCGCAAAATCAATTGTGTTTACAATCGGTGTTGCCGCAGGTGCAGGTGTTGGATGAGAGGGTGGAGATGTTACCGCGACAGGAGCATCTGCAACAGGTGCCGAGTTGACAGGAGTCTGTACCGCGTTCGTTACATTTGGTGCTTGCGTTGGTACTTGCATAGGATCCATCCTTCCAGGTTTGTTTTGTAATATCGGATTGCCTATCAGCTTATCCATTTCAAAGCTAAGTGAGTTGACAATCACGTATTTACCAGCGTTAACGACTTCGATCTGTTTGTCATACAGGATCTCGTCGGCGAAGCCCATTTCTACGGCTTCCTTTGCGGTCAGGTACGTTTGCCTGCTCATCATCTTTGAAATTTCTTTTTCGGTGATATTGGATTTTGCAGCGTAGGCGGCAATAATCCCGTTTTTAACTTGGTCAAGCAAATCTTTCATGCCGTCCAAGTCCTGGGCATTAAAATACCCGCTAATTCCAATCAACGGGTCGTGAATCATAAGCGTTGAGTTTACTGGCATTTTCACTACATCACCAGCCATTGCAATGATTGATGCTGCTGATGCTGCAATGCCATCAATATACACGGTGATGTTTGCTGGATTACGCTTCAGCACATTGTGAATCGTGTGCGCTGCATACACATCGCCGCCGTCGCTATTGATATACACATTGATGTTTTTCTTTGTACCAAGGGCATTGAGTTCTCGGATAAACTCGACTTGATCAGTCGCTTCCATTCCGAACCACTCGTAAATCCACCCATCGCCGTTCGTAATTGTCCCATATACATACAGGTCAGCATTATCAGTGTCAGTGTTCACCAGATTCCAAAATTTAAGTTTGGGCGCCATTTCTATTCTCACCTCCTTCGCTCAATGGTTTGGCTGTTGACTGTGGAATTCCTTGGAGAGCCTCCCATTCCCGTTTCAGGACTTCTATGTTCGTATCCCAATCCATTCCTGTCAGTTCTGCCGTCTCGCGTTCGTGTGTGCTGAATCCGTTGTTAATGCGCATCACAGCAGCCTGAACTTCTTTCGTTGGGTCGATCTGTCCCGGTGACGGTCCGATCCAAATAGCCTGGCTCCAAAGTTTTCGCTTTATGGGGTCGGTAAAAAAACCGGGCGCCTGAATTCTCCCGGTGGCCACAGCCTCAAACAACCAGGTTTCATAGACTGGCTGACAGAAATCATGGGCAAACCAGTCGCGCCGATCACGAAAAGGACGCCATGCCTGCAGTAATGCCGCTCGGCTTGCGGAATAACTGGAATTGAATACGCCGAGAAGCATCTCATACGGTATGTCAAGTGCAGCGCCTACCAGCTGCGCCATCGCTTTTGTGAATGCCTCGAATCCAGCAACAGGGTGTTTGGGATCGCCAAACTGTACATTTTCGCCAGGTCCCAAAACATTCATCGTACCTGGCCCCATTTCATAGCTTGCGATTCTTTCCTCCGGGGAAAGGCTGGTCTGATCCTCCTCGGGGATTGCATCACCAAACGGGAGGTCATTCTTGTCACCTTCCGTCGTGATAAACGCTGTGAAGAAGCTATTGATGATGGCAGCTGCAATCTCCGCTTCCGTGTACCGACTGATTTGCTTCAGCTGCTCAATCACGGGGGACAGATAGGGAACGCCGCGATACTGTTCAGCTCTTTCTGGGTCCATGATGAAAAGAACGTTTGGCAATCCGCTCACCGGGTTGTAGGCTTCAACGCGCGCCCACTCTATCGTTTTGCGAGTTGGCAAGAGGCTGTTTGGATACCGGTTGCTTATCCAGAAGGCTACAACCTTTCCATTTTCGTCTGTCTCCACGCCATTTTGGATCTTGCCGCCGTTTGGCAACTCGATATATTCGTTGACAGAGAAATCGGATACGCCGAAAACCGCAGATGTGTTAGACGAAACAGAAGCCGGCGTGTTCAGACGATCAGCTTCGATCAGATGCAAACGAAGACGATAAGGGTTCATACCCTCTGGTCGATCAGCGTATTTCGTAACAGAAAGCGAGTCACCGTTGAGCAGCCAGCCGGTCAACATTATCCTCTGGGCGTCATAAAAATCGTTCAGCCCAGTGTTGTCCACTTTCGACTCTGCCCACAGTTTGAACTCAAACTCGGTCCTCTCTTCCCACTCCTTTGCCTGCTCCGGTGTCAATCCAAGCATCCGATAATTCAATTGACACTTCAGTTCCAAACCTGAGCCCAATACGTTGGACTGATTTTTTTTGATTGCGCTGGTGGCGAGCCCGCCGCCCATATAAAGATCGCGGCTCCGCTCCCGAAGCAAGCTTAGATTTTCCCCCACATCCTCCTGCGGGCTTCGACTTGTACTTTTCCATCCTTGCATGGATTTTTTCTTCCTACTCGCTCCATTGTGCGAGTATCCGCTGTTCGTGAATCGTTGTAGCAGTGATAGCCTTGCGCGGGCATATTCACGTCGCAAAGCTGTAGTTGGGGAAACCCAGGCTATCGTTTTATCGATGAAATTCACAAATTACATCACCCCTTTCAAAGATCTCGGAATAGAACCCGCACCGCTTTCCGTTTGTCAGCCCCTGTAGCAAGCGCCGTTTCTAGCTCTTCCTTCCGGCGCTCAAGTTCTTGTATTTGATTCTGTAAACTCGGGAGAGTGGCCCTTGTAATCTGCTTTTGCCCCATCTGGTAGGATTGTGCTCCTATCAGAACTGCTGCCTCGGCCTTGTAATACATTTCAAGTCGTTGATTGACGAGATTCAGCTGCGCCTGTATTCGTTCCCTTCGACCCATTTCAGCCACCTACCAAATATTTGTTTTTTTCACCAGTTGTTTTTTAAGTTCTTGTCTTTTTCTTACTGGAGTGGAAACCGAAGCAGTTGTTCCCTTGAGACGTTTCTCCAATGCCTCGTAGTTTGGATTTATAATCTCTCTAGCCGCCTGGGCATAGTTACGCGTGTCCAGCGCTTCATTTCGGACGCTGGACGAGACTTTTTCCCATGTGTATCGGATTGCTCCGTTTTTCTTCCTTGGAACCAGTTTCTCCGAAAGTAATCCTTGAAAATAAAAACGATCATAGCCACGGCTATCATCGCTTGGAAAATGACAATATCTCGGACCAGGTTCTTGAACCTTTAGCGCGGAGTAAATGCTACTTTTCCCATCATCCACACCAAGAGTCACAAGCAAGGCTTTCTCTTTATTGTTCCGCGAATACCGATGAATCAACGGAATGCCCGGACTCCCAAGACCTTTTATCGCCAAAATTCGGCGATGTTCATTGCGCTTGGTGTATTTATAAATTTCTGTCGTGTAATGGCCGCCAGAGTCGATACAGGTACATGCAACTTTGAGCCCCTTCCCATCTTGAAATTTATACACACGGTTCAAGACATCATCCAGTTGTTGCATCGTCTGGGCATCATCCGGTTTTCCGATGATAACCCCGTATTCGATGCCCCAACTTTCATGCCCTTTTCCCCATCCGACAATTTCATACTCCAGCCGATCGTCTTGGGTATCAACACCGGCAGTAAGCAGCAACACGCCATCCGGGAGATCAGCTTCATATTCCTCGCGCCGATCCAAAAACGTGTCAATATTATCAAGTTCACTGTTTTCTTCCCATGTTTCTCCGAGAATGGTATTGATGAAAACCTTGAGTTTCTCGGGGCCGTCTGCATTAGCCTTTTGAAACATCTCGATCAATTCAGACCATAGCCTCCATGGACTCGCTAATGCATTCAGGTGAAAACCGCGAATTTTTGGGTTTTCCTTGCGTGCAATCCACTTCCCTTTCCCTTCTTTCCATTCAAATTCGTCATGAATGGCGCCACAAAATTTACAAACATGAGTTGCATCCTCAAAACGAATTTGTTTCCAACTCAGTGGCTGATATTCTTCGCAACTCGGGCAGGGTAGGCACCATTGCTCCATTGTGCTGTCCTCATACGCAGTTTCAATGCGCGAAGCACCGCGGATGGTAGGGGTGCTCACAAGGATGATCTTCCTGTTCAAAAATGTTGAGGCACGCATGGCAACAAGCGATACAGGATCACCTTCTGTTCCCGCTGAAATTGGATAACGGTCTACCTCATCGCATAAAACGATCCGAATAGGTCGGCTTGCTAAGGAGGAAGGAGAGTTTGCCCCTGCCATGGTGATATGGCCACCCGGAAAGATTTTATGGAGCATTGTATTTCCACTATCCCGGGCTTTTGCATCTTTTACCTTTCCTCTCAATACCGGTGTGTCCCGAAGCATCGGAGCTAAGCGGTCTTTGGAATAAGCCTGGGCCAACTCCAGCGTTGGTTGAATAAGCATCATAGGAGCCGGATCCTGGTGGATATGGTAGCCGATAATGTTGGAAATGATCGCTGTTTTCCCGACTTGTGCACTGGTCATAAAAACGACTGTCTCAACATCTGGATCATTGACGGCATCCATCATCTCACGTTGGTAAGGGGCACGATCCGTCCGCCACTTTCCGGGTTCCGCTGAATCTTCCGGAGAGAGATAACGATATTCATCCGCCCACTCGGAAACCGTAAGATCTGGCGGTGGTGCTGCAAGCTTGGCAATCTCCTTAAATAAACGAAACGTCCTATTCTTCCGAGTCCTCATCGTCATTCACATCCACATAATCGGAGCTTTTCGCATAAAATGCCTCTGGATCATACTCGGATAGTTCGGCCAATGCGTCTCTGACCTCACGAGCAAGCATATGCTGAATATCACTATGTTTTTTCTTCCCGACAAGCTGAGGTGCAATTTTTGCTGGAATGTTGAGCATTTTGGAACGGAAAGCTGCGATCATATCATTCATAACGAATCGAACATCTTCCGATCGATGCAATTCTCCCTTCATCACCATCAAAGTTAATTCTGCTTTCTCCCGCTTTGCTTTTTCGTGAAGGGCTTTTTCTCTGTAATAGTCAACCTCTTGCTCGCTGGCGCGCGACTGAAGTTGAGCGATATAATTCCGAATGCTCTCGATCAATTTGTATTGCCCCCGAGAGACCTTGACCAAGACACCTTCTTCGGCCAATTGTTGGATGCGTCGAGGACTCAAATCGAGCAGTTCAGAGAACTGTTTTGTCGTTAAAATGATTTCGTTTTGAGACTCCTTTTCGCTACCCATCGGCCAGTTTTTCCCTCCCATCTTTTCAAATACAAAAAGCCGTGATCCCAGATGGCTCTAAGGATGACAGAGATTGCATATTCATGCATAGTTATGAATTACTATGTTATTCAGAAGCGAAATTGCTAAAAAAAATTTGTGCCTAGCGAGATTTCGGGGTCACGCGCACCCGCAGGCTTTTTGAACCTCCAGAAGTACCTACCAGCGCCCACAGGCCCCGATCGGATAACGGATGCCAAAAGCCCATCCAGCCTTAGAGCCGCAAGGGTTTGAGCGATTTCCTCGATCGTTTTTCTTTTTCCATCTCTATCAGTTCTCCATATCTTATATTCTGTTGCACTCAAGCAAACCGGGTTTTGCTAATACTGACAAGGCTTTATACAGTTTTCAGAAATCGAGTTCCACACCGACTATTTGTGGTTAACTGGTGTATTTGAATTTGAGTACGGCTTTGTTGATTGTGTCCTGAGTAA
The DNA here is from genome assembly GCF_016908525.1 of Brevibacillus fulvus. Classification (GTDB taxonomy): domain Bacteria; phylum Bacillota; class Bacilli; order Brevibacillales; family Brevibacillaceae; genus Brevibacillus_G; species Brevibacillus_G fulvus. The sequence continues at coordinate 41,150 of NZ_JAFBEB010000022.1, forward strand.
CGCCGATATATCGAAGGGTGATGGATGGATCGCTATGCCCAAATATCTCCATGAGCAGCGCGATATTCTTTTCGTTTGCCATATACAGGTGATAGCCGAAGGTCTTGCGCGTAGTATGGCAGCCGATGGATCGAAGGCCATACTTACGACAAACCTTGTTCAGCATTTTATAAACCGTGCTCCGGTCGAGCTCCCTCTTCACCTTCAATTTCTGTTTCCGCTGTCGACTGGGGAATAACCATTCATCGTCGTCTTTATCGGCAATATACTCTGCAATCGCGCGCCTGAGATCCGGATGAATGGGGAGCATAACCCATTTCTTGTTTTTCTTCTGCCTAATCTTGATTTCTTCGCCTCTCATGTCACGCACTTTTAACCGGAGCATGTCCGAGACTCTCAATCCGGTATATATTCCCACGTTAAAAAAGGCATGATATTTAAGACTCTCTTTCTTGAGATCCTTCTGAATCGACTCGATGACAAGAATATCACGTATTGGCTCGACTGCATTCAAGCATCATCACCGTCCTCCTTTCCGAAAATTGGAGCGAGAAAATCGAAGAAAAACGGAGAAAACGGGAGATCGTGTTTTTTCCCCTTTCCCCCTCGTTTTGTCCACGATGGGTGGACATTTTGATCAAAATTCAGGCAAACAAAAAGGCCATAATCGCGGATAATCGCCAAATTTGGCTGAAAATCGGATTTTGGCCCTCTTGTTTACATAATGTTTATTATCGGGACTCATGCAAATGCTGGTTCCAAGTTGATTTCCAGATACGTCTTGGCTCAGCTCTGCTCAACCGGTTCGCTTTCCTGCTCTGCTTCCGAAACAAACTGAAAAGCTTTCGTACCATGACTTTGGCCTCCCCATAGTATTTTTTTCATTTCGGAATCGTCTTTGCATGAGGACAGATGATCAAAGAGTGTAGTCGTTTCCTCGAATGTCTTTAGACAATTTGGGCAACAGTACATTGCTCATCCCCCCTTATAAAACTGGCTGCCGTCCCTTCATTTGTCCGATCCTTGGCTCCTGATTTCACACATGGCAACCTTGAGCACACAACTTTATTTCCGGTGGCGTTCGCCCAGGGGCAACGGAAGCAAAAATGCCCTTTCTTTAATTTTGGGGCCTGACCAGAAAAATTTCTCATTGCATCCCGCTCCAATAAGAAAAGCCACTTGGATTGTCTCCCAGTGGCTTGTCCCAAATATTCATATTACAATCATACCACCGATACTTCCAAACGACACGCCATCATTCCGCCAAAAATCCGCCAAGTTCCCGCCACCACATTCATGCGACATCGTTGTCGATTACCTCGAGCTTTAGCATGAAGGCAAGCATATAGATCGCACGCGGCTTTTCGCGCTCGTATGTACGCTTGCTCATGTTCAGCTCCGAGCAGACCACATAATCCAACGCATCTTCTGATTCCAGGTATCTCTTTTGAATGAGCATCCTTAATTTAGCTGGCAATCGACTTACAGCCCATTCTACTCTCTCTGTCATTTTTCTTAATCGTTCTTCTTGGTCAACGTTCCATGTTGCGATATCCCCTGCAGGATCGCTCGTTTTATTTGTCGGTCCATGAAATCGTGGTTCATAACTTGATGTGCTGCTTAACTGTCTACGAACAAAACCAATTTGTTTATATATCCTTGTTGTTTCCAGGGCTTCCTCAACCCTTCTTTGCGTCTCTTTTCGGTCGATCTTTGGCAGGAAAGATATTTGTGTGCTCATCTTCGCTCCCCCTTTTAGGTTGCCCTTAAGTACACCAGATACAATTTTCATCGATTGTCTCATCATACTCAAGCTCAGATGGTAGAACGTGTATGCCCCGTCATACTCTTTCCTCAACACCGCCGCAGGTCAATCGGAATTTCAAAATCGCACACACCGCACTTCTCGTTCATTTCGCTCGCCTCCCATCCATCAAATCGTGTGTTGTGTTAAGCAGATTGATCTTCCAAGCAAAATTCACAAATCACTTGGCCGTTTACCTCATTTGTCGCTGAAAAACTGCCGCACTGATCGCATTCGAAATACCATCCATCTGCTATATAGGCAGATCGCGGTATGATTCCAGTTTCGGCGTATTGGTCGAACTGCGGTTTTCTAACTGCTGCAATATCCGTCCAAGGGACGCCGTTAGAGTAGGCTTCACTTTTGTATTTTGCTTGTGCTGGTGATTCCGCAAATACGATCTCGTGACACGCTTCTTCACCGCTATTTTCTTTATCATGAACATGGTATGCCTTCACCAGGTACCCTCCCCATTTATCAAAGTTACCGTTTTGTTAATGAACCACCGATTTGGTGTACGCTAGCAACTCGGCGTATTCCTCCTTGGTCACTTCTTTTACTGTGCCTTTATATCCGTTCAATATAAATCACCTTTTTACGAGTTGCGTTCTTCTGGTGAAAAAGACGGTCAACGGTCCGATACAAACCATTACTTCATGACTTCCGATTGCCACTCCCCACAGAAGAACATTTCTCCAATCAAATGATTTTCGCACCGTTTTCCTCCCGTTTTTCTCAATACACATTGTGTTAAGACATATACTGCTTGTAGTTGCTGATGTAACCGCTGAATTTGTTTTCCTTCCCTTTGAGCCAACCTCCGCGCGGCCCCTTCTTGCCAAATTCGATCTTCATAACGTAAGGATCGGAGGCGTCAGCCGCACATAAAATCCACTCTTCCGACAGACCGTAAATTTCACGTCCAATCCGTTCAATGTCAATCCATTTCACAACTGTTCACTCCCCTCTTTCCTCAATGCGAGTTTTGTTAAGATCGTTTGCCCATCACTATTTCAAGGTTGCAAGGCTGACCCAATGACTTCGATGTATTCATTAAGCCAATCCCGATTGATTCGGTTAGTCCTATGACCACTTGCGTCCGATCCTCTTGGTCAAAGTGGCAGACCATTCCGCCTATTGCGTATGCCATCGAATGCAACGTTTGGTACAACTCTTCCAACGTCTTAGCTTGATCGGTCATTTTGACTATTTCTTTAACGATAGTCTCAGAGTTCATCCTTCTGTCCCCTCCTCTTGGTCGGATTGTTTTGTAGGCAACCCAAGCGCGTCTGCTACTTTTCTATCCAGCTCACGTCCTGCTTGCATCCCGTTCCCCACCCCAATTCCAGAGTCCTTGCTGGCACCGGTTCGATCTTCTCGACTAACTTTCTATTTGGTACTGCGCGGTATCTATGCCTTTAGCTTCCAAATAAGCGAGAGCTACAGCCAATGGCGCTGATTCTGACGCGGCGTGTCCCAATTCTTGCGCGAACACGTTGATGGCGGAGCCGTAATATGTTTTCACTCTTGGGAACAAGCGGAGGTATATGCCTTGTTCTCTTGCCTTCTCTACCATGATGCCCATCCATGCCCACGATCCCGAAAAATCCATTTCCTTCAACCTGTGACCGTTACTATACAAAGGATTCACATTATCCACTTCGCCACTAATTGCTTCATACCCCAACATATCAGCAACCTTCGCATTGATCTGTCGCTTTTGTTCTTTAGTCATTAAAGACACCCTCCCTTACAAATCGTTTGACCAATCCCGTGTTAAGCGATTGAAATTATTGTGTTAATCCGTGCATTCTTCCCGAAAATCACCACTGCATTTGGGAACGGCGCGTTCCATTTACTGCCGCCAAACTTCAGTCGGCCTCTTACAAGGCGAATCTCACCTTTCATACAGTAGTCATGCCACCATCGCGCATCCGTTCTAGCTGGAACCAAGCAAACTACCGTTGCGCCTTTCAGGGATGATTCATACGCTTTCTGAACCCACTTACCGATCTGCCTTCCGTAAGGCGGATTCATCCAGCAGACGCCTGTCCATTCCTGTGCCAATCCGTTCGTATCCGGCGTGAAGTATCTTTCGCATTTTGCATTCTCAGGAAGCGCGCAAACGTCCAACTCGAATCCGAATTCTTCATTCAATTTGTCAAAAAAGTCTTGTGGTGTTTCCCAAAGATCCGTATTTGATGTGAACATTCCCTCGTTTATTGCCATTCTCGCTTCCCCCTCTTAACCATTCTATAAACAGCGTGACAAATGGCTTCTTGTGCAGTATGGTGTCCTCTTTCAATGACCTCTCCTCCGATGTTGCATCCCCATCCCACCTTGTCGGGAACCACCGTTTGTTCAACGTAATAAACCACAGGCTCCATGTGTTTTAGTTTTTTCAGCAACATGAACGCATCGGCTATGTTTTGGAGTGGGTTCCATAATCCATCTTTAGCAACGGCCAATCCCGTTTTATCCACCCAGTATGTGTCGCCGTATTGATCCTCCAAATCTCTGAAGTGGATTTCCCTATGCCACCCCATCACCTTCTTTGCCAATTCAGTTATGATCTGTTGATCGCTCGGTTCATCCTTCAGGCCATATTCGCAAACGCTCGTACCGACTCCACCAGCATTAGAGCACCATTTGTCACCACGTTTATTCCCTAGCAGAGTGGCTCCGCACTTAGGGCAATTCTCATTGAGAAAATTACCTATCACGTCATTCTCCAAATAACTGTTTTTATCGTAAAATGCCATATCAATACCCCCCCTTATCCGAATTACCGTAGTGTTAAATCACTCCGACCACCATGCGATGCAAGGAAACTCCTTTACATGAGCAACGAATTGCCTAACGGTGGTCATTTCAAAACCGATGCCATTTCCGGCCTCGACCTTAAATGGTTTATCCATCGGATAGTCGTTCACTTCATATTCGGCCCATTCATCTTCGCTGATGCCGGAGTTTTGTTTATACCAAGCAACCGCTGATTCTTTGTCGTAACCTACGACAACCTCATAACGATCCGGGCCAATCGCAAATGCCTTTAAATCTTTTGTCTTCTCGTAGATGATGGAATCAAGCCAATTGTTTATGTCTTCGCTTAATTGCTTGTTGGATGTAGCTTCTGCATATTTCCTCAGTGCTGCGAGGGCTGCACCGTCTTTATCTGGCCGGAGAACAAAGCAGCCGTCCACCAATTCCCCGTTCTCCTTCTTACGAACCTCGTACTTCACATACAAACCTTTGTTTTCCATCGTTCTTTCCTCCCTTAACTA
>NZ_JAFBEB010000023.1 GCF_016908525.1 Brevibacillus fulvus
AAAGTTAAGTGTTGATCTTTGGTTCAAAAAGAAATTGCTTGGCTTGTGATTTGATCACTTCAAACGTTTCGCTGTTCAGTTTTCAAAGAACATCTAAATAATCAACTTTTAAATAATAACCGATTGGCAACGTAATGTCAATACTTTAAATCAAAGCCGCAAACAAGAAAATCCAAAAAATAATTTACCAATAAATCATTATTTACTATATCACTTTTATAATAAGTAATACAAGATAAAATAATTGGAAACCACCCTAACCAGAGGATGGTTTCCGCAGATAATCTATTCACCCGCGCGTTCACGCATTAACGGGAACAGCAATACGTCGCGAATCGAAGGCGAATCTGTCAACAACATAACCAAACGGTCAATCCCGATGCCCAGACCACCCGTTGGCGGCATGCCATATTCGAGCGCTTCTACGAAATCTTCGTCCATTTCGTGGGCTTCATCATTACCCGCTGCTCTTTCCAGCAATTGCGCTTCAAATCTTTGCCGCTGGTCAATCGGGTCATTCAATTCGGTAAATGCATTGGCGTGTTCACGAGCCACAATAAACAACTCAAAACGGTCCGTAAAACGAGGATCTTGCTCATTTTTCTTCGCCAATGGAGAAATGGCTACCGGATGACCATAGACAAAAGTCGGTTGAATCAACGTCTCTTCAATTTTTTGTTCGAAAAATTCATTGACGACATGCCCGAAAGTATGATGAGGTTCAACGGTCACCCCGTGTTCCTTGGCGATCGCACGCGCTTCCTCATCGCTCATTTCCTTCCAAAAGTCAACCCCAACATGTTCTTTAATCAAATCAACCATGTGTACGCGGCGCCATTTTGGCGTCAAATCCACTTCATGACCTTGATATTGAATTTTGGTTGTTCCCAATACCTCTTGCGCGACATGGGCAATCATTTCTTCTGTCAACTTCATAATATCCTGAAAGTCAGCGTACGCTTCATACAATTCAATCATTGTAAATTCTGGATTGTGGCGTGTAGAAATCCCTTCATTTCGATACACACGGCCGATCTCATACACTTTTTCCAAACCGCCGACAATCAGCCGTTTGAGATGAAGCTCAATGGCAATCCGCATGAACAACTGCATGTCCAGCGCGTTGTGGTGAGTAATAAACGGCCGGGCAGCAGCTCCACCTGCAATCGCATGCAAAGTCGGCGTTTCCACTTCCAGATACCCCAGGCTGTCCAAATAGCGGCGCATGGAAGTCAGGATGCGGCTCCGGGTAATGAATGTATCCCGTACTTCCGGATTGACAATGAGATCAACGTATCGTTTGCGATAGCGGAGTTCTACATCTTTTAAGCCATGGTATTTATCCGGAAGCGGCCGGAGCGACTTGGTCAAAAAGGTAAACTCGCTTACCTTGACACTCAATTCGCCGGTCTTGGTGCGGAAGACTACGCCCGATACCCCAATGATGTCGCCAATATCGGCAAGGGTAAACACTTTGTATGCTTCTTCGCCGACGGTATCTTTGCGCACGTAGATTTGAATTTGCCCCGAACGATCAAGCAAATGGGCAAAGCTGGCTTTTCCCATTTCCCGCTTGGTCATCAGACGACCGGCCAATGTAACGTGATGTTCGTTGGCTTCCAAGTCCTCTTTGCTGCTCTCCCCATAAAGGTCAAACAGATCCTGCGCATGATGCGTCTGTTCGAATTTCTTTCCAAATGGATCAATTCCACTTTCGCGGAGCTGCTCCAATTTGTCTCTTCTCACCTGCAAAAGTTGGTGCAGTTCCTGCTGTTGTTCCTCTTGCTGCAAATCATCTTCTCGTTCCATGTCCAATTCACTCCTTGTTACATAAACGCCTTGCTACCATTATACCAATAATGATTGGCGTACCTGCAATTTTCAGGTACGCCAACGCAAACCATTATAAACTGATTTCCAGAATTTCGTATTGGATAACGCCTGCCGGAACTTGCACGTCAACAATCGAGCCTTTGGACTTACCCAACAGCGCTTGACCAACCGGCGACTCATTGGAAATCTTGTTATTCATTGGATCGGACTCGGCAGAACCAACGATTGTATATTCAACAATATCTCCGAACTCCAGATCTTTCAAACGAACGGTAGAGCCTACACTAACAACCCCTGTATCGACGTCTTCATTGGTGATGATGCGAGCATTGCGAAGCATTTTTTCCAAAGTCAGGATTCGTCCTTCAATGAATGCCTGTTCATTTTTGGCTTCTTCGTACTCGGAGTTTTCGCTGATATCCCCATAGCTGATCGCTTCTTTAATGCGCGCTGCCACTTCTTTGCGTTTAACCGTTTTCAAGTCTTCTAATTCTTGCTCTAACTTGGCCAAACCTTCAGGTGTTAAAATAACTTCTTTTTCTGACATCGTTTAATTCCCCCGTTTAAATAATTTCCTAATCCCTGTATAAATACTAAGGATTATATGTAGGTGCCCTATTTGATATACAAAACAGGACCTTTTTCGCAAGGGTCAAGGGTCATAGGTAAAGCTGCCGGGCATTGAACCGGCAGCTTGAATTACGATAATACGTGGTATTATAGGATATGAAGGAAACCTTGTCAATGTTTGGGTCGGTTGATCGCCCCGCCCCTCGCCTTAATAGGCAACCGATTGTTGCACCGGCTCCGCTTCGTACTCGGAGTCATCGGCTCCGCTCTCCAGCCATTCAACATAATCATTCAGGATTCGACGCAACTCTTCCTCTGTTTCCACGGCATTAATCAGGTTTTTGGTATGCGTCGATCCTTTGAGCCCTTTCAGATACCACGCGGCATGTTTGCGCATCTCCAAAACACCTACGCGCGGCCCTTTCAAGTGAATCAATCGTTCCGCGTGAAGCAGGCAAATCTCAACTTTTTCGCGTGCCGTTGGTTCCGGAGGAAGTTCACCTTTGGTCAAATACTGAACCGTGCGATACAACATCCACGGATTGCCCAAGGCAGCGCGCCCGATCATAACTCCATCGCAACCGGTCAAATCCAGCATCCGGCGAGCATCTTCCGGTGTGGCCACATCACCATTGCCAATAACCGGGATGCTGACCGCTTCTTTTACACGGCGCACCCATTCCCAGTCAGCCTTTCCTTTGTACATTTGAACCCGAGTGCGTCCATGAACCGCGATCGCTTGCCCACCGGCGCGTTCCACCGCTCTGGCGTTCTCAATGGCATACAAATGCTCCTCATCCCAGCCAATGCGCATTTTTACCGTAACTGGTTTGTCGACCGCATCCACGACAGCAGACACCACTTCATAAATTTTATTAGGATCAAGCAACAAACGGGCGCCAGCATCGCAGCTTGTGATCTTTGGAACCGGGCAACCCATATTAATATCGATGATGTCGGCATTTGTATGCTTATCGACATATTTCGCTGCTTCCACCAATGTTTCCCGATCTCCGCCGAAAATTTGCAGGCTCAATGGTTTTTCCCGCTCGTCAACAAACAGCATGTCGATCGTTTTTTTGTTTCCATTCACAATCCCTTTATCGCTCACCATTTCTGCGCAAACTAAACCAGTGCCAAACTCTTTGGCGATCAGCCGGAAAGCAGGATTGCATACGCCGGCCATCGGAGCCAGCACAACGTTATTCTTCAATTCAATATTACCTATTTTCATATAGAAAACCCTCCTTTTCAGGGTAGATCAATTTGCAGGTCAACACAAAAAACCTTTGGTCAAAAACAAAAGGCTACTTATTATTTATAGCACATAATTCCTCAAAATCGACCTGTAAAGTATTGGCGATCCTGCGCAATACTACTTCGGTCGGCCGGCGTGTCCCCCGCTCCAGTGAACCGACAAAAGACAGAGAAACCCCCATTTTCTCGGCGAGTGATTGCTGCGTATAACCTTTTAATTTGCGGAAGGATCGAATCCGGTTTCCCAGGCGATTGTTCCCCATTTCTTTACCCCCCTCGCATCCACAGCTGAAACTAAACATTGATCAATCGTTTTCCCAATGACCGGTAAAGGTTTGGCTTGCGGCCAAATGTCCGCCAACGGGATCAATACAAAAGCGCGCTCAGCCATTGCGGGATGGGGAATTTGCAAGGCCGGCGTATCAACCCGCTGATCGCCGTATAACAAAATATCGAGATCAATCGTTCGAGGTCCCCAACGCACTGTCCTGACCCGTCCCAGTTGCTGTTCGATCGAGAGCACCTCGTCGAGCAACCGCTCCGGCGTAAGCGTTGTCTGGACCGCTACCGCCATATTGAGGAAAGCTTCCTGCTCAACATATCCAACCGGGTCCGTTTCGTACACCGCGGAAATTCGCTGTAGCTCAATCTGCGGCACAGCTGCCAGCGCTTTTACCGCTTGAGAAAGAAGACGGTTCCGGTCGCCCATGTTCGAGCCAAGCGCCAGATATGCTTCCACGACTGTCATAAGCCACGTTCCTCTCTGCTGCGAACCATTTCGACCGCTACTGCCTCGTAATGCCCGTTAATTGGCGGATTAGGTTTCGTTACCTTGACCTTCACTTCCATAAATGCAAATTGGCTGAGCAGCTGTTCTGCTATACGCGAAGTCAGCGCCTCGATCAGCTTGTAGCGCTCTCCTTCGACGATCTGGCGAACAGATGTGAAAATATCGGCATAGTTGACGGTATCGCCAAGCTCATCACTCTGACCCGCTTTGGTCAAATCGAGCGACAGTTCCAGATCGACATAAAACCGCTGTCCCAACTGAGCTTCCGCTTCAAATACGCCATGATAGCCATAGAACTCCATTCGTTGAAAATAAATTTTATCCATGAACGGCCCCCCCTCTCAACATGGCATCCATCATGACAACCACCCGCTTGATTTCTTTGACATCGTGCACACGCATAATCCGACATCCTTTTGCTGCTCCCAATGCAACGGTTGCGGCTGTTCCCTCCAACCGTTCCGCAGGCGGCAGATCGAGAACTTGCCCAATCATGGACTTGCGCGAGGTGCCAAGCAATACGGGATAACCCAAAGCGACAATATCATCCAGGCGGCGCATCGTCTCCAAATTGTGCGCCAACGTTTTGGCAAAGCCGATGCCAGGATCAAGGATGATGTTTTCTTCGGCAACGCCTGCGTTTAGCGCAATGTCGACCGATTCCCGCAAGTCACGAACCAACTCGCTGAAAAAGTCCCGGTAGTCCATTTTGTCACGGTTATGCATCAAAATGATCGGGACATTCCATTTCGCTGCCACTTTGGCGATATCCGGTTCCCTTTTGGCTCCCCAAATATCGTTGATGATATGAGCGCCTGCGCGAATGGCTCGTTCCGCGACTTCCGCCTTGTATGTGTCAATAGAGAGCGGAACCTTGACTTCCCGGCTCAGCGCTTCGATTACAGGAATCACCCGTCTTAATTCTTCAGCAGCATCGACAGGGGCGTACCCGGGTCTGGTCGATTCCCCGCCCACATCGATAATATCGGCACCTGCTTCCACCAAAAGGCGGGCATGGGCCAAGGCATTTTCTACATTATTATAACGGCCCCCATCGGAAAAGGAGTCCGGGGTAACGTTCAATATCCCCATCACCAAAGTTCTCTGCCCCCAAGGGAGCTGATAGTCGCCACATTTTAAGAAACTCCGTTGCGACAGTTGTTGTTTTAACTGCAAAACTTGCCTGATTTCACTCGCTAGCCCCTGCAGCTCTGGTGTTTTGGTGAGTGTTTGCAAAATATGCGCGAGTTCCAATCGATCAATAACAAGCAAAAGGCTCGACTCATTGCTGTCGAGCATAGAATCTTGACGATATAGGGCAGCCTCGCCGCCTCGTTCTCGCAACGCCTGCTGCAATAGGCCGGTTAATTGTTCGGGAACATTTTCCACATGAATCAGCAGCCTGTCCGCCTTTGCCGTGAACGTATCCCTTTCCGCTTGACTGACAAAGCGAAACCTCTCCAAAAAGGGCTCATCTTGTGAGTGGGCGTGGATGAAATAAGGATTGTGTTTCATCGTTCCTCATCCTCTATTTAAATGTTGACGTTAGCATACCATAATTACCCACGCAATTCCAGATTGCGGCCCATCCACTTCGCCTAAGACAGCAAAGCAGAACCTGCCGCCTGACGGCAGTAAAAATGTGACACTACGCCAACCAGCCGCAACGGGAAGAATAGGTGTACAAGCAAAACATTCACTGGCGAAAGCGAGGGAAGATCATGTGGCGTATCTTGTTGCCCTGTTTGCTGATCGTTTGCCTGTTCCAGTCCCCGATCCAGGCAAACTCTATTGCGGAGCCGCAAGTCGCCTTTGTCCGCGACGGCAATCTCTGGATCAAACAAGGGGAAAGGGAGCAGCAGCTAACCGCTCAGCGGGGAATCTCCTATCCGCAATGGTCACATGACGGCAAATGGCTTGCCTATCACAAAAACAAAGAGCTCTGGGTCTATGGCCTGGCCAGCCGGAAACATGTTCGCATATACGCACAGGGCGAAAACTTCCAATGGTCGCCAAACCAAAATCTCCTTGCCTTTCAAGATGAGTCCATTCTCATGCTGGCGGATTTTCGCAAAGGCGGCCCACCACCTGTTCATCCCGTGGCACTAGGAATCGACAGTTTTTCCTGGACCCCGACCGGAACTGGCTTTCTGGCTAGTTCCAGCGCTCGTTTGCTGCCGGATGGCTGGACCAACCCGCTCATTTATCAAATCTCGGTCAACTCCACACCAGAGCAGCCCAAGCTTACCCGTTTTTATACATTGCCGCACGAAGTGACCAAGGGTGACGTCACGATTTTGTCGATCGGAGCCGGTCCGTTCAAATGGTCGGCTGATCAACGCTGGATCGCCTTTATCGTGAGTCCCACTGCCTCGTGGTCTGCAGACAGCAATCTGCTTTGTCTCTTGTCAGCGGACGGCAAAACCTTCCGGCCAGTCGGCGAAATGCTTCGCTACCCCGATTGGTTCAAGTGGAACCCCGACGATGCCGAACTGGCTTTTATCAAAGGCGGCGGCCGGATGGCCGACTCGAACAAACAGCTATCGATTGAAAAAGTACCGGATGGTTCGATCCACCCTGTTTCCTCTGCAAAATCCGCCGATGGCAACTTCACCTGGAGTTCGCCCCGGCAACTCGTTGTCTCCCGTTTTCTCGACCGAACAACCGCCGCTCTGTATATCGTTACCGTAGGGAGACAGGAGACAGCGAGACTTTTTACGCATCCACCAGCCGGAACCAGGGACGATTACCCTGTCTATTTGCCGCAGTCAAATCAAATCGGCTGGGTCCGCACCAGTCAAAACCAATCAACGGTGTTTTTGGCCAATCCGGACGTCGACACTCCCCGCCCCTATCTGTCCCAGCTTGATTTCCCCGACGAGTACTATGGTCACCGGGACTGGAGACAAGTATTGAGTTGGCGTTCGGCTGCTCCGCCGACAAAAACAAAGGCCCGGTAAGTGTCCGGACCTTTGTTTTGTATGGCTTTATACCAATACCGTGTCTTTACGATACGCTCGCAAAAAATTGCGCAACAATTGTTTTCCGTGTTCGGTAATAATCGATTCGGGATGAAATTGCACCCCTTCTACCGCATATGTGCGGTGACGAATCGCCATGATTTCTCCCTCTGCCGTACGGGCCGTTACTTCCAGCGCTTTTGGCATCGATTCTTCTTCCACAATCAACGAGTGATAACGGGCGGCAACAAATGGCGAGGGTATCCCGGAAAAAATCGTCTTCCCATCATGGTAAATCGGTGAGGTTTTCCCATGCATCAGCCTGTCTGATCGAACGATCCTTCCCCCAAACGCCTGTGCGATCGATTGATGCCCCAAACAAACACCCAAAATGGGGATTTTTCCGGCAAAATGTTGTATCAGTTCCAAACTGATGCCAGCTTCATTTGGCGTGCATGGACCGGGGGAAATGACCAAATAGTCGGGAGAAAGCCGCTCGATCTCCGCCAAGCTGATTTTATCATTGCGGAAAACCTGCAACTCTTCACCCAATTCGCCCAAAAACTGGACCAGATTGTAAGTAAACGAGTCATAGTTGTCAATCATCATAATCATATACATCTCTCCTCTGCTCTTCCTTCTGTTCTTCGCTCTGCTCGGTCTCGTCTGTCGCGTGAAAGCAACATTATTGGTATGATACCACATCATCCATTACGCCGTAAGCAATAATCTGAATTTTGCACATAAAAAAGGTCGAGCCACACTGTGACCCGACCCGTTTACCGGCAAATTGTTTTATTCATCAAATTGGTAAAGCGGCGTAGAGAGATAACGTTCCCCGTTGCTTGGGATAACGACCACTACTTTTTTGCCTTTGCCCAGACGTTTGGCAACTTGCTGCGCAGCATAGATCGCAGCTCCGGAAGAGATCCCCCCGAGGATACCTTCTTCACGAGCGACACGGCGTGCGGTATCAAACGCTTCCTCTGTTTTTACCTGGATAATCTCATCATAGATGTTTGTATCGAGAATATCCGGTACAAAACCGGCACCCAATCCTTGCAATTTGTGTGGACCCGGTTTTCCTCCGGAGAGGACTGGAGAATCTGCTGGTTCCACTGCGACAATTCGAATTTCAGGATAAGCTTCTTTCAATACCTGGCCAGCACCTGTAATCGTTCCGCCCGTGCCGATACCGGCCACAAACGCATCAATGCCGCCCAACTCTTTGCCTTGTTCCACCAGTTCTTTCCCTGTTGTCTCACGGTGTACCTGTGGGTTGGCCAAGTTTTTAAATTGCTGTGGCATGAAATAAGAAGGATTCTCTTTCACAATCTCCTCAGCTCTTCGGATTGCTCCAGCCATACCTTCCGGCCCTGGAGTCAACACCAATTCCGCTCCATACGCGCGAAGAAGATTGCGCCGCTCCATGCTCATTGTTTCCGGCATGACGAGAATCGCCCGATACCCTTTGGCCGCAGCGACCATTGCCAAACCAATTCCGGTGTTCCCGCTCGTTGGTTCGATAATCGTATCGCCCGGTTTAATTCTTCCTTCTTTTTCTGCCGCTTCAATCATGGCCAAGCCGATACGATCTTTTACACTGCTGCCAGGATTATAAAACTCGAGCTTCAGGTAAATATCTGCCGATTGATCATCAACAATCCTGTTTAATTTGACCAACGGCGTAGAACCAATTAATTCGATAATCGAATTTGCAACCCGCACAATTTTCCGCCTCCTATATAACCGAGTAATTCGCTCGGTTTTAACTCAATTATACCAAATTGATGAAAAAGCCGTCAACGACCTGTTTATTTTCGCCGTCAACGACCTGTTTATTTCGCCGCCTCCCGTTATAGCTGATCAATCAGCCCTTGCAGCTCTTCTTTTGAAAAATGATAACGTTCATTGCAAAAGTGGCAGTGCACCTCTGCCTCGCCCTGTTCTGCCTGCAGACTCGACAGTTCGTCTTTTCCCAAACTGACCAGCGCATTTTCCACCTTTTCTTTTGAACACGTACAACTGAAGTGAATCTCGGTTCGACTCAATACTTTGCAGTCATCCAACACTCTCTCCAAAATTTGCTCAGGCGTCAATCCTTCCCCGATCATCCGTGAGACTTGCGGCAATCCGGCAATCCGCTGCTCGATTTTTTCCACAACCTCCTCGGGCGTATTCGGCAGCAATTGCAGGATAAACCCGCCGGATGCCAATACAGAGCGGTCTCCCGGATTAACCAATACACCGACACCTACTGCGGACGGGGTTTGTTCGGATACGACAAAATAATAAGTGAAATCCTCGCCAATCTCCCCTGATACAATTGGCGAACTGCCCTGGTATGGCTCACGCATGCCCAAGTCCTTGACCACGATTAACGAACCGTTTGTTCCAACCGCTCGGGTCACATCCAGTTTGCCTTTGTCATTCAGCTCGAAATGCACTTGTGGATTTGTCACATAGGCGCGGCCCTCGCCATGCGCGTTTGCCTCGGCGACAATCTGGCCGATCGGACCGCCCCCGCGAATTTTCACGGAGAGACTTTCTTCCCCTTTTAGCATGGCACCCATCATCAGAGTGCAAGTCAACGTACGCCCCATCGCGGCAGTTGCCGTATTCCACATATCGTGACGGGCGCGAATCTCTTCTACAATATTGGTCGTACGGGCGGCAAATGCGCGTACGTGGCCGTCAAAGCCGATTGCTCTTATTAAATAATCGCTCATCAAGCGAATCCTCCCTTTGTTGGCATAATCATTGTATAGGTAGTGTACCACAACTGGAAAATCAAAAACGAATCTCGAAGTGCTTTCGCCAATGCTTTGGGCCACCCAAATAAAAAAACCCGCTCGAGCCAAGCGCGCGGGAACAGGTTTGCACACATTTATATCGATTTTTCGTTATAAGTAATCTTTTAACACTTTTGATGCCTTTTGCTTTCGCAGGCGGTCGATTGTCGTCGCTTCAATTTGCCGAATGCGCTCACGAGTTAATCCAAACATTTTGCCAACTTCCTCCAGCGTATAAGTCTCATCGTTATAGAGACCGTAACGCATGGCAATGATCTCTTGGGCGCGAGGATTCAAGTTTTCCAGGGCAGCCAGCATTTGGTCGCGCAGATCGCCCTTTTCAATGATATCCTCCAAGGAGGCTTCACCGTCGTCAACGATCTCCGCATAACTCAAGCATTCCTCATCCAGCCCCGGGAACCCGCCTTCGATTAACAGTTCCTCATCGATCGATTCCATCTTTAACATCAAGGCATATTCGATCGACTCGATCTTTTCCACTGGCAATTCCAGCAATTGCGCGATTTCTGCCCGATCGGGATAACGCTTCAGACAATTGGCTAATTGAAATACCTTCTTCTGGTACTGCCGAATCTGTTCGTGCATATGCACCGGAATCCGGATTAACGTCCCTTTGTCACTAATCGCTCGGGCAATCGACTGTGAAATCCACCAATGCGAATAATGGTATAAGCGGACACCGCGGTTTACATCGAACTTGTCGATAGCGGTAAACAGTCCAATCGTGCCTTCTTGAATCAGATCAAGAAAGGGCATTCCTTTTTTCAAATGGCGAAGAGCCGCACTCACGACATAACGTAAATAAGCGCGAACCAACTGTTCCCTGGCTTCCAGGTCTCCATTCTGTTGGTAGCGAATCAGACAATCCATTTCCTCGTTTTTGTCCAACATGGGTGTTGCAGCGACGCTTTCCAGAAACAAGAGAGCAGAAGTGTCAGACCTTAGCGACTTCGGAATGACAATCCCCAATTGTTTTTCAACTTCCCGCCAACGACGGGGGCAAGACCGGAAAGTGGAGTAACTCGCAGTCATGTGCAACCCTCACTTCTTTCAATGGATGTGCAGCCTTTCAGACTAATTTCGACATGACCCGGGTAGATTCCTTCCCGTTTACAGAATATTAACGGTAATTTACACAATTTATTCATGGAAGCGTCACCATTTATTTACAAAGGCAGACTTTGGGCAACACCATCAAATATGTCGATTTTTGTATAAATGGCCCGTTTATCTTTCCGGCAGCGCAATCGGCAACTCCGCTAGTCTCTGACCGTCGTCCTTGCCGCTCTCTTCAAACAAAACGAGGATTAGTGTCGAATTCGGTTCGGCCTTTTTTACCTGAAGCAAAAAATGAAACTCGCCCCACCCGGGCGCTGCTTTGTCCGCTTTCGCCGTTCCTTTTGCCAGTTCGTTGTGACCATCTTCCACAACATAATCGATCACTCCCTCAAAGACGCGAGCTTTCCCTTGAACCGCATATTTGTCTTCCCCGATTTTTTGAACTGTCACGTTTTGAAACAGCTCATTGCTGTATTCAGGAATGGGAACCGGCAGTCCATCCACCAAAACTGACTGTTGTGCGGGAGACGGTTCTACAGGTATAGAGGAAGAAGCGATATGGGGATTGGTCAACCATCCGGATAGCAAGACAAACCCGAGGCTCAAAACGGTCAGTTTCACCCTGTTTCCACCTTTCTGTGCAGTGTCTTGTCCAAAACTTGCATCAGCGCCGTTTTCTTTTTTCTTTACCAGTTTATGAATCTGCATTGTCTTCGATGCTTGCAACAACGAATCAGGCTAACCAACCGGGGAGGAAAATGAAAAAGCCTCCCTAGCAGGAGGCTTTGTTGCGTTGTTACCGGCAGCTTTATGAGCGGAAGGCCCGATTCAGTCGCTGCTTTCCAAGGTAAGGTTATATTGACCGTTGGTTTGTGCGTTCGTATGGTACTCGACCCGCCATTCTCCTTTGATCGGCGGCAACTCCAATTTTTCTGCATAAATTTGCCCGTTTGTTACCTTCCCCGACTTTATTAACCGATTGTTCGGATCGTACAGTTCAAAAGTCAGACTGCCTCCATCCAAATCGATTTCATGGGTAATCAGCAGTTTATCGTACCTCGTTTTATGGACATTGATGTCCCTGACGACATCTTTATATTTCTCCTCGTACTCCTCCGCAAGAAAAACACCGCCAACAGATCCATAGAAATGTTCTTTATAATAGAAGGAATAATAGACAATGCCTCCTAACACAACTAGACAAACCACGCTCAGCAAAATCGCCCACTTTTTTTTCATTGCGCCATCTCCGCCTTTCTATCTGCAGTGATTGTTCCATCCACTATGCGAATGATTCGTTTCGTATAACGGGCAACATTTTCATCATGGGTGATGACGATCAAGCATTTGCCTTCCTCATTGAGTTGGCACAGAAGCTCCATGAACTGGGCTCCATTTTTCTGGTCGAGTGCACCCGTCGGTTCGTCTGCAAGAATAATGTCTGTTTCAGCTACCATCGCCCTGGCAATGGCTACCCGCTGCTTTTGTCCCCCCGACAACAGAGAGACATTTTTCTTGAGCAGATCAGCAATACCAAGTTTTTGTAAGTAGTAAACAACTTTCTCCTTTTTGTCCTTCGCGCTCATTTTTCGTTTGAACAACGGAAGGGCAACGTTGTCATATACGCTGAAATTTTGCATCAGAGCAAAGTTTTGAAAGACAAAACTGATTGTTTTATTGCGAATTTTGCTTAACTGTTGATCGTTCAATTGATTGATGAGCTGACCATTGAGTCTGTATTCCCCTTCCGACGGAATATCCATGCAACCTATAATGTTTAGCAAAGTCGACTTCCCCGAACCGGATGGTCCCATAATAGAGACAAATTCGCCTTTCTCGATACAAAGATTGATATTGTTCAATGCCACGGTCGAATATTCGGCTTTTCCATATACTTTTTTAATATTATGCAATTCAATTAAGGCCATTTTAATCGCGACCTCCCACCAATGCGCTCAACTGAAGTTTTCTGATTTTCAGCAAAGGAATGAAAACGGAACATAAAATAACAACGGCCGATACAACGGCTATTTTTAAATACAAGGGCCAGGCAAAAATAGCAAGTCTGACATGGTGAACGGACGGATCGCCGGATCGTTCCGACAAATAATTCAGCGTTACGCCCAACACAGCTGATAGGAAGACAATCAGCCCAAGCTCAAACAAAATCAACAGCGAGATATCTCTCTTGGAAGCCCCGGTCACCATTCTCACGCCTAATTCGTGCTTTCTGGCATGAATCGAGGAAAGCGTCACGGATATAACGCCAATAATCGATATCACCAAGAAAAACATGCCGAGAAACAGAGTAAAGTCGCTTGTTTGTTTCCGGCTGTCTTTGTACGCTTGCAGTTCTTCCTCAACGGTAATCAGTTTGGGGTTAATGCCCAATTCCCTTCCTTTTTTTTTAATCGCTGTTGCCACCGAATGGTAATCGTTTGTTGAATCAAGCTGAACAAACGTATTGTGCAATCTTACTGCCACATCCATTGGCTCACTCTGTCTAATGAGCGGACAAAAAGGAGCAATAATAAAATTGTCGAGGTTATCAACCGGGTCCGTAATGTAATCGTTCCCGGACAGCCATTCGCTTCCTTGCGCAAGAACCCCGGCTACTTCGTAAACAATTTTTTGGTCATGGATGTTCATCTCAAACCGATCCCCGATGTTCATCACATTACGGTAATGATAGCCAACCAAAACCGGGATCACATCTTCGTTTCTTTTATGGAAATCTTCCTTATGCAGAGCTCTGCCTTTGATGACCTTCCATTTCGCATACTTGTATATATCATGATCCAAAAAAACAGCTTGGCTGGTGTCAAGCTCATTTTCGCGTCTGGTGCCGGCATAGTCTCTTTGATTTTGTTCAAGATAAGCCTGTTGATTCGGAAGATGTCCGGGGCGAATGGACGTTGTGTCAAAAGACCCGTAGCCGGTAACGCCGGGAATCGTTTTGATGTAGTCTTCCAACAGAGCAAATCGATCAGCAAACCATTCGGTATCCTCACCGTCTGAAACAACCAACCGCAACGTTGTCTTTTTATCAATTTCGGCTGTTGCAAAAAGCTTTTCCTCCTGATAATCGACCACATCCATGGAAATAAAGGCATGATTTATGACCCAAAACGAAAAGACCAACTGGGCGATCATCAGTAATACAGAGCCTTTTCTTTTCAGCATGGACGAAACTGAGATGGCAACATAGTTCATGTCATTTCCCCCTTAACCCCGGATCGCCTCAACAGGTTGGATCTTGATCGCCCTGATTGAAGGGACAGCTGTCGTCAAACAAGCTGTGACAAAGACGAATACGATCGCGACAACGAGTGTCGTCGGTGTAATTTCCACCGGATACTCAAGCCAGTTGGAAAGGAAACGGCTAATCATCAGCTGGAGCAAGAAACCGAAAACAACAGCAATCAGATTGATGATGCACATCTCCCCAAAAAGCATGAAAATGATATCAAAGTTACTGTAGCCAAACGCTTTTTTAATGCCGATTTCATATTTTCTTTCTTGAATCCAATAGGAAGTGAGGTTAATCGCATTCAAAATGGTTAAAGCGTAAACCATGAGAGAAATCGCGATCTCATCGCCTGCATGTGCCGTAATCATTCCGCCTGATCCCGGGGAAGGAGAAGTTTTATAAGTGACTCCCGGAAATAACCGTTTGGCATTTTGTTTAATCTGCTTTTCGTCGGGATAAGTATCTTTATATAAATTGTGGATGGTAAAACTGAGCGTATTCTTGCTTCGCCATTTGCTTTCGGCGATATGCGAAAGCGAAGTCGCCGGAATGACAATTTTGCTGTCGATCGCCTTCGTCATTTTCTCTCTTACGCCGATGATGCCAACCACTTGATAATCTTCATGGTCAAGGACAATGTATTCTTTGCCATTTTTCGTTACGAGATCATCCAATCTGCCTTGTCCGACAAGGGCTACTTTTTCTCCGTTGCGAATATCCTCTTCATTGATGTATCTTCCTCTGACCAAAGGGAAGCGCTGGTGGACCTGTTTCGTCCAATATTCCGGAATTACGCGAGACATGGAACCATTATGAAACATACTTACTTGCTCAAGGATAACCCCTGTCTGCTCCGATATTCCTGTGAAAATGGCAAAAACATCAGGTAGATTTGGAGTAGTCTGAAACGCGAAGTCAATCTTGGTCGCATTTTGCGGCGAATAATGAATTTGTTCTTGGAGCAGCAATTTGGCATGCTTGATGCTGGATATCCCTATCGAAATTAACAGGATCGAGATAGTCAGACCTGATATGATTAAAAGAGTCGTAACCGGATGTGCTTTAAACTGATTTTTTATTAAGCTGAAAGTCATGACAACCGTCTCCCTGAATTTTTTCCGTCGGTGATCGTTATAAAAACAGAAAATAAACCGGCTTTTTGAACCGGTTTATTTTTTATTTGAGCCTTTTGCAAAATTCACTTCTTGATTAGACGCGATAAATTCGAAGGAGCCCTTGCATGAAGAATTGTTATCAAAATGAAAGAAAATCAAG
>NZ_JAFBEB010000024.1 GCF_016908525.1 Brevibacillus fulvus
ATACATGATTTCCCCAACTCTCTAAATAGTCAATGGATGAAAATCTAAGAACGAGTGAGTAAACGAGAGATAACATTAATTTATAGTGGGAGGAAAGCATTTTGATTATCAGTTTGCTGACGGGAATCGCAATACTGCTCTATCTCTTGCCGGGCTGTTTCGTGGCGCGCATGGCGACGGATTTAACCAAAAGATTGGAGGTAGAACGCTACCGGCAGTACAAGCAGACGTTTGTCGGCAGGGCAAGGAACTGGCCGGGAGTCAACCGTCTGCAGGAGAATCCGCGCTTGACCAATCGACTGGTACAGTGGTTCGGGATCGATCGCCAAAAAATCATGGAGATAATCTCCAGATTGCAATGGGGTGTAACGTTGGAGGAAGTGATTTTGGCCAAGCTGGTGACGGGCAGCTGTCTTTTGCTTTCCTTGATGTTCATGATCGGGCAGTTGTACAGAGGAGCAGAGTTTGCATATACCCAACTTATCCCGGCTGTGTTGTCCCTTGTCGCATTTTTTCTGCCGACCCAGCTGTTGGTCTGGGCAGATGAGCGGGCGAAAGCGGAAATCAGACAGCAGGTTCCGGTCTTTTTCAGCATTGTCCAATCTCTGGTGCAATCAGGAATGCCCGTGCATCAAGCGGTCAAAACGGTTGCCAGGCGATTCGAGGGACGTCTCGGCAAGGAGTTGCGTCATTTGGAACTGGCGGAAAAGTCATACGGAAATTGGCGAATGGCGCTGGAAGAATTGGCTTACCGCTGGGACGTAGACAGTTTTGTATCAATCGCAATGGAGATTAGTGAAGCGTTAAAAAAAGGGGTGAGCATTGCTCCGATGTTGGCGCTGCAAATTGAGGAACAATTAAAGCAACAAGAGGATGAAGCGGCAACCTATGTCAACCGTTTGAGCATCCGCTTGCTGCCGTTTGTGATTATTTTTATGGGAATACCGCTGCTATTTCTCGTGATGGGTCCGGCCTTTATCGGAATCAGGGAAAATTTGTAAAGTTTTTTTGCGGTTGATGACTGTCTTTTGCAAAAGTAAAGATAACAAAACCAAAGGAGGGTTATCAAATGCAAGCAATTCAAAACTATGCAAAAAGGTTTGTCAAAGAGCAAGATGGCGTCACAATCGTGGAAATGGTGATTATCGTAGCGGTCATCTTGATCCTGATCATCCCGGCGTTGGTCGATTTGGGGGAGACGGAAGATAAAAAAATCAAGGAACTGACGAAAAAAATCAGCTGATGTTTGCCGATGCTCCTGTATTCTTGCTATTGGTTCTTGCAGGGTGGACAGATTGGCGCAAGCGAAAAATCGCAAACAAGTTAGTCTGGCCGTTTCTGATCAGCGGCTTGCTGGTCCAAACAAGCGAAGGCAATGGCTGGCGGTCATTGGTTGGACTGTGCGTTGCCTTTCTGCTGACGGTTTTGCCTGTTTTATGCAGAGGGATGGGAATGGGTGACCAAAAGCTGTTGATGGCTGTGGGAGCGTGGACAGGCGGCGGAGAAGTCTATACGTTATTCATTTACTCGCTATGTTCCTGCATCTTTGCCGCACTCCTCATGCCGACGAGATGGCGGGTACTGTTGTACAATTTGCGTTTGGCGGCGATCGGCTGGGTGAGTCACCGTATGCTTTGGCTGCCATCAGTGGAAAAGTCGGCATGGGCGATTCCTTATGCGGTACACCTTTTGTTCGCCTTTCTGTTTATCAAGATGGCTGAGGTTTTAAAATGAATCGGTTAACCAAATTGCTCAAGGATCAACGCGGCAGTCAGCTTGTTGAATTTATTTTGACGTTTCCACTTGTTTGGATGTTGATTGTCTTTACCTTTGACCAGTTTACGATCCTGTATAACAAGCAGAAGGCTCTTTCGGCTGCCTATGAGGCGGGCAGAATTGCTTCCGTACAGCCGAATTATGGCTTGGCCCAATATTATGCCAGCAGTCGGGGAGAAGAAGAGTTAAGCCAGGCGATCGGCATTACAGATAGCGATATACGAATAAAGCCCGTCGGAAGTTGGCAAAAAGGCAACCATTTTAAGGCGGTGGCATCCATCCGTTTCCGTCTGTTGGCAACGGGTCAACCGTATGAACTGATGGAGTCCTACCAGATGATGATTGAAAACGCGGGAGGGCTGCCATGAAACTGTATAGGAGACTTAGGCGGCAACTAACGAACGAGCGTGGAGCAATTTTGTTAACCACGCTTTTTTTTCTCTTTTGCATGTGTGGTTTGATCTCTATCCTGCTTCTGATCGGACAAGCATCCGTCGCGGAGATGAGAACCCAGCAAACTGCCGATCTGGTTACAAAGGGGGCGAGGGCTGCCGGAAAAGGAGTATACAAGGGTGAGGCGAGGCTATTTGCCACTACTCGGGAGGCGAATCAGCAGAAGGTCGAGATTATTCGCGGAGCAAGGGAGGAAGCGGAAATATTAGTGAATCTCAATAAATCCGGTTTAGAGAAATCAGGCAAGGTAAAGGGAATAACCCACCAAAAAGGAAATCTGCATTACTTGTATGCGCAAGGGATTTATCACCTGCGGATTGAACTGCAAACAGAACTGGTGTTGATGTGGGATGCATTGCGGTTAACATTTCAAAAAGTGTCACAGTCGGAAGTGTAATACTGTGTCAATCAAAGGAGATCGACCGGTTCCTTTTTTTGTCCCAAAACGGCATGATAACTTGACAGTAAATTCCAGTCGGGGACAGGAGGAATCAATGATGCCTTCTACGATCATTGATCGGTATAAAAAAATTTTAAGCGGTGAGCAAAAACGTTTTTCACCGTATGAATTTGAAGATGCACAGTACCGGAAACAAAAAATTCAATCCGTGCTGCGCTATGCCTTTGAACAGGTAAAACAATGGACGCCGGAACAGGCGCGGGCAGAATTGAGCTGGTCCGATGTCAAGGAATTGAAGCTGCACCTGGTTCGGGAGTTTATCGAACCGCCGATTGAAGCAAAAGCGGACGATGTGTACTACATGGTCGAATATGCGTATCCTTACTTGCCGCGGCCGTCCGAGAAGGAAAAAGTATTATGGGTGTACCAGGAAGTGTTGGCAGGCCGGCGCAGACACTTTCCCCCGCATTATTTCCAAGCGGTAAAGGGGGAAGAGCGGGCAAAAATCTGTTTTGATTATATGTGGCGTGAGTTGATCGGACTAACCGATATACGGCAAATTCCACAAATGTTTGCGAAAACAGAAACTGCCTATGCCATTCTCCGCAAGTATAAACTGAAAATATTGGTCGATACGCTGTTTTTCTCCCCTTTTGATTTGGTGACAGAAATGTATCCGGAATTGGCCGACCCGGAGTTATGGAGAGTCGACTAAAAATATTTGCCTGCACCTCTGTCTTTTTTTACGGTTAAGGTAAGTTTCATGGGCTTATAAGCAAATGAAACGGCCGTTATTACCGGTGAGAAAGGAGGAGTTGCGGATGGCAACAGTTGAAGCTCACCAGGAAGTTCCCACCAGCATGGGGTTGCTTTTGGGAAAAAGGCTCATCTACCAAAAGCACAAACCGGGCAAGTGTCTCTCGGTGGAGAGATTGCCCCGCGAGGCTTTTCAAATTGAATCGATTCGTCAATTTGGCAGCCGGATTATTATCAATGACGGGATGCTGGTGCTGGAAAGCATCCCAACTGTCACGGAACGCAAGGGGAGAATTGCTCTTCTCTTGCCGACAGGAGAGGAACTCTACTTTTATGTAGACTGACTCTTCCCAACATTGGTCCGTCTTGTGCTGCTGAGCGCAAGACGGGTCGACCAGACAATTGCCAATATTCGATATTTTTAATTTGACGAGGGACGTTTGATGTAGGAAAATGGAATCAAATGTATAAATTTGTAAGATAAGGAGGAATTTTCATGCTGGCCAATAGCGCAATGGAGTTAGTAGATCGCTGCTATGAGCATCATCAGGGGTTGTTGGATTTGGAAGAGTTTAAAGGAGCTTTCATTTCATATGTTTTTGAAGTTTATCAGGCAGAAGTGGTCGCTATGATTGGACATGATGCATTTTACGATCATCTGGAAGAGTTGAATTTGGCCAATTGCCGAAAAGACTTTGATGCGGCTGTTGATGAGTGGTTCCTCCGGCAATATGGCAGCAAGAGAGAGGAAGACGGTTATCACGACCTGTTGTTCGCGCTCGTAAAAACGACGGTAGCTCATTGTCATTCGCGCTCAAGAGAAGAGCTGATTCATGATCTGACAAAATATTTAACGACCCCCACAGGTTTTATGGCCAGATGGAAAAACAGAAAGGCGCGTACTTCCTCTATGTATTTTCGATACTTGATGAAATTAGGGATTCGCACACATCTCGACATAGAATTACTCGTCGATTCATGGTTGATTGAACATCCCCATGCATTTCATCAGCGGGCGCAACAAATGATGGATCAACCGCCCCGGCGGGGAAGACCGAACAATCTTGAATTATCGTTGTTGTTTGACGAGATCCATCAAGTAAAACCCGAACTGACTCCCCGGGAACGGGAGCGAATCCGCAAAATTTACTACTATCACCGCAAGCAGCTTACATTAGCGGCGATGGTTGAAAAATTCAAACAATACTTGGCATCCAGGGAAATACAAGTGAAACCGGCCAAATCTCCACAAGTTGGATAGCGCATATGTTTAATCAAGTGAAACAATTCGTAGACCAGTTTCGCGAATTGGAAAAACAAGGGATGGCGCTCACTGAAGCCGAGCAGGACACATGGAAAAGATTAAAAGAAAAACTGACAGCGGCTTCGGACAAGCAGTTTGATCAACCCCATCGATCCATCAAGCGGGTGATTGCGATCGCCAGCTTTTATCCGCAAGCCGGGGCCAGTTTTCTTGCCGGCAATTTTTCCTATTGTCAGGCGGAAAAATCATTGCAGACAGTACTGTGTGAACTCCCCGAGCAGCACAGCTATTTTTACTTCGCACTGGACAGCGAGAGCAGAAGCACGCGCAAACCGGGGGCAGTTACCAGTCAGGAACAAGAAATCCGACTGCTAAATGGGCGGTTGCGTGTAAGAGTCTTTCAGCCGGAACCAACAAATTACAACAGTGCTTTACCGGAATTAATGAACTGGTTTTTGCAGAATAGCAGAGATCCTGAACTGTTAATCATTGATTTGTCTTCGCATTGGCGAGGAGAGGCTGCTGAGTGGATCATGGGCGTAGCGGATGAGGTCTGGTTTGTCCTTGACGCAGACTTCTCCAGACTGTCCAGGCTGGTGTTAACGGAATCCCCCCCGGCTGTGTGGAAGGAAGGAAACGAGAAAATTAAGGTAATCGCAAATAGATGGAACGCAGCCTTATCGGATCATAAAATTATCCGAAAGATTGAGGGAACATTATCCTTTTGGAGCAGCGAGCCAAAGGGTATACATGCCGTAATGCCTCATTTTGAAGCCTGCAAAGTGAGCGAAGCGCAACTGGCCGCTCAGCTTTTTCTGGAACGCTATCCAGATGAGAGTGTGCATTTCGACAAACTGGCTCGTTTTTGAAAGAGGAAGGATTTTATGAAAAAACAAACCTTGATTGCAATTAGCAGCATTTCTTTGGTATTGGCGCTAATCTGTTTCTTCGCCGCGACACAATATATTGACTCGCTGGTAGAAGAGAAATTATTTGCACCGGTAGTCAAGGTGGCCAACGGGAAAGAGATACAGCCATATGAACCGATAACTCGCGACGATGTGGTACTGGTATTGGAAGAGACAGATGAAATTATGGACGGATCGTTTCAAACGATTGAAAGTGTCTTGGGCAAACAGAGCATTCAGACGATCTTTTCCGGTGAACAGCTTCTTGCGCAAAAACTTCAAGACAACTATCTTTTGCCGAAGAAGAATGAAGCCCGCTATGAATTTCCGATTAACAGCCTGATGCCGATCACTGAATTGCGTAAAGGGGATTTCGTCAAAATCTGGGTGAGGTATAAACCGCGCGATGAATTGATCGATGTTCCACCGCCGATGCACTTTTCCATAACCGATGCTGCCGCTGACTTTCTGTTTGAAAGCCAATTGGTAACGGTCAAAGATACGAACGGAATTGAAATCTATACGTTAAAGCCTAATCTTATCCCCAATGCGGAAGAGTTGGGAAATCCTTTATTTCATGGTTCGAAGGCAAAAAATCTCGTCGATTCCGAGCGGAGATACCACGATTACCGCTCACAGCCTTCTTCCGTTCCGGCGTATGTAGGCTTCAACCTTACGGATGAGCAGTATCGGATTTTAACAGAAGCGATGCGTTACGGAACAATTCAAATTGGACATGTTCTTAGAACAGCCATGGGGGGAAATAAAGATTGAAACTATTGGTCGCCTACCCGTCAAAAACATTGGTCAACGCATTTATGCCGGCTCACAGTGAAGTATTGGTTGGTGAAAATGAAGAAATATTTTATAAACGAGCGGCTGCATACACACCAGAAGCAGTCATTCTATTTACGGAAATGTTTGATACACCTGTATGGCAATGGATGCCGACCATCAGACAGCTTTTCCCTGTAGAGGTTCCCGTCATTATTGTTCCACTGCAGCATGAGGAAGAACTGGCAATGAGAATATACCGCGACCTGCAAGCCCCAAATGTCTATTTGCTCCGGGCTTCCTTGACCCAGACAGAAATTCGCAAACAGATCAGCCTTCTGTTAGGGCTGGACAAGCGGGAATCACCGACGGATTCAGCTGATGAGCAACGCGGTAAAGTGTATGGTTTGCTCAGCCACGGTTCCGCGGGTGTCACAACTTTTTGCGTTAATTATCCTGTACTGCTTGGCAAACGATACCCAGAGAAGCGCATTGCGATCATCGACATGAACCATGTAAAACCTGATCTAAGCTCCTTTTTTAAGCTCGATCAGCATCAGATTGCTTTGTTCCGTCCTGACTTGATGGAACAGAAGTTTTCTTTGCAGCGTGACTGGCGTGGAGTATTTCAACAACACCGATTTTATAAAAATCTTTACTATGCAAGTGCTGCTTATCAATGGGGAGGTTATGAACTTTCCAATTTTCTGACGGCACTAAAAAGGAATTTTTCCCACATCTTTTTAGATTGGGGATATTGCTTTCCTGAAACGGAGGGACTATACAGGCTATTGCGTGACTCCGACAAAAACTTGTTTTTTGTCCGGGCCGATCCCTCCAATCTGGAACACGCCGTGCGATGGATGGCCCGCTGGAAGCAGAGAAAAGTTGAAACGGAGCTTTTTATAAGCCACGTTGAAACGGGAACATCGGATTTTCGCAGCATATACGCAAAATTCCCTGTATATGGGGCGGTGCCAAGAATCCCCACGATCAGAATGGTTGAGGCTCAGCGAAGCAAAAGCATTCTTGTTGAGGAGGTTTTCCCGCCGAAGTCGTATGTGCACAGTTTAAATAAAATCATAGAAAAAGAAGAAAGCGAGGAGGTGCGTCGGCTTACATATGAAAACAGTTGGCGCAAATTGGAACAATCTGTCGTTAACGAGTAAGGAAGAGATTAAACAAGCCGCCCGCGACTATTTAAATTTCTATGGAAAAACCAAAGAAGAAAAAATGGAGATGCAAAAGATACTGACTCTTGCCGAGCAAGGAGATCGGGACAGTCAAGCGCACATCACCGTTCAGCTGCAGCACTTTTTTGAGGAAGTGATCAAACGGCCGGTTACAGAGCAAATATTGCCGTACGCCAACAGCTACGAAGGGATCACCTTTGCTACTTACGGATGGGGCATACTTGATGTTGTCTTGCATCTGTCGCCTTGGGTGGAGGAAGTAAGAATATCGGCAGACAGGAGAGTAGCTTACATAGAACAAGGGGTTAAAAAGTTTTTGGATTATTGCCCGACCTGGCAAGAGGTGGAAGTACTCCAGCAGAAGCTAACCAATGCTGCGGGTTTGACTTTTAATGAAAAAAAGCCTCGACTAAGCGGTTATTTGGAAAGGCTAAAGGCCAGGTTGACCATGTTTACTTTTCCCTATTCACGGATACCCACTATAATTGTCCGGCGATTTACGACACCATCTTTTTCTCTCGATCAGTTGCGGTTGAGCCCGTTGCCAATGTTTGACGAAAAGGTACAAGCTTTGATCGAACAACAGGTTTATGGGCGAGCTAACATTCTTGTGATCGGGCCGATGGCTGCCGGAAAAACAACATTGATGATCTGTATGCTCAAATTAAAAAATCCCGCGACCGATTTCATTACGATTTATGAAAGTGAGCACGAAATCCGTTTTGCTGATGTTTGGCCCGGTGAGGTAATCGAACTGCAAAACGTCGAGGAAATCGGAATTGAACTTTCCAACTGTTTCAAGGATATGTATCGAACGACGGCAAACACCATCCTGATTGGAGAGATCAGGGAGCCGATTGAAGCCTACCATTTTATCAACGCGGGGATTCGCGGTACGGATGCCACGATTGCGGCTTTGCACGAGCGTTTTCCTCACCAAGTCCTCAATGATTTGACCGATCTTGTTTACTCTTATGGAGGCAGAAGCGTCGAACTGACACAGGAGAGAATCAGTCGGGCGGTAAATTTTGTCGACTCCCTTAAATATCGAAACAATGGACACCGCTATATCGATGCCATTCAGGTTACAGAGTGGAATGAGCGTATGGGGCGAGCAGAATCCGTTCCGCTGGTTTATTGGGATCAACAGGCACATCGGTATGAATGGACTGGCAAACACATTCCCGCGGAATTGGTAGAGTATATGGTTTATATGGGACGAGCGGACCTGGATATTTTAAGAGAGCTGAATTTGACCAAAATGGGTAGATTGATATGAATACGATGCTTTTGTTAGTTCCGATGGCGCTCTGCCTAACTGTTTTCTTTACGTTTTTGGGGTTTGTCCTTGTTCGGGCGTGGCATACGTCAAAGGTGTTCTATCCAAAAGCCGTTATCAAATTGCAAAAGAAGTTGCTGGAGGATAAAACCGGCCAATACTTTTATCGTCGCTATAGCACCTGGTGCAGCGTAGCAGGCGGGAAAATTGGTCCGTTGGAATACGCGGCCATCTCCTTGATTGGTTCGATTCTTGGCTTTCTGCTAGGCTTGCTGTCGGGAAATGCCATTGTTTCACTGACGTTGTTTTTGCTGCTTCTACTGACCCCGTCGCTGATCCTTTACGCGCGGTATACGCTGAGAGTTAATCAAATGGTGAAATCGTTTGGGCAGTTTGTCGACCTTTTTGCGCGTTATTACAACAGTCGAAAAAATATTGTACTGACATTTCGGGAAATGGTTCCGGAATGCCCGAAGGAGCTTCAGCAGGAGCTGATCATCCTTAATAACAAATTGAGTGATGGCGGCAATTCCATTCAGGCGGTTGAATCATTCGCGGAGCGGCTTAATCACCATTGGGCATTTGATTTTGCAACCTATATTATCAGCGGGTTGGAAGGGGAAACAGCCGATATCCAAAGCGCATTAATACGACTTACCAATGAGATGTTTATGCAGCAAGACGAAAAAGAGGAGAGGAACAGCGAAATCTATGCAATTTGGATTAGCTTGCTGGCGGTCATCGCCATTTGTATTTTATTAATTCCTTACAATCAAACTTTGCTGAAAGAAAGCTATCGTCTCTACTTCTTTACCCCGGACGGGCAGGCGTTGCTTTCTTTAGCGGCGACGATATGGTTTTTCTCCATATTATTAGCATTTATTTGGGGGAGGAGGAACGGTTAAATGGAGCTTTATCTCATGTATCTGTTGATCGCAATCGGTTCTGTTCTGCTCTTTACCGCCTTCTTTTCCGCTTTGCGGCTGATCGTTCAGCGTTGGACAAGAAACTTCTTTTTTAGCAGGGCATTATGGCTGCTGTGGATTCAAAAATTGGAGAAAAATCAGAGCGAGAATTGGTCTTCATTGCTGCGCAGAGCAGGTCGGCCATTTGGCTGGGGGAAAGGGGAGTGGATGTTAACGCAGCTTGCCTTCGGTTGCACCGGTATGCTGCTCATTTTGATCACTGCATTGTTTCGCCAAAACGAACCGTTTCCGCTGTTGACTTTTATTTTTGTTCCCAGCGTCCTTTTCTGGCTGCCCTACTTCTTTCTCAAGCTTTGGGCTGGGCAACGGGAAGAGATTCTCAGCACCGATATTGCCCGCTTCATTAATCGTTACATTAACTTGCTGGAAAACCAAGTTCCGCCATACATGGCCATGGTCAAGGCGGCGAGGCCAACGCGAAAATTAAAATACTACCTTCCTTCTCTGTCCGAATGGAATCGGGACCGAGACGAGGCATTGGAAACATTCAAACGTCAATTGGGTGTTGATGATGCGGTTATTCTCATATCCAATATCCGTACCGTCGAGCAGCTTACTGCCGATCAGCTGGTTTTAAATATGCAGAGGCTGGAATGGGCGATTGATCGGCGTAAAATGTATATGCACCGCAAAAAAATCAAGTCATTGGGGATCGGTTACAGTGTGATCGTCTATCCCGCTTTTTATATTGGTCTGATTGTCACGATGTTTCCATGGTACAAACTGTTGTCGGAGATTTTGGATCGATATTTGGTATAAGGGAGAGAAGCTGTTTGACAAAACTTTTTGCGATTTTAATCTGTTTGGTGTTTACGCTGGGGATTATCGTCTCAAGCATGGGAAAAGTAAACAGCTCAATCGTAAAAGATGGGGGCTTGCGCGATCGTGCGGTTGATTGGATTGACAAGGCAGTACCGGCAATGAATGAGGATGAACAGGATAATAACGAATAAAAAAAGGGGAGAGGCTCCATGTCAAAGATGTTTTTCATTTTTCTTGCATGCATTATGGTCTTGGGAATCGGCGTAAGTTCATACGGCAACCAATTAAGTCCGGCAGCAAACGATTCTGCCAGCAATATTCACAACTCCGTATCATCGCTGAATTATGACGCTAATCATGGAGAGGTTGAGTTTATTATGCAAAACGGAAATACATATACGGAGGGCAACTGATGACCAATGTATTGGTGTTATTGATTTTGCTGGTCATGGTGGGAACGCTGTCCGTATTCATCTGGAATTCCTATCCGCTTGAATCATGGACAAGCAGTCAAGATTTGCGGATTAAAAAGGTGGCCTATCTCTCTTTTCACTAGAAGCAGTTGATGGGGGAACCGTCGATGATAAAACTCCAAGTATTTCTGGTCTGTTTAGCGGTGATCGTTTTTGTCTTTTCCATGATCGTCTGTATGGAAATGTACGCATTGGAGAGAGCAATCGCCCGCAGCATTTATACAGACTTGGCTGATGATATGCAGGATATCGGCTATCTCGACCCTGAGCTTGCCGATTACTATCAGGCAAGAATGTACGAATTGGGTTGGGGAGAGCAACCAGGCGGTTTTTTTGGGGGAACGTGGCCACTCGATGAAGCAAACCGGGCCCGCAAGGAAAAAAATGAAACGGTCACCATCGCTATGACCGTTCGCCCTTCAATAATATCGCAATGGATAAATCAATATTTTCAGGGAGAGACAGAGTTCCGTTTTTCCGGCACTCGCCCTTCCGAATATTTTGCCCCGGGGTGGTAACCGTTGACAAAGCTCATATCCGTTTTAGCATTAATGGTCATTGTATTGCCGATCTCTGTTACCGTCTTGTTTGATGGACCGAACAATCTGTTTGGCGCATGCCGGCTTTTCTTTCAACGGCTGTTTGAACATGTCGTCTGGTATGGAGCAAGCTGATGGGACAATTGATTACCACGATTCTATCGGTGATAGTCTTGCTCTTTGTTCCGGTGGGGATTGTCCAGCTGCATATCGTCGCGCAAATGCGGGCGGAATTGCACGAACTTAGCTTTGCAACGGTCAAATTTATCAGCAATCACGGGGGAAGAAGCGAGGCGGAAGTTTTAGAGAGCACGCGTGCTTTTATTGAAATGGAGCTTGCATCCAAGAGGTATGAACTAAAGGAGGACGAGCTGAAACTGGCAGTCTCCCGCACAAAAGCTGCGGATGAACAACTGTGGAGCCATGAAGACGAGTTTACATTGCGGATGGAAATGCCGTTTCCGCGCATGACCGAACTCTTTCCCGAATGGGATAAACCGATTGTCATCGTCCGAACAGGGACGATAAATGTAATGGATTACGATCTGTAGGATAGGAGGAACTGTAAACGGCTGTTCAAATTCTATCAATGACGATGCTCCTTTTTTTCCTATTAATTGGCCTGTTTGTTACCGATTCGGATTTGGCTGTGCAAAAGAAAGCAGAAATGAAGGCGTTGCTGGAATTGGCAAATCATCATGCCACGTTTGCTGTTGATCAGGAACTGAAAACAGAAGGGATCATTGAACTGACCGAAGCGGAAGCGATGGCCAAGTTTGACCAGCGGATGTTGGACAATGGCGGATACGAGCGAGTTGAAGACGCCTATGTCCCGTCTGCGAACAGCGTTACCTCCGCCCCGGTATCGTTTGTGCACTATTATGTTGGCTTTCAAGATTGGCGAAAAGATTTGCACTTGTTTGTTCGACAACGGCAAGAGGGGTTAGCTATTGAAAAGGCAGAGGATGGTCCTGAAAGAACGGCTGGAGGGGAATTGCGGGTAACGTTCACTACTGCATCAGGAGAGGAGCTTCAATTAGCCCCGAAAAAGATGGTCGGACCATCGCTGGTTGTCGTCGCTTTTCTGGAAGAACCGCCTTTGGTGCCATTCCTGCCAGGCCATGCCATTCCCATCGTCAGCGTGGAGGAAGTGAAGTGGTGAGTAAAATGATTTTGTGAACGGGATCTTCGCAAGAGACTTCTCCTTCATTCCGTCGAATTGATCCAGCAGGACAGTAATCGCAGGCATCGACAGGAAAAGGGAACCAGACCATTGACCAAATATTACCAAAATAAAAACTTATTTATTCCTGCAATTTTCGACAAAATATTCAAATCTATTTTTTTAAAATAGAAAACATGATAAGGAAATAATTACAAATATTTCCTTATCCAACTTTGGCCAAGGTATGAAGATCAATATTTAGGGAGGAAACAATTTTGAAGAAGAAGTTCCTGGGTATTGCTGCAACGATTGCCTTATTGACCACTGCACACTCTGCGTATGCGGAGAGACAAACCGACACAATCGAATATAAAGATCTAGAAGCTGATGTCATGCTAGATGTCGATTGGAATGTTTTTGACGATGATGAAGCGGAAGCTGAAACAGACTTTGTGAACCCAAATGGTGAAAATTACGTTGCGGTCAGACTGGAAATGTGGGAAGACGAGGATGAAATGAGCGATTATAAATATGACAGAGATAAAAGCTTGGCCGAATGCCGATACACTTGGGATGGTGCCGAAATATTTATGAGTAGACACTCGATCGATAGCTCTGATAGAAGTAAGGAACTTGTAGTCCGTACTTTCAATGACGATTAAAATTCTTTGTAAAATGAGCCTTTTGCATAAATCTAAACCCTTGAGCAACAAGGTTTTCTGAGCATAAAAAAAGGACTTCACCCCGACTTGGAGAAGTTTTTCGGTGACCA
>NZ_JAFBEB010000025.1 GCF_016908525.1 Brevibacillus fulvus
AGGTTGATAGGTTCGGTGTGGAAGCGCGGTAACGCGTGGAGCTGACGAATACTAATCGGTCGAGGGCTTATCCACATTTCCTTTAGCAAATTGCGTATCCAGTTTTCAAAGAACAAAGAAGGAAGTCATCCTTTAGGGATGGCTTCTTTTTTATTTCATGCTTAATTTAAATCTTTAGATAAAGAGAAGAACTATCATCAGATATATTTCGTAAATACCTACCTGTAGCTTGAATACTTGAATGCCCAAGAGTTTTTTGAACAAGATGAATTGAAGCTCCTCGATCTAATGCATGGAAAGCATGAGCATGACGTAACCAATAACATGAAACATTTTTACTGATACCGGCCCTTTTCGCAGCTACACGTACAATTCTAAATACTTGAGAACGATTTAACTTCTTTCCACTTTTCCTACTACGAAATACTGGGTCCTTCAATTCACTACTTTTCTGTATGGAAGCAAGTTCTGTCCAAACGATCGATGGCAGAGGAATAGCACGACTTTCCCCTTTTTTTCCTCGTATGATTATTTGCCCGGCATTCCCATTTGGTTGTACGTCTCTCCAAGTAAGATTACATAATTCTGAGACCCGTATCCCTGATACATAAAAAAGAGCCAACAGAACACGATTCCGTTGATTGGGTTCAAAAGCGATCATCCTAAGAACATCGACTTCCGATAAAATCCGATCATCCAGCGTATCCTTTGGTTTCCGTAACCGCATTGCTGCTCCAACATTAACCGGTAAGTATCCGATTTTCTGGCCAAATGATAACAATGACTTGATGGCTGCCAATTTCCGATACCTACTTGCCGGGCTAAGATTACTTAGTGATTCTTCAAACGCTTGTAAGTCATCTACGGTAACCTGACTTAATCGCTTATCATCAAAGAAGTTTAAAAATTGCTTCACATCTGTATAGTAAGCTTCTTTGGTATGTTTACTTTTGTTATGGAGCCACTTTTTTATCACGTCTCCATCGGTATCAGAGGTTCGAATTCCTATTACGGAAACGTTCCGGGTCGAATTAAATTCCTGGTTCATTAGTTCACCTCAATGCAACATAACTCTTTTTATGTTGTATTACCCTTGGATTTCCCCTATGTATAGTCCGAAAAATTTTTTGAAGTTTACATAATTCTATTTTTTTATTTTCCCCCTTTAAATCGCCTTATTTTCCCCCTTTTTTGCTAGACCCTATAAAAGAGTATGGACAATCCAAAAACGGCCGAAATTTGGCCCTTAGAATCGCTCTACGCGCGTTTTATTTCTCTCTGGAGTCTTGCTACATACTCTATTGCTTGTTGCTTCACTGGAATAAGCGCCGTTTTTGCATTTGGTAACCGTTTAACAATGATCCCGGTCAAATCATCCCGAATACGCGCTGTTTGCTGAGTAGCTCTCATGACAGCATACAAGTGCGTCAAATCATATTGCGGGAATCGATTGTGCCAATGATTCCAGATACTTTCTACATCCACTTGTTCAGCTCGAGGCATTCCAAAGACACGTTTGGTCATTTCTTTTAGCAGTTCATAGTTTCTTTCTAGTAGCTCATCATATTGATCAGGGGAAGAATTGAGCGCAGCGTTAGCTGCCTCCTCTCTCTCTCTCTCTTTTAATAATTCTTTGTTGCTATTCTCTGTTATGGTTTTAACGGATTTTAACATAACGATTTCACCAAATTGTGATCCCGTTTTTACAGATTCGTAAAAACCAGTAGTATCAAGGGTTTCAGGCTGAAAGCCCGTTTTTACAGATTCGTAAAAACCAGTAGTATCAAGGGTTTCAGCGGTTTCTTCCTGGTCTGCAGACTCACTTACAGTATTTTCCAATTGATAAAGCAAATCTTGAAGACGAGGCAAAAACTTGTCCCATAGAATGCGAATGTGAATGGTTGGATCCCCGTTGAATTTGAATGTTTTCTTTTCAACAAGACCTTGCTCTTCCAGCTTTTTAAATGCTGTATCAAATTGTCGTGGTTTGATACGACATTCGTCCCACCAGTCCTCACGGCTTTTGGCTAACCAAAGAACCCCATCTTTCTTGACGCGCAACTTAGTTCTCCCTTCTTTATCCGGAAGGAACCAATAAACGATTTGACTGAGCAGAATCCCTGCAATCAAATCATCAGCCATATCCACATAAATTTTTTTGACATCAATACAATCTCTTGTGGCTTGTTCCCACAACAAAAACTCTCTTAAATCCATATTCGCTCTTCCTTTCTCTTGCAGGAGAGCTGCCTCTCATGTTACGATTTACGTAATTTGAAAAGACAGAGTCCTGCAAATTTTTGATATTTGAAGCTCTTCTTTTCGCGACATTTTGAGAAGCCGCCAAGCGAGGGTGGCTTTTTTTCATTCTCTAGGTCTTGCAGGCGGTTCTCTATAATGTCGTAGTCGTAGCGCTTCAGTTTGACTTTAAAAGATGATCGATGTACAAGCGTAATGCCTCGTTAACAATCCTGGTTTTGACTCCCTTTTCCTTTTTTGCCAGTTTGTTGATTTTTTTGATCAAATCATTTTGAACATAGAAAGTCTGACGTGAATGTGTGTCCTCGAATTTCCTTCTTTTGGCAGGAGGTGTCAGATTCTCGTAAATACCAATGGGTGGATCTGGCAGGGCGATTACTTGAGAGGTTCTTCTTAGCTTGGCTCTAACTACATTCTTCGTTTCAGACAATGAAATCAACTCCTTAATAAAGTGTTGTATGGTTCATTAATGCATCTGGATAGCAGAAGAAATCTTAAAGGATTTGAAAAAAATTCACTCTCATTTACCCAAAAGACGTTTACCTATACATACAAATTCTTGCACATGGTACCTTTTTCCTCTAAGAATCGTAAATTTTTTTTTTTTCGTTGAGAGAGTCGCAGTAAATAATTTCCATTGATTTTGTTTTTTTACCCTGTTAATATATTGATTCTGTGACTGATTAAAGAGGGCCTATAGCTCAGTTGGTTAGAGCGCACGCCTGATAAGCGTGAGGTCGGCTGTTCGAGTCAGCCTAGGCCCACCATAGGTTTTGGGGCTGTAGCTCAGTTGGGAGAGCGCCTGCCTTGCAAGCAGGAGGTCATCGGTTCGATCCCGTTCAGCTCCACCATGAACTTTATATTTTGAAAAACTGCTCGTTCCTCAGTAGCTCAATGGTGGAGCAACCGGCTGTTAACCGGTAGGTTGGCGGTTCGAGTCCGTCCTGAGGAGCCACGCTCCTGTAGCTCAGTCGGTAGAGCGTTTCCATGGTAAGGAAGAGGTCGCAGGTTCGATTCCTGTCGGGAGCACCATGGATGGATGTCCGAGAGGCCGAAGGAGCACGATTGGAAATCGTGTAGGCGGGGATAACTCGTCTCGTGGGTTCAAATCCCACTCCATCCGCCATTAAAGGTGGTAATTACATATGGCCCGTTGGTGAAGCGGTTTAACACAGCAGCCTTTCACGCTGTCATACAGGGGTTCGAATCCCCTACGGGTCACCATATGGAGGCTTAGCTCAGCTGGGAGAGCATCTGCCTTACAAGCAGAGGGTCGGCGGTTCGATCCCGTCAGCCTCCACCATATCATCGCGGGATGGAGCAGCCCGGTAGCTCGTCGGGCTCATAACCCGAAGGTCGCAGGTTCAAATCCTGCTCCCGCAACCAAATATTTGATTTATGGAGCTGTGGTGAAGCTGGAGTTCACGCCGGTCTGTCACACCGGAGGTCGCGGGTTCGAGTCCCGTCAGCTCCGCCATACATAGAAAGAAAAAAAGGGATTTTCATATGGCTCGGTAGCTCAGTCGGTAGAGCAGAGGACTGAAAATCCTCGTGTCGGCGGTTCGATTCCGTCCCGAGCCACTTTTCATAGAAAAATGCCGGTGTAGCTCAATTGGTAGAGCACCTGACTTGTAATCAGGGGGTTGTGGGTTCAAGTCCTATCGCCGGCACCATTTTTATTGGGGAGATAGCGAAGAGGCTAAACGCGGCAGACTGTAAATCTGCTCCCTATGGGTTCGGCGGTTCGAATCCGTCTCTCCCCACCACAATAGGACCTATTGGGGTATAGCCAAGTGGTAAGGCAACGGACTTTGACTCCGTCATTCCTAGGTTCGAATCCTAGTACCCCAGCCATTTCATGATGAAATGAGCCATTAGCTCAGTTGGTAGAGCATCTGACTTTTAATCAGAGGGTCGAAGGTTCGAGTCCTTCATGGCTCACCATTTAAGCGGACGTAGCTCAATTGGTAGAGCGTCGCCTTGCCAAGGCGAAGGTCGCGGGTTCGAGACCCGTCGTCCGCTCCATTTTGTGCCCTTAGCTCAGCTGGATAGAGCGTTTGACTACGAATCAAAAGGTCGGGAGTTCGAATCTCTCAGGGCACGCCATTCATTTTTCCGGGAAGTAGCTCAGCTTGGTAGAGTACTTGGCTTGGGACCAAGGGGTCGCAGGTTCGAATCCTGTCTTCCCGACCATTTTTGAACTGAATAATGCCGGTATGGCGGAATTGGCAGACGCGCGCGACTCAAAATCGTGAGGGAAACCGTGGGGGTTCAAGTCCCTCTACCGGCACCATTAGTTTTGTGACACGCTTTTACCTATTGGGGTAGTAAATTTAGCGGTCGTGGTGGAATTGGCAGACACACCATCTTGAGGGGGTGGCGGGGCGACCCGTGCGAGTTCGAGTCTCGCCGACCGCACCATTACCAATAATTGCATTTGCATCAAGCGGATAAAACGTGTTACATTATTACTCCGCCTTTCAAAAGAAGGACATTTTGAATTAGGAATTGACTAATTTCCAAAAAGTTCATATTGATTGAATTGCGGTAAGTATGATATACTAAATTTCTGCGTTTGAAAAAAGTTGATTTGAGATTTTTAGATAGCCGAACTGAATTACCAATCATTTACGATTGAATTTTTAGTTTGAAACATGGTATTCTATTAATCCGCGCTTTTGAAACGTTGGATAGTAAAACGGTTAAGGTTAATATGTCAATCATTTCCGGTTGATATAAACGACTTAAACGTGATATACTAACCTTCCGCGCTTTTGAAGCGCAAGATGTTCTTTGAAAACTGAACAGCGAAACGTTTGAAGTGATCAAATCACAAGCCAAGCAATTTCTTTTTGAACCAAAGATCAACACTTAACTT
>NZ_JAFBEB010000026.1 GCF_016908525.1 Brevibacillus fulvus
TGTCCGACCTGCTCATTTCGGCGTTGGGTAGGGTGTTTTCCTCATTTTTCATGCTGAAGAGATGGTTGCAACTGACCTAAATCACCAGACTTTTAGAAAAAGGATTAAAGAATTTCTTCGTACTAGCACCTAATCTGACAATTTACAACAAACTTATACAAGATTTCACTCCTAATACACCGAAGTACGTTTTCAAAGGTATTTCACAATTTACTACCAATCCCCCAGTTATTATTACTGGGGAAAATTATGAAGAAGCAAAAAGCATACGTAATTCATTATTAGATACTAGCGAAGAAATTCACATAAACATATTTAACATATCAAAGATAAACTCTGAGGTGCGTGGGGGGAAAGCCCCGAGAATAAAACGTCTAAGTGAGTATATAGGTCAAAGCTATTTTGAATACCTATCTTCACTCCCAGATTTGGTACTCTTAATGGATGAATCCCACCGCTATAGGGCATCTGCAGGTGTAAAGGTATTAAATGAATTAAATCCGGTATTAGGTTTAGAATTAACGGCAACACCTCAGGTTGAAACGGGAACAAGAGCAATTCCATTCAAAAATGTTATTTATAGCTATCCTCTACATAAAGCAATGGAGGATGGTTTTGTAAAAGAACCGGCGGTGGCGACTCGAGAAAACTTTAATCCATCTCAGTATTCTGAAGATCAATTAGAAAGAATAAAGCTTGAAGATGGTATTACGATTCATGAAGAAACAAAAGTTGAATTAGAAGTATACGCTAGACAAAATAAACAACCGATTGTAAAGCCTTTTGTTCTAATTGTTGCTCAAGATACAGATCATGCGACCCACTTAATGAAAATAATTCAATCTGATGAGTTTTTTGACGGACGGTACAAAAACAAGGTTATTACTGTACATTCAAACCAACGTGGGGAGGAGAAAGATGAGACAATTCAACAGTTAATGGCTGTAGAAGATCCTTCTTCGGAAACTGAAATTGTTATACACGTAAATATGCTTAAGGAAGGTTGGGACGTTACTAACCTCTATACTATTATTCCTTTAAGAGCGGCTAATTCTAAAACCTTGGTGGAGCAATCCATAGGTAGAGGATTAAGGTTGCCATATGGCAAAAGAACTGGAGTACCGTCTGTGGATCGCTTAACTATCATAGCCCATGATAAATTTCAAGAGATCATTGATGAAGCAAACAATCCAAACTCAATTATTCGACAAGGGGTAGTAATTGGTAAAGACGTAGCAAAGGAACAGAAAAAAGCAATTACCGTGGCACCAATTCTTGAAGAACGAGTAACCCAGAAAATCGAGGATCAAATCCAGGAGTTATTTAATGATAAAATGAATGAAACTCCAAATCAGACCCCAACATCAACAATACGACAAGTAGTTGAACTGGTTCAAAAGAGGGTTGAATCATTAGAATATTTACCTACCTCTAAGGAGTTGAGTAAAGAAGAAGTAAAGCAAAGAATAATAAGAGAAGTAAAAGAGGCCTATCTTTCTGAAGAACTTGACCTATTCCCAGAAGAAAAGGACAATTTAGTCAAACATACTGTAGAAGTGTACGTTGAACAGTTGATCAAGCACACGATTGACATACCCCGTATAATAGTACAACCAGTAGGTGAACTTGGATGGGGGTATCATGACTTCGATCTTGATACAAGTGGCATCCAACTCCAACCAGTTGAGGACGATATTCTAATACAACATTTACGTACACATGAGCGGGATACGATAAAGCGTAAGGATTTATCTTATCAAGAAGAGAAATTAGAAGATTATCTTGTGTCTGCATTAATGGACTTCCCTGATGTATCTTACGATGATCATGCTGACCTACTTTATAAGTTAGCTAGTCAATTAGTTGAGCACCTCAGAAGCTATTTGGCAGATGATCGTGCTGTAGAGAATGTGTTGATGTACAATCGCTTGCGTTTAGCTGATCTTGTACATCTGCAAATGAAGGATCATTTTTATCAACTAGCTACTGATTATGAGGTTAAAATTAGTAAGGGATTTGAACGGCCAAAAGAGGTGCATTATACCACTATTCTAGAGGAAGGTGTTCGTCATTTCCGCCAGCAAGTCGAAGACAAGTCTAAAATCAAAAGCTTGGTATTCGGTGGTTTCTTAAAGTGCCTTTATCCTACCCAGAAATTTGATTCAGACAGTGAGCGTCGCTTTGCTGTTATATGTGAGAATGATGCAAATGTTTTAAAGTGGTTTAAGCCTTCACTTGGCCAATTAAAGATTTATTATGGTCATAGTTCTACGTACAATCCAGACTTTGTTGTGGAAACAACTTCTCATAAATACATTTGTGAAATCAAAAGTGAAGCAGAGATGGATGATAAGGTCGTTCAGGATAAAGCTAAAGCCGTAGTAAATTGGTGTAAGCATGCTTCTGAGCATGAAAGACAGCACGGTGGTAAGGAATGGTCGTACCTTCTTATCCCACATAATGAAGTTCAAGAGAATATGACTATTGAAGGTTTTAACGCGAGATATATTAGAAAGTAAGGATTCAAAAAAGTAAAGTTATGAGGTAGGAAGGGAGTAAATTTCCCTTCCTACATTTTTTCATTATGGAATCTACAAAGTAATAACTTTAATGGCTAGATGTGAATTATGACAGATGCACTTGAATAGGATACACCCCGGTTCTGTATTAGAGAAAGCACCACAATAGGTGCTTTTATTGTTTATTAGGAGGGGGTTTAACGGCAAGTAGTATCAAAATTGTAGTTTTGTTGGTCTGTTTAATTGATGGTAATGGGTAGCCATACTGTTCCGTGTAAACATACATGAATTACTGCGAGTGTTGCGTAGTGAGCTATGATATATGTTCTTCTTGTCGTACTCTGAAGGTAATTGGAGATTTTTGGAGTATTTTATCAAAGGCCATATATTAGATTTATCGGAGGGTGATCAAATGGACAAAGGTGCTCATTATTACTGTTTATGGCAGACTAAAAATGTAGGTTATGGCAGTTAATTTATGCAGACCCGTAGGGGCTGCATAAATTAAAAAACCACTTGCCAACAT
>NZ_JAFBEB010000027.1 GCF_016908525.1 Brevibacillus fulvus
TGTTTATGGCAGACTAAAAATGTAGGTTATGGCAGTTAATTTATGCAGACCCGTAGGGGCTGCATAAATTAAAAAACCACTTGCCAACATCCCCTTATCAAAATACACTCCTGTTGGGCATTACAGACGACGGGAGGTATAAAGTTAGGAGATGTTAGCAGTGGCAGAAATTAATTATATCAGGCATGAGGCAAACAAAAAAGGGCGAGCTTATAGCAAGATTGCCAAACAAATGAATCGTGATTCAAGGACGGTTCAGAAGTATGCAGAAATGGATGATTTCAATCTACAAGAAAAGCCCAAGCAAATTCGAAAAGCTAGAGTCATGGAGCCCGTTAAACCTATTCTTGATCAATGGATCAAAGAGGACTTGAACAAGAAAAAGAAGTTCCGAAGAACAGCACAACGCTTGTTCACGCAATTAGTGGAGGAATACCAATTTACAGGATCATCTCGCTCTGTCAGACAATATGTTTCCCAACGTAAGCACCAGTTAGCGGAGACAAGTGATGCTGCGGCATTGCCATTGGAAACGAGACCTGGATCAGCTCAAGTTGATTTTGGAGAAGCACCATTCAAATATCAGGGAGAAAGTGTTACCTTGCCATTCCTCGTTCTCTCGTTTCCTTATAGCAACACGTTCTACTTTCAAGTTTTCCAGTCTCAGAATCGAGAATGCTTTCTGGAGGGATTAAAGCGTATCTTTCACTATATAGGTGGAGTTCCAAAGGTCATTCGATTTGATAATTTATCACCAGCGGTGAAAAAGATCATGCCAAATGGTCAGCGTGAACTGACGGAGGAATTTCAAAACTTCGTTTTTCATTATGACTTTGAATACGAGTTTTGCAATCCCGGTAGTGGCAATGAAAAAGGGCACGTAGAGGCGATGGTCAAGTACGTTCGCAACAACTTCCTGCTTCCTGAGTTGCAGATACACAATCTTGATCAGCTAAACGAAACCCTTTGGAAAAAAGCCGAGAAAGATCGGGAGAGACCTCATTATGTGAAA
Source organism: Brevibacillus fulvus (assembly GCF_016908525.1). GTDB lineage: Bacteria > Bacillota > Bacilli > Brevibacillales > Brevibacillaceae > Brevibacillus_G > Brevibacillus_G fulvus. Next base: position 1,013 of record NZ_JAFBEB010000027.1, read on the forward strand.
GAAACCATGCTTTCCGAACTATATTTGGCAGACAAGGAACACCTTCTTCAATTACCTGCCAAAGAGTTTGATTGTATCCGATATGAACGAGTAAAAGCGGATAAATACGGATATATCCGAGTCGAAAATAAACTCTACTCAACGTCTCCCCGTTTTGCCAAATGTATGGTTTTGGCAAAGATCTCATTTGACCGAGTCGATATTTTAACTGAAGAATATGAGCTGATCGTACAGCATCCCAGGCTGTATGGCAAAGAGCCAAAATCAGTGATTTGGCAGCCATATTTGATATTGATGGCAAAACGGCCAACTGCTATTAAATACACAAGTTTTTATGAACAATTGCCAATCGAATGGCAAGTCTATCTCTCGAATTGCACGGTCCCAGAGAAGCAAGAAGCTCTCCAGCTACTATCCGTCATTTTAAAAAACGATGATATGAAAATACCCACGCAAGCTTTGCAGCTTGCCTCTGAGAATGGTCACCCAGCCGTTGATTCTATTAAGCAGATCTATTATCAACTCATGAATGGCCGTGGGCAAAGGGATACCATCCAACCGAAAGGTTTTGTTCCTGCCGTTCCAACAGCCACTAGAGGATTAGCCCATTACAATGAATTTTTTAAGGGAACGGGAGGTCATCACTAGTGGATGCATTGATAAAAGAATATTCAAAGCGTCTCAAGTTGAGTTGGGTTCGGCAACATTTCCATGAGGTTGAAGCTACTACAAATGAAGAGTACTTACTCAAAATACTAGAAAACGAGATACAACAACGAGAAGTACGGAAAATCAATCTGCTCTTTAAACAATCTTCCTTGCCAAGAATAACAGGAAAGCCATTTGAATGGGGTCATATTCAGATGGGACAAGGTCTCACGCAGGATCATATCCTTCATGGTGGATTTATAGAGGAGAAAGAAAATCTGATCTTTTATGGCGGTGTGGGAACGGGGAAAACGTACTTATCCACTCTGATTGGCTTAAATGCCATTCAGCAGCAAGGGAAAAAGATAAAGTTCTTTACTGTCGCTGGATTAGTCAATCGGCTGCTAGACGCTCACGAGACTGGCTCGTTGAGCCGATTCTTTAACCATATTGAGAAGCTAGATCTGTTAATACTCGACGAACTGGGGTATATTCCTCTGCATAAACAAGGTGCAGAACTGCTATTTCAGATTATCTCCATGTGCTACGAAAGAAAAAGTATTATTATCACGACCAACCTACAGTTTGGCCAATGGAATCATATATTTGGTGATCCAATTTTAACAGAGGCAGTTATTGATCGCTTGATTCATCACTCTCATTTGATCGTCTTCAATGGCGAAAGCCATCGATACAAAGAATCGCTATTACACGGTAAATAATTTAGGGGTTGGCAAGTGGTACATTTTTAATTGCCATTTGCTACATTTCTTACTTGCCAAAAACA
>NZ_JAFBEB010000028.1 GCF_016908525.1 Brevibacillus fulvus
TTCCTCCCACTATAAATTAATGTTATCTCTCGTTTACTCACTCGTTCTTAGATTTTCATCCATTGACTATTTAGAGAGTTGGGGAAATCATGTATCTTTGACATATTTTTCTGAAGGGGCCAGTGGCGGGAATAGAGATTCGAATCCTTTTTCCAATCTGTGGGTGATTCGTATGACCGCACATTTGGATATCCACTCCATTCCCCTGACGGCTTACCCTCCCATGTCACGCTGGGTCTTTGCCCTTACATTCCTTCGTTCTGCCTCTCAAGGGGTGGACGCCGCTTCTTGCTCCTTTACTGGGTCGTTGCCCTTACGGAATAAATCCTGCGGCTGCTCCGTGCTTCTGTTGTCATTGGTTTCTTTCCAAGCTCTTGTGAAAATGGTTTGAATTAAGCTGCCAACTGAATTTGGGACTGGCGTACGGGTCCGAAAACGTCGGACGCATTATACGGAATGCACTTCGTGCCTAGTGTGTACAGGACGCGGATGAGCTTCCCACACAGTGCCACAATGGACTGCTTCTTCTTAAGCGGATTGTGGCTTCGTTGCGTAAAGTAATGATGCAACGCCTTGAACTCTGCATTTTTGGACACCATGGGCATCACCGCTCGAAAAAGCAAAGCTCTTAGCCGGGATCGCCCGCGCTTGGTAATGGTAGACTTGCCCTTCTTTTTGCCGGAACTGTTTTCTTTGAGGTTAAGCCCGGCAAGCCGGATAATCTGCTGCCCATGGTCGTAACCGCTAAGATCACCAACTTCAGCCAAGAAGCCCGCCAGCGTAACAACTCCAATGCCTGGCACGGTCAGCATCTCGTTTGTTCCAGGAATTTGCGCAAGCAACGTTTCCACTTGTGCCATGATTTCTTCAAGCTGTCTCAAGAATAGTTCATACTGTTCCAGTAAGGTCTTAAGCTCGATTTTCGCTGCTGTAAGCCCTTCGGTAAGCCCAATCGAGTTTGTGGCGGCTTGAAGGAGTTGCGCTGCTCGCTTGGATCCAATCGCTCGCTTCACGTCTTCCTTCCATCGACGAACGATTGCATCAGCACCAAGGGATACAATCTCCTGCGGTGTCGGAAATTCGCTAAGCGTGATAAGCGAGGCCTTTCCTTCCCAATCCTTAAACACGTGGCTGTACTCCGGAAAGAAGCGATCCAGCCAGTTCTGAATACGTCGCTGGACTTGCCCGAAGTTCACCATCACCTTCTCTCGAAGGTTCATGAGAATGCGAAGGTCGGCATAAACGCTCGTGGGCAATTTAGGCTCACTGTACTTGCCATTGCGGACTAAATCGGCAATGAGTCTGGCATCTTTGTAATCATTCTTCGTGGGTGAATTGTCTTCAAGTTCCTTGCTTTTGTTGACGTGATGCGGATTCACGATAACGACTTTGATGTTTTCTCGATGCAGAAATTCGGCCAGTGGAAACCAGTAGTGTCCGGTTGGTTCCATGCCCAAGATGATGTCCGTCTTGGCGTATTGCTGTTGAAGCTCCTTCATCCACGAAACGAGTTTCGTCAGGCCCGAATGGTCATTGGCGAACACGCAGTCCTTACCAAGCTCGATTCCGCGGAAATCGACAGCTCTGGCAACATGCGTTTTCTTCGCGATGTCTGCACCGACAACGAGGGTCATTTCGGTAATTTGTTGAATCCGTTGATTCTGCTTTTTCGATTGCTTATACTTCATAGTGGAGTGCCTCCTGTACGGGTAATTGTTCTTTGCGCGGAACGATTCCCAGTTTACAGAAGGTGCTTTTTTCATTCAAACCCCAAATTCATTCATTACAGGAATGGCTCCTT
>NZ_JAFBEB010000029.1 GCF_016908525.1 Brevibacillus fulvus
AAGTCCGGTGAAAAAGTCCGCCTAAGCAGGCTTTTCCCACGGTGTTGCCGAATTATACGGTAACAATGAATTGAAAGAGTGATGGAATATGAAAGCTCATAAGTCATCGGCCATCCAGCCTCAGATGTTTCAATTTGTGGACATGGATGAACTTGTGCCAAAAAAGCATATCCTGCGCCAACTGAACGAAGCGCTTGATTTTTCCATCGTCCATGATTGGGTGGCGCCGCTATATACGGAACGCACCGGTCGCCCGGCGGCTGACCCGGAGCGAATGGTTCGACTGATGCTGCTTTCGTATCTGTTCAACCACTCCGAACGGGAATTGTATCAACTGCTGCCCATGCATGCGGGCTATTTGTGGTTTTGCGGACTGGATTTCGAATCCGTCTTGCGCCCGGACCCATCGCGACCGTCCCTGCCGGATCGGACGACCTTGGTGAAGACCCGGAAATTGTGGCGAAAACACGGCATTTTCGACAAGCTCATGAAACATGTCGTCGATCAGTGCATCGCCGCCGGATTGGTCAAATCCGATGTGCATGCAGGCGTCGACGGCTCTCAAGTACGCGCCAACGCGTCCATCCACAGCTTGAAAGAAATCACCCTGGCCCCGGTGGAGTCGATTGAGGATTACCTGACCCGCATGGCCCGGCAAGATGAAGAGACCGATTGCGCCGCCCATGATTCCGATGATGACAGACAGCCGCCCGTACCGCCTGCGCGAAAAGAGCGGCGGCTGGAAGACGAAGCGACGCATGAAGATTTTCATGGCAAAACCTTCTCCAACAAGACCCACCGCAGCGTGACGGATCCGGATGCCCGCTTGTACAAAAAGAGCAACGGTCAGGAAGCGCATTTGCGGTATTTGGTGCATCATGTGACGGATGTCAAATCCGGCGTCATTCTGTCTGCGCAAGCGAGCATCGCGTCCGGAACGGCTGAGCGTGAAACGAGTTTGCAGCAACTCGCCGCAATCCGTTTTGCCCATCCGCAAATCCGGATTCGTACGCTCTCTGCCGATAAAGCCTACGGTACGACAGATTATCTGCAAGCGTTGTTCGAGCAAGGAATTGTTCCCCTGGTTTCGCTTCGCAACCTGACACTGGAAGATGTACCGACTTGGAAACGTCACACGAACGATCCGGAGAAACAACGCAAACGGCTGGCCAAAATTCGGGAAATCCAAATCCGAAACAAAGCCAAACAAATTCAGCTCAAGGGTTCTTACCGTCATTTGCAAAAGTTGCGCACGCGATGCGAGCATGTGTTTGCCGAAAGCAAAGTCGCGCATGGCCTGGGTCGGGCACGGAGCCGCGGTCTGGACTGCATGCTGGAGCAGGCACTGCTCACGGCAATTGTTCAAAATCTGAAAAGACTATGCCGGTTTAAAAAGAAGCGGCCTCAAACCGGTATTTCGGCATGTCCAAAACCGAAATTCGTGATGATGGAGGCAATGTCCGACCTGCTCATTTCGGCGTTGGGTAGGGTGTTTTCCTCATTTTTCATGCTGAAGAGATGGTTGCAACTGACCTAAATCACCAGACTT
>NZ_JAFBEB010000031.1 GCF_016908525.1 Brevibacillus fulvus
TCTAAACCCTTGAGCAACAAGGTTTTCTGAGCATAAAAAAAGGACTTCACCCCGACTTGGAGAAGTTTTTCGGTGACCAAACCAAAAACCCCAGAGGAGGGAAGTCACTTTGTATATTCTCCAAGAAAGTCTGTTTTCCTTTGAGGAACTGCAAAAATTAGAATCGCGGGAGCGATTGCCTATTTTCTTCAGTGTGCTTGATTTACGTCCCTACGCCCAACAGTTAAGAAGTACTTCACCCCGTGGTGCTGAAGGGCACTGCCGTCAAGCGATTCTTCGGGCACTCCTGGTCGCACCGTTGGAAGGAATCTCAACATTTACTACATTGCAGCGTCGTCTTGAGTTGGATTTGCGTTTCAGATATCAATGCGGATTCCCTTTAGACCGCTCAGCTCCATCAATCGCTACGATTAGCCGAGTATTTGCCGAACTGACCAGAAAGGGGTTGGCAGAGCAACTATTTCTGGATCTCGTTCGCTTCTGCCAAAGCGAAGGAATCATCAAGGGGAACCATCTGGCCATCGACAGCGCAGCCATTGAAGCGTATGAAAAGAAGCAACCGAAGTCTCGCAGTGAGCAGACAGGCAATGCCAATTGGGGAGCCAAATTCGACTCGTTCGGAAATAAGCTTTCGTGGTTTGGGTACAAGATTCACCTTGCGGTGGATACAAAAAGCGATTTGCCCATGGCTCTTGAGGTCACTCCCGCCCATATAAATGACGGAGATATGGGTCCTGTGCTGATGGAGCAGGTAGCGGCTCGTCGGCTAACAAAAGTGGACTTCGTCATGATGGATGCCGGATACGATCAGTTGAAGAATTACATAGCTGCTCGTAGAATCGGGGCGCAAGCGATTATCCCACTAAATCTACGCAATGAGAAAGAGCCTCCCGCTGGCATGACGTCAAATGGGACTCCCTGCTGCTCCATGGGGTACGAGATGACGTATTGGGGAGCCGATGGCGACCAACTCAAGTTCCGCTGCCCCCATGCAACAGGAAAAGTGGACTGTCCTCTCGGCATGGCGGCTTGTTCCGCATCGAATTACGGTATGGTGGTCAAAGTCGACATCAAGGATGATCTTCGTCGATACAGCCATCCACATCGAGATACCAAACGCTGGAAAGAACTTTACAACGAACGAACCAGTGTAGAGCGTTGCAACTCTCGCCTCAAATCGTATTTGACAGCCAATTCCCTGCATGTATGGGGCATCGAGAAAGTCAAGACGCATGTATATCTGAATGCCATCGTCCTTTTGGTTTCCGCACTGGCTGTGGCAAGAACACATAAGATCGAGAAGGAAGCTGCGTAAAAAAACGGAGCGATAAAATTCTGCAGGTCTGCCCAAAATCAGTGTTAGCCCTTGATTTTCTTTCATTTTGATAACAATTCTTCATGCAAGGGCTCCTTCGAATTTATCGCGTCTAATCAAGAAGTGAATTTTGCAAAAGGCTC
>NZ_JAFBEB010000032.1 GCF_016908525.1 Brevibacillus fulvus
GGTACTCTTTCACTCCCCTCCCGGGGTGCTTTTCACCTTTCCCTCACGGTACTGGTTCACTATCGGTCGCTAGGTAGTATTTAGCCTTAGCAGATGGTCCTGCCAGATTCACACGGGATTTCACGTGTCCCGTGCTACTCGGGGTCCGTCTCGGAGAGACGCGCGTTTAGGTTACGCGACTGTCACGCTCTTTGGTTCGCTTTCCCAAACGATTCACCTACGCGCGTCTTTTGTAACTCCATGTGAGACGCCCCACAACCCCGTCAAGTAAACTTGACGGTTTAGGCTCTTCCCCGTTCGCTCGCCGCTACTAGGGGAATCACTATTGTTTTCTCTTCCTCCGGCTACTTAGATGTTTCAGTTCACCGGGTCTGCCTTCACATACCCTATGAATTCAGGTATGGATACCATCCCATTACGGATGGTGGGTTGCCCCATTCGGAAATCCCCGGATCGAAGCGTGCTTACCGCTCCCCGAGGCTTATCGCAGTTCGCTGCGTCCTTCTTCGGCTCCTAGCGCCAAGGCATCCACCGTGTGCCCTTAGTAACTTAACCACAAATTCGTCGTGTCACTTTGCTCCTCGCTCCGTCTCCCTCCACCTTACGGCGCTCGGTCAAAGGTCGCTCGGCTGCAAAGCGCACTCCTCAGATCAGTTAATCCTTAGCAATACTTGCGTTATCCAGTTTTCAAAGAACAAGTATTGACGATCTATCGATCGTCCGCCTGGCAACGTCCTACTCTCCCAGTCCCCTGCGGGACAAGTACCATTGGCGCTGGAGGGCTTAACGGCCGTGTTCGGTATGGGAACGGGTGTGTCCCCTCCGCCATCATCACCAGACTATTTATTTGCTTCTCAACAGCGACAATGACTAATTTATCATAAGCATTGCCCAACTATCAAGATAAATTTTTTGGAAAAATTGGTGGAGCTGAACGGGATCGAACCGATGACCTCCTGCTTGCAAGGCAGGCGCTCTCCCAACTGAGCTACAGCCCCAAAACCTATGGTGGGCCTA